>JBMONS010000001.1:0-125796 GCA_049323635.1 Thermodesulfobacteriota bacterium
TTGGTCGGTGAACTTGATCGCGTTGCTCAGGAGGTTGAGCAGCACCTGGAGCAGGCGGTCGTGGTCTCCTTGAATCATTGGCAGTTCGTCCGCCGTCTCCTCCATGCGCAGGGCCACCCCCTCCTTGGCGGCAAACTGCCCCCTTGAGAGCTCGATGGCCTCCAGGATAAGGTCCCTGATCGCGATCGTCTCGTTCTGCCAACGGAGCTTGCCGGATTCGATCTTGGCCAGATCGAGCACGTCGTTGATCAGTCGGGTCAGCCGCTCACCTTCCTGGATGATGATCTCGAGGTTTTTGTCGATTCGCTCGGCCTTGGCAAGCATTGGCGCGTCTTCTTGGCGGGGGAGGAAGAACTTGATGAAGTCCTTGCGGATAAGCTTGGCGAAGCCGCGGATGGAGGTAAGCGGCGTGCGCAGTTCGTGGGAGACGCTGGAAAGAAAAGCGGTTTTCATCCGGTCGAGTTGGGTGAGTTTTTCATTGGCCAGTTCAAGCTCGGCGGTGCGCTCCCTGACCTTCAGGTCCAGGGTTGTCAGGTTGTCCTGGAGCTTTTCCACCATTTCGTTGAAGGCCATGGCCAGGATGCCGATTTCGTCGTTGGCCACGACGTGGGCGCGGGCGGAGAGATCGCCCTGTTTGACCTGGAGCGCCATTGACGAAAGCTCGCGGACCGGGCGGAGCAGCCTGCGGATCAGCAGGCTGAGGGTTCCCACCAGCAGGAAGCAGACCACTGCGGAAACCAGGAAGATGCGCTGGCTGAGCATCTCGGCGCTGCTGTCGATCTCCTCGGTGTAGACGGAAGAGGCGATGTACCAATCAAAGCCTGGGTGGTACTTCACCCAGGAGATCTTGTCGTAGACATAGTGCTCTTTGTCGCTGAGCTTGTTCCATTTATAGTGGAGTTTCCCTTCTGGACTGCGCGCCGCATCCATCAAGTCGTCAAGGATTTTGCGTCCAGTGGTGACGGAGATGAGATGGGAGGCGTTCTTTCCCTCCAGGTCGGGATTGGGATGGATGATCAGGCGGTGGGTGGCGTCGAAAACGTACAGATAGCCGGTGCGGGCTATTTTGACCTGGGAGAGAATCTTGCGGAGTTCCTCGATGGCGGCCTGTTTTCTCTTCTCCACCTCCAGCTCCACATCGTCGATGTACACCCCGGTCCCGAATACCCAGCCCCATTGCGGGAAATGTCTGGAGTAGGTGAGTTTCTCGATGGGACGGTCCTGGCCGAGCCGGCGCCACCAGTAGCGGGTGTACCCCTCGCCGTGGCGGCGGGCCACCTCCACCATGGGCGGGACGATGGGGTTGCCGTACACGTCGGTTTTTTGTGAGAAATCGACATTGTTGAGGCTTGGGTCCGGGTGGGCGATCAGCACGGAGTTGTAGTCGGAGACCCAGACATAATCGTCGTTGCCGTAGCGGAAGCGGCGGAACTCGGTGAGCGCCCGTTGCTTGGCCGCTTCCTCGTTGAGCACCCCCTTTTCCACGTCCTGCAACAGGCCATGCAGCGAGGAGTCCAAGAGCATGGTGATGTCCTTGAGCTTTGCCTTGTGCGACTCAAGGGCGTATTTGCGGTAAGCCTCGATGTCCTGATGGATGGTGTCGACGTGGAAACAGACGTTGTCGAGGATGGTCTTGGCGGCGTCCTCCTCCAGTTGGTGAGCGGTGCGCCGGATAGAGGGAACCGAGAAAAGGTACATCGCGGCGAAGGCGGCCATGACGATGCCCAGAGTGGGCAAGAGAATCTTGCGGTGCAGCCCGGGGGAGAGCATCAGTTCCCCCGCGGGTCGGTGGGCCCGGCTTCCCGCAGGAGGCGGTGGATTTCCCGCAGCAGCGCGACGGAATTGAGGGGCTTGATGAAGTAGGCGTCGGCGCCGAGCTGGAAGCCCTTTTCCTTGTCCTCCAGGATGGAGACGATCACCACCGGAATGGCGCGGGTGTTTGGGTCCGCCTTCAGGGAGGCAAGCACCTCATAGCCGTTGATGTCCGGGAGCATCAGGTCGAGGAGGATCAGGTCCGGTCGCTTTTCCCGCGCCAATTGCAGGGCGGTTCGCCCGCCGGCGGCGCAGAGGATGTGGTAGCCCTGTCCCTCCAGTTCCTGGCGGATCAGCTCCCGGATATTTGCCTCGTCATCCACGATCAGCAGGCGTTTGGCATCGTTTGGGCCGGCGAGGCGCGGCTGCTGGCTCTCCCCGCCGCTCGGGCGCGCCGGGGCTTCCAAATCGGGCAAGGGGCCGGGGGACGACAGCGGCAGGAGAAAGGAAAAGGTGCTGCCCTGGCCCTGTTCGCTCTCCACCCAGATGTGGCCGCCATAGTGTTCGACAATCTGTTTGCAGATAGCCAGCCCGAGGCCGGTGCCGGCCGGTTTGCCGCTCAGGGTGTCGGAAGCCTGGAAGAACTTTTCAAAGACCGTGTGCTGGTCCTCTGGCGCGATGCCGATGCCGGTGTCGCTGACCTGCACCAGAACATGGGCGTCCTTGCGAAGGGCCCGGCAGGTGATCTCGCCCTGTTCGGTGAATTTGACCGCGTTGGCGATGAGGTTGATCAGCACCTGCACCAGCCGGTCCCGATCCGCCTGGATTTCGGGAAGGTCCGGGCCGATTTCCACGGTAAGCTGCAAGGGTTTGCCCTCGAAAAGCGAGGCGGTGGCGGCGGTGGACTGGTTGATGATCTCCGGAATGGTGATCGTTTCGATCTTCCATTCGATGCGGCCGGACTCGATCTTGGCCAGGTCGAGGACGTTGTTGATCAGATTGGTGAGTCTGAGCCCTTCGGTGATGATGATCTGCAGGTTTTCCTCGATCTGGCGCACCACCTTGCCCACCTTGCGATCGTCGTGGGTGATGGCCGGCACGATCACCTCGCTGAATTTTTTCTGGATGATCTTGGAAAAACCCAAAACCGAGGTGAGGGGGGTGCGCAGCTCGTGGCTGGTTGCGGCCAGAAAGGAGCTTTTTGCCGCATTGGCCGCCTCGGCCGCGTTGCGGGCCAGGGAGATCTCCTGCCGTTGCTGCTCCTCGACCCGCAAACGGGCGGCCAGCTCCTGCCGGAGTTCAAGCTCGGTGGCCAGATTCTCTTCCAGCCGCCGCATGATTTCCTCCAGCCGCTGGAACTGCTCCACCACCAGCTGGGCGGTAAGGTCGGACGCCCTGCGCGCCACCAGGATTTCCCCGTGGAGGAGGGCGTTTTCCTCCTCGAGTTCGGCGATGGTGCGTTGTCGGCTAGCCGGCATGGGTGGTGGCGTTTCCATGGCGTTCCCCGGTGGTAAAACAGGAGAGGGAGCCCCGGTCATCTTGGTCGTGGGCAAGATCGAGGGCCAGTCGGGCGGCCTGGGTAATCGCCTGCGCCGTTGGCACCCCTTCCAGCCCCACCAGGAAGATGGCGGTGGGGGCTTCCGGGGTGGTTGCCGGCAGGGCATGCAGCAGGTAGAGCAAGCCGGCTTCATGGCCGTAATGAGGTTCCAGCGGTAGGGCCCGGAGTTGCTCCGCCGACCAGGCCGCCACCTCGCCCGGCTCGCCAAGGCCGGCCACCGCGTCCACGAAGACGATCCGCTTCCGGCCGCGCAGCAGGGGCAAGAGATTGAGCCCGGCAGTCCCCCCCTCGAGCAGTTCTATGTCCCTGGCCGCTTCGTCGGCAACGAGGCGATCGTATACCAGGGGGCCGGCGGCGTCTTGGTCAAAGAGGCGGTTGCCAAGGCAGACGATCATCTTCACAGGCCCACCCGCCATGTCTGCCCGGCTCGTGTTCTGTCTCCGCGGACCTGGTGGACCGTGCAGACCAGGCAGGCGTCGAAGGAGCGCACCACATGGCCCAGCTCGACCGGGTTGTCCGGGTCGGCCACGCTGGCGCCGATCAATGCCTCCTCCCAAGGGCCGCGGGTTCCCTGATTGTCGCGGGGAGAGCCGTTCCAGGCGGTGGGGGTGATGATCTGGTAGCGGGCGATGCGGCCATCCTTGATGGTGAGCCAATGCCCCAAGGCACCACGGGGAACCTGGGTCAGCCCGATCCCTTCCCCATCGGCGACCGGGGCCGGCGAGCGGTAGAAGAGGCCATTGGGGTCGATCTCGTGGCTCCAGGTTTCCAGGGCGGGCAGGAGCAGAGCGGGCCGGACCAGGCGGGCCAACTGGCGGAGGAAGGTGCTGGCGCCGGCGCGCGCGGCAAGATCGGTAAAGAGCGGCTGGCCGCTGATCAGCATCTCGGCCAGGGGGCCGGTCTCGGCGGGCCGGCCGTCGTAGCGCGGCGCCTTGGCCCAGGAGTACTTGCCGCCCTCGTCTCCGGAGGCGTAAGGGCGGGTTTGCCCGAGGGCCGGGTGCAACGGATCGGTATCGTCTTCGTACCAGGAGTAGCGGAGGTGTTCGGCGATCTTTTCCTGATGGAAGGGGGTGGCGTGGGCGGCCGTCCCGGCAAGGAATCCAGGGGGCACCAGGAGGTCCGGATTTTTCCCCAGGGGGCGCACCGCTGTCCCCGCCGGCAGGGGAAAGGCGCCGTAGCTGAGGAAGTTGCCATGCCCCCGTCCGGTCCGGGCCAGATCCGCCTCTCGGGCAAAGCGGAGGAAGAACCCCAGCTCCCCCTGGCGATGGGCGTCGTCCTCGGCAAGCCAGGCGTCCAGATCGGCGGCGCTTTGCACCTCCCGCCAGCGTTCCAGGCGGCAACCCAGGACCCGCTCTTCGTACCAGGCGCGGAACCGCTTGACATTGATCCGGCACTGGAGCAGGTCGCCGGCGCTGGGCGCCGAGGCGATGCCGCCGGGCACCATGAAGGAGGAGTGGGGCCACTGGCCGCCGATCAGGGCGATGATTTCCACCAGGGCGGAGGTCTCGCGGATGGCCTGCAGCACCGTTTCGCCACGGAAGGGGGTGTAGCGGCGCTCGGCCTCGGCGAAGAGCGGATGGCCGGCGTAGCGGCGGTTGACGAAATCGACGGCGAACATCAGGAAGCCGTGTTTGACATCGCTCTGCAGCATCTCGCAGAGCAGGGCCAGATTGCGCACCTTCACCGCGTCGGGCGGCGGGGTGATGGCAAAGGCGGCGTCCAGCGCCTGGGCGGCGGCGGTGAGGTGGCTGGTGGTGCAGATGCCGCAGATGCGGGGGGTGATCACCAGCCCATCCAGGGCAGCCCGGCCGGTCAGGATGTTCTCGATGCCCCGGTACATGAGGCCGGAACTCCAGGCATCCGTCACCACCCCATCCTCGATGGCCACCGAGATTTCCAGATCCCCTTCCACGCGGTTCAAGGGGATGTTGAGGATTTTCTGTCGCGCCATGGTGTTACCCTGCAAGAAAGAAGAGGTTCCCGCCTAGAGGCGGGTCTGCCGTTCACGGAGCCGCGCCGGCGCCGCCGCCGCCGCCATGCCCTTGTAGGCCAAGTAGTGGGCCCGATCCACCCCCTCGGGGAGATCCAGAGGGATGCCCGCGATGTTTTTGGTCTGGAAGAAGGGCTGTGGTTTGGGGAACTCGGGATCGGTGCAGCCGAAGCAGGGTACCCCAACCGCGGTTTTGGAGCTTCTGCCGTTCCAGCGGAGCTTGTTGCAGGGACCGTGGGTAAGCGGGCCCTGGCAGCCCAGGTGAAAAAAGAGGCAGCCGCGCTTGCCGAAATCGGCCTCCTCGACCCGGTATTCGTGGTATTCGTTGCGGATGCAGCCCTGGTGGACCAGCATGCCGTACCACTGCAGGGGGGCGTTGAACTCGTTCACGGGAAGTTCCACCCCGCCGCTGAGCGCGGAGAGCATGTGCGCCACCACCTCGGGGTGGCACGGGCAGCCGGGCAGGTTGATCACGGGGGAGCCGGAGCCGCTCCGGAAGTCGGCGCCCAGAAAGCCGCCCTTGCTGCTTTTGTGGAACTGCAGGCCGGTGGCCTCGATGTCGCCGTTGGCGCCCAGGCCGCCGTAGCTGGCGCAGGTGCCCACCGCCAGGACGTGCCGGGCACGGCGGGCGAGTTTGGCGATCAGATCCTTCTTGGGCCTGCGGTGGCAGGTGTCGAACATCCCGGTGCCACCCGGCCCGCGGATCACCGCCCCCTCGACGCAGAGGATGTCCAGGGGCTGTTCGCCGGCGATCAGCGCCTCGATGAGGGCCTTCTGCTCATGGGGGCTGCTGTTGGAAAGGGATGGGTGCCAGAGCGGCTCCACCCCGATCAGGCGCAGCCATTCACAGATATGGGGGCTCTGCAGGTTGAGCAGCGCCATGCTGTCTCCGCCGCAGCCCCCGGCCTGAAGCCAGAAGAGAGTGGTTGCCATCCGTGCCCCCTTGCGTACCCCCCTCAGGGTACCGTTCATGATCCGACGGAAAGGACAGGCGTGATTTCCCTGAGTATGGGATTGTTATACAGTAGGACTGATCCCTATCCGATTGCAAGAGGAATTCATCCCGGTTCCGGATGGCGGACAACTTCACTGGGGTGGTAAATTTGCACGATGCGCGGCAATGCGGTTGCCGTTCGGCGATTTTGTTGGCATTGTACGAAGGGTGGCTTTGGGGCAGGAAGAGGCGCGCGGCGCTTTCTCGTCCACCGTATTTTTTCCGCGGGCGAGGCGGCGCGGTCAAGGGAGGCAGGCGTGATGTACGAATGGATTCTTACCGGTCTCAGCATCGTGGGGACCATCTACAATCTGCAAAAAAGGGCGGCCGGCTGGGTGATCTGGACCATTTCCAACCTGGGCTGGATTGTCAGTTTTTCGCTCAAGGGACTGATGGCCGAGGCCTTTCTCTTCTCCGTCTATCTGGTCCTTTCCATCTACGGCATCTTCAAGTGGTGGCAGCCGCGCCACCGTGGGGAGCCCGCTCCCTGATCCTTACTCCGCCTTCATCCGGTAGCCGATGCCGCGCACGGTTTCGATGTACTGCCCGGCGGTCTCGCCGAGCTTTTTCCTGAGCCCGAAGACCTGCACGTCCACGGCGCGGGGGGTGATGACGTAGTCGTAGCCGCGCACCCCGTCGATGATCTGCTGGCGGCTGAAGACCCAGCCCGGCCGGCGCGCCAGCAGTTCCAGGATACCGAACTCGGTGACCGTGAGCACCACCGGCTCTCCAGCCACCAGCACCTCGTGGCGCTTCGGATCGACGAGGATGTCGTGGACCCTGACCGGCCCCTCCTTGCGGTCGCCGCCCGACTCCTCGCTCAGCCCCTCCCGCCGCCGGAGCGCCGCCTTGATCCGGGAGACCAGGATCTTGGGGCTGAAGGGCTTGGTGATGTAGTCGTCCGCCCCCAGGTCAAGCCCCACCGCCACGTCGTTCTCCTCGCCCTTGGCGGTGAGCATGATCACCGGCAGGGTCCGGCTTTGCGGGTTCTTGCGCACCTGCCTGCACACCTCCAGGCCGCTGAGCCCCGGCAGCATCAGGTCGAGCACCACCAGGTCCGGCTTGTCCTTGCGGATGCGGGTCAGGGCCTGGTCGCCGTTGTCGGCGTAGAGCACCTGGAACCCGGCCTTGGCCAGGTTGTAGCCCACCAGCTGCTGGATGCTTTCGTCGTCTTCCACGATGAGGATGGTTTCCTTGGCCATGTCCGCCTCCTGTTCGCCATGTTACTTCACAACGTGGTGGCGGACAATCCTTCCCTGCTCCATGTAGATGATGTCCTCGCAGATGTTGGTGCAGTGGTCGGCGATGCGTTCGAGGCTCCTGGCCACGCTGATCAGCTTGGCCAGGAAGACGTGCTGGCCCGGATCACGCATGATGATGTTCTCCAGCTGGGTGCTGATCAGGCGCTTGGCCTGGTCCACCTCGTCGTCGGCCAGACACACCTTGTAGGCGAGATCGGTGTCCGCGCTGATGAAGGCCTCCATGGTGTTCACGAACATCCAGATGGTCTTCTCGTACATGATCTGGAACATCTCCGGCACCCGCATCTCCTCGGAACGGAAGCGGGCCGGATCCATGTCGTGGAGCAGCACCACCTTGTCGGCGATCTTGGCGGCCAGGTCGCCGATCCGTTCCAGGTCCGCGTTGATCTTGAGCACGGTGATGATGCAGCGCAGGTCGCCGGCCACCGGCTGGTGCAGGGCGAGGATGCGCAGACACTCCTCCTCCAGGCTGGTTTCGATGGAATCGATCTCGTCCTTGTCGGTGCGGATCACCTGACGGGCCAGCTCCGGGTCCTTTTCGGTCAGGGCCCACACCGCCCGTTGCAGGTTTTCCTTGACCGTGGTTCCCAGGTAGACCAGCTGATCCCGCAGTTTCTCTATTTCCATCCCGATATTGCGCGCCATGGGCTTCTCCTTTGCGATGCGTCAGGCCGTGGTTCAGCCGAACCGGCCGGTGATGTAGTCCTCGGTTTCCTTCTTCTCCGGCACGGTGAAGAGTTTCTGGGTGGGGCCGTACTCGATGAGCTCGCCCAGGTACATGTAGGCGGTGTAGTCGGAGATGCGCGCCGCCTGCTGCATGTTGTGGGTGACGATGATGATGGTGTAGTCGCCGCGCAGCTCGCGGATTAGCTCCTCGATCCGCGCGGTGGAGCGCGGGTCCAGCGCCGAACAGGGCTCGTCCATCAGGATGATCCCAGGGCTCACCGCGATGGCGCGGGCGATGCAGAGCCGCTGCATCTGGCCGCCGGAAAGGCCCATGGCCGACTGGTGCAGCCGGTCCTTGACCTCCTCCCACAGGGCGGCCCGCCGGAGGCTCCTTTCCACCGCCTCGTCCAGCGCCCGCTGTTCCTTGATGCCGGCGATGCGCAGCCCGTAGATGACGTTCTCGTAGATGGACTTGGGAAAGGGATTCCACTTCTGGAAGACCATGCCCACCTTGCGCCTGAGCTCGATGACGTCCAGGGCGGGGTCGTTGATGTCCTCGCCGTCGATGCGGATGGCGCCGTCCACCCGCAGGCCGTCCACCAGGTCGTTCATCCGGTTGATGCACCGGATGAAGGTGGACTTGCCGCAGCCGGATGGGCCGATCAGGGCGGTGACCTGGCTGGCCGGGATGCCGAAGTTGAGGTTCTTGAGGGCCTGGCTCTGGCCGTAGTAGAGGTTGAGTCCCTCCACCTCCACCTGGGGGTTGTCGATGCGGACGATGGGATTTTCGCTTTTTCGCATGTGATTCATTCCTTTGCGGCTCGGCAGCCCTTGCGGGCCTGGTCTGTTTCGCCTTACACATCCACCACCGAATACCGCTGGCGCATGCGGTTGCGCAGCCAGATCGCCGTGCTGGTCAACAGAAAGACGATGAGGATCAGCAGCAGGGTGGTCACGTAGACCATGGGCTTGGCCGCCTCGACGTTGGGCGACTGGAAGCCGACGTCGTAGATGTGGAAGCCCAGGTGCATGAACTTGCGGTCCAGATGAACGAATGGGAAGGTGCCGTCCACCGGCAGGGCCGGGGCGAGCTTGACCACGCCGGTGATCATCAGCGGCGCCACCTCGCCGGCGGCCCTGGCCATGGCCAGGATGAAGCCGGTGAGGATGCCGGGCGAGGCCATGGGCAGGAGGATGCGGGTCAGGGTCTGGAACTTGGTGGCGGCCAAGGCCTGCGAGCCCTCGCGGATGCCGGGCGGGATGGCCCCCAATGCCTCCTCGGTGGCCACGATCACCACCGGCACGGTGAGCAGACCCAGGGTGAGGCTGGCCCACAGGATGCCGCCGGTGCCGAAGGTGGGGCTGGGAAGCCGCTCCGGGAAGAAGAGCTGGTCGATTTGGCCGCCGATCCCGTAGACAAAGAAGCCCAGGCCGAAGATGCCGTAGACGATGGAGGGGATGCCGGCCAGGTTGTTGACCGCGATGCGGACCATCCTGACCAGATATCCTTCCTTGGCGTACTCGCGCAGGTAGATGCCCGCCACCACCCCCAGTGGAAAGGAGAGCACGCTCATCAGGAGGATGAGCATGATGGTGCCGAAGATGGCCGGGAAGAGGCCGCCCTCGGTGTTCGCCTCCCTGGGTTCGGCGAAGAGCAGCTCGCCCAGCCGGGTGAGGTAATAGCCTGCCTTGGCGAAGGGCGACATGGCGTTGGGCCGCGAGAAGCGGACAATCTCCGCCAGGGCGATCTCTTTTTCTTTGCCGGCGGCATCGGCAAAGAGGGCGGTGTTTTCAAGGAGGATGGCCCGTTTTTCGGCAAGCTGGGTCACCAGCCGGTCGAACTCGCCCTTGCACTCGCGCTCCTCGGCCAGCAGGGCCACCAGTCTCGCCTCTTCCTTCTGGTAGCGGGCCGAGGCCAGCCGGGTTTCCAGGCTTTCCACCTGACGGTTGAGGGTGGCGATCCGGCTGCTCAGTTCGGCCACCTCTTCCCGCTGCTCGTCGATGGCGGCCAGCGCCGCAGCCAGACTGTCCGTTTCCTGCTGGTCCGGGGTGAGCCCCGGTGTGCGCAGTTCCTTGAGAAAGCCGTGGAAGTTGCCGAACTCCTGGCGTTCCAGCACATAGACGTTTTCCGGGGTGGACATCGAGGCAATCGCGCTCTTGTCCACCCATTTGAAGTCAAGCCCGTAGAGGTCGCGGTTGCCGATCTTGAACTGGAGCCGCCGGCCCGTGCCGCCGTGGATCTCCTCCTCGCCGCTCAGTTCTCCCAGCACCTTCTCTCCGTCGGTCAGGGTGGCGAGGTGTACCGCCCGGGGCCAGAAGACGGCAAGGCCATTATAGGCCACCACTCCGAAGAGGGTGGCGGTGAGCATGATGGTCAGGGCCAGGGCCAGGCCGGTGGCCCAGACCCACGGTTCGCCCTGACGCCAGTAACTGCGGGGGGGAGTAGAGGTCATCTCAATACCGTCCATACTTTTTGCGGAGCCGCTCCCGGATCACCTCGGCGCCGGTGTTGAGCACGAAGGTGAGGGCGAAGAGCAGGGTGGCGCAGAGGAAGAGCACCCGATAGAGGGTGCCGCCCACTGGCGCTTCCGGGATCTCCACGGCGATGTTGGCGGAAAGGGTGCGCATGCCGTTGAAGATCGACCAGTCGATGATCGGAGTGTTGCCGGTGGCCATGAGTACGATCATCGTCTCCCCCACCGCCCGGCCGAAGCCGATCATGATGGCGGCGAAGATGCCGGGGCTGGCCGAGGGCAGCACCACCCGCCAGATGGTCTGCCAGCGGCTGGCGCCCAGGGCCAGGGAGGCGGCGGTCAGGCTGGGGGGGATGTTGGAGATGGCGTCCTCGGTGATGGAGAAGATGATGGGGATCACCGCGATGCCCAGGCCAAAGGCGATGATGATGGAGTTGCGCTGGTCGTAGCGCATCCCCAGGTCGGAAAAGAGCCACTGCTTGAAGTCGCCGGCAAAGAGGAGCTGCTCGGCCAGGGGGGCAAGCCACGCGGCCAGCAGGCAGGACAGCGCCAGCACCGGCAGGAGCAGCAGGAACTCGTAGCCGGTGCAGCGGTTTTGCAGGGTGGGCGTTTTGTAGAACGGCCGCAAGGCGCTCATCAGCAGGACAAAGACCACCGGCAGCAGCAGCACCCCAAGAATCACCGCCATGATGGCGCTTTCCACCAGGGGGGCCAGCCAGAGAGCCACCAGGAAGCCGATGACCACCGAGGGGACCGAGGCCATGATCTCCACCACCGGCTTGATGGTCTTCCTGAAGCCAAAGGTGGTGAACTGGCTGGTGTAGACCGCCCCGAAGATGGCCAGGGGCACGGCGAAGAGCATGGCGTAGAGGGTGCCCTTCATGGTGCCGAACAGCAGGGGGGTGATGCTGAACTTGGGCTCGAAGTCGTCGGTGCCCGAGGAGGACTGCCAGACATGGGCCGGGTGGTCGTAGCTCTCGTACCACACCGCGCCGAACAGGGTCTTGAGGCTCACCTCCGGGTGGGGGTTGTCGATGGCGGCCACCACGAAGTTGCCGGCGCGGTCCAGGCCGGCCAGGGTGTTGTCCGGGCCGGTCAGGCTGACCAGGGCGAGGTCACTGTCCAGGGTGAGCAGATGGTTTTCGCTGGTCATGTGATCCAGGCTGGCCCTGCCGCCGGCGTCCAGGCTGAGCAAGGTCTTGGAACGGTGGCCGGGGATGATGGCCAGCACCGGTTTGGGGTGGCTGGTCAGGGTGTGGATCTTGCGCAGCTTCTGCACCCGTTCGCCCTCCTCGCTCCAGATGGGGCTCCAGATGGCCATCCCGCCGCCGGCGTCGCCCACCGCCACCGAGACATCGCCCAGCACCAGGGCAAGGGCGGTAATGGCCTGGCGGTTCCCGGTGGCGATGACGTTGTCGGTACGACGGGCGGTAGCCGTGGCGGCGTCAAGTTCCCAGCGCAGCAGGGAGCCGGTGTCGGTGCCGGCATAGAGGGCGTTGCCGTGGGCGTCCAGGGCGCAGGCGGTGATGGCGCCGGGGATTGTCTCGCGGATGGGGAAGCTGACTATTTCCTCCTTGGTGTTGCCGAAGAGGTCGGTAGCCACCGTGCGGGAGGTCACCTGAAAGCTGTTGTCGGCCAGGCGTATGACCAGCCGCAGGCCGCCGTCCCCGTCCCGGCGGGCCATGGCCTGCACCGGCGTGGCGGCATAGGCCATGGGGGGGAGCTCGTGCAGCACCGAGACCTCCGGCTGCACGGTGCGCTTGCCGTGTTGGTCGAAGAGCAGCCGGAAATCCACCCTGGCCAGGGTGACGGCGTTGTTTCCCCAGAGCAGGGTGTGGAGGCCGCCGGGACTCGCGTCGATCGCCTTGATCCGTTGGCCGGACCTGGCAAGGGGGTGGTTGAGCAGCGGCCTGCCGTCCGGAAGCAGGGTAAAGCGGAAGATTCCCTGGTCGTCCAGGGTGTAGCCCACCTCCCGTTGGTCATCCACCCCCACCGCCATCACCTGCCCTGGCGACGTCACGGGAGCCATGCTGACCACCTCGGCGCTGGCCGGCAGGAACAGGGGCAGGGTGACGCGGACGATCAGCACCAGGATGGCGATGACGCTGGCGATGACCAGCAGGCCGCCCACGGTGATGACCCGGGTGGCGATGCGGTCCTGGCGGCGAACCTTCTTGATGAACTGGCGGTCGAGTGGCTGCATGGGATGCCTTTACGGAGAGGAAAAAAGAGGCACGGGAAGGTGCGTCCCCGTGCCTCGGTCGGAACGCTGCGACAGGCGGCTTACTTCAGCTTGGCCAGTTCCTTCTCGATGACGCTGGCGGGCAGCGGCAGGAAGCCGTCCTTGACCACGATCTCCTGGCCGGCCTTGGAGAGCACGTACTTGAGGAACTCGGCGGTTACGGGGCTCATCGGCTTGTTCGGCTCCTTGGCCACATAGATGTAAAGGGTCCGGGAGAGCGGATAGGCGCCGGAAAGCACGTTCTCGTAGGTGGCCTCCTGGGCCTTCTCGCCGGGCTTGTTGGCCAGGGCCACCGCCTTGACGCCGGAGGTCTTGTAGCCGATGCCGGAGTAACCGATGGCGGCGCGATCCTCGGTGATGCCCATCACCACGGAGGCGGAGCCGGGCTGTTCCTTGACGGTGGCCTTGAAGTCCCCCTTGTACAGGGCGTGCTCCTTGAAGTAGCCGTAGGTGCCGGAGGCGGAGTTACGGCCGAAGACGCTGATCGGCATGCTGGCCCAGTCGCCGGTCAGCCCCACCTGACCCCAGGTGGTGTAGTCTTCCTTGGCGCCGCCCTTGCGGGTCTTGGAGAAGATGGCGTCCACCTGCGGCATGCTCAGTTCCTTGATCGGGTTGTCCTTGTGGACGAAGACCGCCAGGGAGTCCAGGGCCACGCCGATCTGGGTGGGGGGATAGCCGTACTTCTTGGTGAAGGCGTCGATCTCCTCGGCCTTCATCGGGCGGGACATGGGGCCGAGCTGGGAGGTACCGGCGATGAGCGCCGGCGGCGCGGTGCTGGAGCCCTTGCCCTCGATCTGGATGCGCACGTTGGGGTACTCCTTGCGGAAGCCCTCGGCCCAGAAGGTCATCAGGTTGTTCAGGGTGTCGGAGCCGATGGAGTCAAGGTTGCCGGAGACGCCGCTGGTCTTCTGGTAGGTGGGGATCTTGGCATCCACGGTGGGCTCGGCCACGGCGGAGGTGGCGGCGGCCGCGATCAGACAGCCAGCCAGGGCCAGCTTCGTAAGGGAGTTGCGCAACAAGCCTTTCTGCATCTTCATGGGTGCTGCTCCTTGTGGTGTGGGTGGGTGGACTCCGTCCAAGGGACGGGTGATGTCGTTCGGTGCCGACATATATCACCCTTCTTTGTTAGCGTTTGATGAGGATTTGATTAGGAGGTCAACAGGAGTTGGGCAGGCACGGGAAGTCTTTCTCCTCGTAACCAGGATAAAACCGCATGCTAACCATGTTCTCACATTGTCCCTCTAGCATTGGCGTCAAGCGTAATGACACGCGGGGAGGTGAACCATGGAGGCATACGGTTTCGGGATGGACCGGCGCAATGGTATTCAGCCGCCGCCGGACCTGGAGGAATGCATCCGGCTGCTGGGGTTGCGCACGCAAGACCTGGCCTCGTTGCCCTTTGCGGGAGAGGACGCCACCGCCGGGGTGGAAAACGAGTTGCAGGTGGCGGTGGCCGGCGGCCGACGGGACGTCGATCTGCCATGCAGCATCGAGGAGTCCAGCTACTTTGCCAACCTGATCCGCCACGCCCGGTCCGGTGAAACCTCCTTCCATCCCTGCCGGGAGCTCGAACGCTACCTGGCCGACAACCCTGGCAACGTCTGGGAGAACAGTTGGGTGCGTTTCCGGTTCGCCAGGCTGGGCGCGACCGCCAGGGAGGTGCTCGCCGCTGACCTGCGTGCCGACAAGCGCAACCCCGTAAGCCCGGAACGGGCCGATCGCGGCCGCTTTTTTTTCCATCGCGACGGCGAGAAATGGCTGAGGCTGCCAGTGAGCTACCTGCTGAAACTCGCCTTGGCCGACCTGCTGGATGGGGAGGCGGGTTTCTGCCCGGCAACCCGCGCCACCGGCCGGCGGCTGCTCGATCACTTCCTGAGCGACAACACCTCCCCGGAGACCTTTTCCTTCCATGTCGTGCACAGCCGGACCGGCGAACGGTTGGGCAGGGCGGTGGCCAGGGAAACCGCCAAGCGCTTTCTGCTCAGTCACCTCTTGCTTGACTATGCCAACAAGAAGTTCGGCCTCGCTGAAAACGGCCAGCGGGCCATGATTTTTTTTTCTCCCCACCCGCCGGTGCGGCAACGGCAACTCAATAACGCGATTTCCGACGCCTTCTACCGTGAGCTCTTCATGAGCCCCTGTCTTTCCGGCTGGGCGGATGGCGAGGCCAAACATCGCTACATGGGGCTCTGCCACCAGGTGCTCAGCCGCAGCCACATCAATGCGGTGATGAAGCTCCGGGAGGCGGGGATCATTACCAACAACCTGGTGGTGTTGCCCCACACCTCCAACATCAGCCTGGCCAACAACGGCACCCACGTCAGCATGGGCAGTGTCCGGCTCGCCCGGTTGCAGGCGACGCCGGCCAGCGGGTTCGTCGCCAGCCATGAGAAGTGTCTGGGCGACCTGGTGGCCAAGATCGTCGAGCATTTTCTGCCCCTCTTCGTGGGCACCTACAGCGGGGCGCCCTACCGGTTGGCCTATGAGGATTTCCATCCGGAAAAGGTACTGGCCTTTTTGCCGCATCAGCTTGATTACAGCCATCTGCGGATGGTCTGGCGGCGTTGGCGCAAGAAGGCGAAGAACCGTTTGTTGGGCCAGCCGATGACCCCGTTCGGGCCGCCCCACTTCGATCGGATCCTTGGCCGTCTTTTTGGGTTGCGGGGTGATTTCCTCCCCGATTTCCGTCTGCTCGATTACCCGGTCGCCCTGCTGGCCACCGAACGCAACTCCGCCCAGGACGGCCGGCTGGACAACGACCTGCGCCTCAAGGCCGACCTCGACGCCCTGGGGGTCTTTGATCGCAACATGTCGCTCTACCAGCTCTACAAGCTGCGGCAGCACGCGGTTATGGGATTTTCCGGATTCGAGGCCCGTTACTACTCCCAGTTCGAGAGCCTTGGCCAGGACATGGCCCCGGCGGTGGAGCTGCAACGGCTGCTCAACTGTCTGGCCTTCAAGTACATCGCCGACAAAACCTGCAGTCACGCCAGCATCCCGGCCACCCCCTTCGTGGAGAGCGAGCGGCGGCAGATCTTCTTTGGCGCCGCCATCGGCCTGCCCACCTTTTTTGTGCGCAGGGATACCCCCAACGCCTTCCTGTCCCGAATACTGAAAAGGGTGGAGGGGATCCGGCCCAGTCACCGCTATCCCGGCTATCTGCGTGTCCACAACCATGCCTATCGGCTGGCCCTGGTGCGGACCATCCGGGAGGATGGGGCCGAGCTGGTGGAGATGTTTGGCCTGGCGGAAATCCTGGCCGATCTGGAGCGTCGCCTGGTTGAACCGGAAACCGCCTCGGCCAGCGGCCGGCTGGTGCGCGGCATTCTGGAGCGGGCCGGGGAAGGGGAGAGGAATTCCCCCATGCGGATTGCCGCCGATGAGTTCAACCAGGCCGCCGAGGCCTACTACCGGGATGACCTGCGCGTCGCCTGCCTTGTCGAGGGGTGGGAGTTTCTCGGTCAGGACGTCCGGGAGATGGAGCGCGGCACGGCGCCGCTGGCCATGGAGACCAGGGGCTCGCTGCAACGGACGGTGGGCGACGCGGGGGCGGCGGCGTTTCTTGCCGGAGCGTGGCGGGACCTCAACCACGGCAATCTTGCCAGCCAGGACGCGGCCCGGCTCATCCGGCTCCTGCTCTTGGCGGAGGAATGCGATGCCCGACGGGAGCGACTGGGGCACAGGGAGGGATAGGATGCATCAGTATGTGGAACGGGCAAGCAATCTAGTGATGACCGAGGAGCTGTTCGGCGACCGGATCGTCAACTTTCTCTACTCCAAGACGCGGGAACGGGCTCCCCGCCTCTTTGATCTGGTCACCAGCGGCCGGGTTTCGAGCCTGCTCGGCTTCTGTAACTTCGACCTGCCCCTGGCGGCCAATCTGCTTGGTAACCAGCGTTTTCTGGCCCGCTGCGGGGTGAACCTCTCCGAATGCTTGGAGCCCGCCGCTTTCTTCACCACCGCCCGCCGGATTTTCGAGCGCCGGATCCGCTATTGGCAGTGCCGCCCCATGCCGGAAGCGCCGGACTCCGTGGTGTCACCCGCGGACGCGCGGGTGCTGATCGGATCGCTGGATCAGGAGGCCCCGCTTTTTGTCAAGGACAAGTTTTTTCACTACCAGGAGCTGTTCGGGCCGGGCCAGGGGAACTGGCTCGCCGCCTTCCGGGGCGGCGACTTCGCCATCTTCCGGCTTACCCCGGACAAGTACCATTACAACCATGCGCCGGTCTCCGGCCGGGTGGTGGCCTTTTTCGAGGTGTCTGGCTGCTACCACTCCTGCAACCCCGGCGCGGTGGTGGAGGTGGTGACCCCCTATTCCCGGAACAAGCGGGTGGTGACCATCCTGAACACCGACGTGCCGGGCGGCTCCCAGGTGGGGCTGGTGGCGATGGTCGAGGTGGTGGCGCTGATGATCGGCGAGGTGGTGCAGTGCTACAGCGACTATCGGTACGAGCTGCCCACGCGGGTGCGGCCGGGGATGTTCCTGCGCCGGGGCCAGCCCAAGAGCATGTATCGGCCCGGCAGCAGCACCGACATCCTGCTCTTTCAGCAGGGCAGGGTCCGTTTTGCCGAGGATCTCCTGGCGCAGCGGCGGCGAGGCGACGTGGTCAGCCGTTTCTCCCTGGGGTTTGGCGAGATCATGACCGAGAGCGACATCCGGGTGCGGTCGCTGCTGGCCCACCCGTGCCGGCGGGCGATGGCGCCGGTCGGCGGGTGCGCCGGGAGTTGAGGTGACAGGAGGAGGATATGAGTAATCCAGTGTTTGTGTTGATCCTGGCCGGGGTGCTGTTGCCGGCCATCGTCTGGCTGAGCCGGGTGCTGCCTGGTGAGCGCTGGCAATTTCTGGCCTCCATTCCGGTGGGCAAGGGCGAGGAGGAGGCGCGGCCGGGCAACTGGCGCGGCATCAACCTCACCTGGTACGGGTTGCTGCTCGCCTTCGGCAATCTGGTGGGGGTGGCCGCATTTTTTTTGCTGCTCTCCGCGGTGGGATTGGAGGTGCGGCTCTCCCTCGCCCTGATTGCCGTGATCATGGCGGCGGCGGTGGCGGCGGCCAAGACCATCGCCCGGCTGGTGGAGGGCAAGGCGAACACCTTCACCGTGGCCGGCGGCGCGGCGGCTGGTCTCTATCTCATGCCGTTGGTGGTCTGGTCCATGTCCGGCCTGCTGCCCCAGGGCGTTGCCCCCGCCACCTGGATCATGGTGGCGATGGCCGCCCTGGCGATCTCCTACCTGCTGGGCGAGGGGATCGGCAGGCTGGCCTGCGTCAGTTTTGGCTGCTGCTACGGCAAGCCCCTCACGGAGCTGGGAGCGACGGCGTCCTGGTTTTTCAGCCGCTTTGCCACCACCTACAGGGGGGATACCAAGAAGATCGCTTACGCATCCGGACTGACCGGGGTGCCGGTGGCCTCGATCCAGGCGCTTACCGCCTTTCTTTCGGTCAGCGTCGGACTGGCCGCCATGTACCTCTTTCTGGAGGGATGGTTTTCCCTGGCCTTCCTTCTGTCGTCGCTTTTTGCCATGGGGTGGCGGCTCCTGTCGGAACGCTTCCGGGCCGACTACCGGGGGGAGGGCCGGCTGACCGCCTACCAGAAGATGGGGATCTGCAACCTGATCTTTTCCCTGGCCCTGTTCTGGCTGCTTCCAGCGGACCATGGCCCGGCGACCCGGCTGGCCGATGGGTTGGCCGCCCTGTGGGACCCCGGGGTGCTCCTCTTTCTCCAGGCGCTCTGGATGGGGCTCTTCGTTTACTTCGGCGCAAGCCGGGTCACCGGAGCGAGCATGCGGTTCCATGTCCGCCAGGGGCAGGTGTGAGCAGGATCAGACCAGGCGGATCGGCCCGGGATATTGCGCGACCAGGGAGTCCGTGGTCAGCAGGGTGATAGCCTCGGTGATCGCCTGGGCGACCAAAATCCGGTCAAACGGGTCTTTGTGAATATTGGGCAGGATGTCGAGCGCCACCGCATGTTCGCTCGCGATGGCAAGCTCCTCGTAGCCGTTGTCCAGCAGCCCCTGTCGCAAAGCCCGCGCGTCGACACGGAAATCCTGCCGGCCGATGCCGTTTTTGATCATGATCTCCCAGATGCTGGCGGCGCTGAAAAACAGCCGGTTTTCCGGCGCTTCCAGCAGAAGGCGGGTGGTGGCCGACAGCTTGTCGGCATCGCCAGCGGCCCACAGCAGCAGGTGGGTGTCCAGCAGCAGCTTCAAGGCTTGCCCTCGAAAAGGCGTTCAATCTCCCCGGCCCCCATGTGGTCGAAATCGGATGGCGCCGAAATCCGGCCAGCCATGAAGCCCAACCGCTTGCTTGTCGTTTCACGGGAGTCGTCCAACCGAGCCACCTTCACCAGAGGCTTTCCCGCCTTGGCAATGATAAACGGCTCGCCCCGCACCGCCATTGCGATCAGGCGCGACAGATGGGTTTTCGCTTCGTGAATATTGACGGTTTGCATGGCGCCCTCCGGTCGTGCTTGTTGAACTGCAACTCTCCAGCGTGGCGCCGGAATCGAACGAAAAACCACGGAATGTAACTGTTCAGCCGTGCCGCAGATGCGCGAAAGAGGCCTGCGACGTGTGCTGTCTGCACATGAGCAGGCTGATGATCCCCCCTGAGGGGGGATAAACTCCGCGGATGCGGCGCCGCTGGATAGTTGCGTTGAACTTAGTCTATCTCCGCCCACGGGAAAACGCAAACGGAAACTGACAGAAATACGGGCGCTTCACATGACGGGAGACAGAGCGTTTTCCGGCAATGCCGCCGGCGCTGTTTCATTACAATCCGCTAACAGGCACGTAACCGATCACTAAAATATCCAGACTATTCTCATGGCTGTTGGTTCCAGGGGGCAAGAGTCGCTCCGCCCGATACAGACGGGCGAGCCAGCCACGGACGGACCGGCGCAAGGCATGTCGAATAAGGCATATTACAAACGCACAGGAGAGAAAGGAGAAAGAGATGAGAAAGGTACTGTTGTCAACGGTCGCGCTGGGGCTCTGTTTGCTTCTCCCCGGCATGGCGCTGGCCGGGGCGGGCGCATCCGCCGCCATCACCAACGAGCAGATCCTGCGGGAGCTCGAGAACAACAAGAAGATCATGCAGGAGCTTGAGTACCTGCGGATGAAGGTTGCCTCCCAGCAGGAGCACATCGAGGATCTCAAGTCCAAGGTGGAGAAGAAGGGCGATGTCTCCCTGGCCAACGAGGCCATCGACGGGCTCAAGCTCAAGGGCGACCTGCGCACCCGCTACGAGATCCGCGACCGCGACTACAAGGACTCCAGCGGTCGTACCGACATCGCTCGCGACCGGTGGCGGACCCGCATCCGGGTCGGCGGGATCTGGGACAACAAGGTCGAGAACTGGCAGGTCGGCGCGGGCGTGGCCTCCGGCAGCAACGAGCCCACCAGCACCAACGACACCTGGAGCCAGACCTCTCCCTTCGAGCATACCGACATCAACATCGACTATGCCTACGCCAAGCACAAGTGGGAGGACTTCACCTTCACCCTGGGCCAGCACGAAAATCCCTACAAGAGTTCGTGGGTCTTCTGGGACGGCGACGTGCGGCTGGCGGGTCTGACCGGCCAGTTCGGCAAGAAGGACGGCCTCTTCGCCACCCTTGGCGGCTACGGCGCCAAACTGGTCAATGACGACAACACCTCCACCCTGGTGGCCGGCCAGCTCGGCTATAAAGGGAAGGCGGGGGAGGTCAAGTACACGGTGGCCGGCGGCTACCACACCTACAGCACCTCGATGATCAACGAGGACGCGGCCCTTGGCGCCAACGCCGCCCTGGGGCTGGGCAGCGTCAATCCCGACCAGTATGAGCTGAACATCGGCGATCTCTACGGCGATGTCACCGTGCCGGTGGGGCCGGCCAACGTCACCTTCTACGGCCAGATCTGGCAGAACTTCGGCGCCGACGGCGTGGTGGGCCAGAGCCAGGCCGGCAGCTCCTTCCCCCATGCCCCGGATGACGCCGACATGGGCTACGTGATCGGCGCCGACGCCAAGATCGACAAGTTCAAGCTGGGCTATGCCTACTCGCTGGTGGAGGCCGATTCCCTGTTCGGCTACCTCTCCGATTCCGACTTCGGCGACGGCCTCTCCAGGACCAACAAGCGCGGCCACCGGGTGCAGCTCGGATACAGCTTCACCAAGAACTGGTCCGCCGACCTGAGCTGGCTCAACTTCGAGCGCGACGAGGACTGGGCCAGCGCCCGGGAAGACCAGGTGGACATCTATCAGTTCGACGTGAACTACAAGTTCTAAGCGCCATCCCCTCCTCCGGGTGCCACCGCCCTGCCGGTTCTCCTTCACCGGCAGGGCGGCCACCAGGGGGTTACGGAGCATCGAGCATCACATCTCCTCCCTGGGCCCTTCCGTCACGCGGGTGTTTGCGCGGCGGGAGGGCTTTTTGCTTGGCGTCAGTTTCATGAGAGAAAGCTAATCGCCTCCTCATAAAATCGTAACATGCGGGCGCTATCATCGGTCCTGTTGCCAGGGTGAGGGACATTTTCCCCTCTCGGGTTGGCAACGAAGAGTATTCAACCATGCGCGAGGTGTCCCATGCAGTGCAAGCATCTGTGTTGTTACAGCCACGGCAGCAACCGTTGGGCGGTCGCCAGTTGCGCCGCCAAGGCCACGCCCTACGTGCCCAGCGTTTTCGAGCTGGAGCACTTCTGCCGTGGCGTCAAGCACGCCATTTGCCCCACCTATCTCATTGGTCTCGGCGGTGAAAGCCTCAGGCCAGGAGCGCTGTCGCCGGCCATCTCCTGCGGGCGCTGAGGCGCGCGTCCGCGTGCAACCAGAGACTAGCAGGGGGAAAGGAGCGAGTCATGCAGTACACTTTGAAACAGAAACTGGTATTTTCCTTTGTCTTCATCCTGCTTGCCGCCGGCCTCGGCATGGGCGTCCTTCATTCCATCGCGCTTTCCACTCAGCGGGGCCTGATCGGGGCCGCCGAGCAGGGAAGCGGTCAGGTGCGCGAGGCCGCCGCCGGCTCCATCAAGGAGCTGCGCTTTGCCGTGGAGGATGGCATCGACACGGTGCTACTGGTGCGCGAACTCCAGACCGCCCTGCTCACCCAGATGCTCCACTGGAAGAACTTCCTGGTGCGGGGGCAGTTTCAGGACATGCGCCAGCAGTATGAGCAGGAGCTTGGCAAGGGGGATGGCCGCATCGTCGCCATGCTGGCGGCGGCGAAAAAATCTCTGGCCGCGGATCGCGAGGCCATGTCCATGTTGAACAGAATCGAGGAGGAGTACACCGGCTTCAAGCGGCAGATGGGTACCGCCCAGGGGATGATGGCCTTCCATGACACCTATATCGAGGGGATCCGCGCCGCCGATCAGTACACCGGCGACAAGGGCGGCGGCGCCATCGCCGTGGCCCGGGAGCTGGCCGAACTGGTGGGCAGGCACACCGCCGGCCAGGTCGAGCTTGCGGAGAACAAGGCCAATACGGCCATGGCGGCGACCATGGCCGGGGTCAGGGAGGGCCAGGAGGAGATCCGCGCCCAGGCTGGGCTGCATTCCCTCATGGTCACCGGGGGCGCCGGGGTGATGGTGTGCGGGGTAATCGTCGCCATCATTCTCTACATGGGCCGTCGGGTGGTGGCGCCGGTCAACGAGGTCAACGAGCGGTTGCGCGTCGTGGTGGATCAGGTGCATGGCGAGGCGGCGCTGCTGGCGGACTCCAGTCAGAGCCTTGCCGATGGGGCTAGCCGTCAGGCCGCCGGCGTGGAGGAGGCCAGCGCTTCCATTGAGCAGCTGGCTGGCCAGGCCAGGGCCAATTACGAGAGCGCCCGGCAGGCCCGCCTGTTCACCAAGGAGATGCAGCAAACCGTGGAGGGCGCCGCCGAGCAGATGGCCAGGATGGGTCAGGCCATGCGGGAGATGGAGCATCAGTCCGGCGACGTCATCAAGATTACCCGAAACATCGACGATATCGCCTTCCAGACCAACCTGCTCGCCCTGAACGCGGCGGTGGAGGCGGCGCGGGCCGGCGAGGCCGGGGCCGGCTTCGCGGTGGTGGCCGAGGAGATCCGGCGGCTGGCCGGCAACGTGGCCAGGTCGGCCAAGGAGACCGCCGGCATTGTCCAGGGCAACATCGGCAAGGTCACCCAGAGCAGCGAGTTGTGCGAGGAACTCTCCCGATCCTTCGCGGCGATCCACGGGGGCATCGTCAAGATGGAGCAGGAGATCGAAAACGTCGCCATTGCCAGCCAGGAGCAGGTCACCGGCATGGGGCAGGTGGCGGCGGCCATGGCCGACATCGATACGGTGAGCCTGGCCGCCTCGGCCGAGGCGGAAGAGGCGGCCCGTGCCGCGGCGGAGCTGAAGGAGCAAGCGGTGGAACTGCACCAGATCTCCGACACCCTCCTTGGCGTGGTGGGGAGCGCCACGGATGCGGCCAAGGAAAACCCGGCGCCGCTTGCGTCCTCGGCCCGGATTCCGCAATTGGCAGCGGCGTGACCGGTACTCGGGAATGACGCTGGAGACGAACATGAACGCCATGGCAACCTTGTCCCACGATCTTTCCAGGGAGACCATCATCCAGATTCTGGATGAAAACGGCCTCACCGCCTGGTTTCAACCGATCTACTCCCGCCACAGCGGCGAGGTCTTCGGCTACGAGGCGCTGGCCCGGCTGCGGGACGATCGTTTCCGCGGCGTCGACATCGGCGCCCTTTTCCGTCGCGCCCAGGCGGAGGGGATCATCTCCACCCTGGACATGCTCTGCCGGGAGAACACCTTCAGCCGGGCGGCGGAACTCGGTTTTGTCGAAAAAAACGCCTACCTCTACGTGAACATCTGCCCCGCCACCCTGATGCATCCCGAGCACCGCGGCGGCATGACCGACCTGCTGGCCGAGGAATTCGGCATCCCCAAGGACCGGATCATCCTGGAGATCACCGAGCAGGAGGCGATCCGCAACTACGATCTGTTCAAGAGCTCCGTGGAGCACTACCGCAAGCGCGGCTACAAGATCGCCATCGACGATTTCGGCGCAGGCTACGGCGGGCTGAAGATGCTTTCCATCATCGAGCCGGACTTTCTCAAGGTGGACCGCCACTTCATCACCAACATCGATCAGGATGCCTTCAAGTACAACCTGGTGGACGCCATCGCCACCGTCTGCCACAAGATGGGCATCACCGTGATCGCCGAGGGGATCGAGCGCCAGGAGGAGTTGGAGGCGGCGGCCCGATTCGACATCGACCTGCTTCAGGGCTTCCTGTTGGCCCGGCCATCGCCGTCCCTTTCCGATCACCGCCTTGCCGGCATGGAGAGGGAAGAGCTGCGCGGCACCGACTGCGCCGACGTGATGAGCAACGCCTGCACCATTGGCAACACGGTCAAGTATATCGACCCTCTGGCGCCCGGTCAGCCGATGATGCTCGCCCACCAGCGCTTCATGGACAACCCCAACCTGCAGGGGCTGCCGGTGGTGGAGGAGGGGCGAGTGCTCGGCATGTTGAGCCGTACCCATTTTTTGGAAAAACAGATGCTCGGTCCGCACGGCTTTGGTTTCGCCCTGGCCACCCACCGCTCGATCCGCGATGTGCTTGTGCCCGATTTTCTGCTGGTGGAGGCGTCCACCCCGGTGGAGGAGGTGGTGCGCCGCATTCGGGCCCGACGGGGCAAGCACCTGTACGACGATGTCTGCGTGGCCAGGAACGGCCGCTATGTGGGCACCGTCGCCATCAGCGCCCTGCTGGAGACCATAACCCAGAAGAGCATCCAGATGGCCAAGGGCGCCAATCCCCTCTCTGGCCTGCCTGGCAACGAGTTCATCCAGCGGACCATCACCCGGCTGATCGGCGAGAAGGTCAACTTCGACGTCTGCTACATCGACATCGACGACTTCAAGCCCTACAACGACTATTACGGATTCGAGAAGGGGGATATGGTCATCAAGCGGCTGGGGAGAATCATCGTCGAGGCGATGGAGGCCGATGCCAACGACCGTCTCCGGTTCGTCGGCCACATCGGCGGCGACGACTTCATCATGGTCACCCGCCCGCACGTCTCCATGCAGCTCTGTCAGCGCGTCGTTGATGCCTTCACCGCCCTGTTGCCAGAATTTCACGGCCAGGCGGAGCAGGCGGCGGGCCATTACCTGGCCACCGACCGCCAGGGGGAGCTGCGGCTTTTTTCCCTGCTCGGCCTCTCCATCGGTATTGTCAGCACCGAGGAGTGTCTGGTGGAATCGTACGGCGAGCTGGCCTATCTTGCCTCCGGTGTGAAGAAGGAGGCCAAGCAGCACAAGGGATCGGCCATTGTCCGCAATCGGCGCCGCTTCAGCCGAGCCGGGCAGATCGGCGACCGTGACCGGGCCGCATGACCCTGGTCGGCATGGCGAGGAACAAGGAGGAGGCGATGCTGGAAACGATGGAGAACAGGTGGAGTGAATCCGTGGCCGTGGCGCAACGCGGGAGCCTGGAATTCGCACGGCGGCGGGATCCGGTGGAGCGCATGGTGCTGGTGGTGGAGGACGACGAGGACATCGCCGAGATGCTCTGCTACGCCTTGGTGCGCAAAGGGGTGCGGGTGGCGGTGGCCCACGATGGCCTGACCGCCATGGCCCTGGCGGAGAACCTCCGTCCGGACCTCATGCTCCTTGACGTCATGTTGCCCCGCCTGGACGGGCTTGCCGTGTGCCGTTCCATTCGCGGTCACCAGGACCGCGAACTGGCCCGGTTGCCGGTGGTAATGCTCTCGGCCCTCTCCACTCCCGACGACATCGAGCGGGGCATGGCCGTAGGCGCCAACGCCTACTTCTGCAAGCCCTACACCGTGCGGGACGTGGTGGCCGCCACCCTGGAGTGGCTGGGCTGAGCGGCGGAATTCAGAATCGAGAATGCAGGATGCGGAAGAGAGTCGAGTGGTAGCCATGCTGGATTTTGACTACTGACTCCTGGATGCTCTCTCTCCTTGCGCAGCGGGCAGCAGGATGGTGAAGGCGCTTCCTTCGCCCTCGGCGCTCTCCACCGTGATCGAGCCGTGGTGCGCCTGGACGATGTGCTTGACGATGGCCAGTCCCAGGCCGGTGCTTCCCAGCTTGTTGCTGCGCGCCTTGTCCACCCGGTAGAATCGTTCGAAGATCCGTTCCTGATCAGCCCGCGGGATTCCCGGCCCGTTGTCGCGCACCGTGATGAGAACATCTCCGTTGGCGCTAGCCGTGGCGCGCACCCGCACCGCGCTTTCCTCCGGGCTGTACTTGATGGCGTTGTCGATGAGGTTGCTCACCGCCTGCTCCATCAGAGCGGGGTTGATCCGGGCGGCAAGCGGCTCGGCGCACTCCAGGTCAAGGGTGATCCGTTTCTCCCGAGCCTTGTGGCCGCAGGCCAGCACCGCCGCCTGGATGGGCTTGCGGATCGGCGCTTCGTCCAGCGTGATCTCCCGGTGCTCCACCTCCTGCTCCAGGCGGGAAAGGGCGAGCAGATCCTCGATGATGGCATGCAGCCGCCGTGACTGGCGGGCAATGATTGCAACGAAGCGGCGGGCCTCCTCGGGCTCCTCCAGCGCCCCGTCCAACAGGGTTTCGGCAAAGCCCTCGATGGAGGTGATGGGGGTTTTCAGTTCGTGGGAGACATTGGCCACGAAGTCGCGGCGCATGGTCTCCAGCCGCCGCAGCCTGGTGAGGTCGTTGATCACCAACACCGCGCCGGTGACTGCGCCGGAGGGCTCGCGGAGCTGGGTGCCGTGGGCGTAGAACAGGGTCTCCTTGCCCCGGTCGTCGGTGATGCCGATCTCCTCCGCCACCGGCTCGGCGCTGGTCAGGGTTTGTTTGACGAAACGCTGCAGGGCCAGGTTGCGCATGGCCATCAGGGTGGTTCTGCCCCGCAACTTTGCCGGGATGCTGCCCAGCAGCCGCGCGCCGGCCTGGTTGATCTCGACGATCCGCTCCTCGGGGTCCACGGTGAAGACCCCCTCGGCCATGCTGGCGAAGACCGCCTCCAGCTGGGCGTGCTGGCGCTCGATGGTCTTGATCCGGGTGTCGAGCTGACTGGCCATCTGGTTCATGGCCCGCGCCAGGCTGGCCACCTCTTCCGATCCCTCCTCGGGCATGGTTTCCGTAAACGTTCCCTGGGCATACTGCTCGGCGGCCAGTTTCATCGCCTCCAGCGGCCGGCTGATCCGGCGGGACAACACCCACGCCGCCAAGGCCACCGCCATGGCCACCGCCAGGCTGCCCCAGCCGATACGGGTGTGGATGGTGCCCAGCGCCTGGTCGATGGAGGTCACCGGCACGGCGGCGCGCAGGATTCCCAATGATGTGCCGGCATGAACGATGGGGATGGCCACGTACATCAGCCGCTCTCGCAGGGTATGGCTGTAACGCAGCGCGGGATCGGGCCTGCCCGCCAGCGCGGCGACGATCTCCGGACGGTCGGCATGGTTCTCCATGCGCGCCGGCTCCTCGTGGGAGTCGGCCAGCACCTCCCCTTCCGGAGTGACCACGGTGAGGCGGGTGGCCGCCCGCTGGCCGGTCTCGCGGCAAAAGGCCTGCAGCGCTTCATGGTCCCGGGCGATGAGCAGTCTGGCCACGGTTTCCTTGGCCAGGTGGGCGCGCGCCTCAAGGCCAGTGGCGGTCTGACGCAGCTGGAACTCGCGCAGTGCGTAGGTGGTGTACCAGCCCACCGCCAAGAGGGCGAGCAGGGTAATGAACAGATGACTTGGGTAAAGTTGCCAGATCAGGCGTTTACGGTGCATGGCTTCTCGTGTGGGATAAGGTGGACAGCGGAAAACACCCTTACCCTACCACGGCAATGTTAGCATTGGGTTAATTTTTGCGAGGATTATCCGTCCAGGCGGAAAGGCTTGATGGACGACATGAAGGGGCGATTGTTTTTTTCGTAATACGATGGTGTGCTATTATGAGATTGATGATGAGGGGGGTGTCGTAAGGGCTTCCGGGGAGGATTCGGGGCATTATGCGTCAACATGCTGACTTTTCACGGAATTCGCCGCCGCGGATCCTGGCCGGGTGGTTGCCTGCCATGGTCACCGTGTTGCTGGGGCTGCTGGCGGGGATGCTGTGGTGGAGCCTTGAGCTGCGCGAGCAGGTCAATCTGCGCAACGAGGTGAATGCAGAGGCCCGTTATCTCGCTGGCCATTTGGACACCGATCTCCGCACCCGCATCGCTGCCTTGCAGCGCATGGCAATCCGATGGGAGATCCAGGGCGGCACCCCCAAGGAGGAGTTTGTCAGCGATGCCGGCGCGTATGTGGCCGATATGCCTGGTTTGCAGGCGCTGGAGTGGGTGGATAGGGATTTTATCGTCCAATGGGTGGTTCCGCTGGCGGGCAATGAACGGGCCCAGGGGTTGAACCTTGCCTTTGAGTCCCGCCGGCGGGTTGCGCTGGAAAAGTCCAGGGAGACCAGATCTCCCACCATGACCGCGCCGGTGGAGCTGGTGCAGGGAGGGAAGGGGTTCCTGGTCTACGTGCCCCTCTTCGTCAACAACGAGTTCAGCGGCTTCTTTCTGGCCGTCTTTCGGCTCCAATCCTGGATGGAGCATGTGATCCGCATCAGTGCACACCGGCATTCGCTGGACGATTTCCGTGTCGTCCTGGCCATGGATGATGCCCGCGTCTTCGAACAGGGAGGGTGGGCCGATCGTGAAAATGGAGGGGTGGAGGGGGTGGCCCCCGCTGAGATCATGGGCCGCCGCTTTGTGGTGCATTTGCGTCCCAAGCAGGGCTATATCGAACAGGCCAAAACCTCGTTGCCTCGCTTGGCGCTGCTGATCGGCGGCCTGCTGGCATTGCTGGTCGGCTTTATCGTGCATCTGCTCCAGAAAATGATCGAGGAAACCAGGAAAACCCGCGCGGCCAAGAACGCCTTGGAGGTCGAGGTCAGGGAGCGCCAAAAGGCCGAGGGGCAACTCCAGCAGGCGCTTTCACGGTTGGACATGGCCACCAATGCGGGCGGCATCGGGGTGTGGTCCTGGGATGTGGCGACCGGCGTCTTGATCTGGAGCGAGCATATGCACGCTCTGTACGATATCCCCGCCGATATCCTCCCCACCTATGATACCTGGCGCCAGGCGGTGCATCCCGAGGACCTGTCGGCCACGGAGTCCTTGCTGCAAAACGCCATGGCGGGCAGGGCGGTGTTCGACACCGAGTTCCGCATCATCCGCTCTTCCGGCGAGATACGGTTTCTTGCCGCCGCGGCCCGGGTGGAGCGGGATCAGGACGGCGCCGCCGTGCTGGTGACCGGCGTCAACTGGGATCTCACCGAACGCAAAATGGCGGAAGAGACCATGAAAAAGAGCGAGGAGCAGGTGCGGCTGCTGCTCAACTCCACAGCCGAGGCGATTTACGGCATCGATCTTGAGGGTAACTGTACCTTTGCCAACCCTGCCTGCCTGCGGATTCTGGGCTACACCTACCTTGGGCAGGTATTGGGCAAGAACATGCACAATCTGATCCATCACTCCCGTCCCGACGGCAGCCCTCTGGCGGTCACGGAGTGCCGCATGTCCCAGGCCCTGCGGCAAGGACAGGGGGTGCATCGGGACGATGAGGTGTTCTGGCGGGCCAACGGCACCAGTTTCCCGGCCGAGTACCGCTCCTATCCCCAGATCGTCAACGGCGAGATGACCGGCGCGGTGGTGAGTTTCAGCGATATCTCCGAGCGGAAGCAGGCCGAGGCCATGCTTGCCCGGGAGCGGCAGCGCCTGGCCTATATCCTGGAGGGCACCAACGTCGGCACCTGGGAGTGGAATGTCCAGACCGGCGAAACCGTATTCAATGAGCGGTGGGCGGAGATCATCGGCTACACCCTTGCCGAAATCGTTCCCCTCTCCATCGAAACCTGGATGCGCTTGGCCCATCCCGACGACCTTGCCGTGTCCGGCGAGCTGCTCAAGCGGCACTTTGCGGGAGAACTGCCCTATTACGAACATGAGGCGCGCATGCGCCACAAGGATGGAGATTGGGTATGGGTCTTGGATCGTGGCAAGGTGGCGACCTGGACGGACGACGGCAAGCCACTGATGATGTTCGGCACCCATCAGGATATTACCGAGCGCAAGCTCACCGAGGAGAAGGTCCGCCATATGGCGACCCATGATGCCTTGACCGGCCTGCCAAGCCTGCGGCTTGCCAAGGATCGTCTTGCCATGGCCTTGAGTCTGGCGCGTCGGAACCAGAGTCTGACCGCGGTGATGTTCGTCGATCTGGACGGCTTCAAGGGGGTCAACGACACCATGGGACATGAGGCCGGCGATTATGTGCTGAGGGAGGTGGCGCAACGCATGCTTGCCAGCGTGCGCGAGGCCGATACCGTGGCCCGGGTGGGTGGAGACGAGTTTCTGGTGGTGGCGTCCGGGTTGCAGGAGATGGAGAATGCCGGGGAGATCGCGCGGAAGATCATCCTGTGCGTCACCCAGCCCATTGAGTTCCATGGGCGGCTGGCCCGGGTCGGCGCCAGTATCGGCATCGCCCTCTCCCCTCACCATGCCAAGGAGATGGAGTTGCTCATCAAACTGGCCGACAAGGCGATGTACCGGGTCAAGCACAGCGGCAAGAACAACTTCGGCTACGCCACTCTCGACGCGGATTCAGAAGCAGCGCCGTAACCGCTGGGAATCACTCTTGGGAAGGGGGCGGCGGCGGCCCTCGCCGTTGCCGGAGGCGGCCAGGGCCTGGTCTCACCATTTCCTCTTTTTTCCCTTGGCAAAGGGGCGACCAGCCGGGGGTGCCGGGCGTTCCCACTTGCGGCCCTTGTGGGCTCCAGCCTTTTCCGCCGGCCGGTGCGGCCGTGGTCCAGCCCCTTCCACCATCTTCACCGTCACTTCCCTGCCGTTGATCCGTACCCCGTTGAAGATCTCCGTGATGGCGCGGCTGTGGGCGCTGTCCGCCTCCAGCATCGCCGAGTGATCCAGGATCTCGATGCGGCCGATCTTGATGGCGGTGCTGCCGGTGGCCTCGTTGATCTGGCCGATCAGCCGGCTGGGGTAGAGGCCGTCCTTCTGGCCGACATTGAGGTAGAAGCGGTTGAAGCGCACCCGGTTGCCGGTCGGCCCGCCATACCCGCCAGGCTCGCGCCGTGCGTCGCGCTCTTCGTGTCCCCTGGGCTTTTCGGCCACGTTGAGGTCGGGGGCGTTCTGGTAGCGGGTCAGGAAACGGCTCAGCTCCAGGGAGACCAGGCGATCGATCAGCGCCTCCCTGTCCAGATCGGCCAGGGCCTCGGTGATCTCCTCGCGAAAGGGCGCCAGCCGTGTCTGATCCGGCGTCTCTTTCGTGATGGTGGCAAGACGGTGCAGCAGCTGCTCCCGGCAGACTTCATGGCCAGAGGGGATGCGGCCCGCCTCGAACTGGCGCTTGAGCTTGTTTTCGATCTCCCGGATCAGGAAACGTTCCCGCATGTTGATCAGAGCGATGGAGACCCCGGTCTTGCCGGCCCGGCCGGTACGGCCGCTGCGGTGGGTGTAGTTGGCGATGTCGTCGGGCAGGTTGTAGTTGATGACGTGGGTCAGGTTGTTGACGTCCAGGCCTCGTGCAGCCACATCGGTGGCCACCAGCAGCCTGAGGGAGCGGTCGCGGAAGCGCTGCATCACATAGTCGCGCTGGGCCTGGGAAAGATCGCCGTGCAGAGCGTCGGCGTTGTAGCCGTCCTTGCTGAGTTTTTCGGCGATGTCGTTGGCCTCCTGCCGGGTGCGGCAGAAGATGATGCCGTAGATCTCCGGGGTGGCGTCGATCAGTCGCCGCATCGCCTGGTAGCGGTCCTTGGCGTGGGTCATGTAGTAGAGGTGACGGACGTTTTCCGTGCCGGCGTTGCGGTCGCCCACCGTGATCTCCATGGGGGCGCGCATGTACTTGCCGGTGAGGGTGGCCACCCCGCGGGGCATGGTGGCCGAGAAGAGCAGGGTGTGCTTCTCCGGCGGCGTTTTGGCCAGAATGGCGTCCAGGTCGTCCTGGAAGCCCATCTGCATCATCTCGTCCGCTTCATCCAGCACCAGGGCGGAGATGGCGGAGAGGTCGATCTCGTGGCGGCGCATCAGGTCGGTGAGTCTGCCGGGCGTGGCGACCACCACCTGGGCTCCCTGGCGCAGGCCCCGGATCTGGTTGTCGATGTTGGCGCCGCCGTAGACCGCCCGGATACGCAGACCGGGCAGGTTGGCGCCAAAGGCGGTGAGGTCGCGGGCCACCTGCATGCAAAGCTCCCGGGTCGGGCAGAGCACCAGGGCCTGGGGGTGGCGTTCGGCGAGATCGCAGCGCTGCACCAGCGGGATGCCGAAGGCGGCGGTCTTGCCGGTGCCGGTCTGAGCCAGGCCGACGATGTCCACCGGCTTGTCGAGCAGGATGGGGATGATCCGCTCCTGTACCGGGGTGGGATTGGAAAAGCCCAGGGATTCCAGGGCGGTGACGATCTCGGGGCGGATGCCGAGTTCCGCGAATGTGGTCATGGAGCAAGCTTCCTGCGTGGGATGGACAAAAAAAAAGCCCCGCGGAAAGCCCGCGGGGCCTGCTTGGTCAGCGGTGGGAATTAGAGCTGGGTGACGTTGGCGGCAGCCGGACCCTTGGGGCCGTCAACGACTTCGAAACGGACCCGAGCGCCCTCGTCCAGGGACTTGTAACCCTGGCTGGCGATGGCGGAGTAATGTACGAACACATCAGCCCCGTTGTCCTGCGCGATGAAACCAAAACCCTTGGACGCATTGAACCACTTTACAGTACCTTCTAACACTTCTACTACTCCTTCTTAATTCGGCCTTTTTGGCCATTCGATAAATGGAGGCCTGACGACAATCCGCCCGGCGCCCCGCTCCGTTTTCGCCGCGAACAAAAAAACCGCACTTCCTGTTGAGGACTGTGCGGTGCGCTTTTGTACTTGACTGACTACAAACGGAGACTACACATCAGGAATATATATTTACCATGAGGTAGGAGATTGTGCAAGCGGTATTTTTTTGTTGGCGGGATTTTAGGACGGGATCAGGGGCCGGCCAGCAGTTCCGGCAGCTTCCGAACAAAGGCGCCGATGGCGTCGCGCGCCATCCGGTAGTGGCCGAGCGCCTCTTCCTGGCTTGCGGCCTGCGCGGCCAAGCGGGGCGGATCCGGGAACTGGTGGTGAACAACCCGGGCCGGGCCTGGGAAGAGGGGGCATGACTCGTGGGCATGGTCGCAGACAGTGACCACCAGATCAAAAGGAATCCCCGCCAGTTCGTCAAGCAGTTTGGAGCGATGCCCGGAGATATCCACCCCTGCCTCGGCCATAACCGCCACCGCCAGCGGGTTCAGGCCGTGGGTCTCGATCCCGGCCGAGTATGCCTCGAAGCGGTCCGGATGCAGGTAGCGGGCCCAGCCCTCGGCCATCTGGCTGCGGCAGGAGTTGCCGGTGCAGAGGAAGAGGATTTTGTTTTTTGGCATGGCGGACTCCTCGCTGGCCATGGTGGGGGTCCTCAGCAGCAGCCGGCCACCGCGCAGATGGCCTCCCGGATGAACGACGGCGGGATGGCCTCATGCACCTGGCCGAAGCGCACCAGCGTCCTGCAGCATTCCTCCCTGCCGGTCAGTTCGCCGCAGGAGCAGCAGGGGCTGGTGGAGGCGGTGGTCTTCGGCAACAGCGATTCCAGGGGCGCGCCGTTGATGAGGATGAGGTTGGATTGGTCGATCTCCGCTTCGGTGAGCCGGGTTTCGGTGAAGACGATCCGCACGCCCTTGGGACGGCATTCCGCATCCATCCGCCGTACCAGCTCGATCAGTTCCTGGCCGGTGGCGGCGCAACGGTCGCAGGTCTTGCCGTCCTTGTCGAGATGACGCCATTCCACGGTGACGGTCCGCATGGTTTTCTCCCTAGGTTTTGGGGCGTTTGGCCACCCCAATGATTTCCTTTTACTCGCCGGCTGGAGCAAGAGCAAGCTGTTCCAGCTTGCTTTGCGAAACTCCCTCGTCAGTGTCGCGCGGCTTGTTTGAAAAAAAGCGGGCCACCCGCATGGGCAGCCCGCTTTCAATGAGTTTCCGAGAACGGAGGATCAGTTATACCTTGGTGAGCCGCACCTTGGTGTCGTAGAAGGAAACGCTGCCGCCCACCTTGTCGATCATGCAGGTATTCTTGAGGTGCGGGTCCACCCACATGGCGGCATTGGCGTGGACGCCGGCGGCCCGGCGCGGATCGCCCTTGATCACCTTGCCGTCGACCGTCTGGTCCACCGCGCCGGTGGCCCAGTGGGCATGGCCCACCGTGAAGGTGACTATCCCTGGCCGGATGGTTTCGGTCACCTGGACTTTTCCCACCATGGGGATCTTCCCGCCGTTTTTGAGATCCCACACCCCGTCCGGGTTGGTGGCGGAGCTGACCCGAACCGTATCGCCGCTCTTGAGCCCCAGCCGTTTGGCATCGCTGGCGTGGATGATGATGCCGTTTTCCGGCATGGAGTCGGTGAGGTAAGGATGGGTAATGGTGCGGGACTTGGTCATCCGTACATCCCGCTGGGTGATCATGTGCAGGTCGTAGGCGCTGTCCTTGACGGGCGGCGGGTTGTCCAGGGTGTCCACGATGGGGAGGTACTTGGCCATGCCCAGGTAATGCTTGCCGGTGAAGGCATCCTTGCACTTGGCGGTTTTCTCCTGATAGAGGTTCACATACTTGCCGTACTTATTGGCCACCTGATCACCCTTGTAGGAGTTCTCCTGGGATTCAAAGCGGCCGCCCCGGTTGAGCACATGCACCACCCTGGTAAAGTGCTCCCCGGCAATCCCCTTCCAGCGATCCATATCGAAAACGTTTTTGGGCAGATGGCGGCGCGCCTTGACAAAAAGTTCAATCTCCGCTGCCTGCGCCTCGGCCACCGGCTCCTTGCCGTCGTTGGCCACGTTGGCCACCATGCGGATGTAGAAGTCATCCGGCCGGACCAGCGGTTGTCCCTCCCCGAAGCCGTTGGGGCCAAAGCCCGGCAGCCCCAGTTTTTCGGCGAGCGCCAGCCAGACAGCCTCGTAGGAGATGGGCTGCTCCTCGCCAAACACGGTGACGATCTCGTTGGGCGAGGCAATCACCGGCTGGCGGATCGGCTGGACCTTGACCGGCATGTTGGGGTGCGAGCCCTGCATCTCCCAGCGCTCCAGGTAGTGAAGATCCGGAAAGATGTAATCGGCATAGAGGGAGGTTGTGCCGATGGTGATGTCGCTGGCAAAGTAAAGCGGGATGCGCTCCAGGTTCATCAGCGCCTCGATCTGGGTGTGGCCGGCGGGCAGGGAATACGTTGGCGCGCCCATGTAAGAGAAGATTGCCTTGATGGGATAGGGGTATGCATCGGCGCAGGAGGGCAGGATCTCTTCGTAGACGTCCGAGGAGAGCGGCCACCAGTTGCGCTTGGCAGGGTACTTTGCCGCATCGAAGAGGGTGGACTCTTCGTACTTGGCATCGTGGCGGATGATGGAAAGGCCGAAGGCCTTGCCCGCCTTGGGGGTGAGTTTCTTGAAATTGAAGGGCTGCTTGTCGGTCTTGGTGCCGTCGGCGTTGAAGGTGGAGGCGACGATCATGCCGCCCTTCCAGTCGTAGTTGCCGACCAGGGTGTTCAAGGCCATCAGGGAGGAGATGTTGTAGAAGCCGTTGGTATGCTGGGCCGGGCCGCGATGCATGTCCACGCACGCCTTCTTGCCGTGGCTGGTGAATTCCCTGGCCACCTCCTCGATCATTTTCGCCTCGATGCCGCAGATGGCTGCGTACTCGGCGATGCTTTTCTCGCTCACCGTGTCGAGCAGGATCTGCAGGCCGCTCTTCACCTTGATCTTCTTGCCTTCCTTGCCCTCAATCTCGGCGTTGACGAAGAGGTCTCCCACCACGGCCTCCTTGTCGTCGTTGGGGTCAACCGCCATTGGCTTGCCGCCCTGCATGGCCACCAGGTATTCGAAGCTGAACTCCTTGCCGTCCTTGTCCTTGCGGGTCTCCTTCTCCTTCAGGCCTATGTCGGAGGCGCGCACCAGGCTGGTGGGCTTGCCGTCCTTGTCGAGCTTCACCAGCCAGGAGGCGTTGCACCAGGTGCTCTCCTTGGCGGCCGTGGCGGCGGCCTTGTTGGCGTTGGCCAGGTATTTGGCGTCGTAGCGCTTGTTCTCCAGAATCCAGCGCGCCATGGCGTTGGCAAAGGCTGCGTCCGTGCCGGGCCGCACCGGCACCCAGCGGTTGGCCTTGCTGGCCAGCTTGGAGCAACGTGGGTCGAGCACGGTGATCTTCAGCGAACCGTCGGCCAGGCGCTGGGTGATGCGCGGGGTGCGGTTGGAGGGGCCGTAGTTGGCGTCGAACAGGTTGGCGCCGACAAAGAGGATGTACTCGGCATTCTCCTGGTCGGCCTGCCAGTAGAACTTCTGGCCGTCCTTGAAGGTGTCGCCCACGTACTGCTCGCTGATCGCCTTGGAGGCAAAGTAGAGCGAACCCTGGCAGACCGTGGTGTGGCCGTGGGTGTTGACCGTGCCGAACTGCTCGTTGAAGCGTTTGGAGAAATCGGCGCGGCCGCCCTTCTTGCGGCCCCACATGTAGACAAACTGATTGTTTTTCGGGCCGAAATCAGGATGGTCCGGGTCGATGAGCGCGTCCAGGTGGGCGGCATGCTTGCTCTTGAACTCGGCAATGGCCGCCTGTTTTTCCTCGGCGGTCTTCTTCTTGCGCAGGGCGGCGATGTCCTTGCCCATCTCCTCATAGACCTTGGGGTCCTTGAGGGCGTAGAGTTCACGCAGGCCGGTCACCTGGCGTTGTTCCTCGCCGGCGACATGGGCGAAGAGCCGGCCGCCTTCGACGATCTCGCTGATTGCCTGGTCGAAGGGGATGGACAGCCACCTGCCCTCGCCGCGTTTGCCCGCCCTTTTGAGCACCCTGGTGATGCGGTAGGGGTCGTAGGCGCCCTGGTGGCCGGCCTGGCCCTTGGGGCAGATGCCGCTGTCGATCCTGGTGGCCACGCTCATCTCCTCCTTCATGGGCAGGTGCGGGTGGAGGGTGAAAGGGTTGTAGGGGTTGCCGTCGATCTTCACCGCCACCCCGTCGAGGATCCTGACCTTGATGCCGCAGCCGGTGTTGCAGTTGAGGCAGACGGTGTAGAGGGTGTTTTCTGCCTGCATCAGCTCGTAGGCCTCGGTGATGGTCAGTTCGCCGGCCTCGACCCTGGAGATGAGCATGCGGGCGAAGTCAAGCTGGCTGGCGGCCAGGGCAGCGCAGCCGGCCAGGGCCGATTTCTGGAGGAAGTCCCGGCGGGAAATTCCGCGCTGTTCCTTGTTGTCTGGGAGATGCTTCGGGGTATTCATGCGCTGTTCTCCTGCGGGTGATTAGCGATAGAGGGCGTCGAGCTTGATGTTGGCCACGTAGTAGACCCTGGGGGCGGTCCCCTTGCCGGCCTTCAGCACCTGCACCGCGTTGGCCTTTTTTACCTGGGCGATGAGGCTCTTGGGGTCGTTCTCGTCTCCAAAGTAGCCGGCCCGGCCGATGCAGGTGGTGATGCACATGGGCAGCATGCCGTTTGCCAGCCGGTGCACGCAGAAATGGCATTTGCGGGCGTTGCCGATGGGCTGGTTCTTGCCGGCGCGCGGCCATTTCTTGCCGTATTCGAAGGAAGGCAGGGTCTCGTACTTCTGGATGGCCGGCGTTCCCTCGGTGTGGAACTTGCCTTCATCCAGGGCGCGGGCGCCATAGGGACAAGCGGGTACGCACTTGCCGCAGCCGATGCACTTGGTGTAGTCGATGGGCACGGTGCCGGCGGCGATGCCCTTGGTTTCCTTCCAGGTCGCCTCGCCCTTGGCGGGACAGGCCGCCACGCAGGGCGGCTTGTCGCACTGCATGCAGGGACGGGGCAGGAAGGTGCGGCTCACCGAGGGGTATTTTCCCTGTTCGTATTCATGCACCGGCCGGTACTGCATCTTGGGCGGCAGTTTGTTTTCGGAAACGCAGCCGATGGTGCAGGCATGGCACCCCACGCACTTGCGCAGATCGATGAGCATGGCCCAACGCCGTTCCTCGGGCTGCTTGGCCAGGGCGCGGGTCAGATCCTCTTGCATGGTAACCAGTATGTCGCTCATGGCTTCTCCTTGAGATGGCATTATTTGTGGTGGCACTTGGCGCAGTCGCCCTTGACCGAAAAGGCTTTTGTGCCGTTGTGGCAGGCGCCGCAGGAGGCTCCCTGTCCCATGGCCTTCATGGTGGCGGGCTTATGTTGCTTCACGGTGGTGAAGGGCTTCGGGTGACAGGACTGGCAGCTCAGCCCCATGCCTTCCACATGGGCCTCGTGGCTGAAGACCACCTTGCCTCCTGTGTTCTCCATGAAGATCTCGCCGCCGCCCACCGCGGCAATGGCTGGCGCGGCCAGCAAGGCCAGCAGCGCCGGAACCGCCAGAATGGTTTTCATGAGTGTCCTCCTTCTGTGTGTGGTCATTTGCCGTTTTCTTGTGCTTGGGTTTTGGTTTCTTGACGGGTAATGGGATCGCCAGGCCGCACCGCGCCGCCGCGCAGCACCCTGGCGAAGATTCCTTCCCGTGGCATGATGCAGTCGCCGGTGGCCTTTTTGATGGCGCAGCCAGCGTTGTGGCATTCCTTGCCGATCTGGGTCACCTCCAGCAGCACGGTGTCGCCCAACGCCAGCCGGTCGCCGATGGCAAGCGCGGTCAGCTCCAGACCCCGGCAGATGATGTTTTCCGCGAAGACCCCATGCTTGAGTTGGGGCAGGGTCTTTTTCACCACGTCGATGCTCTCGCCGGCCAGAAGTGATACCTGCCGGTGCCAGGTGCCGGCGTGGGCGTCGTTGGTGATTCCCCAGTTTTCTTCCAGCAGGACCTCGGGAACCTCTCGTTTCACCACGCCTTTTTTTTCGCTGATGCAGACCGCTTCGATGGTCCCCATGGTATTTCAGCTCCTGGGCTATAGGGTGTGAGTCGAAGGAAAGGCCGACCGAGGCGGACGAAGCCCGGCTCTCCTGACAAGTAGAATAGGGCCGAATGAGGTGAGAAAGCAAGCAGGATTTCCCTGATTTTGTGTAGGAAGTTTCCCTACAGGGAGGCAGGGGGAGGGGGTCAGGTGGCGGACTTGCGGCGGGCGACAAACTCCACCAGCTCGGCCCTGGTTTCAAGGCCAAGCTTGGCCATGGCCCTGGAGCGGTAGGTGGCCACGGTTTTTTCGCTCAGAAAGTGTTGTTCCGCGATCTCCCGGCCGGTGTGGCCCTTGGCCACCGCGAGCATCACCTGTTGTTCCCGTTGGCTCAGGGAGTTCCAGAGTTGCTCTTCCGGCGAGGCGGCTTCCGGGCGTGGTCCGGCCAGGATCTCGGGCATCATGGAGGGGTGGATGTGGATATGGCCGCGGAGCACCGAGCGGATGGCATAGAGCAGGTCCACATCCAGGCATTTTTTGAGGAGGAAGCCCTTGGCGCCCGCAGCCATGGCCTGTTTGAGGTATTGCTGGTCCTCGTGCATGGTGAGCATCAATACGCGGGCCCGTGGCGCGCGTTGCAACAGTTCCGGCAGCAGCAGCAGGCCGGACGTCTCCCGCAGGGAGATGTCGAGAAGCACCACATCGGGTTGCAGCTCACTTGCCAGGGCCAGCGCCTTTTCGCCGGAGTCGGCCATCCCGACCACCTCCAGATCCGGCTCGGCGTTCAGCAGCATGCAAAGCCCGGAGAGCAGCAGGGCATGGTCATCAACAACGAGAATCCGTGCGGGTGTATCAGGTTTCATGGCACACTCCCACCTTGGCCGGAATCTCGAAGACCACCATGGTTCCCTGATCCGGGCTGCTTTCGATGCGACAGGAACCCTGGATCAGCTCGGCGCGTTCCTTCATGCCGAGGATCCCGAGCCTGGTCTTGGAGTCCACCTGGTCGGGGGCAAACCCCGAGCCGTTGTCTTCCACCACTCCACGGATTTTGTCGCCCCGCCACTCCAGCAGGACGGTTGCCTCGGTGGCTTCGGCGTGTTTGAGTACGTTGGCGAGGGCCTCCTGCACAAGGCGGTAGGCGCAGGTTTCGGCGCAGGCGTCCGGCCGGTTTTTCCCGAATCCGACCATGGTCGTCCTGACCTGGAGCATCCCGCGTTCGTTGATCCTGACAACGAGCATCTCCACCGCCGCAATCAAGCCGAGATCGTCCAGCACGCTGGGGCGCAACGCCACGGCCAGATCGTGGATGGCCTCCATCTCTTCGGTGATCCCTTTTTTGAGCCGTGTTATCCCCTGGCGCATTTCCTCGGTTGTTTGTGCGTTTTCCAGCACCTTGAGATCCACCATGAAGGAGGCCAGCGCCTGGCCGGTCTGGTCGTGCAGTTCACGGGCGATCCGTTTGCGCTCCCCTTCCTGGCCGGCCATGACCCGTTGCAAAAAGTCTCGCTGCAACAGCTCCCGCTCCTGTCTGGTTCTGTCCGCCTGGGCCAGAGCCCGCGTCATGTCGTTGAATCCTTCAATCAGCTTGCCAACCTCGTCCTGGCCTTCCGGGGGCGGGAGGATCAGCGTGTAGTCGCCGCGGCGTACCGTCCGGATGGCCTCAAGCAATCGATTCACGGGGTGGGTGATCAGCCAGGTCAGCCACAGGGAGACCAAGGCGCCGAAGGCTGCCACAAGGATGGTTGTCCTGCCAAGCGAGCGCACCACCACTCCTACCTGGCGGCGCAGGTTACCGCCCTTGACGCCGACCACCACTATGCCCTCGCCGCCGCCGATGCCGGTGCGGGCCTCCCAGATCGTGCCTTCGTTGGAGTGGAGCGTCGTGACCCCCAGGGGGTGGAAAGCGAGAGTGGCCCCCTCGCCCAGCATGTCCGAGGGGAAACCGCCTTCAAAGGTGTGGGCCACCACTTGGCCGGCACCGTCGCCGACCACGATATAGCGCAGGTCCGGTCGGTTTTGGATGGTGTTTTTGAGCATCTGGGTCAGGCCATAGATGTCGTTGATCAACAGATAGTCGTGGACCTGATAGGAAAGCTCGCTGGCCACCAGTCTGCTCTCTTCCCGGAGAAAGTTCTCGATATTCTCGTTGAGCGCGTTGCGCGCCGTGTGGATGGCGGCCGCGCCGCACAGAAAGATCAGGGAGAGCGCCAGGCCGAGGATCTTCAGCCCGAGGGGAACGCCGAGCAGGGCCCGCCTCATCGTGCCGGCAACGGTGGGCATGCGATCACTCTTATCGGCCGTAGCGGCGTTGGTCTGGTTCGACAAAGCGTTCTACCCCCAAGGCGGCCAGGGCCTCCATTCCCTCCTTGTCCTGATGGAGGGTGAGCAACATGCGCTTGAGTTGTGCCCGTTTCTGGGGCGAAATGGCGCGCGGCACCACCACTGGCGGGATGCCAAACTCTTCGGATTCTTGGATGATTTTAATTTTTTTGGCGATTTCTGGATTGCGACGGGCGGCGAAATCGTAGACCAGGCTGTCCACCGAAGCGCCGTCCGCGACGCCGTCCATGACGGCGGCCAAGGAACGATCGTGGCTGTATGTGAAGATTGACCGGGCGAAGAAGGTTTCCGGCTGTTGCCCCATGGTCTGCAAGAGGGAGAGGGGGTAGAGGTAGCCGGTGTTGGAGAGCGGGTCGGTGAAGGCAAAGGTCTTGCCGCGCAGATCGGCGATCTCCCTGGTCTTGGCCCCGGCAGGCACGATGACCAGGGCGCGATAGGTGGTCTTGCCGTTGATGCGCGGGACGACCAGCAGGGTCATGGCCTCCTTGCGCGCCCCGTCCTTATAGGCGCCGGTGCAGATGAACCCCAGATCCACCACATTCCTGGCCAGCAGGTCGTTGAGTTCCTGATAGGTTTTGCGTTGTACCAGAAGCGCTGGGGTGCCCATCCGGTGGCTCAGGGAGTCGATGAGGGGCTGGTAGGACTGAACCGTGCCCTGCGGAGAGAGGATCGCCCCCACGCCAATGCGCAGCGTCTCTGTTGTCTCGGGTCGCTCCGGATTGGCGGGGAGCTGCTGGAGGCTGTCCAGGCGAATGGCTTTCCCTGGTTGCGGGCCCTGTCGGTTGCCCTCATCACATCCGGCAAGCAGCAGACACAGAAGCGACATCATGGCGATTGTCAGCCGCCAAGGGAGGGCAAGCGCATGGGGAACGATGGATTTAGTCATGTGGTTCACATGCCATTTATTGGCGTATCATCGGCCCGAGCCGACCAGGAGTTTTTTCAACTCGTCCAGGGTGGGCACCCGTCCGGCAAAGAGTATCTTGCCGTCCACCAGCACGGCGGGGGTGAGCATCACCCCGAGTTTGCCGTATTCCCGGACCTCATAGACATGCTCAACCTCGGCGGCAAGGTGCAACTCCTGGAGCAATTGGCCAACCACCTCCTCGGTGGCCTTGCACCGTGCGCATCCAGGGCCGGCAATCTGTATCTTCATTATACGCCTCCTTAAAAGATGAAGTTGCCGAAAAACCAGCCCATCACCGTGCCGGAAAAGATAATGGTCGGCACATAGACAACGGATTTTTTCCAGCCAAACACCCTGCCCACCGCGATCCAGCTGGGCAGGCTGATCCCCGGCCCAGTGAGCAGCAGGGCCAGAGCCGGGCCTTTTCCCATGCCCATCTTCATCAGGGTATCAACAAAGGGGGCCTCGGTGAGGGTGGCGAAATAGGAGACCGAACCGATCATGGAACCCATGAAGGAGGGCAGCAGGCCGTTGCCGCCCAGCCATTGCTGGATCCAGGTTTGGGGCAGCAGGCGGCCGATGATCCCGACCATGAAAACGCCGACGATCAAGAGCGGAAAGATGGTCTTGACGAACCACCAGGTCTCACGCAGCCAGATGCTGATTTTCCCCGGTTCGACCGCCTTCCAGGTGTACGCCGCGGTTGCCAGGGCGGAGAGGCTGAAAACAATGACCTTGTAGAGGTAGGGTTTGTTGATGATCAGATAGTTGGGGAGTAGCAGGGAGCCAAGCAGGAGCAGGATCAGCACCAGCTCCTGCCGGGAGATGATTTGCCCTGTGTCTTGGACGGCCGAGTCGGTCTGGGTGGCCTGCGTTTCCTGCCGGTGCCGGGGGCCTTCAAAAACCGCCTGCATCACGATTCCGACCAGGGTGGCCATGGCGAGGGCGGCGACGATCCTGGCCGCCACCATGCCGGGGCCAATGATGTTGCCGGTATAGATCAGGGAGAGGAGGTTGGATGAGGGGGCGGTCCAAAGCAGGATAAAGGCCGGACCGATCCCGGCCCCGGCGTAAAAAAGGCCGCTGGCCACAGGAATCACGGTGCAGGAACAGGCCGCGACCAGGAAGCTGCCGCCGGCGGCAAGGGCAAAGGACTTCGGTCTGCTTGCCCGCGCGCCCAGGTGGCTGATGATCAGGTTCCGGTCGATGAAGGTGACCATGGCCCCGGCCAGGAAGAAGGCCGGGACCAGGCAGGTCAGAACATGGGTGGCGACGTAGTCCTGAACCGCTGCCCAGCCCGCGAGTACAAGCTCTTGCCACATGACGCCCACCCCCGATGTGTTTGCTCCCCTTCTCCAGGAATTATGGCCCCTGGCGCGGGGAATGAGAATCCCGAATATCCGCGCGGCCCCGCGTTCAGGGCCTGTTTTTTGGGTGCATCAGTTTTCGCGGCACACATGGCAGACCCCGGAGATGGTCTGGCGGACATGGGGGAAATATCTGTCCCTGAACCACAACGCCACATGCACCAGCCCGAGCAGCACCGGCACCTCCACCAGCGGCCCGATCACCGCCGCGAAGGCCTGGCCGGAGTCGATGCCGAACACCGCGATGGCCACGGCGATGGCCAGCTCGAAGTTGTTGGAAGCAGCGGTGAAGGAGAGGCTGGCCGACTGTTCGTAGGTGGCGCCGATCTTCATGGAGAGGAAGAAGGAAACCAGGAACATCACCAGGAAGTATACGGTGAGCGGCACGGCTATGCGCAATACGTCCAGGGGTAGCTGGACGATGTACTCGCCTTTCATGGAAAACATCACCACGATGGTGAAGAGGAGAAAGATCAGGGTGAGCGGGCTGATCTTGGGGATCAGCCATTGCTGGTACCACTCCTCGCCTTTGAGCCTCAGGCCGATCAGGCGGGTGAACATGCCGGCCAGAAAGGGGATGCCCAGGTAGATGAAGACCGATTCGGCGATCTGGCCCATGGAGATATCCACCGACGCCCCCGTGATTCCCAGCCAGCCCGGGATCACGGTGAGGAAGAGCCAGGCGTAGCCCGAAAAAAAGAGCACCTGGAAGATGGAGTTGAAGGCGACCAGGCCGGCGCAGTACTCCCGGTCGCCGTCGGCCAGGTCGTTCCAGACGATGACCATGGCGATGCAGCGGGCCAGTCCAATGAGGATCAAGCCCACCATGTACTCATGCTGGCCGGCGAGCAAGGCCACCGCCAGGCCGAACATCAGGATGGGGCCGATCAGCCAGTTCTGGACCAGGGAGAGCGCAAGCACCCTGGGGTTGTGGAACACCTCATGCAGCTTTTCATACCGCACCTTGGCCAGCGGCGGGTACATCATCAGGATGAGGCCGATGGCGATGGGGAGGTTGGTGGTCCCCACCTGAAAGGAGTTGATGAGATCGCGGACGGCGGGATAGACGTAGCCTCCGGCCACCCCGGCGAACATGGCCAGAAAGATCCAGAGGGTGAGAAAACGGTCGAGAAAGGACAGTTGTTTGTTTGGCGTCGTCATGACTTTGCTCCTGTTGCCTGTCCCGTATCGTTCAGGGCTCCCCAGCGATTTTTTCCAGCCAGCCACGGATTTCGGATGGAGAGGGTACCCTGCCGGCACATTTCACATCCCCGCCAATGGCCAGGGCCGGGGTGTTTGTCACCCGATATTCCGCAATCTTGTCAATATCCGAGATATGCTCAATCCGGGCGGGGATCCTGTTTTCCTCAATCACCCGCTGGACAAGTTGCGCCATTTCGATACACTTTTTGCAACCAGGCCCCAGAATTTTTACATCAACAGCCATCTCCATGGGAATCTCCGTTTTCGTTGGGTTGGCCCTGCGCAAGGGCGCACCTGCCTGCCCGCCAGACCGAAAGCGGCGTGCTCCTCGCTCCGGGAGGCGATCACTCGCAGGCGGACGATTTTTTGGTAGAGAGGTATTCCCTGAGTCGGTCTTGATCGTGTGTCATCTCCGGGAGTTTTTTCAGCTGTCGTTCCAGCACGGGCAGCAAATCCTGAAGGAGACCACAGCCATTCCCGGCCAGGCGATAGTACATCCATTGTCCCTTGCGTTCCCCCTCGACCCAGCCGGCATTGCGCAAGGTGGCAAGATGGCGCGATACTGTGGACTGCGGCAAATCAAGCACTTCCATCAGGTCGCAGACGCACCGTTCCCCCCCGATCAACAGGGCAAGAATTCGAAGCCGAACGGGCTCCGAAAGAGCCTTGAAAATGTGTGCTGTTGCCTTCATGTAATATTGCATATCCGCATGGGCGGATATTGTCAAGGCGTTTTCCCGCCGCGCTCGCCTAGGGGAAGGGGCATCGCGTCGAGTCCGGCGTTAACGGGGGGTGGTTGGGGATGCCTGTGAATACGCCAGGCGAAAGGCATCGCAACGCCTGGAACATATACCACATCCAAAGTCGCCGATCTTTGCCCCGCAGAAAGCATGCCGGTCAGTTCCGTGGCCTGGTTTTCCGTCAGCGCGGCCTTCCGCAGGGCGTTGATACGTTCGCCTTCCATGGCCACCTCCCGCCGCAACGCAACAAGCTTGCCGAGGCTGTCCGCCTCGGACATGAGGCGGGCAATATCGACGGCAACCTCCTGGACTATCGTCTGGCGAGGATATTTGCGTCGCATGGTGTCAAAAAGACGGGCAAGGCGTTTCCTGGTGTCCGGGGCGGATTTTTTCCCCCGCCGAACCGCGGTCAGAGCAACCTCGAAAAGGCTGCCCTGAGCCAGAAGTCCCCGCAGGGCCGTCAAGCGGTCCAGGTTCTCCTTTACGATGACGCCATCCGCATGGTGGCAGAGCAAAAGCAATGCGCCCTTGTCGGTGAGTACTCGCTGTATCTCCGGGAGGGCCATGGGAAGTGAGGCGTACTCAACGGCGAATTGACCGGTAACCGCGTCGAAGCAATTGTCGGCGAAAGAAAGATTTTCAATCCGGGTCCCAGGGAACATGGCGAAGCCCGCCCCCAGATCGGGAAGAGTTGTCGCGTAATCAACCCCGGTCAAGTGCAGGTCTGGCCGCCGGTGTTTTGCCTGGAGCAGCACCGCGCCGCCACCGGTCCCCAGGTCGAGCAGCCGCGCGTCGGCGGGAAGGGAATCGAAGAAGCGCCACCACAGGTTTTGAATATGGTTCGCCGCCGGGGCGGGCAGTTCCGGCAGACAGCAGGCGGACGCTCCAGGGGCGCTGGTCCAGTAGTGTGTCCAGGGGGCTGCTTCATGTTGGGAAGTTTCTGGTTTCATGGTGATTGCGCCTGTTGCGTCGTTGCGATGAGCAGGCAACCCCATACGAGGGCTGTGGCCATGTGCAGGATATAATTGTCAGCAAATCGTATTTCGTAAAATCGTGCCATGATCAATGGCCTGTTTGTCTGTAACTTGTGTCACACCAGGCACTGACCAAGGTCATTGTTCCGTTTTCCCGGGCTCTGATAGAAAAGGCGCAGGAAGCCGGTTGTCCCGGCATTGCTAACCATTTCGAGAGGAGAAAGGGATCATGAAAAAAGCGTACACGACCTTGGCGGCAACCGCGTTCTGCGCCTGTCTCGCTGGCGGCCTGCTGCCAGCGCCCGCCAGCGCCGGGCCTCAGATCGATTTTGGGAATGATGGTGGTTACCTGCAACTGGACGTGAAATTCCAGGGTATCCTGGATCACACCAACTTCGGTTCGGGTTCTGACGGCCAGGCAAGTCGCTGGGATGGCGATCTTCGGCGGGCCAGGATCGTTGCCACTGGCATGTTTAACGATACCTGGGGAGCCAAGTTTCAGACCTGCGGCGGCACCAGCGCCACCCGCAACTTCGGCGGCGGCGGTTACGAGTTGGCCAAGAACAACAGCAAGACCAACTCCCAGATCCGGTTAACCGACGGCTATCTGATCGGCATGGTCAACGATCAGTTCAACATGAAGCTTGGTCTGACCAAGATCCCCCTGACCCGGGGCAATCTGGACGAGTGCTTTGCCCCGCTCAGTCATGAGCGTTCCTCCTTTGTCTATTCGCCCTATGGTACCGACGCCACCAAAAACAGCCGGGACATGGGCTTCGTGGCCACCGGCGCATTCGGGAATAACCGCCTGAAGTACTTCGCTGGCATCATGGAAGGCCGGGAGGGCGCGGCCAGTTTCTATAACCCCTTCGTGGACAAGACCTTCACCACCAGCGCCGAGCCGAGCAGTAACCTGGAATACGTGGCCCGTTTGCACCTGAACCTCCTGGATCCGGAGGTGAGCCCCAGCGCCGGCGGATACAAAGGCACCTACCTTGGCAAGAAGGGGCAGGTGTTGAGCTTTGGCGTGGGAGCCGCCTACGAGGCGGATGCCGCCTATAAGTACACGGCCGCCTCCTCGACCAATCCCCTGGGGCCAGCCGCGATCACCAACGACGAGGCGGTGGACTACAAGGCATACACCGCCGACATCTTCTATGAGCAGCCCTTTGCCAATGGCGGGGTACTGACTGCCACCGCACTCTATCTCAAGGTTGATTTCGACGACGCTCACCTCACCGCCCGGGCTCCGGCCGATCTGGCCACCATCGTCGGCGGGGCCACCGGCCAGCGGGACGGCTACTACGCGAAGCTGGGTTATGTCCTCCCCCTGACCGTTGGCGCCAAGGGTAAGTTGCAGCCCTTTGCCCGCTATGAGGACTGGGATCTGGCCAACCTCTTCGGGGTAGATGATCAGACGGTGGAGCAGTTCGGCATCGGCATCAACTATTTCGTGAGGGGCGACGACACCCTGCGCTTCACCCTGGAGTACTACAAAACCGAGTTCGACAAACAAACCAGCCTGGGTGATTATATCGACATGAACTCCCCCGGGACCACGGACAGCTACGACACGGTGGCCGCCATGTTCATGGTTTCGTTCTGATAGGGAAGATTGCCGTATGATGGCCGGGGCGGGCTCCTTGCGGGCTCCCTCCGGCTACAGGGAGGACACATGAAAAAGATGCTCATCTTTGCCCTGCTTGGCGTGATTCCCGCCAGCGTGACATCCGCTGAGGAACTGGTCGTGAACCTTACCTCCGGTAACGCCGTGGTGATCCAGTATACAGGGGCCATCCAGGGGGTCAGTTTCAAGGGAACAACGGATGCCATCGCTGGGGTGAACATGCCGGCCCCCGCCGCCACGGTCGCGCCTGCATCGGCGCGGGGTCAGCAGCCCGTCGTGGAGAAGCAACAGGTGGTGAACACGCAAACCGAAAAGGTCTCGTCACCCAAGGAGGAAGGCCGGTTTTTCAGGATCAAGTGGGCGCCGCCCATCAGCGAAGATTGACGCTCTTGCAAATGCATCAAGCGCACAGCGGGAAGCGTTAGCGACCTGTGAATGGCCGTCAGAAATATAAACTGGTTACGCAGTGATAAGCGATGCGGGCACGGTTTTTCAGAGTCTGGCTCCCTCGCTTGTCCGCGACGTCATTCAGGTTGATTTTTCTGAAACAAGCAGTCCGGGGCGGGTACGCCCCTTGGATGCGTCGTACCCACAACTCTCTCATCCCCCTAGCCTTGCCGGCTGGCCATGGTGGCCAGCCGGATTTTTTTGGTCCAGCACCCGGCGGCGAGAGTCGTCACCCGAAGAGGGGATTTCACTCACAGAAAGCCATGAGCCGTTCCGGTTGATTGATCAGGATCTGGCGGGTCTGGGAGGTGGAGACAATTCCCTCTTCCCGGAGGGATTTCAGAGAACGGGCGATCACCTCCCGGCAGGAACCGACCAGGGCGGCAAGTTCTCCCTGGGTGAGGGTGCAGGAGGCAATTCCTGTGGAAGGATCTTTTTTTTGATATTCCATAAGCACCCTGGCCAGGCGGGCGGTAATGCCCTTGAAGGCCATGTCATCCAGCATGGTGGAGTAGAGCGCCATCTTCTGCGACATGCAGTGTACCAGCCGGGTGGCGATTTCACCGGATTGGGCGACAAGATCGTCCAGCTCTTTTTTCTTGAGGGTGTATACCATGGCGTCCTCAACAACCTGCGCGCTGGCAAACGCGGCATCGGCATGCAGGTTGGCCAGGCAAAAGACCCCCCTTGGCTCGATGAACCAGAGGGTCAGCTTTCTGCCGTCCATGTCGCTTTTGTAGATTTCCACCCGGCCCATCTCCAGAAAATGAAACCGGGAGACAGCATCTCCCTGAAAGAAGATATGCTCTCCTCTGCGGAAATTTTTTTTGTTTAGCCGGGAAGATAGAAAATGGATCAGGTCGTCGTCCAGCCCGGCAAGGACATCAAGTGATTTCAGGAAACGGAATTCAGGGCCATGCATGACAGTCCCTCTCTGGAGGTTTTTTACGCGAAGGGTCTGAGCAGGAAGTATATGCCAAGCCCCCCGATGAGCAGCCCAGCCCCCTTGCGGAACCAGGTGCTGGCCGGGCCAAAGGCGTTGCTGGCCAGCAACCGTTTGACTGTGGCGGTGGAGCTGCCGGCCACGGCAATGGGCAGGCAGTGGCCCATGGCGAAGAGCAGGATGAAGAGCACCCCGGTCATTATCTGCTGCTGGACGGTGATGATGGCCAGGATGGGGGCAATGAAGCCGAAGGTGCAGGAGCCGGAGAGTACGCCATAGGCAAGCCCCAGCAGAAAGGCGCCCGAGGCGCCCCGCACCTGGAGGCGGGCCATCAGCCCGCCTGGCATGGAGCATTGGGCAAGGCCGAGCATGTCAGCCGCCACCCAGAGGAGGATCAGCCCGACGGCCATGGTCCAGTACGGCCCCACATCGCCCAGCATCCGGCCCAGCACGGCGCAGGCCACCCCGACCAGGGCGATGGTCAGGAAGAGCCCCGCGCTGAAGAGAACCGCGAACAGAGCGGCCCGTCTTCCCTCCACCAGTTCCTGCTGGCCGCCCACATAGGCCACCACCAGGGGGATGGAGGCCAGGTGGCAGGGGCTGAGCAGCACGCTGATCATGCCCCAGAGGAAGCAGCCCAGAGCCGCCAGACCAAGGCCGCCGCTCATCCAGGCATTGATCTGGAGAAAAAGGGCGTCCATCAGTTGCCGCTCCCGCCAACGGGCTGGGGAACGCCCATCTTGGCAAGCTGGTCCACGATGGCCTGCTTCTCCAGGAAGCCGACATGGCGGTATACCTCCACGCCGCTCTTGTCGTAGAAGACCTGGGTGGGGATGACGCTGACCTGGAATTTCTTCGCCTGCTCCGGCATCTTCCAGACATCGATGAAGACGATGGCGGCCTTGCCCTGATACTCGCTTTTCAGTTCCTCCAGGATGGGAGCCATCATCTTGCAGGGGATGCAGGAGTTGGCGCCCAGGTCCACCATGGTGACCATGCCGGGCGCCGGCAAGGAGGTTGCGCCGCCGCCGGCCAGCGTCTCGGAGGCAAGCAACAGCAGAAAGGCGGCCAGCAGCAGGGTGGAGCGGATCAAGATTCTCATGGGTTTTCCTCGCGATGTTTTTCCGTGGTGTACGATATGGGGGCCTTACTGCGCCGTGGCATTGGTGAAATCGCGCGCGGCATCCCCCCGCAGCAGGTTGGCCAGCCCGAGCAGCCCGTCGTTGAGGTATCTGGCCCGGTAGCCCTTGGTGGTCAGGTAGAGCCGGGCCATGCTGGAGCGGTCGTAATGGGGGCAGGCGGTGACGATGAGCTTGCCCTTGTCCAGCTCGCCGAGCCGGGCGGGCAGTTCGTTGAGCGGGATGTTCTTGGCGAAGCCCATGTGCCAGGCCGCAAACTCCTCGGGAAAGCGGATGTCGATGAGCTGGGCCTCGCCTTTTTTGAGCAGCTCCACCAGCTCCTTGCTCTCGATCTTCATATCCTTGCGTTCCTGGTAGGTGAAGCCGGTCAGATATGTGTCAAAATTGTCGGCGTTGGCCATGCCCGGCAGTATGCAGGACAAGATCAGCAGCGCGGCCAGCAGGGGGATTTTCTTCGCGGTCATGGGGTGTCTCCTGTTTGTAGAGGAAGTGCGACGATGGAGATGGCGGGCTGGGTCGCGGCCGGTTTCGGCCAGCAGCGCCAGGGAGTCCGCCATGAAGCACGAGCCCGCCTCGGCCAGGACAAAGGCGAGGTTCTGGGTCGAGCCCCGCTTACCAGTCAAAACGGAACTGGCCGAGGTAGTGACGCAGCTTCTCGCTGTTTTCCGGGGAGAGTTCCGGGCAATCCTCCGCGCCCTTGCCCCCTTCCGCCGCCAATGCGGCAAAAACCAGGCAGGAGGGCTGCCCGCATTTCTTGCAGTTGTTTTTGGGCAACAGCTTGACGATCTGCATAACCTGCGGGCGTGGCGCCGCTTCAAAACGAGGCGTAATGGTTTCGCGCTTTTCCCAGGCGTCATTGATCTCCCGTTGCAGCCAAAGAAGGATTTTTTCGGCCTCCTCGGCGTCCTGCAAGGCATTGATGGCAATGTGGTCGCCATGCACGGACAGCAGTTTGCCCTGGCTCCGGAAGGTCACGGACAGAGGTTCTTTCGTGAAGGTGAACCCCCCGAGCACGGCGTTGAGATAGGGAATAACCGCGCTGATGTCCTGTTCCAGCCTGGCGATGCAATGCACGGTCTGGGCCTCGGGTCGGCATTCGGCGCGGGATATTTCCTTTGTCCAGCCTTTGAGCAGCATCGTCGCCTCCTCTTCGTGGTGTTCGGTTCACTGGAGAGCCGGGATGAAGAGCACCGGCACGCCGGTGTGCCGGGCGACCTGATGCGCCACGCTGCCCAGCAGGATCTCCCTGGTGATGCCCTTGCCCTGGGTGCCCATCAGAATCAGGGAGCAGCAGCCGGCCTTGGCCCGGGCCACGACCTCCTCCCCCGGCTCTCCCTGGGAGAGATCGATGCGCGCCTCCGGGACTCCCAGGCTCGTCAGCCATAATTGCAGCCGGCGCAGGCGGAACTCGTCGAGATCCTGCAACTCCTGGAGGCGGTGACCGAGATGCGGCGCCGGCCTGGCGCGCTCCTGGACATGGAGCAGGGTGACCGGGCAGGGTCTGGCGCGGAGCAGGCCATCGAGGTAGGCAAAGGCGATCTCCGCCGTGTCGGAAAAGTCGGTGGGGAAGAGGATGCGGGAGAAGAGCTCCCCGGTCGCCCCTCCCTTTTCCCCGGCGGGCGGGGCGGTTGGCACGAGGAGTACTGGCCGGCGGCTTTGGTGGAGCAGCTTGGCGGAGACATTGCCCAGAGGGCTTGCCGCCAGAGCAATGGATTCGAGCAGTCCGCCGCCATGGGCGCCGATGAGGATCACCGAGACATTCTCCTGCTCGGCGAGGGCGTTGAGGGCATGGGCCGGATGGCCGGCCGCCATGTGGATGGAGGTCTGGAATCCGGCCTCTTCCAGCAGGCGTTGCTGCCGTTCAAGCTCCGGCCGCGCCTGTTCGCGCAGGGTGGCGTCGAGGGCATGGGGCGCATCCGCGAGAACATGGGCCAGCACAACCTCCCGCGCCCCGAGCTCCCGCATGGCAATGGCGCGGGAAACCAGGGCGTCGCCGGGCGGGTACGGATCAACACACAGCAGCAGTTTCGTGAACATCGCATCCTCCTGGGGCGGGTATGCCCCTGGTCTTTCCCCTACTTGAGCCAGCTTACGGCCTCGGCCTTGGTCGGCACCTTGCCCACGCACTTGATCTGGCCGTCGATGATCACCGCCGGGGTAGAGAAGACGCCGTGCCTGGCGATCTGCTCAAAGTCGCTGATCTTCTCGATGGTGGCGCTCACCCCTGTTTCGGCAACCGCCGCTTGCATCAGTTTTTCGGCCTCGTGGCATTTGGCGCAGCCCGGACCAAGAACCTTGATTTCCATGGATAACCCTCCGTATCAGATGATTATGTTGAAAAGATAGCCCACCAACAGGATGCCAACCCCCACCACGCCAATGAAGACCGCAATGAGCCGGGGCTTGAGAACCTTGCGCAGAATGACCATCTCCGGCAGCGACAGGGCGATGACCGCCATCATGAAGGCCAGCACCGTGCCCAGGGCCGCGCCCTTGCCGAGCAACGCCTCCACCACCGGCACGATGCCGGCGGCGTTGGAGTACATGGGAATGCCGATCACCACCGCCGCAGGCACCGACCACCAGGCGGACTTGCCCATGATCGAGGCCATGAACCCTTCGGGCACGTAGCCGTGGATGCCGGCGCCCACCGCGATCCCGCCCACCACGTAGGGCCACACCTTGCCAACGATATCGCGCACCGCCGTCTTGCCGTGGTCGATCCGTTCCAGCCAGCTCAGCCGCGCCTCCGGCATGTCGATGGCATTGAGGTGCATCTCCCGTACCCAGTCCTCGATGTGATGCTCCATGCGCAACCGGCCGATGGTCCAGCCGGCCAGCATGGCGATGGCAAGGCCGGTGCCCAGGTAGAGAGCGGCCACCTTCCAGCCCAGCAGGCCATAGAGCAGGACCAGGGCCACCTCGTTGACCATGGGGGCGGAGATCAAAAAGGAGAAGGTTACCCCCAGGGGAACGCCGGCGGTGACAAAGCCGATGAAGAGCGGCACTGCCGAGCAGGAGCAGAAGGGGGTGACTATGCCGAGCAGGGATGCCAGCACGTTGCCCGCGGATTCGCGCCTGCCGGCCAGGATCTTCCGGGTGCGTTCCGGGGTGAAGAAGGAGCGGACCACCCCCACCGCGAAGACGATGAGAATGAGCAACATCAGCACCTTGGGGGTGTCGTAGACGAAGAAGCGCACCGCCTCGCCCAGATGGCTGCCAGGGGCAAGGCCGAGCAGGCGGAAGGCGAAGAGGTCGGCCAGCGGCGCGAGCTGCACGTAGAGGGCAAACCAGAGGGCCAGGCCGGCCAGTCCGAAGGCAAGGAGGCGCGGGGTGGCGGTGCGGTCTTGGGGAGGGGGCTCTGGCTGGGCGGCAAGGTTGGGCAGGTTGATGGGCTGCATGGTTTCACTCTTTTGGGGTGGAGCACACCTCGGTGCGGTTGATCAGGGGGAGCCGCTGGCGCAGCGCCACCACCTCGGGCTCATCGTTTAGCCATCCTCGCAGCTGGGAGAGCATGGCGGCGGCGTAAGGGGGCGGCGCCGGGTTCAGCCGGTACTCCACCCAGTTCTTCTCCTTCCTGCCCTGCACCAGGCCGGCTTCCTCCAGTACCTTGAGGTGCTGGGAGACGGTGGGCTGTGCCAACCCCAGGGCGGCTCGCAGTTCGCAGACGCAGAGGTCGCGCTGTTCGAGCATCTTGATGATCTTGACCCGGTTGGGGTCGGAAAGGGCCTTCATGGCCCGGGTGAAGGAACGCATGGCGATTATCCTGGTTTTGCGAATAGCGGCAGCGGAAAGGTTGATTGCTATATTTGCATCTAACGATATAGCGAAGTCGCGGAGATGTCAAGGTCGTTCAGGAAGGGAGGGGAGGGGAGCGCCGGTGGGCGCCGAGCGGTGAGGCGCGGATGAGAATGGACTATTTATCCTTGCCCTTGTCGCGCTGCCAGCCGCCCCGGCCATTGCCGCGCGGTTGCAACTCGGCGCGGGTCTTCAGGAAGCTCACCGCGTTGTAGCCCAGGGTTTTTTCCACTGCCTCGGCGAACTCCCGGCAGGGTCGCACCGTGAAGTCGCGGGGCATGTCGATATCCACCTCGCCCCGGCCGGCAAAGTGCATGGTGAGGGAGACCGGGCAGGGGCCGTGGTGCTCGCGCACCCTGGTCTTGACCTCCTCCAGCTTCTGGCGGCTGATCCGCTCGGCGTGCAGCACGATGCGGGCGCCGCAGGTGTACTTGGTCCAGGCATCCGGGAGGCTGTCCACCGAGTCGGCGATGATCTTGGCGCCCCGCTCCTCCTGTTCCACCTTGCCCAGCACGATGAGCGGCCCGTCCGCCGAGAGCAGGTGGGCGCACTTGGCAAAGGCGTCCGGGAAGACCACCACCTCGGCGGCGCCGGCGGTGTCCTCCAGGGTGAGGAAGGCCATGCGATCGCCCTTCTTGCTGCGGTGCTCCTTGTACTCCCGCACCAGGCCGCCTACCCGCACCGGTTGCTGGTCCGGCCATTCCGCCAGGCCGGCCAGGTCGCTGTCCGCCACCGCCTTGATGTCCTGGCGATAGCTGTCCAGCGGGTGGCCGGTGATATAGAAGCCCACTGTCTCTTTTTCGTAGCCGAGTTTCTCCTTGAGCGGCCACTCCGGCACGTCGGGCAGCTCGATGTGCACCGCCTTTTCCGCCTGGCTGGCCGGAGCCACGCTAAAGAGGGAGATCTGGCCGGAGTCCCGGTCGCGCTGCACCGCCTGGGCCTGCTCCATGGCGGCGTCCAGGATGGCGAAGAGCTGGGAGCGCCTGGCGCCCACGGAGTCGAAGGCCCCTGCCTTGACGAGGCTTTCGATCACCCGCTTGTTCACCTTCTGGCTGTTCACCCGGTTGCAGAAATCGGGCAGCGACTTGTACGGCCCAGCCGCATCCCGCTCCTCCATGATCGAGTCAAGCGCCGCGCCGCCGACGTTCTTCACCGCCGCAAGGCCAAAGCGCACCCGGTCGTTGACCACGGTGAAGTCGGTGTTGGACTCGTTGATGTCCGGCGGCAGCACCTCGATGTCGTGGTCCTTGCACTCGGTGATGTAGCGCACCACCTTGTCGGTGTTGTTGACGTCGCAGGAGAGCAGCGCCGCCATGAACTGGGCCGGGTAGTGGGCCTTGAGCCAGGCGGTCTGGTAGGCCACCAGGGCGTAGGCCGCCGAATGGCTCTTGTTGAAGCCGTAGCCGGCGAACTTGGCCATCAGATCGAAGATGTACTCGGCCTTGTCGGAGGGGATGGAGTTCTTCTTGGCGCCGGCCAGGAACTTCTCCTTTTCCGCCTCCATCACCTCGGCCTTCTTCTTGCCCATGGCCCGGCGCAGGTTGTCGGCGTCGCCCAGGGAGTAGCCGGCCAGGACGTTGGCGATCTTCATCACCTGTTCCTGGTAGACGATCACCCCGTAGGTTTCCTTCAGGATCGGCTCCAGCTGGGGGAGCGGGTACTGGGCCACCATGCGGCCGTGCTTGGTCTCCACGAACTGGTCCACCATGCCGCTCTCCAGCGGCCCCGGCCGGTAGAGGGCCACCAGGGCGATGAGGTCGGAGAAGACCTCCGGCTTCATCTTCATCAGGAGCGCCCGCATGCCACTGCTTTCCAGCTGGAAGACCCCCAGGGCGTCGCCCCGGCAGAGCAGGTCGTAGGTCTTGGGGTCGTCCAGGGGGATGCGGCTGATGTCCGGTTTCTCGCCGATGTCGTTGCCGATCAGCTTCAGGGCTCGATCGATGACTGTCAGGGTCTTGAGGCCCAGGAAGTCGAACTTGATGAGCCCGGTCATCTCGGTGTGGACCATGTCGTACTGGGTGAGCACCTCGCCCTTGGGGCCCTTGCAGACCGGCAGGTACTCCACCATCGGTCCCGGCGAGATCACCACCCCGGCGGCGTGGATGGAGGTGTGGCGGTTGAGCCCCTCCAGGGTCTGGGCCACCTTGAGCAGCTCTTCCACCTGCGGGTCGCGCTTCATCAGATCCTGGAGGCGCGGCTCGCCTTCGATCGCCTTCTTGATGGTGATCTTGAGCTCCTCCGGGATCAGCTTGGCGATGCGGTCCACGTCGCCGAAGGCCATCCCCAGGGCGCGGCCCACGTCGCGGATCACCGCCCGCGCCTTCATGGAGCCGTAGGTGACGATCTGGGCCACGTGGGCGTCGCCGCCGTACTTCTGCTGCACGTATTCAATCACCTCGCCGCGCCGGTCCTGGCAGAAGTCCACGTCGAAGTCGGGCATGGACTTGCGCTCGATGTTCAGGAAGCGCTCGAAGATGAGCCCGTAGGGGATGGGGTCGATGTCGGTGATCCGCATGGAGTAGGCGACTAAAGACCCCGCCCCGGAGCCGCGGCCCGGCCCCACCGGGATCTGGTGGTCCTTGGCCCAGTTGATGAAGTCGGCGACGATCAGGAAGTAGCCGGGGAAGCCCATCTTCTTGATGACGTCGATCTCCATCTCCAGCCGGTCGCGGTAGGTCTTCTCCAGCTCCGGGGTGAGGCTGCCAAGCTCGGTCATGGTGGCAAGCCGCGCCTCCAACCCCTCTCGCGCCTCCCGTTCGAAGAGGGAGTCCAGGGTCTCGCCCTCGGGCACCGGGAAGATGGGGAAATGGGCCTCGCCAAAGGTCAATTCCAGGTTGCAGCGCTCCGCCACCTTCACCGTCTCGGCGATGGCCCCGGGGGAGTGGGAAAATGCCTTCTTCATCTCCTCCGGCGACTTGAAGTACAGCTCGTCGGTGGAGAACTTGAAGCGGGTGGTGTCGTGGATGGTCTTCTGCGTCTGGATGCAGAGCAGCAGCTCGTGCGCCTGCGCCTCGTCGCGGTTGAGGTAGTGGCAGTCGTTGGTGGCGATGAGCGGGATCCCCATCTCCCGGGAAAGCTCCTTCAAGCCATTGTTGACCACGGTCTGTTCCGGGATGCCGTTCTCCTGCATCTCCAGGTAGAGGCGGTCGCCAAAGAGGGCCATGAGCTGGCGCGCCTCTTCCCTGGCCCCCTCCATGTCGCCCTGGGCGATGCGGTGGGGGATGCCGCCGTGCAGGCAGGCGGTGAGCGCGATCAAGCCGTCGCTATGGGCGGCCAGCACCTCCATGTCGATGCGGGGTGCGTAGTGGAACCCTTCCAGCTGGGCGATACTGGCGAGCTTCATCAGGTTCTTGTAGCCGGTCATATCCATGGCCAGCAGCACCAGATGGAAGGCGGCCCGGCCCTTGGACTTGGCGGACTTGTCGAAGCGGTCCGAGGGCGAGATGTAGAACTCGCAGCCGATGATCGGCTTGATCCCTGCCTTCTTCGCCTTGACGTAGAACTCCAGCGCCCCGAACATGGCACCGTGGTCGGTGATGGCCACCGCCTCCATGCCATACTCCTTGCACTTGGCCAGGAGGTCGCCGACGCGGATGGCGCCATCCAGCAGGCTGTACTGGGTGTGGACGTGGAGGTGGACGAAGTTGGCGGGGGGAGCGGTGGTCTCAGTCATGCGGAAATCCGATACTCGCTTGCGGTTAGGGTGGTCATCCGGTAGCCGCCGTCGGCGGGCGGGGTCATTCTTCCGGTCCGGTCGGCGTGCCGGCTCGCCTGGCGCGGATGGCGTCCATCAGCTCCTGCGCCTCGGGGAACTCGGTGTGGCTGCGGAGGATCTTCTTCAGGTACGATTCCGCGGCAACGTAATCCTTTTGCAGAAAGAAGAGGGTGGCCAGGTTGTAGTTGACGTTCTTGTTCTGGGGGTCGAGCTTGAGGCAGCTCGAATAATAAAACTTTGCCTTCTCGAAGTCCTTCATTTTTCTGGCCCGCACCCCAAGCCGGTTCAGGAAGAGGATGGTTTTTTCGTTGTCTTCATCCTGGACCTTGCGGCCGAAGAGCAGGTCGGCCTCTTCGAGCAGCCCGGCCTCGATGTAGCAATCCAGCACCTCCTGGATCTGCTCGGCATTGTTTTTCGCCAGCTGCTGAGCGCTGGCGAGGTGCATGGCGGCCCGGTCCATCTTGCCCGAGCGGGTGCAGGCGCGGGCAAGGCCGATCTGGATGTCGAAGGCGTCCGGCAGCACCGTCATCACCCGGGCCAGGCAACCCTCCAGGCTGGCAAAGTCGCCCCTGGCCTGGTAGATGTCGGCCAGGGCCAGCAAGGAGCTGATGAACTGGTCCTCGATGATCAGGGACTTCTTGAAGTTGAGTTCCGCCTTTTTTTCGTTGTTCAGCTGCAGATGGGTCAGTCCCTGGTAGTAGTAAGGAAGGGCGCTGTCCAGCCGAGCCTGGCTCGCCATCTCGAAGTGGCGCAGGGCCTCGTCGAGTTCGGCGTTCAGGAAGTGGTACTTGCCCTGGCTCATGTGCTGGTCGTACTCGGAGGGGTTCCGCTGCCTGGCCACGGCATTTTTCAGCAGCTCCGCCAACTGGGAGATGTTGGGCGGCTTGATCAGGTAATAATCCACCTCCGCCTGGATGCTCCGCATCAGATCCGACCGTTTGTCCGCGCCGGTGATCATGATGAAGGGCATGTCGCAGAACTGTCTGGTCTGGCGGATGTGACGGAGCAGTTCCAGCCCAGTCATGGTCGGCATCAGATAATCACAGAGCACGATGTCGATCCCGCCTGCCTGGATCAGATCCCACGCCTGGGCGCCATCGGCGGCGGTTTGGCAGTTGCGGTAGCCGAGGCCCTTGAGCATCGACTCGAGCATCTTGCGCATCATCTGGTTGTCTTCCACAACCAGTATCGTGCTGTCGAAGGTTTTCATCCGCACGGACTCATGAACCTGTATTGGGTTTTTGACGGCCTCGAGTGCCCGCTGGGAAAAGTGGGGGGCGTCCTGCGGGTTGTACTGGTGGAAGTGGGGGTTAACGCTTCAGCCATGTTCGAAGGATCATTCGCTCAATACTGTATCATTGATTTTTGCGGGGTAGTTCAACTCGTTGAGGGCTTGACTGGCAAGGTGGCTAAGGTGTTTGACTTTTTCTTTGATGATCAAAAGGTTCCCTCGAACGTCCATCATGTTCAGTTGTGCAGCAAGCGGGATACAAGCAGTAAGGTTATTGCTGATTATTCCTTTTCCTTCTTGCAGAGAGCGGCTTGCTGCGGAGAGGATGGCGCGGATATGTTCTTTTTGTTCGGTCAGGAGCAAGGAGGCATAGAGTTCTGGATCTTCGATTGCCCCAGTGTCAAGGTTGACGAGTAGTTGTTTGCCTGTCGTAGCTTTATGGAAATAAAAATAGTTGTACTGGTTGATTTTTGTCAGAAAAAAGATGGAATCTCTGTCCCATATATTGCCTGCCGTGGTCCGTGTTACGTTTTCCGTAAACTCTTTTCCGTGGAACAATGCACGGAGCTTAATTTCTTTTTTAGACCCAAGATCCTTGTTGATAATTATCAGGTGTTCCGAGAGTCCAAGGGGGCAGGACCATTGATTGTCTTGCTTGACGATAATGGTATCAGGCGCTGGGATCACAACAAAGACCTGTGCCCCGCGTTAAAAGGCTAACAAACATTGCGAGCATGATCAGTCGCCGCAAGAAAGTGGTCATTAAGCATGGTCGTGTTGAGTTCTGTTGTTTTGAGAGCGGAACCCTCTTTTTCATTTCTCAAAAATCCTCAGCCGGTCTAAGGCTGCCAGGCTCTCCGCCACCCCCGCCTCGGAGTGCGGCTCCAGGGTGACGAGCGGGGCGAGCTGGTTTTCGCGGAGATAGGCGAAAAAACCGGGGAAATCGAAGCCCCCCTGGCCAGGGGCCAGGTGCTCGTCGCGTTCGCCGTGGTTGTCGTGCAGGTGGAGCTGGCCCAGCCACGGCGCCATGGCCGGAAACCAGTCGCGCCAGTGGCCCTTGGCAAAGGCGAGGCTGTGGCCGGCGTCGAAGCAGAAGCGGGCCAGGGGCGAGCCCAGGTCGGCAAGCATACGCTGGTGGCGGGAAGGTTCCGTTTCGTAGGTGTTCTCCAGCATCAGCGGCACGCGGTGCGCCGAGGCCATGGCAAGCAGTTCCTGCCAGGTGGCCAGGGAGTTGGCGAACCACGCCTCCTCCTTGTAGCCGTGTTTGTTGGCCTCGAAGTTAAGGTGGCAGACCACCGAGGCAGGCCTGAAGAGGGGGATCAGGGCGAAGGCCCTGCGGAGCTTGGCGCGGCTGGCGGCGAGAATCTCCTGGTCCAGGGCGCCGGGGGCAAGATCGAAGAAGGGGGCGTGCAGGGTGCAGCCGAGCCCGGCCGCGGTCAACGCCTTGGCCACCTCTCGAAACTCCGCCTCGGAGGCGGTGTAGAGGGTATCGCCCTCCAGGCCGATCTCCGGCTGCAACCGGTTGGCGATCATCTGATCGAGCTGCTGCTGGAGGCGCCGGAAGGGGGCGTTGACGAAGCAGCGGCTTGCGATGTGAGGATAGCGGCCTGGCATCGGGACGCCTCAGTCCGCCGGGGACTCGAGCTTCTTGGCCTCCTCGATGAGCATGATCGGGATATCGTCCCGGATCTCGTAGAGCAGGTGGCAGGCCGGGCAGACCAGGCCGTCCTGGGTTTTGGTGAGGGTGACCGGTCCTTTGCACTGGGGGCAGGCGAGGATGTCGAGCAGTTCCTTGCTGAGCATGGCGTGGCTCCGAGATGAGGGAAGACGGGACGACGGTCCCGGACGATATGTTCAGGTGCCCTGGGCATACGGGCTGGCTGTCTGCCGCCAAGACCGCGAAGGAGAACTCGACAGCAGTCGGGAAAACGATGCTTCGCGCCTTCGTGGAGCCCCCCTGCGGGAGCGATGCCTGGACCCTGGCGGCAATGCTTCCAATACTTTTCTTTTGCCGCTGAATCGGCTAGGATATACGACTTTGTTCGTGCCGGTTGGCGCCGGCGCTCTCATCTTGAAAATAGAATGGCTGTCTGGGAAAAGCAAGCCTTTCCGCGTCGCCGGCCCAGGCGGCGCGCAGTATGGGGAATCACGACGCATGAAGGGAATCATCCTGGCCGGCGGCTCCGGCACCCGCCTCTATCCGCTCACCCGCTCGGTGAGCAAGCAGCTGCTGCCGGTCTACGACAAGCCCATGATCTATTACCCGCTCTCCACCCTGATGCTGGCCGGGATCCGGGAGGTGCTGGTGATCACCACCCCCGAGGACCAGGGCCAGTTCATGCAGCTCCTGGGCGACGGCAGCCAGTGGGGCATCTCCCTCGAATACGCGGTGCAGCCCAGGCCGGAGGGGATCGCCCAGGCCTTCCTGATCGGCGAGCGGTTCATCGCCGGGGAGAGCGTCTGCCTGGTGCTGGGGGACAACATCTTCCATGGCCACGGCCTGGCCAAGACCCTGCAGCGCATGGGGGAGAGCCGGGAGGGCGCCACGGTGTTCGGCTACTACGTGCGCGATCCGGAGCGCTACGGGGTGATCTCCTTCGCGCCGGACCGCACCGTGCTGGACATCGAGGAAAAACCGGCCAAGCCCAAGTCGCGCTACGCGGTCACCGGCCTCTACTTCTACGACCATCAGGTGGTCGAGATCGCCCGCAACCTCACCCCTTCGGCGCGCGGAGAACTGGAGATCACCGACGTCAACCGGGCCTACCTCAAACAGGGTCAGCTGCGGGTGGAGCTGCTGGGCCGGGGCACCGCCTGGCTCGATACCGGCACCCACAACTCGCTTCTGGACGCGGCCAACTTCATCAAGGTGGTGGAGGACCGCCAGGGGCTCAAGGTGGCCTGCCTGGAGGAGATCGCCTTCCGCATGGGCTATATCGACGCGGCCCGGCTGGCCGAGCTGGCCGAGCCGCTCAGGAAGAACGGCTATGGCGAGTACCTCTTCCAGCTCCTGGCCGAGGAGGGCGCATGAACTTCACTCCCACCGCCATCCCGGAGGTGATCGAGATCACCCCGCAGGTCTTTGGCGACGATCGCGGCTTCTTCATGGAGACCTGGCACGCCGGCAAGTTCGCCGCTGCCGGCCTGGACCTCCGTTTCGTGCAGGACAACCACAGCAAGTCGGTGCAGGGCACCCTGCGCGGCATCCACTACCAGATCGAGCAGGCCCAAGGCAAGCTGGTGCGGGTGATCGCAGGCGAGGTTTTCGACGTGGCCGTGGACCTGCGCACAAGCTCGCCCACCTTTGGCAAATGGGTGGGCATCGTGCTTTCCGCCGAGAACAAGAAGATGTTCTGGGTGCCGCCCGGCTTTGGCCACGCCTTCTATGTGATGAGCCCCGAGGCGGAGTTCGTCTACAAGTGCACCGAGCTCTATGCGCCGGAGCACGAGCGCTGCCTGCGCTGGGACGACCCGGCCGTGGGGATCGACTGGCCGCTGGTGGGCGGCAAGGCGCCACTGCTTTCGGCCAAGGATGCGGCCGGCGCCACCCTGGCCACGGCGGAGGTCTATCCGTGAAGGCGCTGGTGATCGGCGCCTCCGGGCAGCTGGCCTGGGAGTTGGCCAGGACCGTGCCGGCCGGGGTGACGCTGGAGCTGGCGGGGTCAGGCCGCTGCGATATCCGGGATGGCGAGGCGGTGCGGGCGCTGGTGGCCGGGGCGCGACCGGAGGTGATCGTCAACGCCGCAGCCTACACTGCCGTGGATCGCGCCGAGGCAGAGCGCGAGCAGGCCTTTGCCATCAACAGCCATGGCGCCCGCCATCTGGCCGAGGCCGCTGCCGCGACGGGCTGCCGGCTGGTGCAGGTCTCCACCGATTTTGTCTTTGACGGGACGCAGGCCAGCCCCTACCTGCCCACTGACCCGTGCGCGCCGCTGGGCGCCTATGGCGAGTCCAAGCGGGCCGGCGAACTGGCGGTGCTGGAGGCGCTGGGCGAGCGGGCCTGCGTGCTGCGCACCGCCTGGCTCTACTCCAGCCACGGCAACAACTTTGTCAAGACCATGCTCCGGCTGATGGCCGAGCGGGAAAGCCTCGGGGTGGTGGCCGATCAGGTCGGCACCCCCACCTGGGCGCGCGGCCTGGCCGAGGCGATCTGGCAGGCGGCCGGCCAGGGGGTGAGCGGCGTCCATCATTGGACCGATGCCGGGGTGGCCAGCTGGTATGATTTCAGCGTGGCCATCCAGGAGGAGGCCTTGGCCCTGGGGCTGCTGCGCCGGGAGATTCCCCTCCGCCCCATCCGCACCAGCGACTACCCCACCCCGGCCAGGCGGCCAAGCTACAGCGTGCTGGACAAGACCGCCACCTGGGCGGCCCTGGGGATCGCCCAGCCGAGGCACTGGCGGGCGGCGCTCAGGCGGATGCTGACGGAGTTGGGTGGCTGATGGCTGAGCAGACCGCGGCGGCTTGTCTTTTGGAATCAAGATGTTTATACTTGGTTTAAACATCCTGACGGAGGGATCCCATGTCTGAAACCGTTCTCGATATCAAATACTGGGGCAACAGCCTCGGCATCCGATTGCCGGCGGCGGTGGCGCGCGAGGCGCACCTGCGGGCGGACCAGCGGGTGCGGCTTACCGTGGAAGAGGGCCGGGTGATCATCTCCGCGCTTGCGGAAGAGCCGCCCACCCTGGAACAGCGGCTGGCCCGTTTTGATCCGGCCCGGCATGGCGGCGAGGCGATGGCGACCGATGGCCCGCTTGGGGCCGAGCGATGGTAAGCCCGGCTGGCTGGGTGCCGGCCCGCCAAGAGGTGATTTGGATTGATTGCAGCCCGCAGGCTGGCCGCGAGATGCGCGACATCCATCCCTTTGTCGTGTTGTCGCCCCGCGTCTTCAACGAAAAGACCTCCATCGTCATCGGCCTGCCCATGACCACTGCGGAGTACAACGCCGACAATCCCTTTGCCATAGCGATAGGGCGGGTGCGAAAGCAGCGGCTGGAGAAGACCGGTTATGTGCTGTGTCACCAACCAAAGTCGTTCGACTGGCGGATACGCGGCGCCGGTCCGCATCCCATGAAAAGGCTGTCCGACGATATGTTCCGCGAGGTGTGCGCGGTGCTCAACCAGATTGTGCAATTGGCATGACTTCCCAGGATCCCATGAAAACATCCCGTAAATTGCTCGTAACCGGCGGGGCCGGCTTCATCGGCGCCAACTTTGTCCACTACTGGCTGGCCCGTCACCCCGATGACCGGGTGGTGGTGCTCGATCTGCTCACCTACGCCGGCAACCGGGCCAGTCTGGCCGCCGCCGAGCAGGACCACCGCTTCCGTTTCGTGCAGGGCGACATCGGCGACCAGTCCCTGGCGGAGGAACTGCTCAGGGAGGAGGGGATCGAGACCATCGTCAACTTCGCGGCCGAATCCCACGTGGACCGTTCCATCCACGGGCCGGATCAGTTCGTCACCACCAACGTGGTCGGCACCCACAGCCTGCTCAAGGCGGCCCGGGCGGTCTGGCTGGACGGCGCCATGGCCGGAAGGCCTCATCGTTTCCACCACGTCTCCACCGACGAGGTGTACGGCTCGCTCGGCCCCACCGATCCGCCTTTCACCGAGACCACCCCCTACGCTCCCAACTCGCCCTACTCGGCGAGCAAGGCCGCCTCGGACCATCTGGTGCGCGCCTACCACCACACCTACGGCCTTGCGGTCACCACCAGCAACTGCTCCAACAACTACGGCCCCTACCAGTTCCCGGAGAAGCTGATCCCGCTGGTGATCCTGAACATCCTCCACGGCAAGCCGCTTCCCATCTACGGCGACGGCATGAACATCCGCGACTGGCTTTACGTGGACGACCACTGCCGCGGCATCGAGCTGGCCATCACCCAGGGCAAGCCCGGCGAGGTCTACAACATCGGCGGCAACAACGAGTGGACCAACATCGACATCGTCCGCCTGGTCTGCGAGCTGGTGGATGGGCGGCTTGCGGCCGATCAGGCCCTGCGGGCCGCCTTCCCCGATTCCCCCGCCAGCCGGGGCGGCAAGGCGCTTGAGCTGATCAGCTATGTCAAGGATCGGCCCGGCCACGACCGGCGCTATGCTATCGACGCCGCCAGGAGCCGGGCCGAATTGGGCTATATGCCGGCCGAGTCCTTCGAGACCGGGATTGCCAAGACCATCGACTGGTACCTCGGCAACCAGCCGTGGTGGCGGGCGGTGATCGACGGCAGCTACCGCGACTGGATCACCACCCAGTATGGCCGCTGAACCCCTGCCGCTTTCAGTGGCCATCATCACCAGGAACGAGGAAGCGCGGCTGCCGGACTGCTTGGCCAGCGTCGCCTTTGCCAGCGAGGTGGTGGTGGTGGACAGCGGCAGCAGCGACCGCACCGTGGAGATCGCCAACCGCTTCGGCGCCAGGGTGCACAGCGAGCCGTGGCGCGGCTTTGGCCGCCAGAAGCAGCTGGCCATCGAGCGTTGCACCCAGCCCTGGGTGCTGGTCCTTGATGCCGACGAGCGGGTTTCCCTGGAACTGGCCGCGGAGTTGCGGGCCCTGTTTGCCGCTTCCCCCACGGCCTCGGCCTGGTCCATGCCGCGCAAGAACTACTTTTGCGGTCACTGGCTCCGCCATGCCGGCTGGTGGCCGGATCGGGTGGTGCGCCTCTTCAGGCGCGGCAAGGCCCGGATGAACGACCGCCTGGTCCACGAGGCGCTGGAGGTGGACGGGCCGGTGGCCGAGCTGGCTGGACCGCTCCTCCATCTGACCAACCGCGACCTCGCCCATACCCTGGCCAAGATCAACCAGTACTCCAGCGCCGGCGCCGAGGAACTTGCCCGGCGCGGCGAGCGCGGCTCGGTGGGCAAGGCGTTGGCCCGGGCCGCCTGGGCCTTCCTGCACGGCTATATCCTCCGCCTCGGCCTGTTGGACGGCGCCGCCGGTCTGGCGCAGGCCCTTGCCCACGCGGTCAATACCCTCTTCAAGTATCTGAAGCTCTGGGAGCGGCAGCAGCGGGGCAACGGCGGCAGGCGGGAGAAGGCGTGAAGATCCTCATCGTCAAGACCAGCGCCATCGGCGACGTCATCCATACCCTGCCCGCCCTGAACTGCCTCAGGCGCCACTATCCCGACGCCCGCATCGACTGGTTGGTGGAGGAGGCGGCCGCCGAGGCGGTGATCGGCCACCAGGCCGTGGATCGGGTGCTGGTCTCCGGCCGCAAGCGCTGGGTGGCCGAGTTCCGGCAAGGGAGGCGTCTGGCGGCGCTGCGGGGCTTCCTTGATTTTGTCCGGCAGTTGCGGGCCACCGAGTACGACCTGCTCATCGATCTGCAGGGGCTGCTCAAGAGCGGAATCTTCGTTTTTCTGGCCAGGGCTCGGCGCAAGGCCGGCTTCGGCCGCGGCATGGAGCACGCCGAGGGAAGCTGGCTCTTCCTGAACGAACGCATCCCGGCGGTGGACATGAATCAGCACGCCCTGACCCGGGAACTGCTGCTGCTTGGCGGCCTGGGCATCCCCTGCGAGCGGATCGAGTTTGGGCTGCCGGTCACCGATCAGCACCGGGCCGAGGTTGCCGATCTGCTTGGCGAAGCCGGAATCAGTCCCAAAAAAACATTGGTGGCCATCAATCCCATGACCACCTGGCCGACCAAGCACTGGCTCGGCGGCCGGTTCGCCGAGGTGGCCGACCACCTGCTGGCCATGGGGCTGGCGGTGGTCTTTACCGGCGGCCCTGGCGACGTGGCGGCCATCGAGGCGATCCAGGCCGCGATGACCGCGAAGGCCCCCAGCCTGGCCGGTCGCACCAGCCTCAAGACCCTGGCCGCCCTCTACGAGCGGGCCAGGCTCCTGATCACCACCGACACCGGCCCCATGCATGTGGCCGCCGCCATGGACACCCCGGTGGTGGCCCTGTTCGGCCCCACCGCTCCGTGGCGCACCGGGCCGTTTGGTCCAAACCATCGCGTCCTGCGGGTGGAGCTTGCCTGCGGCCCCTGCCTCAAGCGGATCTGTCCCCGCGACCACGAATGCATGACCCGGCTGACGGTCGGCCAGGTGGTGGAGGCGGCGCGCTCGCTGCTGGAGGCCAGGCCGTGATCGACCTCTCCATCGTCATCGTCAACTGGAACACCCGAAAGCTGCTGCTCGACTGCCTGGCCTCGGTCCATGCCACCGTCCAGGGGATCGACTTCGAGGTCTTGGTGGTGGACAACGCCTCCCACGACGGCAGCGTCGAGGCGGTGCGGCAGGCCTATCCCGGGGTATTGGTCATCCAGAACCAGGAGAACCTGGGTTTTGCCAAGGCCAACAACCAGGCGCTCCGTGAGATGCGCGGCCGCTACGCCCTCCTGCTCAACACCGACGCGGTGCTCACCGAGGGAGCGGTGGCCGGGCTGATCGCCTTCATGGAGGCCACCCCCCGGGCCGGCCTGGCCTGCGGCCAGCTGCTTAACGCCGACGGCTCCAAGCAGAACTCGGTGGCCAATTTCCCGAGCCTCCTTTCCCTGCTCTGCAACGAGACCCTGCTCCGGCTGCTGCTGCCCAGGCGATTTCCCAGCAAGCACCAGGAGTACAAGGAGCCCATCGCGGTGGACTCCTGCATCGGCGCCTGCCTGATGGCGCGCAGGGCGGCCATGGAGGAGGTGGGATTGCTCGACGAGCGCTACTTTTTCTTCATGGAGGAGACCGACTGGGCGCTGGCCATGGCCCGGGCCGGCTGGCAGTCCTGGCTGGTGCCGGGATGCCGCGTTTATCATCTGCAAGGCCAGAGCGCCGGTCATAACCTGCGCAGCCGGATCATGTTCTACCGTTCCCGCTACCAGTACATCAGGAAATGGCATCCGGTCCAGTTTCCCGCCTGGTTCGGGGTGATCGTGCTGCGGCTTTCGATCAACGTGCTGCTCAACCTGGCCGGAACCCTGCTCACCCTGGGGATGGTGCGCGAGTGCCGGGGCCGGCTGAACCTTTATGTGCAGCTGCTGGCCTGGCATCTGCGGGGCTGCCCATGAGCAGCGCTCCTGTCCTGGTGAAGGGGAGCGGCCAGGGGCTGGGCGAGCCGGCCGCCATCCTGCTTCTTCAGTTGGGGGATATTGGCGACGTGGTGCTCACCACCCCCTGCATCCGCAGCCTGCGCACGCGTTTCCCCAGGGCGCGGCTGGAGGTGGCGGTGCGGGACAAGGCGGCGGCGCTCCTGGCCGATTGCCCCTGGCTGGATGGGATCATCCCGGTCCGTAAGGCGCGGGGCGGCTGGCTGGGCGAGTTGGCCGGCCAGTTGGATCTGGCGCGGGCGTTGCGGCGGCCTGGGTTTCAGGTGGCCATCGACCTGCGCACCGGCACCCGCGGGGCGATCCTGGCCTGGCTTTCCGGGGCGTCCCGCAGGCTCGGCTTTTATGCCGACAGCGAGCCGGGGTGGCGGAATCATCTCTTCACCGATCTGCTTCGCCACGACTATACCCCGGACCTGCACGTCACGGATCACCTGCTCGGCCTGCTGGAAGGCTTCGGCATCCCCATCAGCCACCGGAGCCCGGAGTTGGTGGTCGGCCCTGGGAGCAGGGCCGGGGCGGACCGGCTGCTGGCGGAGATCACCCCGGGGGATGGCCCCTTGGTGGCGGTGCAGCCCTTTTCGCTGTGGCGATACAAGGAGTGGGGAACCGAGAAGTACGTGGCCCTGATCCGCTGGCTTCTTGCCGAGCGCTGCGCCACGGTGCTGGTCACCGGCGGCCCGGCCGAACAGGCGCGGGCCGAAGCGATCGCGCGGGAGTGCGGCTCCGGCTGTCACAACCTGGCCGGCCGTACCAGCCTCTCCCTCTACGCGGCGCTGCTGCAACAATGCCGCCTTTTCATCGGCGTGGACAGCGCCGGCCTGCATATCGCCGCGGCAGTGGGCACGCCGACGGTGAGCCTCTTCGGCCCATCCTCCGCTGTCTCCTGGGCGCCGGTGGGGCCAGGGCATCGGGTGGTGCAAAAGGATTTCCCCTGCCTGCCCTGCCGGGAAAAGGGGTGCGGGAACTCGGAAAAAAGCCGGTGCCTGGACGAGTTGAGCGTGGCCGAGGTGACCGCCGCGGTGGCCGGCCAGCTTGATGCTTGGGAAACCGCCACCATCCAGAGTTGAGTTGCCAGGCGCGGCAGCGCACCTGGATGGATGCAACGGATTGTAAATTTTTGAGATGGTCCCACGAAGCGCACCAGGGTTTTTGGGGATATGACGCTTCGTGGCCTTCGTGGGGCGAGTTCCGCTTTTCTTCGCGCTATTGTCCCGGCGTGACCTGGTAGAGGATCATCTCGCCGGTCGGCTGGTTGCGCCAGCGTCCCAACTCCCGCACGCCCCCCTCCCGGTCGCTGGCCAGCAAGTCAAGCGGCCAGCCCGCCGGTCGGTTGCGCTCCTCCCAGACCAGATAGTCGATCCGTTGTTCGCGCAGTTTGCGGAGCAGAGTGGCGGCCGAGTCGCCGGTTACGGCGGCATAGAGGTGTTCCGGCCTCTCCGGGCAGGGGGCGCCGGGGCGGTCCTGGTTGGCGTAGAAGCGGATCAGCCGCATGGTGTGGCGGGAGGTGACGACCCGCACCTCGTCGCTCTGGGGATGGTGACTGGCCAGAAAGGCGCCGATCTCCTTGAGGGGAAGGTCGTCCTCGCCCCGTGGCTTGAGGTCGCGCCGCACGCTGATCACCAGAAGCGGCGCGACCAGCAGGGCCAGCGCCGCCCACTGCCCCAGGCCGCTGCGGCGTCCCAGCCAGCCGCCGACCCGGCCCAGGCCGGCGCAGAGGCAGAGCGAGCCCGGCAGGATGGCCAGCATCAGGTAGCGGTACTCCATGATCCAGGTTTGCAGTACCCGGAAGTAGAGCAGGCCCAGGGCGCCCATCGCCAGCAGGCAAAAGATGAGGGGCAGGCGCTGCTCCTGCTGGCGGCGGAGCGGCCCGATGCCAAGGAGGGCGAGGAGGAGGAAGGGGTAGGTGGATGCCTCGCAGAGCCGGTTGGCCATGGTGCCCAGGCCGACCAGCCAGGCGAGGTTGCGCGCCTCGGCCAGGAAGAAGAAGAGTCCCGGCTCCTGCTCCGGCTGCCGCAAGGCGGCAAGGTCCGCCCGCAAGGCGGCGTACTGGGGCAGGCCGCCGGCGAGGTTTTGGCGCAGTTCGCCAAGCCGGCTCATGGTGAGAAGCGATGGACCGTTCAGGAGGGGTGCCGCGGCCAGGGCGGCGGCGCCAACCAGCAGGGGCAGGCTGAACCACAGCAGGCTTGCGGCCCGATGGCGGCGGAGCAGCAGCGGCAGCAGCAGGCAGAGCGCGGCCGGGTACCAGAGGGCTTCGATCCTGGCCCAGGCCGCCAGGAGAAAGGCCAGGCAGGCCAGGGGCAGCAGGGGCCGCTGCTGGCGGCGCACCCCCACCGCCAGCCAGTAGAAGCCCCACAGGCTGAAGAACCAGCAGACCGGGTCGCGCACCACATCGACGCTGTTGCTCACCCAGGTGGGCAGCGCCGCCATGAGCAGGGCCGCGGCCAGGCTCTCCCCCCGGCCGAAGAACTGGCGGAACAGCCCATGCAGCGGCACCAGCGCCAGAGTGCCGAAGCAGAGCGACACCATGCGGCCGGCCAGCAGCCAGTCGTCAAAGATCGTCTGGAAGAGGCGGATCAGCACCGGGGTGGCGGAGAGGAAGGGCAGGGAGCAGAGGGCGCCGGACCAGTCGCCGGTCGCCACCGCCTTGGCCTGCTGGATGTAGAGCGGCCCATCCACGTTGATGACCGTGGCGTGCTGGATCGCGTAGAGCCGGATGGCGGCCGCCAGCGTCACCAGCACGGCCAGGGCGGCGGCGTTGCCGTCCGCTTCGCTGGCGGGGCGGGAAAACAGCTTGTTATCGCGCGGCAAGAATCGCATCGTACATCCGGCTGATCTCTCCGGCCAGCCGGTCCCATCCCTGTTGTTCCGCCACCTGGCGGGCGGCGTGGCCCATGGCGGCGCGGCGCTGGTCGTCGAGCAGACTGACGATCCGCGCCGCCACCGCTTCCGCATCGTCCCTTTCCACCATATACCCTTGCTCGCCCTCGGTCACCAGGTCTTTTGCCCCCACCCGCGGGCTGACCAGCACCGGCAGCCCCGCGGCCATTGCCTCCAGCACCGTCATGCCGAAGGTGTCGAAGTCGGAGAGCAGGGCAAGGAGATCAGCGGCCCCGTAGAACTCCTCCATTCCTTGCTGGCACACCCCGGCGAAACGCACCGCCTCCCCGACCCCCAACTCCTCTGCCAGCCGTTGGTAGCGGCCCTGGTCGCCCTTGCCCACCACCAGCAGCCGGACCGTCCTTCCCGGGGCGGCGGCTTGCGCCAGGGGCAGGGAGCGGATCAGGGTATCCAGGCCCTTGAGCTCGAAGTTCATCCCCACGAAGAGCAGCACCAGATCGTCGTCCGCAAGTCCGAATCGCTCCCGGACCGGCTGGCGATGGAGATCGCGGTTGCGTGGGTGAAAGCGCTCCAGGTCGATGCCCGGATGGAGCACCCGCAGCCGGGATGCTGCCCCAGGAAACTCCCGCCGGTACTGTTCGCCCGCCAGGGAGGAAACCGGCAGCAGCCAGCGGCAGCGGGGATCGGCGAGCAGCCGTCCCTCCAGCCAGGCGGTGGCCCGGTCGAAGAGGCTCATCCGTTTGCGGCGCACCTCCCGTACCCAGAAGGTGTGCGGCACCCCGTGCATGGTGAAGAGATCGGCGGTGAAGACGCGGTCATGGCTGTGGATCAATTGGCAGCCCAGCCGCTTGGCCAGCCGGTTGGCGAACCAGGCGAAGCTCAGGGTGGTGAGGAAGCGGGGAAAGCGGATGATCGGGACATGATGGAAGAAGATGCTTTTTGCGGAAGAGGGCGCCCAGCGGTTAGCCAGCACGTGGAACTCGTAAGCCGGGTTCTCTGCCAGCCGTTCGGTGAGGATGGCCGCGTAGCGTTCCGCCCCGCCGGCCACGCCGTACTTGGGGATGATAACCGCGATCTTTTTCCGGCCGGCTGGGGACATGGCGTTCAGGAAGAAGAGGTTTCGGCGGCCAGCGCCAGGAAAAAGGAGAGGATCATCCGGTAGCGCTCCTGTTTGGCGGCCACTGTCCCCTTGTTCGAGGCGAAGAGCCGCTCCATCGGCAAGGAGAGAAGCCGCCAGCGCGCTTGCAGGATGTTGGCCCGGCAAATGCGGCCGATGGTATCCGGCCGGTAATGGCATTTGTAAAAGAGCGCTTCCGCGGCCAGCTTTTTACGGAGCACCGCATTGGGCTGGTTGCCGCGTTCGCTTTGCCCTTCCCAGTGGATTACCATCGCCTTGGGGATGAAACCCAGCTCCCAGCCGGCCCGTCGCACCTTGAGGCCCAGGTCGATGTCCTCGCCATAGAGAAAATAGGACTCGCTGAATCCGTCCACCTGCTCCATCACTTCCCGCCGGGCGATGATGCTCGCGCCGAGCAGCCAGGCGATGTTGCCGGGCAGGCCGTCCAGCTCGCCGCTGGTGTAGCGTTGGCCAGGGTAGCGCTCCTCCATCGATCCCTGCGGACTCAGGTCCGGATAGAGCAGGCGGGTGCCAGCCATGCCAACCCGGGGGTGCGTCGCCATGAAGTCGAGCATGGCTTGATAGCAGCCCGACTGTACCACCGTATCCGGGTTGAGGAAATGAATGAAGCGGCCGGTGGCCTGCCGAAGCGCCAGGTTGTTTGCCTTGGCAAATCCCAGGTTTTCGGGACTGGCGATCAGGCGGACCTGGGGGAAGCGTTCCCGGACCATGGCCACGCTCTGGTCGGAGGAGGCGTTGTCCACCACCCAGACCTCGGTCGCGTCGTCGGTCTGATCGAGTACCGAGCGCAGGCAGTCGGCAAGGAGGTCGGCGGTGTTGTAGTTGACGATGATGACGGAAAGGTCGGCCACGGCGTTCAGTCGGCGAACTGCATGGCGTGCAGGGTTGTGTAGAGTCCGCCCCGCGCCAGCAGCGCATCGTGGTTGCCCTCTTCGACGATCTTCCCGTCCTGGACCACGATGATCCGGTCGGCGTTCCTGATGGTGGAGAGGCGGTGGGCGATCACCAGGGTGGTCCGGTTCTTCATCAGGTTCTCAAGGGCGGTCTGCACCTCCCGCTCCGATTCGGTGTCCAGCGCCGAGGTGGCCTCGTCCAGGATCAGGATGGGAGCGTCCTTGAGAAGCGCCCGGGCGATGGAGAGCCTCTGCTGCTGGCCGCCGGAGAGGCGCGCCCCGGACTCGCCCACCACGGTGTCGAAGCCCTGGGGCAGTTCGTTGATGAAGTCCAGGGCATGGGCCGCCCTGGCCGCGGCGATGATCTCCTCCATGTTCCGCTCCGGGTCGCCGTAGGCGATGTTGTTGCGCACCGTGTCGTTGAAGAGGATGGTCTGCTGGGAGACCATGGCGATCTGGCCGCGTAGCGATTTCACCGTCACCGCGCGCAGGTCATGGCCGTCGATGCGGATCGCCCCGCCGGTCACGTCGAAGAAGCGGGGGATCAGGTTGACCAGGGTGGTCTTGCCGCCGCCGCTCGGGCCGACAATGGCCAGCACCTCGCCGGCCCGCACGGTGAGGTCAAGGCGGTCCAGCACCGGCACCCCGTTGTCGTAGGCAAAGTCCACCCGGTCGAACTCGATGGCCTTGGCAAAGGGCGGCAGGGGTACGGCGTCGGGGTGGTCCGTGATGTCGGGGGCGATGTCCAGGAGGCCGAAGACCCGGCTGGCCGCGGCCAATCCTTGCTGGATGGGGCTGTTGATGTTGCTCACCCCCTTGATCGGATCGTAGATCAGGATCAGCGAGGTGAGGAAGGCGAAGAAGGTGCCCGGCGTGGCCTGGCCTTCCAGCACCTGGTAGCCGCCGTACCAGATCACCGCCGCCATGCCCAGGCCGCCGATGGACTCCATCATCGGATGCTGCAGGCTGTTGATGCGGATGTCCTTGGCGATCACCGCGAAGAGGCTGTCGAGCAGGGCGCGGAAACGGCCGATCTCGTAGCGCTCCATGCCAAAGGCCTTGACGATGCGATGGCCGGTGATGGTCTCGTGTAGGAGGTTCGAGATGGAGGCCACGGTCTGCTGGTTGGTGTTGGAAAGCTTCCTGAACTTGCGGCCGAAGTGGACCACCGGCACGATGGCCGTCGGCATGAAGACGATGGCGATGAGGGCCAGCTTCCAGTTGAGATAGAAGACCACGAAGAGCAGTCCGAAGACCTGGAAGAGGTCTTTGAGGATGCCCACCAGGGCGCGGGAAACCGCGTGCTGGATCAGGTTGGCGTCGTTGATCACCCGGGCGATCAGCTCGCCGGTGGGGGTGCGGTGGAAAAAGGAGAGGGGCAGGCTGTGGATGTGGGTAAACATCGCCTGCCGCATGTCCCGGATGACGCTCTGGCCGATGGTGTCCAGGAGATAGGTGTAGCTGTAGTAGAAGACCCCCTTGCACAGAAATACCAGCACCAGCCCGAAGGGCAGCAGGTTGAGCATGGCGGCGTTCTTGTTGAAGAAGATCTCGTCCAGGAGCGGCTTGACCATGTAGGCCTGGGCCGACCCGAAGCCGGAGACCATTACCATGCTGAGCATGGCAAAGCCCAGCTTCACCCGGTAGGGGCGGAGCATGGCGAGCAGGCGGGTGAAGAGGACTTTTTCGTTCATGTGGATGGGGGAAGGGCCGGGAAGGCGGCCTGGGTCGCGGTCATCGCGAAGGCCGATCGTGGCGGCGCATTGTCGGGAATCCGCGTTATCTAAATGAAATGGGGAGGTTTGTCAACTTGTGTGGAATTCAGGAGACAGGAGTCAGAATTCAGAAGTCAGTTGAAACAGGGAGCGACGCCGGCAGGGTGGCGAAGGAAGAGGAGCCGGCGACTGTCAATGTGGATGCCTTATTACTTCCTGATTACCAAGGAGTCTCAGCACCAGGGAAATTTCTCGGCATGGCGTAGCTGTTCTTTTTCTTTGTTTGCCCAAAGAAAAAGAACCAAAAAGAAAGGGCACCCCACCACTTGTCCCGCCTATGGCGGGATACCCTGTGCTCCTCGATGCTGCCGGGAGTTTGCAAACTCGGCTTCGCCTCAAACAAGTGCAAACTCCTTTTTCGGCAGCCTCTGCGGTGCTCGGCGGCGTGGCAATGGGGTAAACGGCGCTGCTTGCTGAGATTTCTTGGTAATCAGATTTTATTCTGAATCCTGACTCCTGAATTCTGACTCCGCCGCAAACGCGGCTTTCATCCCCGCCAACCGCTCCTCCCAGCCCGGGCCGATGGCGTGCAGGGTGGCCCGCCGGGCGGTGGGGGAGAGCAGGATCAGTTCGATGTGCAGCCGGCTTTCTGGCATCAGCCCGCCCAGCCGGTCCGGCCACTCGATGACGCAGAGGCCCTCGCCGTACAGGTACTCCTCGATCCCCAACTCCTCGGCCTCGGATTCGTCGGCAAGGCGGTAGAGGTCCAGGTGATAGAGGGGGATTCTTCCGGGATACTCGTGGATGATGGCAAAGGTGGGGCTGGTGATGTAGTACTCCTCCGCCACCAGGAGCCCCTTGCCGATGGCCTGGGTGAGGGTGGTTTTTCCCGCGCCCAGATCGCCGGCCAAGGTGATGATGTCGCCGGCCTGGGCGTGCTCCCCCAGCCAGCGGCCCAGCGCCTCGGTGGCGGATGGGTCGGGCAGTTCAAGCAGAAGAGTTGCGGGGGATGGGGGATGATTGTTCATGGCTCGGTTAAGATGCGATTTCGGGGGGGGGAAACAAAAGACCCAAGGATTTCATAACGTGGAGCTAACCGGCGCTGCGCCGCTTTATGGCGCAGCGCCAAGCGACCGAAGGGAACGAGGTTGAGCGTCATGTTAGGTCTTTTGTATAGATGCGATTAATTGCTGCACGGCAGACGCCTTCCAGACAATTCCAATGTCTGATTCGGCGTTTATTCGACCACTGTATATGCCGATGAACTTAGATACGGGGCCATTAAAGGCTGCGGTACCGCCATCGGCCATTGCAACCATGCCTCCGCCACGGTAGGCGATGACTGGTGAGCCAGATTGGCCCTGCCGGCTGCGACAATCGATTAGTTGAACAGGCAGGTTATTAAAATCCACTTCTGGTTCAGAGGCGAGAAAGCCAGTTGCCCAAACGGCGAACGCACCTCCCGCAGTCATTCCAAATGGGAAGCCAATAACGCTTACCGTATCTGCTGCGCCTACAAATATGGCTGGCCCAGGATTGGCAGGGTCGTAGGGATATATCTCAACGTCGGCCAAATCCGTAAGCGGAAGAGCGACAAAATCTGCTTGAGCGCCGAGAGTTGGGTGCTCAAGCCACCGCGGAGCCTCACCAACATACAGGACCTCTTTCTTTAACACCCACTGCCCTAAGAGATTCTTACGGTTATGAACAATAACGATCTCATTGGGTATGCCACAAGTTGGGGATAAGGGCGCATTTGTGTCCTGGCGTCGACCTGTAACGTTGTGCCGGTTTGTGATAAGGTGAGGGCCTTTTGCCGTTTGGACGACAAACGCTGTCCCAGTTGAAAGAGCTTGGCCGTTGAACTGCATCTCAATCAACAACGATTGAACCGATGGCTGGGCGATGTTTGCCATTTGAGACCTAACGGTAATATTATCCGAAATCGGGATTGTATAAAATTCACACGTTATTCAGAATTTGAATAACGTGCTGCAGCAGGGCGTTACCACGAATTCCAGGAATTGTCGCCTCGGCCTCCACCACTACTTCCTCTTATGACAAAACAAACACCGATACTTGGGCGGGTGTCCCTCTGGCAGCGGCGCTTCGCCGTCTGGCCGGTGGCAACGCTCGCACTGCTTCTCCGCCTCCTTCTTGCCCATGCCGTAAAAGCCCTGGTGGATCTCGTCCTTGGGCAGCTTCTTGGTGGACTCCGGCGGCGCTTTGAGCAGGAAGATCAGGATGGCCCCGCACACCGCCGCGAAGAGCAGGTTGAGGAGCAGGGTGTTCTTCTTCGTTTTCGGTTGGGAATCGTTCATGCACAGACTCCTTGCCCGGCGCGGCCGGGTCCCATTTCCAGGCTGCTTGCCTGGATCAGTTTGGCGCGCAGCGCCAGCACCAGCGTCTCCAGCAGCAGCTTGCACCTGAGGCCGCCGCCCGAGGCAAGGCGCAGCACCAGCGCGTGCTGGCGGTGGCGCCTGATCAGTTTCGCGAGGCTCTCCGGCTGGTGGCGTTCGTTGAGGATGGTGCGGGCCACCTCCATTCCGGAAACCAGGGCCGAGTGGATGCCCTCGCCGGTGAGTCCGGAGGCGAGCCCGGCCGCGTCGCCCACCAGGAAGCGGTTGCCGAAACGCCAGCCCCGGTAGTCGAAGTTGATCAGCGCCGCGTGGGGTTGCCGGGATTTCAGTTCCACCCCCCGCCGCTCTGCCCAGCTGTGCAGGCTGCCCAGCAGGAGGGCCGGCCGGATGTTGCCCCGGCTGGCGTACACCCCGATGGAGGCGCTGTCGCGGTGGGGGAAGATCCAGGCGTAGCCGTTGCCGAAGAGGTCGGTGTCGAGATGCCACTCCATGCGGGGGAAGTCGCCAGGCACCATGTAGTTGATCCCCACCCCGATCCGGAGGCTGTCCAGCCCCAGACTGCGGCGCACCAGCGAGGAGCTGCCGTCGGCGCCCACCAGGTAGCGGAAGCCGAACTCCTCGTCCTTGGCGCGCACGGTGTTGTCGCCGATGGTGGTGGCCAGGATGCCGGTGCGGATGGTCACCCCCGCCTCCAGGGCCTGTTCCATCATCCAGCGGCCCAGGCGGCCCCGGTCCACGGTGCGGATCATCGGCCGCTCCTCCCGGAGCACCGTCCGCTGCCAGTTGCTGAAGATGTGCTGGGTGGTGAAGGTCCGTTCGAACAACGAGGCGGGCAGCCCTTCCGGGGTGCCGCCGCAGGGGATGCCGCCGGCGCAGACCTTGGGGCCGATGGCGTTGTTGCGCTCCAGCACCAGGACCTCCTTGCCGGCCCTGGCAAGGAGGGTGGCGCAGGCAAGCCCTCCTGGGCCGGCGCCGACGATGACGGTATGGAACTGTTGCATGGCGTCCTGTAACCTGGTGACACGACGGGCAAAAGCGGCGCGCAAGGCGTCGACGGCTCTGTAACCCTATAGGCTCCGTTCTCTTCTGTCAAGCCGTGGGCGCCTGGGCCGGCAAAAAACTGGCCAGCCGGCGCCCCGTTTTTTTGGCGCCGCTTCAGCAAAACGACGTCGCCGTGGGGGAGGAGAGCCCGTGGTTTCGCCATGGCCGGCCAACGGCGCGGAAGGGTGGAATCATCGGCGGCTTCATGGTATGATTGCCCGGCTTTGCCGGAAGTGGATCGAACACAGCGCGACGAGCCATGCGGCCGTCGTTGGCCCTTTTTTAAACCGAGAGACGAGTTCTGGAGGATGTGTCATGCAATTGGATTCCATGGAGAAGCAGGAAAAACGCGGCGGCTCGAAGCTGGCCGGCGTGTTGTTGGGCCTTGCCGCCCTTGTCGTGGTGGGCCTGGCGGCCGCCTTCTTTATCCTGTGCGAGATGGAGGCTCCCAAGATCGTCATGAAGGGCGATATTGCCAAGATCGGCGCGGCCAAGCAGATGGCCATCGAGGTGACCGACGGCAAGAGCGGTCTCCGTTCCATCACCGTGGAGGTGGTGCAGGGTGACAAGAAGGCCACCGTGCTCACCAAGGAGTTCCCGCGCCAGGCCACCGTTTCCGGCGCTGGCCCGGCCAAGGCCGAGGAGGCCTTTGAGGTGGCCGCCAAGGAGCTGGGCCTCAAGGAGGGCGAGGCGCAGTTGATCGTCACCGTGGCGGACTTCTCCTACTGGAACCTGGGCCGCGGCAACGTCGTGGCCAACGCCTGGCCGGTCTCCATCGATTTCCGGCCGCCGGCCTTGAGCGTGGTGGAGTCGCCCCAGTACATCAAGGCGGGCGGCGCCGGGGTGGTGGTGTACCGCATCGGCGAAAAGGTCGAGCGTCACGGCGTGATGATCAACGACACCTTCTATGCCGGCTTCCCGCTGCCCAAGCGCGGCGAGGGCGTCTACGGCGCCACCATCGGCCTGCCCTTCAATACCGAGAAGCTGGACAAGTCCTTCGTGGTGGCCACCGACCTGGCCGGCAACCAGGCCAAATCGCCCTTTGGGATGCTCCTGCACAAGCGGGTGATCCCCACCGACCAGATCACCATCTCCGACGGCTTCCTGGAGGCCAAGCTCCCCGAGTTCGCCACCCATTACCCCGAGCTCTCCGGCACCCCCGTCGAGCAGTACCTGAAGGTCAACAACGATATCCGCAAGGCCAACAACGCGAAGATTCAGGAGGTCGCCTCGGTGATCACCCCGGAACGTTTGTGGGACGGCCGTTTCGACCGCATGGAGGGAAGTCCCCGCGCCCGTTACGCCGACCACCGTTCCTACCTCTACAACGGCGAGAAGATCGACGAGCAGGTGCACCTGGGCGTGGACATCGCCGCGCTCCAGCACTTCGAGGTCAGGGCCGCCAACCGGGGCACGGTGGTTTTCGCCGATTACCTGGGCATCTACGGCAACACCGTGATCCTCGATCACGGCCAGGGCATCTTCAGCCTCTACTCGCATCTGAGCCAGATCAGCGCCGCGCCTGGCGCCCTGCTGGACAAAGGGGTGGTGTTGGGCCTCTCCGGCACCACCGGCATGGCGGGCGGCGACCATCTCCACTTCAGCATGCTGGTCAACGGCGTCTTTGTCGATCCTGTCGAGTGGTGGGATCCCGAGTGGCTGAAGCTGCACATGCTGAGCGTCCTGTAAGCACGGGAGTCGGGCGGCCGTGTCGATCATCCGCATCCTGCCGGAGAACCTGGCCAATCAGATCGCCGCCGGCGAGGTGGTGGAGCGGCCGGCCTCGGTGGTCAAGGAGCTTCTGGAGAACGCCATCGACGCCGGCGCCACCAGGGTGGATATCCAGGTGGAGGGCAACGGCACCCGCCTGATCCGGGTGATCGACGACGGCTGCGGCATGGACCAGGACGACGTGTTGCTCTCCCTGGAGCGTCACGCCACCAGCAAGCTCGCGAGCATCGAGGAGCTTGCCGCCATCCGCTCCCTGGGCTTCCGGGGCGAGGCGGTGCCGAGCATCGCCTCGGTGGCGCGGCTGCGCATCACCTCGCGCCGGGCGGAGGACGCCCTGGGTTGCCAGGCCGATGTCCGCTACGGCAAGCTCATCAAGGTACACGAGATGGGCTGCCAGCCCGGCACCACCTTCGAGGTGAGCGATCTGTTCGGCAACGTCCCGGCCCGCCGCAAGTTCCTCAAAAGCGACCGCACCGAAATCGGCCACATCGAGGAGGTGGTGCGCGGCTACGGCCTCTGCCGGCCCGGGCTGGGCCTTTCCCTCGCCGTGGACGGCCGCGAGGTGATCCGGCTGCCCGCCGGCGGCGATACCCCGCAAAGCCGGGCAGAGCGGCTGCTGCCTCGTTCGGCCGGCCGGTTGATTCCGGTGGGAGACGGCAACGCCAATCCGGCCGGGGTGGCGGTTTCCGGTTATCTTCTGCCGCCGGACGCCCCGGTGGCGGGCGGGCTGCGGCTCTTTGTCAACGGCCGGACCGTGGCGGACCGCATGCTGCTGCACGCGGTGGCCGAAGGGTTGCAGGGCTTTTTGATGAAGGGGCGGAGGCCGGGCGGGGTGATCTTTGTGGCCCTGGAGCCTGGCCGGGTGGATGTCAACGTGCATCCCACCAAGCAGGAGGTCCGCTTCCAGCGTTCCGTCGAGGTGCGTGCTGCGGTGGTCGAGGCGGTGCGCGCCGCCATGGCCCGCCATCAGGCCGGGGTGAAGCAGGAGCTTTTCGGGGGGATGGGGGGGGTGCCGGCGCCGACGCCCAAGGGCGAGCGGTATGCGCCGCCGCAACCGCCCCGGCTGATGGTCCGCGAGCCGGCCCCATCTTTCCGTGCCGAACCAGCGATCCCCGCGGTCACGGCGCCGCCGCCGGCGTCCGCCGCCGCGCCGCCCCGCCCGGAGACGGTGGCCCCTCCTGTTGCGCCGGAACGGCAACGCCCGGCCCCCAAACCGGAGGCCCCCAAGCCGGTTGCCCTGGCGCGGCCCGCCAGCCCGGAAAGGATCGAGCCGCCCGCAGCGCCGCCGGCCATGGCCAAGGAGGCCCCGGCCAGCCAGGCCAGCCGCGCCGTGGCGCCTCCGGCCCCGGTCGCGACTCCGGAGGCGCCTGCCGCCCCGCCGGTCTGGCCGGAGGCTGCCCCTGCGCCGCCCCGCTACCTGGGGCAGGTGCTGGAGACCTACCTTTTGTGCGAAAGCCAGGAGGGGCTCTTGGTCATCGATCAGCATGCCGCCCATGAACGGCTCCTCTTTGAACGGCTCCAGGCTCAGTTCGCCAGCCGCGCCATCGCCCGGCAGGGGCTGCTCTTCCCCAAGCTCATCGAGTGCGGCCTTGCGGAAAGCCGCATCCTCAGCCGCCACGCCGAGGAGATCGCCGCCTTGGGCCTGGAGATCGAGGAGTTCGGCTCCGGCAGCTTCGTGGTCAAGGCCATCCCCGCCATCCTGGCCCGTTCGCCGGTGGAGGAGATCATGGCCTCCATCTTTGCCCGTTTCGGCGAGGGCGGCCAGGCCGGCGAGGCCCGCGCCGAGGAGGTGCTGGCCGACATCGCCTGCAAGGCGGCGGTGCGGGCCGGCCAGAAACTCGCCCCCCAGGAGGCGGAGGCGCTGCTTGCTGAGATGCGGCAGGCCGGCATCTTCTCCCACTGCCCGCATGGCCGGCCGGTGGCCCGCCTCTTCGCCCCCCACGAGTTGAAAAAATGGTTTTACCGGGGGTGAGGGTGGCAACCCCTGCCGGACATGGTATTATGTGCGGCATGTCGATTGCGGAGAGTCGCGCGCGGCACTAGGCCGGGCGCCCAGTATTGATAACGAGTCAGCCGAGAGGAACCCCGATGACGACCCCCCTGACCCAGACCAATTTTCCCAGCCTCAATCTCCTTCACCGCGGCAAGGTGCGCGACCTCTACGAGGTGGAGGGCCAGCTGCTCATGGTGGCCAGCGACCGCATCTCCGCCTTCGACGTGGTCATGGACGATCCCATCCCCGGCAAGGGCGCGGTGCTGACCCGGATGTCGCTCTTCTGGTTCGACTACCTCAAGGACATCGTCCCCAACCACCTGATCACCGCCGATGTCGGCCAGTATCCCGCTGTCTGCGCTCCCTACCACGCCGAGCTCGCCGGCCGCAGCCTGCTGGTGAAGAAGGCCAAGCCCCTGCCGGTGGAGTGCATCGTGCGCGGCTACCTTTCCGGTTCCTTCTGGAGCGCCTACAAGAAGGACACCACCGTCTGCGGTTTTGCCCTGCCCGCCGGGATGCGCGAGTCCGACCAGTTTCCGGAGCCGCTCTTCACCCCCTCCACCAAGGCGGAACAGGGGCTGCACGATGAGAACATCTCCTACGAGCGCATGGAGGAGATCATCGGCACGGAGCTTGCCGCCAAGGTGCGCGACGTCTGCATCCGCCTCTACACCAAGGCGGCGGAGTATGCCCGCAGCCGGGGGATCATCATCGCCGACACCAAGTTCGAGCTGGGCCTCTATAACGACGAGTTGATCCTGATCGACGAGGTGCTTACCCCCGATTCCTCCCGCTTCTGGCCCATGGACCAGTACAAGCCGGGCAGCGGTCAGCCGAGCTTCGACAAGCAGTTCCTGCGCGACTACCTCTCCTCCCTGGACTGGGGCAAGACCCCGCCTCCGCCCAGACTCCCCGCCGAGATCGTCGACAAGACCGCCTCCCGTTACCGCGAGGCCCTGCGGCTGTTGACCGGAGATACCCTGTAAGTACCGATTTCCCAGGTTCGTGATCAAGCGGGGGAGCGAGGGCGTAAGCCGTCGCTCCCCCGCTCTGTTTCCGGCGCCGCGACCAAACGCCGCAGTCTGGCCCACTTCCCTGCTTTACCGGTCATGTGGTTTCTGCTAGCCTGTTTTTTAGGAACAGCTCGCGAAAGGGGGGGCGGGATGCGATTGAACCAGAAGATCATGCTCTGGACTCTGGCAGCGGTGGGGGTAGCCTACCTGCTTCTGCACGGGGTGTTCCATGGCCTTGTTCTCGACGGCTTCAAGCGCTTGGAGCTTGCCGAGGCCGGCAAGGACATGGATCGTTGCGTCCGCGTCCTGGAGCAGGAGGTGGAGGCGGTGGCCACCACCAGCACCGACTACGGCGACTGGGATGCATTCCACGCGGTCATGGCGTCCTTCGATCCGTCCTTCGTGACGGAGAACATGTCTCTGAACGTTCTCCAGAACAGTGAAATTCATCTGCTGATCATCTCGGATGTCAAAGGCCGCATCCTGTGGCAAGAGGTGCACGAGCCAGCGCAATGGCGGGATCTCCGGCTTGAGGGGCTGGGCGGCATCCTGGTGGAAAACGGCCACGGTCTGCTCGGGCCCGCGCAGGTGGAAAAACAGATCACCGGTATCATCGCCACCGAACGGGGCTTCATGGCCATCGCCTCGGCACCGATCCGGGACGGCCTTGGGAAGGCGCCCGCCCGGGGCAAGGTTACCATGGGCCGGTTCCTGCATCCGGCAAAGATCGAGGAACTGAACAGGAAGATCGGCGTTTCCTTTGTCATTGGCCAAGCGCCGATGGAGCGTTACGGCAACGGGAAATCCCGTTTCGACACCGCCATGCCGGAACGGCTCACCGGCATGGTACTCCTCAACGGCGTGGACGGCATGCCGGTGCTGGAGATCACCATGACCAAGCCCCGGGATATCCTGCGTCAGGGGCAGGGGATCATCCGGCTTGCGATACTGGCCATGGTGGGAGCCATGGGGGGGCTGACCCTTCTGTACGTTGCCCTGTTGCTCCGCAATGTCACCAGGCCGTTGGCCAAGATGTGCCGGCAGGCGGTGGAGATCGGCGAGAGTCAGGACTTCCGGAGGAATCTTGTCGAGGCAGGCTGCAACGAAACTGCCACCCTGGCCCGCGAGGTCAATCTGCTGCTTTTCAGGCTGCGGGAAACCAACGACCATCTGGAAGAACTGGTGGAGGCCCGTACCGGCGAGCTGGTGCAGGCCAATGCCCGGCTCACCGAGGAGATCGGCGAAAGGGAGCGGGCGGAAGCCATCCTGCGGGAGGCGAATCAGCAGCTCCTGCTTGCCGGCCACGTGTTCGAAAACAGCCTGGAGTACATCGTCATCACCGACAGGGATGGGAATATCCAGTCGGTCAACCCGGCCTTCGAGAGCATCACCGGCTATGGCCGGGCTGAGGCGATCGGCCAGAACCCCAGGTTGCTCAAGTCCGGCCGCCATGACGCCGAATTCTACCAGAGGATGTGGGACTGTCTTCTCCACGAAGGCCGCTGGCAGGGCGAGGTGTGGAATCGTCGCAAGAACGGCGAGATTTTCCCCTCCTTCTCCTCCATCGTGGCGGTGCGCGACGACTCTGGCGGGATCCGCAACTTCTTCTCGGTGGCCTACGACATCTCCAACATCAAGAAGAGCGAGGAGCGTATTCGTTTCCTCGCCTACCACGACGCCCTCACCGGACTGCCTAATAGGATGCTCTTCCTGGATCGGCTGGGGCTGGCCATGGCCCACTGCCGCCGGCACGCCGAACAGCTGGCGGTGCTGTTTCTCGATCTCGATAATTTCAAGCAGGTCAACGATTTCTATGGCCACTCCACCGGCGATCAGCTCCTCTGCGCGGTCACCCAGCGGATCCAGCAGGTGCTCCGGCGGGACGACACCTTTTGCAGGCTGGGCGGCGACGAGTTTCTCCTGCTGCTGCCCGGTCTCAAGGGGTTGAACTGCGCCTGTGCGCTTGGGGAAAAGATCCTCTCCGTGCTGTCGGCGCCCTTCCATATCATGGGGGTGGAGATCGTCATCTCGGTGAGTATCGGCATCAGCATCTTCCCCGATGATGTCGCCGCCGAGAACGGCAACGAGGCGGAGGCGTTGATCAAATCGGCGGACATCGCCATGTACCGGGCCAAGGACGCGGGAAAGTGCGGCTTCCAGGTGTTCAAGGCCGAGATGAACGAGCGGATCGGCAGGCGCATGCTGTTGGAGAAAAGGATGCGCGCCGACCTGGAAGGAGGAGGCTTCCGGGTGTTCTTCCAGCCTCGCGTCGAACTGGCCACCGGCCGGGTTGTCGGGCTGGAGGCATTGGCCCGCTGGCACGACGAGAAGGGCGAACTTCTGTTGCCCGACCACTTCATCCCGCTGGCCGAGGAAACCGGCCTGATCGTGCCGCTGGGTGAGTGGGTGCTCGGCGAGGCCTGCCGTCAGGCCGTGGAGTGGGGCCGGCAGCTGGGGCGCGAGTTGGAAGTCTCCGTCAACATCTCGCCACGGCAGTTCATGCACGGCGACATCGTGACCATGGTGAAAAAGGCGCTGGCTGAAACCGGGCTCCCCCCGGCGCTGCTGGAGCTGGAGATCACCGAGAACATCCTGCTCGACAACTTCGAGGAATGCCTGCGCACCATGAACCAGTTGCGCGAACTCGGGGTGCGGTTTGCCCTGGACGATTTCGGCACCGGCTACTCCTCCCTCTATTACCTCAAAAGGCTGCCCATCGGGGTGCTCAAAGTGGATCGCTCCTTCATCAAGGATGTGCCCCAGGATGAGGACGACAAGGCCATCACCGAAACCATCATCTCCATGGCCAGGATTTTCAACCTGATCGTGGTGGCGGAAGGGGTGGAAACCGAGGCGCAACGGGATTTTCTTTCCTCGCTGGGGTGTAGTCTTCAAATTCAGGGCTTCCTCTATGCCCCGCCCCTGCCGACCGACGAGGTATTGGCGTTCATACAGCAAGGGGAGCGGGAAGCCGTTTGGGCGCAGCGAGGATGACCGCCCCGGCGGTTGCTGGAGTGCAAAGAGATTGTCGGGCAGGTTTTTTTGTGTCATGATCATGTTGAAGGGAGCGGGTGTTTGAGCGCAGAGGCTCTTCCTCTGGGTTTGTTCAGCTCTTTTGACGGAAAGGGGAATGGCCTTGTTCTCTCGCCTGCGGTTTCGGAGCCTGCGCGCCGCCATCTTTGCCGCGCTTTCCCTGCTTTCCTTTCTGCTGCTTCTCCACCTCGGGCATGAAATTGTTGAGGCCGTTCAGAAGATGGCCGAGGCAAACCGTCTGACCCGTCTCAATCGCTTTTCCAACGCCGTTCTTGATGCCAGTCAGAATTTTATTCTGGAGCGGGGACGCTCCAGAATAGCCATGTCCGCAGTGCTCTCTGCCCGTTCCGGGCAGGCAGAAGGGGGGAGCGCCCCTGACGCGGCCATTGAAAAAGTTCGGGAACTCCATCGGCAGGCTTTGGCCTTGCGGGACAAAGGGGATAAAGCCCTGGCGCAAATGGATGCATTCATGGCCCAGTATCCGCAGCCGCATCTGGCGGAGACTTGGCAGCGACTGCAGGAGACGAGGCAAGAGGTGCTTTCCCTGCGGGGGCAGGTGGATAGGCTGTTGGGCGGCTCGGACTCATCGGAAGACCCCCTCCTTATCTTTCCCCGCCATGCCGGCGCTATCAATCGTCTGGTTGTTTCCTGTCGGGAACTGGTGGCCCAGCTTGCCGTCGATTTTTCCTCCGATTCCCAGTTGACGCAGCTCAACCACATGAAGTTGTACTCTCTTGAGTTGAGTGACGCATTCGGCCGACTTTCGGCCTTGGTCGGCACCATGGTTGCCCGGCGGAACCAAATGGAGCAGGAGCTGTTTTCTCAGGTTGTCGAGCACCGTCAGCGCCTGGATCTGTTGTGGGAACATCTGCGGGAGGAGGCGCAATTTTCCGGGGACGATCGTTTTCCTAAGATGGTGGAGGAGGTGTATCAGGTTTATGCGGCTGATTTCACACCGCTGGTCAACCAGGTGCAGGAGGAGGCTTATCTTGGCGTATTCACCCTCTCGCCCATGGAGTACACCAAGGTTTCCGGACCCATTCATCAAAGCTTGCTGGCGGTGATGCGATCCTCCACCAGTGTCACCGACGAGGCGATTGACCGCTTGTGGCGGGAGAGCCGTTTGCAGCTGATGTACACCACAGCCGGCGCACTGACGGTGCTGCTGCTGGTGGCTTTTGTGTGGTTCTTTGTCGGCGTGCGGGTTACCGGCCCCATCGGCCGGCTAATATCCATCATGAACCGTCTGGCCAGGTGGGACACCTCCGTCGAAATCCCGCAAAATGAAACCAGTCGTGAATTGGCTGACATGGCTGCGGCTCTGGAGATTTTTCGGGGGAATGGGCGGGAACTGCTCGCGGCGAAGGATGCCGCCGAGCGGAGTGCCCGGGAGTCCGAGGCGTTGGAAGGACTGCTGCGCCTTTCCCTCCAGGCGCATGCCCTGCATGACTTCCTCCGGCACTCCCTGGACTTGCTGCTTGAATCGGTGCCCTGGCTCAGGCTTCTTCCTCAGGGGGCGCTGTTTCTTACCGACGAGCAGGGCAAGGGGCAATGGCTCCGGCTGGCGGTGAGCAAGAATCTTTCCACGCGGCAGCTTGGCCAGTGTGAAGGGGTTGCCTTTGGCTATTGCCTGTGCGGCCGCGCGGCGGCAACCCGGGAGATCCAGATCGCCACCGGGGTCGAGGCGCATCACGACATCCGATGCGAGGGCATGGATGAGCACGGTCATTTCGTGGTGCCGATTTTAGAGGGCGAACGGGTGCTCGGGGTTCTGACCCTCTATGTTTCCGGCCAGCATGTGATTCAGGGTTTCGAAGAGGGGTATCTCCGGCAGGTGGCTGACGTGCTTGGCATGGGGATTTCACTGCGTTACAGCCGTTTCGCCCTGGAAGAGGCGCGGGACAAAGCCCAGGCCGCCGATCGGGCCAAAAGCAATTTTCTGGCCAATATGAGCCACGAGATCCGTACCCCGATGAATGCGGTCATCGGGCTTACCCAGCTGGCCCTCAAGACCGAACTCACCGAAAAACAGTACCGCTATTTGCGGGACATCGAAAAGTCGGCCGACAGCCTGCTGGTCATCATCAACGATATCTTGGACTTTTCCAAGATCGAGGCGGGCCAGCTGCGGATGGAATCCACCACCTTTCCGTTGGACCGGATGCTGGAGAATGTTGCCACCGTGGTGGCGAGGCGCGCCCAGGAGAAAGGCCTGGAGTTTTTGATCGCCGTTGATCCGATGGTTCCCCATACTTTGGTAGGCGATCCGCTTCGGCTGGGGCAGGTACTGATCAATCTGGTCAACAATGGCATCAAGTTTACCGAGCACGGCGAAGTTCTTGTTTCCATCGAGGCTGGCGCCCGACAGGGCGAAACCATTTCCCTGGCGTTTTCGGTATCCGATACCGGGATCGGCATGAGCCCAGAGCAGGTTGGCCGATTGTTCCGGCCATTCTCCCAGGCGGATGAATCCACCACCCGCAAGTATGGGGGCACCGGCTTGGGGCTGTCGATCAGTAAGAATCTCGTGGAATTGATGGGCGGTTCCATGGAGGTGAAGAGCGTGCCTGGCGCGGGATCCACCTTCCGTTGTACCATCCCCTTCGGCGTTCCGGCGGAAGATGAGACCGTGTTCGCTGGGGAACAGTTGACGGGGCTCAAGACCCTGGTGGTGGATGACAACGAGCATGCCAGGGAGATTATGGCTGCCATGGCGGAGAGTCTCTCCTGGCGGGCGCACACGGCTGAGTCCTGTCAGGAGGCGCTGGCAAAGTTGGTGGACGCGCAACAAGAGGGGGAGCCATTCCGATTGGTGCTGATGGACTGGATGATGCCCCAGATCGACGGGATCGAGGCCTCCCGCCGGATCAAGGCCAGCAAGGATCTGTCGCAGGCCCCATGGGTGGTCATGGTGACCGCCTATGGGAGGGAGGAGGTCCGGGAGCAGGCACGTCAGGCCGGGGTGGATGGGTTCTTGTATAAACCGATCAACGCCTCCATGCTGCTGGAGAGCGTGCAGTTCCTCTCGGGCGAGGCGACCGGAAGAGGGCTCGATTGGCGGCGTCCAGCCGTGGCTGGGTCGGCCTGCCTGGCCGGCATGCGGATTCTGCTGGCGGAGGACAATCAGATCAACCAGCGGGTTGCGGTGGCCCTTCTGGAGAGCGCTGGCGCTCAGGTCGTCGTCGTCGACAATGGTAAGGAGGCGCTCGATATTCTGCTCAGGGAAGGAGATGGAGCCTTTGTCGCCGTGCTCATGGATATCCAGATGCCGGAGATGGATGGCTATGAAGCGACCCGCGCCATCCGAGCCATGCCTGAGTTTTGTTCCCTGCCCATCATCGGGCTGACTGCTCACGCCATGGCGGCGGAACGGCAACGCTGTCTCGATGTCGGCATGAACGACCATGTCGCCAAGCCTATCAGTCAAAATCTTCTCTTTGCCTCCTTGTTGCGGTGGGTTAAGGTAAAAGAAGATGATGGGCGTGCCTGGACGGGGGCGGTGGTGTCCGATGCAGTGACCTGGGGAGGGACGCCCCCCGTCATCCCGGGGTTCGACACACGGCAAGGGCTGGAACGAGTTGCCGGCGATGGAGAACTTTATCAGCGTTTGCTCGGGATGTTTGCCGAAAGCCAGGTAGATGCGGGAGTCCAGGTGCGGGAGGCGCTGGCCCGCCGCGATCATGCCATGGCTCGGCAGCTGCTGCATGCCAGCAAGGGAGTGGCGGGCAACCTTGGCGCCACGCAGGTTTTTGCGGCGGCGGTCGAGCTGGAGCAGGCTCTCGAAGAGGGAAAGGACACGGCCATGGCATGCGCGTTCGCCCGTTTCGAGACAGCCCTTGGCCACGCTCTGGCTGGGATTGCTGGCGTGATTGGCCAGGAGGCGCGCAGGGCGAATAGTTTAGAGCCGCCTACGGCCTTGCCGCCTGCGCGGCTGGCGGAATTGCTCCGCGAGCTTCATGCCCTGGTTCTGGCAAGCGATCCAACCGCGGAGGATTTCATACTGCGGCATCGGGATGCCCTGGCGGCAAGTCTGCCCGGCGATCTGTTTGTCCGATTGGACTCCGCCGTGAGCAGCTATTCTTTTGATGAGGCGCTCGCCCTGCTTGACCGACAGCTCGCCGAGCCGGCCTGATGGAAAGAGGGATGCACGACGACACCACCATCCTGATCATTGACGACGCCCCGGAAAACATCAAGGTGGTTTCCGGGCTGCTCAAGGAGAGCTACCGGCTCAAGGTGGCCACCAGCGGCGAGAAGGGGCTGCTGCTCGCCGTGGAACCTCCGTGTCCCGATCTGATTCTGCTCGATGTCATGATGCCGGGGATGGACGGGTATGAGGTATGCCGACGGCTGCAGGAAGACAGCCGCACCCGGATGACGCCCGTGATCTTTCTCACCGCCAGGACCGAGGTCGCCGACGAGGCCAAGGGGTTTGCGCTTGGGGCGGTGGATTACATCGCCAAGCCGATCAGCCCGCCCATCCTGCTCGCCCGGGTGCGCACCCATCTCCAGCTCAAGGAGGCCCAGGACATCCTTCGGCGCCACAACCAGATGCTCGAGGAGCGGGTGCGGCAGCGCACCCGGCAGCTCAACGCGGTCCAGGATGTCGCCTTCCAGGCGATGGGTTCGCTGGCGGAGACCCGGGACAGCGAAACCGGCAACCATATCCGGCGGACCAGGCACTATGTCGGGGTTCTCGCCGAATATCTGCGCAAGCAGCCCAAGTACATCGGGGTTCTCACCGAGGAGTATGTCTGCCTGCTGGTCAAGTCCAGCCCCCTGCACGACATCGGCAAGGTGGGGGTGCCGGACCGGATCCTCCTCAAGCCCGGCCCCTTGACCGTGGAGGAGTTCGAGGAGATCAAGCTGCACACCACCATGGGGCGGGATGCACTGCTGCGGGCGGAGGAGATGCTGGAGGAATCGGAGAGCTTTCTCTCGGTGGCCCGGGAGATTGCCTACAGCCACCATGAGCGGTGGGATGGGGCGGGCTACCCTCTGGGCCTCCGGGGGGAGGAGATACCGCTTGCCGCGCGATTGATGGCGGTTGCCGATGTCTACGATTCGTTGCGGAGCATGCGGGTCTATAAGTCTGCCAAAGGGCATGAAGAGGCCGCCGCTATCATCAGGGAAGGCAGGGGCAGCCATTTCGACCCCGACGTTGTCGACGCCTTTCTGGCCTGCGAGGAGCGCTTCCGCTCCATTGCCGAGCAGTTCAAGGACGAGTAGCCGCCAGTCTTCGCTGCGGCGCTCCCTGTCCGCGCAAGCCCTTTTCTACAGCCCCTCCTCGCGCAGCCTCTCCAGGAGTTCCTTCTGGCTGTCGGTCGGATGCTTGGGCACCGCCGCCACCACCCGCACGAACAGATCGCCGCGGGGGCCGTCCGGCTTTTCCGGCAGCCCCTGGCCGCGCAACCGCAGCTTGGCCTGGGGCTGGCAGCCCGCCGGGATCCGGACCTTGAGCTGCCTGCCATCCAGGGTGGGGACCTCCACCTCGTCACCCAGCGCCACGGCACTGAAGGCCGCCTGTACCTCGGTGCTCAGGTTGGCGCCGTCCCTGGTGAAGGCGGGATGCGGCTCTACCCGGATGAGGAGGTAGAGGTCGCCGGCTGGCCCGCCGGTGGGGGAGGGCGAGCCCTTGCCGCTCACCCGCAGTTTCTTGCCGGTTTCGATCCCGGCAGGGACGCGCACCGAAACCTTCTCGCCGCCGTGGCCCAGGGAGATGGTTTTCTCCGTGCCGGCGAGCACCTCCTCCAGGGTGATGGGGAGTTCCAGGGTGAGGTCGCTGCCCTTCAGGTGGCGTTGCTGCTGGAAGCCGCGGCCAGCCTGCTGGAAGCCTTGCCCTCCGCCGGGCTGGCGGAACATCTCCTCGAAGATGCCGCCGCCCATGCCTCCCGTTCCACCGGCACGGAAGCTGGCGCGGCCGCCGCCACCGCCGAAATTGATGCCGAACTCCCGCAGGATGTCTCCCAGGTCGACGTTGCGGAAGATGTCCTCCTGGGAGTAGCGCTGCTGGAAGCCACTGGCGCCAAAGGAGTCGTACTGCTGTCGTTTCTCCGGGTCGGAGAGCACGGCGTACGCCTCGCTGATCTTCTTGAACTGCTCCTCCGCCTCCTTGTTCCCCTTGTTGCGGTCAGGGTGGTACTTGAGGGCGAGCTTGCGGTATGCCTTCTTGATCTCTTCGGCGGAGGCGTTTTTGGCAACGCCTAGTAGCTTGTAATAGTCCATTCTGGTTCCTGTCTCGTTCAGAACGGCACATCCTCACCCATGACCGGCTCCGGGAAGGGAGGTTCGTCGTAGCCTTGGCCGCCGCCGGTGTCCGAGCCGCCGCGCGGCGAGAGCATCTTCATCTCGCGGGCCACGATCTCGGTGGTGTAGCGGGTGTTGCCATCCTTGTCATCCCACTTGCGGGTTTGCAGCCGCCCCTCGATGAAGACCTTGGAGCCCTTGGAGAGGTACTCGCCGCAGATCTCCCCCAGGCGGCCAAATGCCACGATGCGGTGCCATTCGGTCAACTCTTCCTTGGAACCATCCTGTTTTTTCCAGGTTTCGGTGGTGGCGACGCTGAAGCTGGCGATGGCGGTGCCGGTTTGCGAGTAACGGACCTCCGGATCCTTGCCGAGGTTGCCGATGAGGATCACTTTGTTGACCATGAATTCTCCTTGTGCCGTGCGGCCTTGTAAGTGGTGAGGGATTGGGCGTCACTGCCAGGCGCGCAGGATATGCGCGGCTGGCGATCGCTTCATCATAGTAAGGACGGCCCGCCCAAAAATCAACAGACAATGCGCGGCAGGGAAATGTGCGCGTGACAGCGGCTTGGGTGATGGCGGTTGACCTTTTGCGCGGGTCGTGGCAGAGTGATTGATAAGAACCAGAGGGGGACTGGGTGGGGAAGGGGATGAAAAAGATCACGGTGCTGGTGGCGGACGACCATGCCATTGTTCGGGAAGGTTTGCGTCATCTGATTGCCAGGAGCGAGGACCTGCTGCTGGCGGGCGAGGCGGCCGACGGCAAGGAGGCGCTGGCCCGGATCAGAAAGCTCAAGCCCGATGTGGTGCTCCTCGACATTGCCATGCCCGGGTTGAGCGGGATCGAGTGCATTCCAATCATCCGCCAGACCTCGCCGCGCAGCGCCGTGGTGGTTCTCTCCATGTTTCACCGTGAAACCTATGTGTTCCAGGCCCTTGCCGCTGGCGCCCTTGGCTATGTGATCAAGTCGGCCGGCTGGAGCGAGGTGATGGAGGCGGTGCGCCTGGCGGCCCGGAAGAAACACTACCTCTGTCGCGAGATCAATGCCGAGATTCTCGACAGGTATCTGCGCAGCGGGGAAGGTCTTTCCTCGGAGGCGGGTCGCTACGACCAGCTTTCTTCTCGGGAGCAGCAGGTGTTCCGGCTGGTGATCGAAGGCAACTCCACCCGCGACATCGCCGAGATGCTCTGCCTCAGTCCGAAGACCGTGGAGAAGCACCGCACCAATATCAGCAGGAAACTGGGGATGAGCGACCCCCTGGCCCTGCTCAAGTTTGCCATCAAGATCGGGGTGGCCGACCCTGCCCTCTGGCCCGATGCCTGAGTTTGCCGCTTCGGCTTTGGCCCGCTGGCGTCGTGGCTGATCTGGGAGTGCTCCATAGCGAATGGAAGAGATGGGACGTCAACCGATAGTCAGGGCAAAGCCGGTGCCGGTGCAGCGATTCACCTGGGTACTGGTGGCCGCCTGGACGGTGTTCATCGCCATTTTTTCCTGGCATGAGATCCAGGATCAACGCCAGCTGACCCGGGACATGGCCATCCACGAGGTGCGGGCCTATTTCAACAAGGATCGTGCCCTGCGCACCTGGAGTGCCTCCCACGGCGGCGTTTACGTGCCGGTGGACGCGCGCACTCCTCCAAGCCCCTACCTTTCCCATGTTCCGGAGCGGGATGTCCGGACTCCTTCCGGCCGCAAGCTCACCCTGATGAACCCCGCCTACATGATGCGGCAGCTCAGCGAGGATTTCTCCAGCCTATACGGGGTTGTCGCCCGCATTACCAGCCTCCATCCGCTGCGTCCGGAGAATGGTCCCGACGAGTGGGAGCGGCGGGCGCTTATCGAGTTCGAGCAAAAGAAGCTGGAGGAAAAGGTTGAGTTCACCGATATTGCCGGGGTGCCCCATCTCCGTCTCATCCAGCCGGTGTTCGTCAGCCAGGATTGCCTGCGCTGCCATGCCCGGCAGGGCTACAAGCTGGGTGACATACGGGGGGGGATCAGCATCGGCATCCCCATGACCGAAGCGTTGGCCATGGAGCAGCGCAAGGTCAGGGCGCAACTGGTCAGCGATGTCCTGACCTGGCTGCTCGGCGTGATCGGTCTGTTGGTGGGCGGCATCGTCCTGCAGGATCGCATCAGGGAGCGCGACGAGGCCCAGCAGGCGCTGGAGGAATCGTTGCTGCGGCTGGCCTCCAAGACCGAGGAGCTGGCCCTGGCCAACGACTCGCTCACCCGGGAGGTTGCCGAGCGCAAGCGGGTTGAGGCCGAGATTCTGCGGAGCGAGGAGAAGTTCCGCACCGTTGCTGACTTCACCTGCGACTGGGAGTACTGGATGGCGCCGGACGGCGCCTATATCTATGTGTCGCCAGCGGCGGAGCGGATCACCGGCTATACCTCCGAGGAGTTTGTCGCCAACCCGGGTCTTGCCCTGGAGATCGTTCACCCCGATCACCAGGCGTTGATGGCTGATCATTTCGGTCAGGCGCTGGACGATCATCAGGTCTGCATGCTGGAGTTCCGTATCGTCACCCGTGATGGGCGGGATCGGTGGATCAGCCATATCTGTCAGCCGGTCTACAGCGAATCCGGCAGGTTCTGCGGCCGCCGGGCCAGCAACCGCGACGTCACCGCCGCCAAGCAGGCGGATCGGGCGCTCAACAAGTTCGCCACTGAGCTGTCCCAGAGCAATCGCGACCTGCAGGGTTTTGCCTACATGGTTTCCCACGATCTGCGCGAGCCATTGGTGTTGATCCAGGCATTCAGCGACAGGCTCCGTCAGAAGTTCGGTGCGAACATCCCCGAGCGGGGCTTGGAGTACCTTGCCCGGATCGAGGCGGCCGCCAGCCGGATGCAGGAGTTGATCAACGGCGTCCTGGCCTATTCGCGGATCACCAGCAAGGGGCAGCTTCTGGAGGAGGTCGATCTGAGCCGAATCATGACCGAGGTGGTCGCCGATCTGGAGATGCGCATCCGGAAGAGCGGCGGCGAGGTGGTAGTGGGCGAGCTGGGATGGATCAAGGCCGATCCGCTCCAGATCAGGCAGCTTCTCCAGAATCTGGTGGGCAACGGTCTCAAGTACAGCCGTCCGGAGGTGCCGCCGCGAGTGGTGGTGTCTGCAGAAAGGGCCAACGTGATGCAGGAGGACGGTAGTATCGTCGAGCTGTGCCGGATCACGGTGGAGGACAACGGCATCGGCTTCGAGCCCGAGGCGGCCGGCCAGATCTTCGGCCTGTTCAAGCGGCTGCACGGCCGCAGCCAGTATGAGGGAACCGGCATCGGCCTCGCGGTCTGCAAACGCATTGCCGAGCGGCATGGCGGCACGATCAGCGCCGAGGGAACCCCTGGGGAGGGGGCCAGGTTTGTGGTCTCCCTGCCCATCAGGGGGCCGGTGGCGGACGACTCCGCCACTCAGGGGAATGCCGGCGCCGATGCATGAGATGTCTCTGGCCATGAACATTGTCGAGTTGGCCGTTGGCAAGGCCCGGGAGGCCGGGGCGCAACGGATCGACGCCATCGAGCTTGAGGTGGGGGCGCTGGCCGGAGTGATGGTGGAGGCGCTCACCTTCTGCCTGGAGGCGGCCAGCCGGGACACCATGGCGTCCGGGGCCAGGTTCGGGGTGGCGGTGATCGCTGGCTGGGCCAGGTGTCTTGAGTGCGGCGACGAGTTTGGGGTGAAGGCGCTGGCCAGCCCCTGCCCGCGTTGCGGCAACTATGCCACCGAGCTGGTGCGGGGACGGGAGCTTCGGGTTTCCTCCCTTCTGGTGGACGAGGAGTGATGGCGCCCTGCCGCTGGCGGTAAGGCGAAAAGAGAGAATTCTGACTCATGCCCTTTCCTGAGAGGCAATATGTGTGATTCCTGCGGCTGTCCTTCCCCAGAGAAATCGGTGACCATCGCCAGACCGGGCGGCGCGTCGGCCCATGACCATTCCAGCCACGACCACCACCATGCCCCGCCTCCGGGGCGCCGGGTGGAGGTGCAGGCCGGGGTGCTGGACCGCAACGCGACCGCCGCCCAACACAACCGCGAGCACCTGGCCAGCCAGGCCATACTGGCCCTCAACCTGGTCAGCTCGCCCGGCTCCGGCAAGACCACCATCCTGGAGCGCACCATCCGTGCCCTTTCCGGCGAGATCCCCATGGCGGTGATCGAGGGCGACCAGCAGACCCTGCTGGACGCTGAGCGCATCGACGCCACCGGCGTGCCGGTGATCCAGGTCAACACCGGCAGCGGCTGTCACCTGGACGCGGAGATGGTGCACCGCGCCCTGCATGAGCTGAATCCGGCGCCGCGTTCCCTGCTCTTCATCGAAAACGTCGGCAACCTGGTCTGCCCGGCCCTGTTCGACCTGGGCGAGGCCGCCAAGGTGGTGATCATCAGCGTCACCGAGGGCGAGGACAAGCCGCTCAAGTATCCGGCCATGTTCGACGCCGCTTCCCTCTGTCTGATCAATAAGACCGATCTCTTGCCCTACGTGGACTTCGACCTTGCCCGCTGCCGGGAGCACGCCCTCAGGGTCAACCATCGCCTGGCCTTCTGCGAGTTTTCCGCCCGCACCGGGGCTGGGATGGACGATTGGCTCGCCTGGCTGCGCCAGCAATGGCGGGCCGTGGCCGGCTAGGCCCGACCGGTCTGATGGCGGCCGAGGCGGTGGCGCGCTGGCGGATCAGCGTGCGCGGCATGGTGCAGGGGGTCGGCTTCCGGCCCTTTGTCCATCGCCTGGCCACGGCCCGCGATCTGGCAGGGTTCGTGACCAACACCCCGGCGGGGGTGGTGCTGGAGGTGGAGGGAGCTTCTGGCCGGCTGGAGGATTTTCTCGCGGCGCTCAAGCAGAAACAGCCCCCCCTGGCCCGGATCGACGCGGTGGAGGTCGAGACTGTGGCCCCGTTCGGCGAGGCCGGCTTTTCGGTCCGCGTCACCCAGGGCGGCGCGGCCGCCACCGCCCTGATCCCGCCAGACATCACCGTGTGCGACGACTGCCTGGCCGAGCTGTTCGATCCCGCCAACCGCCGCTATCGCTACCCCTTCATCAACTGCACCAACTGCGGCCCCCGTTTCACCATCATCGAAAAGATCCCCTATGACCGGCCCCACACCACCATGCGTCATTTCCCCATGTGCGCCGAGTGCGGCCGCGAGTACCACGACCCCGCCGACCGCCGCTTCCATGCCCAGCCTAATGCCTGCCCGGTCTGCGGCCCGCGCCTGACCCTGCACGGCAGCGATAGTGCAGTGTTGGCCCTGGGGGACGCGGCGCTGGCCGGAGCGGGACAACGGCTGGCCGATGGCGGCATCGTGGCGATCAAGGGGGTTGGCGGCTTCCACCTGGCGGTGGACGCGGCCAACGAAGCGGCGGTGGCGCGGCTTCGGCAGCGCAAGGGGAGGGAGGCCAAGCCGCTGGCGGTGATGGCCGCCGACCTGGCCATGGCCCACCGCCTTTGCGTGTTGAGTAGCGAGGAGGCAGCGGCGTTGGCCAGCCCGGAAAGGCCCATCCTGCTTGCGCAAAAACGAAACGGCCACGGCCTGGCCGAAGCGGTAGCCCCGGAGTGCGGCCGTTTCGGGGTGATGCTGCCCTATACCCCCCTCCATCATCTGCTCCTGCGGGATGGCCCGCCGGTGCTGGTTATGACCAGCGGCAACGCCAGCGAGGAGCCGATCTGCACGGGCAATGCCGAGGCCATGGAGCGCCTTGCCGGCATTGCCGACGCATTTTTGTGCCACGATCGGGGCATCCGCCTCTCCTGCGACGACTCGGTGATGGCCTGGCAGGCCGGGGCGCTGAGGCAGGTGCGCCGCAGCCGCGGCTATGCCCCCCGACCCCTGCCCATGCCGGCTGATGGGCCGGTGGTGCTGGCGGTGGGCGGCGAGCTGAAAAACACCGTCTGCCTGGCCAGGGGGATGGACGGCTTTGTCGGCCAGCATCTGGGCGACCTGAAGAACCTGGCCTCGTACCGGGCCTTTACGGAGAGCATCGCCCTGTTGACCAGCCTGCTCGAAGCCCCGCCGGAATTGCTTGTTCACGACCTCCATCCCGCCTATCTCTCAACGCAATGGGCCAGCCAACAGGCGCAGGGGCAGGGGCTTCCAGTCCTGGCGGTCCAGCACCACCACGCCCACCTGGCCGCCTGTCTGGCGGAAAATCGGGAGGCCGGGCCTGCCATCGGGCTGATCCTGGACGGCGCTGGCCTGGGGCCGGATCAGACCGTCTGGGGCGGCGAGGTGCTGGTGGGGGATGCCGCCGGGTTCAGCCGTTTCGCCTCTCTGGAGCCCATGCCCCTGCCGGGCGGCGACGCGGCGGTCCGGGAGCCGTGGCGCCTCGGGGTCGGTTATCTGGCCGAGTCTTTCGGTGGTCAGGTGCCGGAGCTGCCGTTTCTGGCGGCTCACGATTGGGCCATGATCCCGGTCATGGTGGCCAGGCGGTTCAATACCCCGCTTGTCAGCAGTTGTGGAAGACTCTTCGACGCGGTGGCCGCCATGGCCGGCGGCAGGCAACAGATCCGCTACGAGGCCGAGGCTGCCATCGGGCTGATGGAGGCGACTGGCGAATTGGGGAACGGCCCGGGCTTTGCCTGTGCATTCATGAGGGGCGAAGGCCTGTTGCGGTTGTCGGTGACCGGGCTGATACGCGAGGTGGCCGACGCGGTGGCCTCAAACATGGGCCTGTCCGAGGTTTCCCGCCGTTTTCACCACTGGCTGATCCAGGGGCTCACCCACCTGGCCCGCGAGGCGCGCCAGGCGCACGGCCTTACTACGGTCGCCTTGAGCGGCGGGGTATTTTTGAATCACCTCCTGCTGGAGGGGCTCACCGCCTCTCTTGCCGCCCAAGGATTCCGGGTGCTCACCCATCGGCAGCTGCCCTGCGGCGACGGCTGCCTCTCCTACGGCCAGGCGGTGATCGGCAGGCAATGGCTTGAGAAGGGAGGAGGGCGGCATGCTGGAGATCTCGCCTGAACTCACCATCCCGGCTTCCGAGATCGAGCTTGCCGGCATCCGGGCCCAGGGCGCCGGCGGCCAGAACGTCAACAAGGTCTCTTCCGCCGTGCATCTGCGCTTCGACATCCGGGCCTCGTCGCTGCCGGATTTTTACAAGGAGAGACTGCTGGCCCTGAAGGACCGGCGGCTCACCGCGGACGGCGAGATCATCATCAAGGCGCAGCGATTCCGCAGCCTGGAGAAAAACCGGGCCGACGCCCTGGAGCGGCTACGGGAACTGATCCTCGCCGCAACCCGCGTGGAGCCCAAGCGCCGGCCAACCAGGCCGTCCCGTGGTTCCAAGGAAAAGCGCCTGGCCGGCAAGGAGCGGCGGGGCAGGGTGAAGGCCCTGCGTGGCAGGGTGGAGGAATAGAACTCAAGCCGTGGGGATTGACAAGGAGGCGGTGAGCCATTCTCAGGGATTCCCGCCTTCGCGGGACTGCTGTCGCAGGAAGTCGCCGATCTGCCGGTCTGCCTGCTGAATGTGCTCGATCACCCATTTTTTCATCAGCCGTTTGAGCCGGTACACCAGGGAGTCGAGCTGAGTGCATTCCCGCATCATCATGTTCATCTCATGGATGATCGTTTCGTGCAGGACGCGGTGGATGGTCAGCCCAGGATAGTTGATCTCCCGCATGTACGCTTCTTCGTGGGCAAAGTGGGTCTTGACGTAGTCGTAAAGGGCGACCACCGCGCCGCGCACAGCCTGCACGTCCTGCCCGCCTGGCGGCAAGCGGAGCACCTGATTGGCAAGCTCGAAGAGGCGGCGGTGCTCCTGGTCGATAATCGCGTCGTCGATGCCGTAGGCCTTTTGCCAGATGAATTCGTCCATGGCCGTCCTTGGTGGATTGGGTCGGGTCGTTCTTCTGCCATTTACTCCGGAGGCGAGGGAAAAAGCAACGGCGGCAAGCGGGGCACCCTGTTTTTGCCTTGACCGCGTGCCCGCTTCGCCGCTAGCATCATCTATGCTTGGGAGTGGTCATCGTTTTGGTGGCGCCAGGCTGTAAGCCGAGCCGGTTGGTCAACCGGACAACCGGGCGGGGCCTGCCGCTCCTGCAGTGCGCCGCATGGAATCAATCCGTCCCCCTTTGGGAGGCATCCGATGTGTCTGGCAATCCCCGGCCGGGTGGTGGAGATCTTTGAGGAAAATGGTCTGCTCATGGGCCATGTGGACTATGGCGGCACCCTGAGCAAGGTCTGCCTTGCCTATGTCCCTGAGGTTGCGGTGGGCCAGTACACGGTGGTGCATGCCGGCTTTGCCCTTTCGGTGCTGGACGAGGAAGAGGCGCAAAAGAGCCACGAGGCGTGGCGCGAACTGGCCGAAGCGCTGGCGGCGCAGGGGACCGACCTTTTCGGGAAGCCGCTGGCCGGCGGAAACGGTTGAGTGCCATGCAGCCCTTGCCTTTTGTCGACGAGTTCCGCGACCCTGCGCTGGCCCGGCAGCTCATCGCCGCCATCCACCAGGCTGTGACCAGGCCCTGGGTGATCATGGAGGTGTGCGGCGGTCATACCCACGCCATCATGAAGCATGGCCTCGATCAGCTCCTGCCCCCCGAGGTGGAGCTGGTGCATGGGCCGGGCTGCCCGGTATGCGTGACGCCGATCGCGGCCATCGACCAGGCGGTGGCCATCGCCGAGCGGCCGGAGGTGATCTTCACCAGCTTCGGCGACATGCTGCGGGTGCCGGGCAGCCAGAGCGATCTGCTCTCCGCGCGCTCCAGGGGCGCGGACGTGCGGATGGTCTACTCGCCGCTGGAGGCGGTGGCCCTGGCCCGCGCCAATCCGGAACGCCAGGTGGTCTTCTTCGGGGTGGGCTTTGAAACCACCGCGCCGGCCAATGCCATGGCCATTGCCCAAGCCAAGCGCGAGGGGCTTGCGAATTTCAGCATGCTGGCAAGCCAGGTGCTGGTGGTGCCGGCCATGCGGGCACTGCTTGCCTCGCCGGCCAACCGGGTGCAGGGCTACCTGGCCGCCGGCCATGTCTGCACCGTGATGGGCTGGGCCGAGTATGAAGCCCTGGCCGAGGAGTTCCGGGTACCCATCGTGCCCACCGGATTCGAACCGCTGGATCTCCTGGCCGGCATCCTCATGGTGGTGCGCCAGCTGGAATCCGGCCTCCACCGGGTGGAGAACGAGTACACCCGCTCGGTGAGCCGCGATGGCAACCAGGCCGCTAGGCGGCTGATGGAGGAGGTTTTTTGGGTCGCCGACCGCACTTGGCGCGGTATCGGTGAGATTCCGCAAAGCGGCCTCGTCATCCGGCCTGAATATGCCGCCTTCAATGCCGAGCAGCGTTTCCCGGTCGCTGCCGTCGGGGCCAAGGAGTCAACGCTCTGTCGCAGCGGCCTGGTGTTGCAGGGCATCGAAAAGCCCGATGCCTGTCCGGCCTTTGGCCGCGACTGCACGCCGGAGCATCCCCTGGGCGCCACCATGGTCTCCGGCGAGGGGGCCTGCGCCGCCTACTACAAATATCACAAGCCCCTGCCATGACCTTCATCAACCCCGATCAATTCTCTTGTCCCCTGCCGAACATGGAGCACGACACTATCCAGATGGCCCACGGCAGCGGCGGCCGTCTCTCCGCCGATCTGGTGCGCCGGATGTTTCTGCCCCGCTTCGACAACGAGGTGCTCGACCGCATGGAGGACCAGGCGGTGCTGGAACTCCCAGCCGGCCGGCTGGCCATGACTACCGACTCCTTCGTGGTGGACCCCATCTTCTTCCCAGGCGGCGACATCGGCGACCTGGCCATCAACGGCACGGTCAACGACATCTGCATGGGTGGCGCCGTGCCGCACTCCCTTTCGGTCGCCTTTATCATTGAAGAGGGGTTGCCCATGGAGAGCCTGCACCGGGTGCTGCTCTCCATGGAGAAGGCGGCCCGGCTGGCCGGGGTGCGGGTGGTGGCCGGCGATACCAAGGTGGTCAACCGGGGGAGTTGCGACAAGCTCTTCATCACCACCACCGGCATTGGGATGGTGGCGGACGGAGCGGATATCTCCGCTTCCAACCCGCGGCCCGGCAACAGGATCATCCTCTCCGGCACCATTGCCGATCATGGCATGGCCATCCTCACCTGTCGGGAGGGGCTTTCCTTCCAGTCGCGGATCGAATCGGACACTGCCTCCCTGCATGGGCTGGTGGCCGCCATGCTCGCGGCATCCCCCCGTGGCATCCGCGCCATGCGCGACCCGACCCGGGGCGGACTCGCCGCCACCTTGAACGAGTTCGCCGTTGCCGCGCAGGCCGGCATCCTCATCGACGAAGCGAGCATCCCGGTTCGGCCGGCGGTGCGGGGGGCGTGCGAGATGCTGGGCATCGATCCGCTGGCGGTAGCCAACGAGGGGAAACTGGTGGCGGTGGTGGAGGAGGAGCAGGCGGAGGCGGTTTTGCGGGCCATGCGCGCCCATCCCATGGGGCGTGAGGCGGTCGTCATCGGCACGGTCACCGGCGAGCACCCCGGTCTGGTGGCCATGCACACCGCCCTCGGGGCCAGGCGCATCGTTGATATGCCGTTGGGTGAGCAACTGCCCAGGATTTGCTGAACCGTTGTCCCGTGAGCGCCGTTGAGGCAAGTACCCCACTGGCAGGGGTGAGGTTGGCAGGGGGGGCGGCATATGGTGTGGCGAGGGGACGTTGCTGGGGCACGGCGCTGCGGAGGGGGGTGCCCAATTTTGAAAAAAAATGATTTCACTGCTTGAATTGTTTGACTTTTTTTTCGCAACCAGTTTATTGTCGTTTAATTTAGGAGTGTTTTCTTGTTGTTAACCTTTGGGAGAAGGGAGGTGGGTTGGTGCAAAAGCGTATCGTGACCATGGCGGCGGCCCTGTCGCTGGCGCTCCCCACAGTCGCGCTGGCGGCCGGCGGGGACGCTCTGTTCGTGCAGGGGTGTGGCGCGTGCCACAAGAAGGGCGGCAAGGCAGCGGTGATCAACCCTGCCGACAAGGCCGGCAGTGTCTGGGAGAAGTACTTTGCCCGCGGCAGGCATCCGGTGGATTTCGGCATGCCGGAGGCTGATGTGCAGGCGGTGGTGAAGTACTTGATGTCCCACGCGGCGGACAGTGATCAGCCGGCAGCGGCGGTCATCCCCAAGTAAGGGACAGGCGACACGAAATATCTTGTTGGAATCGTAGCCGGATCGCGATGCCACCAATCCACTGAGGAGGAGGAGAAGTGAAAAAGATTCTTTTGACCGCGGGCGCGTTGTTGGCCTGGAGCAGCTGTGCCGTTGCCGGACCGGGGGCGGCCAAGACCGTCTCTATCCCTGAAGAGGACTACAAGGCGATTCTCCAGCGGCTGGATACCTTGCAGAAGCGGGTTGACCAGATGGAGAAGACCAGCCCGTCGGACAAGGCGAGCGCTGCCGCCATGCCGAGCAAGCTGGCCAAGGACGTGGAAACCATCTTCGATACCCTGGATCAGGTCGAGACCAAGACCCTCAAGGACCGCATCAACATGGGCGCCGAGCTGCGTACCCGCGTCGATTTCTTCGAACTGCGGGACAGCGGCATGTTCGGTGGGCTGGGATCCAAGGAGCACAACGACAACCACTGGAGCAACCGCTTCCGGCTCAACATGGATGCGCAGATCCAGAAGAACCTGATCTTCACCGGCCGCGTCACCGGCTACAAGAACTTCGCCAACATGGCTGACGCCGGCATGGTCACCGATGCCAACCAGGCCCACGTTCCCGGCGACAGCGGCCTCAAACTCGACCGTGCCTATGTGGACTGGATTCCTGAAGGCATGTCGGTGCCGCTGGCTCTGACCTTCGGTCGCCATCCTTCCTCCGAGGGTCCGCCGGCGGAGCTCAAGGAGAACCGTCTGCGTCAGTCCACCTATCCGTCCCTGCTCTTTGACGGCGAGGCGGACGGCGTGGTGGCCACCGTGGGTCTGGAGCGCTATACCGGCTGGAAGAGCTCCGGTCTGCGTTTCGCCTGGGGCAAGGCCTACCAGGATACCAACACCAACGTTGGCTATATGGACAACGCCGGCGGGATGTATGACGACACCAACATCTACGCCATGTTCTTCGAAACCGAGATCCCCGGCGTGCGGGACAGCCTCCTGGTGTTAAGCGCCCTGCAGGCCACGGAGCTGGTGGGTAACGGCGCCTATCTGGGCGGCGCCGGCATGGCGGACATCGGCGACATGGGGCTGTATGGCATCCATGTGCAAGCCAACAACGTGGTGGACTCCGGGTTTGATGTCTTCCTCTCCACCGCCATCAACGAAACCAATTCCAGCGGCAATACGGTCAACAGCATGTACGGCCCGGTCGGCCTGATGAACAACAACGGCACCGAGGATCACTCCGGTTGGGCCGTCCACACCGGCGTGCGCTATACCATCCCGTACAAGCCGTGGAACAACCCCAAGCTCGGCTTTGAGTTCAACCACGGCAGCGAGCACTGGTTCAGCTTCACCTGGGGCAGCGCTGAGCTGTACAACAAGCTGGCCACCCGCGGCAACGCCTACGATCTCTACTACATCCAGCCGTTCAATGACAACCTCTTCGGTCGCCTGGGCTATACCCATATCGACTACGATTACGCCATGAGCGGCCTGCACATGGGCGATTTCGGCGACTCCGAGGAAGAGCTCGACAACTTCTACTTCCTGCTCGACTGCCGCTTCTAGGCCCGACGGAAGCTCGTTCCCGGGGGTGGCCGCTTGCGGTCACCCCTTTTTTGTTGTGGAGAACAACCCTATGAACAAACCGCTTGGCATTACGGTAAGCCGTCATATCATGGACAGCCAGCGCCTCCACCCCGAGGCGACTGGTGAACTTTCCGGCCTGCTCAATGAATTGATTGTAGCGGCCAAGACCATCAACGCCGAGGTCAACATGGCCGGCCTGGCGGACATTCTCGGGATGTCCGGCAAGACCAACATCCAGGGCGAGCACGTGCAGAAGCTCGACGAGCTGGCCAACAACACCATCAAGCGCAGAATGGCCCGCTGCGGCTATATCTGCGCCATGACCTCCGAGGAGGAGGCGGATATCATCCCGGTGGCCGAAGGGTACGAGGGCAAGTATACCCTGGCCTTCGATCCGCTGGACGGCTCCTCGAACATCGACGTCAACGTCAGCATCGGCACCATTTTTTCCATCCATCGCCGCCGGTCGCCGGAAAACGGCTCTGGCGACGACAGTGATTTGTTGCAGCCCGGCCGCGATCAGGCCGCAGCGGGCTACATCATTTACGGCTCCAGCACCATGCTGGTCTTTTCCACCGGCGAGGGGGTGCATGGCTTTACCCTGGACCCCAGCGTGGGCGAGTTCTACCTCTCCCACCCGGACATCCGCATTCCGGAGAAAAGCAAGTACTACAGCATCAACGAAGGGAACTCCCGCTATTGGGACGCCTCGGTGGGGCGGTATCTCGATTATCTGAAGGATGCGGACAAGGCCAGCGGTCGTCCCTACAGCGCCCGTTACATCGGATCCCTGGTGGCGGACTTCCATCGCAATCTCATCGCCGGCGGCATCTTCCTCTACCCGCGCGACAACAAGAACCCCAGCAAGCCGCACGGCAAGCTCAGGCTGCTTTACGAGGCGGCGCCATTGGCCTTTCTGGTGGAGCAGGCGGGCGGCAAGGCCATCACCGATGACGGCCAGAACATCCTGGACATCCAGCCAACCCATCTTCATCAGCGGGTGCCGTTGATCATCGGCAGCCGCCACGACGTTGAACTGTTCGAGGAGTTCATGGCCGGGAAAAGATAAAAAGGGAAAGAGCAAGGGCGAATCATTAAAAAAGGGCAGGTGGCAAACCTGCCCTTTGATGTGAAGGGGGATAATGCAGTGGGGGCGGTGGTTCGCTATTGCCCCTTGCCCTTTTCCTTCTCCCAGCTGTCCCGGAGGGTGACGGTGCGGTTGAACACCAGCGCGCCGGGCCGTGAGTCCTTGCCGTCCACGCAGAAGTAGCCCTGCCGCTCGAACTGGAAGCCGGACTCCGGCGCGGCCGCCGCCAGGCTCGGCTCCACCAGGCAGCCGGTGAGCACGGTGAGGGAGTCGGGGTTGATGTAGGTCTTGAAGTCCGCCTCGCCTGCGTCCGGGCTCTCCACGGTGAAGAGCCGGTCGTAGAGGCGCACCTCGGCGGGCAGGGCGTGGGCTGCGGAAACCCAGTGGATGGTGCCCTTGACCTTGCGGCCGTCCGGGGCGGAGCCGCCCAGGGTGGCGGGGTCGTAGGTGCAGCGCAGCTCCACCACCCTGCCGCTTTGGTCCTTCACTACCTCGTCGCAGCGGATGAAGTAGGCGTAGCGCAGCCGCACCTCCTGGCCAGGGGCCAGGCGGAAGAACTTCTTGGGCGGCTCCTCCATGAAGTCTTCCTGCTCGATGTAGAGCACCCGGCCAAAGGGAACGGTCCGGCTGCCCAGCTCCGGCCGCTGCGGGTGGTTCTGGGCGATCAGCTCCTCGATCGCCCCCTCCGGGTAGTTGGTGATCACCACCTTGAGGGGATTGAGCACCCCCATCACTCTGGGGGCGTTCTCGTTGAGATCCTCCCGCACGCAGTGCTCCAAAAGCGCCACGTCCACCACGCTTTCCTTCTTGGCAATGCCGATCCGTTCGCAGAAGTCCCGCAATGCCGCCGGGGTGTAGCCCCGTCGCCGGATGCCGGAGAGGGTGGGCATGCGCGGATCGTCCCAGCCCGCCACATGGCCTTCGTTCACCAATTGCAGGAGCTTGCGCTTGCTCACCACGGTGTAGCTGAGATTCAGGCGCGCGAACTCGATCTGTCTGGGGTGGCAGGGCACCGGCAGGTTGTCCAGGGTCCAGTCGTAGAGGGGGCGATGATCCTCGAACTCCAGGGTGCAGAGGGAATGGGTGATCCCCTCCAGGGCGTCGGAGATCGGGTGGGTGTAGTCATACATCGGGTAGATGCACCAGGCATCGCCGGTGCGGTGGTGGCTGGCGTGCAGGATCCGGTAGAGGACCGGATCGCGCAGGTTGATGTTGCCGGAGGCCATGTCGATCTTGGCCCGCAGCACCCGGCTGCCGTCCGGAAACTCGCCGGCCCGCATGCGGCGGAACAGGTCGAGGTTCTCCTCGACGCTCCGGTTGCGGTACGGGCTTTCCTTTCCCGGCGCGGTGAGGGTGCCGCGGTATTCGCGGATCTCGTCGCCGGTCAGATCGCAGACATAGGCCTTGCCGCTTGTGATCAGGTGCTCGGCAAACTGGTAGAGCTGTTCGAAGTAATCCGAGGCGAAGTAGAGATGCTCGCCCCAGTTAAAGCCCAGCCAGTGCACGTTCTCCTTGATCGACTCCACGTACTCCACCTCTTCCTTGGTGGGGTTGGTGTCATCGAAGCGCAGGTGGCAGCGGGCGCCCGGATTCTCCTTGGCAATGCCGAAGTTCAGGCAGATGGACTTGGCGTGGCCGATGTGCAGGTAGCCGTTGGGCTCGGGCGGGAAGCGGGTGACGATGGCCCGGTGCTTGCCGTTGGCCAGGTCCTCGGCCACGATGGCGCGGATGAAATCGGACGGGGTCGGGGTATTGTCTTGCATGGCGTGGCCTCCGGGGCGTGCCGGCTCTGTTTAGAAGTAGTTGCTCACGGTGCGCAGCCGCGCCACCACCTTGTCCTTGCCGAAGTGGGCAAAGAGTTCGAACATGCTCGGCCCCTTCACCTGACCGGTGATCAGCGCCCGGGCAGCGTTGATGGGGATGCCCGGCTTCACGGCAAGTTCCTCGGCAAACTCGCGGCAGATCCGCTCCGCCTCGTCGTGGGTCAGCTCCGGCAGGGCGGCGAAACGGTCGGCCAGCTTGGGCAGCCACTCCTTCAACTCCGGATACTTGAGCACGTTCTTGTTGAGCGCCTGCTCGTCCATGGGGAAATCGTCCGCAAAATAGGCCCGGCCGATGGTGGCGAAATCCTTGAGGGTATGGAAGCGCTCGCGGCTCATCTCGATGGTCTTGAGATACCACGGCCGCCGCTCTGCCGCGAAGGCCGCGTCCCACAGTCCTTCCCGCTCCAGGAAGGGCTTCACCAGCTCGCCCAGCTCCTCCACCGGCATGGCGCGCAGGTAGTGGGCGTTGATGTTGATAGCCTTGGGGTCGGTGAAGAATTTCGGGTCATCCTTGCGGTAGTTGAAGATGGAGTTGGAGCGGGTGATGCCGCTCAGGTCGAAGGCCTCCAGCAGCTCCGGCAGCGAGAAGATCTCCCGGTCGTCGGAGGTGGACCAGCCCAGCAGCACCAGGAAGTTCACCAGCGCCCAGGGGATGAAGCCCTGCTCCCGGTAGTACTGCACCGACACGATCTCGCCGTGGCTGCGCTTGGAGATCTTGGCCTTGTTGAGATCCAGGGTGAGCGGCATGTGGGCGAAGACCGGCAGCGGCGCGCCCAATGCTTCGTAAAGCAGGATCTGGCGCGGGGTGTTGGCCAGGCCGTCCTGGCCGCGGATGATGTGGGTAATCCGATCGCGGATGTCGTCCACCACGTTGCAGAGCAGATAGAGGGGGGCGCCGTTGGAGCGGACGATGACGAAGTCCTCGATGTCATCGAAGGCGCGCTCCACCCGGCCGTACACCTGGTCGTCGAAGCCGACCTTGCCAGCGGTGCGCGGGGTCTTGAAACGGATGACGGAGGGCAGCCCGGCCGCCTCCTTGGCCGCCACCTGCTCGGAGGTGAGGTCGCGGCAGGTGCCGTCGTACTTGTAGTCGCCCTTGGCCGCGGCGGCGGCCTCCCGTTTGGCCTCCAATTCCTCCTTGGAGCAGAAACACTTGTAGGCGTGGCCGGATGCCAGCAGCTTCTCGGCGGCGGCAACGTGCTCGGCCGCGTGCTCGGACTGGAAGTAGGGGCCTTCGTCCCAGGTGATCCCAATCCAGGTGAGGCCGTCCAGAATTCCCTCGATGGACTCCTGGGTGGAGCGCTCGGCGTCGGTGTCCTCGATGCGCAGCACCATCTTGCCGCCGTGTTTCTTGGCAAAGAGCCAGTTATAGATGGCGGTTCTGGCGCCGCCGATATGGAGGTAGCCGGTGGGGCTCGGTGGGAAACGGACGCGGACTTCGGACATGGAACTCTCCTTTGATCAATGAAACGGCGGGCGCGGCACGAATCCGTCGTCCGTCGCGGGGTATCTCTGCAAGGACATGGTGTTATATATCGTTTCCGTCGCTTCTTCAATAGGGATGGGACCAGGTCAGGGATAAAGAGCAGGGGCGAATTTGCTTTTTCTCTGTTTGGTATTATATTATGATTTTAAGGAACCATTTTCATGCGGGGTGGTTGCCCCCGAGGAATACGTCTTGGAACGAGGGAGGTGTCGTCATGGTACTGGATCCCACTGCAACATCCGTGCAGGCCAACGTGAGGACGGAGCGTCCCGCTGCCCCTGCTGGGGCCGACGATGCAGGGCGTCTCAAGAGCACGCGGCAAGAAACCGGGCAGACCAGCCGCACCTCCCCCGATGTGGTTCGCATCTCCGCCGCCGCCCTGGAGGCAGCGCGGGCGGTCAGGCAACCTGCCCAGCCGGCTGATCAGGGCGCGGCCGAGGAGACGGTGCGCGAGTCAGAGCGCAGGGAGTCCCCCGCCCGTCAGCAGCAGGAGCTGCGGACGCGAACCGAGCAACAGCGCAAGCCCATTGATCTGATGGCTTGAGCGGCTCGGGTTATGCCGGGTGTCTTTCCCCTGAAAATGGCCTGGCGAATCCCTCAAAAGAATGCTAGAAAAGGAAATGACAACTGTTGGCCCCGGACGGCAGAGCAGTTGGCTCATGGAGATGAGGAAAAAGTATTTCCTCATGGAGGGATGTTTATGTTGAAGAAGATGGCAGTGTTGCAGGGAGCGCTCGTGTTTGGCATGCTGAGCGCCGGGGGAGCGATGGCGGAGACCTCCGTGGTCGTGGAGGGAGTTACCTTTGCCGTTGGCGACAACGTGGTGATCGCCACGGCCGCGGACGGTATGACCTTGCCCGAGGCATGCGTGACCCCCATCGCGGCAGAGGGGGTGACGATCGCGTCTTCCATCGCAGTTGTCGGCGGGGAGGCTACTATTACCACCGAAGGCGTGGTGGATCCGGTCATGGTGGATGTCTCCGCATGTCTGCCGTCGGGCGGGCATGAGGTTGCCGAGTGTATCGCCACCGTCGATATGGCCGCAGGCCATATCGAGATCCCCTGCCTTGAGTTTGAAGGCAATATCTACACGGTGACGATGAGGCAGCGCGGCAATTCCATGAACTGGGAGGTTTCCCTGGTTGACGCCAATGGCGATTTCCTGAACTATCGGCGCACCAATAACACCAACACCTATACCAATACTGAGACCACGACCACCACAACCACCACTACTGCCGGGACCAACTGATCATCCGGAAGTCCCGGAGTGAAAGACGGGAAGCTGGATAAGCCCCGATGGTTTTCTCAGGACAAAGCGCCCCTTTGGGGCGCTTTGTTTTTTGGGGCTCCCGCTAGAAACCCAGCTCCCTCAGGAAGGCCGGATTCCTGGTCCAGTCCTTGCGCACCTTGACCCAGAGCTTGAGAAGCACTTGCTGATCGAGCAACTCCTCCAGATCTTTTCTGGCGGCCTGGCCGATCTGCTGGAGCCGGCTGCCGCGCTTGCCGATGATGATCCCTTTCTGGGATTCCTTTTCCACATGGATGGTGGCATGGATGGTGGTCAATTGCCGGGCCGGGTTCTCCTTGAAGGAGTCGATGGTCACCGCAGTGGCGTAGGGCACCTCCTGGCCGGTCTGCAGGAAGACCTTCTCCCGGATGATCTCAGCGGCGATGAACCGCTCGGTGACATCGGTGGGGATGTCCTCCGGATAGAGGCGGGGGCCTGAAGGCAGCAGGGCGCACAGCTCCTTGAGCAGCAGCTCGGTCCCGTCTCCGGTGAGGGCGGAGATGGGCAGGATGGCGTGAAAGGGGTAGAGCTCCTGATAGGCGGCCATCAGGGGGAGGAGCTTCTCGCGGGGCAGCAGGTCCACCTTGTTCATGAGCAGCACCACCGGCCGCTGGGTGCCAGCCAGGCATTGGGAAGGGGCAAGCTCCGGTGCCGGCATGGGCATGGTGACATCCACCATGAAGACGATGGCGTCCACCTCGGCCAGGCTCTCCATGGCGATCCGCACCATTTCCAGATTCAGCGGGCTGCGCGCCTGGTGGATGCCCGGGGTGTCCAAGAGGACGAGCTGGTAATCGTCGCCGTTGATGATGCCGGCGATGCGGTTCCGGGTGGTCTGCGGCTTGGGCGAGACGATGGAGATCTTCTGGCCCAGCAAGGCGTTGAGCAGGGTGGACTTGCCCACATTGGGGGGGCCGATGAGGGCGACGATGCCGGATTTGACCTGTTCGTTGTTTTCCATGGGGCGCATTATAAGCGGCGGCGGGCAGCCGCGCCATGGAAAAGGATGACAAAGCCGGGCGGAGCTGGTACAGAACAGACAAGAATGGATGATTGCGATTTGCGGCAGGGGCTTGGCCCAGGCCGCCTTTTTATTTGTGCGCCGGGAAAGGTTGCGGTGTTGGAAGTTCGTGGGGGGCATGCATGGCAGTGGCAGGCAGGATCGTCGAGTACATGGAGCAGGGCCGCTTTCTCTGCGCCGTGGTGGCGGAGGATGAGGGCAAGCGGCTGCGGATCATCAACCAAAATGGCCGGGAGGTGAACCTGCCCAGTTCCCGGGTATTGCATCTTGCCGACAAGGGGCTTGCCGTGTCGGCAAGCCGAGAGGAGCAATTGCGGCAGCTCAAGGAGACGGATCAACGGCGGCATCAGCTCATGGAGGCGATCGACCTTCCGGCCATCTGGCAGCTTGCCAGCGAGGAGGGGCAGGATGAGGGGTTTTCCCCAGAATTTCTCGCCGAACTCGCCTTTGGCGAGGCGGCCGATGACGATCACGTGGCCGCCTTTTTGCGGGGGGTGCTCGTGGACCGCCTCTACTTCAAGTACAAAGAGGGGCAGGTGCTTGCCCATCCGCCCGAGGTGGTGGAGCAGCTTCTGGCCAAGCGCGAGCAGGAGCGGGAGCAGGAAGCCCTGATGGCCAGCGGCGCCGAGGGATTGCGGCGGATCTGGGATGATGGCGACGGTGGCGCGGAGTGGCCGGGCCGCGAGCGTTGTCTGGAGCTGGTGCGCGATTACGCGGTCCATGAGGCTGAGGCGGCCGAGGCGCAACTCACCCGCGAACTCTTGAAAAGGGCCGGCCTTAACGGATCGCGCGATCCCTATCAGTTGCTGGTCAAGGCCGGGGTGTGGCAGGAGCACCAGAACGTGGCCCTGGAACGCTATGCGATTCCGGTGGCGTTCGGCGAATCACTCCTGGCCGAGACCCGCCTGCCGGAGCCGGAGGCCGATGCACTCCTTGCTCAAGGACGCCGTGATTTCCGGGCGTTGCCGCTTCTGACCATCGATGGAGATGAGACCCGCGACCTGGATGACGCCCTGCATCTGGAGCAGCGCGGCACCGATTTTCTGGTGGGCATCCACATCTCCGATGTCGCCCACTACGTCAAGCCGGGCGATTCCTTGTACGACGAGGCCTCCCGCCGCATGACCTCGCTCTATTTCCCCGACGCCCGCATCCCCATGCTGCCGGAAGCCCTCTCCGAGGGGGTATGCAGCCTGGTGGCGGGCAGGCCCAGGGCGGCGGTAAGCGTTATGGTCCTGCTTTCAGCGCGCGGCGAGGTCAAGGAGTATGAGATCGTCGAAAGTGTGGTTTCGGTGGGGCAGCGGCTCAGCTATGCCGAAGCGGATCGGCGGGTCGGTGCCAGCGACCCGGAGTTGGGAGGATTATTCCGCTTGAGCGAGCAGCTCAAACAGCGCCGTATCGAGGCAGGCGCCCTGCTGCTGCCGGTGCCGGACGTCAACATCGCGGTGGATGCGGAGGGACAGGTTTCGGTGTCGCTGGCGCCGGTGGACACCCCTGGCCGCAGCCTGGTGGCCGAGTTCATGGTGCTGGCCAACACCCTGGCCGCCGAGTTCGTGGCGGTTCGCCAGGCGCCCGGCCTGTTCCGTTGCCAGGATGAGCCGCACCAGCGGCTGGCTGGGGGGACGGAGAAGGATCTCTTCGCGGTGATGCGGCAACGCCGGCAACTGAAACCCGGCGAACTGCTGGTCCATCCCAAGCCGCACAGTGGGGTGGGGGTGATGCAGTACACCACGGTCACCTCGCCCATCCGCCGCTTTCTCGATCTGGTGATGCAGCACCAGATCAAGCATCTGCTTGCCGGCCGCGGCCCGCTCTTCTCCGCCGACGCCCTGGCCGGGGTGGCTGGCGACATCAACACCATCCTGGCCAGGGTCAATCAGGTCCGCAGGCTGCGCCACCGCTACTGGCTGCTCCGCTATCTGGAGCCCAAGACAGGCAGCCGGATGCGCGCCCTAGTGGTCAATCGTGGCCCCAAGCGGGTGAACCTCATCCTGCTCGACTGCCTGCTCGACGTGGACATGCCGCCCACTCAGGCGGTACGGCCGGGAGACGTGGTGATGGTGCGGATCGCCAAGGTGGAGCCCCTGGACAACCTGCTGCGGGTGGAGTGGTAAGGGAGGGGAAGGCCCGGCTCCAGGGGGGAGGAGGGCCGGATCAATCAGTCGTAGATGATGCAGGTCCAGCGGGCCAGGATCTCCTCGGTCTCGGCGTCCAGCTGGTCCGCCACCTCGTGGATCTGGTATTCGCGGCCGCATTTGAGACAGCGCATCCGCACCCGCCGGCACGAACGCGCCACCTCCAGCTTGCCTCGGCACTCCTTGCACTGCATGGCCATGATGCTTCCTAGCTTAGCAGGCTTTGGCGGGTAAAAATCGCCGCCAGGGGATAGCCCTTGGCGGCCAGCGCCTCGGCGCCGCCCTCCTGGCGGTCCACCACGGTGACCACCAGCCCCACCTTGAAGCCGGCCGCCTCCACCCGCTCGATCACGGTGAGCAAGGTGCCGCCGCTGGTGACCACGTCCTCAAGCAGCGCCACGGTGCAGCCGGCGGGCATGTTGGAAAGCCCCTCGATGTACTGGCCGGTGCCGTGCCCCTTGGACTCCTTGCGCACGATGAAGGCGGGAATCGGTGCCTCGGCCAGGTAGCTGGCGATGGAAACCGCCGTGACCAGCGGGTCGGCGCCCAGGGTCATGCCGCCCACCGCGTCGATCTTGACCGGGTTTTGCTGGATGATCTCGAAGAGCAGCCTGCCGCACAGGTAGGCGCCTTCGGCGGAGAGGGTGGTCTGCTTGCCGTCGATGTAGAAGTCCGACTCCCTGCCCGAGGAGAGTTTGAAGGTGCCCTTGCGGTACGACTTGGTCAGCAGCAGTTGCTTCAGTTGTTCTTTCTCGTTCACGCTCAAATCCTCATTGTGAAATAGGCGAGGCGCAGGATCAGCGGCCAGCGGCCGCCTTGTCCATCTTGCCAAAAAAGTTCTTCAGATTGGCCTTGGCGTCGATCTTCGGCACGATCAGCCCGTCCTTGGAGGCCATGGCCACCATCACCCCGGGCCCGTGGCCGGCCAGCACGCAGCTGGCGTGGACCACCACCCCGATCACCACCCCGCCGGTCTGGTAGATGCGGCCGTAGGTGGCGTCGGCGTCCATGATCGCCACCAGGTCGCCGAGGCGCAGGTCGTCCAGGCCGTACTGCTTCACCATGGCCTGGTCGAAGAGCTGGATGTCGTAGTCGCCGCTGAAGCTGTGGGAGGAGCCGATGCCCGATCCCATGATGGCGGCCGGCACCTGATGGGTTACCCCCACCTGCAGCTTGCCGGCCTTGAGTGCTTTTGTCGGCAAAACGTCGAAGAGGTCCGGGGCCAGGTTCATTATCCGGATCCCTGGAAAGTCCGGCAGGGAGAGGCCGCAGCCGCACGCCTTGATCTGGATCTTGTCGCCGATGGTCAGCTCCTCCAGCACCTCCGGGGCAAAGTCCACCAGCACGTGCTCGATGCCGCCGTGCTTGCCGGTAACCCGGCCGGTCTTGCCCTTGGCGTCGCCGGAGACCACCTTCGCGACATTGCCCACGCAGGAGAACTGGTTGAGCGCGCGGTTGGGGCCGGGTTGGCCATCCACCTTGGTGAAGTTGCTGATCGAGACACCGGGTTCGACATGGTCGCCGAACTTTTCGCCGGCCAGGTCGCCGATCCGCAGGTTGTAGGTGATGCCGCCCACCCCCGGATAGAGGTCGGCATGGCCGTCCGGGTTGATACGGTAAGGGTTGATGGAGCCCAGCGGCGAGGTGATCTCGCCGAGCACCGACTGGCAGACCAGCTGTTCGCGGTTGGTTCTGATCATGGTTGCCTCCCTCTCAGACGTTGAAGCGGAAGTTCATGCAGTCGCCATCCTGCACCACATACTCCTTGCCCTCCAGCCGCAGAAGCCCCTTTTCCCGGGCGCCGGCCTCGCCGCCGCAGGCGACGTAATCATCGTAGGAGATCACCTCGGCCCGGATGAAGCCGCGCTCGAAGTCGGTGTGGATCACCCCGGCGGCACCCGGTGCCTTGGTGCCCTTCTTGATGGTCCAGGCGCGGGTCTCCTTCTCGCCCACGGTGAAGTAGTTGATCAATCCGAGCAGGTTGTAACCCGCCTTGATCAGCCGGTTGAGGCCGGGCTCCTCAAGGCCCATGTCGGCCAGGAACGCCTGGCGTTCCTCGGCGGCCAGCGCGCTCAGCTCCTCCTCGATGGCGCCGGAGATCATCACCACCGAGGCGCCTTCCTCGGCAGCCGCGGCGCGGAGGGTTTCCACCCACTGGTTGCCGGTGAGGATATCCGCCTCGCTGACATTGGCCACGTAGAGCACCGGCTTGACCGTGAGCAGGCAAAGCTCCTTCATCAGCTTGGCGCCGTTGTCGTCCAACTCCATCAATCGGGCCGGCTTGCCTTGGTCGAGCAGGGCGTGCAACTCTTCCAAAATCACCAGCTGTGCCTTGTAGAGCTTGTCGCCGGATTTGGCCTGGGAGGCGGTCTTGGCCATGCGCCGGCCCACCGTGTCCAGGTCGGCGAGGATCAACTCGGTGTTGATCACCTCCCGGTCCCGCAGCGGATCGATGCTGCCGTCCACATGCACGATATTGCCGTCGTCGAAGCAGCGGACCACGTGGGCGATGGCGTCCACCTGGCGGATGTGGCCAAGGAACTGGTTGCCCAGCCCTTCGCCCTTGCTGGCGCCGCTCACCAGCCCGGCGATGTCCACGAACTCCATCTGGGCATAGACGGTGTTTCTGGTCTTGGCCAGCTTGGCCAGCACCTCCAGCCGTTGGTCCGGCACCGGCACCATGCCGACATTGGGCTCGATGGTGCAGAAGGGGTAGTTGGCCGATTCGATGCCGGCGGAGGTCAGAGCGTTGAAGATGGTCGATTTGCCCACGTTGGGCAGGCCGACGATGCCGCAGCGGAAACCCATGGAATGGTCCTCAAGGGGTATTGGCGAGATAATGGAACGCGTGCGGACGGTCGTGGCCGAAGGGCCAGCTTGCCAGCCGGACGCAATAAAAAAGGCCATCTTCCCGATGACCAAAACAGTGTTGCCGTGTATCCTTCCTCCTGCCCGGCCTTGCCGGGGGATGCCCGCTTTTTTTCGAGCCTGGCGAGTGTGGCCACTATATAATGATTTCTTTGCAATGGGGCAAGGATTGTTTGTGTGGTTGCCCGGTTTCCTGGGTGAATTTCCACGCAAAAACAGGAGGGATCAACCATGGCCAGGGAGAAGCCGTTCCGCCCGGGCGGGCTCACTCGCATGGACAGCCTGCTGGCCGGACTCATCCGTGAGCGGCATTGGGAGCGGCAGGTTGGCCTGCACGCCATTTTCGCCGCCTGGCCAAAGCTGGTCGGGGCCGAGATCGCCAGGCGCGCCGTACCGCAGGTTATTCGCGGCACGGTGCTCTGGGTAGGGGTGACGGATTCGGTTTGGATGCAGCAGCTCCATCTTCTGAAGCAGGAGTTGCTGGAACGGATCAACGCCGGCTTAACCGGTTCGGAAAGAGTGAGCGACCTCCGTTTTCAGCTGGAAACCAAGGTCGCCCAGCAGGCCGAGCCCGCTGCTCCGGCGCAAGCGCCTGCGGCCCGGCCCTTGGATCAGGGGGAGCTGCGGGACTTCGAGGCCATGGTCGGCGCGGTGGCTGATCCTGGGCTCAGGCGCCGGCTGGTTGCCCTGTGGAAGAAGGCGCACCAGTTTCCGGCAAGGGAGAAGTAAATCGCTGCTCAGCCGCCGCGCCGTTCGCCCTTGACCAACGCATCCAGCTGATGGACAAAGCTGTTGAGTTTTTGCGCTTGTGCCTCCATGTCGCTGGAGATATTCGATGCCTGGTCCGCGTCGACGGCATTGTGCTGGGTCACCTCGTCTAGTTCATGCACCGCCTTGGCGACCTGGCCGATGCCTGTGGACTGTTCCTTGGATGCGCTGGAAATCTCCTGCAGAATGTTGGCGGTTTTACTGGCCTGTTCAGCCGCTTGTTTGAAGGAGCTGTTGGCCAGCCGCACCAGCTTGACGCCGTTTTCCACCTTGGTGTTGGTCCCCGCCAGGAGCTGTTCCGTGTTTTTGGCTGATTCCGCAGCGCGCATGGCCAGGCTGCGCACCTCGTCGGCCACCACAGCAAAGCCGGCCCCCGCCTCGCCGGCCCGCGCCGCTTCCACCGCTGCGTTCAGGGCGAGCAGGTTGGTCTGGAAGGCGATCTCGTCGATGGTCTTGATGATTTTGCTTGTCTCTTCGTTGGCGGCGGCGATGTCGCTCATCGCCTGGGTGAGCTGGTCCATGGCCCTGTCAGAGTCGTTCATCACCTTGTTGGTTCCGTTCATCAGGTCGCTGGCCATGGTCGCATTGTCCGCGTTCTGATGGGTCATGGAGGAGATTTCCTCCAGCGAGGCGCTGGTCTGCTCCAGTGAGGCGGCCTGCTGGGCGGCATGATCCGCCAGGGACTGGCTGGAGGTGGCGGCCTGGTTGGCCACCGAGGCAACCATGGTGGCGCTGGCGGTGAGATCGTCGATGATGGCGGAGATCGGCTTGGTGACCGCGTGCTGCATGATCAGGAAGATACTGATGCTGGTGAGCGCCAGCAGAACCAGGCAGCCGCCGGCAATCAACAGCAGCAGGTTGGTGATGGTCTTGTTGAGGCCGCTGAGGTCAAAAGTCAGAGAGAGGCTGCCGCCGATCTCCCCCTCCTGCCAGTTGTGGTGGCAACGGATGCAGTCGGTGATCACCACCTGCGGGGCGACAATGCGGATCTGGGTGTCGGTGATCTCTTCATGGGCTTGCTTGGTGTCCTGCAGTTTGGTCTGGATCGCCTCCGGCAGGGAGCGTGATCCGGCCTGCTCCCCGGTCGAGGAAAGATTGATCTTGCCCTGCCGGTCATAGAGGGAGGCCTCGATAACCCCCTTGATCTCCTTCTGCCGCACCAGCAATTCATGGAAATTCTTCATCTGCCCCCGTTCCAGGGAGCCTTTGACCCCCTCCTCGAAGGAGTTGAACAGGGTGCGCACCGAGTCGTAGTAGGTGTGGGTCATCTCCCGCTTCACATGGGCGCTGACCAGGATGGTGCCGGTGAACAGGATGACCACCAGCACGGCCTGCGCCACCACCATGACGCGGTGGGTGACTGAGTATGCCGAAAGAGTGGCGAGCAGCTTCCTGAGCATGGTGTTTCTCCCTTTCAGGCGGGTTTCTTGGAGGGCTCATTGAGCCGATAGAGGGGAATGCTCTTCTTTTTGGCAAAGCTTGGAGAGGCACACCCGATGCAGGGGGCGTTGCTGTCGATGCACCAGGTCCGGCCGCCATTCCACCATCGGGTCGGGCAATCGGCATAGGTGTCCGGCCCCAGGCATCCCAGTTTGAAGAGGCATCCCTTGTCTCCCAGCTTTTTTGCGAAGATCTCCTGCTGGAAGTCGTGGTAGCGAGGGCAAAGTTCGTGGACCTTCCTGCCATAGAAGAGCTTGGGCGAGTCGTTGATCAGCTCCGGCACTCCCACCTTGACCAGATGGATGACCGTGTGCCACACCCAATCGGGATGCACCGAGCAGCCACGGATGTTGACCACCAGTTTTTTGATCCCCCGTTTTTCATAGAACTCCTTGAGGCCGATGGCGCCGGTGACGTTGCCCTCCGCAGAAGGGATGCCGCCATCGCAGGCGCAGGCGCCCACCGCCACCGCGCCGAGCATGGTTTTGGATGCCGCCTCCAGGTAATAGGCAAAGGGCTTGTGGCCGATCATGCATGCCTCGGGCATCTTTTCCGGAATGGCGCCCTCTACGGCCAGGAAGTAGTCGCCCGCCTGCCCGGCGATGAATTTCTCCACCAGGTCCAGGGCCTTCTTGCCGGAGATGGCGGAGAGGTCGGCATGGAAGGCGAGCTGGGAGTAGTCGGTGATTAGGGAGAGCGGCGACGGAGATTCCGCCTGGAGGAGCGAGATGGAGCAGCCGGTGCATGAGAGCCCCTGCAGGTAGATCAGTTTGGGCACCGAGGCGGGGTCAACCTTCTTCAGGGCGGCCAGCACCGATTCCGGCATCCCGGCCTGCACGCCGAAGGTGGCGCTCAAGGTCGCGGCGAGCCGCAGAAATTCACGTCTGTCGATCATCGGGGTTCCCCTCTCTTGAGATGATGCGTGGCAGCGGTTGTGGTCGCTCAGTGAACCGAGCAGGCGATGCAGGGGTCAAAGGAGTGAACGATGCGAACCGTCTCGATCTGTTCCTCGGGATTTTCCACCCTGGTACCGATGATGGCCGACTCCATGGCCCCAGGCCGGCCTTGGTCGTCCCGAGGGGAGCCGTTCCAGGTGGTGGGCACCACGCACTCGTACTTGGCGATCTTGCGGCCTTCCACCTTGATGTAGTGCAGCAGCGCGCCGCGTGAGGCCTCGGTGCCGCCGAAGCCCTCGCAGGAGTCGGGGATATGGATGTCGGCCATGGAGGCCGCCCCGTGGTCAAGGCGCTCCGCCTCCTCCAGCAGGAAGTCGGCGAGGACCGCGGCCAGAATGGCCCGGCTCAGGTGGCGGCCCAGCACGGAGTTGAGCTGGCTTGGCGCAATGTTGGCGGCAGAGGCGAACTTGTCGGCCAGTGCTTTGATCTTGGGGTTGTTGCCCTGCAGGTAGTCCACCAGCACCCTGGCTGCCGGCCCGACCTCCATGACGTGCCCGTCGTAACGGGGGGCCTTGCTCCAGGAATAGGCATCGTTCTTGTGCGGCGCCGGGGTGATGGCTGAATCCCGCACCTTGAGACCGCTTGGCGAGCTGTAGCGCGCGTATTTGACGTCCTGGGTGATCAGCTTGAAATCCACCGGCGTTACCTTGTCTCCCGTCACCGCGCCCGGCGCCAGGAACCGTTTGCTGCCAGCCTCGGGGCCGAGCGGCAGCAGGCCGAAGGAGAGGAAGCCGCCCTTGCTGGCACCGATCCGCCAGTACTCGGGGAAGGCGGCAGCCACGGCCAGCAGGTCGGGAATGTACTTGTCGTGGATGAAGGACCGGACCTCGGTGATCAGCGACTGGTAGGCGACGATGTGGTCGATGCGCGCCTCCTGGGTGCAGCCGCCAGGAAAGATGCCGGTGGAATGGGGGAATTTGCCGCCGAAGATGGCGGCCGCCCGGTTGGCCTTCTTCTGCAGTTCGATGGCCTCGAGGTAATGCTTGAGAGCGCCGATGTTGATTTCGGTGTCGGCGATATACTTGCCCGCCAGCCTGGGCAGGAAGGGGGCTGCCGGAAACGCTTTGCCCCGGCCAAGTTCCAGCTGCACCCACTGCTTGACCTTGAGCAGATCCGCGTCCTTGCCCTTGTACTGCAGGATGGCGGTGACATCGACAAAGTCGAGGGCGGAGAGCTGGTAGAAGTGGAGCAGGTAGTCGTAGAGGTGGTTTGCTCCCTCGATGAGATTGTGCATTCTCCGGCCATTGGCCGGGACCTTCAGCTTGTAGGCGTCCTCCTGCGCCTGGGAGGAGGCGATGGCGTGGGCGTATGGGCAGACCCCGCAGATGCGCTGGGTGATCTGTTGGGCATCGAGCGGATCGCGGCCCTGCAGAAAGATTTCGAAGCCGCGGAACATCTCGGTGATGCACTGGGCATCGGTCACCACCCCGTTTTCAACGGTGGTGCGGACATTGAGGTGGCCTTCGATGCGGGTGATGGGGCCGAGGTCGATTTGCATGGGGCTCTCCGTGAGGCTAGCGCCTTCTGCCGCGCGCCTGGGCCGATCCCCGTCGGGAAGGGGCGTGGCAGGAGGCAGGCTGGCCATGGCGACAACGTTGATGGCGGTCCGCGAAAAAATGGATTTGGTTGGCAGGGGGAACAATTTTGCCTGGATCCCCTGATGGTGAACGTCAAGATATCCTTGGCAAAACTGAAGGGGATGCCGCTGCCAGCTCAAATTGTAATTATTCTCTGATGATCGTGGGGGTAGAGTCAAGCAGGAAGTGCGGGGAGGAAATTTTTTTAAGAGAGGGAAAAAGGGGGGTCAGCGGGGGGAGGGCTGTTCCAGGGTGAGGATGGTGAGGTATATTTCCAGGTTGGCCTGCTCCGTTGGGGAGAGTTGGAATTCCACCCCGAATTCACGGTGCTCCTCGTCAACCTCGATGATGCGGCGTACCGTGGCCACCGAGGCGGTCACCCATTCGGCATGGTCGCCGAAGCGGAGGCGCAGGGTCATGGTCAGGGGGCTGAGCTGATCCCCAACCTTGATGTGATGGGAGAACTTGCCGAGCAGTTTTGCGCCCTCTTTGGAAACATTCTGCACCACGCCGTGGTTGACCACCCTGCCGCCAGGCCGGGTGAAGGTGACCGTGGAGCGGGTGCTGGTCTGGTAGCGTCGGTGTTTGCGGTACTGGTGGATGGCGTGGATGGCTTGTGGCAGGGGGACACCCAGTTCCGTCCGGGTCTCCACCAGAACGGTGGCCTGGAAGCATCGCATCCCGTTGCCGGTGGACTGGTAGAGGAAAAGGCACGGCTCGGAGGGGGCGGCAAACTCGCCTTCCTTGCGGAGGGTCAGGAGTTTGAAGTTTTTCTGGGGGGTGATGTCGGCGGGAGAGAGTCGGTGCTGCTCCTCACCTCGGCGGTAAAGGGTGAGAGGCGCCTGTCTGGCGACAAGCTGCTCCAGTTCTCCTTCGATGATTTCCGGGTCATCCGACCACAGTTTCTGCATGGTTTTCTCGGCCTTCCAGGAGTGCCTCGGTTTTGTCCACGACCAGTCCACCTTTGCCGCTGTATAGCAGGCTGGGCACTGCTTGTAAAGGGGGGATCGGGATAGAGTTGGGTCAGAAGAGCTTTTTCGAGTCCACCAGCAGGGTGACCGGACCGTCGTTGATCAGGGCCACCTCCATCATGGCCTGAAAGGTGCCGGTGGCAACGGCGATCCCTCTGGCCCGCACCTCGCCGATAAAGTGTTCATAGAGGCGATTCGCCTCTGTCGGCGGCGCCGCCGATGCGTACGAGGGGCGCCGCCCCTTGCGGCAGTCGCCGAACAGGGTGAACTGGGAAACCACCAGCATCTCGCCGCCTGTTTCAATGAGCGGCAGGTTCATCACCCCGTTCTCGTCGTCAAAGATACGCAGGTTGCAGAGTTTTTCCGCAAGAAAGGCGGCATCACGTTCGGTGTCTTCCTGGCCGACCCCCAGCAACACCACCATCCCCCCGGCAATGCTGCCCACCACCGTTCCCGCCACGGAGACCGAGGCTTGGCGCGCCCGTTGCACCACCGCCCTCATGGGACCGGCCCTCCGGCCTGGGTCAGATTACCCAGTTCATGCTGCACGATGGCCAATGCGGCCAGAGAGGCGGTCTCGGCCCGCAGCACAAGCCGACCCAGCGAGACGGTGTGGAAGCCGGCCTGGCGCGCCAGGACAACCTCGGCCGCGGAAAAGCCGCCTTCGGGTCCGATGAGCAGGATGGCGGCTTCGTGGCAAAGGCCGTCGCGCAGCAACGGCGCCAAGGACTGTTGCGTCTCGCCCTCCCACAGCATCAGCCTGAGGCGGGATTCGGGCAGCTGGGCGAACAGCTCGGCAAGCGGCAACACCTCGTTGATGCGTGGCGGCCTGGCCTGGTCGCATTGCTTGCATGCCTCGAGGGAGATGCGGCGCCAGCGTTCCGGGCGGTTCCCCTGTTCGCCGTGGCGGGCGCAATGCTCGGAGATGAACGGCCAGATGGCGGTTGCCCCCAGTTCGGTGGCCTTCTGGTACACCAGCTCCATCTTCTGCCCCTTGAGCACGCCCTGGCAGAGGTGGACCTGGGTCACGGGGAGGGGGGCCTGCCGGCTTTCCAGGATGACCGCCTCGATTCCCTCCGGGCCGATCCGCTCGATGCGAGCCAGGTGGCGGGTGTCGCGGCCGTCCAGAAGGATGATGGAGTCGCCGGCGGCAAGGCGCAGCACCTTCCGGGCGTGATGGGCCTCGGGGCCGGTCAGCAGGGCCCGGTCGCCGCGCAGGGCGGCCGGATCGATGAAGAAGCGGGGGGCGCTCATCGAGCCTGGGGCTTGGTCAAGAGCATGGCGCTCCATTCGCCGCTGGTGCGGGTTTCCTGGTGGAGTAGCCCCAGATCCTGGTAGACGGCGCGGATGTTTTCGGTCTGTTCGCCGACGAGGATGCCGGCCAGGATCAGGTACCCGCCCGCCGCGACGCGCTGGCACAGCGAGGCCGCCAGTTCCACCAGAGTGTCGTGGATGATGTTGGCGATTACTAGGGAGAAGGCCTCCGGGATCGCGTCGAGGTCAACCCCGCTGGCCTCCACTGTCTCGCTTAACCGGTTCATCGCGATGTTGTCCAGGGCAACGGCGACCGCCTCCGGGTCGTTGTCGATGGCCAGCGCCTTCTGGGCGCCAAACAGGACCGCGCCCATGGCCAGGATGCCGGTGCCGGTGCCCACGTCGAGGACAGTGGCCGGTGGCTCGGTGTTGCCATGATAGAGCAGTTCGATCAACTCCAGGGCCAGCCGGGTGCTGGCGTGGTGGCCGGTGCCGAAGGCCATCCCCGGGTCCATCTCGATGATCTTTTCCCCCGGCGCTGGCTGGTATGTCTCCCAGGTGGGCTTGATCACCAGATGGGGGGTGATGGGAAGGGGTTTGAACCGTTCCTTCCACGCCTTGTTCCAGTCCTGATTGGACAAGGAGGCAGTCTCCACCCGCGGTGGCAGGAGGGAGGGCAGGGTGGCGACAAAGGCCTTGATCTCGGCAAGCAGTTCGGCAACGGCGCCCTCTTCCGGCAGGTAGGCGACGACCTTTTCCTGGGCCGGCTCGGAGCCTGGCAGCGGGATCTGTTCCACCCCGCCGGCGATGGTGCCGATGAAGGCGGCGATGGCGTCGGCCGTGTCAGCATCGGTGGTGATGGAAACTTGAAGCCAGGAGGGGGGCTGCGGGGAAGGAATGTGTTCCGGCATGGGGATATCTTCCTGCTGGGGATTGGGATGGAATTTCCGGTGCGTCCAAGGCTGGATCGGTTTACCTTATACTGGATGACCGGCGGTCGGGGCAAGGGCCAAGATGCTGTCCGGATCAGCGAGGAGGGAAGGCGTATGGATGAGGCGGAGATCCGCCGGTTGCTGGAGCAGGTGGCCGCCGGGCAGTGCGGGGTGGCCGAGGCTGTGTCCCGATTGAAGCATTTCCCAGCGGAGATGCTGCACTGTGCCCAGCTCGATCACCATCGGCGCCTGCGCACCGGCCTGCCTGAGGTGGTCTATGGCGAGAACAAGAGCGCCGGCCAGATCGTCGAGATCATGGGGCGGCTGTTGCCGCATGCCTCGGGGGGCGTCATGGCCACCAGGGTGGATGCGGCAAAGGGAGCGGCGGTGGTGGCCGAGCTGCCTGGGCTGGTCTATCACCCCGATGCCCGCATGCTGACTTCCCCCCTGCCGGCGGAAGAGCCCGGGGCAGGCAAAGGGCTGGTGGTGGTGCTCGGCGCTGGCACCTCCGATCTGCCGGTGGTGGCGGAGGCGGAGTTGACCTTGCGCTGTCTGGGTATTGCGGTTAGGAGCGCCTGTGATGTCGGGGTGGCAGGGATTCACCGGTTGCTTTCCCGCCGCGACTTATTGGAGAAGGCAACGGTGCTCGTGGTGGTCGCCGGCATGGAGGGGGCCCTGCCGAGCGTGGTTGCGGGGCTGGTGGATAAGCCGGTCATCGCGGTGCCGACCAGTGTCGGTTATGGCACCGGACTGGGCGGGATCGCCGCCCTGCTGGGCATGTTGAACAGCTGTGCTCCTGGGGTGGTGGTAGTCAATATAGATAATGGCTTTGGCGCTGCCTGCGCGGCGGCATCCATGCTGCGCCAAATTTCCATCCACGGATGATTGCGTCGCTTTCTGGGGGTCGGCGGGATGGTGGCCGAAAAAAGCTGATATTGCTGTTGACAAGCGGGATGGGTTCGGCTATTTTGCCCGCCGAACGAGGGATGGCGGGTCAAGCACTGGCGGCCATCGAAAGCAGGGTTCAAAATCATCTTGACGGATGGTTTGATTTTGGTTAATCTGCAACTTCGTTTCTGGGTCGGCTCGCACCGACCGGCAAGGTGATCATTGAAAACTGAATAGTGGAAGAAGTGTAAGAGATGGGCCCTTATGCCAGCTCGAAAGGGTTGGCGAGTTTTAGTTGTAAAAGAGATCATACTCTATTGAAGAATTCAGTACTTCGGTGCTGGAAGATATTCAACTGGAGAGTTTGATCCTGGCTCAGATTGAACGCTGGCGGCGTGCTTAACACATGCAAGTCGAACGAGAAAGGGGCTTCGGCCCTGAGTAGAGTGGCGCACGGGT
>JBMONS010000002.1:0-22500 GCA_049323635.1 Thermodesulfobacteriota bacterium
GAAGATACTGTAGTTCTGGAAGTAATCGGCCAGGGCGGCCTTCTGTTTGGCCGAGGCGGCGTTGAGCAGCCACATCAAGAGAAAGAAGGCCATCATGGCGGTAACGAAGTCGGCATAGGCCACCTTCCAGCTGCCGCCGTGATGGCCGCCGCCACCACCCTTCTTGATCTTCTTGATGATGATGGTCTTCTTGTCGTCCATCGCCATGGGTCAGGCCCCGCTCATGTGGTCAACCGCTTTCGGTTGCGATGTGGTCATCAATTCTTGGTCTTCCACTGCTTGATGGCGCTCTCCACCTCGGCAAACGAGGGGCGGTCATCGCCAGGAATGGCCCGTCGACCGGCCTCTATGGCGAACTGCACCATGAAATCGGTGGAGTAGCCGGCGATCAGGGCGGTCTTGACCACGTTCATGTACCCGGCGTGCTCCTCCGCCTTCCGGGTCAGGTTGCCGCCCATGGGGCCGATGAAGCCGTAGCTGGCCAGGATGCCGAGGAAGGTGCCGACCAGGGCGCCGCCGATATGATGGCCAAGCACCTCGGGCGGCTCGTTGATCTTGCCCATGGTGTTAACAACGCCCAGTACCGCCGCGACGATGCCAAGACCGGGCATGGAGTCACCCAGGGTGGTGATGCAGTGAGGCGGAATCATTGCCTGGTGGTGGTTGGCCTCCAGGTCGATATCCATGAGGTTTTCCAGTTCATGGGCAGGGAAGTTGGCGCTGACCATGGTGCGGATGGTGTCGCAGATGAACTCGCAGGTATGGTGGTCCTTGAGGATCGCCGGATACTTCAGGAAGAGAGGGCTTTTCTGGTAGTTGTCCACATCGGACTCCACCGAGATGAGGCCGTCCTTCTTGATCTTGTAGAAAATACCGTAGAGCAGCATCAGCAGATCAAGATACTGGGCCTTGCCGATCTTGTGATCGGCGAAAACCTTGCCAAAGCCCTTGAACACCAGACCGAGAACCTTGCCGGGCGAGGCGATGAGCAGGGAGCCGAATGCGGCGCCAAAGATGACCACCAGCTCGGCCGGCTGCCAGAGTACACTCAGGTTGCCGTGTGCAAGAAGGTAACCACCGATGACCGAGCCTATTACAACGAGTATGCCGACTGGAGCCATGGTTTACGCCTGTTGATATCTGATTGCGCCGATGCGCCGGGGATCATCCCCGACTCAGGATCTGTTCCTTCTGCTTTCGCAAGGCATAATGGATGATGGCATCCCGGACCGACTCCGACATGGGACCGAAGTTGATGGCCACCGCACTGCCTCCCGCCGGCAGCGGATCGACCCGGATCACCGTGCCGCACACCACGACCCACACGGCCTCGCCGCCGGGGTTGATCAGCATCCTGACCTCGATCCCCTCTTGCGGGGCAAGTTGATCGAAAGTCTCCAGCTTGATGCCGCCGCCGCTCAGGCTGACATTGGACACCCGGATAGCCTCGTCCTCGCGGGGAATTCCCCGCGTATCGAGCAGATGATCCACGGAGGCGTTGAGCCTGAGCAGCAGTTGCTTGACGGTGACCACTCCGTCCATGCCATCTTTGGCCGACGGGGATGCCCCATCGGCAGCGTGAAGCAGCGCGAGCTTGCTTTCCAGTTCGAGCAGCAGCAGGGTCAGGGTAGGATCGGTCTCCTGGCCGACCAGGCTCAACCCGCCCATGATGGCGCCGTTGCTGACCAGGGAAACCGGCACCAGCCGGCCGTCGGGCAAGGCCCCGGACAGGCGGCGCAGGGTAAGCGGCAGCACATCGTCAATGCGGAAATACTCCCGCCGGTTGGAGAGGTCGGGGGCATTAGCCGAAGGGGTGGTTGCGTCGGTCATGGCAAACTCCTTTCTCGATTTTCGATCATACCTCGTTCATTTCCCGGCTGGCAACAGCAATTATTGTTGTCATGAAAGGGAACAGGGAGTCCCCGCTCCCGGCAGACTCCGACCCGGAGCGTTGCCGACGATTACCAGCAGACCCTTTCCCCCTTTCTTCCCTGAAAAATGGCCTTGCGTGCCAGCATGGTCGTGTGTACCTTGAAAAGGTCCGTGGACCGCCGGAAACACTACTGGAAAACAATTCTTTGGGGATCGCCATGCTCATCACACCCACCACCACCGACTCCGATCCGGGCCAACAGATCCTTGCCCGCCTGCGAGACCGCTTCCAGCTGGCCGATCCGACCTGCCAGGAGACCGTGGCCGGAATCATCGCCCAAGTGCGGGAGCGCGGCGACGAGGCGCTGGTGGAGTTTATCCGCAAGTTCGACGCGCCCGGCATGAGCGTCGATCAGCTGGCGGTGAGCGAGGAGGAGCTGCGGGAGGCCTTTTCCCTGGTGGACGAGGAGTTCATGGACACCCTGGAGCTGGCGGTGGAGCGGATCTACTCCTTCCACGAGAACGAGAAGGAGCACTCCTGGATGACCACTCGCCCGGACGGCACCATCACCGGCCGCCTGGTGCTGCCGGTGGACTCGGCCGGCCTTTACGTGCCAGGCGGCCAGGGCGGCAAGACTCCCCTGGTCTCCTCGGTGCTGATGAACGGCATCCCCGCGGCCATCGCCGGCGTGGAGCGGCGGGTGATGGTCACCCCGCCGGACGCAAACGGCAAGATCAACCCCGCCTTGCTGGTGGCGGCGCAGGAGATCGGAATCACCGAGATATACAAGGCCGGGAGCGCCTGGGCCATCGCCGCCCTGGCCCATGGCACCGAAACGATCCCGGCGGTGGATGTGATCGTCGGCCCGGGCAACCAGTATGTCACCGAGGCCAAGCGCCAGGTGAGCGGCAGGGTGCGCATCGACATGATTGCCGGCCCCAGCGAGGTGCTGATCATCGCCGACCACACCGCGGTGCCCGCCTTCGTGGCCGCCGACATGCTGGCCCAGGCGGAGCACGACCCCCAGGCCCTGGCCATGTGCATCACCACCAGCCAGGAGATGGCGAAACAGATCGAAGCCGAGCTGGAGCGCCAGCTTGCCACCCTCTCCCGCGCCGAGATCGCCCGAAAATCCCTCACCGAACGGGGGGTGCTGCTGGTGGCCGAGGATCTGGACGAGGCCATCGCGCTCGCCAACGACATCGCCGCCGAGCACCTGGAGCTGATGATCGCCGAGCCCTTTGAATGGCTGACCCGCATCCGCCACGCCGGCGCCATCTTCCTGGGTCGCCACACCCCGGAATCGGCCGGCGACTACCTGGCCGGCCCCAACCACGTGCTGCCCACCATGGGCACGGCCCGCTTCTCCTCTGCCCTCGGAGTGGAGACCTTTGTGAAGAAATCGAGCGTCATTTCCTACTCCCGTGAAGCGCTCATGGCCGACAGCGACCATATCCAGCGTCTGGCCAAGCTGGAAGGGCTCACCGCCCACGCCGGCTCGGTGGCTGTCCGCGTCCAGGGGGAAAAACCGTGAGGCCGGTGGGAGAGCTCTGGGGAGAGTTGGGGGGCTTGCGCGAGGATGAGCTCTTCCACGTGATCACCAAACTCTTTGCCCACTACGAGGCCGAGTTGAGTCGGGATACGGCGCATGCGGTGGCCCTGGACTTCTTCAATCATCTCGACGTGGCGATCACCCAGACCGTCCAGTGCAACAGCAACCGGCGATGATTCGTTCCGCCAGCCCATCGGCCTTCTCCGGCCACGGCCTGGTCTGCTTTTGCTTCGGCCACACCGCCGAGGCGATTCGCCAGGAGGTGCTTGCCCACAACGGCCGTTCCCTGATCATGGAGCGGATTCTCGCCGAAAAACGCCAAGGCGGCTGCCGCTGCGCCGAGAAAAACCCGCACGGTCGCTGATGTCTCGCCGAGGTCCGCCAGGTGGTGGACGCGGCCCGGCGCGAACTGGAGATCGACACGCCATGAGCAGACCACACTCCAGATGCGAGCACACCGCCCGCCTGCTCCGGCTGGCAACCTATGCCTCCACCGCCACCGCCGGCCTGCTGATCGCGGTCAAGTTCGGGGCGTGGTTCGTGACTGGCGCCTTGAGCGTCATGGCCTCGCTGGTGGACTCGCTCATGGACGCAGCCGCCTCGGTGATCAACCTGCTGGCGGTGCGCTACTCCCTCAAATGCGCCGACGAGGATCATCAGTTCGGCCACGGCAAGGCCGAGTCCCTGGCCGGCCTGGGCCAGGCCTGCTTCATCGCCGGCAGCGCCGTGCTGCTGTTGATGCACGCGGTGGAACGACTCGGTAATCCGCAACCCCTCGACTCCCTGGGAACCGGCATCTGGGTGATGGCCTTTTCCATCGCCGCCACCCTGCTGCTCCTCGCCTTTCAGGGCTACGTGATCAGGCAGACCAACTCCACCGCCATCCGGGCCGACGCCCTCCACTACCGCACCGATCTGCTCACCAACACCGCCAGCATCGCCGCCCTCTGCCTGACCGCCATGGGCTGGCCGCTGGTCGACCCCCTCTGCGCCCTGGCCATTGGCGGCTATATCCTCTACAGCGCCTGGGAAATCGGCCAGGAGGCCATGCAGGTGCTGATGGACCGGGAACTGCCCGAGGAAACCCGCCAGAGCGTGCGGCAACTGGCGATGGCCCACGCGGAGGTGCTCGGGATCCACGACCTGCGCACCCGTCAGTCGGGCCAGGTCATGGTGATCCAATTCCACCTCGACCTTGACCAGGCGCTCTCCCTGGCCATGGCCCACCGGGTGGCCAAGGAGGTGGAGGAGGCGGTGGTCGCTGCCTTTCCCCTGGCCGACGTCACCATCCACCAGGATCCGCGCGACCCGGCCCGCTACCGGCGCTGAAACCGGGATTGGCCATGGCGATGGCGCCCGGTTTCGGGTATCCTGCGGCCATGCTCCTCATCCACCCTCCTGTCGCCAAGGCCTGTGAACCCCCGGCCGGGATTGCCCGCCTGGCCGGCGCCCTGCGTGGCCAAGGCCTGCCCTGCACCCTGCTGGACGCCAACCTGGAAGGCCAACTGTTCCTGCTGCACTCCCCCGCCCAAGGCACGGACTCCTGGAGCCTGCGGGCCGCCAGAAATCTTGCCGGCAACCTGACCGCCCTGCGCGACCCGGCCCTCTACCAGAACCCTTCCCGCTACCGGCGGGCGGTAGCCGATGTCAACCGGGTGCTGGCGATGGCGGGCCAGCCTCGCGGGGTGGCATTGAGCCTTGCCAACTACCAGGAGCAGGACCTTTCTCCCCTGCGCAGCGATGACCTGCTCAGGGCCGCCGAAGCCCACGAGTCCAACCTCTTCTTCCCCTACTTTCTGGCCAGGCTGCCAGGGCTGATCGAGGAAACCGGCCCCGCCCTGATCGGCATCTCGCTCAACTACCTGAGCCAAGCCCCGACCGCCTTCGCCATGGCCGGCTTTCTCAAGAAACGCTACCCAGGACTGCCCATCGCCCTGGGAGGCGGCCTGGTCACCTCCTGGCTCCGCAAGCCGGGCTGGCGCAATCCCTTTGCCGGGCTGATCGACCATTGCCTTGCAGGGCCTGGCGAAGAGGCCCTGAGCCGCCTGCTTACCGGCGCCTTTTCCCCGCGCCACCATCCCCCCTCCCACACCGGCCTGCCGCTGACTGACTATCTTTCCCCCGGGCTTATCCTGCCCTACGCCGCCTCTTCGGGCTGCTACTGGAACCGCTGCCTGTTCTGCCCGGAAAAGGCCGAAGCCAACCCCTACCGGCAGATCCAGCCGACCACGGTACTGGCGGACATCGCCCTGCTCAAGGCGGCTACCCGTCCGGCCCTGCTCCATTTTCTCGACAACGCGGTGAGTCCGGCCCTGATGCAGGCCCTGGCCGCCGAGCCGCCCGGCCTCGACTGGTACGGTTTCGCCCGGGTCAGCCCCCACTTGGCTGATGCCGGTTTCTGCCTCAGCCTGCGCCGCTCCGGCTGCCGCATGCTGAAACTGGGGCTGGAGTCGGGCGACCAGTCGGTGCTGGACTCCATGCACAAAGGCCAGGATCTGGGCTTGGTCGAAACCGTGCTCCGCTCCCTGGCCGCGGCCGGCATCGCCACCTATGTCTACCTGCTCTTCGGCACCCCGTCGGAATCCCTGGCTGAAGCACGCCGCACCATGGAATTCGTGGTCCGGCATCACCACGCCATCACCTTCCTCAACCTGGCCGTCTTCAACATGCCCATCGCCAGCCCGGAAGCGCCTCTGGTTAAACGCAGTGAATTCTATGGAGGCGATCTCTCCCTCTACACCGATTTCGAGCACCCCAGGGGCTGGTCCCGCGCGAAAATCCGCAGGTTTCTCGACCAGGAGTTCAAGCGCCACCCGGCCATCGCCCCAATCCTCCGCCGCGACCCGCCGATCTTCACCTCCAACCATGCCGCTTTTTTCTGCTGATCGTTGACCGAGGCCAGACGCCACCGCCCCCTCTTTCCCGTTGACCTCCACCGGGCTGCAGGGTACAAAGGGCAGTTAATCCGTACATACTGCCGTATCCCCCCACGGCAGCGACAAAACCATCATTCCAACCCATGCAGGCCATAACCCGCCATGACCGAGACCCAAAGATCCGCCGTCACCCTCCCCGGCATCCTGGCCATCCTTGCGGCCATCGTCCTCTCCGTCTGCTTCTGGTACCTGGCCGGCCAGCCCCGGCCGCTGGCCGAACCGGACATCCCCGCCGGCCGCAAGCTGCAAAGCGTTTCCTATGCGCCCTTCCGGGGCAACCAGTCGCCGGCCGAACTGGAGCATGGCCTGGTCATCACCAAGCAACAACTTGACGAGGACATGGCCATCCTGGCCCAGCGCTTCGAATGCATCCGCACCTACTCGGTCACCGGCCTGGAGGAGCTACCCGCCGCCGCCGCCCGTCATGGCCTGAAGATCATGCTGGGCGCCTGGGTGAGCCGGGACGAGAAGGCCACCCAGAAGGAGCTCGCCAAGGTCATCGAGATGGCAAAAAAGCAACCCGACGCGATCCGCGCCGTGGTGGTGGGCAACGAGGCGCTGCTGCGCAAGGAGGTGACCGGCGAGCAGCTGGCCGGCTACATCCGCCAGGTCAAGGCCGCCCTGCCCGAGGTGCCGGTGACCTACGCCGATGTCTGGGAGTTCTGGCTCAAGCATCCGGAGGTGGGGCCGGCCACCGACTTCGTCACCATCCACATCCTGCCCTACTGGGAGGACGAGCCCACCTCCATCGACAAGGCCATGGCCCACGTCAAGAAGATTCGCCAGGAGGTGGCAGAACTGATCCCGGGCCGCGACATCCTGATCGGCGAGACCGGCTGGCCCTCCGAGGGCAGGATGCGCGAGGACGCCCTGCCGAGCCTTGCCGCCCAGGCTCGCTTCATCCGGGGTTTCGTGGCCATGGCCGAGCAGGAGGGCTGGCGCTACAACCTGATCGAGGCCTTCGACCAGCCGTGGAAGCGGGTCAACGAGGGGGCCATGGGCGGCCACTGGGGGCTCTATGACCAGTACCGCCACGACAAGGGGGTCCTCGCCGGTCCGATTGCCCCCCAACCCAACTGGCGCTGGCTGCTGCTGGTCTCCACTGGCCTAGCCCTGCTGGCCCTGCCGGTGGTTGGCCGCGCCAGGCAAGGCATGACCGCGGGCCGCTGGCTGGGGCTCACCGCCCTCACCGCCGTCGGCGCCATTCTGCTGGCGCTGCAAGCCCAGCAGTTCGCCATCGTCTCCCGCAACATCTGGGAGTGGGGCTGGGCGTTCCTGGTGCTCACCATGGCCTCCGGCGTCTGGGGCCTGAGCCTGCACGCGGTGTCCACCGCCACCCCGCTTCGCCACGCGCCGCTGATCAACGCCCTGCGATTGCCCTTGGCCGGGCAGGGCTGGGACACCGCGATGCTCAACAGCCGGCTGCGGCTCGGCCTTGTCGCCTGCGCCATGGTGGCGGTGCTGGGGCTGGTCTTTGATGCCCGCTACCGCAACTTCAACAACGCCGCCTTTCTGATCCCGGCCCTGACCTATCTCTGGCTCTCCCGCCGGGAGGAGGCCGCGACCGCCGACCTGCGGCTGGAGCACCTCTGCGGCCTGGTTCTCGGGCTTGGCGCGCTCAGCATCGCCATCAACGAAACCCTGCTCAACTGGCAGGCGGACATCTGGGTTACCATCTGCCTGCTGCTTGCCTGGCCGTTGTGGCGGGAGGGCCGGGCCAGCTCGCTCAGGCCGCTGCTCCCCTACGCCGGCCTGGCCGCACTGTCCTGGCTGGCCTTCCTCGGGGTGCGTTACGGCGTCCTGGAGTCGGTGGCACTGGTGGGCCGCTGCGCCGGCGGCAACGGCGGGCTGATCTGCACGCTGCGCTCCGGGCTGGGGCTTGCCATCCACCTCCAAATCTTCGGTTGGCTGAGCGTGGCGCTGGCCGCCCTCGCCATCCGACAGCGGCACGCCAGCCTCTTTGCCGCCGCCATCGTGACCGCCATGGGCAGCCTGACCCTCTATCACGCCGGCATGGGCTCCATCGCCATGACCGCCATCGCCCTGACCCTGGCTGCCCGCCGGCCGGTCAACCCGTGAAGCCCCAGCCGCACCGGGAGATCCTCGACCAGGGGCTTGAGGCCATGGGGCTGGCCCTGGGCCGGGAAGCCAGGGGCAGGCTGGTCACCTACTGCGAGGAGCTGCTCCGCTGGAACGCCAAGATCAATCTGGTGGCAAAGGCGCCGCTTGCGGAGATCTGGGAAACCCACTTTCTCGATTCGCTCACCCTGCTCCGCGCTCTGCCTGAAGCCGGGCAGCCCACCCTCCTGGACATCGGCACCGGCGCCGGATTTCCCGGGCTGGCCGTCAAGGCGGCCCGGCCGGAGCTGCCGGTGATCCTGGTGGAGCCGCGCGAGAAACGGGTCTCCTTCCTGAAACACGTCATCCGCACCCTCGGCCTCGCCGGGGTGACCGTGCTGCGCGGCAGGCTTGAGGCAGGGAGCGACCTGGTGGCCGGCAACAGAATACACGCCGAGTGGATCACCAGCCGCGCCTTCACCGACATCGCCGGTTTTCTCAGGCATTGCGAGGCGGTGAGCCCGCAAGGCGGCAAGGTGATCTGCATGAAGGGCCCCCGGGCCGAGGAAGAGCTGGCCGCCTGGCGGGCCGCCCAGCCCCAGAGTCCCTATCGGCTGATCGAAACCATCGGACTCACCCTGCCCTTTTCCGGCAACCTGCGCAGGCTGCTGATCTTCGGCAAGGAGGAGGCGACACCATGACCCGCCGCACCCCGGCCCTCATGTTTCAGGGCACCTGTTCCAACGCCGGCAAGTCGGTGCTCACCGCCGCCCTGTGCCGCATCCTCTTGCAGGACGGCCTGTCGGTGGCGCCCTTCAAGGCGCAGAACATGTCGCTCAATTCCTTTGTCACCCGCGATGGCGGCGAGATGGGCCGCGCCCAGGTGGTGCAGGCGCAGGCCGCCCGCCTCGACCCGGACGTGCGCATGAACCCGGTGCTGCTCAAGCCCTCCAGCGACACGGGCAGCCAGGTCATCGTGCTGGGCAGGCCGGTGGCCAACATGAGCGTGGACACCTACATCGGCTACAAGGCCACCGCCTTTGCCAAAGCCAAGGAGGCCTACGACTCGCTGGCCAGCGAATATCAGATCATGGTGCTGGAGGGGGCGGGCAGCCCGGCCGAGGTCAACCTCAAGGCCCATGACATCGTCAACATGGCCATGGCTCGCCATGCCGACGCCAGGGTGCTGCTGGTGGGCGACATCGACCGGGGCGGGGTCTTCGCCTCCTTTGTCGGCACCATGGAGATCCTGGACGAATGGGAGCGCGAGCTGGTGGCCGGCTATGTGGTCAACCGCTTCCGGGGCCAGAAATCGCTGCTCGCCGACGCCCTTTCGTACATGCTGCAAAAAACCGGCAAGCCGGTGCTGGGGGTGGTGGACTACCTGGCCAACCTGGGGCTGCCGGAAGAGGATTCGGTGAACTTCAAGGCCGGCCTCTTCGCGCCCCGCCCTCCCGCTGGGGAGCACGTCACCATCGCGCTCATCGACCTGCCCCACATCTCGAACTTCACCGACTTCGAGCCCTTCCTCGGCGAGCCGGACGTCTGCATCCGCATCGCCAAGGGGCCGGCGGATCTGGTCGGCGCCGAGGCGGTGATCCTGCCGGGCAGCAAGAACGTCATGGCCGACCGCAAATGGCTTGCCGCCAGTGGCCTCGACCAGGCGATCACCGCCTTTGCCAAGGAAAAACGGGGCGTGCTTGCCGGCATCTGCGGCGGCTTTCAGCTGCTGGGGACAACCATCGACGACCCGCACCACATCGAGTCGGCGGGCGAGTCCCTGCACGGGCTGGGTCTGCTTCGCCTCCGCACCGTGCTGGAGCGGGACAAGACCCTCACCCGCCAGAACGGCACCCACCTCGCCTCGGGGCATGGCGTGCATGGCTACGAGATCCACCACGGCCAGAGCCGGACCGAGGAGGGAAACGCCATCCTCACTTTCTCCAGCGGGGCAAGCGGCGGCATTGGCAGCACGGACGGCGCGATCTGGGGAACCTACCTGCATGGCGTCTTCGACGCCGACCCTTTCCGGCGCTGGTTCATCGACCAGTTGCGGCAAGGAAAGGGGCTTGCACCGCTCAAGGCGGTCCAGGCCGCCTATGACCTTGAGCCCGCCTTCGACCGGCTTGCCGCAGCGGTGCGGAGCCAGCTGGACATGGCCGCCGTTCATGGGCTGCTCGGATTATGATCGCCCTGGAGGTGCAGATCGGTCTGGCAATTGCCCTGGATCAGCTGCTCGGCGATCCCCGCTGGCTCCCCCACCCGGTGCGCCTCATCGGCGCGGCCTGCCTGGCCCTGGAACGGGTCTGCCGCAAGCTGCTGCCGGCCAGGCTGGCCGGGATCTGCACGGTGGCGCTGGTGCTGGCCCTCACCGCCACGGCGGTCCAGGGGCTGCTCGCCGGCGCGGCCCTGCTCCACCCCTGGCTGGCCGAGGCGACCGAGATCGTCCTCCTCTACACCACCATCGCGGCCCGCGATCTGGTCCGCCACAGCCGGGATGTCCACCGGGCGCTCGCCCAGAACGATCTGCCCGAGGCGCGGCAACGGGTGGGGATGATCGTGGGCCGGGACACCGCCGGGCTTGACGCGGCCGGGGTCAGCCGGGCCGCGGTGGAATCGGTGGCCGAGTCCATGGTAGACGGGGTGACCGCCCCGCTCTTTTTCGCGGTGCTGGCGGGCCCTTTGGGCGCCATGCTCTACAAAGCGGTGAACACCATGGACTCCATGTTCGGCTACAAGAACGACCGCTACCGCGAATTCGGCTGGGCCGCCGCCCGGCTGGACGATGTGGCCAACTTCCTGCCCGCCCGCCTCACCGGCCTGATGGTGCCCGCGGCGGCGCTGCTGCTGGGCCTGGAGGCGCGCAACTCCCTGCGGATCCTGCGCCGCGACCGCCTGAACCATGCCAGCCCCAACTCGGGCCACACCGAGGCGGCCATGGCCGGCGCGCTGGGGATCCAACTGGGCGGGCCCAGCAGCTACTTCGGCGCCATCCTCGCCAAACCCACCCTCGGCGACCCAGACCGCGCCGTGGCGCCAGGAGACATCTTCCGCGCCAACCGGCTGATGCTGCTGGGCGCGGCCCTCACCCTCCTGTTGCTGCTCGTCCTAAAAAAGCTGGCCTCTCTCCCTTAGGCGTACCGGGCCTCGCAGTGGGGGATCCGGCTTAGCCCCCGAATCAGGCGGCCAAGAGCATGGCTTGTCGATTCGACGACAACGTGTTACAAAGAAGACTTCCCTGGGATAAATATCCTGCCCGCCGGCAGCCATCCACCCGGTGCGCCGATTTGCGGCAGCCCCGTGGCGGCACCATATAACATCTTGTTATCACTTAAGAGAATTACCCCGTGCTGCAGATGACCAACCCGGTAGAATACTCCCGCATTCAACCTTCCCTGGACAGCACCCCCCCCGGCCAGGAGGGGGAGGGGACCAATTTTGCCCAGGCGGCGGAATTGATCGTCACGGCCAAGGCCACCATGGCCAATCAGAAGAAGGAGACTCTCACCCTCTCGGTGGATCAGCGGATCAGCCAGTGGCGCAAGTTCAACTTCACCCACTACGCCCCGCTCACCAACCGGCTCGGTTTCCCCGACGGCCTGATCGACGCCAGGGATCTCCATCCAGGGGAGGCCAAGGAGATCCTCACCCACATCGAGAAGTGTGAAAACGAGCTGGCCGCCATCGCCATCGACATCAAACGCAAAACCATCACCCCCGCCCGCGCCATCGCCCAGACCAACAAGACCATCACTGATTGCGCCGCCTATCGGGAAACGGTGTCGAGCTGGCAGCAGCACATCAAGAAATTGCTGGACGCGGACGCCATCCTGCGGGAACACCTTTCCATCAAGCGACTGCTCTCCCTGGCCAAGGAATCCAGCAAAAGCAGCGCCGACCTGGTGGAGGAGGGCTACGATTTCTACCGGATGATGAAGGAGACGGGCGGCCAGGCCGGCGCTCCCCCAACCCTGCAGGACTACGCAGCCCAGGCCGCCGACCTGGAACGACGGATCAAGCACCTCGATCTTGGCGGACTGCCCGGCATCGCCCACACCATCATCATCCGCAACCTGCAGGCCGCCGGCACCGCCACTGATCAGCTGAAGGGATTTGTCGAATATTTCCAGAAAAACCTGCCCGGCGAGGTGCTCTCGGTGGACAACATCCAGCAGGAACTCAGCCAGTTGCGAGACGCCTCGGCGCCGGTGGTGCTGGAAAAAATCGAAACCATCATCCCGACCCTGGCCCGCAACCTCATCGACCTCCGGAACAAGGCGCGCAGCCTTCGGCAGGTATTGCTGCTGCCGGTGGTGCTCGAAGAGGCGCAGAACCTGCACCTGTTGATCAAAAACACCATCCTGCCGGAGCTGAAGCGGCAGATCGCCGAGCCAGGCTCGCCGGTCAACCTCAACAGCATCGCCGCCGAGATGACCGCTGATTTCTTCATGGGCGCCTCGGGATTCATGCGTGCCCTGCGCCTGCTCTTCCGTTCCATGGGCGGACAACGGGCCATCAAGGCCAACGACCTCCACGAACGGCTGCTCGACATCCTGAAAAATTGCACTGTCGTGCCGGGCGGGCTTCCCACCGAGGAGGCCAAGCTGCAACTCTTTCTGGAGGGCAAGCTCGCCGACTTTGAGCGGCCTTTTCCGTACGATGCAGTTTACAAAACCGCCAGGGAGGCCATCGAACTCTTCTGCTCCCGCCTGGAAACCATGGTGGCAAGCTTCGAGGTGACCTCGAGCAGCAGCGACAACCCCGAGGACGGAAAGGCCCCGACCCACGCCATCTCCTTCAGCCGCTTGGCGGCCAAGCTGCAGGTGCGGGCGGCCAACCTGGAGTGCGCCCAATCCTGACCCCATGCGACGGCTACTCCAGGACATTCCCTTCCCCATGCTTGCCGCCTTGGCGATATTCATGCTGCTGGCCCCCTTCCAGCCCATGCCGCACGTGGTGGAAAAGCTGCTCATGCTCGCAAACGGCCAGCTCAACCGGCCGATAGACATCTTCGACCTTGGCTTCCATCTGGCGCCACTTGCGCTGCTCATCCTCAAATGGCGACTTTCCGCTCGCCGGTCTTGACTTCTCGGGGCAGTGATCCTATTTTCCCGCTGATTGTATCCCTATCTTGAAAAACACCCAGGAGACAACCGCATGCGGCAGGTTACCCAGAACGATTCCGTCACCATCGAGTACGAAGGGCTGCTTCCCAATGGAGAAACCTTCGAATCCGCCAAGGATACCGGCCCGCTCCAGTTCCAGCTGGGCAGCGGCAGCGTCATGCCCGTCTTCGAGCAAGCCGTCCTCGGCATGACCGAGGGAGAAACCAAGACCATCACCGTGCCGGCCCGCGAGGCCTATGGCCTGCGGGACGAGAACCTGGTCGTGGAGGTGCCGCGCGGCAACTTCGGCGGACAGGAGCTCCGGCCGGGCATGGTCCTGGGGATGAAAATGAAGAAAGAAGAGGAAGAGCACACGGTGCCGGCCACGGTGACCGGCGTGACCGCGGAGATGGTGACGGTGGACTTCAACCACCCCCTGGCCGGCCAGGAGATCACCTATAAAATCTCCCTGCGTTCCATCGACACCGCGCCGGCATCTTCCGGCTGCGGCTGCAAGGGCGGCTGTGGCCGCGGCTGACCCCCCCTGCCCTGCCCGGCCTTGCCGGGTGGCTCTCAGCATCGCCGGTTCCGATCCTTCGGGCGGGGCCGGCATCCAGGCGGACCTCAAAACCTTCACCGCCCTGGGGGTATACGGTGGCGCGGCCATCACCTGTCTCACCGTCCAGAACAGCCAGGGTGTGGTCGACTTCACCCCCTGTGCGCCGGAACTGGTCAAAAATCAGGTGGAGGCGGTGCTGGCCGATCTGCCGGTCACCCATGTGAAGACAGGGATGATCGGCACCCCGGAAATCGCCCAGGCCATAGCGGCAGCATTGAAGGATTTCCAGGGCGAACTGATCTGCGACCCGGTGCTGACCGCCAGCAGCGGCCTGCGGCTCTTCCAGGCAAAGGATGCGGCGTGGCTCTTGCCATTGCTCCAACGGGCCACCGTACTCACCCCCAACCTGCCGGAACTCTCCGCCCTCACCAACAGCCAGCCCAAGAATGCGCGAGAGGCCGTGGAAGCGGCCCGGTCGCTGCTGGCCGCCCTCCCCAACCTCCGGGCCGTGGCGCTCACCGGCGGCCATCTCCGGGAAGATGCCCCCGAGGTGGAGGACTTTCTGATCCGCCGTAGCGGCACCGGCGCGGAGGTGATCCGGGTCGCCCACCCGCGCCTGGACACCCGCAACACCCACGGCACCGGCTGCACCTTTGCCTCGGCCTTCACCGCCTGTCACCTGCTCTCCGGCGATGACGAACAGGCCTTCCGGGGGGCGGTGGAGTTCCTTGCCTCCCTGCTGGCGGCCAGCGCCGACCTCAACCTCGGCCGCGGCCAAGGCGGCCTTGCCCACCATCTCTGGCCTGGCCGCGCCAGCCAGCCCGGCAAGCGGCAATAACCAGCCTTACATCATCCGGATCCGGCCGCAATCCGGACAGACCCAGGTGGGACCGTTGCTGAGGGTCCACATGTTTTCCTTGAAGCAATCATCACAGATCTGAAAGCCGCACGGGCAACTCCAGCAGAAGGGCAAGGTCCGGCGACAGCAGTGACAGTGATACTCCTTGGGGTTACGCCGCCGACGGGGATTTTTTGGGGCCTGCTCCTCGCCGCTCATGGCTCGCCCCCGGTTTCGGCGCGCAGCCAGGCCAGGTAGTCGCCACCGCCGGCAACCACCGGCAGCGCCAGAATTTCCGGCACCTCATAAGGATGGGCCTTGCGGATCGCCGCCTCCATGGCGGGATAGAGCCCCATCCTGCTCTTGGCCACGCACAGATACTCGCTGCTGGTCTCCACCGTCCCCTGCCAGCGGTAGCAGCTGGTGATTGGCCCGGAGACCTGCACGCAGGCCGCAAGCCGCTCCTCCACCAGCAGGCGGGCAATCCGCTCCGCTGTCTCCTGGCTGTCCACCGTGGTGGTTACCTGAATGATCGCCTCGTCCATTGGGCATTCCTCCTGTTCAGTAGAGTAATCCGCCCTATTGTTGTCATCCCAGCCTGGGCCTGTCAAGCCCGCCGCCACCTCCGGCATCTTTTATCGCGCTGCGGCATGGACAGCCCCTCCCTCCTCTGTTACATTCAAGGAAGTCTCAACCGGCATGCCGGTCCGCATTTCCCTCGAAACGACAGGAGCCCTTCCATGCTGTTCGCCGTTGACGTCGGCAACACCCACATGGTCATCGGCATCTTCGACCAGGACGCCCTGCGCTGCCACTGGCGGGTCAAGACCGACAAGAGCAGCACCGCCGACGAACTGGCCTCCATCTGCCATGGCCTCTTCGCCATGGAGGGGCTGCATTTCTCCCAGATCAGCCAGGTGATCATCGCCAGCGTGGTGCCGGTGATGCAAGCGGCCTGGAGCGCCTTTGCCGCCAAACACCTCACCGCCAAGCCGCTGGTGGTGGGAGACAACCTGGAAACCGGCATGCCGGTCCTCATCGATAACCCGCGCGAGATCGGCGCCGACAGGATCGTCAATGCGGTGGCCGCCTACGAGGAGTACCGCGCCAGCCTCATCGTGGTGGACTTCGGCACCGCCATCACCTGGGACTGCGTCTCGGCGCGGGGCGAATATCTGGGCGGCGCCATCGCGCCCGGCCTTGGCATCTCCATGGAGGCCCTGGGCAGCCGCACCGCCAAGCTCCCCCAGGTGGACATCTCCACCCCGCCGCCTTCGGCAATCGGCACCAATACGGTGGCAGCCATCAAGGCGGGCATCCTCTTCGGCTATGGCGGCATGGTGGATGGACTGATCCGCCGGTTGCGCCAGGCAATGGCCCCGTCCTCTCCCATCACCATCGCCACCGGAGGCATGGCCGGCCTCATCGCGCCCTACGCCACCTCCATCGACCATGTCGATCCCATGCTCACCCTCAAGGGGCTGAGGCTGCTTCATGCCAAGAACAGCTGACCCCATCCTGCCCCCCCCACTCAAGCGGGGCGATACCATCGGTATTATCGCGCCAGCCGGGCCAATCCGCGACGAGGCGGCCATGGCCGCCGGCATGCGCCTGCTTGCCGACCTGGGCTTTGAGACGAGGATGCAAAACAACCTGCGCCGACAGGATGGTTTTCTGGCCGGCTCCGACCAGGAACGCCTCGACGAACTGCATGCCCTGTGGCGCGACCCCGAGGTGGCCGCGCTCCTGGCGGTGCGGGGCGGATACGGCTGCCTGCGCCTGCTCCACCGGCTCGACTACGGCCTGTTCCGCGCCCAGCCCAAGACGGTAATCGGCTTCTCCGACCTCACTGTCTTACTCGCCGCCATCCAACGCGAATCCGGGCTCATCACCTATCACGGCCCCATGCTCTCCACCCTGGCCCGGAGTGACACTCCATCCCGCGAGGCATTTTTCGAACTGCTCACCGGCAACCCTTCTCCCTCCCTCAGGCCCAAGGGGCTCGAAATCCTGCGAAAAGGGAGGGCGCAGGGGCGGCTGCTGCCCGGCAACCTCACCAGCCTGACGCACCTCATCGCCACAGGGCACGAACCATGCTGGGACAACGCCCTCCTGATTCTCGAAGACATCGGCGAGGCGCCGTACCGGATCGACCGGCTCCTGACCCATCTCTGGGCGTCGGGTCGCCTGGAACGGGTGGCGGGGATCATTCTGGGAGGCTTTGATGAGTGCGGGGATGTGGAGCTGATCTGGAACCGGGTGCTGGAACTCACCCAGGATCGCAATACGCCGGTATGGGGAAACTTTCCCTGCGGCCATGGCGAGAGAAACAACATCCTGCCCGTTGGCCTGCCCGCGGAGATGGACGATGCCTCGGGCCGCCTACAGCTCGGCTGGCAGCAGGCACGCCGCCAGGAATAACGCCTAGCCCTTCACCAGCACCGTGTGCGGGGGGACAATTGCGCCCGCCGCGATGGTTGCCCCTGCCAGATGGGCATGGCTGCCGATCCGTGCGCCATCTCCGATCTCGGATGATTCCACATGGCAAAATGGGCCAATGGTGACCCCAGCGCCGATGCGGCACCTGCCGGCAAGAAAAACGCAGGGAGAAACCAGCGAATCCCTGCCCATGGAGACCTCCTTATCGATGGTCACCGTTTCCGGCTGCAGGATGGTCACCCCGCTGTCCATCAACGCATCGAGACAGCGCCGCTGCAGGATGGCGTGGGCCCTGGCCAGCTCGCGCCGCGAGTTGACCCCAAGCACCTCGCTATCGTCGGGGCAGACAAAGCGGCTGACCGGAAGTCCTTCCTGGACGGCGATGCCGACAATGTCGGTAAGATAGAGTTCGCCCTGCTTGTTGTCCGGGGTAAGCCGGCGGAGGGCTCGCAGCAGAAATTCCGTCTCCACGCAGTAGATGCCGGCGTTGATCTCACGGATGGACCGCTGGTCCGAAGAGGCGTCCTTCTCCTCCACGATAGCGACCGGGTTGCCCTGCTGGTCGGTAATGATACGGCCGTAGTTGGTGGGGTTCTCCACCACCGTGGTCATCACCGACAGGACCGCGTTGGCCTGCTGATGGCCGGACACGAATCGTTGCAGGGTCTCGGCCCGGATCAACGGCGTGTCACCGCATAGAATCAGGACCTGCCCCTGATGACGGCCAAGATGTTCCTCGCAGCACATGACCGCGTGTCCCGTGCCGTCCTGCCGCTCCTGACGCACGAAAATCGGACGGTAGCCCAGTAAGGCCGCCTCCACCTCCGCGCCACCATGACCGGTGACGACGAGGGTTTTGGAGAGTTCCAGACCAGCCAGGGCATCAAGGACATGATGCACCATGGGCGCAAAGAACACCTCGTGGAGCACCTTGGGCCGGTCCGACTTCATACGGGTACCCTTGCCGGCTGCCAGTACCACCGAAACCAAGGAGTGTGAACGAGTTGGGTTATCCATGGGAGCCTCCTGTTCCTTTGCGGAAGAGCGAGGAGAAAGGGCATAAAAAAACCCTTCCGGTTTGGAAGGGTTTTTTTATGAAAAAAAAGGAATCGGCGGCGACCTACTCTCCCACCAAGCTTCCCTGGCAGTACCATCGGCGCTGAGAGGCTTAACTTCCGTGTTCGGAATGGGAACGGGTGTTACACTCTCGCTATGACCACCGAAAAAGCGGTGATTGTCGCTTACCAAGGCTTCCCGGCTCCCCGACCATTGTCAGCGTGCCACCTTTGGAAGCGACTATAAAAGCTCCTGATAATTGAATATTCTGTTTTGTCGTACCGCAGTTCGCTGAGGAGCTCGGATCGAGCGTCAAAGTAAATAAGATCAAGCCGCACGGCTTATTAGTACCAGTAAGCTCCATGTGTTACCACACTTCCACACCTGGCCTATCAACGTTGTAGTCTGCAACGAGCCTTCAGGTGGGTTACCCCACGGGATATCTTATCTTGGGGTGGGCTTCCCGCTTAGATGCTTTCAGCGGTTATCCCTTCCGAACGTGGCTACCCTGCCATGCCTCTGGCGAGACAACAGGAGCACCAGTGGTTCGTCCATTCCGGTCCTCTCGTACTAGGAACAGCTCCCCTCAAATATCCTACGCCCACATCAGATAAGGACCAAACTGTCTCACGACGTTTTAAACCCAGCTCGCGTACCGCTTTAATTGGCGAACAGCCAAACCCTTGGGACCTGCTCCAGCCCCAGGATGCGATGAGCCGACATCGAGGTGCCAAACCTCCCCGTCGATATGGACTCTTGGGGGAGATAAGCCTGTTATCCCCGGCGTACCTTTTATCCGTTGAGCGACGGCCCTTCCATACGGGACCGCCGGATCACTAAGACCTACTTTCGTACCTGCTCGAAATGTCTCTCTCGCAGTCAAGCTCCCTTATGCCTTTGCACTCTACGGCTGGTTTCCAATCAGCCTGAGGGAACCTTCGCGCGCCTCCGTTACTCTTTGGGAGGCGACCGCCCCAGTCAAACTACCCACCAGACACTGTCCCAAACCCGGATGACGGGTCGTGGTTAGAAGCCTAAAATAACCAGGGTGGTATTTCAAGGTTGACTCCACAAGAACTAGCGTCCCTGCTTCACAGTCTCCCACCTATCCTACACAAATTATTTCAAACTCCAATGCCAAGCTATAGTAAAGGTGCACGGGGTCTTTCTGTCTTGATGCGGGTAACCGGCATCTTCACCGGTGTTACAGTTTCGCTGAGTCTCTGGTTGAGACAGTAGGGAAATCGTTACGCCATTCGTGCAGGTCGGAACTTACCCGACAAGGAATTTCGCTACCTTAGGACCGTTATAGTTACGGCCGCCGTTTACCGGGGCTTCGGTTCAATGCTTCGGTTGCCCTAACACTTCCCCTTAACCTTCCGGCACCGGGCAGGCGTCAGACCCTATACTGCGTCTTTCGACTTCGCAGAGTCCTGTGTTTTTAGTAAACAGTCGCTCCCCCCGTTTCTCTGCAACCCCCTTCCGCTCCGCAAGCAAGTCGCTTCACGGTATGAGGGCACACCTTCTCCCGAAGTTACGGTGTTATTTTGCCGAGTTCCTTAACCAGAGTTCTCTCAAGCGCCTTAGGATTCTCTCCCTACCTACCTGTGTCGGTTTACGGTACGGTCATTCTATCAACTCGCTACGAGGCTTTTCCTGGCAGCATGGGATCAACCACTTCCGTCGGCAAAACCGACTCGTCATCGCGCCTCAGCGTTAACAAGGATCCGGATTTGCCTGGATCCTCCGCCTACACGCTTAAACCTGGACAACCAACGCCAGGCTGGCCTACCCTTCTGCGTCCCCCCTTCGCTCAAACGCTGATAAAACGGTACAGGAATATTAACCTGTTTCCCATCGACTACGCTTCTCAGCCTCGCCTTAGGGACCGACTAACCCTGAGCAGATTAACTTTACTACAGGAAACCTTAGGTTTTCGGCGTGCGGGTTTCTCACCCGCATTTTCGCTACTCGTGTCAGCATAAGCTCTTGTGATACCTCCAGCACTCCTTACGGTGTACCTTCTCAGGCGAACACAATGTTCCTCTACCACCACGCTTGCGCGTGATCCGTAGCTTCGGTAGCATGCTTAAGCCCCGTTGAATTTTAGGCGCAGACCCATTCGATCAGTGAGCTATTACGCTTTCTTTAAAGGGTTGCTGCTTCTAAGCCAACCTCCTGATTGTCTGGACAGTTCCACATCCTTTACCACTTAGCATGCATTTAGGGACCTTAGCTGACGGTCTGGGCTCTTACCCTCTCGACCACGGAACTTATCTCCCATAGTCTGTCTCCCGTACTCGAACTTGATGGTATTCGGAGTTTGAAAGGGTTTGGTAATCCTGTGGGGACCCCTAGCCCTGTCAGTGCTCTACCTCCATCAGTCAACATACGAGGCTATACCTAAATATATTTCGAGGAAAACCAGCTATCACCGAGTTTGATTAGCCTTTCACTCCTAGCCACAGCTCATCCGAACAGTTTTCAACCTATATCGGTTCGGGCCTCCACGGAGTGTTACCTCCGCTTCACCCTGGCCATGGCTAGATCACCCGGCTTCGGGTCTACCCCGTACAACTCGTCGCCCTATTAAGACTCGCTTTCGCTCCGGCTCCACCTTACGGCTTAACCTCGCTGCACAGGGTAAGTCGCTGACTCATTATGCAAAAGGCACGCGGTTGCACTGTCTTGCGACATAGTGCTTCCACTGCTTGTAGACAGACGGTTTCAGGTTCTATTTCACTCGGGTCCCCCCGTTCTTTTCACCTTTCCCTCACGGTACTAGTGCACTATCGGTCACCGGGTAGTATTTAGCCTTGGAAGATGGTCCTCCCAGATTCCCACCAGGTTTCACGTGCCTGGTGGTACTCGGGGACACCCTAGGGTGCTTCAAGATTTCGCATACCGGACTATCACCGTCTACGGTGGGCCTTTCCATGCCCTTCTGCTATCCATCCACAATCCCACGTCGGGGCCCCACAACCCCGTGCCATAAATGACACGGTTTGGGCTATTCCGCTTTCGCTCGCCACTACTGACGGAATCTCAATTGATTTCTTTTCCTGCAGGTACTTAGATGTTTCAATTCCCTGCGTTCGCCTCGTTACGCCTATGTATTCAGCGCACGATGACTGGGCTTGACCCCAGCCGGGTTTCCCCATTCGGAAATCTCCGGTTCAAAGCCTGTTAGCAGCTCCCCGAAGCTTATCGCAGCTTACCACGTCCTTCTTCGCCTCCCGGTACCCAGGCATCCTCCGTCTGCCCTTAGTAGCTTGACCAAAAAACGCTTGATCTTTGCTCTCAGCTAACTTGGGTACAACAAAACAAAATATTCAATTATCAAAGATCGAAAAACAGCAGTATAACTGCCTTGGCCAAAGGCCAAAGATCAAAGGTTCCAACAAGTCTCCTTGCCAAACCTCTCAGCTTTGTCCTCGTACCTCTCAAGAATGGTGGAGGTGAACGGGATCGAACCGATGACCTCCTGCGTGCAAGGCAGGCGCTCTCCCAGCTGAGCTACACCCCCATTTCCCGGCTGATGTGCAAGGCAGGCAGTCCCCGCTGAGCTACACCCCCATCCTTGATCAGTGGTGGGCCTAACTGGACTTGAACCAGTGACCTCACGCTTATCAGGCGTGCGCTCTAACCAGAACTGAGCTATAGGCCCGTCCGTACCGCTCTTCAGTGAACAATAAAGGTGATCACTCAAAACTGAATAGTGGGATTGTGTCAAGAGATGGGGTTGACCCTCAATGCTCGCCTGTTACCAGGTGAGAGCATCCTTTAAAAGGAGGTGATCCAGCCGCAGGTTCCCCTACGGCTACCTTGTTACGACTTCACCCCAATTACCGACCATTCCTTGGCGGCCTGCCTCCCGAAGGTTGGCTCAACCGCTTCTGGAACAACCGACTCTCGTGGTGTGACGGGCGGTGTGTACAAGGCCCGGGAACGTATTCACCGTGGCATTCTGATCCACGATTACTAGCGATTCCAACTTCACGGAGTCGAGTTGCAGACTCCGATCCGGACTGAGACCGGCTTTTCGGGATTGGCTTGTCATCGCTGACTTGCTGCCCTTTGTACC
>JBMONS010000003.1:0-21788 GCA_049323635.1 Thermodesulfobacteriota bacterium
GCCGAATGCGGTTTATGAACAGAGAAATCAAAAACTCGACCCGGCCGCCTGACGCCGCCAGCCCAGCAACCACGGGCCATTGCTTATATTCCGCTCAGGCTGTCTCACAAATCCCGACCACCTCACACTCTCCATGAGAGAGAACATATCTAGCGAGGGAAATGCGCATCAATCAACGCCCGTATCTCCTCTTCGGATCGTGCCGATTTACTGGCCAAGGCCCACAAGTCGAAAAATGGAGCCTTGCCACGGGCGGTAGTCGCCACCACCGCAAATCCACTCTGTTGGAGCATCGAATGCAGCTCCTTGCGAGTAAAACCGCAACGGTGCGCCATATACAAATTGCCTCTTTCCATGGATGACCGGTAACCATACAGGATATCCAAAGGAGTAATCGGCCCGGCGGGAGACATATATACGGGGTCAAGCAGTTTGTCTTCAGCGATCAAAGCGCAGACAGACTGCAAATCAGGACAGGCAAGCACCAAAAAACCATCGCTCTTGAGCACCCGCACAAACTCCTTGATCGCACGCGGTACCTCATGGGGATAGAGGTGTTCGATGTTATGGCTGGAAAAAATCGCATCAACACTTGCATCCGGGACCTCTCCCATCTCCAGCATGGATGCGACTATGTCAGGTTTGACATTCGGGTTGATGTCCAGACGCAATTCACGCCACTCTGGCGTATTGAACCCGGGAGTGGTCTTATCCTTATGATTTGAACCACATCCGATATGAAGAAATTTCTTTTGCTGATCCATAGGCTGTTCTCTCATTGACAGAAAATGGTGCTCCAGAACGGCGCTGACCTTCCGCATTACACCGTTCCACTCTCCCGGAATTTCCTGGCTGAAAATCCGCATGGACGGGTACCAGGGCGATGTCTCCATGCCCCGCATCCAACGCCATTCGCTTTCATATCGGTTCAACAACCATACCGGCCGGCCCATCGCGCCGGCAAGATGCGCCACAGCCGTATCGACCGTGATGACCAAATCCAAATTGCCGATCAAACCGGCAGTCGCGGCAAAATCGTGCATTTCTTCACGCCAGTCGATCAAACCTGTTTCCGCAGAGATCGGCACATCCTTCTGAAGGGATATCCAAACAATATCGTCGCGCGACAGGAGCGGTTGCAAACATTCAAAATCCATGTCGCGGGCAGGCGCACAGGTGAGTTTCCCCCCCTGCCATGCAACGCCGACTTTTGGGCGTGGATCCTGGCCCAGCTTCTTACGCCAAGCGATAAGGCCTTCATGAGACGCGGCCAGATAGGGGGCGGGCGGCACGGTTTCCGGCGTGGTCCGGAACAACTCCGGCAGACTCATCATGTCCACAAAGTGGGTGTAGCCCTTTTCGTCAATAGGGCTGGCAACGCGGGCAACCACCTCAATGCCCTCGCCGGCATTGGCTCGCAGCAGAGAAACCAGAGGAAATTGCACCGAAAATTTGACCTTGGCAAAATGCTGGCGAAGCAGACTTGCATACCGGAAGCATTGCAGCGTATCGCCCATGCCCTGCTCGGAATAGACAACTATGCCACTGCCGGAGGGGACATTGCTCCCTCGCCATGCCGGCAGGGATGTCACAGGTCGGTGTTCAACGGCGGCACGATCGGATCCCTCGAAACGCCGAGCAAAACCAGCCCAGCCGGCGATCCAGTCCCCACGCAAAAGATGCAGCAGCCCGAAGCTGTAAAGAATTTCAGCGTTCCCAGGATCAAACGTCAGCGCCTGCTCATAGACAAGCAATGCCGCATCAAGCTGACCGTCATCCTTCAGGCACTTGGCGTAATGGTAGAGTATCCGGGCGTGACCGGGGCACAAGGCCAATGCCCGCTGGTAGTAGCCGAACGCGTCTGCATAGCGCCGGAGTTGATGACAGCAGGCTCCGGCGTGCCAGAACGGCTCAAACCAATCCGGTTCTTCGGCCTGGGCAGCCCGGTAATCGGCCAAAGCCTCTTCGTACCGCCCCGAAAGGTAGCTCTTGTACCCGTGCTGTTGCTTCAAACTAGCTGATGCTGATACCGACGTCACAATAAAACCTCGCCAGAAAGGCGGTGAATCAAGAATACCTAGAGACTCGCTGCTTTCCAGGCATGGATGGGCGGCTATTGCTCACCCTTGCAATTGAACATGAATCTTGTCATCCCTTCTCCATACCCGACAGAATCCAGGGGCATACGGCTGCATCCTCCCGGTTTCGATGAATCCTTCGATGATGTCAAGCGCCGCTTCCGGTTGTTCCATGGGGATCGACAACCCAATCAGATCATAACGCCACCAGGAGACCCTCAACAACCTCTCAACAAGCGCATCGTCAAACCGCATCCGGATGAGCCGCGCCGGGACTCCCCCCACCACGGCAAAGGGAGGGACATCCCTGGTCACCACACTTCCCGCGCCGATAATGGCTCCATCCCCGATGGTCACCCCTGTCTTGATTCGGGCGCCGGCACCGATCCACACATCATTTCCGATGACTGTTGCCGCCAGTTGCGCGTAATCCGCAATGGGCGGCGCGTCAAAAGGAGAAGCAAAAAACGCCTGATATGGGAAAGGGCTGGTCGTCAAGCTGGTCGTGGGGTGTCGCGACAGGATTGTCACGTGATCGCCGAGCGAACAATAACGGCCCAAGGTCACATGATGCATTGCGCAACCCGGAGAAATATAACTGAAGGCCCCACCGGTAAAATTACTCAACAGGCAGGCCCAAGCCCGAAACGGTGACTCGACGCGAACCGGATCGACCAATTCGACCTGACTGCTGAAGGTCAGTGCGAAGTGTCCTGACCGTTGCTCATACGGCACAGAAGGTGCCTCGGGCAGGGAAGCCAAATTATCCTGATTTTTGGTGGTCATATTCCCTCACCCAAGAGCAACACCAGCCTCATCTCGTCACCAGGATCCGCTCCTGGAAAACGTCGGGATATTGTTTGCCCGTTGCTATTTACCATATCAAGCCGCCCCAAAAAAACTCCCAAAATCACAAGACAATCAAAATCCCCCGTTGTATGGTGTTATAGTTTGAAATTATTCACAATAAGACACACGAAAATGGAGAAGGACGGGCATGGCTAAGAAAAAAAGAGCCTCCTCTGGTGGGAAAAAGGCTCTGCCCGACTTGACGCAATCGGGTGCTGCTTTCTTTCAGAAAGCGCTGCGGTACCAGGAAGAGGGCCGGCTGGAAGAAGCCGAACAATGTTACCTCGCCATCCTCGCTCGTCAGCCAGAAAACCCCATTGTCTACTATAACCTGGCGGGGGTCCAACTGGAGGCGAATCGTCTCGCCGATGCTGAGCAGAGCTACCTGCGGGCAATCGCCCTCCGCCCGGAAATGGCCAATGCGCACTTTAATCGTGGCGGCATTCTGTTGCGCCAGCAACGACAGGAAGAGGCATACGCTTCTTTCCAGCGCACCCTGGCTCTCTGCCCCGAGCAGGCAGACCTCCTCGTCCAGCTTGGCAATGCCTTTCGCTCTCTTGGGTATGCCAAGGAAGCCGAACAGAGCTATCGGCAAGCCATCTCCCTACAGCCGGGAAGTGCCGAGGCGTACGACGGACTGGCCGTCACGCTTCTTGCGCAGGGTCGTCGCCAAGAAGGCGAACAGGCCTGCCTCTCTGCCATAGACTGCGATCCAGGCCATGCCCCGTCCTACCACAACTTGGCCGCGATTCGATCCTTCACGGCCGAAGACCCTCTGGTGGCAAAAATGGAGCAACTCCTGTCCCAGAAAGGTGGTAGCCTTTCGGCAAACGATTTCATGCTGCTGCATTACTCCCTCGGCAAGGCATATGGCGACCTCGGACAATTCGCGAAGTCTATCGAGCATTTCAATGCCGGCTCTCGCCTCAAAAGGCAAAGCATAAACTACAGCGGCTTCGACTCCGAACGGAAATTCAGGCTGATGGCCAATACCTTCAATGCGGAAAAATTCTCTCAGGAGAACCAAGCTTTTCCGGAAAGCAAGATGGCTATTTTTATCGTGAGAATGCCGCGATCAGGCACCACTCTCGTCGAGCAAATCCTCAGCAGCCATTCCATGATCAAGGGAGCAGGAGAAATTGAAGACTTCGAAACCGCGATTCGTGAAGTTGCAACCAAGCGCGTGGCAGCTGGGAATGCTTCCGGTTCGGTGGCGGATTTCAGCCAGGCAGATTACCGGGCAATCGGAGAACGATATCTTGCCCTGCTCAAAGGCCATGCAAGGGGAGAGGACAATAACGCCCTGAAAATAACCAACAAACTGCCGTCCAACTTCTTTTTCACCGGATTAATCCACCTGGCCCTTCCGGAGGCCCGTATAATTCATTGCCGGCGAAATCCTTTGGACACTTGCCTTTCCTGCTACACCCTGCTTTTCGCCCGGGGGCAGGAGTTCAGCTACTCCATGGAGGAACTTGGCATCTACTATCGGCTGTACGAAGAACTCATGGCGCATTGGCGCCGTGTCTTGCCGCCAGAACGGATTCTTGAGGTGACCTATGAAGATCTGGTCACCGATACTGAACGCAACGCCCGCCGTATGATCGAATATTGCGGTCTCGAATGGGAACCGGGCTGCCTGCGCTTTTTTGAAAATCGGCGGCCGGTTTTCACTGCCAGTCATGGGCAGGTACGTAAACCCATCTATCGTGATTCCATCGAACGATGGCGCAGGTACGGCGAGGCGCTGCGTCCTCTATTCAACGCTCTCGCGCCCTGACGACAAAGGATACAGCCCAACTCCGCATTCACAGCATCCACCATCAGACCACCTTCAACTCCCGGAGAAGAGGCAGGTGCTTTTCTGAAAATGTTTTTGCCTGGGCGTTGAGTTCCGACAAATTCTCCTCGCTGGTTTCCAGCGTTCTTCCTTCCTTTACGATTTTCTGCCCTTGCGCCGCCAGCACCTGCCAGGCAAACGCGGCCCATTCCGCGGGCGTCTTCTGTCCCTGCATCCTGGCGAGCATAAACAATTGATAGGAACGGCCAACCAATACACCACCACCCGTCACCGGACTTGCAAGATATCCGACATCCCCACTCCCGCGGGCCTTGTCGCAAAGATATACATTGAGCTTTTCCGATTGCTTTGTCGCCTTGCTGCTTATCGCATCGTCTTGCTTGACCTCCAGGGCGCCGGTCCCGGCGAGCACCATCACTGCTTGCAACACCCGGGAAAACACCAACCCCTTGCCCTTCACAGCCTGCTCGAGCTGCCGCAAGCTCTTGGCCTTGTAGTCCGAAAGCACCTCCAAAATCGGATCATAAACTTCCTTCTGCAAAGTCGCCTCACCGAGCGGACTAGTTATCTTGAGGGAGATGTCGGCAATTGGTTTCACCAGCACCACCTGCTCGGCGCGCAGGGCTTCGGCATGGGCCAAGGGGCTGAGACGCCTCCCACCCTTTACCCAGTAGTCACGGCGGAAGCGGTGATTTACCATGAAATCACGCACGCTTTCCCTGAACATCCCATCCGGGATCTCCTTGAGGAACGCCACCTGCTCGTCGGTGAGATTCACCGGTTCCACATGATCCAGAAAGAATGCTGAACACGCGAAACTGAGCTTGGTCGGCGCCAGCCATTCCGCCATCCGTGAAAACGGCATGGGAAGCCAGTCGCGATTGAAATACTCATGGGCCAGATAGTGCCGGTCCTGCTCCTTTATTTTCTGGATGGTTTCCGCCACCTGAGGATTCGCCCGGGCATAGACGGGATTGGTGGCCAGCATTTTTTCCGCGAAAGCCAACGCCCCATCTATCCGCGAGACAATCCCCTGCCCCCGCACCCCCATCACTTCGCTATGCTCGGTGAGCAGATCGCGCATCGGCGTCATCGCCGCCCAACCGGGCTGCGTGTTGTAGCTGATGTAGAGCACGCCGCCCACCTTCAGCTTGCGCCGGATAAAATCCACGATCACGGTGCGGTTCCGGTCGGAAACCCAACTCCATATCCCGTGCAGCCCGATATAGTCGAAGTCCGGCAAGTCGCTTCGGCTGCAGAACTCTTCAAACGATTGATCGAAAAACCGTGCGTCCGCCCCTGACACCTTTCCGAGAGTCTGGGCAAACTGCGCCTGGGAGGGATTGAAATCCGTGCCAAACCACCGCGTTTGCGATGCGGCGGCATGGATGTTGGCGCTCAAGCCCTGCCCAAAACCCAACTCGCAGGCATCCGCCACCTCGGGAAACTCCAAGCCGGCGTTCAAGAATGCCAACCGCAACCGATGGGGGTTCAACTCGGTATAGTAGCCGAATGTATATCCGATATCCGCCACATAACCAGCAGTCCAATCCGTCATGTCTCTCGCCTCTCAACCATATTAAACTTTTCGTCTCGACTACACATGCCCAGGAATACAGTGCCGGTCGAAAGCAACCGCGATCGCTCCGGGCAATAAATGGAAATAATCCATGTGCCATCCGCCGCCCGCCAGCCCATCCCCGCGATCGGTGAGCGCATGGACATCGAGAAAATCCATGCCAGCCGCCAATGCCTGCTCCTTGAGCGCGCCATTGAATAAACGGACAAGAGAGACAAGCTGTTCGGCGGCATGCGCCTGCAACTCGTCAATGCGGAAGTTGAGCGCAGGCACCCCGCTCACGATCATACTATGCCCATATCGTCCACCCATCGCCGCCACATAGCGCACGTAGCCTGCAACGGTGGCAAGGGCGACATCCTCCAACTTCCTCCCGGGGTTCTTGCGCCATGCCGTCATGATTCCTCCATCATGGCGGCAGTCGATTTCCCCTATGACCAGCAAGACCGTCGAAGCACGCGGCAGCAAGCCCATGATCGATTCAAACTTGTATTTATACATGTTTTTGCTGCTGTTGCCGAGATGCCATTGCTTGCATCCCGCAATCCACTGCGAGACACAACGCATCTCCCGACCACGATGTCGAACCGTGACTCCGTGGGCCGAGAGGGCATGGCTTTCTCCGATCACGTGCAAAATTCCCCGTTGGTCCGGCGCCAGGCTTCCGCCATCCCGGGCGGGCGGGCAGGAGATGAGCCGGCTGAGATATTCCCAGTAGATGCGAAGGGGCTTCCGCTTGGCGTCGGTTGTCGCCATGATCGGCTGGGAAAGCTGGAGCATCGTGCCTGCCTGCTGGAGATCCCCCATCAGGTAGTACCGTACTCCCATCAAAACCGCGGTTTCAAGCCCAATCCCCCCTGGATCGACGGACAAGGCGTTCTGATAGGCCAGCAGTTCACCGTCTTGCCGGTTCATGAATCGGAACAGATCGCCAAGCGCCTGGTGGGCTTCCGCCATGCCGGGATTGAGTCGGATCGCCTTTTCATAGGCGATGACGGCTTGATCCGGATCAACCAAGTCCCTGAAGCTATTTCCCAGGTTGTAATACGCTTCGGCGCAGTCGGGCTGGAGCGCCACCGCCCGGCAACAACAGGCATACGCTTCGTCGTTCCTTTTCTGCCCCTGGAGGGCTACGCTCAGGTTGATCTGCGCCTCCAGGGATTCGGGCCTGAGTTCGAGGGCGCGTCGGAGGGCGGTTTCCGCCTCGGCAAACCGCTTCTGTTCCAGCAGGATGACGCCGAGGTTGACGTGCGCCTCCGCAAAATCAGGGCTCAGCGCCAGGGCCCGGTTCAACTGTGCTTCCGCCTCTGCAAGCTCTCCCTGCTCCTTGAGTACGATACCGAGATTGCAGCATGCTTGGGAGAACGCAGGGTCGATCCCTACAGCCCGGCGATAGCACCTGGCCGCGGCGGCAAATTCGCCTTGCTCCTTGAGAATTATCCCCAGATTGTAATGGCCCGCCGCATATTCCGGCTTGATAGCCAATACTTGCAGAAGCACGGCCGCGGCTTCCGTATTCATCCCCATTTCCTGGAGAATCGCGGCCAAGGACTTCAAGACATCCGCATCCTTGGGCAGCAATCCCCCAGCCCGCCGCAGGACGGCCAGCGCTTCGGAGTCATGCCCCTGCCGCTTCAGTGCATTGGCCAATACCCGCCAGGCAAAACCATGCGCTGGAAAACGATCGATTATCTCCCTGGCGCGGGATCCACATTCCTCGTAACGCCCTTGATGAAACATGGACACCAGGGCGTTCAGCTCTTCAATCGGGGGCGAGTCGGTTTCTTCTCCCGCTGAGGCCCCATTGTTTTCCTGATTCGCCCCAGGCCCCCCGGCCGATCCGTCCGGTGTCCCGGCGGAGTCCATTCCGGCCTCGGCCAGCTTTACCATTATCCGCACAGCGGCGTTCCCGCTCAAGCCTTGCCGCGCCGCCTGGCAAAACACCTCACGCGCTGTCCCCGTCCGCCCAAGCCGGACCAACGCATCGATGTAACTGAGCCAGTATTGCCCCTGCCGTGGGTTGGTCTCGATCGCCCGTTGCAGGAAGGCCAATGCCTCGGCTGGCTGGCGGATCTGCACCGCCAATACCCCAAGGTTGTGATTGGCGTCCGGATGGTCTGGCTGGAGGCGCAAGATAGCCCGGTACAGCTCTTCCGCCTCCCGCACCCTCCCCTTGTGATGCTGGGCAACCGCTTGCCGCAGGAGAAGTTCCGGAGTTGCTATGGAAGAAGCATCGCTGGTCATGTACCATCCAGGGACAGAGACTGTGCATCCGTGCCGTTTCTGTACGGCTAATCCAGGATCACTGCCTGTTTAGCATACTTTTGAATCCATTCCACCTTATTTCACTCCAACGCCCCCGGCCAGGACGCAATGCCGGACAAACCCCTCCACAACCGCGCTTGGCAGCAGGTGGTTGCTGTCCAGATGGTATTGCCCGCTGGCATACCCGTCTCCGCGGTCGGTGAGGGCGTATACATCAAGAAAATCCAGACCGGCGCTCACGCTCTTCTCCCTGAGAAAGGCGTTGAACCTCCTGACCAGATCCGCATGCAGGCTGGCCTCCTCCGGCGCCAGGGTCGATGCCAGAATATTGGGGGCGGGCACCCCCGCCACGATTATCCGATGCGCTCCGGGCGACAGCTTCTCGCCAATATACCGGAGGAAGGCTTCCACCGTGTCCTGGGCCATATAATCAAGGGATTTCCCGGATGTTTTTTCCCAGGCCGCGAGAATCCCCTCATCCGGGCGACAATCGATTTCCCCGATGGTCAAAAGTACTGTCGCCTGTTCGGGAAGCCGGCGCGCTATCAATTCAAACTTGTTTTTGAATCTGTTCTTCCCCGCATTGCCAAGATGCCATTGCTTGCACCCGCCAATCCAGTGCGCCTGGCAACGCATCTCGCAGCCTCGATATAGGACAACCGCGCCATGCATGGAGAGGGAATGGCTTTCGCCAATCACATGGAGCGTCGGCATGTCGTGCCTCGGAGCATGGAATGCCCCTGCTTCGACAAGCCAGCGAAACAGCTGGCCAAGATACTCGCGATAGGCGCGGATCGGCCGGCGATGCGCCTCCACGGTTCTCAGAATGGGGCCGGATGCACGGAGCATCTCCTGGCACTGTTCTACCTCTCCGGCCAGATATGCCCGCACCGCCAACCACACCGCACCATCCAACCCGGCGTTGCCAGGATCGAGAGCGAGGGCCTGCCGGTATGCGCACAATTCGTCCGCCTCCCGGTCCATATACTGAAAAGCCTCTCCTATTCGCTTGTAAGCCTGGCCATCCGCTGGCTTAAGGCGAATCGCATCCTGGTAGGCGCATACCGCTTTCTCAAGCTCGCCCATTTTCACGCGCACCGAACCCAGATTCTCATGGGCATCCGCAAAATCGGGCTTCAGCATCACCGCTCGCTGGTAGCATTGCTCCGCCTCGCCCAGCCGGCCCAATACGACCAGCGCGTTGCCCAGGTTGTAATGTCCTCCAGCGAAATCGGGCTGATGAACCAGCGCCTGACGGCAGTTCGCCTCAGCTGCACGCGCACGTCCCTGCGCAAGTTGCACGACACCAAGGGTGCTCCAGGCATTGGCATGGCAAGGGGAGAGAACCAAGACTTCACGAAGGTGCGCTTCGGCATCGCCAACCTTGCCCAACTGATTGAGGGTTACGGCAAGATTCCAGTGGGCCTCGGCATCATCCGGACGCAGTTCCAGGGCGTGGAGCAAACACTCTGCCGCGCCGTCAAGGCGCCCCTGTCGTTGCATGCAGACGCCGAGCACCTTCCATGCGTCTGCATGCCTGCAATCCTGTTCCACCACACAACGGCAATGTGATTCCGCCTCTGCATAGCGTCCCTGGTGAAAGAGCACTGCCGCCGCCGCTATCGGGTCGTCGCTGGGAATTCCGCTCGCACCACCAGATGGTGGCGCATTCGATTCAGGCTTGGCAATCGCGCGGTTGGCAAGTCGTGAAAGGAGCGCTTCATCCACGCCATGGTGCCGGGCCTGCGCAATTTCATCGAGTGCCGCCTCGCTCTTGCCTGACTGGATCAAAGCATGAAGATAACTTGACCAGTATTGGCCTCGGTTGGAATCGGCCTGGATGGCTCTGCGCAGGAACGGAATCGACGTTGCGGCCAGCTTTGTTTGCAGGAGCAGCACACCAAGGTTGTGGTTGGCATCGGGGTGGTCAGGGTTCTCCTGAAGGATGCTCCGGTAGAGATTTTCCGCGCGGTCAAGCTTTCCGGCGCGGTGCAATGCAATGGCCTGCTGGAGCATTTCTCCTTCCTGGGACTTCTGTGCATCGATTTCGCGCATGGTATTCGAAACAACTCCCCATTCCGCAGTCATAAGGATAAAAGCCATACACCAAAACAAAAAAAGCCCCCAGTTTCCTGGGGGCTTTCCTACTGCACAATCAGTTTTCCTGCCAAGCCGACAAGAGGCTTGCCGGCTTTTGGCAGGAAGGACCTTAGGCGATGCTCAAGGTCAGGATGTGGTCACCGACCGTGGAGCCGGAGATATCCAAAAGACCGGTCAACTCGATGACCATGTCGCTGCCTGCGGTAAATCCATCGGCATTGGTCTGGTTCGCAACCACATAGGTGTTAGTCCCATACTGGAACCAAGTGAAGATACCGTTCACCGAGCCGTTTCCGGCAGCAGCTGCATCAAGGTAATCAGTGAAGGTCGCTGCACCAGCCAAGGTGACCTTGGTGGAGGTAAAGGTTTCCGTGCCCTTGTCTGCGACGTTCAGGATGTCGCCGGTGGCGGCATCGGTGAAGGTGTCGTAGATGAACTTGTTAGCGCCGACGCCGAAGGTGATGGTATCCGCGCCGGAACCGCCGGTGATGGTGTCGAGATACGCTCCGCCGGTGATGGAGTCAGCGCCGGCGCCACCAACGATGGAGAGCGAACCGTCGGTCTCGTCGGTCTGACCCACGAACTTCAGGGTGGCTGCACTGTCGGTCAGGGCGGAGGCGTCAACGGTCAGGGTCTTGCCGGCAGAGATCTGGGTATCGTTGGTACCCATGGTGATCACGATGTCGTTGGTGGCGGTGGTGCCAGCCGCGACGGTGATGGTCTCAACGCCAGAGATGTTGGTGATCACCGAGCCGGTACCGTCGTCGTCGGCGGTGAGGGTGATGGTGTCGGTGCCGGTGCCGCCGGTGATGGTGATGTCGGCGTCGAGGTCGGCAGCGTTGGCATTGACGGTCAGGGCGACGTTGGCGGAGTTGACCACCTTGTCGGCACCGCCGCCTGCACCGTTGCCGTTCATGGTGATGGTGGTGTCGCCTGAGTAGCCAGCGCTCAGGGTCACCACGTTGGCGGAGGTGTGCGCCGTGCTGATGGTGGTGATGCCGGTGGCGGCAATGGAGGTGGCCATGGTCAGGTCGGTGGACGCACCCAGGGTCAAGGTCTCCACGCCGGTAACGCCGGCAAGCGAGGAGGCAGCGGCGATATCGGTGGTGACGGTCAGGCTGTCGGTGCCGTCGCCGCCGGTGATGACGTTGGTGGAGGCCAGGGTGACGATGGTGAGGCTGTCGTTGCCCGCGCCGCCGATCAGGGTGTCGAAGCCGCTCGCGCCGCCGGTGATGGAGTCAGCGCCGGCGCCGCCGGTAACGCTCAGGTAACCGTCGGTCTCGTTGGTCTGACCCACGAACTTCAGGGTGGCTGCACTGTCGGTGAGCGCGGTGGCGTTCACCGTCAGGGTCTTGCCCGTGGAGATCTGGGTGTCGACGGCATCCATGGTGATGACGATGTCATGGGTGGAGGTGGTGCTGTTGGCCGCGACGTTGATGGTCTCAACGCCGGAGATGTTGGTCAGCACCGAGCCGGTGGCATCGTTGTCGGCGGTGAGGGTGATGGTGTCGGTGCCGGTGCCGCCGGTGATGGTGATGTCGGCGTCGAGGTCGGCAGCGTTGGCCTTCACGGTCAGGGCGACGTTGGCGGAGTTGACCACCTTGTCGGCGCCGCCGCCTGCACCGTTGCCGGTCATGTTGATGGTGGTGTCGCCGGTGTAGCCGCTGCTCAGGGTTACCACGTTGGCGGAGGTGTCCGCCGTGCTGATGCTGGTGATGCCGGTGGCGGCAATGGAGGTGGCCATGGTCAGGTCGGTGGAAGCACCCAGCACCAGGGTTTCAACGCCGGTGACGCCGGCCAGAACCGCGGCGGAGCTCATGTCGGTGGTGACGGTCAGGGTGTCGGTGCCGTCGCCGCCGGCCACCACGTTGTTCGCGGTGATGGTGGTCAGGGTGAGGCTGTCGTTGCCCGCGCCGCCGGTTAGGGTGTCACGGCCGCTCGCGCCGCCGGTGATGGAGTCGTTGCCCGCGCCGCCGGTCACGTTGAGGTAGCCGTCGGTCTCGTTGGTCTTGCCCACGAACTTCAGGGTGGCGCCGCTGTTGGTCAGGGCGGAGGCGTCAACGGTCAGGGTCTTGCCGGCAGAGATCTGGGTATCGTTGGTACCCATGGTGATCACGATGTCGTTGGTGGCGGTGGTGCCAGCCGCGACGGTGATGGTCTCGACGCCGGAGATGTTGGTGGTTACCGAGCCGGTTGCATCGTTGTCGGCGGTGAGGATGATGGTATCGGTGCCGGTGCCGCCGACGATGGAGATGTCAGCGTCGAGATCAGCAGCGTTGGCCTTCACGGTCAGGGCGACGTTGGCGGAGTTGGCCACCTTGTCGGCGCCGCCGCCGGCGGTGTTGCCGGTCATGACAACGGTGGTGTCGCCGGTGTAGCCGCTGTTCAGGGTGATCACCTGGGCATTGGTATCGGCGGTGTTGAAGGTGGAGATTCCGCCAGCCGCAGCAGCCAGGGTGACGTTGTTGGCGCCGGTAATCGTGAGCACCTCGAAGTTGCTGACGTTGGCCAGGTCGGACGCGGCGGTAACGGCAGCGGCGATGGAGAGGGTGTCGGTGCCGGAGCCGCCGTTCAGGGTATCAGCGCTGGTGTAGCCGGTGCTGATGGTGACGGTGTCGTTGCCGGCGCCGCCGGTGATGGAGTAATCAACCGCGGTGTTGCCGGTCACGGTGAAGGCGCCAGCGGTGAGGCCGGAGGCGTTCACGGTGGTCACGGTGGCGGCCAGGGTGCCCAGGGCCAGACCCTTGTCGCCGGTGACGGAGATGGAGGTCAGGGCGTCGCCGGCCACGGTGACGGTATTGGCGGCGGTGCCGGAGGTGATAGCCAGGCTCTCGATGCTGTTGGCGGTGAAGGTGCCGCCGGTCTGGTTGGCCAGGGCCAGGTTCTGGGAATCGGTGGTGCCGGTGACCAGGGTGGAAGCGTAGCTGATGGTCAGGTCGCCGGTGCCGGACTTCATCTCGGCGTCAACGATGTTCTGGACGTTGGTGAAGGAAATATCGCCGGTGGCGGAGCTGGAGGACAGCCCAACCGTGGTGACGCCGGTGGCGTTGGCCAGGTCGATGGCGTTCACGTCGGCGGTGGTTTCGTTGTTGGCGGCGATGATCCGCTCGATGCCGCTGAGGGTCACGGAGCTGGTGGTGTTGGTGGCGCCCAGGGTGCTGGTGCCGGAGATGGAGAGGCTCAGGGTGTCGTTGCCAGCGCCGCCGACCAGGTTGTCGCCAGGGTTGAAGGTGGTGCCGGCGGAGGCGAGCATGTCGGTGCCAATGACGCCGATGAAGGTATCCGGGCCTGCGCCGCCCTGGAAGGCGGAACCGGTGTCGGCGCCGGTGGTCAGGGTCATGGTCATGCCGGAGTTCGGATCGTCGGTGATGGAGACGGTCTTGCTGCCCAGCGAGGTGAAGTTGCTGTCAAGCAGGGTGAACTTAAAGCCTTCAATCCCTTCCGCCGTGTTGTCGTTGGGGATGGTCACGGTAACGGTCTGGCTGGTATCGCCGGCGCTGAAGGTAACGGTGCCGGAAGCCGGGGAGAAGTCGGTGCTGGCCGTGGCGGCGGTGGCCACGCCGCTCAGGGTGTCGCCAGCGACGTTGTAGGTCAGGGTGACCGGATCGTCGGCGGAAGAGAGCGCGTGGTCAGCGGTGATGGTGAAGGTGACCGTGTTGCCCTCAGTCACCGAGGTGGCGCTGGAGGTCAGGGTGAAGGTCTGGTCCGGGGTCGGCAGCTGATCGATGGCAGCGTCAACCGCGGCATTGGCGGTGGTGACGGTGGTGTCATCGTAGGTAACTGCGGCAACGTGGCTCTGCAGGGCAGCGACATCGGTGCTGGCGGCAGCGGCGCCGGTGATGGTGTAGTAGGTAGCGGCGGAAACCCGGTTGTCCAGCTGGGATTTGGCGTTGCCCCAGGTGGTGTCGTCGTCGGCAAAGGAGTTCAGGAAGTCCACGGCTGCAACCACCAGCTGGCCGCGGGTCAGACCGCCGTTGTCGATCAGGTCAACCGCTACGTCAATGCACAGCTGCAGGGTGGTGGCGTCAACGGAGCTGCCCAGCAGGTTGTTCATGTAGGCGGTGGCGAACTCGGTGGTGGTGGCGGTGGACTGATACGCGGCCACGGTGGGGTTGAGGTCGTCCATCAGGTCGGCCATGAACAGAGCCAGATCGCTGGTGGAGGTGCCAGCGGCGACAATCGCCTCCAGCTCGGTCATGAAACCGCCGGGGGCCGCGCCCAGAACACCAACTGTGTACCGAATGATCTCAGTCTGCGTCGTAGTTGCCATACTCTCTTTTCTCCTGTTTTGTTGCTTGATTTACGGATGGACAACGGCGAGGCCGCTCAACCATCCTCCAGATACTCAAAAATAACGTTTGTACTGCCTTTCGCGCACCATGCGCTTGCTACGGACGTCCTTTATATATGGACGGGATCCTGATTGGGCGTGGCTCTGCCGAGGGCATTGCCATTTTTATACCACAAAAGACTGGGGAAACTGTATCAAAAAAAATGGTGGGTCACTTTTTTGCACCACGAAGTGCACGAAGGTCACGAAGTTGGTTTGACATTACAGTTCGTCTCTCAATTTTTTCAGTATACTTTGTGCGAGGATTTCGTTGATCTCGTTGTGTCGGGGAACAGGTTGCGCCATTTTGGTTCTCGGATTCTGATACCAGTCGTGGCTTCCTCCATGCCGGATCAGGACGCAACGCATTTCGGCCAGCCGCTTGAGGAGTTCCCTTCGTTTCATGCCAAGATTAATTCATCTTCCTTGCGGGCGCATGGAATCAAGCCGGAACTCAAATCCATATAAATGTCCCTCAGATTGTTCTTCAGTTCATCAAGGGTCATACCCTGGGTCATGTAGTCAGGGTATTCCTCTGTATAGCCAAGCCAGAACTCACCGTCCTGCCAGTAGATTATTTTTACTCTTCCAGGCATTGGGTTCCTCTTTTTTGCACCACGAAGGTTTGGGTTTCGTTTGCTCCGAATCTAGCGCTACGGTGTTGGGCGGACTAGATCCACATAGAGGTTTTGGCTGTTTCCCTGCCCGGCGGTGGTGGCGTTGGCTATAGGGCCTCCGTTGGCGTCGCGCAGGGTCAGCTCCTCTCCCCGGCCGGACAGGGGGTACTGGAAGGCATCCCCCGGCAGGAGGGGCAGCACATCCCAGACGCCGGTATAGAGGTTGCGCACGGTTATGCGGCTTCCCGGCTCGGCCATGCCGACCATGAAGTGACGCGGGGCGACCGGCTGGGCGAAGTCGGCGACCAGCATGTAGACGTAGGGCTGGCCGTCGAGCAGGGCCACGCTTTCGGCCAGCAGGGCGAGGCCGGCCTCGCTGTAGTTGGGTGAGAAGATCTTGCGGATGGCGCCGGGGGTGGCGGTGAGTTCGTCCCGCAGCAGGTTGTCGAGCAGGGCGACGACGGCCTCATCCATGGGGAAGGGGTTGGTGAAGACCAGGGCGGCAAGGGCTTCTTCCTCCAGCAGGGCCTGATAGCCGGCCGCGGCGATGCGCAGGGCCGGGGTGAGGCCGGTGGGCGAGGTGTGGCTATAGTAGAGGTTGTCCAGCATGTCACGGCCATGGGCTCCGGCGGCGGAGGCCAACTGGTCGTTCCAGGCCAGGGGGGGAAGACCCTGGTCGAGAATCCAGGCGTCCTGGCCCAGGGCGGCCCGGGCGGTGGTCTCGTCGATGCCGAGCCAGGACAGGGCGGCGCGGGGGGTATGGCGGGCCTGGTTGATCCCCTGCCAGAGCAGATAGGCCTGGGTGGAGAGGTCCGCGCTGGTGGCTGCCTGGGCTGCCGAAGCGCTGGCACAGAACGCCAGAACGGCGAGCAGCAGGGTGGTTATGGAGCGGCGAAAGAGTTTCATGCATCGTCAAAGCATGCATGAGGCATGCCAAGACAAGCAGAGAGAGGAATCAGAATTCAGGATTCACGTCAATAAGCGGGAATTCCACACGAAGAGGACATAGGTGTACATTGTAGTTCGTGGATTGCCTGGCGGGAGATGCGTTGCATGGTTGGTTGGAATCAACCAGGGGTGTTGGGGAATAACCAGAGGGAAGGTGAAGTAAAACCTTATACTCTGCATCCCCTTCACCCGGCCTCTGGCCGCCCTCTCCCTGGGAAGAGGGGTCAGCGCGCCCAGCGTTTCGTGGATTCCAGCGGGGCTGCCGGGCGCGAGCCCTGCGCTGCATGGCCTTGCGGGGCGCGGCCGCCATCGGGGCAACAGCACGAAGGGCCAGTGGGTCTTGCGGGCGGCAAAGCCTTGTCAATTGGAAGAAAATCCAATCACCCCGCAATAATTGCTTTGCATTTGGCGGCGGCGCGAGTAGTATGGTGATTGTATTTGCGATGAAATCATGGGCAAGGCCGTGGCGGCCGCCCAGGGAGTAAGGAGTTTTGCATGCATTTTTCGTTTAACCGCCGTTCGTTTCTCAAGGCCTCGCTCTTCACCACCCTTGCCTGTCTCCTCGGCGCGGACAAAGCCTGGGCGAACCTGCCCGAAGAAGGCTTTGCTCCAGGCAGGCTCCATCTGTACAACATCCACACCGGCGAAAAGGCCCGGGTAACCTTCCGGGGCTGGGATGGCCAGTACGACCAGGAGGCGATCGACCGGATCAACTGGCTGCTGCGCTGCCACTACACCAACGAGGAGCATCCCATCGACCCGGTCACCCTGGAGTACCTCAACCAGGTCGATCAACTGCTGGGTGGCAGCAACGAGATCCATGTCATCTCCGGCTATCGGTCCCCCAACTACAACAACCAGCTGATCCAGCGCGGCCACAAGGTGGCCAAGAACAGCCTGCACCTCCAGGGCCGCGCCCTCGACATCCGCATCCCCGGCACCGAACTGACCACCCTCCACCAGGCCGCCCTTTCCCTGCGCCTCGGCGGGGTGGGCTTCTATCCGGGGGACAACTTCGTGCATATCGATTCCGGCGCCTTCCGCACCTGGTAGCCCCTTCCCAAGAGGTTTCGCCATGCCCCATCGCTCCGGCCGCCTGTTCCTCCTCATGCTGCTGCTGTTCTTGGGGGGTGCGCCGCTGGCCCTTGCCTCTCCCCCTGCGCCCAAGCTCTGCCCGTTGCGGCCCGAACTGGAGAAGGCCCTGCACCATTTCCAGGAGCTGGCCGCCAGGGGGGAATGGCCCAAGGTCGCCGCTGGCGCCACCCTGCGGGAGGGCGAGCACGGCGAACGGGTTGCCCAACTGCGGGCCCGGCTGGCGGCCAGCGGGGAGCTTCCGGCCGAGGCTGCCCAGGGCGACCGCTTCGACGCAGCCCTGGCCGAGGCGCTGCGCAAGTTTCAGGCGAGGCACGGGCTCAATCCGGACGGCGCGGCGGGCAAGTCCACCGTGGCGGCGCTCAATGTCTCCATCGCCGAGCGGGTCCGCCAGCTGGAGGTCAACCTGGAGCGGTGCCAACCGCTGCCCCAAATGCTGGAGCCCCGCCATATCCTGGTCAACATCGCCGACTTCAGCCTGAACCTCTACGAAGACGGCAAACCCGCCCTCTCCATGCCGGTGATCGTGGGCAGAACCTACCGCCAGACCCCGGTGCTCAGCAGCATCATCTCCACGATCATCCTCAATCCGCCCTGGTCGGTGCCGGACACCATCGCCAGGAAGGACATCCTGGACCATATCCGCAAGGAGCCCGGCTACCTGCGCAAGCACAACTTCCGGGTCTACCGGGGCTGGGGCAAGGGCGGCGAGGAGATCGACCCCGATTCGGTGGAGTGGTCGAAGCTCTCCGGGAGGATGCCCTACCGCTTCCGCCAGGAGCCTGGAGCGGTCAACGCCTTGGGCCGGATCAAGTTCCAGTTTCCCAACGAGTACGACGTCTATCTGCACGACACCCCCTCCCGCCAGCTGTTCAGCCGCGAATCGCGCACCTTCAGCTCCGGCTGCATCCGGGTGGGCAAGCCGCTCGACCTGGCCACCCACCTGCTTAAGGGCTCCAAGCTGGGAGAGCTTGCGGCCCTCAACGCCGCCATCGCCAGCGGCAAGACCCAGCAGGTCCCCATCCCGGCCCCTATCCCGGTGCATGTGGTCTACATGACCGCCTGGGTGGATGGCGACGGCCTGGTGCAGTTCCGCTCCGATGTCTACGGCCGCGATGGCCAGGCAGCCATGGCCACCACTGACCGCCAGATGGCGCGCCGTTGAACGCCGGCGCGCAAAGACACTTGCACCCGCAGTGATTTTTCCCCTATAAAAGACAAGTCATATGGAAGCGCGCCAGGCCTTTTGCCGGCGCTGGTCTTCGCGTATCCCGGGGGGGGAATCATGCAGGAAACCTGGAGCAGCGATCCGCTGGTCGTTGAAAAGGAGGTGGACCGGCTCATCGCCGGCTCCATCCAACTGGTCTTCTACCAGAAGGGGCAGCCGCCGCAACGCCTGTTGCCGGCGGAGATTTTTCCAAAAAACACCTACCGGCTGCTGTTGCTCAAGAAAGACAAGGCCTTCTTCGCACCCAGAGAGGAAGGCCTGCTGCTCTATCGCGCCCCGGAGGGGGCGACCCGGGGATTCCAGGCCACCCCCCTTTTCGAAACCAAGGAGAACCTCGGAGTGCTCCTCCCCCTCTCCATCTTCGCGCTGCAGCGCCGGAGGCACCAGCGCTATGCCACCAGCAACACCAACTCCCACGTCACCTTTGCCCGGCATGGCAGCCAGTACCTCAACCACGGCCTCGTGGAGGACATCTGCATCGAGGGGGCAAGGCTGGTGGGAAGGTTTTCCGAGCATATCCGGCCGGGCGAGGTGCTGGCTCCCCTCAGCATGACCCTGCGGCTGCGCTTCGGCGCCTACGAGGAGAAGATCACCGCCGCCGAGGCGGTGGTGCGGAGGGTTGCGGAGGGGCATCGCGACAATCGCGAGCTTGGCATCCAGTTCCTTCTGCATGACCAGGATGCGCACCGGCTGGAAGGGTATCTCTCCATCCGGGCGGCGGAGGATACGGCGCCCCGGCCGATCCGCTATTGAGCGCCGCGCCAGACGGCGTGGCCAGGCAAGCACGGCTTGCGAGCCATATCCAAGGAGGCAGACGATGATCCAACCGCCCAACGGCGTGTTTGTTCCGTGCCAGGCTGGGTTCGTGCAGTTCGACGTCAGGACCGGCGAGCCGGAGCGCAACCTGGCCACCCTGGAGCACGGCCTGCGAAGGCTCGATCCCCGGGGGCCGGCGCTCATCGTGCTGCCGGAGTTGTGGGCCAGCGGCTTTGCCTACGACCGGCTCTCCCAGCTTGGGCTGCGCTCCAACGAACTCCTTGACCGGCTCCACCTGCTGGCCGGCCGCCACGGCATCCACCTGGCCGGCTCCCTGGCCGAGGAGGTGCTCACCGAGGTGGGGAGCACGGTCTACAACACCCTCTATGTGGTCGGGCCGGGGGGAGTGGTCGGCGCCATCCGCAAGCAGCAGCTCTTTGCCCCCATGGGAGAGGACCGTCACTTCGCCGCCGGGGACGACCCCAGGCCGGTGGAGACCGCGCTCGGGCTGATCGGCGGCCTGGTCTGCTACGACCTGCGTTTTCCCGAGCTGGCCGCCGGCCACGCCGGCGCCGGGGCCGGCATCCTGGCGGTGAGCGCCCAGTGGCCGGCGGCGCGTCTGCCCCACTGGCGGACCCTGCTCATGGCCCGGGCCATCGAAAACCAACTGTTCGTGGTGGCGTGCAACCGTTGCGGGAAAAGCGGCGACACCGAGTTCGGCGGCCATTCCATGGTGATCGGCCCGGACGGCAGCGTGCTGACCGAGGCGGGCGACGGTGAGGAGTGCGGGCTCGCCGCTATCGAGCCGGAGCGGCTGGCAGAGGTTCGGGGCCGCTTCAACACGGTGGGGCCACGGCCATACCGCTTCCATGACCAGGACAAGATCGCGGAGCTGCCGGAACTGGCGGCGCAGGTCGCCCGCTACCGGGCGATCGGCCGCAGGGTGGTCTTCACCAACGGCTGCTTCGACCTGCTGCACGAGGGGCACGCCACCTATCTGGAGGCGGCGCGCAAGGAAGGAGACTGCCTGATCGTCGGCCTCAACAGTGACCGCTCGGTGCGCAGCCTGGGCAAGGGGGCGGACCGGCCGGTCAATCCGGAGCGGGCCAGGGCCAGGGTGCTGGCGGCGCTGGGCTGCGTGGACCATGTGGTGGTCTTCGACGAGGAAACCCCCCACCGGCTGATCACCACTCTGATGCCGGACGTGCTGGTCAAGGGCGGCGACTGGCCGGTGGAACGGATCGTCGGCGCGCCCGAGGTGCTGGCCGCCGGCGGCCGGGTGCTCTCCATCCCGCTGGTGGAGGACCGCTCCACCACCTCCCTGATCGAGAAGATTCGAAAAGGCTGACCGTCACCTTTCTCCGGCCTTGCAGCAGATCCCCGTGAGTCCGGCCGGCAGGGTTTCCGGATCGATGCCCAGGCTGCGGGCAAAGGCTGCCAGCTCGCCGCTGGTGCAGTTGATGCAGCTTTGCCGCTTGCCGGCCAGCACCTCCGCCGTCTCCTGGCGGAGGAAGGCGAGCAGCGCCGCCGCGATCTCCCGCCGCAACTCCTCCTCCACCGCCAAGGCCTCCCGCCCACAGAACTTGCCCAGCCGCTGCCAGTTGAAGATGGTGCGGCGCACCCCGCGATAGATGGATTTGTCCCGGTTCTCCGGATCAAGATCCCGCAGGATGATCTCGTGATACCGCTCCACCACCTGGCGGCGGAGCATGGCCAGATCCGCCTCGGTGAGGGTGAGGCCGGGGCCGTCCGGATCGGCGGTGAGAAAGTGGATGGAGCTGTGGAAGGCGATCTCCGGAATCTCCCCGGAGTGGCGCACCATGAGCAGCTCTTCGGAAAGGAGGTGGTCGTGGTCGGTCATGGTCGGTTGGTTCTCATGCGTTGCCTTTTTCGCGGCGCAGCCGGAGGGATGCGAGCGATTCAGGATTCAGGATGGCGGGGACTTGTCGTTCTCCTGAATTCTCAATTCTGAATTCCGCCGGCCCTTGAGAGGGGGGAGGCTGGGACGAGAAAAAAAAGGTTCATCCGACTTTGGTGTGGGTCACTGCGGTTGGATAGAGATTGAGCCCTCCGCAGTGGAAATAAACGGCTATCTTGAACCGCTTTGGGTTCCGAAAACCGTAGGCCCGTTTTTGAACGGTAGCG
>JBMONS010000004.1:0-21756 GCA_049323635.1 Thermodesulfobacteriota bacterium
GTCTGCAATACCCTGATGCTGTGGTTAACCGGTCTCCTTGCGGGATATTGCAATGATTTTACCAAAACCATCAATAAAAATGCACAAAAATTACAATAAGTTAACTTTTCCTACAGGCTCAACGCCAAGGCTAACCTGACCGCGCCGGGGACTTGCATCAATAACGCGGTGCTTCTCGCGGTCAGGTTGAGCCGATTGTTAGCGATTTCCCTTTATAATTTTAGGAGATTTCAATGAACTTGCCTCCCCCTTCTCCAAAGTGGCTTGACCGGGTAATGGGCGTCCCTGAAGGTTGTGGGTTGATGGTTGTAACGACGGTATTGGCTTGCGTGTCTCTTCTTGCTGGTGCGGTTTCAACTGTTCTCTCGCACGAATATCCGATTCTCTGGCATAATATACTTGTATGGCTCCGAATATGATTGAAAAGACAGTAAGGGCAACGACGCAATATTGGGTCATCGAATTTTTCTTGTTCAGGCCAGTGATGTGATTTTGTAATGCCTCTACATGAGCCCGGAGCAAGTGAAGCCTTACTGTTTCGCATATTTGATGAAACTCATGTTCACCAAAGGCGGAATACGCCTGTGAATGACACAGCGCAGAAGCAAATTTATTTAGGTCTGATGTTGATACTTCTGAAATTTTGCCTGTTTTTGCTGCAACATCTAATTCGTGCAAAACTTCAGATATTGGCTGCTGTGTCATCGGTTATTTTCTCGCTAACGAGAAGGCTCACCGGAAAACTGGCCGTAGGCCAGATTTTCCGTGTGCAGCCGTTTGTTATGCCTAATTTCTTTATACATAATCGCCTGGATAAAATTTACCACCGAATCAATATTGCTCCGATTAAAAGAAATCCTGCGCCAATTCCTCGTGTAATAGTTATGGGTTGAATTGGCACATTCATAACGCCGAAATGGTCAAATGCGACTGATGTTATTAACTGGCCAACTACTATTAATGCGACAACGGTGAAGATACCCAGTCGGGGTAATAGCAGGATCGAAATAGCTATGTAAATGGCTCCAAACAGACCTCCTGTCCATGACCATAATGAGCTACGTAAAGTCAGGTTGGCAGTCACAATTGGATCTCGCATCAAAAAAATCATAATGAGCATAACGATTGTGCCGCCAAGATAGCTAAAGAATCCAGCCCACCAAGGTGATCCAATTTCAAAACGAAGATTTGAATTGACTGCCTGCTGGATTACAAAGCTTGCTCCTGCAAATAGTGCAATTAACATAAGTGAGATATTCTGTAAGGTTAACAAACGTCTGCCTCCACATTAATTGTTTGTTGCTAAATGACCTTGTGAACACATTTGTATCTTATCTTTTAAGTTCGGCATAACATTGTGTTAGACAGAAACGAAGCATGCTATGCGGAATTTTTCATTCTGTGTATTGGTTTTTCTTTGATTCTGCATAGCATGTTACCCGTACGCAATATTCTGGGGCACACCGTGCTTCCCACGTAATGAAAACGGAGATTATCACGCATAACTTCCTGACGCAACGGAAATCCATCCGTTTGACAATGCGGCAACACAACCTCCTTGAATTGCAACGAAAAATGGATTGAAATCCCTAACTTTAGCGGCACGTCAACCGGGAAAAGGCCTGTGCCAAAGCCATGGGTATCGCCAGCACCAGCCCGGCGACGCCGTTGATACTCTGGCGAATCAAGGAAGAATAGACAGATACAAAGAGGGGCAATTCAGGAAGATCGTTGATGCTCTACAGAAACTCTTGCAGTTGACCACGATACCGTGGCTCGACGCAATCTCCAGCAGGACGGGCAGGCTGTGGCACGCTTTTACTGGGCATGGATCATCCGATCATTGCCCGCTCCTTCCCGGTGGACTTGACGAAGCGTGGTCGAGGTCATGCAATCATACGGAATCACGCTCTCCTCACCAGACAGCTGTCCCATCCCTGACGTGGTGCAACGGCTACAGCCCCTTCATGCTTGGGACCACCACCTTGTCGACCAGGAAGTTCACGGTAATATTTTTGCTCTCACTTCCCCAGATGCAACTTTTCATCCCCAGGATGGAATCACACTTGTCCGGCTCGCCGATGATGGCAACGACCTCCTTGTAATCCATGCCGACCTGGAGCTTTTCGAAGTTTTCCCGGTTCACCTCCCTGCACCCCCAAAGGGCAAGGGAAAGGAGGAGTATCGCCGCCACAGTCTTGATCGATCTTCCGGTTTCCATACGCATTCCCGATTTCTTCCCGTGTGTTGTTTTTTTGATCGCAAGGCCTGCCCCCAGTCTTCCACGAAGGGCGACGAGCAGCGCAGGCAATGCATGCTCGCATGCAATGGTCCTGATTTCATGGGGGTGAAGTCGCAGGTTCGCGCCTCACCAGCTCACCTCGACGGGGTTCCCCACAACCCAGAGCGCATCAGGGGCTGCCCCCGAGGTGTTGGGGATCAGATTCACGGTGTATCCATGCCCACTGAAGTCAATATCGCCAAGGTGCATGGTAAGATCCGCGGAAAGCATATTGGCCGTACTGGAGCACTCTCCTGAAAACACCTTGTCAACTCCCACCCCCATGCCACCATTGGACAGGATGTCAAGCGTGAGAAGGGCGCTGTAGGAACTGCCGCCGAAGTTGACACTCTGCGCGAACAGGAAGGGATCGTACCCCGGGGTGGAGGAGAGGTAGGATCTGTCGCATACCGATGCTCTTTCACTGACAATTGCGACCGGAACCGGAGACACAGGCAACGAGATTCCGCTCGTGGCGGAGAAGGTAGCCATGATGGCGGGGTTGGTTCCCGGCGAGGCGTTGTATACCGCGCCGGTCGCAATCCCTAGGCCTGAAATCGTGAGGATTCTCGTGCCGCCATCTTCGGGGGGAAAGACCGGAATGTCGGTAAAGGTCACGGTATTGCCGGATACCGTCCCTTCATAGGAAGCCCTGGCGATATATATTGCAGAAGGGGAGACTGCGATCGTGCCGCCTCCTGTCGCTGGGAATACCGCGTTGTTGTTGCCGTCAAAATACATGCTGTTGCTGCCTGTTGGCACCCCATACGGGCAAACGATTTGCAGGCCTGTATGCTGGCAAATCGGATTGTCCACCGTGACGATGATGGTTGACCCGATTGTCGCGTTCAGCGTCATGGAGAAATCCACCGCAGCAACGGTTCCCAAGTCGGGAGGAGCGGCGAAGGTGCATTCCAAGGAGACTTCATTGAAGTCCTGGGTATCGGGGGCTGACACGTTGGTATGGTAGACGCCTCTCCACCTCGCGTCGCCATTGATAGCCAACTCAGCAGCGAAGGCGACATTGGCGGACAAGAGAACCCCGAGGCCGACCATGACGGTTGCGAAATGAGCCATTTTCTTCATTGCATTCTCCTCTGCGGAAATATTCGTCCCGGCTTGGATGAATCCGTCTTTCTCCCAGGCAAAAACAGTTCCGTCGATAAATACCCGGCAATGCGGGTTCTGTTCCGCCCCGGCATCCTGCTCAAAAAATCACATGAACTCCTCAAAGTAATCGAGATCCTTGTGGAAGGTCTCCTCCAGCGCCAGGAGGGCCGCCATGGCGGCCACCGTGCAGATGCCCCCCACCGCCAGGGCGCTGCCGGTCAACCCCAAGGCAGGCCGGAAGTACTGAAAAAGCAGGGTGATGGGCACCACCATGCCGCGCACGAAGTTGGGTACGGTGGTGGCCACGGTGGCGCGCAGGTTGGTGCCGAACTGCTCGGCGGCCACGGTGACGAAGATCGCCCAGTAGCCGATGGCGAAGCCGAGCCCCAGGCAGACCCCGTAGAAGAACTCCGGACTGCTGGCCCCCTGCAGGAAGTAGAGGGCCACCGCCCCGATGGTGAGGAGCATGTAGAGCAGGATCACCCGCTTGCGGCTCCGCATGAGCTGGCTGAGGAGCCCGCTGGTGAGGTCGCCCAGGATCAGCCCCAGGTAGCCGAACATCACCGCGTTGCCCGCCGAGACCGGGCCGGTGATGCCGAGTTCCTTGGCGAACTCCGGGGAAAAGGTGATCAGGATGCCCACCACGAACCAGATCGGCACCCCGATGAGGATGGAGTTGAGGTAGCGCAGAAAGCGGCCCTTGTCGCTGAACAGGGCCAGGAAGTTGCCCCGGCCGCGGGTCTCCTGCTCGGTCATGGCCTGGAACATCCCCGACTCCGCCACCCGGATCCGGGTAATCAGCAGGAGCAGGCCGAGTATGCCGCCGATGACGAAGGCGTAGCGCCAGTCGTAGGCCTTGGCGATCAGGTTGGCCAGGATGGCGCCGGAGACCCCCACCGAGGCGACCAGCATGGTGCCGTAGCCCCGGATGCTCTTGTGCAGCACCTCGGAGACCAGGGTGATCCCGGCGCCCAGCTCGCCGGCCAGGCCGATGCCCGCCACGAAGCGCAAGGCCGCGTAGGCGGGAAGCGAATTGGCGAAACCGTTGAGCAGGTTGGCGATGGAGTAAAGGAAGATGGAGCCGAACATGATCTTGAGCCTGCCCTGGCGGTCGCCCAGGATGCCCCAGAGGATGCCGCCCAGCAGCATGCCGACCATCTGCATGTTGAGGAGAAATACGCCCTGGTCGGTCAGCTCCTGGCCGGAAAGCCCCAGCGCCTTGAGGCTCGGCACCCGCACGATGCTGAAGAGCACCAGATCGTAGATATCGACAAAATAGCCCAAGGCGGCCACGATGACCGGCAGGCTGAAGACGGCGCGGAGGGTGCTCTGCTTGCCCTGTTCCACAAAAACCTCCCTGTTTTTTTCAGTGTTGTCCGGTTAGGATTTTTGCATAGCTCGTTTGCCGGGCAATATCACCGGCTTTTTCCCCTCACCCGGCCTTCGGCCACCCTCTCCCTGCAGGAGAGGGGATGTAAAGAAACTCCCTCTCCCTCTGGGAGAGGGTTGGGGTGAGGGAGAATGATCGCTGCAATTGCTTACCCGGGCAACACTGCTGTTTTTTGGAAGTGGTTGCATGCTGGGTGCGGCGGATCAGGCGGAACCGGCGCTGCCGTCGTCCTCCACCCGGAAGACCGGCAACCGCAGCGGCCAGAAGATGGCGACGATGCGCAGCCCCGCCACCATGGCCATGCCCAGGAAGGCGGCGGGCATGGGCGCGACCCCCATGGCCTTCAGGGCCAGGTAGCCGCTGGCCCCGGCAATGGCCGGGGTGGCGTAGAGTTCGCTGGGCAGGAGCAGCAGCGGCACCTCGCCGCTCAACAGGTCGCGCAGCAGGCCGCCCACCGCGCCGGTGACCGTGCCCATGAAGACGACGATGATCCCGGCCACTTGCTGCTGCTCGGCGATCTGGGCGCCGCTGATGGTGAAGAAGGCAAGACCCAGGGCGTCGGCGATGAGCAGCACGGTGCGGGGCGGCTTGCGGAAGCGGGTGTAGGCCACGGTGAGGCCGGCGGCCAGGAGGATCACCTGCAGGCAGGTGGGGTCCCTGATCCAGAAGATGGGGTGCTGGTTGAGCAGCAGATCGCGGATGGTGCCGCCCCCCACGGCGGTGACCCAGGCGATCACCACCACCCCCAGCAGATCGAAGCCCTTGCGGCCGGCGGCCAGAGCGCCGCTCACCGCGAAGACCGCGATCCCGAGGAGGCCGGCCAGGTAGAGGATCATCGTCTCGCCGGAGGTCACATGCCGATGGAGAACATGGTCTCCAGGTCGTGACGGGAGTATGCCTTGAAGGCAAGCATGGTCTCGGACTTGGTGATCCCCTCGATGCGCAACAGCCGGTTGGTGACCAGGCCGGCCAGGTCGTCGTTGGCGGCGACCCGGACAATGGCGATCAGGTCGTACTTGCCGCTCACCGAGTAGACCTCGGAGATCCCCTCCATCTCGGCCAACTGCTCGGCGACCTGATTGATCTTGGTTCTTTCGGTTTTAAGAAGAATTATCGCGGTGATCATGGTGTTTTCCTCGCGGGGATGAGTGGACCAGGCCCGAAGGCCGGGAAGCGCCGCCGTTTTGCCCATCCGTGGGGGCGGAGTTGCGGTATATTTGCACACTCCCCCCGTGGCGGCAACCCAAAAGATGGCGGTGGCCCGGAAGAGTGGCCGGGGCGGCGGAGACAACAGTGGGAGAAGGGAAAATCGGCGGTCAGCGCCGCGCGCGCCAGAAGGCCTCGAACTCCTCCCTGGGCAACGGCTTGGAGAAGAAGAACCCCTGGAAGAGGTGACAGTCGTGCTGGCGCAGGAAATCATACTGCTCAGCGGTTTCCACCCCCTCGGCCACGGTGATCAGCTGCAGGATCCTGGCCATGTTGAGGATGTTCACCACCATGGCCCGGTCCTCCTCTCCCTTGCCAAGGGTGCCGACAAAGGCCCGGTCGATCTTGATCTCGTCCAGGGGGAGCCGGTTGAGGTAGCTGAGCGACGAGTAGCCGGTGCCGAAATCGTCCATGGAAAAGCGGATTCCCATCCCCCGCAGCCTGTCCATGATCTGGATGACCCGGCCGATGTCCTCGCAGACCACCGACTCGGTGATCTCAAAGACGACCTTGCCCCGCAGGGCCTCGTCCAGATGCCGGTCCACCATGGCCTCCACCTGCTCCACGAAGCTATGGTGGACGAACTGGCGCATGCTGATATTGATGGAAAACTGGAGCAGCTCGATGCCCTGGTCCCGCCAGTCGCGCAGGGTCTTGAAGCCGGTGGCGAGGATGTGGTTGCCCAGCTCGACGATCAGGCCGGTCTGCTCGGCGATGGGGATGAACTGGGCCGGCGAGACCATGCCGAGGGTGGGGTTCAGCCAGCGCACCAGGCACTCGGCCCCCACCACCCTGCCCTGCCGGTCGAGCTGCGGCTGGTAGTGGAGCAGGATCTCGTCGTTGGCCAGGGCAAAGTGGAGGAGCCGCTCGATCTCCAGGGTGCGTTCCACCCGGTCGGCCATCTCCTCGTTGAAGAGAAAGACGCCGTCGCGGCCCCGGGACTTCACCTCGTACATGGCGATGTCCGCCTCCTTGATGAAGGTGCTGGCCTGGAGGATCTTGCCGCTGATGATGCTTACCCCGATGCTGGCGCTGATGTAAAGGTGGTGCTGGTCGATGACATAGGTCTCCTTGAGCCTGGCGATCAACCGTTCGGCGACCGCCAAGGCGGCCTCCTCTCCGGCCTGCCGGCTGGGGAAATCCTCGCCGGTGATCATGAACTCATCGCCGCCCAGCCGCGCCAGCAGACAGCCGCCAGGCAATTCCGCCTGGATGCGCGCCACCACCTCCTGCAAAAGCAGATCGCCGACATCATGGCCGAGGGAATCGTTGACGGTCTTGAAGTGGTCAAGGTCGAGGAGCAACAGATAGGAGAGGGCCCCGTTTTCCCGCAGGGTGTTCATCCGCTCCTGCAGATGCTCGACGAAGTACTGCCGGTTGTACAGGCCGGTGAGGGCGTCGTGGGTGGCCTGGTGGGTGGCCTGCACCAGCAGCTGGTTGGTGCTGCCGGCGGCATGGAGCAGCACCCAGGTGAGGGTGCATGCGAAAACGGTGAGAATGTAGCCGTACCACTCGCCGATGCAGAGGAAGTAGATGATCAGCGGCACCATCAGGATGAGGGTGGTTGGCCGATAGAGCCGCCGGTCGGAGGCAAAGAGGGAGGAGATGACCACCGCGCTGCCGATCTCGGTGAAAATGGCGATATAATGGAGCTTGTGGGCGTGTTTGCCGATGTAGAGCAGGAAGATCAGCGCCCACAGAAGACAGAAGAGGTATATGCACCAGGAGCTGTGACGGTACCAGCGGAGACGCCGGCCTTCGCTCAAGGTGTTGAAATCTCCCACCCGATAGAGCTGGTACGCCCAGCCCGAGGCGGCGAGGATCAGCAGGTACCAGACAAGCGCGGGCAACAGGATGCCAGAAAGCCAGCCAAGCAGCAGGTAGCCCACGCCCGGCAGCACCGACAGCACGATCAGCAACGGCAGTTGCCGATGCAGGAAGGTGTAGAAACGGAGATCTTGCATGATACCACACCACGCCTACTGTAAAGAATTCCCACCGCACCGGAAATGGCGCGGTTCCTGGCGGATGCGCCCGTCCGGATGAACACGGCGGGCCAGAGGGGATACTTCCAGTATGCATCAGCGAGCGTTCCGGCGTAAAATAGATTTTGCACACGACCGAAGCTTATTTCGTCCCGCAGGGAAAAAAGGAGGGGCAGAGCCCGCAATCATGCCGACCATTTCATCATTGCCGCGTGGCAGACGTGGCGGGATCCCCTCCTGCCCCCCCAGGCGCCGGGCCATTGCCGCCCGGTGGCTTTCCGCCCTTTGTCTCGCGCTCCTGCTTGCCGCCACGCCGTGCAGGGCCGGGCTCGCCATCAAGGAGGGGTACTTTTGGGATGAGGCCAGGAAGGAACACTTCATCCCCCACGGCTTTGCCTACCAGGTATGGAACCCGGCGGTCTTCGCCAACCAGAGCGTCGAGGAGGTGGACCGCGATCTTGCCGCCATGAAGGCGGCCGGCGCCAACTCGCTGCGGGTGGAACTGGTGTGGAGCGAATTGGAGCAGGCGGAGGGGCGCTATGACTGGAACCGGGCCGACCAGCTGATCCGGCGGGCCGAGGCGCTGGGGCTGCGCCTCTTCGTGCTGGTGGGATACCAGTACGCGCCGGGCTGGCTGCTCAAGAGCCAGCCGGAGGTGGCCGGCCGCACCGCCGAGGGCACGGCCTCGCCGGTGTTGAACTATAGCCACCCCAAGGCCAGGGAGGCGTACAGCCGTTACATCGCGGCGGTGTGCGGCCGCTACCGGGACAGCGCCGCCATCGGCGGCTGGATCTTGGGCAACGAGATGGCCTTCTACGACCTGTGGGACAAGGAGGAGCAGAAGCGTTTCATCGGCTTTGATGCCGCCTACAGCCTGCCCTCCTATCGCGCCTTCCTGGCCAAGCGCTACCGGGGCGACATCCGCCTGCTGAACGCGGCCTGGGACACCGGCTTTGCCAGTTTCGACCAGGTTGCCATGGCCACCCGCTATCCAGCCGATCGCAACGACCATGCGGCCCTGCGCCGCTCCGGTTACAACGACCTCATCGCCTGGCGCAAGGAGGTGATCGCCGACTTTGTCGCCGCCGGCGCCGTGGCCGCCAGGAAGGCCGCCCCTGGACAGCTCCGCTCCTACTCCATGCTGGCGGGCATGCTCACCGCCCTGGACTCCTGCCACCCGGCCGAGGACGCCCGTTTGATCGCGGAGCGCTGCAGGCAGGCAGGCGCGCCGCTCGATTTTCTTTCGCTCAACAACTACGCCTGGGCGCTTTCCGGCCACGAGCTGCGCTCCATGGACTTCGGCATCGGCCGCTTCCGCGATCTGGTCGGGCTGCCGGTGTTGATCACCGAAACCGGCCACAGCTCCACCGAGACCCTGTTTCCGGGCGGCCCGCGCCAGGGAGCGGCCGTGGTGGGCTCGGCCTGGGAGGCCATGCTCTCCGGGGCCATGGGGGTGCATATCTTCCACTGGCAGGACCGCGATGGATTTTTGGGCGGCAATTTCAGCCGGGAGGCAGGCTTCGGGGTGGTGGACAGCAAGCGGCGCCCCAAACCAGGGGTGTACGAGGAGGTTGTGGCGATGTTTGGCCAGATGGAGGCGTTGCCGCTCAAAAAGCTGCTGCCCGGCTCCCGGTTGCCCGAGGCGGAGGTGGCCATTCCCTGGCCCGAGGAGATCGAGCTGGGGGGGATGCGGGCGGTGGCCGAGGTGGCCGGCCTGTGGGGGGGGCTGCGCAGGATCGGCATCCGGCCACGCCTGCTCGACGGCCGCGATTTCGACCGTCTCCTGCAGAGCGGCAAGCCGCCCGCGGTGAAGGCGGTGCTGCTGGCGCGCCACTTTCAGATGCGGCCGGAGCAGCTGGCCGGCCTCAAGGGGCTCCTGGCCCGTGGGGTGCATCTGCACGCCAACGGCGACCTGCCGGGGCAGTTTGACGGCCAGCATGTTCCAAACCCGGCCTGGCGCCAGGCCATGGCCGAGCTGTTCGGGGTCAAGGCCGAAAACAGCACTGTTGCCTTCGAGTCGGGCAGCGTGCCCCTGGGCGACTGGCAGCGCTACTACACCCAGGTGCGGCCGCAACGGCTGGCCACCGCCACCCTGCCCATCACCGACGCCATGCTCCATCCCTTGGCCACCTGGAAGCTCCAGCAGGGAACCGCCGCTGGACCGGGCGCCACCGCCCAGCTGGCCACGGAAAGCGGCATGCCGCTGCTGATCACCGCCAGCCGGGGAAACGCCAGGAGCGCCCTCACCACCTTTGCCTTGGGCGACATCGTGCCGCCCTGGCTGCCCGCGCCGCCCACCCTGATCTGGGACATCCACAGCGGCTGGCTCAAGGCGCTCTACCACGACCTGTTCCGCATCCAGCCGTGGATACTGCTCTCCGGCCCCGGCTCGGGCTGGGTCATGCCCGAGCTGCGCCTTGGCAAAGACTCCGCGCTCCTGGCCCTGCACAACCAGCACGACCAGCCCGCCGAGCTCTCGCTCCAGACGCCGCTTCTGGCCCAGGCCAAGGCGGTGCGCGACCTCCTGACCGGGCAAAACCTCGCGGCGACGGATGGCCGTCTGACCGGCATCCGCCTGGGGCCGGACCAGTACCGCCTGTTTATGCTGTCATTGTAACAGGCTGGCCAGCCGTTGCCGCATGGCCTTGGCCTTGGCCCGCTGGCCCGTTTCGGCGTGAAAGCGGGCCAAGAGATCATAGCCCCACGGGTTGTCCGGCTGGGATGCAACGAGGCGGGCCAGACACTGCTCGGCCCGGTCGAGCTCGCCCCGCCGCAGATGATGAAAATGGCTGGCCACCGCGCTGACCGCGTTGCCGGCCGGCGCGCCCCGCAACTCCGCCCCACTGAAGTCACCGCGGCCGGCCAGCTCGGCCAGGGCGGCGTCATACCGCTCCCGCCACTGCCGCTGCGAGTCCGGCGAGTGGAACAGCAGCTCGCCCTTGCCCCAAAAACGCTCTTCCGCAACCCCCGTGGCCAGTTCGGTGCCGGGATAGAGCACCAGCGGCGAGGCCACCGCGTCGAGCAGCCCGGACTTCCTGATAAAATCCAGGGAGGCCTGCCCCTCTTCCCTGCTTTCTCCCATGCCGTAGATGAAATAGCCAAAGGGCCGGATCGCCTGGTTGCGCAGCGCCGTGATCGCCGGACCAAACCCGGCGGGGTCCCCCTTTTTCCCCAGCATGGCGCGCAGCCTCGGCGCCAGGGCCTCGATGCCCATCTGCAGCTGATCGCAGCCAGCGCTGGCCAATTCGGCCGCAAGCTCGGAATCGATCAGGTGGGGCGAACCCTGGGCGTTCCAGAGGAAATGCAGCCGGGCGGCGGCAAGCTCCCGGGTGAAGGCGCGGACATGGTCGCGGTTGACCAGAAAGTTCTCGTCCCGCAGGCTGAAGTAGAGCGCCCCGGTGTTGGCGCGCAGATCCTTGAGGTAGCGCACCAGCAGTTCGGGCCGGTGATGGCGCACCCGGTTGCGCCACAGCACGGTGGAAGAACAGAAAGTGCAGTGGAAGGGGCAGCCGCGCGAGGAGATGAGCACGGCCAGGTTTTCCGGCTGCACCTGATGACAGCGGGGCAGCACCTCGGAGGGCATGAAGAAATGACGGTCGATGTCTTCGAGCAGCCGGGGCGCGACCTCCCGGATGCCGAATGGGCCGCGAAAGACCGCGCCCGGAATGCCCGCCGGGTCGCCAACCCCTAAAAAATGGCTGTCCAGCAGGGCCACCACTGCCTCCTCGCCCTCGCCCCGCACCACCCAGTCGATCTCCGGCACCCGGGCAAGGATGGCAGGAGCCAGCACGGCGAGCGGCCCGCCCAGCCCCACCACCGCCCGGGGCAGCGCTTTTTTCGCGGCCCGGGCCAGGGCAAAGGCCTCGTGGTGGCAGCCGTAGAAGGCGGAGATCAGCACCGCCGAGGCGTCGGTGGCCGCCACCGCCTCGGCCATGCGTTTCGCCGGAAGGATGGAGAGGTTGTGCAGGCTCGCGTCGTACCCGCTGGCCAAGAGGCTTTTGAGGATATGAAAGAGGCCCACCGGCACGAATGAGGAAAAATCATCCCGCCCTTCGTGTTGCGGGCCCCGGTAACAGAGGGCGACCCGGATCTTTTCTCGCTGCATGGAAAACTCTCCCCAAAAAGAATCAAGTCGCAAGAATAAAGGAGAAAGGCCAAAGGGAAAAGAGAAAAGGAGCCGGCACGGGAACGATCCCTCCATCGCATGCAGTTATTTTGCCGCGCCTTTCCCCGTGCCAATGGCCCTGATATTCCGCTTGACATTGTTCGTCCATCGGCGGTGTAATCAAGATGTAACACGTATCCAACGAAGGAGGCGCACGCACGATTCCACTTCAAACACACCACGCCGCCGCACGCGGGCGCATGCCTGGCGCGTTGCGATCCAGGGGGGAGGAAAGGTCATGGCTGAGAATACAGTGGACAAAGGCATTTCCGTTACCATGGCGGGAACCGGTATCAACCTGGCCCTGGGCGTGCTCTACGCCTGGAGCATCTTCAAGGGCGCCATCAAGCAATCCATGGACGCCGGCGGCACGGGCGCCTTTGCCTGGAACCCCGCCAACCTCAACGACCCCTATGCCGTCTGCTGCCTGGTCTTTGCCTGCAGCATGATCCTGGCTGGCCGCTGCCAGGACAAATACGGACCGCGCCTCACCGCCATCATCGGCGGCGTGCTGGTCGGCGCCGGCTTCGTGCTGGCCTCCACCTCCACCTCCTACACCATCTGGCTGCTCGGCTTCGGGGTGCTTGCCGGCATGGGGATCGCCTTCGGGTATTCCTCCGCCACTCCGCCGGCGCTCAAGTGGTTTCCCCCCAACAAAACAGGGCTGATCGCAGGCATCGTGGTCTCCGGGTTCGGGCTGGCCTCGGTCTACATCGCGCCGCTGGGGCAGTACCTGCTGGGCCGCTTTGGCCTCTCGCACACCATGCTCTTCTTCGGCATCGCCTTTCTCATCGTGGTCAGCCTGCTGGCCACCCGCCTGGTCAACCCGCCTGAGGGCTTCAAGCCCAAGGGTTTTGTCGACCGCCGCGGCTGCACCAGCCAACACCGCGACAGCCGCAACCTCTTCGAGGACATCGACTTCACCCCCTCGCAGATCCTCAAGACCTTTGCCTTCTGGCGGGTCTGGCTGCTGTACTTCATCGGCGCCGGCAGCGGCCTGATGGTGATCGGCAGCATCGCCGGCATGGCCAAGAGCAGCCTGGGGGCCAATGCCTTTCTGGCCGTGGCCATCCTGGCGGTGGGCAATGCGGCCGGCCGGGTGGTGGCGGGCGTTCTTGCCGACCAGTGGGGCCGCTGCCGCACCATGGCCGGGATGTTCGGCCTGCAGGCGCTGATGATGTTCGCCGCCGTGCCGGTCATCTCCTCCGCGCAACCCAATGCCCTGCTCTTGGTGGGCGTGGCGACCATGATCGGCTTCAACTACGGCGCCAATCTCTCCCTCTTTCCCACCATCACCAAGGACCTCTGGGGGATGAAGCATTTCGGGGTCAACTACGGCACTCTCTTCACCGCCTGGGGGCTGGGCGGCTTCGTGATGAGCAAGTTCTCCCAGGCCTTGAGCGCGAACTCCGGCAGCTTCGCCAGTTCCTTCACCTCCGCCGGCGTTCTCCTGCTGATCGCCCTCTGCATCGTGATTTTCATGCGGGACCAGAAGGAGAAACTGCGGCGGGTGGTGGGCAAGGAACTGCGCGCCCAGGTGGCAAGACCATAAGCCCTCTGAGGCGGGCTGGCAACGAGCCGTCCGGCCCGCCTCTCGCCCGCCCCAGGGTTGTGCCAGCCAAGAGACCACCACGCACCCCTCTCCCTTGCCCTCCATCGGACAGAGAGGCGTTGCGAATCCACCATCACGGTTGTAAAAATACTCAAGGGGGGGAATTCATCACTACGGCGGCCGGAAGGCCGACCGCGCAAGGATAGAAGCATGCCCACCCGTCGCCCCATCACGGCCCACACCACCGCCGCCCTCTGGATGCGACGCATCGTGGCGGCACTGTTCCTGGTCGCCATAGTCGCGCTGCAGATAATCAACATCCTGCTCACCGACGCGCTGGGGAATATCCATAAAACCCAGATGGATCACCTCAGCAACATCCGCAACAATGCCACCGCCGCCCACCTTTCCCTGGAAAAAATTCTCGCCGGCGCTCCGAATGGCTCCTTTGCCGACATAGAGGCGCAGCTGCGCGCGGCCATCGAGCAGACCAGGCGGCTGCCCATCTCCTGCCAGGTGGATACCCTGGCGCACCACGACAACGCCCCGGCGGATTTCGAACAGCCCCTGCTGGAAATCGTCTCGCTCCTTGAGACCATGATCACCCTCAGCCGTCAGCGCCTGGCAGCGCCGACCGCGGACGGCCCCAGCCTGACCTTGCGCTACGACAACACCTTCAGCCAATTGATCGATGCCGGCAACAGGCTGGACACCTTGCTCTGGCGCTCCAGGGATCAGGACAAGAGTTTCCTCAAAAGAATACAGCTGACCATGATCGGCGGCAGCGTCTTCCTGGCCCTGCTCACCATCCTGGTTTTCCATCGCTACGACATGGCGCGGATACACGCCATGGAGACCCTCTCCGAAAAAAAGGAACGCGAACAGTTCATCTCCCAGTTCAGCCGTTTCTGCCGGGACAGCGTGGCCATGGAGCCTGTGTACGAGATGGTCACCTCCTGGCTCGCCGAACACCTGCTGGTTGAACGCGCATCCGTCTGGCTGTTCCAGGACGGCGGCGAATACCTTTCCTGCAGCTGTCTGTACCAACGGGTGGTCCAACGCTTCTCACAGGGACAAATCGTCTCCAGCAAGGACTTCCCGGAATACATTGAGCAAATCAAGGGAGATACGGCGCTGGTGGTGGAAGACGCCCTTTCCTATCCCCCCCTTGGCAAATTTACCGAGCAGTACCTCCGACCGCTCGACATCCGCTCCATCCTCAACTTTCCCATCAAGCAGGCCGGCCATACCGTCGGTCTGCTGATCCTGGCTACCCAGGGTACGCGAAAGGCATGGAGCGAAGAGGAGGTCAACCTGTGCAGCACCATAGCCGACCAAATCTCCAACGCCTACAGCAGGATCGAGGAGCGTGAACTGCGGGAGAAGGCGCAGGCCGAACATGCGAGTCATCTTGAGGAAGAGGTGCGCAACCGCACCAGCGAACTGGAGACAGCCAACCGCACTCTCAGGGAAAACGAGGCGCGCCTGCAGCTCACCTTCGACAAGGCCCCCTTTGGCGCCGCCCTGGTCGACCTTGAGGGACAGATCATCACCGCCAATGAGGAGCTGTGCCGAATGCTCGGCTACAGCGAGGCCGAGTTGCGTTCCCGCCCCTTTGCCGACCTTCTTCAGCCTGAAAGCAGAGATGCCTGCTCCGGGCAACTCCAACAGATCCTGGCCGGTAGCCATGAGATTTCGGGGGCGGACAAAAACTATCTCCGCAAGGATGGGGAGCTTGCCTTGGGCAGAACCACCATCCGCCTGGTCAGGGACGAAAACGGCGCCCCGCTCTATTTCCTGCCCACCGTCGAGGACGTCAGTGAACGCAAACTCTACGAAGAGCAGCTCAAACGGTTGTTCAAGGCCATCGAACAGAGTCCGCTTTCCATCGTCATCACCGACCCTGCCGGTCACATCGAATACGCCAACCCCTTCTTCAGCACCGTCACCGGCTACAGCCTGGCCGAGGTGGTCGGCAAAAAACCGAGCGCCCTCAAATCAGGCGTGCATGACACGGCATTTTACGAAAGCATGTGGCAGACCATCGCCTCCGGCAAAACCTGGCAGGGGGAGATATGCAACCGCAAGAAGGACGGCTCCCTGTTCTGGGAGTACGTGACCATCGCCCCGGTTTCCAACAACGACGGCAAGGTGGAGAGCTACATTGCGGTCAAGGAGGATATCAGCGAGCGCAAGCAACTGGCCGATGCCCTCCGGGAACGCTCCGAGATTCTGGCCAGCATCGCCTCCGCCGCGCTCTCCGCCATCGTGATGATGGACAGCGAAGGACGCATCACCTTCTGGAACAGCGCTGCTGAACGCATCTTTGGCTGGAACCGCGAGGAGGCCATTGGCAAGGACCTGCATCTCCTGCTGGCGCCGTCATCCTACCAGAAGAGCTTCCGCGAGAATTTCGCCACCTTCCACCAAACCGGTGGGGGTCCCATTGTGGGAACCCAGGTGGAACTGACCGGACTGCGCCGGGACGGCACCGAACTGCCGGTGGAACTCTCCATCTCCGCGCTACGCATCAACGGCCAGTGGCACGCGGTGGGGCTGATCCACGACATCAGCGATCGCAAGGAGGCGGAGGCGGCCATCCTGGCGGCACGGGACGAGGCGCAGGAGGCGAACCGGGCCAAGAGCGATTTCCTGGCCCGCATGAGCCATGAGATCCGGACGCCGATGAACGCCATCATCGGGCTGAGCCATCTGGCCCTGGAGCGCGACCTCTCCCCGACCGTGCGCGATTACCTCACCAAAATAGCCAACGCGGGCCGCAACCTGCTCCACATCATCAACGATATCCTGGACTTCTCCAAGATCGAGACCCAGAAGCTCACCATCGAGCCCCACCCCTTCTCGCTGGAGAAGGTGTTGAATGACCTGGCCGGACTCACCTCCATCAAGGCGCAGGAAAAGGAGGTGGAGTTGCTCTTCGACGTGGCCGCCGATGTTCCGGACCGACTGGAGGGGGACTCCCTGCGACTGGGACAGGTACTGCTCAATCTGGTTTCCAACGCCATCAAGTTCACCGAGCAGGGCGAGGTGGTGGTGGCACTTGAGAGGGTTGATGGGAGGCAGGATCGACCAAGGCTGCGTTTTTCGGTGCGCGACACCGGCCCTGGGCTGAGTGAGGAACAGCTTGCCAAGCTCTTCACCCCCTTCAGCCAGGCGGATGGCTCCATCAGCAGAACCCACGGCGGCACTGGTCTGGGCCTCGCCATCAGCAAACGGCTGGTCGAACTGATGGGCGGCGAACTGGGGGCGGAGAGCACCCCGGGCCGGGGCAGCACCTTTTCCTTCACCCTGCCCCTGGTCGAATCGACCGGGACCCCATCCCCAGGTCCGAGCGGCCTCCCCGGTCTGCGGATCCTGGTGGTGGAAGACAACCCGGCAACGCGCGCCATCCTCAGCCGGGCGCTGGAGTCCTTTGCCTGCGAGGTGGCTGCGGTGGCCTCCGGCGAGGAGTGCCTGGCGACGATCGAGCGGCACGGTGCCGAAACCCCCTTTGACCTGATCCTCCTGGATTACCGCCTGCCAGGCTTGAGCGGTGAAGCGGTGGCCAGGGCGGTACGGGAACGGACGGAAGGGCGTGGCCTGCCACGGATCCTGATGCTCACCGGCACCAGAATCGAAGAGGTGATCAGCCAATGCCTCGCGGCGGGTTGCGACAGGGTCGTCTCCAAACCGGTGAGCAGAACCGGCCTTTTGGCGGCAATCCTGGCCACCCTCAACCCAAGCCAGGCGAGCGAACCGGCGATCCCGCAGCCACGATCGACCACGTCCCGGCTCCGCTTCGATGGCGCCCGCATCCTGCTGGTCGAGGACAATCAGATCAACCAGCAGGTGGCCTGTGAGATTCTTGAACAAATGGGTATCCGGGTGGAGACCGCGGACAACGGCGAGGAGGCCCTGACCCTGGTTCAGAACAACCAGTACGACCTGGTGCTCATGGACATCCAGATGCCCAGGCTGGACGGGCTGGAAGCCACCCGCCGCATCCGGGCCAGCGGCGAGGAGCGCCTTCACCGCCTGCCCATCGTGGCGATGACCGCCCATGCCATCAAGGGCGACGAGGAGTTGAGCCTGGCGGCGGGCATGAACGATCATATCACCAAGCCCATCGACCCGGCGATCCTCGCCGCCACTCTGGGCAAGTGGCTCCCCAAAGACTCCTCGCCACCTGCCGCTGCGCAGCCAGCCTCCTCGCCGGAGGTGCCGGCGGGCCTGCCCCGGGAAATTGCCGGCATCGATGTGGCGCTTGGCCTGGAACGCCTCGGCAACGCCGAACTCTACCGCAAGGTCTTGCTGGCCTTCGCGGAGAACTATCACTCCACCGCGGGCTCCGTCGCCACCATGCTGCAGGCAGGCGAGTGGGAAGAGGCGCAACGGACGCTGCACACCCTGAAGGGAGTGGTTGGCACCCTTTGCGCCCAGACGCTGTATGCCAGCACCGTGGCCCTGGAAAAGGCCTGCCTGGAAAGGCAAGTTCCTTCCGAGTTGCTCACGGCCTTCCAGCATGATCATGCCACCTTGGTCGAAAGCCTGCGCAACGCGTTGGGAATGCCCTCGCCAGACCTCCCTGCGGCGGAGCTTCCGGTGGAACCGGAACGGCTGCGCCAGCTGCTGATGGCCTTACTGCCCGATCTGGAGGCGCACCGGCCTGTCCAGTGCGCCCAGCATGGCGACCGATTGCAATCGGAGTCCTGGCCGGCGGCTTTGCATCTTGAGAAGGAGAATCTGCTCAACGCCATTGGCAACTATCGTTTCCGCCTGGCTCTGGAGATTGCCAGAACCCTCATCGACTCGCTTGAACACGGAGATTCGTAATGCCTTGTCCCTCGTCGCAATGCACGGTGTTGATCGTTGATGACACCAAGGAGAATATCGATGTCCTGGTGGGCGCCATGGCTGGCGCCCACGACATCATGGTGGCCATGGACGGCCAGACCGCCCTGGAGATAAGCCAGAACGCCCGCCCCGACCTCATCCTCCTGGATATCATGATGCCGCACATGGACGGCTACGAGGTGTGCCGCCGCCTGAAGGAAGCGCCGGAAACCAGGGAGATCCCGGTGATCTTCCTCTCGGCGCTATCGGAAATAACCAGTAAAACCAAAGGATTCAAGCTGGGAGCAGTGGATTACATCACCAAGCCCTTCGAGGTGGAGGAGGTGCGGGTACGGGTCAGGACGCATCTGGCCTTGCGGTCGGCCCAACGCCAGCTGGCCCGGCAGAACGAGATCCTCGAGGAGCGGGTTCGCGAGCGCACCAGGGAGCTGGCCCTGACCCAGGAGGTCACCATCGACGCCATGGCGGCGCTGGCCGAATACCGGGATCCGGAAACCGGCGACCACATCATGCGCACCAAGCAGTACGTCCTGCTTCTGGCCACCCATCTGCGCACCCATCCCCGTTTCCGGGAAGAGTTGAGCGACACCGTCATCGACCTGCTCCACAGATCGGCGCCGCTCCACGACATCGGCAAGGTGGGCGTGCCGGACACCATCCTGCTCAAGCAAGGACCGCTGACCGCCGAGGAGTTCCAGGAGATGTCCCGCCACACCATCTACGGCCGGGATGCCATAGTCGGGGCGGAGAAGAAACTGGGCGGCAACTCCTTCCTTCGCTTTGCCAAGGAGTTCGCTTACAGCCACCATGAGAAGTGGGACGGATCCGGTTACCCGCAAGGGCTCAAGGGGGAGGAGATCCCCATTTCCGGAAGGTTGATGGCGGTGGCGGACGTCTATGACGCCCTGATCAGCAAACGGCCATACAAGCCGGCCTTCCCGCATGAAAAGGCGGTGCGGATCATCCTGGAGGGAGACGGCCGCACCAGACCGGAGCATTTCGACCCCGACGTACTGGCGGCCTTCGCCACGCTGGAAAACGCCTTCCGGCAGACGGCGCGGCGATTCGCCGATCCCGAGGAGGATACTCCCCCGCGCTGAACTAGGAAGCGGAGGCGGCGCGGCGCGGGCCTTTCAGGAAGGCATTGACCTTGGCTTCCAGCACCGCGGCGGTAAACGGCTTGATGATGTAGTCGTCCACCCCGGCCTGCTTGGCGGCGAGGATCGCCTCCTTGGTGGTTTCGGAGGTCACCATGATGAAGGGGATGCGCGCCCAGGCGGGGTTGGCCTTGACGAAACGGAGCAGGTCGATGCCGCTCACCTCGGGCATGGTCCAGTCGGAGATGATCAGGTCGATCGGCTCCGACTGGATGACCTGTTGCGCCCGCCGGCCGTCCAGGACGGAGATGATCTGGGAAAACCCGAGCGCGCCGAGCATCTGCCGCAGCACCATGTGCATGATGTCCACGTCGTCGACGATCAGGATGGTGTAACCCGCCTTGCTGGCCCTGTCGTCCGTCATGGCGTTTCGGACTCCCTTCCCCGCGTTGAAAATCACGGAACCTGACCGATGGCCTTCCAGCCAGGGCCAGGCCGCCATCACTCCTTCAAAAAGTCGATCTTGCTCTCGCTCGGCGGCAGCCCCGGCTCGGCGGCGATGGTGATCTCCACCCGGTTGGCCTGCTCCAGCTCGACCAGATCGGCGCGCTTGCGATTGAGTATGTACTGGGCCACCTCCAGCGGCAGCAGGCAGTGAACCTTCTTCACCTGCCGGCGACTCAGCCCGGTCTGGATATGCCGCAGGTGCGCCAGGGCCTGGGTTTCCACCGAGCGCACCACTCCGCGTCCCTGACAGTGCGGGCAGGGCCGGTAGCTGCCCACCGCCACCGGCGCCGCCATCTTCTGGCGGGAGATCTGCATGAGACCGAACTTGGAGATCTTGGAGAAGTCCACCTTGGCCTTGTCGCGCTTCATGCAGTCGCGCACCTTCTTCTCCACTTCCCGGATGTGCTTGCTGTCGCGCATGTCGATGAAATCGACAACGATGAGGCCGCCCAGGTCGCGAAGCCTCAGCTGCCGGGCCAGTTCCTCCGCCGCCTCCATGTTGGCCAGGAAGATGGCATCCTCGAAGTTCTTGTCCTTGCCGGTGCGGCCGGAGTTGACGTCGATGGAGACCAGCGCCTCGGTGGGGTTGATCACGATGGAGCCGCCCGAAGGCAGCGGCACGTTGGGCTGGAAGATCTGCTCGATCTGCTTCTCCACATGGTACTGGTGGAAGAGCGGCTGACTGCCCTTATGGAGCTTCGCCGTGGTGGACTTGCGCTGCGCCGCCGGCAGCAGGTCGAGGAAGCCCTGCACCTGCACCAGCGCCTCCTCGTCATCGACCAGGATCTCCTTGATGTCGCCGGTGAAATGGTCGCGCAGGAAGCGGGCGATGATGTCCTGGTCACGGTGGAGCAGGGCCGGCGCCTTCTCGGTCTGCCCCTTCTTCTTGATGTCCTTCCAGAGGTTCAAGAGGAAGCGGACGTCCTGGCCGAGGGCCGTCTTGGTGATCTCCTGGCTGGCGGTGCGGACGATGTAGCCGATGCCCTCCGGGATGTTGACGCTGGCGATCATCTCCCTGAGCTTGTTGCGCTCCGCCTCGGACTCGATCTTGCGCGAGATGCCGGCGGAATCGCTGCCCGGCATCAGCACCAGGTAGCGGCCCGGCAAGGAGAGATAGGTGGTGAGGGTGGCGCCCTTGTTGCCGGTGGCCTCCTTGACTACCTCCACCAGCATCTCCTGGCCCTTCTTGATCACCTCCTGGATGCGCAGGTCCTTCCAGTGGGCGTTGCCCACGTCCTTGCTGTAGTACTCCGGATGGATGTCGCCAAAGGGCAGGAAGCCGTTCTTTTCGGTGCCGTAGTCCACGAAGACCGCCTGCAGGTTGGGCTCCACCGCGGTGACCCGGCCTTTGTAGATGTTGCCCTTGGTCTGGGCCTGGCCGACCGTCTCCACGTAGAAGGATTCCACCCGCCCGTTTTCCAGCAAGGCGATGCGGCACTCCTCGGGCTCGTCGGTATTGATCAACAGCCTGAGCGAGCCGTCCCGCTTGACCGGCGGAGCCTCGGCCTCTTCGACCTGGCTCTCCTCGTCGGCAGCCCCCTCGGTCTCCCCGGCCTCGTCCTCCGCAATCTCCTTGGCTCCCTTGCCCTTGGCCTTGGAGGACTTGCGG
>JBMONS010000005.1:0-20692 GCA_049323635.1 Thermodesulfobacteriota bacterium
CCACCTCCAGGTTGTTCAGCTTGGCGCTGGCGCCCTGCTGGAGGAAGGTGCGGCCAAAGCGATCCTCGGCCACGATGCTGAAGTCGACAATCTTCACCTCGACCCCCCAGAGGGTCAGACCGAGATCCGTGCCCTGGCCGACCACGACCTTGGTACATTTGGCCATGTTGCCCGGATAGCTGATGGTGATCTCCAGCACCGCGCTGTAGGACAGCACGTTGATCCGGCGGTACAGGTCGTTGTAGAGCCGTACTGGCGGGTGGAAGAAGAATCCCCGCCAGTCACGAATGGCCAGGACATCCCGGTTGGTGTACACCAGATTCACCGAGTCGCTCCAGAGCAGCCTCTGCTGGTCCGCCGACCAGAGCTTCAGCTCCAGGGTGGTTCCCACCACGCCCATCAGCACCACATGGTCGATCCGGTCCACGGCCAGCTTGATGGTGATCGACTCCGGGTTTTCGGTGGCCGTGTTGGTGAACTCATCCAGCATGGCGTAATCGTTTGGCGCGCCGAGATCGATCCACTTGGTGTTGAGGTTGTCCGGCGGCCAGTTGTCGACGTTGGCGTCGATCTGCGACTCGTACAGCCGGTGCAGCGATGGAATCTGCACCACGGCGCCCTTGGGATATGGTGTGGCGGCATTGTATTCCTGTGCCGGGTCCGGCGGCACGTTGGTGGTCAGCAATGTCGTGTCGCTGGGGATCACCACTCTCATGCCGGCGCCGCCTCGGTCTGAATCACCACGCTCTCCTGGACGGTGACCGGCACCTTGCCGTTGCCGGTGAGATCCCACAGATCCAGGATCGATTTGATCTTCTCCAGGTGGCGCGCCTTACTGAGGTCGCCGGAGGTAGTCGCCGCCGTGAGCCGCTCCACCGCCGCGAGCAGGGCGCGGATGTCGTTGCGCAGGCCATCCAGGGAGTCAGGCCGGGAGACATGCACCATCTCGCCGCGCTGCACCCGCATGGAGGGCAAGGTCAGATTGTCGACGCCGGCCGGGCCGTCTACGATGAAGCTGCCCCCGGTGGCGAAGCGCTGCACTCCGTTGGCATCCGCCCAGGTTTGGATCGCGGACAAATCCCAATGGGTCGCACCGGCGATGTCCGACATGGTGAGGCCAACATCCTTGCCCACCGCGAGGATGCGATGCGCTGCCGCGTTGACGGCATCCGGCCCTTCGTTCATGGCTGCGGACATCATCTTGACAGCTGCGTCGGCGGCGAGCCCCATGTTGAACTCCGCGCCATTAACCCCAACCACATTGAGGTCACGGATCGAGGTGGGCGGCGAGGTCTGGGAGGCAACCGCCGTAGCGCCGCCGGCGGAGGTCCAGGTCATCGAGTTCGTCCCAGGGACATTGACCCACTGGTTGGTCAACCCGGCCGCCACCATCGCCGCGCCCAGTTCGCGGATCGCGGTCAGGTGCTCGCCGATCAACGCCTCGATGTTGGTCACCGGCGTGTAGAGATCGGTCATCGCGGCGAGCATGGCCGGGTAGTTGCTGCTCGAAAGCTCGTAGACCGCCTGCTCGTACTGCTGTCGCGCCTCGTCCAGGGTCATGGCCTGGCTGGCGGCGCCGTTCACCGCGTCCTCGATGCCGCGTAGGGCGTCCAACTGGTCGTCGGCGCCGGTCTTGAGGGTGTTGGCCTGATCCTCGGCGCTGGCCAGCAGGTTGTTCATCTTGGCCAAGTCGCGGCCATAGTCGCGCCAGTCGGTGCGGGTCGCCTCGGACACCGAGATATACTCGTCGGCGAGCGATTCCACCTGGCTCAGGGCATCGGCGGCCTTCTTGGGGTCGGAGGAATCCAGGGCCACCGCCATGATCCTGGCTATCTCGGCGTCGATGGAGCGCAGCTGCTGATCGCCAGGGAGCAAGCCCTGAGACTTCTCGTATAGCTTCGACCTGGCCGAGCGAATTGACTTGATGGTGGAATTGAGCGTGTCGGAGAGATCGTCCAACTTGCCCGCCTCCTCGCTCAACAACTCCAGGTACCTGCTGCGGGCGCTGTCCACGTTGCCGTTCAGCCGGTCGACCTCGGTTTGCAGGCCGGCGCGCAGCGCGCTGGCGGTGGAGGAAACATACCCATTGGCCAGGTCGCGCAACGCCCGGTTGTGATAGGTGGTCAGGGTGGTGTACCGCTCCAAGTCGACACCGGCCGCTTCCAGAGCCCCGCTCCATTGCTCGAATTGTTGATTGATCTGGCGAAGGTTCTTTTCGTATTCCGTGAGATCATGGTCGGCCACGGCCTGGTCGATCTGGGCGGTGATGGCGGTGAGGCCGTCGAAGTACCGGGAGACCTGCTGCACGGACTCCACCGTGCCCGAGGCAAGCTGGTCCCGGACGAACTGCTGGGCCGGGCCGGAGAGAATGGCGAAGGAGTCGGACGACAGCAGCTCTTCGGAGATAACTGGCAGCGCCGCCTGCAAGGCGGTGGTGAGCATCGTGTCCAGCTCCTGCGCAAAACCGCGCATGGCCGACTCAAGCACCCCCTGGGCGTCGCTGAGGTAAAAGTTTCCGGTGTGGCTGTAATCGAGCGTCTCCGACTCCAATGCCGTGGCGAACGCGGTCCACGCCTCGTCGGACATGGATTCCTTGAGCGAGGCGGCCTGCTGGTTGAACGCCTCGGTGAGCTTGTCACGGCCCTGCACATAGGCGTCCTGAATCGGCTGGTACCAGTCGTTGCCCTGCGTCCACAGACCTGCTTGCCCCATGGATTGGAATCCCTCATAGCGGTCCCAGGAGCGGTCCGCCGGGGCGGTTTGCATGGAGTCCAACTCGGTGAGGGTAAAGCGGTTTTCATCCTCGCCGAACAACCCGCCAAGCAGGGTGGTGCCCAGTTCTATGCCCAGAGCCAGCAGCGGATTGCCGGTGAACGCCGCGATGGCGGCGGCGGTGTGGCCCGCCCCCGCGACCTCGTTGCCCTCGGAGAAGGAATTGAAAGCATTGTAGGCGGAGAACCAGGCACCGGGACCGCCGGGGATGCTGCTAAACAGATTGGACCCACCACCGGCAGCGTATGCGTCATAGGCAAACGGGTCCGCCGCCATTTCCGCATTGCTCGGGGCAAACAAGGCATCCCCCATCGTGCTGCCGGGGCCAAACAGTCGCGACACCCCATTCCAGGTATAGGTCATATTGGCGGCGGTCGAGTACCCGGACGCCAGGTTGGAGAGCAGCGATGCGCCTTGAAGCGCCGTCCCCGTGCTACCTCCGCCAGGCTGCTGGGTCGCACCAGAAATCACGGTGCCGCTCGGCCCGGACCACGTCATCGACGCCTGGCTCCAAGCCCAGGCCGATACCATCTGGGATGCGGTGCGCCAGGCAAGATCACCCAAGCTGGACCAAGAGATCTCCAGATCATAGATCCAGTCGGCGGTAAGATCTTGCAGGTTATCGTAGGTGTGCTTCCAGATCTCCGTGGTCTTGTCCGCCTGGTCCCGCTGGTGCTCCAGCGCCTTGGAGGTGGCCTCGGCTTGGCGGGTATTGAAAAGCCGGTACAGCCGCTCGACCTCGTTGGCCACCTCCTCGGTGGACTTGCCGGCCGCGTCCTGGGCCACCGCCCAGCGCCACACCGCGTCGCGGGCCTCGTCGTAACGTTTGGCAATCTCCGCCACCGCGCGCTCTTGCTCCGGCAGGCTTTCCATCACCGCGTCATTATAAGCATCGGTGACGCGGGCCAGATCGCTGCCGGCCGCCGCGCGTTCCCTGGTCCGGGCAACCGCCTTCTCTTCCTCCACCGCCAATCCAGCCATGGCCTTGGTGGCTTCGCCGGCCAGCTCCGGGTGCTTTTTCAATCCATCCTCGATGGACTCCCGGTAGGTGGCGTACTCCTTGCGCACCTTGGCAACGGCCTGCTGCTCTTCTGGCAAGCTGGCCATCACCGCGTCGCGGTAATCATCCATGGTCTTGGTGAGTTCGCGCATGGCCGAAGCCTGGCCCTTGGTGGCCTTGGCTGCGGCATCCCGCTTGGCTGCGTCAGCCTCGGCATCGAATCGGGAGTTGACCGCCCTCTCTGCCCGCGCCAGATCCTCGGTGGACTTAAACCGCGATTTGGCGGCGGCAAGTTCAGCCGTGCGTTCCTCTTCGATTTCCAGGAGCTTCCGCTTAAGGTGATCAGCGGACGCCTTCTCCCGCTCGGCAGCCTGTTGTCGCTCGAAATTGGCGAGTTCCTGCTCGGTCTCCGCCTGACTCTTGGCGGCCTGTCCACCGGCGGCCCTGGCGGCCTGGGTGGCCGCACCTGTCTTCTGCACCGTTTTTTGAAGCGCGACCTCTTTGTCGGCCAAGGCCTGCAATGCACGGTCCCCTGCCTGATATCGCGCTTCATATTCCATGTTCGCCGCAGCGAACGCTTCAAATCGACTTTTCGAACTCTCAATCCCGAGAGCGGAGCCTACGCCAGTAAGCAGCATGCCACCGCTGGTCATAGTCCCGCCGACCTTATCCAACAACATGGCCAGCCGAATCACTTCGGCCTCAACGGCGATAACGGTGGAGCGGAATGTTTCGCCCCATCCCGTGATGTTGTCCTTATTGTCGAGCTCGTGATTGGCATCCTTCAACGATTGCGTAAGTTGTTCGACAATCAGAGTCAATGACGGCTGAAAGACCTCTCCAAACTTGACACCAAGATCCGCCGTATATCTCTCCATCGAGAGAATCTGTTTCCCGGCGGTGCCCATGGCGGCTTCATACGTCCCGGCGATCCCAGCGCCGGCCGCCATGACTACATTGACTCTGGCCTGTGTTTTCTCCTCCTCGCTCAAAGCATTAGATGTCTTCCCGAGTTGTGCAGCCAACAGCTTGTAGGAATTCTCGAAATTGACGGAGAGGCCAATATTCCGCAGGATTTCAACCTCTGCAGACTGGATGCCTTGAATCATCCGCTCGAACGCCTCGGACGAGTTAATGTTGCCGATAACAGCGGCATCCTGCGCGATCCTAGCGAGGCCGGTAGCCTTGGAGAGATCGATATGCGCCTGAGTCATACGGGTCAAGACAGCCCGCGACTCGATCATGGCAATCCCGTTACGTTGAAGGGCCGCGGCAACCCCGTCCATCTCGGCACGGGTATAATTGGCGTGGGCGCCTACAGCCTCCATGGCCGCCCCCAAGGTCTCATACCGGGCAGCGGACATAGCTACATCTTTCGCCACCATCACCCCACCGACTGCACCTACGGCCCCTGCTAACTGTGTCGCGAGGCCCACCGCCGGAGACATTTTTTGACTCAGGCGATCCACCCCGGCCGAGGCTTGGCCAAAACCAGCCGCACCACGGCGGCCCACTGCCTCCATCTCCTGTCCGAGCTGGCGGATGGTGGCCTGGCCGGTTTTGGCGTCGACCTCGACGACTATTTGGACCTTGTTCTCTGGCATAAGCCTTGGCGTATCGCTTCCAGTTTACGGAGCATCATGGTTGGCTCCGGATAGGCTTCTTCATCGATGATGCTCAGGGCGGAAGTGTAGTCCACCCAGGTTCCGTCCATTCCCTGCCGGATGAGGCCCGGCCAGTCTTGATAAAACCCCCAGGCCTCGTAGTTCTCCGGCAGCAGATCCTCCTTGCCGCAGGCTTCGCAGGAGGCCGGCACGCGCTCCGGCGCTAGCTCCCGGATTACCCGGCAACCTGAGCAGCTGAGGAGCTTGTCTCCGTTCCTGGGCCGGTTCGCCTGCCATCGGACGAACCGCCTAAGTTTCCCAGTTCGGCCTCGGATATCTGGGCGGACTCCTCGCCCAGGGCATCGGCGGTGGTGGCGACCCAGTGCCGGTATGCCTGCCAAGCCCGAACGACCATCAGTTTATTCTCTGCGGTGCAAGGCATCGGCTTGGTGCCCACCACCTTGCCATCCTTCTTGATGGCCTCCGGCACGTTCCAGTCAGCGATCAAGTAGTCAAAGAGCGCGAGATCGTACATCTCCTGATCGAACCGGCCGGACTTCTGGGCGGACTTTCGGATCTGCCGCGCCATCTCCGGGCCGAAAGGCCGGATCTTGGTCCTGACGCCACCCTCGTAATCACGCCAGGCGCCGTCCCGGATCGACTCCTGTCCCTCTCTGTCAAAAACTAGCATGGTTGTTCTCCTTTCGATTTTCTGTGTTTGCGTGCAACGGTTACAGTCGATGGCAACCCGGCATCAGGTGATCAGGATCTGCCACTCGTCGTTGCCGAGGTTCCTGGACAGCAGGGCATTGATGTCCAGGGTGGCGAGCTTCTCCCGCTCGGCGGCGGAGACGGACTGGTACTGCGCCTTGGGCGCCGTGGTGGCGATGGTGTTGCCGGCCGTGCTGCCCATGCTGGCGGACAACGCCACCGGCGTGCCGGCGCGCCAGGTGCCGAAGAAGTCGTGGGCGGCCACCAACACATCCTCCGGATCGATCTTGAGGGTCGGCTTGCGGCCGGTGATCCTGGCGCTGATGTGGCCGGACGCTGCGCTCACCCCCTTGCGCAGGGCGACGGTGTTACCCAGGTCGATCTCCATGGCGTTGATGTTGGCCTCGTATCCGCCGATGGAGAAGGTGACCTCCTGGAACGTCGGCGGCACGACGGCGGGATAGGTGACTCCGGTGAGCAGATCGCCATCCACCACCTCCCAGTCGGCGCCGGTAAAGGTGAAGCTGGCCACCGCCGGTTCGCCATTGTTGTACTTGATGGTGCAGGTGCCGCGTGCGCCCCAGATCCGCTTGATCTTGCCGTCCTCGTAGATGGCCACCGTGCAGCTGGGGATGTTGACGGAGATCGGCTTGTAGGCCACCGAGGTGAGCGCCACGATGGTTTCCCCCACGCCGCAGCATCGCAGGGCGGCGGAATAGTGGGGCGCGGTGCCGGCTGCGGCCGCGCCGCACAGTTCCACCTCAAAGGAGATCTTGCCGTCCCGCAGGCCGGGGATGTTGGCCACCGGGCTCATGTCGCCGGCCACCGCCTTGTCGGCCCGTTCGTACATCTTGATGCCCGGTGTGAACTTGGGCGAGCTGGCCAAGATGAAATCGGCGGCGGCCAAGGTCTCCTTGACCCCTTCCACCCCTTCGATCTTGAGGGCCACCTGGCTGTTTCTCGTGCTAAGCATGGTCTATCCTCCCTGGATGGTTGCCCATCCGTTATGGGTTGTTACTTGCCGGCCGCGTCGGTGGCGGCGGCCTCGACCGCCTCCCCACTTGCCGCAGGCGTGGGTTCGGTGGTTGCAGGCTTGGGCGCGGGCGCCGGCTTGACCGGCTTCCCATCCGCGTCGACCACGGTAAATTCCTTGCCGGGTCGCTTGACCAGCACCTGCGCCACCTCGTCGGTGACCGGTACCGGCCGACCACTGGGGAAGACCATGGTGCTGGCCGGGCCGACCTGGATCTCGCCTGAGAAGTCGCTGTTTCCGTTGAATGTTGCCGTGGGCATGGTTGCCTCCTTTCCGTGCCGCTCTCAGGCGGCATTGTGGTTATTGGACATGTACTTTGGCGAGGGCCAACCGCAGCAGGCCAGACCCCGCGAACAAGATGCCGAACACCCACCAATATCTGGCGAGATAAAAGATCACGATGTGCATGACTGCCTCCCTTTTCGTGCCGCTTGGGCGGCGGTTATGGTGTCGGGTAGAGATGCGCCTGGGCGGTCTCGTAATCCTGGGCATAGATCGAGATCCCGTCGCCGGACCAGATCGAGAGATCTCGAAGGATCTCGAATGGCTTCAGCTCGGCAAGCCCCAGGTTCTTGCCGGTGATCAGGTTGCGGCACTCCCGCAGCATCCGATAGGTGCCGGGGTTTTGCGCACCGCCACGCCGGGACTCTTCCTCCGAGCGCAGACTCCGGTCGCAGACAAAGAGCGAGAAAGTCATGGTCTCCGGCTTCCGCGCGCCATGGCTTCCATAGACCGAGTCGCCGTAGACCACATAGATGGCCGGGAACCTGGCCATCATCTTCTTGATGTCCGCCTCCTCCAACTCGCCCTGGTAGCTCTTGATCTCGCGCACGCCAAGCGATGCCTTCAATGGCGCGAGCGCTCCGACAATGGCGTCCTCGATTTGTTCCACCGGGTAGGGCATCTCACAGACCTCCCATGCTGTCCCTGGTGAAGATCCGGCCATTGCCGGACACAAGCCCGGCCTGGCCGGTGGTGGTTGGTTCCGGACTGGCCGCGCCGAGCAGAATCTTCCCCTCCGCCACCTTGACCAAAAAGCCAATCGCGGTTTGCCGCCGGTCCTTCCGCGCCTCCGGCACCTCGACCACCGGTCGCCTGCTGAACAGGTTGTAGATGGCCAGATCCACGGACAGGCTGCGGATGATGGATGGCGCGGGAGAAAGCGGCACCGGATAGCGGCCCTGGCAGTGGGCATCGATGAAGGCGTCGGCGTCGGCAATGGCGCGGTCGACCACCGCGTCATCCACCGTGCCGGCACCGGCATCGTCGGTGAGCCCGATCAGCTCGATCTCCGGCAGCTGCTCCAGAATGTCCGCCAGGGTGGCATAGGGCATGGCTTACGCCTCCAGTTCCTTGCGGCGAGCCTCGATGGCCACCAACACGCCCTTGCGGTCCTCGCCCTCGGCCAGTTTGTCCAAGGCCTCGATGGTCTCGGCAGCCTTCACCATGGCGATGGACTCGTTGGCATTCGGACGGGCAGAGCCTTCCTGGAGCGAACCTTTGCCCTCGGCCACCACCAGCAATTCCTCCACGACCAACATGGGTTCAGCCTTGAGGGACTCAACCTCTTCCTCGGTAAAGCGATCTGCCGGATACTCCGTGGGGGTGGCAGGGTGCGCCACGCCACAGCGGCGGAATCCGTCTTTTCGTGAGGTAATGCGCAGCATAATGTTCTCCTTGTAAGGTGAGTGACGGGGCGGCTTGCGCTACCCCGTCAGCGGGGGGTCATCTGGGTTACGCCACGGTGCCGTCACTGCCGTAGGAGAGCTGCCACAGGCCATAGCCGCCGGCATACCGTGCCTCAGCGCCGAACTTGTACTTGCGGCGGGAGAAGACGTCGTCGGAGTCCATGCCGGTCTGCTGCACGAACACCGGCTTTTTGCGTTCCTGGAGGATGAACGGCTTGACCGGCATGTTGGTACAGTGGAGGAACCACGCGGTGGTGCTGGTGAGTCGCGGATTAACGACCAGTTTGGCCGTGCCCTTGAACGGGTTGGGCGAGTTGTCGTTGAGCTTGTCGGCGGTGAGCAGCAGATTCCCCACCGCCTCCAGGGCCGGGCCAACCTCCAGCACATTGGGCACCAAGCCCAGGGGGCGGCCCTCGTCATCCTTCATGCTCATGATCGCGGTGCGGCCCGCGCCATAGGATGCCTGGGCGGCGGCCAGGGTGGCGTTGGAGAGCGCCTTGGTCCCTTTGTTGCTGACGCTCACCGTGCCGCCGGCGCCGTCGCCCACCGGGTGGTCGGTGTCGTAGAAGTACTGGCCGTCGTAGCACTGGCTGGCAAAGGCCCCGTTCTTGAGGTCCGCCACGATCTCGTCCGGGAGCTGCTTGGCTGAGAAGCCAGCCGACTCGGCCTGGGGCGCATAGATGCCCAGATTGTCGTCCTCGATGTCGTTGCGGTCCACCTCCACGGTGGCCTCGAAGTCATCGTTGACAATGGTGTACTTGAAGGCCGCCAGAGCCTTGACCACCTTGTCGCCCACCCACTTCCGCATACGCGGGAAGTTGGAGAGCCAGGAGTAATCGTTCTGCTTGCCAGTGGACGGCACCAGCATGGCGGTCTCCTGCCACTGCGAGGGGGCCGCGTCGAAGGCCCGGTGGAAGGTGGTCTTGATATTGGTGAAAACAGCGCTCAAAGATGCTGCGTTGATCAACATGGTGAAGCCTCCTTAAAGGGGATGTGCAGCGTCGCTGCGGTTGGCCAGGGCGAACCGGGTTACTGGACCCAGACCCCGTCCGACTCGACGCCGATCACGATGCCGGCGGCGGAGCGGGTATTGGTGCCGTTGGTGGCGGCCACGGTTTCGTCGTCCACGATGTAACAGGCCTTGCCGAAGCTGGCCTGGGTGACCGGGTCCGTGCCGCTGTTCTTCCACTTGAACGCCCGACCGCGTCGCACGTTGACGCTTTTGTCGCCATCCGCCCCGGCGGTGTTGTCCACCGTATTCTCGAACCGCCCGAGATAGGTCAGGGTGGCGGCGGTGGAGCCGGGCGCCGCGTAGCCGGTGGCATTGGCCACGGCCATCCCGCCGGCGTAGCACTTCGTGGATGCCGCCACCGGCATGGGGATCAAATCGCCGTCCTTCATGGGGGTGTTTCTGTCAGCAGTAAGGGCCATGATGTTCTCCTTGTTGTGTTGGGTTCAGGCTGATCTGGACTGGCGTGATTATGCCTGGCCGCCGTACTTCTTGATGTCCTCGGCGGAGTTGCCGAACACGGCGGCCACCTGGGTCATCTCGGCGTTCATCGCCGTGCCACCCTCGGGCGCTTCCTTGCCGTCCAGGCCGGAGGCATCGCCGATCACCGGCGCCGCCTTGACGAACTCCTTGAACCGATCCAGGCCGCCTTCCTGCCGGCAGCTGGCCTTGTGGTAGTCCACCGTGGCCGGGGTGATCTTGCCCGCTTTGAGGGCGGCATCGATCTCGGTGTTGATGGCGGTTTCAAGCTTCGTGGCCTCCATCTCCTTGACCTTCGCCTCGGCGGTGGTGGCCCGGTTCATGGCCGTGTTGTAGTCCGCGCGCGGCACGAACTTGTCGAGGCTCGGGGTCTCGGCCCGGTTGATGGCCGTGGCCAGATCGCCCTGGAGCTTGCCAATGGCGTTCAGGGCCTCGGCTTCGGTGGCCGTCTCGGTCAGACCGAGGGCCGCATAGATCTTCTTCATGGACTGTTCCTCCTCGTTCGGTTGATAGCCCTCCCGATTGAGGGCCTGTAACGCCAGGTTTGGCTGGTTGGTCAACGCGGCCGACTTCAGCCGCAGGATCTGCATGGTCTGCTTGTCGTAGAGGAACACCGGGGAAAGGTAGCGGTACCGGCGCTCGCCCACCTCGATGCCGCCTTCGCCGGTCCACTCCACCCGGCCCCACACCTCGCCGTTGCGTACCTCCAGCTCCTTGATCCACCCCATCGCCGGGGCCGGTTCGCCGGAAGGCGCTTTCAGCTCGGTGGCATGCTCCACGTCCAGGGGCAAATCAACGCCCCCGGCCCGAAACGCCTCCACCACCGCCTGGGAGTCGGGCAGGTTCCAGGCACGGCCGTCGCGTCCCTGGACCACCGGCCCGGCCGGAAGCAGCTGCACCCAATCCGGCACCTCTGCCGAAGCAGGCCATTCAAAGTTGAGGGCGGCCAGGCAGCCGCTGGCCTGGGCAGCGTTCAATGCGGTGGTCTCACGATCCGTCATCTGCTCCTCCCAGTGAGGTAGGCCCCCACCATGGTCTTGATCTCGGCGACATCCTCGGTCTGTAGCAGCATGAACGGACGTGCCGGAATGTCTCCCCAGGGCATGGGCTGCTTTCTGGTGTGCTGCCGCACCTGCTGTTCCTTGCCCCGAATCTTCCGAACGTGGGCTCGCACCGCCGCTTGCATCGTGCCGAACTGGCCGCGCTTGGCCCCGAACTGATGCACCGCCGCCCGCACGTCGTTGGTGCCTGCCACCGCCTTGTCCGCATAGCCACGGCCAGCGATGGAGTTCATCAGCCGATTGGTGTCCCGCAGAGTCTGGCCGCGCTGCTGCTTGGCCCGGCGGCTCTGCTTCCACTCGGCCGGGCGGCCGCCAGCCTCGAAGTTCTCGCGGATGCTCGAAGCCATCAGCACGGCGATCCGTTCATGGAGCGGCTGGAGGTTGCCGAATCGCCCCAGGGTCACCCCGGCAAACCGCTCAACTTCCGCCTGGTCAATCTTCAATCTGATGCCAGCCATCGGACCCCCGTTTAAAACCCGTTTAAAATCGATTCTGCTGGACGCAACCGGAGGCTCCCCACCCTGCGGTCGGTCACTCCCGCAAATCGCTTAGAATCGATTTGCGGCGTTTCCTTCTCCGGTTTGACTTTTTGCCCCGGATGATGGTATGATTTTGCATCATCCGGCGGCGTAGGGGGGCTCACCCTGGCCTGAACAGTCGCTGGTGGCCGGCTTGTGAGCCGAGCCGGCCGACATCACCTTCCGAACAGCAGCACTCCATGCCGCAACCGTTCCAGATACCCAAGGTCCGGTTGCCCTTTCTTCCAGGAGACGAAGTTGGTCACCCCCTGGAGCACCCCGCCAACCACCTCATAGATCGCCACCCCGCCGACCCGCGTCTTGTCTTCGGTTTTCCAGAGGCAGATGTACCGTCGGGTGAGCCGTACCGTTCCGTCCTCGCCGCGCTGCGGCACCAGCCAGACCTCATACGGGTTGGTCACTGCCTCGGCCATCCAGGGGATTGACTCCCCATGCCCGCTCTTGCCGAACTTCCAGCGCTCCGGCGCCCCTGGGGTTTTGTCCACCATGAACGAACGCAGCGAGAGGATCACCGGCTCTCCGGCCGCGTCGGTCAATACCTGCTCCTCGCCGTAGCGCCGGATGAACTCCGCCCGGTAGAAGTCGTCGGCCTGGCCGGCCGGCAAGAGCATGTCCTCGGTCAGATCCGCGAGGACGGCTGGCCGCACGTTGTCGAGCGCCCGGCGCCGGTAGTCGGCCGGCCCCAGCAAGCCAGGCAGATCCTCAAACCGCCCCCGGCCGGCTTGCTCCACGATTCCCCCCCAGGCGACTTGTCCTGGGTTGTAGGCAAAGCCTGGGTCGGGCAGCAGCTGCATGGCCGGCATGCGGTTGCCGGTGGTCGGATCGATGGGCTCGATCATCTGCGGGATCTCGGTTCGCACCGTGAGTCCCCGGCTCTTCACCTGGCCGGCGGTGAGCGGCACCACCGAGCAGCGGCAGCGGAAGCCGTTGGGCGGATACCACGTGTTCCAGAACGGATGCCCGGCAGGGTAGACCAAGCCGTTCATGGCCAGATGGGTGGGCCTGGTGCGCGAATCGTTGACCGCGCTGTACCGCCAGTAGGGGAAGGCGTCGGCCATGCCCTTGAGCTGGCGGTAGCGGCCCACGTTGTAAGCGGTCTGGATGTTGGTCCGAAAGACGTTGTCCACCCTCCAGGCCCGAAGCCCGGTCCACCCGCGCCGCGTGAAGATGTCGCCGCACTCCTCCTTGAACTGCTCGAAGCTGATGCCCTGGTCGATGGCCCGCTGCAGCGCGGTGAACACCGTGGCCAGCTCGTCACCCTTGGCGATGCCGCCGATGGCGAAGGCGCGCAGCCTGGCCTCGGCGCTGAGCCGCCTGAACTGGCTTGGCGACAACATGACCTTGTCGCGCCAGAACTCCTGCGCCTCGGCCATGGGCAGTGGCCGCAGCTCCAGCTCAGGCATTGCCCGCCTCCTTGCCGACCCGATACTCACCGAACAGCCCGGCGTTGAGCATGGCCGCCTCCAGCGTTGCTGCCATATCGTCCGTGGTCAGATCCGGCCAGGAGGCCAGGAGTCGTTCCATGGCATCCTCGTAGCTGGTAGCTCCCTGGATTGCCGCAAGCATCCTGGCCTCGTTGCCGCCCAGGTCGACGCGGGCGATGGATACGTCCGCCAGCCCTTCCAGGCTCTGCTGCTCCGGGGTGTACTCGACTCCTGCCCCGGCCCGGTTCATGGCGGTGCGGTTCGCTCCGGTTGTCGGCGCTGCCGGCTCGCCACCCAGCAGATCCTCGGGCCGCGCCTTGGGGTCCGGGTCTGGCCAGCCAAGACGATCGCGCACCACGCTCTGCTCCACCTTGAGCCCCAGGGGAACCAGCTTGGCCAGGGATTCGGAAATGGCGGCCACGTCTTCCGTGTCCACCGCCCGCAGCACCAGCAGCGGGTAATTTTCCTGCGGGCCGAAGTTCAGGTCGATGAACGGCTTGATCAAATCGCGGTTGATGGTCTCGGCCAGCTGTTCGGCGTCGTCGTCGCGGATGTCGTCGCGCACCTGGGCCTGGGCGCCCTCGTTGCCCAGCTTGCCGGGCGTGCCCTGGGTGGTGGCGGTCTGGCCGAGAATGCCCCGGCTCACCTGGGCATCGAGCCAGTCGGCCAGCAGCTGGAAAACCGTCTGGCCGCCGCCGGTGGACTTGCGCTCCACCAGCTCCACCATCATGGACTCGGGAATCACCGCCGCCGCGTCGCTGCCGAGATTGGCCACCGCCATCTTGAGCACGGCGATGTCGGCATCGGTGGCGCCGGAGCGGTACTTGCCGATCCGAAGCGGCATGCCGAAGACCTCGGCGAACGCCATCCAGTCCTTGACCGAGTAGTTCTTGCACATCCAGGCCCAGGCGGCGAGCCGGGCCAGTCCGCCACGGATGGGCAGGCCGCTCTTCAGGTGCGGCACATGGACGATGAACTTGTAGGGCGCGAGCGGCAGGCCCTCCATCAGGTCGGCCTCGTCGCGGAGGCGCAGCTCTCGGCGGCTCACTCGGTCGAACTGGAAGAAGCGCGGATCGCGGTGCTCGTACCGGCCAGGCCACCACGTGGCGCCGGAGCGGTCCCAGAGGATCTCCACCGCCGAGTAGCCCTTGCCCAGGCCATCAAGCAGATCCTTGAGCAGGCTCCGGAAGCCGGGCCGGCGAACCAGCGCCCGGATCTCGTCGGCCAGCTTCTTGTCGCCGGCAGCGTCGCTGAACGCCTCCACCGTCACCGGCAACCGGCTCACCGCCAGCTTGCGTTTGCCAAGCTCGCAGGCGTAGTGGAGATCTCGCTCCTCCATCTCCTCGGCCAGGGTCAGGTAGTCTTGGGCGTCACCGGCAGCCGCGTTTCGGAGCAGCGCGGCAAGGCGGTACGGGGTCAGGCCGCTGGCCACGGAATCGTCCCATACCGTGCGCACCCCGGTGAGCGATGGGGCGGCATGCTCCCTTGTCAGCTGTCCCGGTTCGATCGGGCGGCCAAGATGATCGACAAGCTGCGCCATTTACCAGGCTCCTTGCATGCGGCCGAAGCCGGCGGTGGTGGTGACGTGATGCCCGCCCGGGTCGCGCATGTCCTTTGCCGTTACCGGGTGGTAGGCGTATTCGACGGCATCTTGCTGGCTGGCGAAGTACATCAGAGCCAGGGCGATCGCGGCGTCACCGTGGCGGCGTTCCCCCTTCTTGCCCTGGCCAGTAGTCTTGGGGATCTTGGGCACCCCACCGATCACCTGGATGGCCTGGAGGTCATCCTTCACGTCCGCGTCGCGGGGCACCTCGATCATGGCATCCTCGAAGCCCGCCTTGAAGGCTGGCAGGTTCTCGCCGTACCACTTGTCCGAGAGCATCACCTGGTGGATGCGGTCGCGTCCGTATTTGTCGGCGGTCTCCTCGGCGAGCTGCTGGCCGTTGCCCCGCGAATCCAGGGCGGCCCCGCGCAGGCGAGGCAGCCGGTCAATGATGAACCAGAGGATCTGGCGCTGTTGGGCAAAGGGGATGTTGCGCAACTCCACCTGGAACCGGACCCGCCGGACCAGATCCTGGCCGATCTCGGCCGGGGCAAGCACGGTCAGGTCGCCGCTCCGGGCAAAGTCCTCGCCCAGGGCATGCTCGCGGGTAGGGTCGAGCTGCTCCAGGAGCGGCAGCAGGGTGGCCCGGCACCAGTCGGCGATCTCGGCCGCGCGGAGGTGTTCCGGGTATTGGGCAAAGGCGTCATCCTTGGCCAGCCGGACAACCGGCGCCGGCTGCATCCGTGCCTCGATGAGCACCCCCGGCAGGTACGCGCCGGCGGACTCCTTGGGTACCACGTCCAGCTCTTCCTCGGCTGCGTCGCCGTAGAAGTCGTAGACCGACTGTATCCAGGCGGCCTCGTCCTCGGCAGTCCACTCCTTGCCCAGCCGCAGGCAAACCCGGCGATACAGCCCTTGCTCTACGGCCTCCTTGAAGTCGCACCGGAAGACCGATCCCTTGCGCTTTCCGGCCTTGATCTGCTGAATCAGCTCGTTGAACGGGTTGCCGACGCCATCGTGGGTGGAGATGACCCGAACCCGGCCGCCCCAGATCAGCAGCGCCAGGGCCGCCTTGATCAGCTCGCCCAGCTTTTCGTGGAAGGCCGCCTCGTCGATCACCACCACGCCTTGCTTGCCGCGCAGGTTGGCGGGCCGGGAGGAGAGGGCGACGATCCTCCGGCCGGAGCCAGGGAAGCGGATGGTGTAGGTCTTGATGTGCTTGTCGTCCTGGTCCTCTTCCCAGATGCCTTCCTCAACCTCGCCGGCGGCGTGGTTGAACGCCTTGGCCCACATGGCGCAAGCCTCGATGAACTCGATAACCATGTCCTGGTTGTAGCCGATGTAGTAGACGTTCTGTCCGCCAGCCTCGGCGGCGATCAGCACGTCGTCGGCGGCCTCGGCCCAGGTGAGGCCGATGCGGCGGCTCTTCTCCGCGATCTTCAACGGCGAATGGTCGGCAATCCATGCCTGCTGGTAGGGCAGCAGCACCGGCGGTGCTTCCGCCTGGGCGGTATTGGGCAACACTGGACTGACGGTCATTGGTCGATCCCCAGGATCTGCTTGCGGATCTCCTGAACGGCATCGCCGGACAGGCCCTGCTTGGTCTTCTTGGTGTCGGTCAGATATTTTGCCTGCAACGCCTCGATGATCTCCATGGCCTGCCGGAGTCCCTTGATCGCCTCCAGGGTGAAGCCGGACGGGTCGCCGAGCACGGCGTTGATTTTGCGTTGTAGCGCCTCCTGCATGGCTTCCACCGCGTCCTGGGCAGTCTTGATCGGTCGTTCGATGGTGCCCAGGGCAGGACCAGCCGCAGCGGCATTCTCCCGCGCCTGCTCCTCGATGATCTTGCCGGAAGCGACCAGGCTGGAGAAGGCGTAGGCGACCTGCGGGTCCATGTTCTCCAGCACGGAGTTGATCGCCTTGGCCTTGGCCAGCATCACCCCGCGCCGCACCGTGGTCTGGGCCTGGCGGTACTCCCGGCGACGCTCCACCCATCCCGACTCGCCGCCCCAACGCTTGAGCTGGCTGACCGACACGGTGGTGCGTTCCGCCACCTGCTCATAGGTCAGGCCGTCGATGATGAAGAGCTCCTCCGCAGCCTCGCGGGTCTCCCAGGAGTACGCCTCGGGCATCTCAGATCCCCAATGCCTTCTTGATGGCCGTGATCTCGCCGAGCTTGCCGAGGTACTCTGCCTGCTTCCCGGCCAGTTCCACGGCCTGGGCCGCCGCCACCTCGGCGTTCAACTCCTCGATCTTGGCAAACGGGTCCAGCAGGTTGCGGACGGCGGCAATGTCGCCCTTGATGCCCAACTCCAGCCGTCTGGCATCCTGCTCCAGCTCCGCCAGGCGGCCCCGATGCTTCATGCGTTCCGTGTCCATCATCAATGCGGCCCCCGCTCCCGGATCACCGGGCAGTACATGTTGTTCTCGATCTTCTCCACCAGGCGCGTCTGCGCCTGGATGTTCAGGTGGATGATGCTGGTGAGGTCGCTGGCCAGCTTCTCGTAGCCCTTGACCAGCAGCACGTTGTTCTCGTACATCTGGACGGCTGCCTCGAACCGCTTGTCATACTCGGCGCCACGGCGTTCGATGCCCCGCATGACCACCAGTAGGGAGATCCAGGGGCAGATGATGATCGCCATCATTACCACCCCGATGGGCCATGTCCCGATGGTGGTGACAAGATCGGCCACGATCTTGGCGACTGCTACCTGTTCCCCTGTCACATCCCCTCCCGCAAGCGTCCATGCAGCGATTGGCATTCCACGCACCGGGTGGCGCCGGGCTGTGCCTCGCGCCTGCCCGGCGGGATCTCGTCGCCGCAGTCCTCGCAGAATTCGAGACCTGGCCCTGTTTGCCGCCTGGCCTCGGCCAGTACCGCCTCAATGGCGGCCTGGTTGTGGCGGGCCTGGTAGTCCTGGGCCACCTCGCCTTCGTCCCGTGGGTCAATCACCGTCAGGATCCTCCGGCCACTCGACCAGCATGATGTTCACCTTGCCCGCGATGCCTTTGTCCGGCCATTCCCGTCTCACTTGCACCCCTCCACGGCCTCCAGCAGGGCTTCGTTGTCGCTGTAGAGCTGGTCCAACTCGGCCTTACTGATGGTCACCATCTCGCCCCCCGGCACGACCACGTAACGCTTCCCGCACCCGGTCGTGCTGGTCAGCAAGAGCACCATGCACAGCGGCAGGATCATCTTCCGCCAGCGCTTGGCGCAGCTCGTTGCGTTTGGTTCCATGGCTCTCCGCTTTCTCCTTGCGGCCTTTAAGTAGGGCGTTCAGCAGCAGCCCGGCAATCCCGACGATCACCGCCGCGATGGTCTCGCCCATGTCACCTGCCCGTGGTGGACTGATTGCCCGACATGGCCTTGAGGCCGTTGACGAGCAACTGGAAGATGCTGTTCGCCTTGACGCCGGGGATCAGCGCCAGTACCTCGGATACTGCCAGCAATGCCGCCAGGAGCACGGCCGTGTTGTCCAGGAGAATGTCCAACAGGCCCGGTGCCGGAGTGGCAGCCGCGACCGCGTCGGCGGCAAAGGCAACTGCGGCAACGACGAAATCGCAACCGGTCAAGAGAACAAGGGCGGCCAGCAATACCAGTGACAGATGCGCTTTCATAAAGTGCTTCATGGGGTTCCTCCTTTGGTGTTGCCCAGCACGAGCCGGCGGTAGCTCCCTGCGAACTCTTCCACGGTGCCCTTGCCGAGCGGGGTGTTGTAATGGCGCTTCCAGTAGCCGGCCAGGGCGAGCACGTCGCCTGCGGCCGGCAGCGGTTCCTTGATCCGCCGGTAATGCAGGCGGGCCATGGCGATCTGATAGGCCAGGTTCCAGCGCAGATGGGGACCAGGCCCGCGTACTCCGCAGGCTGCGGTGAGCTTGGCCACCAGCACGGGGTTGTAGACGAGGTAGTTGTCCCAAAGGTCGCGCTCGGTCGCCGGTTCCATTTGGAACACCCCCAGAGCCGGGCCTTTGCCCTTCTGGCGCAGATAGGTGCCCAGCCGGGATTCCTGGGCGGCGGTGCCCATCAGCAAGTCCACGGCGCCAGGGGAATCAAGGCCCATGGCAACCAGCACGTCGGTGATCAGCTCACGGAATTGGTCTCGATCAAACATCACCTATCCCCTTTGGGGCGCATGGCTGCCTCCGTTTGCAGCTTCACAAAATGATGGACCGCGCAGTGTTGCTCCCTACACAGTCCGAGACCGGAGCCGTTAAACGGTCGCCAGGTGGCGAGGCACTGGCTTGTCTCGGCCAGGTTGGATCTCCAGGGGCACCCGGCAGCCAGGTCATTGAATGCTTGTTGGCTCACCCGTCCCTCCCATTGTCTCGTCTGGGCAACCGCCCTGGGCGGCCATCATGCTCCGCCGCCATTCCCAGATGTGATACAGTCCGCCCAGATAGGCGATCCGCCTATCGTGGCTCATGGCCTGCATGTTTTTGGCCAGTTTTCTGGCGAGGAGCGGGTGCATGATTTCTCCCTGTGGTTCAGGAGCTGCGGAGCGGGCAATCCGCCCCGCAGCGGCAGGAGAATGGGGTATGGGTGATGCGTTATGGGAATAGAATTACACGGTGGGGCGGGAGATGATTAGCTGCAACGCTTCAGTGGTTTGATTGCAGTAAGAAAAGGAAAGGGCTGCCAAGAAAAGGCCGCCCCCTGTGGGGATTGGGGCATATCAGCGCGGATGCTGGCTAACGCCTGTTAGCCGCCATGAATCACACGCCCTACAGGCTTGAGTCCATAGAGCTGTTTTGCCGTTGCCGCCTTCACTGCCCGGTCATGGCACAGAATCTTGTTGTGCATCAGCTTCACCAGGGCAGAAACCCGTCCATGCGCCGCACTTCCGAGTGCGTTATCGCTATCCTCAGCCAAATTAAGCAAATGTTCGGTTGCCTCTCCCATCAGTTCAAAAGCCTGGTTTATTTGCTGGGTGGCGGTCTCCCATCGCGTAATTGCTCGCTCCATTTTTGTGAGCACCCATTCCAGCTCTGCCGCCTGGTGCCGCACTTCATCATCCTCGCGGGCTTCTGCCGGGCCAATGCCTTGTTGCATCAAGTCTTCACGGTCCATAAGTACCTCCAGCAGCGGCTAATTCAGTCGTTGGGCCTCAAGCGGCCGCTTTCATAAATGCTATCCAGTGCGTCTTTTGCTGCTTTCCGCTCTTGTGCCCGAATAGCGGCTTTTCAGGCGTCAGCGCCAATATCTGCGAAACCGGAATTTCGTCGGCGCACCACTTGAAAATCAAAATCCCTTCTGCCCGCAGTACACGGAAACACTCCCCAAACCCCTTGCGCAGTTCTTCGCGCCACTCGCCTTTCAGCGTCCCGTACTTGAGCCCTACCCATCCGGTCGCACCGTTGCGCTCGAAGTGGGGAGGGTCGAAGACCACCAGCGCAAACGCTCCATCCGGGAAAGGGAGGTCTGTGAAATCGGCTTGGTAGTCAGGGTCAATCACCAACTCCCGTGAGCCACCCTTGCTCGAAACATCAGGCAGCGTGTGCCGCTCTCGGCGCTTGTCCACGAATACGGCCCGGCTGTCATTCCGGTCGAACCAGAACATACGAGATCCACAGCAGGCATCAAGTACAGGCCCAACCAAGCGCTTCACCTGAAAACATGGGGCGGGCGATCCCGGCTCATTCGCGTTTGGTGTTTCCATCATTCCAGTCATAGTTTCGTTTCCCATGTTTCAGGTGAGCTAAAGCGTTAGCGGTTTGCCATCTCTAGTAACACATCAGCATGGCACGGCTCACCATCCTTGCACCAGCAGGCCAAATCCTTGCCGCGCAAATCATCCAGGTTCTCTCCCTGTATGTGTTCTTTAAATTTT
>JBMONS010000006.1:0-113413 GCA_049323635.1 Thermodesulfobacteriota bacterium
TGTGGTCCAGCGCCTCCGGCGTTGTACCGAGGTGATTACCTCGAAATTACTAGTCTTTGACATAGTCGTACCCCTAGTCGTTATTTAGCATACTAGGGTGTCCGGTTCAATTGGGGTCAACTACAGGGCTATTCCAAAAATTGAACGACAACACAAGGTGCAACATGCTAAAAGCACCACCCAACGCAACCAAAGAAAACCTGCATCAAGCTGGATTCGTGCTGATTTCTGCACTTGTCATCCTGCTCCTTATCAGCATTTTGGGTGCCTGGGCACTGAACTCCTCTAAATTCGAGTTGGATATTGCGGGAGGTTTGCAGCGTGCTGAATTTCGCTTCAACATAGCCGAGGGAGGGACAAATCTTGAAGCATACAGACTCGGCTATGCTACTTCGTCCCAGTTCGCCTACTATCAGGTTGCCGACCCCACCAGAACCAACACCGTCCTGACGCCCACCACCGACGCGGATTTTGATCCAGGCAACGACACCACCGCCACCACGGGTGGGATCTCCACCACCGACAGCGCCACCTGGCCCATGCAGAACCTACTTGGCAGCGCGGCGGATGATGAATTCGACTACCGCTATCTGATCACCTACCTTTACCCAGATGTCCCACCCAAGGGATACGACGCCAGTTCCTTTTCCGGCTACAAGTTCCGTATTCAGGGGCAGGGGGTAGTGGGCGGCGTTGCCTCTTCGATCGTGGAAGAAGGCGGCATCAAGGTGGGAGTCAAGGCCAGCATGTAGGCCTGGCGCTTTGCAAACGCGACAACATCCGTCATGGCTCTCGTCCGCAGACCATGAACGAACGATAAAACAGACACCGGACTCACCATCCTCCCCCACGCAAGGAGGCTACGCCATGAAACCCAACACATCGAAACTCCGCTGGGCCGATCCCATCGCCGCTCTCCTGCTCTGCCTGACCGCGCTCTGCCTTGTCGGGGTTCCAGCCCAGGCCAGGGACACGGACATCTATGCGGTGGACGCCAAACAGAACTGCTACATCCTCATGGACAGCTCCGGCTCCATGGCCTGGCCGGTGTACGAGCACACCATCGACTACGGCGCCATGTACGACTACTTCTACACCCTGAACGACGCGCCAGGGTACAACTACATCTACGATCCGGTCTCCGGCGCCGCCCTGTTCGCCAACCATTCGACCCGCCAAAAAATCTATCTGCTCCTGGGCGACCCCAGCCTCACCATCGCCACCGCCGATGGCCGGAACATCGCCTTCACCGGCGACCCCGGCAACCCGAGCGTCAACTGGACCACCGTGGTGGACACCCACACCCTGGTGGACGCGGATGGCAACCTCAGCGACGACGGCACCGGCCAACGCCGCATCACCGTGGACACGGACGGCTACATCCTGCTGGACGGCGCCCGGCTCCCCATCGGCATGGACATCAAGCTCCACGACTTTGTCACCCTCTACAACGGCACGGTGGTGGACAACGGCTTCGGCGGGGTGATCAACGCGCCGGGCTTCTACTTCAGCGGCTACGAGGGGATCGACACCACCATTCCCTATACCAATAACGTGGCGGAAAGCGGCGACAGCAACCTCTACTTCTTTGTCACCGGCAACTGGATCAACATGCAGGCGGTGTACAACCTGGAATACGGGGTCAATCCTCCCAACCCGGCGGGCAGCGGCGACCCGGCCTGGAAATACGAGCCCTTCCCCATCGGGACCGGCTCCTGGGCCAAGGTCAACCATAACCTGGATTACCCCAACGGTGGGGCCAACTACGCCAACAACCTCACCGAGGCCACCACCGCCCAGAGCATCGTCCACCCAGGCGCGGTGAAGATGATGGTGCACTTCTCCATGTTCGACGTGCAGGGCAATGGCAACGTCAACACCTTCACCAAGGATTATGTGAAGATCTACGACAGCACCGGCGCGCTGGTCGCCCAGTACGACAACGACAACGACCCGGCCGACGGCTGGTCGCCAATCATCACTGGCGACACCGCCGTGCTCAAGCTGAAGAGCGACGGCAACACCACCAGGGCCGGCTACACCATCGACAAGATCGCAGTGGTCTACCAGGCCGACGCCGGCGGGGCGACCTACCTGATGCAGAGCCGGCTGGACGTGGCCAAGGACGCCATGCTCTATGTGGTGGAGGAGTTCCGCGGCAAGATGAACTGGGGCTTCGCCTCCTTTGGCAACAACGCCACCGGCGCCCAAATCGGCCCCTTCCTCAACCCCACCGAACAAGACGACACCCAGCGCTCCGCCATTGCCCAGGCCGTGCAGAACGTCAGCGCCAGCGGCGGCACCCCACTGATGGAGGCGCTGCAGGATGTGTTTGAGGACGGCTACTATGGCCGCCGCAACATCCTCGACGACATGCTCTGCCGCAAAAACTACGTCATCTCCATGACCGACGGCTTCCCCTCGGCAGATGATGACAACACCCGGATTGCCGGGGTCACCTTCAGCGACTGGGACAACGACAACTGGACCCAGGATCCTTCCCAGTACGCTTCACCGGCCGAGGACTATTACGACGACGTGGCCCACTGGATGTACACCCACAGCTGGCTGGACAAGAGCGCGGTGGCGGATCCGGCCAACTCCTATGTCAACGTCGTCACCCACCACATCTCCTTTGGCGCCAACCATCCGCTGCTCAGGGACGCGGCCGACGAGTCGGGCGGTGAATACATCACTGCCTACAACAAGGAACAGTTGGTGGCAGCCTTTTACTCCCTGGCTCTGATGATGTCCCAGGCAGTTTCCTTTACCGCGCCGGTGGTTTCGGTGGACGCCGTCAACAAGATCCAGAGCGGTGACGACCTCTACATGGGGCTCTTCCTGCCCAAGGCCAGCACCGCCTGGGTGGGCAACGTCAAGAAGTTCAAAATGGGCGATGGCTCCGCCGCCCGACCGAATCTGTGGATGATATACGACGGGGCCAACCAGGAGGCCATCGACAACACCGGCGCCTTTGTGGACAACACCCACGCCTTCTGGGGTGACGACAACGACGTCAACGACAGCGACAACTACGGCGGCGCCGACATTCTGGAGGACGGCGCCGGCGAGGTGCTGCTGGAGGACGTGCGCGGCTTCTTCGCCGCCACCACTTACTGGAACCGCCCCATCTACACATACAAGGGCGGCGTCATGACCAAGTTCGACCAGGCCAACATCACCGCCGCCGACCTGGGAGTGGCGGATGCCGCAGCCCGCAACAAGCTGGTCAACCACACCCACGGCTACACCCACGACGCCGACGCGGCCACCGGCGCGCCCCTGGCGGTGCGGGAATGGGTCCTGGGACCGATCATCCACTCACGGCCGGTGGTGGTGGACTACTATGACACCACTCAGGCCAGCCTGCCGCTGCAAAAAAGACTGGTGGTGGTGGGCAGCAACGACGGCATGCTCCATGTCTTCGACGACACCACCGGCCGAGAGGTCTTCGCCTTCATCCCCGACGACATCCTGCCGAAACTGAAGGATGTCCAGGCCAACCCTGTATGGGACACGGTGGATGGCCCCATCACCCTCTACCGCCGGGACAAGAACCCCAAGTACCTGATCTTTGGCGAACGCCGAGGTGGCCAATACTACTGGAGCCTGGACGTTTCCAACCAGGATCCGCTCCAGTGGACCGTGGCCTGGAAGTACAACAACGCCGAACTAGCCCAATCCTGGGCGGAGGTGAAACTTGCCTCCATTCCGGTGAGCATTGCGGCCGATGGCACCAAGACCTACAAGGACGTGGCCATCTTCACCGGCGGCTACGATGCCGAGGAGGACAACTACCCCGAGCCGTTCAACGACGCAGACATGAGCGGCTCCCCATACCGTGCCAACGGCACCATCGACAACGCCGAGTGGAGCCAGGCGGATGCCAGCCAAGACGTTTACAACAACAACCTGTACGACGAATACAATCTGGGGATGAACGAATCCGGCCGAGGCATCTTCGTGGTCGACATCGACGATCCGGCTGCAGTCACCGCCGGCATCTTGCCGTTTTCCGCCACCTACGGAGCGGTACAGCTTGCCACCGGCACCAGCCAGACCTTCCCGGACATGAAGTTCTGCATTCCTGCCGGAGTAAGTCTGGCGGTGGGAACCGAAACCTACACCTACACCTCGGGCGGCACCCCGACCACCGGCGTCAGAAGCAACGTGCTGCTCTCCCTCTACACAGTGGATGTCTACGGCACCCTCTTCAAGGTCCGCTACGACCTGGAGGCCTCCAATCCACTGAATCGTTGGCAGGTTACCAAGGTATTCTCCGCCAACCCGGGCAGCCTGAGCGGCAGCGGCAGGATGCGCATGGGTGCCGACACCAGTGATCAGGGTCGCAAGGCCTTCTACCCGCCGGCCATCTCCTGGGGCGGCTCCGGCACCCTCTTCGACAGCGGCAACTACTCCTTCAACTACACGACCTTCTCCGGCCGCGACACCCTCGCCTCCCTCTTCTTCGGCACCGGCGACCGGGAACACCCGCGCTACAGGATGATTCGCAACCGTTTCTACGCGATTTACGACGACACTTCAGTCTCCGCCAAGGAATATGAATCCGACGGCACCACCTTCCGGCGGAATGTCGCGGTTTCATCCTATCCCTACACCGAGGACAAGCTCCTCAACGTTACCTGTGATGAGTTGGGCGAAAACTCGGTGATCAACAACTGCTACCTGGGCGCCCTGAATGGAGCCTGCGATCCGGCCCATATCGACACCTCCATGAAAACCTACCTCATGGGCCTTTTAAAAGACAACGCCACCTACGACACCAACGCCGACCCAAACGTCACCACCCTGGCCCTTGAGGACGGAGCCGCGCACGAGAACGACGCCAAAGGGTGGTACATCATCCTGGAGGACCAAGGCAGCAGCTCGGTCTGCTCGCACGTGAGCTACGTCGCCTCGGTGGACAACACCGCCATCGGCGACCGCGACAACCACCAAGGCGAGCATGTGCTCAGCACCCCGGCCCTCTATGCCAGGGCGCTCTACTTCACCACCTACCAGCCGGCAGCCAGCGACGTCTGCAACCCGCAACAGGGTAACGGCTTTGCATACAGCCTCAACTACCTCACCGGCGGCGCCGCCCTGAGTCTCAACAGCGCCAACGGCGACGTCCTGGATCTTACCGACCGCTACGGCAAGTATACCGGCATCTTCGGCATCCCGTCCGGCTTCACCATCGTCACCCGCGAAGGCGAGGCGGCTGCCATGGCGAGCATGGGCGGCGCCATTGTCGGCGGCGGCGAAGGACCTGGCCCGGGCTACAAGATCCCCGGCACAGTCCAGGGCCTTGAACTCTATTACTGGCGGCTTGGCAACAGCCAGCAGCCGTGACGATCATTGCCCCGCGGGCTGCACTGCGGCCCGCGGGAAACGAAAACCATCCTTTGCCATGAGGTCCCTCCCATGCGCGGAAAGACAACCAAGAAGTCAATCATCCTGGCTTGCCTCCTGTTTCTGGTCCAGCTTCCTTGCCTGGCGACAGCAGTACTCAACGTGCAGTCGGAACTGATTTCCGGCAGAATCATGGCGTTTACCGACGACAAAGCGGTCAAGTTGGACAACGGCGTGCTCTATCGCCCTTCGCGGCAAGGGGTGCGCATTCAGCTGCAGCCGGGCGATGTGGTCACCCTGCGTTACTACACCGAATCCACCGGCCAGAAGGTCTATTTTGAATACGCCCCTGGGGCAAACAGCCTCCAACCGATGCAAAACCAAATTCCCCCTGGACGGGTGGTGAGGCCGGGGTACTGATACAACCATGGCGCCCATCCTCAACGACGAAAAGTACATCCTGACCCTGCTGCGCGAGGCCGGCCTGATCTCCGCCGAACAGGCGAGCCTGATCTCCACCCGCAAGGCGCAGCAGCGGCAGCTGCTGCTCCGCCAGCACAGCGGCCGGCGCCAGACCGACACCGGCCGCGAGCAGGATACAAGCCTCTCCTTCGTGGACATCATCGTCTCCATGAATCTGGAGCTGCCGGGGCGGCCGGGCCAGCTGCTCTCCGAAGAGCTGATCATGCGGGCCATCGCCTCGGAACGCTCCCTGCCCTTCATCAAGCTCGACCCGCTCAAGCTGGACATCAAGGTGGTCACCAAGACCATCCCCCGCAACTTTGCCTTCCGCCATCTGCTGCTGCCCTTCGCCTTTTCCAACGGGGTGCTGGAGGTGGCGGTCTGCAATCCGGACAGCGGCGCGGTGCTCGCCGAGATCGAGCGGGCCAACCAGTTGGTGGTCAAGCCCCACCTCACCACCAAGAGCGACATCCGCAAGCTCCTGGCTGAATTTCACGGCTTCCAGTCCTCCATCTCGGCGGCGGAAACCCATCTGGCCAGGCCAATGGTGGATCTGGGCAATCTGGAACAATACGTACGGGTGGCCTCCACCGAGGAGGCGGCTAGCTCGGACCAGCATGTGAGCGCGGCGGTGGACCACATGTTCAACTACGCCTTCGAGCAGCGGGCCAGCGACATCCACATCGAGCCCAAGCGGGAGCAAAGCCTGGTGCGGCTGCGGATCGACGGGGTGCTCCACACCATCTACACCCTGCCCAAGGTGGTGCATGCGGCGGTGGTTTCCCGGATCAAGTCCCTCTCCCGCCTGGACATCGCCGAAAAACGGCGTCCCCAGGATGGCAGGATCAAGGTGGACCGGGAGGGCAAGGAGGCGGAGATCCGGGTCTCCACCGTGCCGGTGGCCTTTGGCGAAAAGGCGGTGCTCCGGATCCTCGACCCGGACATCCTCTTCCAGAACATCGACACCATCGGCTTCTCGGCGCGCGATCTGGCGGCCTACAAGGATTTCATGACGGCGCCCCATGGTATCGTGCTGGTCACCGGCCCCACCGGCAGCGGCAAGTCCACCACCCTCTACTCCACTCTCAAGCAGCTGGCCACCCCGGAGGTGAACGTCATCACCGTGGAGGACCCGGTGGAGATGGTGCACGAGGAGTTCAACCAGATCCCGGTGCAGTCGCAGCTGGACGTCACCTTCTCCACCATCCTCCGCAACATCCTGCGCCAGGATCCCGACATCATCATGATCGGCGAGATCCGCGACCTGGATACAGCCACCAACGCCATCCAGGCGGCGCTCACCGGCCACTTGGTCTTCTCGACCCTGCACACCAACGACGCGGTCTCCTCCATCAGCCGGCTCATCGACCTGGGGGTGCAACCTTTCATGGTGGGCTCCACCCTGCTGGGCGCCATGGCCCAGCGCCTGGTGCGCCGAATCTGCCCGCATTGCTGCGAGACCTTCACCATGGCCGCCGACGACCTGCGCGACATGGGGCTGCCGGCCACCGAAACCGGCGAGCTTGAACTGCGCCGGGGCAAGGGTTGCCAGCAATGCCGCAACACCGGCTATCTGGGGCGCTGCGGCATCTTCGAGATCTTCACCATGTCCGACGCCATGCGCCGCCAGATCAGCGATCTGCGCTCCGAGACGGAGCTGCGCGACACCGCCCTCCGGGAGGGGATGACCACCCTCAAACAGGATGCCTGGCGCAAGGTGAAGGAGGGGATCACCACCTACCAGGAGGCGCTGCGGGTTACCGGCATGGATTGAGAGCGGGGCACATCCGAACCTGCGACACGGATTTCTAATTTCCTGAAAGAATTCAACCAGTCAGAATTACTGGCACCTGTCTTTAGTCATTGTTGCAAATCCGGAATTCACAATAATGAATCCCGGTCGTTTCTGGGGAGGCTGGCGCTAGAATCCCCCAGCCTGGAAGGACAGCCACACTCCGGTTTCTCCGAATTCCGCATCCTGTATTCTGCATGCTGATTAACTTTTCTCTTTTGTTTCCCCGGAAAACCGGGTAGAAATTTTTTCTATTCACCGTTTCGATCCGGCCGCAAGACGCCAGCATCTTCCCTTTTCATCAGGAGTTTCCCATGCGGATAGCATCCTCACTTGCCAAGATTCTTTTGCCCGCCCTCTGCCTCATGCTCTGCCTGGTGGCGGTGCCCGCCCAGGCTGCCGCCAAGATGCCGCGCTTCGCACTGCCCTCGGCGGAAGACGGCACCACCATCGACTCCAACAGCTACCAGGGCCAGGCCCTGCTGGTGAACTTCTTCGCCACCTGGTGCCCGCCCTGCCGCCAGGAGATCCCCTCCCTGGTCAGCCTCCAGAAGGAATACGGCCCCAAGGGCTTCACGGTGATCGGCATCTCCACCGACCAGGGCGGCTCTTCCCTGGTCGCCAAGTTCGCCAAGAAGATGGAGATCAACTATCCGGTGGTGATGAGCGACAGCGCCACCCCCACCGCCTTCGGCGGCATCCTGGGCATTCCCACCTCCTTTCTGGTCAACAAGGAGGGCAACGTGGTCAAGCGCTACGACGGGTATGTGGATCATCAGACCCTGGTCAACGATCTGAACTCGATTTTGCGATAATGAAACACGCAAATTTCCCATTGACTTCTCTTGAACCTGACGTATACTTCGTCATGAATGAATGCTGATTCAGCAAATCCCAAACGGGACGAAAACCCTCTGCTGGTCAGGATTTCATGGAGACAACCAAGTCCATTTGAGGACTTTCCAACACCATCCAACGAGGAGGAACAAACCATGAAGAAGTCTTTGGCTGCACTCACCGCCCTGGCCCTTTTCCTGAGCGTAACCGGCGTATCCTTCGCCAGCACCGTTCTGACCGACGGCGTTTCTTCCAAGGCGAAGGTTTCCGCCGAGGAGAAGAAGGAAGAAGGCAAGAAGAAGAAGATCGAGGGCTGCTAATGCCCTTGTGGCTCGGCTGATTGAGCCGGGTCCACCATGCTTGACAAAAACCGTCATCCCGTACTCGGGATGACGGTTTTTTTGCTTGTGCGGCCGGCATGGCAGCCACCGCCCCACATCCACGATCTCTTCCCCGTCCAAAACCAAAGTCCAGGAGGTACTCCCATGCGCAACAGCACGATGTTGGCGACCCTTTCCGCCCTGCTCCTTATTTTCGGCGCAACCGCCCCAACGCTGGCCGGCGAGTGCGCGGGCACGGTTTCCGCGGTGGAAGGCAACACCATCACCATCACCTGCGATGACGCCGCCACCAGCGCGGTTGGCGACAAGGTGACGGTCAAGCCGACGGAAAAGGCAGTGGAGAAGCCAGAGAAAAAGACCACGAAGAAGGCAACGGAAAAAGCCGCGCCCGCCGCCCCGGCAGCCAAGAAAAAGCTCGAGGGCTGCTGACCCCCTTGGGCGGCATGTCGCATGGCAAAAACGTCTGAGTCTTGGCTCAGACGTTTTTTTATCTCCGCAGGAGAACGCCGTATTTACATTTCCACTCCCCTTGCGTATAGTGGCCCCCCATGATGAACCTCACCCAAGCCGCCATATTCGGAGTCCTGCAAGGGGCCACGGAGTTCCTGCCCATCTCCAGTTCCGGCCATCTCGCCCTTGCCCACCATTTTCTGGGCGCCCAGGAGGCGGAGCTGGCCTTTGACGTCACCCTGCACCTGGGAACGCTGCTCGCCATCCTGATCTACTTCCGCGCCGATTTCCTGGACATGGCGATGGCCCTGCTCGGCAAAAACCGCAATCCCCAGGAAACCGGGCGTCTGCGTCTACTCCTCTTCATGCTGGTGATCGCCACCATCCCCGGTGCCTTAGCCGGTCTGCTTCTCGGCCATCTGGCCGAAGACAGCTTCCGCGACCCCCTGTTGGTGGCGGGGGCGCTGGCCACCGCCGGCGGGCTGCTGCTCGCCGCCGACCGCCTGGGCCGACGCAACCGGGATTTTGCCGAGATCGGTCTTCGCGACGCCCTGTTCATCGGCCTTTCCCAGGCCCTGGCCATCGTGCCCGGGGTTTCGCGAAGCGGCTCCACCATCTCGGCCGGCCTGGCCCTGGGCCTCACCCGGCAGGCGGCGGTGCGCTTCTCCTTCCTGCTTTCGGCGCCGATCATCTTTGGCGCCGGCGTGCATGAACTGCCCAAGATCATCAGGGCCGGCCTGCTCACCGACCAGCTCTCCATCTACCTGACCGGCCTTATCGCCTCCGCCCTCTCCGGCTATTTGGTCATCGCCTTTCTGATGCGCTTCATCCGCACCAGGAGCCTGGCCATCTTCGCCTGGTACCGTTTCGCCCTGGCCGGAGTAGTGGTGCTGGCCCTGCTGCTTTGATTGCCCACGAGCTTCGTCCCTTTCATGAGGAGTGCCCCATGTCTTTTGATCCTTCCCAGCTTCCGGAAAAACAGTACAACCGCCTGCGGGAGATCCGCAAACGCTTCAAGGTAGACTTCGAGTCGCTGCGGGTGCGCGGCCACGAACTACAGCTGCTCAAGGTGACCGATCTGGAGCAACTGCTGGCCGGCAAGGATCCATTCCGGGACGTGCAGGAGTTTCCCTTCTGGATCAAACTCTGGGAGGCGGCCATGGTGCTGGCCGATCTGATGCTTGCCACCCCTCCGCGCAAGCAGGGAGAGACACTGCTGGAACTGGGGGCTGGCCTGGGCGCGCCTGGCCTGGCCGCAGCCCTGGCCGGATACCGGGTGACCCTGAGCGACTATGAACCGCACATCCTCGATTTTCAGCGGGTAAGCGCCGCGGCCAGCAATCTTCCCGATATCGAATACCGGATCATCGACTGGCTCAAGCCGCCCAGCCTGCCGCGCTTCGACACCATCATCGGCGCGGAAATCCTCTTCCGGGAGGAGTTCTTCCAGCCCCTGCTCGCCGTGTTCCGGCAGCTGCTGGCAGAGGACGGGGTCATCTACCTGGCCCACGACGTCCGACGGGTGAGCCTGCCCAAGTTCCTGCTGCTTGCGGAGAAAGAGTATGAGGTGGCGGTGAGCACCCGCACCATGCGCACCGAGGGCAAGGAACTGACCATCATCGTCAACCGGCTTACTCCCCGCCGGGGCTAATTGCCATGCAGTACCGCGACATCGACTGGAACCGGATGTGGCAGGAGGCCCGCCGCCAAAAGTCCTGGAAGAAGAAACAGAGCAACGATTGGGACAAGCGGGCCGCCACCTTTGCCGAACGCAATGTCGGCTCGCCCTTTGCCGACCTCTTTCTGGCGCGCCTGCGGCTTGAGCCTGGCTGGCGGGTGCTGGACGTGGGTTGCGGCCCAGGCACCCTTGCCTTGCCCCTTGCCCGGGCCGGCCATCCGGTGACCGGGCTCGACTACTCCGCCGCCATGCTGGCAGAACTGGACCGGCTGGCCGCTGGGGAAGGGCTTGCCTCCATCCGCACCATCCAGGCCGCCTGGACCGATGACTGGCAGGCGCTGGGGATCGCGCCGCACGAGGTGGCCATCGCCTCCCGCTCCCTTTCGGTGGACGATCTGGCCGCTGCCCTGGCCAAGCTCAACGACTGGGCCAGCCGCGCCGTCTACATCGCCGACCGGGTGGGAGCCGGCCCCTTCGACCCGGACCTCTTTGCCGCCATCGGCCGGGACTTCGACCCCGGGCCGGACTACATCTTCACCCTCAACCTCCTCTATGCCATGGGCATCCATGCCCGGGTGGACTTCATCACCCTGGATGAGAACCGCACCTATGGCTCCAGGAAGGAGGCGTTGCAATCCTCCCGCTGGATGGTGGACGACCTCACCCCGACGGAGGACGGCCGCCTGGCCGACTACGTGGATCAGCGGCTGAGCCAGGGCGACGATGGGCTGTGGCGGCTGGCCCGCCGCACCCAACCGCGCTGGGCCTTGATCTGGTGGGAAAAAGACCGGACTGGAGCCTGAGTGAAAAGAACGCCATGACCTTTGTCCACGACTACGACATCATCGTCATCGGCGCTGGCCATGCCGGCTGCGAGGCCGCCTTGGCCGCGGCGCGCATGGGCGGCCGGGTGGCGCTCCTGGTGATGAACGCCGACACCATCGGGGCGATGAGCTGCAACCCGGCCATCGGCGGCCTGGCCAAGGGCCATCTGGTCAAGGAGATCGACGCGTTGGGCGGCGAGATGGCCAGGAACATCGACGCCACCGCCATCCAGTTCCGGCGGCTCAACACCCGCAAGGGGCCGGCGGTGTGGTCCTCCCGCGCCCAGGCGGACCGGCTCCTCTACCGGCTGAGGATGAAATCGGTGGTGGAGCGGCAGGCAAATCTCGACATCATCCAGGCCTGCGCCGACCAGCTGCTGGTCGAAAACGGCGCGGTGGTCGGGGTGGCCACCTCGCTTGGCCAGGAGCTTCGCGCCGGCGCGGTGGTGATCTGCACCGGCACCTTCCTGAATGGCCTGATCCACATTGGCCTGTCAAACTTCCCGGCAGGCCGGATGGGCGACGCCCCTTCGCTCCGGCTGCCCGAACACCTGCGGGAGCTGGGCTTCGCCATGGGCCGGATGAAGACCGGCACCACCCCGCGCCTGGACGGCTCCTCCATCGATTACACCGAGCTTGAGCCCCAGCACAGCGACGACCCGCCCAATCTCTTTTCCTTCGCCAACCGGGGCAAGACCCCGGCCCTGCCCCAGCGGCCCTGCCACATCACCTACACCAACCCCGAGACCCACGCGATCATCCGGGCAGGTACTGACCGCTCGCCGATGTACACCGGGATCATCGAGGGGGTGGGCGCCCGCTACTGCCCCTCCATCGAGGACAAGGTGATGCGCTTTCCCGACAAGGAGCGCCACCAGATCTTCCTGGAGCCGGAGGGGCTGGACACCGTGGAGGTCTACCCCAACGGCCTGCCCACCAGCCTGCCTTTCGACGTGCAGATGGCCATGCTGCGGAGCATCAAGGGGCTTGAAGCGGTCAAGGTGATCCGGCCCGGCTACGCCATTGAGTACGATTATGTCGATCCGCTGGAACTGCACCCCTCCCTGGAGACCAAACGGCTCCGGGGGCTCTTCCTTGCCGGCCAGATCAACGGCACTTCGGGCTACGAGGAAGCGGCGGCCCAGGGGCTGATGGCGGGGATCAACGCGGCGCTTGCCGTGCGCGGCGAGGAGCCGCTGGTGCTGGATCGCTCCCAGGCATACACCGGCGTGCTCATCGACGACCTGGTCACCCTGGGCACCAAGGAGCCGTATCGCCTCTTCACCTCGCGCGCCGAATACCGGCTGCTGCTCAGGGAGGACAACGCCGACCTCCGCCTCACCGAGATCGGCCGCCGGATCGGGCTGGTGGCCGATGACGCCTATGGACGTTTTGCCGCCAAGCAACAGGCCATCGAGGCCAGCCTGCACCTGCTCGGCCAGACCCAGGTGCGGCCGGCGCCCGCCCTCCTTGCCCGGTTGGAGGCCCTGGGCAGCGCACCTCTGCGCACGGCGGTTTCCGCCGCCGAGCTGCTGCGCAGGCCGGAACTGGACCTGGCCCTGGTGGCGGAGCTTGCCGGCATCGCCCTGCCAGACGGAGCGCAAGAGGTGACCCAGGAGGTGGAACTGGCCATCAAGTACGATGGCTACATCCAGCGCCAGCAGGAACAGGTGGATCGTTTCCGCCGGATGGAGGCGGTGCTGCTGCCTCCGGACCTTCCCTACGCCACCATGCCGGGGCTCTCCCGCGAGGTGGTGGAAAAGCTCACCCGCATCCAGCCACGGACTCTGGGCCAGGCGGCCCGCATCTCCGGCATCACCCCGGCGGCCATCGCCATCCTCCAGGTACAGCTGCGCAAGCAGCGCTGACCTCGCGCCTCCCGGCACCCCTCCCCGCCCATCTCCCCCACGTGGGGAACACGCCCACGAATACCCAGTAACATCTCGAAACAACTATACAATCAAGATCACACTTGACCAATCCAACCATCCATGTTTAATTGTTTAATTATTTAGTTATTTAATTTAAGATTAATACTTCAATAAGGAGATCATGACGATGCAGAATGTCCTGCGCGGGCTTGTACTCGCTCTTGCCCTCATCTTTTCCGCCTCCCCCGCCACGGCCAGCCTCACCACGGACCTGCAGGGCCTGGTCACGCAAGGCACAACCTTGCGCGACCAGCTTGCCGCCATCCAGGTGGGCCAGGGCTCCACCTGCACGCAGCTGGGAACCCTGAACACCTCCATCGAAGGCTACATCGCCAGCATAGAGCGGGTCACCAGCCTGCTGCCCAACCCGGTCACCCTGACCAGCACCGATACCGACAACCTGAACACCCTTTCGTCCCTGGCCAGGGAGATGGCCGCTGATTCGGTGCGCCTCTCCTGGGAACTGCGCTCCATCGAGGACGTGGCCGAGCTCTTCGAGTACCGGGCAGCCCTTTCCGCCATGCTGCGCCTTTCCGAGGACATCGGCAAGATGGCCGATCGCATCCTGGAGATGGCGGACCGCATCCTGGTGATGGCCGACAACATCGGCGCCATGGCGGACCGCATCCTGGTCACCCAGCAGCTCCAGAACCAGAACGTGGCCCTCACCCAGCAGTCCATGTTGATCACCCAGGCCAACATGGTGGCGATGAGCGACACCATCTCCTCCATCGCTTACAACCTCACCCTGGGGCTGGTGAAAAGCGACACCGATGCGCTGGCCGGCAACTTCGGCGCCACCAGCCTGACCGCTCAGAACATGGCCACCGAGCTTTCCCGGCTTGAGGTCATGACCACCACGGTGCTCAACACCACCGTCAACCTCTCTACCTGGATGAGCACCAACAGCCAGGGGGCCAGCCACTTCATCAACGGCGACACCCTCACCATGCTGGGCGATCTCTCCACCCTGTACAAGGCGCTGGCCCTGTCGCTGGAGACTTACGCCTACACCATCAACCAGCTCGCTCCCCTTACCCAGACCCCGGTGCTCGCCGACGCCACCGCCGCCATGCTGCGGCTCACCGCCGATATCGGGGTGATGTCCGGCAGGATCATGGAGATGAGCGACAAGATCATCGTCATGGCCGACAACATCGGGCTCATGGCCGACCGGATCGTGGAGACCCAGAATCTCCAGCAGACCAACATCGTGCTCACCCAGAACTCGATCCTGACCGCGCAGAACGTCACCGTTACCGTGATCAAGAACTTCCTCGCCCAGTAAGAGCCCAGACAATACAAGGAGAAAAGACCATGACCTCTCTGCTCCGCCATACAATGCTTGCCGCTCTCTTCCTCCTGGCAGGCTCTTTTCTGTTCCCCGGCCAGGCCCGTGCCGCTCTGCTTGATGATCTGAACGGTCTGGCAACCCAGTCCGAGGCCCTGGACAGCCAGCTCAAGGCCATCACCCTGACGGCCGACTCGGTCTGCGGGCCATTGGGGGCCGCCAACCAAGCGGCCAGAAACCTGGTGAACAGCATCACGACAGTCAACCAGAGCCTGGCCGCCCCCTTGCACCTCGACGCGGATGTGCTTGCCGCCCTGGAACGGCTGGCCATCACCAGCGCCAGCCTGGGCAACGAGAGCGTGCGCCTCTCCACCGATCTCCAGTACCTGTCACAGACCGCTAAGGCGCTCACCATCAAAGACGGCATGGTGGCCATGCTCCAGCTCTCCGACGACATCGGCACCATGGCCGATCGCATCGGCGAGATGGCGGACAAGATCCTGGTGATGTCGGACAATATCGGCCTCATGGCGGATCGCATCATCACCACCCAGGAGATCCAGAACCAGAACGTGGCGCTCACCCAGCAGTCCATCCTGCAGACCCAGGCAAACATGCTCACCCTGGCCTCGGTGGTGGAGACCCGCACCAATGATCTTACCCTGGATGCGCTGGTGGTGGAGGGCAACCTGCTGGCCGCGAGGATGGCGGCGGTGATCTTGAATCCCTGGACCATGAAGACCCAGCTCGCCTCGGTGGCCACCGACGTCCGCACCTTCCTCGGCAAGGTGACCACGGCCTACGGGACCATTGCCCAGCAGGCGGCCACCAACACCATGTACATCAACGCCACCTCCTTGACCAGCCTGGCGAACACAGCCATCATGCTCACCGCCCTGACCACCGCCATCGACGGCTATGTGATCGCCATCGACGGCCTGCAGAACATGACCTCCAGCACCACCCTCTCTGCTTCGCTCAAGAGCATGCTGCAGATGTCCGCCGACATCGGGGTGATGGCCAACCGCATCCTGGAGATGGGCGATCAGATCCTGGCCATGGCGGACAACATCGGCATGGAAGCGGACCAGATCCTGGTCACCCAGCAACTGCAGAGCGCCAACGTGGCCACGGCCCAGGCCTCCATCCTGGCTGCGCAGGACCTGGCCATCACCATCATCGTGGCGCGGAACCTGTAATCACTGCCATCGCACGACAAAAAAAGGGGAGACGGCCACCGGCCGCCTCCCCTCCATCCCCCTCCGCAAAAGACGGGCAATGGGCCGGCTCAGCGCCCCGGCCCCTGCTCGCCGTTGATCAACACCACCAACTCGGCCACATACTCCTTCATCTGCTCGGCCTGGCCGTTGAGTTCCTCGGACGCCGCCGCCGCCTCCTCGGCGCTGGCGGCACTCTGCTGCACCACGCTGTCCACTTCCGAAATAGCGGTATTCACCTGATCGATGCCGGTCACCTGCTCCGTTGATGCCTGGGTGATCTCCCCCACCAGGGCGCCGGCGCGCCGGACGCTCTGGGCGATGTCGCCGAAAGCGCCCTCGGTGGCCGCGACCAGGGAACCGCCGTGCCGCACCCGCCCCACCGTGGTCTCGATCAAATCAGCGGTGTTGCGTGCCGCCTCGGCAGAACGCATGGCCAGGTTGCGCACCTCCTCGGCCACCACCGCGAAGCCGGCGCCCGCCTCGCCGGCCCGGGCCGCTTCCACCGCCGCGTTCAGGGCGAGCAGGTTGGTCTGAAAGGCGATCTCGTCGATGGTCTTGATGATCTTGCTGGTTTCCTCGCTGGCGGTCGTGATCTCCCGCATGGCGCCGGTCAGCTCGGCCATGGAGGAAGCACCCCGCTCCACCACCTGACCGGCGTCGTGCATCAGGATGTCCATCTGTCGGGCATGCTCGGCATTCTGCTTGGTCATGGCGGCCAGTTCCTCCATGGAGGCAGAGGTTTCCTGGATGGCCGCCGCCTGCTCGGTGGCTCCCTCGGCCAGGGAACTGCTGGTGGCGGCGATCTGGCCGGAGGCGGCGGCGACCTGGACACTTCCCGCGTCGATCCCTCCCGCAATGACGACAAGTGGCCCGATTATGGAACGAACCACCAGTGCTACAAGTGCCGCGGTGGCCGACATGGCAACCAGCAATACTACGATGTTCATACGCCGCATGGCCCACACCGGCGCAAACACTTCCGAATCAGGTGCGGTGGCCCCAACAATCCAGTCCAACCCAGCCACTTCACGGAATCCTACGGTTTTGTCAACTTCCTTGAATGTGTAGCGTATCAAGCCATTTTTACGGGCGAGCATCTCCTTGCCAAAATCAAACTGGGACAAATCCAGCTTCAGGATATTACTCTGCTCAGGATGGGCGATGACCATCCCCTGGAGATTCATCATATATGCATACCCTGTTTCGCCTACCTTGGCCGGGCTGATGAACTTGAGGGCGCAATAACTGAGATCCACCGCGGCGAGCACCACTCCCACAACCCCTTCTCCGTTACCGCCAACCAAGGGTTCGGAGATGACAAAGATCGGTCGCCCGGAGGCCTTGCTTGATACCACATCCGACACCGCCGGCTCTCCCCGCAGGGAACGCTTGAAGTACTCTCGGTCAGCAACATTGATGGCACCAACCTGGTCCGGACTCGACGAGGCTATGAAATTCCCGGCCCGATCGACCACGGCCACCATTTCGCAATGGCCATTCCGCTTGACAGTTTCCCGCAAGAAAGACTCCGCCGCCGCCCTGTCCACCGGGGGAGCACCACTGGCCGCGGCGGATGCAAGGGTGAGGCAGTCACGGTTCTTGGCGAAATCCGCCACATCGGCCCGACGTTCTTCAACCCAGGCGGCAAGCTGGCCGGCAACGGAATCGGCAACATGCTCGACATGAACGGAAATGGCCTTTTCCAGGGATGAGCGGGATTTGAAATACGAAAGCGCGGAAGCGACAACCAGGAAACAAACGACGATGACAAGGGTGGGAACGAGGATACGGCTGCGCAGACTCAACTTCATGAAAGGCCTCCTCGACCGAACAGGTTGCAGATAGGTACAAACACCTAATTCATTTAGCCTCGCCCTCCCCACCTTGTCAATATTTCCAAGTCGTGTTGCAAACTTTTATCGGCCACCAGATTGAGCACCACATAGTGTGCAGACCAAATACGCACACCACAACATATAGTATTGAAAAAATGTTCCATTTTTTTGCCCCTAACCATATTTTCTGTTGCGACAAAACGCCGCACCTGGTAGGAGTACTCCTTATTCGCTAGTTATCACGCTTTTTCATCGTTTTCCGATGCAATGCTCTTTGCGCCGGTTTTGCCGCTAGAGCCGCTTGCATCCTCACCCAACAACCCACCGGAAATGGAGGAAACGCCGGGGGCAAGGTGTATTGCACATGAGGAATAAGGGAGGGGGCTTGTTTCAACAACCACTTTGGGGGATTTACGATGAAGAAAGTACTATTCACCGCTTCCGCGCTGGCGGTTGTCCTCGGCGGGGCCAGTCAGGCCCAGGCCGTAGTCAACCCTGCCCACGCGGGAATAACGGCCTACAACGGGCCATCCACCTGTATCGCCTGCCATCAGGTCGAGGCGAACAACATGCTCAACACCCTGCACATGCAGTGGAAGGGCACCACGCCCGAGCTGACCAACGCCCCGAACCAGCAGCTTGGCAAGGCGGTCAAGGGTATCAACACCTTCTGTACCTATGCCATGTCCTCCGGCGGCGCCTGCTTCAACTGCCACGTGCGGGCGGACGGCAATGCCCCGCACGCGCCATCGGTCAACGATATCGACTGCCTGATGTGCCACCAGGATACCTACAAGCGCAAGACCACCCCTGATCCCTCCACGGCCATGCAGGTCACCGACTACCTGGGCCAGATCAAGACCTACATCTTCGGTCTGCGGGACGCCCAGGGCAACTACTTCACCGAGCCCGACTACGCGGCCATGCCCGCCGGCACCACCATGGTGGACCTGGCCAAGAACGTCCACAAGCCCACCCGCAACTCCTGTCTGCGCTGCCACGCCAAGGCGGCCGGCGCCGACTGGGCCAAGCGCGGCGACATGGGGGTCAACACCGCCGCGCCCACCGACAGCCAGGACGTGCATATGTCGCCCACCCGCGGCAACATGAGCTGCTCGGACTGCCATGATGCCGGCAACCACAAGATCTCCGGCCGCGGCATCGACCTGCGTCAGACCGAGGCGCCCGATCCCAAGTGCAGCGACTGCCACGGCACCGCGCCGCATACCTACCGCAACGCCAACTACACGGTCTTGAACCGCCACGCCAGCGGCCGGGTGGCCTGCCAGACCTGCCACATCAAGACCTTTGCCAAGGGCGGCGCCACAGAGATGTCCCGCGACTGGATGCAGCCGACCTGGAACCAGGCCTTCTGCAACGGCCAGGGCGGCTATATCGGACATGAGGTCAAGGCCTCCAACGTCACCCCGGAGTACCGCTGGTTCGACGGCACCTCCTATGTCTACAACGTCGGCGAGACCATCACCAAGAACGCCGACGGCTCCATCACCATGGCCAAGGCCAACGGCAAGATCTTCGACGGCAAGTCCAAGATCGTGCCGATCAAGAACCATGTCAGCGAGGTGATGCCGCTGCTCGCCGATGGGCGGGTGGTGCCGCCGGCGATCATGTGGATGTTCATGACCGGCGATTTCCATCAGGCGGTGCAGAAGGGCATGGAGGACCAGGGGATGACCGGGCCCTACACCCTGGTCAAGGCCAACGCCGAGATGCTGATCACCCACGGCGTGGAGCCCAAGTCCATGGCTCCGAGCTGCGCCTCCTGCCACGGCACCCTAACCGGCCACAACAACCTGATGCTGCCCTTCACCCAGCTGGGCTACCATCAGCTGGCCAGCACCACGGTGAAGAACTGCACCATGTGTCACGAGCAGGAGAGCCTGAGCTGGCAGGGTACTCACGACAAGCACCGCTCCAAGTTCGCCTGTACGGCCTGCCACACCACGCCGCCCACCGGCTTGGTCAAGCCGACCTCGGATCTGTGCAACGACTGCCACAGCTCGAAGACGGCAAGTTCACAGCGGGTTCACGACAAACACGTGGAGCGGTACACCTGTACCAAGTGCCACAAGTTCTAAACCGGAGTTGTTTCAATCTGGTCCGCTTCAAACAAGAAGGGCTGTCCCGGTATTCCGGGGCAGCCCTTTTTTCATGCGATCCACAGCGCTGGATACGATGCGCCAGCTTCCTTACAGCGGTTGGGTCACCCCGTCTTCCGAGGCGGCGGGCGTCTCCCGCTTCTCCATGTCCGGCGGGGGCGGCGACGGGGGAGCGGCGGCGGTTTTCGGGGCGGAAGCGGCGGCCGGCTCCCTGACCCCCAGATCCTTGCGCAACCCCTGCATCTTCTCCTGGAACCGTTTGATGTACTGGGCGAGCACGTCGTCGGTCTCGATCACGTAGGGGGTGATCATCACCAGCAGTTCGGTCTTGGCATCGGCCTGCTTTTCATACTTGAACGCCCACCCCAGCAGCGGCACATCCCCGAGGAGCGGCACCTTGTTCTGATTGGTGGTGGTGCCCTTCTTGATCAATCCGCCCATCATGATGGTCTGGCCGTCCTTCACCGCCAGCTTGGTCTTGAGTTCCCGGGTTGAGATGATCGGCGAGGTGGTGCCGCCCAGGGTGTTCTCCGAGGCGGAACTCACCTGCTGATCGATATCGAGGATGATCATGCCGTCGTGGTTGATGCGCGGGATCACCTTGAGGATGGTACCGGTGTCCTTGTACTGCACGGTGGAGGTTCTGAGATCCGTGGTGGTGGTTGGCACGGACTCCGAGGTGATGATGGGGATCTGGTCGCCCACGTTCACCAGGGCCTCCTCGTTGTTGAGCACCAGCACCTGGGGCGAGGAGAGCAGGGAGACGTCGGTCTCGGCGGCCAGGGCGTTGAGCAGGCCAATCGGGTTGCCGGCGCTGTTCAGCACCGAGTAGACAAAGCCGTTGGTCTTAGCGCCCACGTCGGCGACGCTCTCGAAGGCGGTGGTGTACTTCTGCTGGTAGGATGAGCCGTTCACCCTGAGCTTGTTGTTCTTGAGCGCCCATTCGACGCCGAACTCCCAGGAGTCGTTGAGGGTGACCTCGGCCACCAGCACCTCGATCAGCACCTGGCGCGGCATGTTGTCCAGCCGCTCCAGCAGCTTGACCAGCCTCGTGTAGTCCGGCATCAGAGCCCGGATCAGGATGACGTTGCGGCTGTCATCCGGGATCAGCATGGGCTCGCCGGCAAAATGCAGCTCCGCCGCCCCGCTCTTCCTGGCGTCCCGGTCGCCCCGCTGCCGGGAGAAGGGGCTGGTCAGCGACTCCGCCTTGCCGGCGGTGGCGGGCCGATCGGCATCGGCCGCCGCCCCGGCAGTGTCGTGCCGGCCGGTGGTTGCGGAGGAGGCCTTGGTCCCGCTCCCCGAGGCCAGGGGCGAGCGGCTGCTGGTGGGAGAGGAAAGGGGGGAACTACTCCGAGCACCGGCCGCCGAGAAGGGCGTCTCGCCGCCAAAGAGGGCGGCGGCGCCCCCCTTGGCCTGCTGCCCGAGCCCGGCGGTCTGCTCAAGGCCGGCCCGGGCCTGGTCGGTGGTCCGTCCACGGCCGGAGGCGCTCTCCCGGGAAAGGGGAAGATCCTCCCCCAGGATGAGGGCGTTCACCAGGCTGGCCAGGTCGGAGGCCACCGAATTGCGGACATTGTAGAAGTGGATGGTCTCCTGCCCGTCGGTGGGGGCTGCATCCAGTTCCTTGATCCAGCGGTCGGTGGAATCGAGGAGCTGGTCGCTCTTGCTAATCAGGAGCAGCGAATTGACCCGTTCCAGTGGGATGATGGAGACCGAATCGTGCTCCTTGGCGTTGATAGCCATGGCGGTGAGGATCTCCTGCAACTCGTCCCGCAGCGCAAAGAGCGGGGCGTGCTCCACCCGGATCAGCCGCACCTTGAGAGCCGCCAGCGGCGAGATATCCAGGCGGGCGAGCACGCTGGCCATGTCCAGCACCTTGCCCTCGAAATCGCTCACGATCAGGGTATTCTGGCCAGGAAGGTTGTGGACCACCCCCACCTCGGAAAGGTAGGGCTCGATGAGCTTCTGGGCCTCCGCCGAGGAAAGATGCACCACCGGGATGATCTGGATCACCATCCGCGACGAGGGCTTGAGCGCGCCGGCCTCCTTGGGGCCGTAGACCTGCTGGGGCGCTCCCCCCTTGGCGGGATGGATGTAGTAGTAGTTGCCCTCGTTGCGGACATCAAGGCCGTTGATGTGGAGGATCTTGCGGAACACCCCGAAAAGCTGATCCTTGTGGATCCCCTGGCCGGAGCGGACATTGACCGTACCCTTGACCTTGGGATCGACGATGTAGTTGATCCCAAGGGTCTCGGAGATCACCTGGATGAACTCGTAGACGTCGGCGTTGTCGAAGTTGAGCATGATGTCGCCGGGACCGCCCCTGCCCTCTTCCTCTGGGGCGGGCCCCTTCTTGAGGAACTCGTGCTCCCTGGTCCCCGGGCTGCTCATATCCTTGACCCGGCCACCGTGAGCGGGCTGTTTCGCCCCCTTCCCCTCCGCGTCCCCATCGGTGCCCTGCTTGCGCACCACCTGGCTGTCGATCTCCCGCAGGTCGACCCATGGCCGGGTCTTCTCAGCCGCGCATCCCGGCAAAAACACCACAAGGAGTAAAAAAAGCAGGAATCGCTTACATGATCGCTTCATGGACCAACGCCCTCTCAAGAAACCATCAGAATTCAGAATTGAGAACTCCGGATTCAGAAGATGAAAATGACACGTACCAGCCATTCCGAATTCTGACTCGTGAATTCTCTCAGAAAACTCCGTGCCTCATGGCGTGAAGTTCTTCTCATCCTTGGGCCGCGACTGGTTGAGCTGCCGCTGCCTCTCCATCAGCATCTGCAAAATGTTCTTCCCATCGGGAGCATCAGGGTTCTGCGGCTGCAACGGCCGCTTCCTCGGGGTGGACGGCCGCGGCGCGCCGCTCTCCAGCGGCGACTCGGTGCCGCGGCGCGGCGGGGCGGCCGGGGCAGCTCCGGCTTGCGGCTTGGCAGCCTCCTGCCCAGGCGCGGCGGCGGGCGGCGGCGCGGGCGGTGGTTGGCCAGCCGCCGGGGCCGAACCGGACTGTTGCGGCTGAAACCGCTCCCGGCCACGCTCATGGAGCGGTTTGATGATCTTCTGCTCGCCCTTGGCAAAAACAATCCGTTCCGGCAGGATCTCGGTCACCCGGTAGCCGTTCACCATGTCGCCCACCACCACCCGCAGAAAGCCATGCGCCTGGGGTATCCCCCCCCCTGGCGAAGCGGGCTGGCCGCCGAGGGGGTAACTGAGCAGGGCCTTGGTTTCGCTACCGCCGATGATGGACCCGTTGTACTGCATCTTGTCCCACCCGACGTTGACCGCGTTCTTGGCCTGTGGTCCTCTGGCGCCATCTCCGGCGAGGCTCCGCTCGGCGTTGAAGAGATAGCCCTGATTGAACTCCGGCGCAGCCCCCTGCACCGGTGGCTGCAGGCTGAACCGACCCGTGGCCGGCGCCGCCTTGGCCGCCTGCTGGTGCTTCTCCTGAGCGGCTGCCCGCGGCGGCCTCTCCCGCCAGACCACGATCACGCCCCGCCCCTGCCCCAAGAGCAGGAGCAACAATCCGGCTATGATGGCGAGCCTCCCGGTCATGGCGGCGCCCCCCCTGCCTTGCCAAGCCGGTAATAGCCGCGCACCTCCATGGAAACCTTGAGCTCGCCCGTTTTGTAGGGCTTGAGGGTGAGGTTGCTCACCCGGAAGAAGCTGGGGCTCTTGTAACGGGCGTGCAGGAAACGACCCAGGCCATTGAGGGTGCCGGCCATGCGGATATTGATGACAATCTCGCCACGGCCGCGCTGGTCGGCGGGAGGCCCGGAACGCACCGGCTGGATGAACTCCGGCTCCATGCCGGCCTCGGAGATCTCGGTTTGCAGCATGATCTGCATGGCCGAAACAACCTGCTCCTCGCTTTCACCGTGGAAGAGGTACGACTCCAGCCGGTCCCGTTGCTGACGCAGTTGGGCGACCCGCGCCTCCACCTCCGGACGGCGCGCCACCGCCTCGCGGTAGTGGTCGAGCATGGTTGAACGGTCCGCCAGCTCGGCCTGGCGGGCAACCAGGAAATCCAGGCCCCACTGCCCCAGGTTCAACAGCAGCAGCAAGGCAGCCGCCCCCAGCAGGAGCTGACGCCGATCGAACCGCTGGATGAAGGCGAGGGCCTGATTCACGGCAGGGTGATCTCCAACAGGAAGTAATTCTTGTTGTTGCGGCGGCTGGTCGATTTGAGCCGCACCTCGCCCAGCCCCTTGAGCCCCTCGGAGAGAGCGCCCATGTCGTCGGCATAACCGTCCAAATAGAGGATCGCCGCGTCCTTCTTCTCCAGGCGCAGCTGATCCAGATAGGCGGAAGGGGGCAGCTTGCTGGTGAGGGCGCCGAGCAGGGCGAGCAGATTGGGGTTCTTGCTCAACTCCTCCAGCCGGGCGATGTCCTTGCGAATGGCCTCCTCCTGACTGGCCAGGCCGTTGATCTGCTTGATCTCCGGCTGCAGGGCGGCGATCTGGGCGTCCACCTGCCGGCTGGCTGTCTGGAAGCGGTACTCCTTGAGACCGATCAGCAAAAGCAGCATCACCAGATTGAACGCGGCCAGGGCGAGGGCGAACCGCTTGAGGTAATCAGGGCGGCGATAGCCGGCGGGCAGCAGATCGAAGTCCCTGCCGGCTGGCGGCTCGGCCAGCAGGGCGGCGCCATCCCCGAAGCCGCTTCCCGCCGGGGGGGCCGGATGGAATATCTCCTCGCCGCCGCAGAGCGCCTTGGCCTCCTCCAGGGTGGGGGTCGCCGCGCAGAGGTGCCGCTGCTGCAGCCGGCCATTGGCAAAGGCGAGCAGCGTCGCGGTGTCGCCGCTGCCGGGCAGCAGGAGCCCCCAACTCTTCCGGGCGGCAACCGTCCGGCCCACATAACGCTGGCTTTCCGGAAAGACGCCGGCGATGGCGTGGCCAGCCTCGGCAAGCTCCCGTAAGCGCGGCTCCACCGTCTCGGTCGGCACGGCATAGAGGGTGACCGCGGTTTCCTTGCCGGCCCGTTCCGAGGTGAAGGCGTGCAGATAACTTCCCGCCGGGAAGGGCAGCAGCAGATCGAGCTGGTAGGCCACCGCCTTGCCAACCCCGGCCTCCTTCACGGGCAGGGTGAACTGTTTGGCGAAAAGCAGCTCCTCCGCCACATAGACGGTGACCGGCGGACCGGCCTTCTCCGCCGCCGCCAGGCCAAGCCGCCGTAGCAGCCGGGCGATCATCGCCTCCAACGGATGGGGCCGTGCCGGCTTGCCCTCCCGCCGGACACCGGTCGCGGAGATGATCAGCTCCTCTCCCCTCACGAATAGTACTCCTGCCAGGCCAGGATCTGATAGCCGTTGGCCAGCAGTCGCACCAGAGCCTGGACGGTCAGGCCGGCCGGCGACGACGCCTGCCTGCCCTCCCCAGCTCCCGGGAGACCGGTGGCGGTGATGGTGTAATAGAGGCTTGCGGCGCCATCCTCGTAGGCCAGAAACGGCTCCAGTTCCGCGAACCGCTCCGGGCCGAGGATCTGCTGGGTGGCGGCGGCGTTGAGGGCCGGCAGCCCCTGCCGCGCCGCCAGGTAGGCCTCCCGGCGGGCCTGGTCGCCGTTGACCAGAAAGTCGAGCATGGCGGGGGTGAGGCTGTTGACGTTGATCTTCTTGGCGGAATTGTGGATGGTAAACACCTCGCCCGCCGCGAACCTGCCGGCCAAGGGGGCGGTGCCGCGCAGGAGAAAGAACTCGGAGGGATCCTCCATGGCGCCGTTTCTGGGCTGATAGGGTTCGGGCAGATGCATGTAGTACTCCTGTTCAGCCCCGTTCAGGCGCGCCATGGTGTCGTTGTCCCGCCAGTCCTGCAAGGAATCGCCGATCACCGCCGCCTGCTCCATGGTAAGCCCCTGATAGCGCAGAAACAATGCAAGCAGCTGCGGGTCGGCGCTGTTGAGGTCGATCTTGCCCGACTCATTGGCGGCGTGGTAGACCACCTGCCCGCCATTCAGCCGATGCCGGTACTCCCGGCCGGCCACCATCGCCCCGAACTCCTCCTCCGCCGTCAGGTCGACCGGCCGGTCCAGCAGCCGGAAAAGGGCGATGTTGATCCCCGATTCGGCCAGCAGGGCAGCCCGGTTCCGCTCCTGGGCGTGCAGGGCGATCCGGTACTCGGTACGCACGTCCAGGGTGAGCTGCGAGGCAAGGAAACTTGCCAGCAGCAGCACCACGATGACCACCAACAGGGCGAATCCCTTTTTTCCCCAAGGGAAACCGCCGGATGAAGAGGGCTCCAGCATCATCGGTACCACACTCTTCATCGCTTTACAAGCCTCAGCAGCTCCAACTGACCGTCTTCACTGTGAATCTTTTGCAGCACGAACTTGCGCCCCTCCAGCGCCACCTCCCCGACCGGCCCGCTCTGTCCGCCCGCGCCGGCCTGCCGGAGTTCTCCCTCGAAGGCAAGCACCCGCGCAAGCTCGGCGGGCCTGCTGCGGGCCAGCCGGAAGATGCCGGCGTTGGACTGGGAAAAGCTTTGCAGCACCGCCACATAAGCAAGACTGAGAAAGACCACCGCCACGAGGATCTCGAGCAGGGTCAACCCCTCCTGCCTCCGCCAAAGCGATGGAAGGTTTTTCGGCCCGCCCACCTCTACTGCTCCACGTTGGAAAAGGTGGGGGAGGAGGCGGGCAGAAGCGCCTTGGGGAAGAAGGTGTAGGAGGCCTCACCGACGGTGAGCACCACCCCGCCCTGCTCCGGCCGGTACTCCAGCTCCAGCCGCTGCCCGCCTGGCGCGTAAAGCCGCTCCATCTCCTGGAAGTCCGGAATGTACTCCCTGCCGTAGGCCACGTTGTAGAAGTCCTTCTTCTCCTGGTAATAGAGGGCAGGCCCCTCCGGATCCACCCGGTACACGGCCAGCACCACCCCGGCGTCCCGGTGGAGCAGAGGCTGGCGGGTGACCAGGCGCAAAACCCCCGGCGCGGAGGAGATCCCAGCCGCGCCACGCCTCGGGTCGAACCAGACGCTGGCCACCTGCCTCCGCATGAGGTTGAGCAGGTTCTGTTCCCTGGCCAGCCGCTCCAGATGCCGGGTGCCGGTGGCGCTGAAGCCGATTCCCACCCGGAGGACCGAGTAGAGCATGGCGCTGACCATGGCCAGCAGCACCATGGCGACCAGCAGCTCCAGCAGGGTCACCCCCCGCTCGCCACACCGCCTCATCGTCCCTCCGGCATGCCGGTGAGCGGATCGATGTGCAACTCGCGCACCCGCTCGCCATGGCGGGAAACCAGCCGCCCCGGGGTGGCGAGCCCATCCGGATAGAAGAAGAGGGGCTCCGGACTCAGCTCGAAGCGAGCGCCCTCAGGCAGCTCCATCGCCTTGCTCTGCTCCACCGCGCCGCTGAAATGAAAACGGTTGTGCTGCGGATCAAAGCGCAGCGCCACCGGCCTGCCCTTGCCCACCGCCAGCAGCCGGGCATACCGCACCGCGGCGACCAGCTCCGCAGTCTGCCGCCGGAAGGCGAGGCTGTCGAGGAAGCGGCCGGTGGCCGGGGCGGCGATGCCGGCGGCGATGCCGAGCAACGCCAGGACCAGCAGCAGCTCCAGGAGCGAAAAGCCCTGGCCGCCCAGCAGCCCACCTCGCCTCCCTCCCGCCATGGCGCGCCTCATCCGGCGATGTCGTTGATGCTCAGGATCACCGACAGCATGGAGATCACCACGTAGCCGGCCACCATGGCGATGAGCAGGATGAAAACCGGCTCCACCATGGCGGTGAGCCGCTTGATCCGCTCCTTGAGCTCCTTTTCGAAATGATCGGCGATCTGGCCGCACATCTCCCCCACCCGGCCCGACTCCTCGCCGATGGCCAGCAGATCGGTGGCCAGCTCCGGGAAGAGCTTCTCCGTTGCCAGCCGCTGCCCGATCCGGCGGCCCTCCTTGAGCGCCCGGGTGGCCTGGTTGAGCAGCCGCCGGTACTCGGCGTTCACCGCCACCCCGCTGCCGATCTTCAAGGCGGCTGCCAGATGGACGCCGTTGTTGACCAGCACCTCGATGGTCCGGAAGATGCGGGTCGTTTCCAGGGTGCGGACAAAGCCGGCCAGCACCGGAATCCTCAGCGACCAGCGGTCGAAGTTCTCCCGGCCGGCCGGGCTTTTCAGGTAGCTGATCGCGCCGGCCGGCGGCGCTGCCAGGCAGAGCAAAAAGAGCAGGGGATGGGCGCTGATCCACTTGGCCGCCGCCATCAAGGCCGCCACATGGCCGGGCAGCTGCTGGCCCATCCCCTCGAAGAGCACCTCGAAGCGGGGCAGGATGGTGGTCAGCAGGATGATGATGGCGCCAAAGCCCACCACCATGAGGAAGAGCGGGTAGATGGAGGCGGAGATCACGTATTGCTTGAGTTCCTGGAAGGCGGCCTGGTAGCCGGCGATTTTCATCAGCATGGCCGGCAGGATCCCCCCCTCCTCGCCGGCCCGCACGATGTTCAGGTACATGGGCGAGAAATGGGGGTAGTCGGCAAGGGCCTGGGAGAAGGACTTGCCCTCCTTGATCTTCTGCTCAAGCTCGCCGACAAAGCGCTGGAAGGCGGGCTTGGCGCTGTGGCGTTTCATCACCCGCAGCGCCTGGTCCAGGGCGAGGCCGCTTCTGAGGAGCAGGCTGATCTGGTTGGTGAAAAAATCGAGGTCCGCCCGGTTGAGCCGCTCGCCGCGCAGGCGAAGCCCCAGTAGCGGCGCCAGCTCCACGCCGGCCAAGCCGCCCTGCCGGAGGCGCTGGATGGCAAGCGGCCTCAGTCCCTGCACCATCAAGGACCTGGCCGCGTCCTCCTGGTCGGCCGCCTCGATCTCCCCTTCCTGGGGCTTGCCGTCGGCGGCCAGCGCCGTGTACTTAAAGCGCCCCATCCTCGGTTCCCCTGCACACCCGCACCACCTCGCTGAAGGTGGTCAGCCCCTGGCGCACCTTGGCGAGGCCGTCGCCGAACATCGACTGGAAGCCGGCCTCCTCGGCCACCTTGCGCAGATCCACCAGATCGAGGCCGCGGGAGATGCCGCGATTGACCGCCTCGTCCACCACCAACAGCTCATAGATGCCGATCCGCCCGGTGTAGCCGGTGCCGGAGCAGCTGGGGCAGCCCCTGCCCTCGTAGATGGGAAAGTCCTCGCCCGCCGGCTGGTACCCGAACTCGCTCAGCATCCCCCGTTCCTCCTTGCAGTGGGGGCAGATGCAGCGCACCAGCCGCTGGGCCAGCACCCCGCGCAACGAGGAGGAGATGAGGAAGCGCTCCACCCCCAGGTCGACCATCCGCACCACCGCGGAGACCGCGTCGTTGGTGTGCAGGGTGGAGAAGACCAGGTGGCCGGTGAGCGACGACTGCACCGCGATCTCGGCGGTCTCCAGGTCGCGGATCTCGCCGATCATGATCACGTCCGGATCCTGGCGCACGATGGACCTGAGCCCCGAGGCAAAGGTGAGGCCGATCTCCGGCCGCACCTGGATCTGGTTGATCCCGTGCAGCTGGTACTCCACCGGATCCTCGACGGTGATGATCTTGGTGCTGCCGGTGTTGATGTGGTTGAGCGCGCAGTAGAGGGTGGTGGTCTTGCCGCTGCCGGTGGGGCCGGTGACCAGGATGATGCCGTCCGGCTCGGCGATCAGCCGCCGGAACTCGGCCTCGATCCCGCGGGCCATGCCCAGCTTCGCCAGCTCCAGGATGATGGAGGCCTTCTCCAGGATGCGGATCACCACCCCTTCGCCGTGGATGGTGGGCAGGGTGGAGACGCGCAGGTCGATCTCCCGGCCAGCCACCCGCATGGAGATCTTGCCGTCCTGGGGCAGCCTGCGCTCGGCGATGTCGAGACCGGCCAGCAGCTTGGTGCGGGAGATGATCGCCGGCTGCATGGCGTGGGGGGGGATCTCATAGTCGTGCAGCACGCCGTCGATACGCAGCCGGATACGCAGCCCGTCCTCGAACCCCTCCATGTGGATGTCGCTGGCCCGGCGGGAGAGCGCCGCGTCGATGAGGTTGTTGACGTACTTGATCACCGGCGCCTCGGAGGCCATGTCCTTGAGCTTGTCGATGTCCGCCTCGTCGATGAGCAGGGCCGCCGCCTCGCTCTCCTGCTGGCCGAGCTGATAGTGCTCGCGGATGAGCTTTTTGAGCTGGGCCTCGCCGGTCACCTGGGTGGAGAAGGAGGAGCCCAGGATGATCCGGGCGCTGGCCAGGATCTCGCTGTCCAGCGGATCGCTGACCAGCAGGATGGCCTCATCCGCGGCCTCGTCCCGGCGCAGCAGCAGGAAGGGATGCTCGCGCAGGAAGAGCTGGGAGACCGGCGCGGCGACAAAGGTGTCCTCAGGCCTCGGCGCGTACACCGCCAGGCCCAGCTGCTCGGCCAGGGCGATCGCCAGGTCCTCCTCGCCGATGTACCCGAGCGAGATGAGAATCTCCCCCAGCCGGCGCGGCATGGTCTCCTGATGGGCCAGGGCGCGCTCCAGCTGGGCCGGCTGCAACCGGCCGTTTTTGACCAGCAGGGAGCCCAACTTCTCCTTCTTATGGAAAAAAGCGGCTTGCATGAAAGGCGCGCGTCTCCTTGTGGGGGCTATTCCCAGCTGCCCACGTCGGCGTTTTCCTTGTCGCCGCCGGGCTGGTTGTCCTGGCCCAGCGAGTAGACATCCACCTCGCCATGCTCGCCAGGATTCTTGTAGTGGTAGGGGTTGCCCCACGGGTCGGGCGGCACCGCCTTTTTGAGATACGGCCCATCCCACTTCTCGGCGCCGGGATTGGCGAAGAGCGAGGGAAGCCCCTCCTGCTGGGTGGGGTAGCGCCCCACGTCAAGGCGGTAGGCGTCCAAGGCCGCCATGATGATCTCGATCTGCGTCTTGGCCGTCTTCTGCTGCGCCTTGCCCAGCTTGCCGAAGAGCCTGGGTCCCACCAGGGAGGCGATGAGGCCCAGGATGACCATGACGATGAGCAGCTCCATCAAGGAGAAGCCGCGCTGCCGGTTGAAGCGCCGCTGTTTCATAAAGACATTTTCCATCAGCGTGAAAGACCCTCCTGATCCCATGACATGCTCACGATTTTGCGGCTGTCGCCGCCGTTTTCCCTCGAAACCCCCGCAAGACACCTTGAGCGATCAGCATCTCGCCGACGGCAGCAGCCGGACGGACAAGACGGATTCAGACAAGGGAACGTGCGCGGCTCCTACACGTACGCCAACCCGGTCTGCGCCAGGCCGGTCAGGTTGATGTTGGCCTGGTTGAGGCTGGTGTCCGCCGCCATGGTCGCCAAGGCGCCGGAGGTGATGGCGCCGCTGTTCAACATGTCCACGAACGGCTGTGCCTGCTCCGCCGAAGGGGCGGAGCCCACCACGTTGCTCCAGAGCAGATTGACCACCTGCTCGGCCGTGGTCCCGCCGGCGACGTTCACGGCCAGCCCTGCCAGGGTGGCGTAACCCATGCCGCCGTCCAGGAGTCCCAGCCCGAGGCCGGCATAGGTCTGGTTGGCAACGGCGGCTGCGCCAAACACCGCGCCCAGCAACTTGGCGGTCATGCCGGCGTTGCCGTCCAGATCCAGGGCAAGCCGCGTATCGGCGAACTGCAACCGCTCGACATTGCTCACACTGTCCAGGCCATCCCTGCCGCTGTTGTCCTGTACCGCAAAACCGCCGCTCTGCGGGGTGAGGGTGTAGCCGCTCCGGTTGCCGGAATACAGGGCGGTGTCGATGCCAGCGCCGCCATCGATGCTGTCATCGCCGCCATTGCCCTGCAAACGGTTGGCAACGGTGTTGCCGGTGATCCGGTCGTTGCCGCCTCCTCCTTGCGCGTTCTCGATGGTCACCGTGTCGTAGATGCAGACCGTGTTGGCGTTGGTCAGATCGGGCCGCGCCGAGGCCACGGTGAGATCGGTGGAATTCCGCTCCGAGTAGGTGATCGGCAGCCCCAACTGGCTCCAGGCCCCGGGGGTGAGGTTGATCACCGCCGCGCTGTCGCCGGAGGCGACAATGGTATCGGCTCCGCCGCCGTCCCAGATGGTCTCGTTGTAACGGCTGTCCGCCCGGAAGGTATAGGTGGTGTCGCCGCTGTTGAAGGCGGTATTGGCGCCGTACAGGTACTGAAAGGCCGCGATATCCAGAGCCATGGGAGTGGTGGGGGCGAAATCGGCCTGCAACGGGCTGCCGGCGCCGGGCACGTCGTTGTAGGCCATCACGGCGTTCTCGGTCGAGTAACTGGTGAGGGTATCGGTGCCGGTGAAGGGCAGGGTGTTGGTGGTGGCCGGCCAGCCCTCCACCACCCCGGCCAGACCGGTGTCGTGGGGATGCTTCAACCCAAGGGCATGGCCGATCTCGTGGAGCAGGGTGAGGAAGTTCTGGCTGCCCGCGGCCCAACCATCCGGATACACGTAGGCGGCGTTGACCCAGGTATCGCCGGCGGCCGGAATATCCATGGGAAACCAGGAAACCGCGAAGGTGCCCGCCGCCAGGCCCGGCGCCCCGGTGTAATTGAAACGCAGGGCGGCTGCGGAGGTGGAATCGGCAGCCACCTCGCTGAAGGTGATGTTGGCGACGTTGGCCCAGGTCTGGAGCACCCCCCGCACCGCCGCCTGTTCCGTGGCACCAAATACGGCAAAGGCCGTGCTGGCCACGTAACCGGAGAAGTTGGTGTCCCCATAGAAGCCAAAGGCGGTTGCGGCATCATACAGGGTCGTGCTGGACGGGAAGCCAAAGCTCACCGCGGCGGCGGTGCCCGCTCCGCCGGAGCCCCACTTGGAGCCGCCCAGGAAGGTATCCACCAGGGCATTGCCGGTCAGAGCGATGAGGCTGGACTGCTCTCCCACATATGGACTGGCTGCAGACGACATCACACTCCCTCTTTGCAAAAATGATGATCAATTGCCGGCCGTGCCGGCCGCTCCCGCGGCTTGCCGCGCCATCTTTCCTAGCCCATGCACCAGGCATAGGCGTTCTGGAACATCCTGAGCCAGGGCGAAACCGGCAGCCCCTTCAGCTCCTCCGGCAGGTAGTGGCACTGCCAGGGCAGGAAGGCCCGCTCCGGATGGGGCATCATGGCCAGATGCCTGCCGTCCGGCGAACAGAGGCCGGTCAGTCCGCCGGGCGAACCGTTGGGATTGAAGGGATACGCCTCGGTCGGATTGCCGTCGTCGTCCACATAGACCATGGTGGCAAGCTGGTCGTCCCACACCTGCTGCTGGATGACCGGATCCGGGAAGTGGAGGAAGCCCTCGCCGTGGTCCACGTGGATGCCAAAGGTCAGCCCCTCCATCCCCTGGAGCATCATCGCTTTGCTCTTGAGGACCTTGGCGGTGACCCAGCGCGACTCGAAGCGGCCGGAACGGTTGTGGACAAAGCGGGGCTGGCGTTCCGCAGGCAGCCCCTGCCAGGGCACCAGGCCCAGCAGGCCGAAGAGCTGGCAGCCGTTGCAAATACCCAGGGTGAAGGTGTCGGGCCGGTCATAGAAGGCCTGGAACATCGCCTTGAGCGTGTCGTTGAAGAGGATGGTCGCCGCCCAGCCCTTGGCGGACTCGGGCACGTCGGCGTAGGAGAAGCCGCCCACCGCCGCCAGGCCCCGGAAGGAGTCCAGGTTGATCCGGCCGGCGAGCAGGTCGGTCATGGCCACGTCCCACGGCTCGAAGCCGGCGGCGTGGAAGGCGGAGCTCATCTCCCGGTCGGAGTTGGAGCCCTCGTCGCGCAGGATCGCCACCCTGGGCTTGGACGAGGCAGCGAGGATGGCCGGCGCGGTGGGTTTCGGCGCAAAGGGCAACACGTAGGTCGGTCCCTTGCGGTCGTAGATGTTCCGCTTCTCCTCGTCGGCGCAGGCCGGGTTGACCTGGAGCCGTTCGAGCTGGTAGCTGGTCTCCTCCCACCACTGCCGCAGCACCCGCATGTCCTCGGAAAGCACCTCGCTGCCGTTGACCCGGATGCGGATCTCTTTTTCCGCGATACTCTTGCCCAGTACCGCCACCGGGATGCCCTGGCCGGCAAGGCGCTGCCGCACCGCCTCGACCTGCGCCGCCGCGCATTCGACCACCAGCCCCAGCTCCTCGCTGAACAGTGCCTCCAGGGCGGAGGCGGGCGTGGCCAGATCGAGATCCAGGCCGCAGTTGCCGGAGAAGGCCATCTCCAGCACGGTGGCGATCAGGCCGCCGTCGCTGCGGTCGTGGCCGGCCAGGATCAGGCCGTCGTCGATCAGCGCCTGCACCGCGTTGAAAGCCTTCCTCACCAGGGCGGGATCGTCCATGTCCGGCGACTGGTCGCCCAGCTGCCCCATGGTTTGGGCCAGGGCCGAGCCGCCCAGCCGGTTCCGTCCTCCTCCCAGGTCGATGCACAACACAGTGGAACCGGGCTGCTTGAGGTCGGGGGTCACCACCTTGCCGATGTCCGCCATGGCGCCGTAGAGGGAGATCACCAGCTCCCGGGGCGACTTGACCGTCTCGCTCCCCACCATGGTGGCCATGGAGAGGCTGTCCTTGCCGCCGTCCACCGCGATGCCCACCGCGATCATGGCCTCGGCCATGGCGCGGGCCGCGTCGTACAGCGCCGCCCCCTCGCCGGCCAGCTTCGGTGCCCACATCCAGTTGGCCGAGCACTTGACCTGTTCAAGATCGTCCACCCGCGCCCACACCAGGTTGGTGAGCGCCTCGCCCACCGCCATCCGGGCGCCGGCCGAAGGATTCACCAGCATCTTGATCGGCTGCTCGCCGATGGCGCATGCCAGGCCGCTCTTGGAAAAGTGGCTCTGGGCGAGCACCGCCACGTCGCTCACCGTGAGCTGCAAGGGCCCGCAGCACTGCTGCCGGACAATGAGGCCGGTGACCGCCCGGTCCACCTTGTTGGTGAGGAAGCGCTTGGAACCGACGGAGACCAGCCGCAGCACGTTGTGGAGCGCCTCCCGCACCATGAGGCCGCCAAGGTCGAGGGGCGCGCCCTGCATCGGCCTGCGGCTGTCGGTGAAGGTCTTGACCGGCACGTTGCCGAGCAGCTCGTTGAGCTCGATGTCCACCGGCGTGGAACCGTCCTGGCTGTCGTGGACCACGAAGCGGAGATCACCGGTCACCTCGCCCAGCACCTCGCAGGCAACCTTCTCCCGCTCGCAGATCGCCTGAAATTTCGCGATGTTCTCCTTGCGGATCAGGAATCCGTTTCTCTCCTGATACTCGGCCACGTAGATCTCCAGGACGCTCATGGTGGGGTCGCCCACCCGGATCTCGCGGATCTCGATCCTGCCGCCGGACTTCTCCACCAGCTCTTTCAGCACGTTGGCCGGGCCGCCCGCGCCCTGGTCGTGGATCACCTCGATCAGGGTCCGGTCGCCCATCTCGTTGCAGGCCCGGATCACCCGGTTCATCTTCTGCTCCATCTCGGCGTCGCCGCGCTGCACCGCGTTGAAGTCGAGGTCGCTCAGGTTCTCGCCCTGGAGCATGCTGGAGGCGGCGCCGCCGCCGAAGCCGACCCGGTAGGCCGGGCCGCCCACCTGGACGATGAGCATCCCCTTCTGGGCCTCGGCCTTCTCGGTATGCCGAGCGTCGATCTGCCCCACCCCGCCGGTGAACATGATGGGCTTGAGGTAGCCCCACCGCTCGCCATCGGGCAGCCGCAGGTCGAAGGAGCGGGTGAAACCCTGGATCAACGGCTCGCCGAACTTGTTGCCGTAGTCGGAAGCGCCGTTGCTGGCCTCGATCTCAATCTCAAGCGCCGAGGCCAGGTTGTCCGGGCAGGGGTAGCGGTTCTCCCACGGCAACTCGTAGCCGGGGATGTGGAGGTTGGCCACGCAGTAGCCGGCGGTGCCGGCCATGACGAAGCCGCCCTTGCCGGTGCCCTGCACGTCGCGGATCCTGCCGCCGGTACCGGTCTCCGCCCCGGGGAAGGGGGCGACGCCGGTGGGGAAGTTGTGGGTCTCGGCGGTGAGCAGCACGTGGTACTCCGCCTGCTGCTCGCGAAGCGGCGAGGGCGCGCCTGGCTCGGATGGCATGATGGTGGTGATTGCGTGGCCGGTCACCGCGCTGGAGTTGTCTTTGAAGGCGATGACGCTTCCCTTGGGATGGGCGGTCAGGGTGGACTTGACCAGCCCAAAGAGGTTCTCGGGCTGCTCGACCCCGTCGATCACCTGCCTGCCCCGGAAGAAGCCGTGGCGGGAGTGCTCGGAGTTGGCGTTGTTGAGATCCATGATCTCGACGATGGTGGGGTTTCTGTCGTGCTTCTTCACGAAATAATCGTAGTAGAAATTGCGGTCCCACTCGTCCATGGAGATGCCGGGGATCTCAAGCAGCCCGTCCGGGCCCTTGGTTTTCAGGTCGATCTCGTACACCGCCTCCGGGGTGATCCCGGTCTCGAAGGTGGTGAGCGGCGCCGGATAGAGGCACTCGGTCATCCGGTCGTGGCTGGCGGCGACAAAGACGGCCCGGTCCTGGCCAGCGGGCACCAGATGGCGGCGGGAGCGCTCCACCCGGGTCACCTGGCCAAGGCCGATGGCGCGGCAGATGGAGACCAGGTTGGAGGACCAGGCGGTGGCGAAGTTGAGGCGCGGCCCCAGCTCCACCACCCGGTCGCCGCTGAGTTGGGGAGCCTCGGTCACCGTCTCGACGAGCAGGCCGTCCGCCAGAAGAAGCTTCAGGTGATGCAGTTCCTCGGTGGAGAGGGGGAAGGTGGTTTCGATATTGAAACAGTATTCAAGCTGGGAGTCGATCTTGCGGTAGAGCTGCCGAACTGCGGTTGCCATGGGTCTGTCCTGATCGTATGAGGTCGTCACATCACTGCCGCCCGGCGCGACAGGCTCAACGCCAGCGGGCGAAAACATTTCTGGGCCGTTCTTCCCCGGGGAGGCAACTCAAGCCCTCCACGAGAAAAACACCCCCACCCTATCATTAAACGCTATTTTTTTCCGCAGGAAAGTTGTGGCGCCAGCGACATGCTCGCGCCGCGAGCGACAAACGGTCTCGCCTGCACTGGCAATGCGTCTGCAAACCTGCCCGCCGCACAGCGCAACTGCTTGATATCACGCTAAACCTTGCCGCTTTGTCTTTTTGGCAAAAAATGCTATGGTATTTTGGTATAGGGGGAGATATGGGCGCTGCGAGCTTTGGAGAGTATCTGGTCAACCAGGGAACCATCACCCCGGCCCAGCTGGAAAAATGCCTCCGCATCCAGAATAAGCAGGGACTGCTCCAGCAGATCGCCTTGGAGCTCGGCTACCTGCGCCCCGACGATATCCCCGCCATCTCGGCATACATGGCCGGCCATCCCGGCATCCGCTTCGGCGAAGCCGCCGTCTCCCTGGGGCTGATCACCACCGGCCAGCTCCGCTACCTGCTGGACGTCCGCACCCGCCGCAAGGTGCCCATCGGCGACATCCTCCGCCGGGAGGGAATTCTCACCGAGGAAGGACTGCTGGCCGCCCTGATGAACTTCCAGGGCAAGCGCAAGAAGCTGGGCACCATCCTGGTGGTGGAGACCTCCTCCACCGTCCGCCTCTTTCTCCAGACTACCCTGTCCCGCTATGGCTATCAGGCCATTCAGGCGGAGAGCGGCGCCGAGGCGCTGGCCCTCATGCGTGAACGCCATCCCGACCTGGCGATCATCGCCGGGGTCCTCAAGGACATGGATGGCTACGAGTTGTGTCGCGCCGTGACCTCCGACCCGGAACTCGCCTCCACCCAGCTGGCCATCCTGAGCTCGGACTTGCGGCAGCAACGCATTGAACGCGCCTTCGAGGCCGGAGTCACCCACTTCCTGGCCAAGCCCATCCAGGCCAAGGAGCTGATCAACGTCATCTACCAGATCGAAAAGGAACTGAACGAAGAACGCGCCGAAACCGTACTGGTGGTGGACGACAGCGCCGGCCCCCGGCTGGTGATCACCCGCGAACTGGGCAAGGCTGGCTACCACACCGTCCAGGCGGTCAATGGCGAGGAGGCCATCCAAAAGGCCCTGGAAGTCCGCCCCGATCTGATCACCATGGACCTGGAGATGCCGGTGATGGGCGGCCTGGAGGCCTGCCAGCGCCTGAAACAGGACCCCCTCACCGCCGACATCCCGGTGATCATCATCTCCTCCACCTGCACTCCAGCCCTGGTGGCAAAGGGATTCGACGCGGGCGTGGTGGAGTTTTTCGGCAAACCTTTCGCGCCCGGCCAGCTGGCCGCCTATGTCAACACCCTCTTCGAGGCGAAAAAAATCCGCAAGCAGGAGAAGATCCTGGTGGCGGAAGACTCCCCCACCACCCGCCACATCCTCTCCTTCCTCTTCTCCAAGAACGGCTATGAGGTGATCGCCGCCAGCGACGGCGAGGAGGCCAGCCGGCTGCTCGCCGAAACCCTGCCCGATCTGGTGATCACCGACCGGGACATGCCCAAGAAGGACGGCTTGGCGCTGGTGGCGGAGATGAAGCAGTCGCCGCGGTTCCGCCACATTCCGGCCCTGATGATCACCTCCACCCACAAACGGGAGGATCTGCTGCGGGCGCTCAGCATGGGGGTCAACGACTATCTGGTCAAACCCTTCGACGAGTCCGAACTGCTGCTGAGGGTGGGAGTACACCTGCTCACCAAGCGGCTCTATGACGAGATTGCCGAACAACGCGCCAAACAGGAACGGATCAACCGACGCCAGGGGCGGCTCCTGCACGAGATCACCCTGCTCACCCAGATGGGACAGGCCTTTCAACGCTGTCGCGAGGCCGGGGAACTGCACGCCGCCATCGCCGACTCCCTCGCCCAACTCTTCCCGGCAACGGTCGGGGTGCTGCGCCTCCTGGAAAGCAACGGTGCCGGCACCCTTGCCGTGGCTGCCTGGGGGGAAGGCATTCCCGATGCCACCGGCCAGTCACCGATCCCGGCGCGCTGCCCCGCCCTGGCAACCTCAGCCATCCACAATGCCGAGGACGAGGACCCTGCGAACCCATGCAGTTGCCAGCCGCACTGGTCCACCTGCATTCCGCTGGTGGTGCAGGGGAAAAAACTCGGCCTGCTCCAACTGCTCAGACGGCGAGACGATCCCGCCGACAGCGAAAACGATGGCGCCTGGCCGCTGCTCGCCACCGCTGCCGAGCATGTCGCCCTGGCGCTCGACAACCAGCGGCTTCAGGAATCCCTCCGTCAGCAGTCCATCCGCGATCCACTCACCGGGCTGTTCAACCGGCGCCACATGGAGGCGTCGCTCGGACGGGAGTTTGCCCGCGCCCAGCGCCTCGCCTCCCCGCTGGGGGTCATCATGCTGGACGTCGATCACTTCAAGCGCTTCAACGACACCTACGGCCATGCCGCCGGTGACGTGGTGCTCAAATCGCTGGGAACCCTGCTGGGAGAGCATACCCGCCAGGAAGATATCGCCTGCAGGTTTGGCGGCGAGGAGTTTGTGATCATCATGCCCGGCGCCAACCAGGATGATGCCGCCAGACGCGCCGAAGACCTGCGGCGCCAGGTGGCGGAAGAGGTGCGGCTGGAATTCGGAGGCAAACCGTTGCCGCCCTTTACCATCTCGCTCGGCGTTGCGGCGTGGCCCGAGAGCCAGGGTCCTCCCCAGGCCCTGCTGGCCGCCGCCGACTCCGCCCTCTATGCGGCCAAGAACAGCGGCCGCAACCGGGTCGCCACGGCGGCGAGTGATATCCCCTCCACCGCACCGCCAGCGGACTAGCGGCAGCCTTACCGCCGCTCATCCTCCCGGCATGGGCGGCTCTTCGCGGCGCGATGCCTTCTTCTGATTCTTGTTTGCGTACATCCGCTGGTCGGCCCGGGCCAACAACTGATCAAGGGTTTCGCCTTGCTGCCACTGGACCAAGCCGTAGCTGATGGAGATGGAAAACGGCAACTCCCCGCTGGTGTTGCCCCGAACGACCCTTTCCTCGAACCGGCCCACCAGCGCTTGTTCGCAGGCACTCCCTGGCCTGCAGGTGAGCAGCACGGCAAACTCGTCCCCACCCAGCCGGGCCAGGATGTCCGATCGGCGGAAGGACTCCCGCAGGATGGACGCCGTGGCGCCCAGGGCCAGATCGCCATTGCTGTGTCCCAGGGCATCATTGATCGCCTTCATGTTATCCAGGTCCGCATAGAAGAGGAACAGATCGTATCCGATCCGGACAGCGCACTCCAGCTGGCTTTCAGCCAAGGTCATGAAACCACGGCGGTTGCACAATCCGGTGAGATCGTCGGTTATGGATATATCCCGCAGCCGCTGCTCAAGGTCTTTATACTGGGTAATATCTTTAAAATCCTCAATGATGCCAAGCAGTTCTCCATTAGGCCCATAATGGGGCGTAGCGGTGATGGCGCACTCGAATCGTTGCCCCGAAGGGAGTATCTTGGTCACCTCGGACTCCAGCCTTTGCGGATTTTTCAGGATGCGGGCCAGGGAACACTGGTCGGAATGGCACGCTGGCCCGGAGAATGTTTCATAGCACTTGTGTCCAACCACTTCCGGCGCGCTTAAACCAACCATCTCGCAAAAAGTCTTGTTGGCCATGACCACCGTATAGTCCCTATCCACCACCCGCATGCCATTGGCGGCGGTGTTGAATATCTGATCCAATTCGGCATGAGCCCGCCGGATCTCCTCCTCCATCCGCTTGCGCTCGCCCACATCGAAAAAGGAACCAACCACCCCGACCACCTGGCCATCCCTCCCCAGAAACGGGGCCTTGACCGCCATCAGATCACGCCCAGGGCCATCCGGATACGCCATGTGGACTTCTTCCTGCTGGCTTTCGCCGGAAGCAAGCACCCGTTCGTCGAGCTGCCGCTGCTGACTGGCCACCGCAGGCTCGATGAGGCTTTCGTTGCGCTGGCCGATGATCTCTTCCCGCGGCCGACGGATCAGTTCCGCGAATACCCGGTTGCACGCCAGGAACACCCCTTGCCTGTCCTTGAGACAGATGGGGGTGGGAATCGCCTCCAGCAACTGTTTGGCGAAATCCCGCTGCGCGGCGACCTTGCTGGCGAACCAGTGGTGCAGGGCGAAAAGCAGCAGCAGGAGCACCGAGGCCAAAGCCATGGCAACGCGATACCCATGCCGGATCGACGTCAGCATGGGCTCCTTGCCGTAGGAAAGAATATAGCCGACATTCACCCCCTCCACGTCGATCACCGGCAAAAAAGTCACCAGGTAATCATTCCCTCCGAACCTGGCCGTGCGGACAAAGGCCTTTTCCGCAGCCAGTGCCTCGACGATGCCAGGACGGATACGCTGATTGATTCCCGCCAGCATTTCGCTGCTTAGCCCCCCTGCCCGGACGCTGTCCTCTGTCGGCATATCGGCCTTCTCAAGGAGGTACCCCGGCGCGAGGTCACTTCCCATGTAGGCTGTTTCGGCATGTGGCCGAATCGCGCGCTCCACCGCATTTTTCTTCAGGATCAGCAGGTATTCCTCCTGGTAGACAGACTGCAGCGCCTCCTTGAGCTTGAAAAACGGCACACTGATCTCGACACTGCCAAGATGGACTCCGGCCTTTTGCACTGGAAAGACATAGCGGAAGGCATGAAAATCGCGCCCCACCTCAAAGCCGGTCACGAAACGCTTCTCGGTGTTGGCCAGCCGCACCGAGGGACGATAGGGGAAAAGCGGATCGCCAAAACGCTCGGGCCGGTGCATCCGCAAAAAGCTGGTGCCATCGGGGAAATGGTAATGAATCTGACGAAAGGCCTGTTGTTCGAGATTTTCATGGGAGGAGAGCAGCAAGGCATACAGCTTCCGGCGCAGCCGATCGCGCTCCGGACCGGCCGCCGTCGCCGCGTCGGCGAAGAGCTGGACCGCCTCGGGGCGGAGGAAAATCTCCCGCGCCACAAACTGGGCAAGGCTGCCCAAGGAATCGTGCTTGGAGGCGTATTCGCCGCGATGATGAGCCAGCACCCGCTCGGAGTAATGGCCCTCATCCTTTCGCCAGGCCAGGGTGAGCAATCCGAAGAGGACTGCCTCCAGGAGAACAAAAACAGCAAGATATGCGAGGATGTTCCTTCTGGTCATGCCGACTCCCGTCACCATGCGCAAAAAACGAAGAAAGCCCTCCCCTCTGCAACCCGAACAGGCCACAGCCCCATCCTCATGATACAAAACTCCTCTGTTCTGCGGAAACTTTTTTCTTCCCCTTCCCGAGGCTGCGGGAAAAAGACCTCTGAGGGCGCAAGAGATTGATCCCGCCCGCCAGCCTGCGGCAAAATACCGCAGACCCCCAACGGTATATTCCTTGCCACAATGAAGAATAATTACTAAACGAAACCCGTTCATCCTGGGTTCTTACTACCCCTTCTCCATTCTTCCTGCGCCTATTTGTCCTGAAAGGGCTTGCCCATCCGTTTGGTCTCTGGCGCACAACGCCAGGAGGCGTTTCGCATTATGGATTTCACCAGACTTTCCTTGGCCAAGAAACTCGCTGCGGGCTTTGGCCTGCTGGTCCTCCTTGCCTCCCTTGGCGCGAGCCTGGCTGTGTGGCAGTCAGCCAGGATGGTCACCTCCATAGAGGATCTGGAGAATACCCATCTGCCGCTTGCCTATATCGGGGGCGATCTTGCACTCGCCGTGAGCAGGCAGCAACTTGCCGCAGCCATGTTCGTCATCCACAAGGACGACGCCTTCCGCAACCGCTTCACCACCCTGGAACAAGAGGCGGATGAGGCCTTTTCCCGCGCCCGCGCCATCATCCAGAAAGACGAAGAACTGGCCCAGACAGGCTGGCTGGCGCAAATCGACACCATTGCCGCGCTGCACGATGCCCTCTCTCCCGCCGCCACGGCCCTGATGGATGCCGCTCAAAGCGGGGATCCCGCCCTGGCGGGAGACAAGGCCGATGCCCTCGAGGAAACCTCCGCCCAGATCAGGCGAGCCATCCACGCCTTCTCAACGGTCAATACCGATGAAGGAAATCATGTCGCCGCGGAGGCCCTTGCCAAAGGCAACCAGCTCCAGAAGATGATCGTCGCCATTGCCCTCGGCATCTTCGTGGGCGGCTGCACCCTGGCCGTAATCATTACCCGCGGCATTACCACCCCTCTCAATCGGGCAATCAGCGGCCTGACCGCCGGCGCCAACCACATCTCCGCCGCCGCCGGCCAGGTTGCCGAAGCGGGCCAGGAACTGGCGGAAGGGGCCACCGAACAGGCCGCCTCCCTGGAGGAGACCTCCGCCTCCATGGAAGAGATCGCCTCGATGAGCAAGCACAGCGCCGACAACGCCCAGCAAGTCAACACGGTGATGGCGGAGGTCAACACCATAGCCCGGCAGGCGGAGACCTCGATGCGACAACTCACCGCCGCCATGGAGGAGATCGCCGCGGCCAGCGGACAGACCTCGAAGATCATCAAAACCATCGACGAGATCGCCTTCCAGACCAATCTGCTCGCCCTGAACGCCGCCGTGGAAGCGGCCCGGGCCGGGGAGGCCGGCGCCGGCTTCGCGGTGGTGGCCAACGAGGTCCGCAGCCTGGCCCTGCGCGCCGCCGAGGCGGCGCGGGAAACTGCCGCCCTCATCGAGCAGACCGTAGAAAAGGTCCAGGAAGGCTCCCTGCTGGTGGCCAAGACCAACGAGGAGTTCAACAGGGTTTCAGCAGGAACCGGCACGGTTTCCGTGCTGATCAACGAGATCTCCACGGCGGTAAAGGAGCAGACCGAGGGGGTTGGACAAGCCAACAAGGCCCTCCAGGAGATGGACGCCGTGGTACAGAACACCGCCGCCACAGCCGAGGAGTCCGCCTCGGCATCCGAGGAACTTTACGCGGAAAGCAACACCATGCTTGGTTATGTTCATGATCTCGAAACCCTGATCTCCGGTGGTGCTGGCGACACCCGTCATCTCGCGCTGCCTGCCAAGGCAGTCTGACCGCCAGCAGAAAGCCGCTCCCATCGCCTTGGCTGTGCGGCTCGCGATGCACAAGGCCTCGCCTCTGCTTTTGCCCAAAGCAAACGCCAGCCGAGGACAATCGAAACGGGGATCGGCTCTTTTCCATCCCCCTTTGCGCCTGAGCCACGATAGGGTATCATGCCCCCATGCATACCCCTGCCCCCACGCTCCGCTTCGCCGATCTGCTTGGCCAGCCCAAGGCCAAGGAGCTGCTGCGCCGCGCCGTCCTCGGCGGCAGGCCCGCCCACGCCCTGCTCTTCCGCGGGCCGCGCGGGGTGGGCAAACGGAGCATGGCCCTGGTTTTCGCCGCCTTCCTCAACTGCCCCCGCCAGGAGGAGGGCGAGCCCTGCGGCCGCTGTCCCTCCTGCCTGCGCTTCCGCTCCGGCAACCATCCCGACCTGCTCCGCCTTGCCGCGGATGGCGGCGCCATCAAGATCGAACAGGTCCGCGAACTCAAGAAGGCCCTCACCTTCCCTCCCCTGGAGGCGCGCTTCCGGGTGGCCATCCTGCCGGACATCCACGCCATGCGCCGGGAAGCGGCGAACAGCCTGCTCAAGACCCTGGAGGAACCGCCCAGTCACACCATCCTGGTGCTGACCGGCGATCAATCGGGAGAGATCCTGCCCACCATCCTCTCCCGCTGCCAGGTGATCCCTTTCTTCTCCCTCCCCCGGGAGGAGCTGACCAGCCTGCTCGCCAGCCAGACCGGCCTCGCCCCGGAAACCGCCGCCACCTTGGCCGCCGCCGCGGAAGGGAGCCTGGGCCGCGCCCTGGTTCTACACCAGCAGGGATTGCTCGACCTGCGCCGCCGCATGGTGGAAGCCCTGCTGCGGTCGCGACCAGACAGCGGCGAGGCGGTTCAGGCCATCCTTCCCCTGGCGGAGGAGGCTGCGGAACTCAAGGAAGAGCTGCCGGAACTGCTCGACCTTCTGTCCACCTGGTTGCGGGACCTCCTCCTCCAACGACAGGGATCTGCCGTTTCCCTGGCCAACCCAGATCTGCGCCCCCTGCTCGCGGCCGGCGCCGCGCGGTGGTCGCCAGAGGAAATGGACGCCCGCCTGTCCCGTATCGATCGCGCCAAACGGCAGCTGGCCAGAAACTGCAATGCCGTGGCGGTGAGCGAGGTCCTCTTGCTCTCGCTGCTCTGACGCGCCATTGCGCCAATTCCGCAGAACTCCCTGTTTTTTTTATATTCTTCTCCCGCCTTGCCCCCTCATTTCCCTTTTGCGGCGCGATCATTCATGGTATTCTGTCACGCTGGCCGCGCCTGGCTTCCGGGAATCCGCGCGCACCCTGTCAACCTTGTCCCGACGAAATATCGCGATGAACGAAGATCCGAACCCAACGGCCGCCGAGGCCGCCACCGAAAGCCCGCCCCTGCCCCGGGTCATCTCCTCGGGCCAGACCGAGGCGGGCCACTGCTGCCACACCATCCGCTTCCGGCCGGATGGCCAGCCCTGTTCCGCCGTGGCCCGGGGGGCTGGCTTCAAATCCGGCGAACTGGTGATGGTGCAGACCGATCACGGGCTGGAGCCGGCCATCGTCCATGGCGTCGTCTTGCCCTGCCCCCAGCGGCCGGAGGCGGAACGGCTCGGCCGTCACTTCATCATCCGGCGCGCCAACCGCGAAGAAACCGACCGCTACCAGCGGCTGCTGGAGCGGGAGAAGGAAGGCTTTGGGGTCTGCCAGCGGTTGATCGAAAGCCATGCCCTGCCCATGAAGCTCATCCGGGTGGAGCGCTATTTCAACGGCGGCAAGGTGATCTTCTACTTCACCGCCGAAACCAGGGTGGACTTCCGGGAGCTGGTCAAGGATCTGGTCCAGGAGTTCCGCACCCGGGTGGAGATCCGCCAGGTGGGGGTACGCCACGAGACCAAGATGATCGGCGGTCTGGGCTGCTGCGGCCGCGAACTGTGCTGCTCCTCCTATATCAGCGAGTTTGCGCCGGTTTCCATCAAGATGGCCAAGGAGCAAGGACTTCCCCTGAATCCGGCCAAGATCTCCGGCATCTGCAACCGGCTCCTCTGCTGCCTCACCTACGAGTACGAGACCTACCACGCCCTCAGAAAAAAAATGCCAAAACCGGGCAAAACCATTACAGTGGGTGAAAAAACCTATAAAATCATCAAGGTGAATGCCCTGGAGGAGACCATCGAGGTGGCCACTCCGGACGGCCAGGAACGCAACGTCGTTCTCACCAAAGAACAGTGGAGCCAGTGTCGGCCAGCGGCGCCTCCGCCGCCGCCCCAGCCAGCGCCCACCGATGGCCAGCCGCGCCGGAAGCGGCCGCGAAACCCCAACCCCGAACGGGGCCAGAAATCATGAAGAGTTGCTACGTCACCACCCCCATCTTCTACGTCAACGCCCAGCCCCACCTGGGCCACGCCTACTCCACGGTGGTGGCCGATACGGTGGCCCGCTTCCAGCGGCTGGCCGGCCGCGACGTCCGCTTCCAGACCGGCACCGACGAACACGGCGACAAGATCGTCCAGGCGGCGGAACACGCCGGCGTCTCGGTGCGCGAGTACACCGACAAGATCAGCGCCAAGTTCCGCGCCGCCTGGCCGCCGCTCTCCATCGCGCCGGACACCTTCATCCGCACCACCGACCCCGGCCACATGACCACGGTGCAGGCCATCCTCCAGCAGGTGTACGAGCGGGGGGACATCTACTTTGCCGACTACACCGGCCTGTACTGCAAGGGCTGCGAACGGTTCCTCACCGAGAAGGAGCTGGTGGAGGGCAGGTGCCCCGACCACCTCACCGAACCGGAGCGGATCACCGAGCAGAACTACTTCTTCCGGATGAGCAAGTACCAGCAGTGGCTGATCGACCACATCAACGCCAACCCGGAGTTCATCACCCCGGAGCGCTACCGCAACGAGGTGCTCTCCTTCCTCAAGGAGCCCCTGGAGGATCTCTGCATCTCCAGGCCGGTGACCCGCCTCACCTGGGGCATCCCGCTGCCCTTCGACGACCGGTTCGTCACCTACGTCTGGTTCGACGCGTTGATCAACTACCTTTCCGGCATCGGCTATCCTGACGGCCCGGACTTTGCCCGTTACTGGGACGCGGCGGAGCACATCATCGCCAAGGACATCCTCAAGCCGCATGCCATCTACTGGCCCACCATGCTCAAGGCCATGGGACTGGCGCCATTTAGGCGGCTGCACGTGCATGGCTACTGGAACCTGGGCAACGCCAAGATGTCCAAGAGCCTGGGCAACGTGGTGCGCCCCACCACCCTGGCCGAGGAGTACGGCGCCGACACGGTCCGCTACTTCCTGCTCAGGGAGATGTCCTTCGGAGTGGACGCCGCCTTCTCGCCCGACGCCCTGCTCTCCCGCCGCAACGCCGACCTGGCCAACGACCTGGGCAACCTCTTCTCCCGCTCGCTCACCATGGTGAAGAACTTCGTGGCCGGCACCGTGCCGCAGCCCGGAACGCCGGAGGCCCAGGACCGGGAGCTGGCCGAGGCGGCGGTGGCCATGCTGGGCCAATACGCCGAGCAGATGGAGGGGTTTGCCTTCCACCGCGCCCTGGCGACGGTCTGGGAGGTGATCAGCCGGGCCAATCGCTACATCGTGGCCACCCAGCCCTGGGAGTTGGCCAAGGACCCGGCCCAGAAGGAACGCCTGGCAACGGTGCTCTACCATCTGCTGGAGACCCTCCGGTTGATCTCGGTGGCCTTGGCCCCGGTCATGCCCACCACCGCCGCCAAGATGGCCGCCGCCCTGGGCAGCGAGGCCAACCCCAAACTGGACGAACAGGGCCGCTGGGGCCTGCTCGCGCCTGGCGGCGCCGTGAGTTTGGGCGAGCCGCTCTTCCCGCGGCTGGAGAAACCCCGCAAGGAGGCCGCCGAGGAGCCGCCCAAAAAGAAGAAGACCGAGCCGCCGGTCACACGGCCCAGCGTCGAAGCAACGCCGCCTGCACCAGAGGAAGAGGGGCTGATCAGCTTCGAGCAGTTCCAGAAGCTCGAACTGCGGGTGGCCGAGGTCGTGGCCGCCGAAAAGATCGCCAAGTCCGACCGGCTGCTCAAGCTCACGGTGAAGGCGCCGGAAGAACGCACCATCGTGGCGGGAATCGCCGCCCACTACCCGCCTGAGGAGCTGATCGGCCGCCAGGTGATCATCGTGGCCAATCTCAAGCCCGCCAAGCTGATGGGTGTCCCCTCCCACGGCATGGTCCTGGCGGCCAAGGAAGGCGACCGGCTGGTGCTCTCGGCCCTGGCCGGCCCCATTGCCCCGGGCAGCAGGGTGGCGTGACGCCATGGCTGGTGGTGCCATGAAGGGAAAGCGCCTCACGGCAACCGGCGCGTCAGGGGACAACGGCCGCGACAACGCCCCGTTCTTCCGCGACCTGGAGTCCCGCGCCTCGCAGCACTCGGTGCATGCCCTCCGGCTTCGGGACAGCAGCCAGGCCCCCCTGGGAGTACTGTTGATCAACAGCGGCGCCAACGGCCAGGAGGTGGAAGCGGCCCTGGCCCGCCTGGGGCTGGGCGGCCGCAGCTTCGATGCCCCTGCCGGCTCCGTGGCCGCCCAGCCAGAGAGCTCGGCAGGCCAGGGCTCCCAGGCCCGCCTGCTCGACCGGCTCGCAGTGGAACTCGACCGGGTACAACGGACCCGCATGCCCTGCTCACTGCTCCTGGCCAAAATCGTTGCCGCGCCGGCAGCGGCCGCCGCCGCCCTGGCCCCCTGTCTCCACCAGGTGGACATCCTGTTGGAGGCCGGCGAGAATACCCTAGCCGTCATCCTCCCTGGCACCAACCTGGGCAAGGCCAGGAAGCGGGCCGAGGAGTTCCGCGCCGCCCTGCGGCTGGCCAGCGGGGCCAAGGCCCGTCGCCAGCCCATGGCCTTTGGGCTTGCGGTCTGCCATGCCTATGATACAATTGCCGCCGGGCAGCTGCTGGAGGCGGCCCAAGGCGAACTGGCCGTCGCCGCCCAGGAGGGCGGCGATGCCATCCGCCACGCCGCGGCCATGCATCACGAAGACACCTGCCAGGTCACGGTGGAGGAACGCGCCCAGCTCTTTTCCCTGTCGCTCCGGAGCACCACCGGCAGAAGTAAAACCGAGGGGAAGCGGGCATGACCGGCACCATCGCCTTATCATCACTTTGCTCCGGCGTCTCTCGGGGGGAGGCCAATCCATGAACCCAACCAGCAACCACACTCCCAGGGTCATCTGTGTCAGCAGCGGTAAGGGCGGGGTCGGCAAGACCTCCTTTTCCGTCAACCTGGCCGCGGCACTCTCCCAGAAGGGGAAAACGGTGCTGCTCATCGACGGTGACCTGGGCCTGGCCAACGTGGACGTGGTGCTGGGGATCAACGTCCGCCACACCATCCGCGAGGCCATCGAGGATGGCCGGGAGGTAGCGGACTGCCTGGTGGAGATCTCCCCGGGCTTCCACGTACTGCCGGCCAGTTCCGGCGTGCCTGAGATGGCCAACCTCTCCTACGAGGAGCAGGCCTTCCTCACCTCCACCCTGGAAGAGATCATCAATCGCTTCGACTTCGTGCTCATCGACACCGCCGCCGGCATCGGCGACTCGGTGCTCTGGTTCAACACCTGGGCCCAGGAGAACTTCGTCATCCTCACCCCGGACCCCACCTCCCTCACCGACGCCTACGCTCTGATCAAGGTGCTCAACGCCCGCCACGGCAGGAGCCGCTTCCACCTCTTGATCAACAACGTCTCCTCCAAGAAGGAGGGCAAGGAGGTCTTTGAGAACATGAGCATGGTGCTCGGCCGGTTCTTGAAAATCCGCCCGCTGGCCCTGGGGGCGCTGCCCCACGATGCCGCGGTCTCCCGGGCCATCCGCCAGCAGAAGCCCTTCCTGGCCGCCGCCCCGGAGAGCCGGGCCAGCCAGGAGATCCTGGCCCTGGCCGACCGGGTGCTGACCATGTAACCATCCGGCCCAAGCCGGTTGCCCTTTTTTGTCTGAATGAGGTTTTTGCATGTTCGTTATCGGTAACTTTCTCGGCGCCCTGGCCACCCTGCTCGACTTTGCCCTGAGCGCCTACATGTGGATGATCATCGGCCGCGCCATCATCTCCTGGGTGAACGCCGACCCCTACAACCCCATTGTCCGCTTCCTGTACGAGGTCACCGAGCCACCGCTCAGCCGGCTCCGCAGGCTGCTCCCCAACCTGGGCGGCATCGACCTGTCGCCCATGCTGCTGATCCTGGCCCTGATCTTTCTCAGGAACTTTCTGATCCCCACCCTGAACCAACTGGCCGGCAGCATTGGATAGCATGCGAAAAAACCGCACCCCGCCCCACCCCGGCACGCATTGAGAAGGCAAACGCCATGAGAGTCACAGCGCAAGACATTCAGTCCCAACAGTTCCACGTCCGTTTCCGCGGCTTCGACATCGAGGAGGTCGACGAATTCCTGGAGCGGGTCGCCGCCACCATCACCGAACTCTCCGCCGAGAATCAGCGCCTCTCCGAGCGGGTGGAGTCGATGGAAAAGGACCTGGCCACCTTCCAAAACCAGCAACGGGCCTTCCAGAACACCATCCTGTCGGCGCAGAGCCTGGCCGACACCCTCAAGGACAAGGGAACCCGGGAGGCTGAGGAGATCGTCGCCGAGGCGCAGGCCGAGGCGGAACGCTTGCTGGCCCAGGCCAACGAGGAGGTGGCGGCGCTGGAAAGGGAGATCGACCGCCTCTCGTCGGTCAAGACCCAGGCCCACGACGAGCTGCGCCAGCGGCTGCGCGACTATATGGAGATGGTGGAAGCGGGCGACCCCAAGCCCAAGCCGGCGGTTTCCTATGCCAAGGCGGCGGCTGCTGTAAGCCGGGAGAAGCGGGAACAGGAGCGACGCACAACCGCCCCTCCCCTGCCGCCCGTGAGCAAGCCGGCGGAAGAGCGCAAGGAAGAAACGGAACCCAACGATCTCTATGTCAAGATCGACCTGCCCGACGACATGCTGCCTCCCCGCCGCCAGGAACTGGCGGCCGCCGACCTGCTGGATGAAGGAGAGGAGCCGGTGCCGGATCTGGCCATTCCCGACCTGGAAGGCGACATGACCTTCAGCCTGGAGGACCCCTTGGACACCCAGGGACCAGCGGTTTCCTTCGGCGAGGAAGAGGAGGAGCGGGACTCCAAAAAACGGGGCGGCTTCAACCCCAATGACTCGCCCTTCTGACAGCCCACTGGTTTCTCTTCCCCTCCCCTGCCTGCGGGAAATGCCGGACGGATCACTGCGTCTGGCGGTGCGGGTGCAACCCAAGGCGTCCCGCAACCAAGTGGACGGCCTGCACGGCGAGGCGCTCAAACTCCGCGTCACCGCTCCGCCGGTGGACGGCAAGGCCAACGAGGCGGTGATCCGCTTCGTGGCCAAGCTGCTCGGTGTTGCCCCCTCCACCATTTCCATCGCAAGCGGCGAGACCAGCCGGGACAAGGTGATCCGCCTCCCCTCTCTGAGTTTTGAACAAGCAGCCACCACCCTCCGGGACTCCCTGAGGGATTGAACTCGCTTGACACCTCCGGCGTCCCCCCCTACCATGGAAAAAGGTTGGCGGTGTTCCTTTTCCCCGTCCCTTTTGCCGAACGGCCATGCGACAGAACCTGATCCTTCTCGGAGTCTTGCTCCTCGCCATGGGCCTTGCCTGGCCCTGGCTTATCAAACTGCCCATCGGCAGGCTACCCGGCGACATCGTCATCGACCGGCCCGGTTTCAGGATGTATATTCCCATCACCACCATGCTGGTGATGAGCGCGGTGCTCTCCCTCATCGCCTGGTTGTTCCGGAAGTAGTCCCCTGCCGGCCTGCTGACCAGAAGGAGAAAAACATGATCTTCCTCGCCCTTGCCTCGTTTCCGCAAAAAGAGATCAAGGAGGCGGCCAAGGCCTTTCTCGCCTTGAAGCCTCTCCCAGCCAGCATCAAGCGCCAAGGGCCCTACTTCAAGATCGTTGGGGAGTCCAGCATTGAGATCTTCACCCTCTACGAGTTTGAGCCCGACTTTCTCGACAAGGCCCAGAAGTTTCTGGAATCGCGCTATCTTGCCTTCGCGGAAGTTGCCGGCTTCAAGGTGACCATCGAGCCGCGCCTCGACATGCAGGAAACCCTGCTCAAGCTTCAGATCAAACCATGACGGCCGCCCTCAGGATAGGCATCATCTCCGACACCCACCTGACCCGACCAAGCGATGGCTTTGTCCGGCTGGTGGAGGCATGCTTCATGGATACCGGCATGATCCTCCACGCCGGCGACCTCACCGACCCTTCCATCCTGGGGGTCTTTGGCGACCGGCCGGTGCATGCGGTGCATGGCAACATGTGCAGTCTGATCGGGCAGCAGCTCCTGCCGCCCAAGAAGGAGATCCGGGTGGGCGGCTTCACCATCGGTCTGGTCCACCGGGTGGGGAACAGCTACGACTTCGAGGATCGCCTGATCGAACTCTTTCCCGAGGCGGATTGCATCGTTTACGGCCACACCCACCAGCCCGCCTGCCACCGCACCGGCGGGGTGCTCTACATCAATCCCGGCAGCTTCACCGGCGGCCGCGGCAGTACGGGCAGCTACGCCATTCTGGAGGTGGGAGAGACCATGACCGCCACCTTGCATCAGACCCCGCGCCTGCCATGAAAACGCTCTGGACCCCCTGGCGAATGGAGTACATCGACGGCAGCGCGGCGCGCCCTCCCGGCTGTCCCTTCTGCGCGCCGACCGGGGTCACCCATGACCGTCAGTCGCTGCTCCTGTGGCGGGACGAACTGCTGGCGGTCTTTCTCAACCGCTTCCCATACGCCAACGGCCACCTGCTGGTGGCGCCGTCCCGGCACGTGGCGGATCTCACCGAGCTGAGCGATCAGGAGCATGCCGCCATCGCCGCCATGTTGCCCCGCTGCGTGGCCATCCTCAGGCGGCAGTTTGCTCCGGATGGGATCAACCTCGGCCTCAACCTGGGTGAGGTGGCCGGCGCCGGGGTGGCCAGCCACCTGCACTGGCATCTGGTGCCGCGCTGGGCCGGCGACCACAACTTCCTCACCGTGCTGGCCGAGGTGCGCACCGTGCCAGAGCACATCCAGCGCACCTTCGACCGACTGCTCCCCGAGTTTGCCTGCCCATAAAAAACCCCGGACAGCAATCGCTTGCCGCCGGGGTGACGTTTGCATCAATCCCAAGGCTCTGGCTGGCCGGACCCCGCCCCCCTCTTCGCCTTTCTCTGGTTCTCAGAGAACCTGGATCTCGACCCGGTAGATGTTGAAGGCCTCCTCGCCTTCGGTATAGCGGAACTCCACACGGTACTGGCCGGGACGATTGAGGTGACTTGAAATATCGGCGCTGATCGGCTTGACCTCGGTATAGTGCCTGTAGTCCGAAACCTTGGGGCCCTTGATCGATTCCGGGGTCCAATGGGCGACCTCGACGCGGCCGCCATCAGGACCGATCAGGAACACCGTGCCATAGGTATTGCCGGAACGGTTGCCATACCCATGGAAGACCAGCCTCGCCTCGCCGCTGATCCGTTCGATGGCGAAGGAGTAGACGTTGTTGGCCTCATTGCCCTCGGAGCCGGCAAGACCGCGCACGCTGCTCACATAGACCTGCCCCCCCTTCTCCTTGGGAGGCGCGGCGGCTTGCGGCGCCGGAGCGGCAGCCTGGGCCGGGGCGACAACGGCAGGCAGGCCGCTCACCTTTCGGCGTTCGTTCTGAACCATCAAGGCGCCAGCGAGATCATTCTTGGCGATCAGCTCCTTCTCCAGCTTCTCCAGCTTGACCACATAGCCGGCCTCGACCTTCTCCGGCCCCCGGCCCTTCATCTCCATGAGCTTCTTCTCGTGCTTCTCGTCGATGGCCTTGCGGGTCGCGGCGTCAAGCTTCTCCTGCTCCTTGAGATATTTGGCGTTGATCGCCTCCAGCTCCTTCTTTTTGGCCTCATCCAGGGCGGCGAGCTTCTGGCTGTACCCTTCCACCCTGGCGAGGCTGTTCCGTTCCTGCTGGTGCTCGGCCTGCGCCCTGGCGATATCGGCGGCGGTGACCGCGCTCTTCAATTCCTGTTCGCGGGCCTTGCGCAACTCCAGCAACTGAGGCGGCTCCTTGTCGATGGTGATGACCTCGGCCCCGGCCTGGCCTGCGCCAAACAACAGCATCATGCCCACAAGCAATCCCCTTCGCAAACCCATAACTCCCTCCTGATTGGATTGATCCCCCCTGACGGTTGACTCCTTCGCACTCTATCCCGGGAAGAACGCAAATTCAACCGTTCCGCCCGCCAATCCATGGGCACCCTTGACTTTTCCCAAAAAACCTCCTATCAATCGCAAAGAGATCCGTAAACAAAGGAAAAATCGCTTCTTGACCCCCTATGGTCGGTCGAAACGCGCACCCGGAGTCGCCACTTCCCCCTGCCATGACCACCACCCCAGTCAAGCTCACCCCAATGATGCAGCAGTACCTGGAGATCAAGGCGCTCCACCAGGACGCCATTCTCTTCTACCGGCTGGGCGACTTCTACGAGATGTTCTTCGAGGACGCGGTCACCGCCTCCAAGGTGCTCGGCATCACCCTCACCTCGAGGAGCGGCAAGGATGAAGAAAACAGGGTCCCCCTGTGCGGGGTGCCCTACCATTCCGCCGCGGGCTATCTTGCCAAGTTGATCCGGGCCGGCCACAAGGTGGCGGTCTGCGAACAGGTGGAAGACCCCAAGGAGGCCAAGGGGGTGGTGAAGCGGGAGGTAGTGCGGGTGGTGACCCCAGGCCTGGTCACCGAGGCGCAGCTTCTGGACGACAAGGAGAACCGCTACCTGGCCGCCCTCTGCCGGTCCGAGCAGTGGGGAGGCGCCCTGGTCGATCTCTCCACCGGCGAGTTCCTGGCGGTGGAGCGGCCCGAACTGGACGAACTGCTCGACGAACTGGCCCGCCTCTCGCCCGCCGAACTGCTCATGCCGGAGGGGGCTGCCGAACTGGCCGAGCCGGTGGCCGCCGCCCTGCCCCACTGCTGCCTCACCCACCGTCCCGCCGCCGCCTTCCACCCGGAGACCGCCCGCCAGGCCCTGCAGGAACACTTCCAGGTGGCCAACCTGGCCGGTTTCGGCTGCGACGGGATGAAGGCCGGCATCGCCGCGGCCGGCGGCCTGCTTCGCTACCTCACCGAAACGCAGAAGGCGGGGCTCGAACACATCGAGCGACTCACCCCCCTGGCCCGGGAACATGTCCTGATCATGGACGACTCCTCCCGGCGCAACCTGGAGCTGACCCAGACCATAATCGGCGCGAAACGGGAAGGCTCCCTGCTCCACACCATCGACCTCACCGCCACCCCCATGGGCGCGCGGCTCCTCAGGCGCGATCTGCTCTTTCCCCTGCGGGAGGTGGAGGCCATCGAAGCACGGCTGGACAGCCTCGAGCAGCTGCTCATGAACACCCGCATGCGGGAGATCCTGCGGGAACACCTGGGCGAGGTCTACGACCTGGAACGACTCAACGGTCGGGTAGTGCTGGGAAGCGCCAATGGACGCGACCTCACCGCCCTTGCCGTCTCCCTTGCCCAGCTGCCGGCGATCCGGGCCGCACTGGCCGACGGGACCGGCGCCCTGGCGGAAATCCGCGACTCCCTGGACGAGCTGGGCGATATCCGCGCCCTGATCGAAACAGCAATCCGCGACGACGCGCCGGTGACCCTGCGGGAGGGCAACCTGATCCGGCCCGGTCACAGTGAAGAGCTGGATGAACTGACGGCCATCCTGCGCGACGGCAAGGGGATGATCCTGGCCCTGGAGGCACGGGAGCGCCAGCGCAGCGGCATCGCCAACCTCAAGGTCGGCTTCAACAAAGTCTTCGGCTACTACCTGGAGGTGAGCAAGGGCCAGCTCGCCAACGTGCCCGACGACTTCATCCGCAAGCAGACCCTGGTCAACGCCGAACGCTACATCACCCCCGAGCTCAAGGAGTTCGAGAACAAGGTGAGCGGCGCCGAAGAGCGCCGCCTGGAGCTGGAGTACCAGCTCTTCCGCGCCATCCGCGAGGAGGTGGCCCGGGCCTCCTCCCGCATCCTGGCGGCGGCCTCTCTGCTCGCCCGGCTGGACTGTTTCTGCGCCCTGGCGGAAGCGGCGCACCGCTTCCGCTACACCCGGCCGGTGATCGACAACGGCGAGGCCATCGTCATCCGGGAAGGCAGACATCCGGTCATCGAACGCAGCCTGCCGCCGGGCCGCTTCGTTCCCAATGACGTGCTCCTCGACCAGACCGACAACGAGGTGCTGATCATCACCGGCCCCAACATGGCCGGCAAGTCAACGGTGCTGCGGCAGACGGCGCTCATCACCCTCATGGCCCAGATGGGCTCCTTCGTGCCGGCGGCCGAGGCGCGGATCGGGGTGGTGGACCGCATCTTCACCCGGGTAGGCGCCATGGACGATCTCAGGCGTGCCCAGTCCACCTTCATGGTGGAGATGAACGAAACCGCCAACATCTTGAACAACGCCACCGACAAGAGCCTGGTGATCCTGGACGAGATCGGCCGCGGCACCTCCACCTTCGACGGCCTCTCCATCGCCTGGGCGGTGGCCGAGGAGCTGGTGACCAAGAACGGCCGAGGGGTCAAAACCATCTTCGCCACCCACTACCACGAGCTCACCGAGCTGGCCGCCACCCACCAGCGGGTCAAGAACTTCAACATCGCGGTGCGGGAGTGGAACGACTCCATCATCTTCCTGCACAAACTGCTGCCCGGCGGCACCAACCGCAGCTACGGCATCCAGGTGGCTGCCCTGGCCGGAGTGCCTGCCCCGGTGGTGGCCCGGGCCAAGGAGCTCCTGCACAACATCGAACAGGGCGAGTTCAACCGCCAGGGCGAGCCGCGCATCGCCACCTCAGGCCGGGCGCGGAAGGCGGATCACCCCAGCCAGCTTCGCCTCTTTGCCAACGGAGAGCATCCGGCTGTAAAACGGCTGCGGGAGATCCAGCCGGATCTGCTCTCCCCTCGGGAGGCGCTTGAGAGACTGTACGAACTCAAGGGATTGCTCGATGATGCACGCTAAGGTGTTACGCGCCTCAAATCCCCTGCCCTGGCTGCTCTTCCTGGCCTTGGCCCTGTTGCTCTGCACGCCGGCACGCTCCTTGGCCGCGCCCGCCGACATTGCCCGCCAGTACAGCAAGGCCAAGGAGTACTATCAGGAGCTGCTCACCACCGACCGAGGCAAGAAGCGGGAGAACTGGCTCACCTGCGTCACCGCCTTCCGCTCCATCTACAAGGCAGCACCCAAGCACGACCTCGCCCCAAACTGCCTCTTCATGCTGGGCCGGCTCTACCAGGAGATGCATGACCGCGACGGCAAGGCCGTCGACCTGGGCGAGGCCATCGCCTACTATGAGGACGTGGCCAATCTCTTCCCCAAAAACAGCCTGGCGGATGACGCCCTTTTGAACGCCGGAATTCTCCATGAAGAAAAGCGCCAGGACAGCGAACGGGCGATCAAGGCCTACACCCGGCTGGTCTCCGCCCACCCGAAAGGCGATATGGCGGCAGCGGCGGGTGAACGCCTGCGTCGTATGAAGCAGGGCAGCCACGCCACTGCGCCGGAGGAGCACAAACCAGCCCCTGCCAGGGAGACCGCCCCCTCCCGGACCGAGGAAGCAGCCTCACCTCCGCCGCCCAAGGAGAACAGGGAGGGGGGCGCTTCCCTGCCCACGCCGCCCACCAGCAAGGGGGGGAAGGCAACGGTGCTGCCCATCCGCCACTGGTCCAACAAGCGCTATACCCGGGTGAGCATGGAGCTGTCCCAGCCCACCACCTTTACCCACCGGGTACTGGTTCAGGACGAGGCACACCCGCGCCGCATCTACATCGATCTGCACAACAGCAGGCTCGCTCCGGGCACCAAGTCCACGATCCCGGTGGGCGACGGCCTGCTCAGCCAGGTGCGCAACGCCCAGTTCGACCCCAATACCGTGCGGGTGGTGCTGGACACCCAGTCCAACATCGAGGACTACAAGGTCTTTACCCTCTCCGACCCCTACCGGGTGGTGATCGACGTGACCGGTAACGGCCAGGCACGGGAAGAGGAGGGCAAAACCAACAAGCAGACCGCCGCCTCGGCGCCCAGCCGCGAGGAGGGGGCCGCCTCGCCGCCCGCCGCCGCCCGCCGTCCGGAACCGGTCAGGCGCAAGATCATCATCGACCCGGGCCATGGCGGCAAGGATCCGGGGGCCATCAGCCCCGGCGGCCTGATGGAGAAGGAGATCGTCCTTGACGTCGGCCTGCGGTTGGCCAAAAAGCTTCGGGAGCAAGGCTGCGAGGTGGTGCTCACCCGCGACCGCGACGTCTTCATCCCCCTGGAGGAACGCACCGCCATTGCCAATGCCAAGGAGGGCGACCTCTTCGTCTCCGTCCATGTCAACGCCGCTCCCAACCGGGAGGCGCGGGGCATCGAAACCTTTGTCCTTGACCTGGCCACCAACAAGGACGCCATGCGGGTGGCGGCCATGGAAAACGCCTCCTCCGCCCAGCAGGTTTCCGACCTGCAGGCCATCCTTCTCGACCTGATGTACAACTCCAAGGTCAACGAATCCCTGAAACTTGCCGGGCTGGTGCAGGACGAAATGGTTTCCGGCCTGGGGAGGCGGTTCAGCGAGGTGAACAATCTGGGGGTCAAGAAGGCGCCCTTTGTGGTGCTGATCGGAGCGCAGATGCCGGCCATCCTTACCGAGATCGCCTTCATGAGCAATCCGGACGAGGAAAAGCGGCTGAAGAACGACAAGTATCTGGCCGGGGTGGCCGACCATATCGCGGCCGGGGTGAGTCAGTACATCGAGGGCATGAAGCTGGCCGGCCTGTGACCGCCTGGCTCAGGCGCGATACAGGGAAGGGTCCTCGTCGGCGAACTGCTCCTTGATCCGCTTGAACTCCGCCTCTTGCCGGACAAAGGACTCCACCACCATGGGGTCGAACTGATGGCCGCTGTTGCGGATGACCTCCTGCCGGGCCTCCTCGTGACTCAACCCCAGGTGGTAGCTTCGCCGGCTGGTCATGGCGTCATAGGCGTCGGCCAGGGCGACGATCCGGGCGCAGAGTGGGATCTGGCGGCCAGCCAGGCCATGGGGATATCCCTGGCCGTCCCACCGCTCATGGTGGAGCATGGCGATCTCCTCAGCCAGAAAGAGGTACTCCGACTCGGTCTCGGCGTAGACCTCCTTGATCAGCCCGCCACCAATCCCCACATGCCCCTGCAGCGCCCCCACCTCAACGCTGGTCAGCCGCTCCGCCTTGTGCAACAATTCGGTGGAGATCCCCACCTTGCCCAGATCATGCAACGGACTCACCCTGGCGATCTCCTCGGCCATGGCATTGGTCAGGTGCAGTTCTGGATGGGTCTGGGCCAGATCCCTGGCCAGCAGGCGCGTGAAGTGGTAGATGCGGTCCAGATGGCTGCCGGTTTCCTTACTCTGCAGGGCCGCCAGCTTGGTGAGGAAGAAGACCAGCTCCTCAAATTTCTCGATGCGCAGCAGCCGGATCGCCCCCTCGATACGCAGATTGAGTTCCACCGGCCGCACCGGCTTGAGGAGGTAGTCGTCCGCGCCGATCTCCAAGGCGCGGTAGAGGCTCTCTTCGTCCTGCCGGTGGGTAAGCACCAGGAGGTAGGTGTAGTGGAGTTCGGTTTTGCGGATTCGCTCGATCAGGCCGAAGCCGTCCAGGCGCGGCATGTTGAGGTCGGTGAGAACGATGCGGATGTCGGCGCTGTCCGCCAGGGTGGCCAAGGCCTCTTCGCCGTCACCAGCCTCAACCACGACGTAGCCGTCGCGTTCGAGGTGGTGCCGGAGCATGGCGCGCTGGGTGGGTTCGTCATCGACCACCAACACCTTGCGCTGCTGCCAGAAGACCTTGTTGCAGATGTTCTGTCCGGTCATGGCGGGTTCCCGGGGAGCATTGAACCTCTCCAACCGGCAGAGCCCGGCGGGAGCAATCTTTACTCAAGTCTTACCCGACCGCCACGGAAAGTAAAGCAATTTCCCGGCGCCCCCCGCGTGACAGGAAGCGCCGGGATGCACGAGGAGGCTACTCCAGGGAGAAGGGGGTCCGCCCCTCCTTGAGATCCCTGCCCTCCAGGTAGCGCTGAATCGACTCAGCCGCTTCATGAGACTGATACACTGCCTTGGCCACGGTCTGCGGCCCCAGCACCGCATCACCAGCGGCAAAGACCCACTCAACCGTGGTCTGCAGGGTGGTCTCATCCACCTCGAAGGTGCCCCATCGGCTCAGGGCCAGGTCCAGGCCGGAACCGGCGGTGACATCAACATCCTGGCTGATGGCCGGGATGATGGCGTCCGCCTCGATCATGAAGTTGGAGCCCTCCTTGGGTACCGGCCGACAACGGCCAGATGCGTCGCAGGCCCCCAGGTCCATGCGGATGCACTCGATCTTGGTCAGCTTGCCGTTCTCGCCATGCACCTTCACCGGCGCGGCCAGCATCTCGATACGCACCCCCTCCTCCTCCAGGTGATGGATCTCGGCCTGGGAGGCAGGCATCTCCGCCTTGGTGCGGCGGTAGAGGATGAAGACCTGATCGGAGCCGGTGCGGAGCGCGGTCCGGGCGCAGTCGATGGCGACGTTGCCGCCGCCGACCACCACCACCTTGCGGCCCAGGTTCATCTTTTCGCCGATGTTGACCCGGCGGAGATAGTCAACCCCGTGGACAACCCCGGCCAGCTCCTCGCCATCCACCCCGAGTTTCCTGCTCAGGTGGGCGCCAGGGCCGAGAAAGACCGCCGAGAATCCTTCGTTCTTGAGATCGGCAAGGGTCTTGTCCTTGCCGATGGTGACCCCGTTGACCACGGAAACCCCGCAGCTCTGCAGCGCAGAAAACTCCGCCTCGATGATCGGCCTGGGCAGCCGGTAGGCGGGAATTCCCACCGCCAGCATCCCGCCGGAAACCGGCAGACTCTCGAAGATGGTGCAGGGGTAACCGGCGTGCGCCAGGTAGTAGGCCACCGACATGCCGGCAGGGCCGGATCCGACGATGGCAACCTTCTTGTCCTTGGGCATGGCGCAGGGCTTGAGCAGGTTCTTGCCATTGGCCACCATCCAGTCGACAATGTAGCGCTCCAACATGCCGATGGCCACCGGCTCTCCCTTTTTACCGCGGATGCAGTGCCCCTCGCACTGGAACTCGTGCGGGCAGACCCGCGAGCAGATCGCGGGCAGCGAGTTGGTCTCGCGGTCCTTCCAGTACGCCTCTTCGACCTTGCCTTCGCGCAGCAGCCCGATAAAGCCGGGGATGTCGTTGTGGATGGGGCAGCCCTCGCGGCACTTGGGCTTCTTGCACTGCAGGCAGCGCTCCGCCTCCAGCATGGCGGTTTTTTCATCAAAACCAAAGACCACTTCATCGAAATTGGTGATCCGGTTGGCCGCTGCCAGTTCCTTGGGCTGCTGGCGGGCAAGCGCCATTCTTTCCTTGGTTTCCATGCTTTCCTCCTGAACGGCCATCGGTAGATCTACCGATATATTGCCTGTAATAATGATAAGTTACAAAACCAAAGTCACTCTAATCCCTTTTCGTCGCCTTTTCATGCAGAAAATGCATCACTGCCCGGGCAGGCCTTCCATTTTCCCCCATTGGGCTTGACATTTTGGCAAAGATGCCGCAAGCTGAAAAAAACTCGGAAAATAGGCTATCCCTCATCTCCGGAGCGACCATGAAGGCCGAATTCATCAACCCGTTTCTGCAGGCCACCAAGAACGTCATCGAGACCATGGCTCAAACGCCGGTGACCGCGCAAAAACCTGCCCTCAAGGAAGGGAAGACCTCCTACGGCGAGGTGACTGGCATCATCGGCATGACCTCGGATGACATCACTGGATCCATGATCGTCAGCTTTACGGAAAAGTGCATTCTTTCCATCGTTGCGAACATGCTCATGGAGGAGGCCAAACCGAAGATCGACGCCGAGGTCGTGGACGCGGTGGGCGAGTTGACCAACATGATCTGCGGCGGCGCCAAGGCGCAGCTTGCCAAGATCGACCATAAGTTCGACCTGGCCACCCCAACCATGGTGGTTGGCAAGGGGGTGGAGATCTCCTATTACTCCGAGGCGCCCACCATTGTGATCCCTTTTGAAACCGCCAACGGTCCCTTTGTGGTGGAGGCGAACCTCGGCCCACGCCGTTGATGCAATTCCCTCGTCGCGAGGGTCAAGCAGGCAAAAAAAAAGCCGCTCCTTGGAGCGGCTTTTTTACGTTATCAGGGGCACAGATCAAGAGGGCTTGCGCCGCTCCGCCACCTTGAGGCGGCTCAAGGCACGTTGCAAGGCAGCCTCGGCCCGAGTGCGGTCTACCTTCTCCTTCTGCTGCTGCGCCTCGACCAAACGGCGCTCGGCACGCTCCTTGGCCCGCAGGGCGCGATCAACGTCGATATCAGCACCGCGCTCCGCCGACTCCACCAGGAAGGTCAGCTTGTTGTTGGAAACCTCGCAAAAGCCGCCGCTCACCATGAGGGTTTCCTCCTGGCCGCCGGTCTTGTAGGTCAAAACGCCGATCTTGATAGTACTCAGGAAGGGGGCATGGTTGGCCAACACACCAAACTCGCCGCCATAGCCAGGAGCGGTGACAATGTCAACCTCCTTGCTCACCACGGCGCCCTTGGGGGTGACCACTTCCAGCTTCAATTTCTCAGCCATGGGTTACTCCTCTCTTCAGAACGCCGGCTCCCAAAGGAGCCGGCGATTCCCGGTCAAGTTGCTCAGGCAGCCGCCTTCTCGCGGTTGGCCTTCTCAACAGCCTCCTCGATGGAGCCCACCATGTAGAAAGCGGTCTCGGGCAGGGAGTCGTGCTTGCCTTCAAGGATCTCCTTGAACCCACGCACGGTGTCGGCAACCTTCACGTACTTGCCAGCCATGCCGGTGAAGGTCTCCGCAACGGTGAACGGCTGGGAGAGGAACCGCTGTACCTTACGGGCGCGGGTAACCAGCACCTGATCCTCCTCGGAGAGCTCGTCCATACCGAGGATGGCGATGATGTCCTGGAGATCCTTGTACTTCTGCAGGGTGGTCTGCACACCGCGGGCCACCTGGTAGTGCTCGGCGCCAAGGACGTTGGGGTCGAGAATACGGGAGGTGGAGTCCAGCGGGTCAACGGCCGGGTAGATACCAAGCTCGGCGATCTGACGGGAAAGAACAACGGTGCCGTCGAGATGGGCGAAGGTGGTGGCCGGCGCCGGGTCGGTAAGATCGTCCGCAGGTACGTATACGCACTGTACCGCGGTGATGGAGCCCTTGTTGGTGGAAGTGATGCGCTCCTGGAGGGCGCCCAGGTCGGTGGCCAGGGTGGGCTGGTAGCCAACCGCGGAAGGAATACGGCCGAGCAGCGCGGATACCTCGGCGCCAGCCTGGGTGAACCGGAAGATGTTGTCAACGAAGAAGAGCACGTCCTGGCCCTCCTCGTCACGGAAGTACTCAGCGGCGGAAAGACCGGTGAGCGCAACGCGGGAACGGGCTCCCGGCGGCTCGGTCATCTGACCGTACACCAGAGCGGCCTTGGGAAGTACGCCAGACTCCTTCATCTCGTGGTAGAGGTCGTTACCCTCGCGGGTACGCTCGCCTACGCCGCAGAATACGGAGATACCGCCGTGGTGCATGGCGATGTTGTTAACCATCTCCATCATGATAACGGTCTTGCCGCAACCGGCGCCACCGAACAGACCCATCTTGCCGCCGCGGGGGAAGGGTACCAGCAGATCGATAACCTTGATGCCAGTCTCGAGCACGTGCACCTCGGTGTCCTGCTCGGTGAAGGCGGGGGCCGGACGGTGGATGGCGCGCATCTTGTCGGAGGTGATCGGGCCGATGCCGTCAACCGGACGACCGACCACGTTCATGATCCGGCCCAGCGCCGGGGCGCCGCAGGGGATCTCGATGGGCTTGCCGGTGTCACGGCAGTCCTGGCCGCGCACCAGACCGTCGGTCTGATCCATGGCAACGCAGCGAACCACGTTGTCGCCGAGATGCTGGGCAACCTCGATGACCAGATTGTCCGCCTCGTCACTGATGCCCTTGTTGGTCACCATAAGGGCGTTCATGATCTCGGGCAGGTTGCCCGGCTCGAACTCAACGTCGACAACAGGTCCGATAACCTGCACGATTTTTCCTACTCTTGCTCCACTCATGGAAAGCCTCCTCAGCTTGTGCTTGCGATTCGATATCTACGCGCCGTCAGCCGGCCGAATAATCAAAAATTTTACTTCAACGCCTCGGCGCCGCCGACGATGTCCATCAACTCGGCGGTGATGCCAGCCTGACGCGCCTTGTTGTAGATCAGGGTCAGGTTGTGGATCATATCCTTACAGGCGTTGGTGGCGTTGTCCATGGCGGTCATCCGGGCGGCATGCTCGCTGGCGGAAACCTCCAGCATGGCATGGTAGACCATGACGTTCATGTACAACGGCAGCAGCACCTCCATGATCTCCTCGGTGCTCGGCTCGTAGATGTAGGAGCCGGATGCCGATGAAGTTGCCTCGCCGGCAGCTTCGACCGGCTGGATGGGCAGGAAGTGCTGCTCGGCCGGACGCTGCACCGCCACGCTTTGGAAACGGCCATACACGATGCGCACCTCGTCGCTGCCGCCGGCCAGGAAGTTGGCTGCAACCTCCTGGGCAATGGCGCGGGCGTTGAACATCTGGAAGGTGCTCATGATGTCCGTGTAACGCTGGCGGATCTTGCCGGTTTTCTTGAAATAGTTGACGCTTTTCTTGCCCACGCAGACCAGGGAAACCTTCTTGCCCTCGGCCTCCAGCCTGGCCATCAGCTTCTCGGTCATCTTGAGGATGTTGGCGTTGAAGCTGCCACACAGCCCACGATCCGAGGTGACCACCAGGATCTCCACCGTCTTGACTTCCCGCTTTTCCATAAGCGGGAAGGAGCCGGACTCCATGCCAGAAGAAAGATTCCCCATGGCCGCGTTGAACTTCTCGGCGTAGGAGCGGAAATCTTCCATCTTCTGCTGGGCGCCGCGGAGCTTGGCCGCGGCGACCATGTTCATGGCCTTGGTGATCTGCGACGTCTTCTTGACGCCGCCGATCTTCATTTTAACGTCTTTCAGGCTCGGCATGAGACCGTCCCCCCTTATTTGAGGCCTTTAGCAGCCTTGAACGAGTCGCCAAAGGCCTGCAGGGTGGCACGGATCTTCTCCTCCAGCGCCGCATCGATGGCCTTCTTCTCCTTGAGGTCGTCGTAGATGGAGGGCTGGTTCTGAGCAATGTAGTCGTAGAGCTGGTGCTCGTATTCGGCCAGGGTGTCGATGGGCAGGGTATCGAGGTAGCCACGGGTACCGGCGAACAGGATACAGATCTGCTTCTCCATGGGCAGCGGCTGATACTGCGGCTGCTTCAGGATCTCCACCAAGCGGGCGCCGCGGGTGAGCTGCGCCTGGGTGGCGGCGTCCAGATCGGAGCCGAAGCCGGCGAAGGCGGCCAGCTCGCGATACTGGGCGAGATCAAGACGGAGGGTACCGGCAACCTGCTTCATGGCCTTGACCTGAGCGGCGCCACCGACGCGGGATACGGAGAGACCAACGTTGATGGCCGGACGAACACCGGCGAAGAAGAGGTTGGGCTCAAGGTATACCTGACCGTCCGTAATGGAGATAACGTTGGTCGGGATGAAGGCGGAAACGTCACCTGCCTGGGTCTCGATGATCGGCAGCGCGGTCAGAGATCCGGCGCCCAGGGCGTCGTTAACCTTGCAGGCGCGCTCCAGCAGACGGGAGTGGTTGAAGAAGATGTCGCCGGGGAAGGCCTCGCGTCCCGGCGGACGGCGGAGCAGCAGGGAGAGCTCGCGGTAGGAAACGGCCTGCTTGGAGAGATCATCGTATACGATCAGGGCATGCTGGCCGTTGTCGCGGAAGTACTCGCCCATGGCGCAGCCGGCGAAGGCGGCGACGTACTGCATGGGGGCCGGATCGGAGGCGCAGGCGGCGACAACGGTGGTGTAGGACATGGCGCCGTGCTTGCGGAGCGCCTCGACCACCAGCGCCACGGTGGACTTCTTCTGGCCGATGGCCACGTAGATGCAGTGGACGTCGGTGTCCTTCTGGGCGATGATCGCGTCGATGCAGAGCGCGGTCTTGCCGATCTGACGATCGCCGATGACCAGCTCGCGCTGACCACGGCCAACCGGAGTCATGGCGTCAACCGCCTTGGCGCCGGTGTAGCAGGGCTCATGCACGGACTTACGAGCGATAACGCCGGGGGCAAGCACCTCGATCTTGGAGGTATGCTTGGCGTTGATCGGACCCTGGCCGTCGATGGGGTTGCCCACGCCGTCCACGACGCGACCTTCCATCTCGGGGCCTACCGGCACCTCGGCGATACGGCCGGTACGCTTGACGGTGTCGCCTTCCTTGATGTTGCGGACGTCGCCGAGAACCGCGACACCGACGTTGTCTTCTTCCAGGTTCAGGGCGATGCCGAGAATCCCGTTGGGGAACTCCAGCAGCTCCATGGCCATGCACTTTTCAACCCCGTGGACGCGGGCGATACCGTCGCCAACGGAGATGACGGTGCCGGTCTCGCTCAGATCAATCTTGCTCTCGTAATCCTTGATCTGGCCCTTGATGATTTGACTGATCTCTTCGGCTTTGATCTGCATTGTCGTCACTCACTCCCCTTAATGGATTCTTTCAAACCAGTAAGCTGCGACCGGATGCTCCCATCAAGCACCAAGTCACCGACCTTCGCCACGATGCCGCCGATGATGGACGGATCCACCTGGGCGGTGAGGACAATTTGCTTTCCGGTTATTTTTTCCAACGTTGCCTTTACCTTCTCGTTCAGTTCCGGGGAGAGCTCCATGGCGGAGATCACCGTTCCCTGGCACATATTCCGATCCGCGTCCACCATCGCCTGGAATACCACAGCAATGTCGGGCAGGATGTCAGCGCGCTTCTTCTGCACCAAGAGCTTCAGGAAATTGCCCATCACCTGTCCGGCTCCCATGGAGGCGACCAGATGGTCCATCACCTTCTCCCGCACTTCCACCGGGTAGAGAGGGTTGGTCAGGGCGTCCACCACTTCGGGGGTGGTGGCATAGAGCTCGGCCATGGTGGCCAGCCCCTTGGCGTACTCGTCAAAGGCGCCGTCTTCCTTGCCTACCGCGAAGAGGGCCTTGGCGTACCTCTTTGCCAATACCACGTTTTTCACTGGATACCTCCCACACGTGCCAGGGACGCCTCGACCATTCTGGTCTGGTCATCGGGCTGGATGTTCTTCTTGATCAGCTCCTCGGCCAGCAGCACTGCCTGCTCGGCGACCTCGGCCTTCAGGCGGGTCTTGGCCTCGGCCAGCTCATGGGCCACGGCCATGTCCGCCTGGCGCTTGATGTCGCCAGCGGCCCGCTCGGCATCGGCGATGATCTTGGCCTTCTCGGCCTCGCCCTGCTTCACCGCCTCGGCGATGATCGCCTCCACCTCGGCGTCAAGCTTGGCGAGCCTGCCCTCGGCCTCGCGATACAGCTGCTCCGCTTCGGCCTTGCGGGACTCCAGGGAGTCAAGCTGATCCTGAATCGCCTCGCGACGGCTGTTAAGCCCGCTGGAAAGGGGCTTGCGCAGGAAGTAAACCAGGATGAACACCAGGGCGGCGAAGTTCAGAACCCGGTAGAGGAGATCCCACAGCTTCTCGGCGGGAATGCCGCCACCGCCGTGGGCGTCGCCGGACGCCTGGGCCACGGTGGCCAGCGCCAACAGCGTCAGGGCGGAGAGCAGCGCGCCGCCCAGCTTGGACCAATTGCCTTTCTTCATCTTACAGAGCCCTCCCAAGAACTTTACTTGCCATCTCACCAGCAAAACCATCAATCTGTCCACGGAGCTCGGTGCGAGCCGCGGCAAACTGCTTCTCGATCTCGGACAGCTGAGCGCCCTTGGCGGTGTCTGCCTCCTTGCGGATGGCGGCCAGCTTCTCGTTGCTGGCGACCAAGGCGGCGGAGCGGGCCGCATCATACTCGGCCTTTGCCTTGATTCGGGCGTCCTTCATCTTCTGTTCGAACTCCTCGCCGCGAAGCGTGGCGTTCTTCTTGAACTGCTCAATGCCCTCCTCAAGGCCCGTGATCTTCTTCCGCCGCTCCTCGATGATGGAGCGGATCGGCCGATAGAGCACCGCATTGAGGATGACGATGAGCAGCAGCATGTTGACGATGTGGATCGGCATGGTCAAGTCAATGGTAATCATCCTGCTCTCCTGTCTCTGCCCTTTGGTTCCGAAAATTGTCCTTAATATCCCGAAGCCCATGCGGGCTCTCTCTCAACACGCTGTACGGCGCATGGCCGTAGCGCCCCCACCCCGTTAAAATGAATGAGGGTTCATTAACAAGTCAAGGGTTCTAATCCATATTCCAAGGCATGTCAATATCTAAATCCCTCGCTTTTAACGATGAATTTTGGGGGTATTTGTACCCAGTCCATGCCTTTGCATCTCACTTGCCGGCCGCCTGCCTGGCAACGATTCCGGCCACCGCCGCCAGGGCCTCTGGCAGCTTGTCCACCATGGAGCCTCCGGCCTGGGCCATGTCCGGCCGGCCGCCGCCGCTGCCGCCCACCAGGGCGGCAACCTCCTTGACGATGTTGCCGGCATGGAAACGGCCGGCAAGATCCTTGCTCACGATGGCCAACAGGCTCACCTTGCCCTCGAAGTCGCCGCCCAGCACGGCGACGCCACTGCCCATCCGGTCGCGCACCGTGTCGCCGACCTCGCGCATGGTCTTGGGAGAGTCGATGGTGATCCGGCTGGTCACCACCCGCACTCCCGCCACCTCGCTGGCATTGGCGAACATGGAATCGAGATCGTTGGCGGAAAGATCGGCGGCCAGGCGGCTCACCTCCTTTTCCAGCTCCTTCTGGCGGGCGAGCAGCTTCTCAAGACGGCCGGCCAATTCGTCCGGGGTGGTCTTCAACTTGGCCGCAAGGCTGGCCAGTTGCTCCTCCAAGGACTGGAAGCGCTCCATGGCCGCCGGGCCGGTCAGCGCCTCGATGCGGCGGACCCCCGCGGCAATGCCGCCCTCGGAGACCACCTTGAAAAGCCCGATCTCGCCGGTGGCTCCCACATGGGTGCCGCCGCACAGCTCCCGGCTGAAATCGCCCACCGACACCACCCGCACGCTGGCGTCGTACTTCTCGCCAAAGAGGGCGGTGGCCCCGGCCTTGATCGCCTCTTCGCGATCCATCAGCAGGGTGGAAACCGGGGTGTTGGCCCGGATCGCCTCGTTGACGATCTTCTCCACCCGGGCGATCTCCTCACGGGAAAGCGGAGAGAAATGGGTGAAATCGAAACGCAGCCGCTCCGGATCGACCCGGGAGCCGGACTGCTTGACATGCTCGCCGAGCACCTGGCGAAGGGCGGCCTGCAACAGATGGGTGGCGGTGTGGTTGCCGGCGATGCGGTGGCGCTTGCCCTCCGCCACCTTGAGCTCCACCTGCTCGGCCATGGCGAGGCTGCCCTCGATCACCTCGGCCTGATGGAGGACCAGCCCCTCGCCCACCGTCACGGTGGCCTCCACCCTGGCCTTGCCGTGCGGCCCGACGATCACCCCCTGGTCGCCCACCTGGCCGCCCGACTCGGCGTAGAACGGGGTTTCGGCGGTGACCACCGAGAGGCGCTCGCCGGTGCCGGCCTGATCCAACCCCTTGCCGGTGGCGCTCACCAGGCCAAGGATCGTGCTCTTGCAGTGGCGGGTCTCGTAACCGACAAAACGGGAACGCACCCTCTGGTCGAGCAGGGCGCGGATCTCCTCGCCCATCTCTGCCAGCGAAGTGGCCTTCCACGACTTCTTGGATTGCTCGCGCTGCACCTCCATGGCGACGTTGAAGCCTGCCTCGTCGGCGCGCATCCCCTTCTCGATGGCGATGTCCTTGACGATGTCCACCGGGAAGCCGTAGGTGTCGTAGAGCTTGAAGATGAACTCGCCGGCCACCACCTCCTGGCCGGCCTCCTTGAGCCGCTTCAGCTCCTGATTGAGCATGGCCAGGCCGTGATCCAGGGTTTCGAGGAAGCGGACCTCCTCGTTGTGCACCACCTTGGCCAGCAGCTCCCGCGCCTCGGCAAGATGCGGGTAGGCGTGAACCATGGCATCGATCACCGCGGTGGTCACCCCGGCCAGGAAGGGCTTGGTCAGCCCCAGGCTGCGGCCGAAACGGATGGCCCGCCGCATGATCCGGCGGAGCACGTAGCCGCGACCCTCGTTGGAGGGCAGCACCCCGTCGGCCACCAGGAAGGTGGTGGCGCGGCTGTGATCGGCGATGACCCGGAGGGCGGTGTTGGTGGCGTGGTCCTTTCCGTACTCCACCCCGGCGGTGGCGGCGATGGCGCCTATGATGGGGGTGAAAAGGTCGGAATCGTAGTTGTTGAACTTGCCCTGGGTGATGGCGGCGATGCGCTCAAGCCCCATGCCGGTGTCGATGCTCGGCTTGGGCAGCCGGGTGAGCGCGCCGGTTTCGTCGCGGTAGAACTGCATGAAGACCAGGTTCCAGATCTCCAGGAACCGGTCGCAGTCGCAGCCGAGTTTGCAGTCGGGCCTGCCGCAGCCGGCGGCCTCTCCCTGGTCGATGTGGATCTCGGAGCAGGGGCCGCAGGGGCCGGTGTCGCCCATGGCCCAGAAGTTGTCCTTCTCGCCCATCCGCACGATCCGGCCAGGAGGCAGGGTGTCGATCTTCTCCCACAGGGCCTGGGCCTCGTCGTCGTCATCGAAGATGGTGACCCAGAGCTTCTGCGGGTCGAGCCCCACCACCCTGGTCAAAAAATCCCAGGCGTACTTGATGGCATCTTCCTTGAAATAGTCGCCGAAGGAGAAGTTGCCCAGCATCTCGAAGAAGGTGTGGTGACGGGCGGTGTAGCCGACGTTCTCCAGGTCGTTGTGCTTGCCGCCGGCGCGCACGCAACGCTGGCAGGTGGCGGCCCTGGAGTAGTCCCGCTTGTCCTCGCCCATGAAGACCCGTTTAAACTGCACCATGCCGGCGTTGGTGAAAAGCAGGGTCGGGTCGTCGTGGGGCACCAGGGCGGAGCTATCCACCACCGCGTGGCCGCGCTCGCTGAAGTATTCGAGGAACTGCTTGCGGATGTCGTTGCCTGTCATTGCTCTGTCCATGATCCGTTGATTGAAAAAACCGGGGGCCTCCCGCGGGGGCCATCAATAAAACTGCAAAAGCGGGACGCTAGGGGCGCCCCGCTTTAAAAAAGGTCGTCGTTCCAACAACAAGGCTACTCTGCGGCGCTCGCCTCCGCAGCCTTGCCCTTCTCGCCGGGCAGCGGCAAACCATACCCGAGCCGCACCTTCTTTTCAATATCCGCGCACATATCCGGGTGCTCCTTGAGGAAGGTCCGGGAGTTGTCGCGTCCCTGGCCGATGCGCTCGCCGCTGTAGGAGTACCAGGCGCCGCTCTTTTCGACGATGTTCTGGTTCACCGCCAGATCGATCAGGTCGCCCACCCGACAGATGCCCTCGCCGTAGATGACGTCGAACTCCGCCTCCTTGAAGGGCGGGGCCACCTTGTTCTTCACCACCTTCACCTTGGTGCGGTTGCCCACCGCCTCGGCGCCGTCCTTGATGGCGGTCTGCCGCCGGATGTCCAGGCGGAGCGAGCTGTAGAACTTCAGGGCGTTGCCGCCGGTGGTGGTCTCGGGGTTGCCGAACATCACCCCGATCTTCATGCGGATCTGGTTGATGAAGATCAGCACGGTGTTGGTGCGGTTGAGCACGCCGGTGAGCTTGCGCATGGCCTGGGACATCAGGCGCGCCTGCAGGCCGACGTGGGAGTCGCCCACGTTGCCGTCGATCTCCGCCTTGGGCACCAGGGCGGCCACCGAGTCGATGACGATGACGTCCATGGCGCCGCTGCGGATCAGGATCTCGGCGATCTCCAGGGCCTGCTCGCCGAAATCGGGCTGGGAGACCAGCAGGTCATCCACCTTGACGCCAAGCCGCTCGGCATACCCGATGTCCAGGGCGTGCTCCGCGTCGATGAAGGCCGCCGTGCCTCCCGCTTTCTGGGCCTCGGCGATGATGTGCAGGGCCAGGGTGGTCTTGCCCGAGGACTCCGGGCCGTAGATCTCAGTGATCCGGCCCCGCGGCACGCCGCCCACGCCGGTGGCGATGTCCAGGCTCAGGCAGCCGGTGGGGATGACCGGCACCGCCTCCCGCTCCTCGGCGCCCAGGCGCATGATCGAGCCCTTGCCGAACTGCTTCTGGATCTGAAAGATGGCGGTGTCTAGGGTCTTGCTCCGGGATTCGGCAACGCTCATGTCAGGTTTCCCTCTGCTCTCATGTTGATGATCAAAAAAGCCCGCCCGTGGCTCCGGCCACTGCGCGGGAACTGGACTTTACTCGATTCGCAAATCGCTCTCCACCGGAATTCCCAGCAGGTGACGGCGCAAGAGATCCAGGCCGGTATGGGCCGCCATGGCCTGCACCTGCCAGCGTTCGCCGGAGAAGCGAAAACGGAATTCCTGGGATTTTTCCGGGCCGGCGATGCCGAAGCAGACCGTGCCCACCGGCTTCTCGGCGCTGCCGCCGGAAGGACCGGCGATGCCGGTGATGGCCACCGCGTAGTCGGCGGCGGTGATCCTTCGCACGCCGTCGGCCATGGCCCGGGCGGTCTCGCGGCTCACCGCGCCGTGGCGCAGCAGAATTTCCCGGTCCACCCCCAGCAGCCGCTCCTTCAAGGTATTGCTGTAGACCACCGCCCCGCCCAGGAAGTAGGCGGAACTGCCCGGTGCCCTGGTGACCGTGTGGCCCAGCAGCCCACCGGTGCAGGACTCCGCCACGGCCAGGGTCTGGCCCTTGCTGTCGAGCAGGGCCCCCACCACCCCTTCCAGGGTGTCGCCGTCGAATCCGTAAATCGCCTGGCCGAGCAAATCCGTCACCTGGGCGTCGGCCCGGGCCAGCGCGACCTCCGCCTCCCGTTCGCTGGCGGCGGTGACGGTCAGGCTCACCTGCACCTCGGGAAAGACCGGGTAGTAGCCGACCCGCACTCTGGGATCGCGCTCGGGCAGGTGCCCTATCTTGCGGTTGATCACGGATTCCGGCAGGCCGGTCACCTTGTACAGCTTTCGCCGCACCTGGCGCACGCCCCCATCCCCCTCCCATACCGAGAGGCGGGTGATCACCGTCTCCAGCAGCAGCTCCTTCATTTCATGGGGCACGCCGGGCAGAAAGAAGACCGGCTTGCCCTGCTGCACCAGGAAGTAGCCGGCGCTCATCGCCTCGGTGTGGAGGCTGTGCGCGCCCTGCGGCAGCCAGGCCAGCTTCTCCAGCCCGCTGCCGTCGCAGCCGTTCTCCTTGAGCTTGCGCAGGATCTCCGGATGGAAGGTGGCCGGCCGGTTCAAGGCCGAGGAGACCGCCTCGTTGGTGAGATCATCGCTGGTGGGGCCAAGCCCGCCGGTGACCACCACGAAATCCGCCCGCGCCATGGCCTGGTTCAGGGTGGCGCCGATCAGGCCGGCGTCATCGCCGATGGAGGTCATGGCCACCACCTCATGACCGGCGGCGAAGAGCTGGCTCGCGGCAAAATGGCTGGTGGTATTGAGGACGCTTCCCGAGATCAATTCATCCCCGATGGCGATGATTTCTCCGATCATTGCTCACCCTTCCCCATCTCCAACCATGCGGCCCAGCACCACCCCCTTGCCGATGGCCTCAAGCCGCACCGAGACCAGCTGGTTGACCAGGCCGGGGTCGCCGGCGAACTCCACCGGGATGTAGTTGTCAGAAAACCCACGCAGCCGGCCGCCCCGAGGCGCCTCCACCAGCACCCGCCGGACGGAGCCAAGGTGGCGGCTGGCAAAGGCCTCGCGTTTTTTATGATCCAATTCCCGCAAGAGCGCAACCCTTTCTTCCTTCACCGGTTTTGGCACCTGATCCGCCATGGCGGCGGCCGGGGTGCCGGGCCGCTTGGAGTAGGGGAAGACGTGCAGCGAGGCGATGGGCAGCCCTTCGAGCAGGCGGAAGGTATTCTGAAAGGCCGCTTCATCCTCGCCGGGGAACCCCACCAGCACATCGACGCCGATGGCGGCGTCGGGCAGATGACGCAGACAGTTTTCCACCACCTCGGCAAAAAGGGCGGCGGGATAGCGGCGGTTCATCCGCGCCAGGATCCGGTCGTCGCCGCTCTGGAGGGGGATGTGCAGGCAGGGCATCACCGCCGCATGTCCGGCCATGAGATCAAGCAACTCGTCGCTGATCTCGGTGGGCTCAAGCGAGCTGAGCCGATAGCGGGCCGGCAGCTCCAGACCAAGCAGCCCGGCCAGCAGCCCGGCCAGGGAGGCCGGCGGAGTCAGGTCGCGGCCATAATAGCCCAGATGGATGCCGGTGAGCACCATCTCCCGGTAGCCCTGCTCCGCGAAGATGCGCGCCTGCCTGAGCACCAGCTCCGGGGCCAGGCTGCGACTGCGGCCACGGGCATGGGGAACGATACAGTACGAGCAGAAGGAATCGCAGCCGTCCTGCACCTTGAGACAGGCGCGGGTCCGCTCGCCGAAGCGGGTGACGGTCAGGGGGCAGATTTCCCGCTGCCTGCCGATATCGCCCATGTGCATCTCGAGATCGCAGCCGCCCTCGGCCAGGGCCACCTGCACCAGTCGGTGCTTGTAGCCATTGCCGACGATGCAGACCGGGGATTCGCCCAGGTCGATGATGTCGAGCGGCGCGATCTGGGCATAGCAGCCGGTGACCACCAGCCGGGCCTCGGGATTGAGCCGCAAGGCCCGGCGGATCAGCTGCCGCGACTGGGCGGCGGCCCGGGAGGTCACCGCGCAGGTGTTGACGATGTAGACATCGGCAGGCTCGGTGAAATCAACCAGGGCGACCTCGGGCCGCATGTCCAGCTCCGAGACAAAGGCGGCGGATTCGAACTGGTTGACCTTGCAGCCCAAGGTGGCGATGGCGATTTTTTTTCTCTGCGGCGGGGCGGTGACCATCCTTTGGGAATACCGGTTTCGAAGGCGATTTGCAACGCAAATCGCCACCTCCCGCACGGGCTGCTGGGCAGGCCGCGGACCCGCGATCAACAGACATCGAGGATGCGCAGGCTGTTGGTGGTGCCGGCCACCCCGAAGGGGCTGCCCGAGGTGATCACCATGCGCTGGCCAGGCTGGATCAGCCCGGCGGCCTTGAGCTGGCCGGCCAGCTGGCTGTCGGGCATGGCGGCGTCCGGCACCAGCAGCACCGCCACCCCGAAGGAGAGGCAGAGGAAGTTGGCGCAGGCCTGGTTGTCGGTGACCGCCACGATCCAGGGGCGGGGGCGGAGCCGGGCGATGCGGCGGGTGGTGGCGCCGCTGGCCGTGGGGGTGACGGCCAGGTCCACGGTGTGGTTCTCCAGGATGTCGAAGGCGGCGGAACAGATCAGATCGTCCACCCCTTCGGCGCCGCGGATCGCCTTGCGGATCGCCTCGATGCCGCTGCCGCCCAGGGCGGGAAGCGCCCGCTCGGTGCGCCTGGCGATCTTGCGGGCGGTGCGTACCACCAGAGCCGGATCGCGGCCGATGGCGGTCTCCTCGGAAAACATGACGGCGTCGGCACCGTCCAGGATGGCGTTGGCGACGTCGGTCACCTCGGCGCGGGTGGGGCGGGCGTGGTCCACCATGGAGAGGAGCATCTGGGTGGCGACGATCACCGGCTTGGCCGCCAGGTTGGCCCGGCGGACGATCTCCTTCTGCAGCACCGGCACCTCCTCGATGGGCAGCTCGATGCCCAGATCGCCCCGGGCCACCATCACCGCATCGGCGGCGGCCAGGATGGCCGGCAGGCGCTCCACCCCCTGTGGGCGCTCAATCTTGGCCACCAGGGCCGGGGCATGGCCGCACGGTTCGCCCAACACGGCCCGGGCGGCCAGCAGTTCCTCCGATCCGCCCACGAAGGAGACGCAGACCGCATCCACCCGCTGGGCCGCCGCGAAGGCAAGGCCGCGCCGGTCCGCCGGGGTGAGCACCCCGCCGGGCGGCTCGTAGCCAGGAACATTGACCCCCTTGCCCGACTGGACCACCCCGGCCACCAGCGCCTCGGTCTCAATGAGCGGGCCATGCACCGCCTTGACCCGGAACTGCACCATGCCGTCGGCCACGTGGATCAGCATCCCCGGCCGCACCCGCTCGGCCAATCCTTCGATCTCGTGGGGCAGACAGATCCCTTCCGCGGGCAGGGGCACGCCGGCGGGCAGGAAGCAGACCTGCTCGCCCCGCCGCACCGCAACCGGGGCGGCAAGCCTGGCCAACCGCAGCTTGGGGCCGGGCAGATCGACCAGCACCGCCACCGGCTGGCGCATGGCGGCGGCCAGGATCCGGATGCCGGCGATCACCTCGGCATGATCGTTATAATTGCCATGGGAAAGGTTGAGCCTGAAGCCGTTGACCCCGGCGGCCATGAGCTGGCGCAAGCGGCGGGGATTCGAGGAGGAAGGACCGACAGTGGCTATGATCTTGGTCTTGACGGCAAAGGGTTTCATCTCCGTTCCTCCCTCCGCGGCGCGAGCCGCATCCTTGCCCGGGCCTCATCCCCTGGCGATTTCACCGCTACCCACCACCCGTTCCCCTTGATACAAGACGGCGTACTGCCCCGGAGTGATGGCCCGCTGGGGGGTGTCGAACCGGACCAGCAGCTGCCGGCCGTCCCCACCCGCCTCCACCACGGCATTGGCGGCACTGTGGCGATAGCGGAGCTGCACCGCGGCGCAAAACGGCAACTCGGGCGGCGGTCCGGCAAGCCAGTGGAGGTCGCGCAAGCATGCCATGCCGCCGAGCAGATCCTCCTCCTTGCCCACCACCACCGCGTTGTCATCCGGATCCAGGGCCACCACGTACCAGGGGGTGGCGTCCGGGATTCCCAGCCCCCGGCGCTGCCCGATGGTGTACCGATGCAGACCGGCATGGCGCCCCAGTTCCCTGCCCGCCAGATCCCGGATCGGGCCGGAAGTCACGACGGCGCGGTCCTCAACAAACTGGGCCACCGACTGGCCGCGCAGAAAACAGACATCCTGGCTTTCCTCGCCGTGGCTCGCCTCGATGCCGAACCGCACGGCCAACCGCCGTACCGCTTCCTTGCTGAGTTCCCCCAACGGCAGAAGCAATTGGCGCAGCTGCGTCTGCTCCAGCCGGCAGAGGAAATAGGACTGATCCTTGCGGCGGTCCGCGCCGCGGAGCAGCCAGCGGCCGCCCCGGCCATCAGCCATCAGGCGCGCGTAGTGGCCGGTGGCCAGGACATTGCCATACCGGGGCACCGCCTCGGCCAACAGCCGACCGCTCTTGATCAGGCGGTTGCAGAGAACGCAGGGGTTAGGGGTCGATCCGGCCGCATAGGCGGCGACAAAAGGTGCGATCACCAGCCGGGCGAATTCCTCGGCCAGATCAACCACCGCGAGTTCGACGCCCAGCTTGGCAGCCACCGCCCTGGCCTCGCCCTCCTGGCGTTCCTGGCCCGGCTGCCCCAAACGCATGAAGACGCCCCGTACCCGCCAGCCTGCCTCCAGCAGCAGTGCCGCCGCCACGGAGCTGTCCACCCCGCCGCTCATCGCCACCGCCACCCTGTCCGTCCGCTGCTCCGCCATTACCGCTCCCGCTCCGATTCCCGCCGGCAAGGCCGGCGCTCGCGCCAGCATACCCGATTCTTGCGACGGCGACACCAGCGGAAACCTCGCCCCACAAACGACAACCGGCCGGCCCCCTCCCCAGCGGAAAGGTGGCAGGCCGGCTTCCGACATGACCTCGGCCGCTTCCCCTACCGCCCGAGCATCTTCCGGCCGGCCTTGCCCAACAGGTTCTTGGGAATGGGGGGGGCGGTGACCAGCTTGACCGCAGGCCCGTGGATGACAGCCGCCATGTCTCCGACATGGGCCTGAGCCTGCCCGCACTGGGCATGTAGCTCGCTGGCCGCCGCGGCCGACTGCTCGGAGCTTGCGGCGATGTGCTGCACCACCTTGTCCATCTCGGCAATGGCCTTGTTGACCTGTTCGATCCCCTGCGCCTGCTCGCGGGAGGAAACGGAGATCTCGCTGATCAGCGCTTCCACCTTGCCGGTGCTCTCCCGTACCTGATCGAAGGCAGAGCCCGCCCGTCCCACCTGGCTGGAACCGACCTCGATCCTCTGCACCGTGTCCTCGATGAGGCTGGCGGTGTTGTGGGCCGCCTCGGCCGCCCGCAGGGCCAGGTTGCGCACCTCGTCGGCGACGATGGCGAAGCCGGCCCCGGCCTCGCCGGCGCGGGCCGCCTCCACCGAGGCGTTCAGGGCGAGCAGGTTGGTCTGGAAGGCTATTTCATCGATGGTCTTGATGATCTTCTGGGTCTCGGCGCTGGACCGCGAGATCTCCGCCATGGAACCGGTCAGCTCCCGCATGGCCTCGCTGGCCTCGGTGACCACCCGGCTGGCCGCCTGCATGTGGCTGTCGGCCTGGGCGGCGTTGTCGGCGTTCTTCTGGATCATCGCCGACATCTCCTCCATGGAGGCGGAGGTTTCTTCCAGGGCGGCGGCCTGCTCGCTGGTGGCCTCGGCCAACAGCCGACTGGAATTCTCGATCTGGTCGGAGGCCTCGTTGACCTCCGACGCGCCCTGGGTGAGGCCGTCAATGGCCCGGTTGAGCGGCCGGGTGATGGCGCGGGTGAGCAGGGTGGCCAGCGCCACCCCGATGACAAACCCGAGGGCGGTCAGGGCAAGGCTTGTGGAGTTCAGCGAAACGATCCCCCGCTCAAGCCCCTGGTTCGCCTCCTCCACCCCGGCCTTTTCCAGCTCCACCAGTTTGTCCAGCAGTCCCTTGCTCTGGCCAAAGGCCACCAGGGTCTTCTGGTTGTAGACCTCCTTGGCGGCGCGGTGGCGTTTGTGCTTGTCGTCGACCCAAGCCTTGGTGCGGCCATAGCGGTCGGCCAGATCGGCCAGGGCGGTCAGGGTCTCCTCCTGATAGATCCGCTGGGCCTGCTCCCGCTGGCCGACGGCCATGGCGGCGACGATCTTCTCCGCCGAGCCGTGCAGCCGGGCGTGCGGGGCCTCCCACTCCGCAAGCAGACTGGCCAGCTCCGGATTGGCCGCCTTGTAGCCGTAATACCAGGTGCCAAAGGCGCACTTGCGCGGATCCAGCCCTCCCTGGAAGGCCCTGCCGGCAAGCAGCGAATTGGCCAGATCCTTCGCCCACTTGAGATGGTCGATCCAGCGTTCGGGCAAGAGCGCCGCGACCTCCTGCTCAAAGGGCACGTAGAGCTGGCCGATCTCGATGGCCGACTCGTGCAGCCGCTTGTGCGGCTCCTGAATGGCGGCGAGCAGTTCGGCCTCCTTGCCGCCCCGCCTGATCAGCGCCTGGGTCTCCTCGCTGTAAAGCCACTTGCCGAAACCGCACTTGTGGTCGTCGGTCTCCACGCTCAGGCCGGTGACATCATCCCGCACGAAAAGCTCGGTGACCTTGCCCATCCAGGTGAGGTGATCGATCTCCTTGGCAAGTAGAAAAGCGCGGTCATTGTTATGGTCGAGCACCTCCTCCGACTCGGCGTGGATGAGAGTGAGACCCAACCACGTTGCCCCGGAAACCAGGAGCATGAGCGCCAGAAAAATTCCGAACCCTCCCCCTATCTTGACACTGAGCTTCACGTCCTTGCCGATCATTGTCCTGTTTCCCCCCTTCATTCTCCCAAAGCAACCACGCCGCGCCAGAAATGCCGCGATCCCCCTCATCGGCCGCCACTGGCGGCTGATTTCAAATTATCAGCGCAACAGGGGACGATTGTAAAACAAAAAAATCCTCTCCATATCCTCATAAAAAATGAGCCTTCCAAAACCGCCCCGGTTGCGTCCCCCCCAAATAGACGAGTTAGACCCCCTCCGACCGGGCGGGCTCCGTCGCATCCAGGCTCTGCCGCACCGCCTCGGCGAGCTCCCGCCGGATCACCGGCTTCATGATGAACCGGCGGATCCCAATGGCATGGGCCTGCTCCGGCGTGATTAAATCGCTGAAGCCCGTGCAGAGCACCACCGGCATCCCTGGCCGGACCCGCAGCACCTCCATGGCCAGTTCGGCACCGGTCATCCTCGGCATGGTCATGTCGGTAATCAGCAGATCAAACTCCTCGGGACGATCCCTGAAGGTTGTCAGGGCCTCGATGCTGTCGCTGAAGGCGGTTATCCGGTACCCCAGGCCGCCAAGCTGATGGGAAAGCAGACGGACAATGTCGGGCTCGTCATCCACCAGCAGGAGATGCTCGCTGCCGACAGGCAACGGCCCAGCAGGCACTCTCCCCTCCTGGGACAAACCGCTCACCACCGGCAGATAGATGCTGAACTCAGTGCCCTGCCCCGGCTCGCTCTGCACCCTGATCTCTCCGGAAAGCCGCTTCACGATGCCATGCACCACCGCAAGCCCCAGGCCGGTGCCTTCGCCCTGCTTCTTGGTGGTGAAGTAGGGCTCGAAGATCCGCTCCTGCATCGCCAAGGGAATGCCCGGCCCGGTATCAGCCACCGCGAGGTGCAGGTAGCGGCCCGCCTCCTTCAGGCCCATGCGGAACGCCTCCTCGCCCTCAAACTCCACCTGGCTCAGTCTGATCGAGAGCACGCCACCATGCTCCCGCATGGCCTGATAGGCGTTGGTGCAGAGGTTCATCACCACCTGTTGGATCTGGACCGGATCGGCCATAACCGGCTCGCAGCCGTTGTCGATCTCCTGCCTGATCTCGATGGTGGTGGGCACCGAGGCGCGCATCAGCTTCAAGGTTTCCTTGACCACCGACTGCACCCGTATCGGCTTGGCCTCCTGCTCGCCCTGCCGGCTGAAGGCCAGAATCTGCTGGACCAGTTCCTTGGCCCGCCCGGTGGCGGTGATCACCTGGGCAAGATCGGTTGCCAGCTCACTGCCCGGCTCCATCTGCTCAAGGACGATCTCGCTGTAGCCCAGGATGGGCATCAGGATATTGTTGAAGTCATGGGCGATCCCGCCAGCCAGGGTGCCGATTGCCTCCAGCTTCTGGGCCTGCCGCAGCTGCGCCTCGAGCCGGCTCCGCTCCTCCTGTTCCTGACGCGATGAGGTCAGGTCATGGAGGGTCATCAGGATGGAAAGCGGTTCTCCGTTCGGATCCTGGACGATCTTCACCGCGATCTCGATGGGCCGGCCGGCCGGGTTGTCCGGATGATCCGCCTCCATGACCAGATGGAAGTCACGCAGCTCCACCTGGGCCCGGCAGACCGGGCAGGGCTCCGCCTCTCCATCAGGATGGATCAGCTCGACGATATGGCGGCCCACGGCTTCCTCGACGGAATCGACACCGACCATCCGGAGAAAGGCCTGGTTCCCCCGGAGAATGCGCCGCTGACAGTCGAGCAGGTAGACGACATCCTCGGAGGCGTCCATGGCGGCCGACCACTCCAGCGCGGACCGCGCCAGGGCCTCCTCCGCCAGCCGCCGATCATGGATGTCCTCCAGGGTGCCGGACATGCGGCGTGGCCTGCCCTGGTTGTCCCAAAGGGCCTGCCCGCGCTCCCGGAACCACCGGTAGGCCCCGTCCTTGCATCGCAGCCGGCACTCCAGATCGAAGGGGACCTTTTCCTCCCAATGCAGGCGCAACGCCTCCTCAAAGCGGGGCAGGTCGTCGGGATGCAGGAGCCCGCGCAAGGTTGTCCTTGACGGGGTCAACCCGCCGGACTGGTGCCCCAGCAGACGAAGCCACTGTTCCGACCACCAGCAGGCGTCCTGTTCCACATCCGGCCAGTCCCACAGTCCGCTGCTCGCGCCGCGCGCCGCCAAGTCGAAGCGCTCCTCGCTCAGACGCAGCGCCATCTCGGTGGACTCCTGCGCCTTCGCCTGGGCGCAGAGCCGCCATAAGGCCCCAAAGGAGAACCCCATCCCCACGAGCCAGATGCCCAGGTGGGCGAAAAGCACCGTTTGCCTCTGCTTCCTGGCGATCTCCAGGTAGGGAGCGAGGTCCACCGAGGCGGAAATCCCCCCCCGGGTTTCCCCCAGCGTGTAGCCCTGGGCGGCGTGGCATTTGAGGCAGCCCTGCTCCACGGCAAGCCGCCGCAGATAACGCAGATGCGGTCGGCCATCGAGGAGCGACTCCGCCGAGACCTCGCTCTCCTCGGAAGAGAGCCGTTGCAAGGCCTCCCGCTCCCACGGGTCGGGGGCATTGCCGGGGTTGATCGGATCTAGGCTGGTGATGTGGCCCTTGACGCCGTACTCCCTTCCCATCTCATGAACCTGGCGGGTCATGTAGGCGGGATTGACCAAGGTGAGCTGCCGGCCGGAAGGAGCGACAATATCCCGTTCCGGCAGGTGGGCGAGATAGGGGTTGGGCGGGGTCTTCTCGGTGGCCGGCACATAGACCCCGCCGTGCATGGAGGCCCAACGCCGGTAGAGCAGATCCTTGTCGACGCTGTCGCGGGCCTGTATCCTTGCCTGGCCGATGCTGCCTTCGCGGAGGAGACGGCTCTGCCACAGCGCCGAACCGCCAACCATGGCGCTCCAGAACAGCATGAACAACAGCCCATACCAGCGCAATCGGCGCCGCATCAAGGACCGTGACTCCATGGTTCATCCCCCTCGAAATGACCTGGTTTGCCCGGCGCCCGACCATGGCGGTTTTGGCCCGGTGCAGGGATAAGTCTTTTTCAGTATAGCACGGATGCGTTCTCTGCTGTCAATCCATGCCCAAGACCGGCAGGTTCCTCCTGGCGGCCGCCGCGCTTTTCGAGTACATAGCCAGGATGCGACGAGACAATCCTCCCAACGCCACTGCCCGTTCCGCCATGAAAATCCCGGAACTCCTCGCCCCGGCCGGCAGCATGGAGAAGCTGCGTTGCGCGGTCCACTACGGCGCCGATGCCGTCTACCTGGGCGGCAGCCGCTTCAGCCTGCGCGCCCACGCCACCAACTTCACCGACGTCCAGATCGCCGAGGCGGTGGCCTTTGCCCATGATCACGGGGTCAAGGTCTATGTCACGGTCAATATCTTCGCCCATCAGCGCGACCTGGCCGGCCTGCCGGAATACCTGCGCGGCCTGCGGACCGCCGGCGCCGACGGCGTCATCGTCGCCGACCCCGGCGTGCTGGCCATCGCCCGGCGCACCGTCCCGGAACTGGCAATTCATCTCAGCACCCAGGCCAACGTCACCAATGCGGAGAGTGCCCGCTTCTGGATGGCCCAGGGAGCAAAACGGCTCAACCTGGCGCGGGAGCTATCGCTGGCCGAGATTGCCGCCATCCGGCAGGCCGTGGACGTGGAGCTGGAACTCTTTGTCCACGGCGCCCTGTGCATCTCCTACTCGGGCCGCTGCATGCTCAGCCTCTACCTCACCGGCCGCGACGCCAATCAGGGCGACTGCGCCCATCCCTGCCGCTACCGCTACCGCCTGGAAGAGGAAAAGCGGCCCGGCCAGTTCTTTCCGGTGGAGGAGGACGAGCACGGTACTTACATCTTCAATGCCAAGGACCTCTGCCTGCTCAACCGGCTGCCCGACCTGATCCGGGCCGGTGCCGACAGCCTCAAGATCGAGGGCCGCATGAAGAGCGTCGCCTACGTGGGCACGGTGACCCGCCTCTATCGGGCCGCCCTGGACCACTGGGCCAGGGCCGGCCTGCCGCAGCCGGGCCAGCCGGCCCGGCTGCCCGAGGAATTTGCCGCGGAGTTGGCCAGGATCGGCAGCCGCGGTCAGACCGAAAACTTCCTTGATCAGCCGCCCGGCCCGGCGGAGATGCTCTACCAGGGAGCGATGGTCAGCCATGATTTTGCCCCGGCCGGCATCGTCCGCCAGGCCGGACCGGAACCGCTCGTCGAGGCACGCAGCCCCTTTGCCGTCGGAGAGCGCATCGATGCGCTGGGCCAGGGCCTCTCCCACTGTGAGCATACCGTGCTCGCCATGACCACGCCGGAAGGCGTTGCCGTGGACCGGGCCAACCCCGGCAATCTGGTGCGCCTGACCCTGTCTCCGCAGGCAAACTGCGGAGTGGACGCGCTTTTTCGGAAAAAAATAGTCTGAACCAGGAGAATCGTGTAAGCTGAAGGGTGTCGTGACGCGACGATGTCCGCGTGAAACATACAGACGAGGCCCCGATGCAACATCTCATCAGCACGGTGATGATTCTGATCGGCGCGGTGGTCATGCTGTTCGGCATCATCACCGCCAGGGATCTGCACGTGCTCACCCCCTTCATCCCGGAGCGCAGCCGGGAGGAGATCATCCGCGCCCTCAGGGTCCATCGCGGCATGATGGTCTTTTTTCTGGTGGGCTATGGGGTAGTGGCCGCCTCCTTCTTCTTCCGCATCGCCTTCATCGGCGAACTCTTCATCGGGGTGGTCTTCCTCGCCGGCGCCATCTTCGTGCTGACGGGTTTGCGGCTGCAAACCAGGATGCTGCTCGAAATCAAGAACACCCTTCAAGGGTTGCTCCCCATCTGCGCCTCCTGCAAGAAGATCCGCCAGCCAGACGGTGACCCGCACGATCCCGCTGCCTGGCAGACCGTGGAGAAGTTCATCTCAGCAAAGACCAACGTGGATTTCACCCACAGCGTCTGCCCCGATTGCCTGAAACGGCTCTATCCCGACCTGTACAAGTAAGCTTGCAAGGCCGTGCCGCTCCTCCCGCCGTGACCGTAACGAAGCGGCACGCAAGCGTGTCGGCATGGGAAAATCGCCAGGGGTCTCTCTGAAGAAAACTGGGGGAAGCCGCCGAACCGGCGGCACAGGGGGATTACGAAGAAGAGAGCGCCACCGCCCCTGAGACAGGGCGGGGAGGAGAGCCCAGGAAGGCGGCAACCGCCTTCCTGGGAAGAGAGGCATGGGTTACATGCCGGTGACCGCCGCGATCCAGCTGCCGATCAGGGCCAGCGGTCCACCTGCGGTAATGGCCGCAGCCACCAGACAACTCACCACCCAGGCGCCGACCACCGCCGCGCCCAGCCCCACCGAGCCGACCAACACCCCCTGCAGGATGTCGGTGCCCAGCCCGTCCACCACAACATGTCCCCTTGCCTCGGTCTTCGCCATCATTCCGGTGTTCATCATCGCCATCCTCCATGTGCGAAAATAGGGTTGCCCATGGAGATTACCCTAGGTGTTTCCCCTGCTCTTTTCAAGTTATTTTTTTACGAAAAATCAATTAGTTAGATGCAAATCCAAACAGTAAACATATGGAGCCCCGCAAGCGTACGGATTTGCATGCGCCACCGCTTCAGGCAAAGCTGACAATCGTCGCTGTCAGGCTGCCAGCTGTTTACAGACCGGCAAGCGGGCAGTCGTCACAGAGCGGCGCGGCCTTTCGGCAGTACTCCTTGCCGACCCGCACCAACAGGGCGTGGTACTCGTTGAACAGGGAGGCATCCAGGGGAAGCTGGGAGAGGAAGAGATCCTGAATCTCGTGATAGGTGGTCTCCTCCGGAACAAGGCCGTGGCGGCTCAGCACCCGGTGGGTATAGGCATCCACCACGAAGGCGGGCTGGCCGGCGGCATAGAGGATGATGGAATCGGCGGTCTCCGGGCCGATGCCGCTGATGGCCAGCAGCTTCTCCCGGAGGTCGGACAGGGGCAGGGCGAGGAAGGAATCCAGATCGCCGCTCTCCCGGCGGATGGCGGCCAGCAGCCCGAGCAGCCGCTTGGCCTTCTGATTGTAATAGCCCGAGGAGCGGATCAGTTCGGCCAGGACCTCGACGGGCATCGCCTCCATGGCCTCGAAGGAGAGCAGGCCTCGCTGGCGCAAGGCGTCGATGGCGGTGCTGACGTTGCGCCAGCTGGTGTTCTGGGTGAGCACCGCGCCGACCATCACCTCGAAAGGGGTGTCGCCGGGCCACCAGTGCTGCGGCCCGAAGCGGTCGAACAGGGCCTGGTAGATGTCGCGGATGCGGTTGGCCACCCGCTCAGTCGCCGCGCATGAAGAGCAGGTAGACGGCCACCGCGATGGCGCCGATGAAAACGCCGGCCACCGGGAGGATCTTGCCGATCTGCACCACGCCATCGACGATCAGCCCCTCCATGTAGCGGCTGCCGGTGAAGAGCCACAGGCCGATGGCCAGGCCGGTCAGGGCCAGGGTATCCATCGCCTGCTTGTAGAGGTTGTAACAGACAAAAGCGATGAATGGCACCAGGAACCAGGGGTTGGTGAAGAGGGCCTTGGCATCCACCCCGCTGATCTGCGCCGGCAGATTGGTATTGTTGATGAACTCGACAACCGACCCGAGAAATTCGCCCATATGCTCCTCCTGTGGCGGTGTTGCGGCTGGCCCACGCCCGGCGGCCAGCCCCGGTTCCCTACCCTATTTGCCCCGCCGCTCCGGGCTGGTGGCCTGCTTGTATACCTTGATGGCGCAGTAGGAGCCGCACATGCTGCAGGCGTCTCCCCGGTAGGAGCTGCCCTCTTCCCGGAAGCGCCGCGCCTTCTCCGGGTCCAGGGAGAGTTCGATCTGCCCCTTCCAGTCCAGGTTGTTGCGGCGCTTGGCCATTTCGATGTCCTTGTCGATGGCGCCGGGCAGCCCCTTGGCGATGTCGGCGGCATGGGCGGCGATGCGGGAGGCGATCACCCCCTCGTGCACGTCCTCGGCGCTGGGGAGCTTGAGGTGCTCGGCCGGGGTGACGTAACAGAGGAAATCGGCGCCAGCCGCGCCGGCGATGGCTCCGCCGATGGCGCCGGTGATGTGATCATAGCCCGGGGCAATATCAGTGACCAGCGGGCCAAGCACGTAGAAGGGCGCGCCGTGGCAGAGACGCTTCTGGAGAAGGATGTTGGCCTCGATCTGGTTCATGGGCATGTGGCCCGGCCCCTCGATCATCACCTGCACCCCGGCCTCCCAGGCACGCTGGGTCAGCTCGCCCAGGTGGATCAGCTCCTGGATCTGGCCCCGGTCGGTGGCGTCGGCAAGACATCCGGGCCGGATGCCGTCGCCCAGGCTCAGGGTCACCTCATGCTCCTTCAAGATGGCGAGCAGGTCGTCGAACCGCTCGTACATGGGGTTTTCCTTGCCGTTGTAACTCATCCACTCGATGGTGAAGGAGCCGCCCCGGCTGACCACCCCCATGAGCCGCTGGTGGTTCTGGACCCTCTCCATGGTGGAACGGGTGATGCCGCAGTGGATGGTCATGAAGTCCACGCCGTCCATGGCCTGCTGCTCGATCACCTTGAACATGTGATCGACGCTCACCTCGCCGATCTTCTTCTTCTGGCGCTCCACCACCTCGGCGATGGATTGGTAGATCGGCACGGTGCCCAGCGGGATGGGGCAGTTCTTCAGGATCTCCCGCCGGATGGCGTCGAGTTCGCCGCCCATGGAGAGGTCCATCACCGCGTCGGCGCCGGCCTTGAGGCAGACACAGAGCTTCTGCAGCTCCTGGGAAAGCTCGGGATGGTCCTTGGAAGAGCCGATGTTGGCGTTGACCTTGGTCTTGAGCCCCGTGCCGATACCGACGATCTTCTCGAACGTGTGGTTGTTGTTCTTGGGGATGCAGATGGTGCCGTTGGCCACCCCGGCCAGAATGAACTCCGGGGTCACGCCCTCATTGGCGGCGCAGTTTTCAAAAAGTGGGGTCATGGTGCCCTTGAGGGCGTCTTCGCGGATGCTCATAGGTGACTTCTCTCTGGTGAGCCGCTCTCCGGCACGGGCGCGGCAGGATCATCTGTGATTCGGGACGCCATGCCTCTTTTCAACGCATTGTCCCAAGGTTACGCGGCCAATCCAGGCCGATGAAACATTAAAAGATACCAGCGCCCCCACTGGAATGCAACGCAAAACACGCCCAGCCAGGTAAGGTCAGAACACCCCATGCTCGTGGAGGATGCGCAGGCCGATGGCGATGAGCACCAGGCCGCCGGCGATCTCCGCCCTGGCGCCGAGCCTGGAGGCGGCCCCCAGCAGACAGCCCAGCCTGAGCCCCACCGCGGTGAGCGCGCAGGCCACCACGCCGATCACCAGGGCAGGGAACCAGACGCTGACGCCAAGCACCGCGAAGCTCAGTCCCACCGCCAGGGAGTCGATGCTGGTGGCCACGGAGAGGGTCACCAGCATCCTGCCCCGGGTGGGATCGGCGCCTTCCCCCTCCTCCTTCTCCTCGCGGATCGCCTCGACGATCATCTTGCCGCCGACCACGGCCAGCAGGACAAAGGCGATCCAGTGGTCCAGGGCCTCGATCCAGACCCGCACGGTGAGTCCGCCAAACCAGCCAAGCACATTCATCCCCGCCTGGAAGAGGCCGAAGTGGAAGGACAGCCGGAAGACCTGACGCAGATTGACATGGCAGAGGGAGACCCCGGCGGCCAGGGCTACGGCAAAGGCATCCACCGCGAGCGCCACGGCGATGAGCAGGATGGTGGTGATTTCCATAAGCGTCGAAGCGGAAAAGTCAGGCCGCCCCAGTTTCGATGGGCAGGGAGGAGTCCCTGGACCACTCGTTCCAGGAGGCGAAGTAGACCCGCAACCGGGAAAAACCGGCGAGCCGGAGGGCCACGTAGGTGTTGGCGGCGCGGGAACCCTTGAAGCAGTATATGATGATGTCGCTGTCCGGCTGGATGCCCTGACTGGCGCAGAGGGCGCGGATCTCGTCCGCCGGACGGAAGCCGGGGATGGCCTTGCGGTCCATGAAGCTGTACCACTCGATCCAGCGGGCGCCGGGAATCCTGCCCCGTCGGGGGGCGAAGTCAAAACCGTAGGGCGAGGAGGTGAGGCCCAGCCACTCGTTGGCGTCGCGGTTGTCGAGCAGCACCACCGAGGGATCCTCCAGGGCCGTCAGCACATCCTCGCGGGTGGCCATCATGGCCGGGTCTGGCCTAGTGGTAAAGACGGAGGACGTTGTCGCCGGCTGAAAGCCCTCCTCGGGATAACCATGTTTGAGCCAGTCCCAGAAGCCGCCGTCCAGAACGCCGCAGTCCGGGTGGCCCAGGTAGCGGGCCAGCCAGTAGCCCCGGCAGGAGCCGCCATAGCGGGTGTCGAAGCTGTCCTCGTAGAAAAGCACCTTGCGCTCAGGCGACACCCCCACCCGGGAGAAGGAGGCGCCAAAGGTGCGGTGCAGTTCCGCCAGCCCCGCCGGGGTGCTGAGACTGAGATAGGAAAAGATCTCCGGCAGGTTCACCGCCCCGGGAATATGCCCCTCCGCATAGGAGTCCTGGTCGCGGATGTCCACCAGCAACACCCTTCCCTGCTCGACCAGGGCTAGGGTCTCTTCGAGGCTGTAGAGAATCTTCTCGGTCATCGACACTGTTCACTGTTGTTCGGTTGCATTTCGCCGCGTCGTTATCCCGCCCACTATACCCGCTTCCCACTCCCGCGTCAGAAAAAATCACCGTTTCCCGCGACCAACCGCCGTGGAAAGCCGTTGTTGGAGCCGTTGCGCAAGAACGGTTGCTCTGCTTGTGCAACGGTTCATCTTCCACTATACTGACTCCCAGGAGGTGACCCATGGCCCTTGATCCCCAGCTCAAAATCCTGCTTGTCGAAGACGCCACCACCATGCGCAAGATGGAGGCCAAGATCCTTGGTCAGGTGGGACTCAGCAACATCGTCGAGGCGGTGGACGGCAACGACGCCATCGAAAAGCTCCAGGCCGAAGGCGATATCCAGCTGGTCATCAGCGACTGGTCCATGCCCAACCTGGACGGTTATCAGCTGCTCCAGTGGATGCGCGGCCAGGATGCCTTTCGGGAAACCCCCTTCCTGATGGCCACCGGCCACGGCGACAAGGAATACGTTGCCAAGGCCAAGGAGGCGGGAGCCAACGGGGTGGTGGCCAAGCCGTTCACCCCGGACGACCTCAAGACCATGATCGAGGAGTGTTTCGGCATCGTCAAGGAGGCCGCCCCCAAGGTGGACGAAGGCCCCAAGGTGAGCGCCGAGGGCAAGGTCCACCTCAAGATGGCCCACATTCAGATCACCGACCACCTCCCGCTGGGGGTGCTCAGGCATCAGCTGGCCACCGGCCAGAAGAGTTCCAGCGCCTTCAGCCTGGAAACCCGCTGCCTGCCCGGCTGGAACCCGGTGCAGAGCGCCCTGGAGAACGGCGAGGTGGACGGCGCCTTCATCCTGGCGCCCATGGCCATGGACCTCTTCAGCTACGGGGTGCCGCTCCAGCTCATCCTCTTCGCCCACCGCAACGGCAGCATCTGCGTGCGCAACAAGGCGGGCAAGTACGTCAAGCCCTACCAGCAGTTCTTCAAGCACAAGACCTTCTACATCCCCCACAAGATGTCGGTCCACAACATGCTCGCCCACATGTACTTCACCCGCATGGGGCTCAGGCCGGGGGTGGCGGGCAAGGAGCTGGTCAACGTCCTCTTCGACGTGGTGCCACCGGTGGCCATGCCCGAATTCCTGAAGGAGAACCCCGAGTCCTCCGGCTTCCTGGTCGCCGAGCCCATCGGCTCCCGCGCCATCGCCGCGGGGATCGCCGAACGGCAGTTCCTCTCCAGCGAGGTGTGGCCGGACCATCCCTGCTGCGTGGTGGTCTTCCGTAAAGAGATCATTGACCAGTACCCCGAGGCGGTTCAGGAGTTCGCCAACCTCCTGGTGGAGGCGGGCCTCTTCATCCGGGACAACACCGAGCAGGCCGCCGAGATCGCGGTGACCTTCCTCGACCCGGAGAAGAAGATCGGCTTGGACCCGGCCCTGCTCCAGCGAGTACTCTCCGACCCGCAGGGAATCACCACCGACAACATGTACCCGGTCATCGAGGATCTGGAGGCGATCCAGGACTACATGACCAGCAAGATGGAGATTGGCCGCCGCATCGAGCTGACCCAGTTCGTGGACACCCGTTTCGCCGACAAAGCCTGCAAGCAGAAAGGCGCCGCCAAGGTGGAAAAACCGGTGGCGGCTGTCGGCCGTCTCGACCTGGCCCAGGAGGTGCGCGCCTCCCGGGAGGGCAAGTACCTGATCTTCACCCTGGGCCGGGAGCGCTACGGCATCGGCATCCTGGACGTGCGCGAGATCATCGGCCTGATGACTATCCATGAGCTGCCGCAGATGCCGCCCTTCTTCAAGGGGGTGATCAACCTGCGCGACAAGGTGATCCCCATCATGGACATGCGGGCCAAGTTCGGCATGGAGGCCGGCGAGTACGACCACCGCACCTGCATCATCGTCGTGGAGGTCTCCGGTGTTTCCGGCTCGCGCCTGATCGGGGTGGTGGTCGATTCCGTTTCCGAGGTGGCCAACGTCCGCGAGCAGGAGGTGGAAGATCCGCCCAGGTTCGGGGCCGGCGTCGATACCCGTTCCCTGCTCGGCATGGCCAAGCTGGCCGACGGGGTGACCATCCTGCTCGACATCGACCACCTCATGCAGACCGAAGGGGCCATGGACCTGGCCAGCGGCTTCTAGCCCGGCTCCCCATCGGTGGGCCGCCATGGGGGCGAGCGGTTTCCGCTCGCCCCCTTTCTTTGTCACCACCCCCGCCACACCCCGCCCCTGCCGCGCGACCGGGCAAACCTTCCCTCCCCCACTTCCGGGAACGCATTTTTCCGTGCAACCAATGACAAATTTGTTATACTGATTTGCGATCACAAAAATACGAATCACCAAACCGTCAACAAAAAACAGCAACAGAATCCCATGACCCAGCCATCCAGCGAACTTGTCGACCTTACCACCCTTTATGAAATCACCAAGGCGCTCGCCTCCTCCGACGACCTGCGCAAGTGCCTGGAGGAAGGGCTTGGCGTGCTGGCCAGCCGCACCGAATTGAAGAACGGCGCCATCACCATCGCCAACCCGCTCACCGGCCAGATCGAAACCGAGGTGGCGCTGGGGATGACCGCCGAGGCGAGAAAACGCGGCACCTACAAGTTCGGCGAGGGCATCACCGGCCGGGTGGTGGCCACCGGCTCCCCCATCGTGGTGCCGCAGATCAGCGAGGAGCCGCTCTTCCTGAACCGCACCCGCAGCCGGGCCGAGAAAAACCAGGAATCGCTCTCCTTCATCTGCGTGCCCATCAAGCACGGCGCCAACACCATCGGCGCCCTGAGCGTGGACCGCGACTACAAGGCGGGGATCAACTTCGAAAAGGACCTCCAGTTCCTCACCGTGCTCTCCGGCCTCATCGCCCAGACGGTGATGCGCATCCAGGCGGTCAACCAGGAACGCGAGCGGTTGCAGCAGGAGAACACCCAGTTGCGGCGCGAGCTTTCCGAAAAATACAAGGTCGGCAACATCCTCAGCAATTCCAGCAGGATGCAGGAGGTGTTCGAGATGATCCACCGGGTGGCGGACAGCAACGCCACCATCCTCCTACGCGGCGAGTCCGGCACCGGCAAGACCATGGTGGCCAAGGCCATCCACCACAACAGCAAGCGGGCCAAGGGACCGTTCATCTCGGTCAACTGCTCGGCCCTGCCGGAGACCCTCCTGGAATCGGAGCTCTTCGGCCACGAGAAAGGGGCGTTCACCGGCGCCCAGGCGGCCAAGAAAGGCCGCTTCGAATTGGCCGAGGGCGGCACCCTCTTCCTGGACGAAATCGGGGAGCTGAGCCAGACCGTGCAGGTCAAACTGCTCAACGTGGTGCAGGACCGGGAATTCCAGCGGCTGGGTGGCATCGCGCCCATCAAGTGCAATGTCCGCCTGATCACCGCCACCAACAAGGAGCTGGAACATCTGGTCGAGGAGGGCACCTTCCGGGAAGACCTCTACTACCGGCTTAACGTCTTCCCCATCTACCTGCCGCCCCTCCGGGAGCGGCGCACCGACATCATGTTGCTGGCCGACTTCTTTCTGCAGAAGTACAATCAGGAGAACGGCAAACAGATTCGCCGCATCTCCACCCCGGCCATCGACCTGCTCTCCCAGTACCACTGGCCCGGCAACGTCCGCGAGCTCCAGAACTGCCTGGAGCGGGCGGTGCTGATCTGCGACGAGGAGTCGATCAAGAGCTACCACCTGCCGCCCTCGCTGCAGACCTCGGAGTCGGCGGGCGAGCGGCAGGACGGCCCGGTTTCCTTTGCGGCGGCGGTGGAGTCCTTCGAGCGGGAGCTGATCATCGACAGTCTCAAGAAATGCAACGGCAACCAGACCAAGGCGGCCCAGCTCCTGGACACCAGCCTCCGGATCATCAACTACAAGATCGCCAAGTACAACATCAACCCCCGCCAGTTCAAGCTGGCGCGCCAGTAACCGCGCCCATGGCCGTCCTGCTCCATATCTGTTGCGGCCCCTGCGCCCTCTATCCGTTGGAAATCCTGCGGCAACAGGGGATTTCCACGCGGGGCTTCTTCCACAACCCAAACATCCACCCCTTTCGGGAGTTCAAGGCGCGGCTGGCCGCCCTGGAGGCGGTGGCCAGCCGCACCGGCCTTGCGGTGGAGTATGACCGAGAGTATGGCCTCAGGGAGTATCTGCGCCAGGTGGTCTTTCACGAGGAGGAGCGCTGCGGGATCTGCTACCGGATGCGGCTGGCCGCCACCGCGAAAAAGGCGGCCGAAACCGGGGCCGAGGCCTTCAGCTCAACCCTGCTCTACAGCCGCTACCAGCGCCACGAGACCATCCGGGCGATTGGCGAGGAAGTGGGCCGGGAGTTCGGGGTGGCCTTCTACTACCAGGACTTCCGCGCCGGCTGGCAGCAGGGCATCGACATAGCCATCGAGATGGGCATCTACCGCCAGCCCTACTGCGGCTGCATCTACAGCGAGCAGGAGCGGTACGACAAGAAGGGACGCAAAGACAAGAACATCAGCCAAAACAAGAACTGATATCCATCCTAATCTCTTATTACGGCCGCAGCCTCGATAGACGAAACAACCCGCTCAATGTCACTGTCGCCGTTTGTCCAATTCTTCATGGAATCGTAGGCCAGCGCCCGGGTTGTGCGCACGTCATTCTCACCGGTGACCCGGATCCGGGTTGCTTCCTCGTAGGTATGCAGGAGGGCCACGGCCAGCGGCGACTGGTTGAGCAGCTCAACCTGGGAATCGAAGTCACCCCCCCCCCGACCCTCAAGACTTCGGCTCTGAGGGTTGAGAACAGCGGATGGGTCGCCTCGAAGGGGGTGGTGTCGGTTGAAAATGGGAGGACATCGGGAAGGTTGACCACCGTGCCGGGGACAAGGCTCATCGCATCCAAGCCGGGATTCGCGGCGCGAATGGCGGCCAGCGAAACCCCTTGCGCCTCGGCGATGTCGCCGAGGGTGGCGTTCTCCATGTTGCTCAGGACAAACCGGTCGCCATCCCTGCCTGTCACCTCGGTAAAGACGGGCAAGCCCTCGCCGCCCGGGAGGCTGGACCACTGCATGCTGAACGCCGGCCCATTGAGGATGTTTAGGGGGCCACGGGAACTGGAATTGGAAAACTCTAACCCGGTCAACACGGTGCCGTCGTCACAGGTAAAAATCGCCTGGATGACCTGGTCGTTCAGGCGTTCGAGGTCGCAGGTGATGTACTGCGGCAACGAATTGTCGCCAAGCCAGGCGGTTGTGTTGTCAAACACCATTTGGACCCTGGTCGGCATCCCATTGCTGTTGCTGCCAAACGAGGATTGATCAGCCCTGACAGTCATCAATCTCGCGTTGAAGGGTGAGCCGAGAAAGGAAATCCCTGTCGCTGCAATATTCAGGTAGAAAACGACCCCTTCCGTGAAATAGGTACTGCCTGGATTGGTCGAAGGCGTTGCCGTGAGGGTGGTGTCGAATTCGCGCCTGTATACGTCGAGCCTCAAGTCGTCTGCGGTGATGTGCCCCCCATCGAATATGGGCGCATACCTGGTGTCCAGGGCTGCCAATCTGTCTGGCGCAATATGGGTGGAGATGGCGACTCCCGATCTGTCCATGATCTCACGATAGACAACGTAGTTATTGCCGATGGCATAGGCCTCGGCGCCCCCCAGCCGGATGAAATACTCAAAGCCGTTGGGCAGGGAGCGTGTCAATGGGTCGAATGGCTCGAAGTGGTGGCCCAGTTCATGCGCCAAGGCCCCGACGAATTCCAGATTGTTCCGCTCTTGCCAGCCCAGGGTTGAAGATGGAGCGAAGAAATCACCGCCGAGGATGATTGTGTGGGTGTTAGGGTTGTACTGGGCGCCAGACCGGCTGGAAACAAGTTGTAACGGTACGTCTCTGCCATCTCTGCCAGCGGCGAAGGCCTCTAATTGTGTTCGAAGTGTTGGCGAATCGTTAATGTAATCAACCGCATCCTGGGTGACGTGGTCTCTGATGTTATCGAAAATGGCGTCTGAGAGCGAAAAAAGTCGAGCCATGATTTGATTTCTCCTTGTTGTATTCATTTGGCAATGAATTTGAAAACCCAACAGAAGGACGGTTTCCTGCGGTTGACTTATTCTGACAAAACAGCTACTTCACCTGCGCACTTTCTGAAACCAAAATCGAGGTTGATTTTCTTGCCGTTTAACTTGTAGTCAACACTCAATCCTGGGTTCTTCATTTGTTCAGGCGTAACATTACGACCGATGACGGCGTCGAGGTAGGGAGTTTCAACCTGCGGCGTGACCCCCAGGATCTCGTCGGCGGCATCTCTGCTTATGCATAACCTTTGGGTTTCTACTGATACACGTAGTTGGGCAATGTTATCCTTTGGGTCCCCCGACTTGCGCGACCAGCGTTTTACAAAAGAGTACCAGAACCCCTTGTTTTCTTGGCGTAGATCGAAACTACCAGGTTGGCGCAAATTGACGTAGCCAGAGCTGACGTTTTCTTGATGTGGATCAGGTGTTACCGGAATATCGTCCCCCAAAAGCCGCCTGGTCGCCTCCGCCACGGTCATGCGCTCGTCATGCAGGAAATCCCGCAGCACCGCAAGCACCTGCTCCGGGGTGGTGTTAACCGGATCGAGCGGTTCAATCGCTGTTGATTCCATGCTCATGCCCTCCCGCGCCTCGCCAGCCTCGCCCACGCCCTGCCGCCCGGCCGCGCACCCGCCCAACGCGAGAGCCGCAGAAACCAGGACGACACCCGCCAACCTCCCCACCAACCCGATCATCGCATCCTCCGTGCTTTAGGCCCCTTGCCGCCAATTCCCGCGCCATCGTTCCCCGGCAATCAACGCCTTCGCGGTGACAGGGAAAAAAATATCACAACACACAAAGTCAATCGAAAAAACACCTCGTTGCAAAAAATCCCAACCCGCTCCATGCGCGGAGCATCAAGCCGCCAGCGCCAAACCGTAGAGATCATCCATGATCTGCTCCCGGATGGCGAAGCTCACCGCCGATGCCCGCGCCTCCTGGGTTTCGGCATTGAGGATCTCCGAAAAGCCGTTGGTGTCGCCAAGATGCAGAACAGGATCGGCGAACTGACCCAGTTGGTGCGCCAATATCCCGGCAAGGTCCGACAGGTCGTGGATGGAGATCGTCCGCCACGCCAATTCCTCCCCGAGCCATGTCCGATCGGTGTCTGGGTCGTAAGCCAGCGGCCGGGTCTCGTCGTTTACGCGGGTTTCCTCCTCGTAGGTATGCAGGAGGGCCACGGCCAGTGGCGACTGGTTGAGCAGATCGATCTGGGTGTCGATTTGGTCGAGGGTCATGCCCAACTCCAGACTCTTGGCCCTAAGTTCCGAGAAAAGCGGATGAGTCACCTCGAAGGGAGTGGTAATTGTTGAAAGAGGGATGGTGATGGGGACGGAGGCTGAGGTTGCCATGTTGTGATGCTCCCTGGTTCTGGTAATACTGGTCGTTATCTTATCCTGAGGGGAGAGACCGATATCCCTTCTGCTGCAAAATCCTTATGGCTTTCAAACTCAACAAGAGCCCGTCGAGTACTGTGGACTTCCGAGAGCATGGCGGGCTGGTAGGCCTCATTCGGGTGTATCGGTTTGGAAGGGGCACCGACCGTTGGATACTTTAATGTGACCTCAAATTTCCCGAAGTAATAATGATAATACAGCACGAAGAAGTCCCCATGACAGACGTCATCTCCATATGGACATGGAAGCTTGACGTCTGCGGTGGCAGGTGCGCCTAAAATATTTCTGGTCATCTGAGGGGTCAGACGAAACATCTTGTCGAGCCTAATGACCGACACCATGCCCAACTTGCTGAAAAAGGTATTGTCGGGAAAATAAAAATTAACCTGATAGGGAGTCGGTATCCGCATCACCTTTCCCAATCCTCCCCCGCCGTAAATGACAGGCGGACGCCACGCCCCTCGCTGCCCCCAGTCACAGCCATTCTCCGTTGCCCACTCCTCGCTGGCCGTGCCGGACAGCCGCTCCATGAACTGGAGCGGGTCCGTCGGCTCGTGTTCCATGAAATTCTTGAGCATCCGCAACAACTCCTCCGGGGTCTTGGGAGCGCCCTCCCGCATCCGCTCCGCCTTGGCGGCGATGTCCGCCGGCTCCGTCAGCGGTGTCTCAGCGACGCTGCACGAGACCAGTAAAAGGAGCAACAGCAACGCTACCATTGCCAGGCGCGGGAAAGAGCGCGGCACGAAGCCGCTTTGGGAAAAGAAGAAGAATCCGGAACGCACGGAACGATGCTGTGGCCGAAAACAGCGCATATCCCCCCCTTGGAAACCTTCCCGCCGTGGCGGCAAGGGCGTGTTTTGGTATGATGGCGCCGGCAGGACGCCTTTCAAGTGCATGATGTTTCGAACCGGGATAGCACAGGGCAATCGCGCCTGTCAAACCAATCTACCGATGCGGCGAAAATTATTGTCCCTCCTTGGAAGGGTCAAAATCCCACCTTGAGGTGGCCGCTTTAGAATAGGCTCGAAGTACGGAGTGCTTGTTGCGTGATTGAGACCCCACGTCGCGCCATGTCGCCTTACTACCAGCACTTCCGCGCCGGCTGGCAGCAGGGCATCGACATGGCCGTTGAGATGGGCATCTACCGCCAGCCCTACTGCGGCTGCATCTACAGCGAGCAGGAGCGGTACGACAACCGGTGGAAGAAACAACGGAAAAAGGAAGGATGATCCGCGTTGCCCCAGGAAGGAAATCCCTCCTGGGGGCAGCGCGGACAAAACAGGTAGAAGCCGCTCAGTTGCCGGCTGGCGCCGAGCCGCCGGGCATGACCCCGAAGGCGGAGGTGAAGGACTTCCAGTCGGGCAGGGAGACGGTGGGCACGAAACGCATCCAGCTCTTGGACGGCGGGTTGCCGCTCTTGAGCTGGGCAAGCAGCTCGCTGGCCTGGCCGACGACGCTGGCCTTGGGATAGGTGGCCAGCAGGTACTCAAGCCGGCGCTGGGCCTGGCCGTACTCGTCGGTGCGCACATAGAAGCTGGCCACCGAAAACTCGTGCTGCGCCAAGAAATCCCGCGCCGCCTCGGCGCGGGCCGAGGCCTCGACCAAGTAGGGCGACTGGGGGAAGGAGCGGTTCAAGCGCTCAAAGGACTGCACCGCCAGCATGGCGTTGCCCGGATCCCGGTCGCTGGTGCCGATCTGCTTGTAATGGCACATGGCGATCTGGAAGAGCACGTAGGGAATGGCCTCGTTGGTGGGGTGATTGGCCTCGAACTCCTCATACAGGGTCTTGGCCTCGCCGAACTTGTCCATGTAGTAGTTGGAATCGGCGCTCTTCAGCTCGGCGAGCAGGGCCACCTCGCTGAAGGGGAAGCGGTTCTTGATCTCGTCGAAGGACTGCAGGGCGGTGTGGTACTTGCCCCGGTTGAAGTCGTCCATGCCGCGCATGGCCAGCACCTCGGGCTGCTCGGTGCCGGTCTTGTCCGAGCCGAAGCCCACCCAGCCGAGCATGGTGTCCATGGTCGAGCAACCGCCGAGCCCAGCGGCAAGGAAGAGCAACAGCAGCCCCAACGCAAGGCGGCGGGCGCGGAGATTCTGGTCAGAGGCAATGATCATGGGGGGTGTCCTGTCTAAGAGTCGCCAAAGAATGCGGGCGGCCCGGCCGGTTGAACCCACGGCCATGGCTCCCAAAACAAAGGGCCGGGTCGCCATCCGGCGGCCCGGCCCGAAAACGCCTTACAGCACCTTGTCGATCATCGCCTTGAGCTGCTGCTTGCCCACCGCTCCGGTGACCTGATCGGCAACCTCGCCGCCCTTGAAGAGGATCAGGGTGGGGATGGCGCGGATACCATACTTGCCGGGGGTGACCGGGCTGTCATCCACGTTCATCTTGCCCACCGCCACCTTGCCTTCGTACTCGGCGGCCAGTTCGTCGATCACCGGGCCGATCGCCTTGCAGGGGCCGCACCAGGGCGCCCAGAAGTCCAGGAGAAACGGGGTGCCGGAACGCAGCACCTTCGCCTCGAAATCGCCGTCGGACACCTGCACAACCTTGTCACTTGCCATAACTTTTCTCCTTTTATTTCATAGGGATAGGATTATCAATAATAACAGGTCCATCTTACAAAGGGAACCGGGGCCTGACAAGCAATTTTTCCGCCATTTTTTTGCCCTGGAGGCCATGGCGGCCCTCCTGGACAAGGGCCTCGCCGCGCCTTGACAAGAAAGCCCGTCATCCCCATAATGGCGGGGAAAATGCCCCTCCGACAAAAAAACGAGACGCCCATGCGACCAGCCCAGGCCCACCACCCGGCCCCTGCAAAAGCCGCCCCCTGCCGGCCCGCCTGCCTTGCCTTGATCGGTATGGCCGCCGTGCTGGTCGGTGCCGCGGCCGCCATCGCCACCGGCTTCCTGCGCGAACGCAAAAACTGGCTCAGGTAAGGCCCGCCGCCTCGGCGACCAGCAGCGCCAGCCCCGCCCCCGCCACCTCCCCGGCCAGGGAGGCCATGGTCGGCGCCTGATCGGGGCCGTGCAACAGACCGCTCCGCTGCTCCACCACCGTCAATCCGCTGGCCGCAAGCCAGGAGATAACCTGGGCCGGGGCATAGAATCGGGCATGTTGGTAGAAGGGATGCCCTTCCGCCTTCTTGCGGGCCAGCATCGCCCCCCAGGGGCTTTGTGCCACGATGTGCCCCACCACCAGCCGGCCACCGGGCCGCAGCACCCGCCGGCACTCGGCAAGAACCGCCTGGGGATTTTCCAGAAAGCAGAGGGTGAAGAGCAGCAACACCGTCCCCATGCTGGCCGAGGCAAAGGGCAATGCCTCGCCAGCGGCCCGGCAGCCCCGCACCCCCCGCTGCCTTGCCAGGCGCAGCGGCGCCAAGGCCGGATCGACTCCGTATTCCACGCCCAGGGCCTGGGCGAAACGGCCCGGCCCCACGCCGACCTCCAGGCGCGGAGCGGCCAGGGGGGTGGCAAGCTGGCGGATCGCCGCCAGTTCGGCCTCGAAAAGGGCGCTGCCTTCGAACCACTGGTCATACTCCGCCGCCCGCTCGTCGAACACCCGCGACGCCTGCCGCCAGAACCCCTCCGCCATGCCGCCTCCCAAGCTGTTTGCTTTTGTCGTTGCAGCTGGTATGGTTACCTGATCCGTCGGCGCGGGGCAACAGAAGTTGACAGCACCGGCCGCCAACGGATCGGACGTGCACCATGCCCGCTCCACTGTGGCGCCCGCCACCAGAGGCGCCCCACCCCCAGCAGGGAACAACCGGCCATGCCCCACAGACCCACTTCCCCCTTTGGCCGCTCCCTGGCCGACCCGAGCCAGTTCACCATCACCTTCGAGCTGGTTCCCAGCCGGGGCGGCCACAGCCGCGAGCATGTCCGCACCCTCGCCCTGGCCCGCGAGCTGGCCGCCGACCCGCGCCTCAAGGCGGTGAGCATCACCGAGAACGCCGGCGGCCAGGCGGCGCTGTCGCCGGAGGTCCTGGGACTTGAGATCAAAAAGAGCGGCCTCGACGTCATCGTCCACTTCTCCAGCAAGGACAAGAACCGCAACCAGATGGAGAGCCTGCTCTTTGCCTGGGACCGCCTTGGCATCCGCGACCTTTTAGTGATCACCGGCGATTATCCGGGCCAGGGATACCGGGGGCTGCCCAAGCCGGTTTTCGACCTCGACTCGGTGCATGTCCTCGACCTGATCGCCCGGATGAACCGGGGCGACTTTGGCCGCTCGCCCCGCCAGGCCTGCATCCGGCCCACCGCCTTCCGTATGGGCGTGGCGCTTTCGCCCTTCAAGCGCCAGGAGGCGGAGCTGTGCATGCAGTACGCCAAGCTGCATCGCAAGGCGGCCCGGGGCGCCGACTACATCATCACCCAGGTGGGCTACGACGCCAGGAAGTTCCACGAGGCGATCCAGTACGTGCAACAGAGCGGCCTTGGCCTGCCGCTGCTCGGCAACGTCTTTGTCCCCAACCTCAAGGTGGCCGAGCTGATGCGCGATGGCCGAATTCCCGGCTGCGTACTCACCGACCGCCTTTACGCGCAAATGCGCAAGGAGGCCACCGGCCCGGACAAGGGCAAGCGGGCGCGCCTTTTGCGGGCGGCCAGGCTGCTGGCCATCCTCAAGGGGCTTGGCTACAGCGGCGCCCACATCGGCGGACCCGGGCTGAGCCACGACGATCTCGACCTGCTGCTGACCACGGCGGAGGGGTATGCGGAAGGATGGCGGGAGCTGGTGGGGGAGATGAACTACTGGCACGAGGATGGCTTCTATCTCTATGAGAAGGACGCCGCCACCGGCCTGAACAGCGAGACCCCGGCCCGACTGGCGCCGGCGGCCGGCCTGCTGGCCAATTACCGGATGGCCAGCCTGGTCCACGACCTGGCCTTCGAGCCGACCGGACCGCTCTACGGCCCCTGCAAGCGGTTCTGCCAGGCCTTCGAGGGCGGCCGCCTGGACAGCTCCCTGACCCACCTGGAGCATGTCATCAAGTTTCTGCTCTTCGAGTGCCAGAACTGCGGCGACTGCGCCCTGGGCGACCTGGGCTTCATCTGCCCCCAGTCGGGCTGCGCCAAGTACCTCTTGAACGGCCCATGCGGCGGCAGCCGGGACGGCTGGTGCGAGGTGTACCCCGGCAGGAAACGCTGCCTCTATGTCCGTGCCTACGAACGGCTCAAGGCAGCCGGGCGGGCCGAATCCTTCAAACACGGCTTCGTGCCGCCCCGCGACTGGGCGCTCAACGACACCTCATCCTGGCTCAACTTCTACCGGGGCCGCGATCACGCCTCGGCGAAGGAGTGACCAAAGGCCGCGGAAACCTGACCGATGCGGTCGTACATGTCCAGCACGTCGAAGAGCAGGCAGGGGGTTTCCATGCCGGCGATCTCCCTGGGGATAGGCACGTCGAAGAGCAGCATGGCGTCGATATCGATGAACACCACGACCCGCTGGCGGGCGAGCAGCACGCTGTCGATGATGTAGACCCCGCGGGTCATCGCCACGGTCCGCCCCTCCACCAGCCGCGCCTGCTCGTCCACGAACAGCGGGTAACGGGCAAAGGTGGAGGCCAGGGCATGGCGCACCGCCGCCGGGTTGTCCGGATCGCTGGTGCGGGGCAGCAGGATGTAGCGCTGCCCTTCCATGGCCGGCCGTACCCGCCCCCGGCATATCACCTCGTCGAGCTCCGCCGGCGAGGTGATCGCAGCCTCCGCCTCGTAAAGGTTCCAGCCGCGCGCCGCAAAAAGGTCGGCGAAGTCGCCGCCCAGCCCCAGCCGCACTGCCTCGTTCTCCCAGCCCAACCGGGACTCTTCCAAGATCATCCGTCCCATGGCGTCCTCCATGACCCGAAGTCCTCGATCCCTCTTCTTGCCTTTGCCATTCTTTTCGGCACGCATCCCGGGCAGGCACAGGAAAAAGATGGGCCTCACCCGCGGCCGCCCATGCGGATCAGCCAGAATCATCGGCGGTATGCGCCGATAAAAAACATTTTACTTCCCGGGCAAAGGGGGTATATTTTCATCTTTTTTCCGCGCGACGGTCTGCCTCGGGCCAACCGCCGCACCGTGCCAGCCACGCACAAGGACAACGCCATGATCGACCATGCTTCCAGCGCTCGCCCCAAGGAAGAGTGCGGCATCTGCGGGATTTACGGCCATGAGGACGCGGCCAAGCTCACCTACTTCGGCCTCTACGCCCTCCAGCACCGGGGGCAGGAGTCGGCCGGGATCGTGGCCGGTAACGGCAGCCGAGTGGCCCAGCACAAGGGAATGGGGCTGGTGCATGAGGTCTTCAGCGAGTCCACCCTCCAGAAACTCACCGGCCATTTGGCCGCGGGCCACGTGCGCTACTCCACCACCGGCGCCTCCAACATCGTCAACGCCCAGCCCTTTGTGGCCACCCACCAGGGCAACACCGTGGCCGTGGCCCACAACGGCAACCTGGTCAACATCCGCAGCCTCCGGAACGAGCTGGAGAAGAAGGGCTCCATCTTCCAATCCACCATGGACAGCGAGGTGGTCATCCACCTGCTGGCCCGCTGCGCCCACCTCGGCTTCGACAAGGCGCTCATCGACACCTTCGAGTCCATCAAGGGCGCCTACTCCATCCTGCTCCTCACCGAAGACAAGCTCATCGCCGTGCGCGATCCGGCCGGCTTCCGGCCGCTCTGCCTGGGCAAACTCAACAACGGCGGCTACATGGTCGCCTCGGAGACCTGCGCCCTCGACCTGGTGGAGGCCCAGTATATTCGGGACATCGAGCCGGGCGAGATCCTGATCATCGACGCAAACGGACTGCGCTCCCTGCGCCTCGATTCCCACCCGCACAGCTTCTGCATCTTCGAGCAGGTCTATTTCGCGCGCCCCGACAGCGACATCTTCGGCCGCAACGTCTACATGAGCCGCAAGCGCATGGGCGAGATCCTGGCCCGCGAGTGCAAAATCGAAGCGGACTTCGTCATGCCCTTTCCGGACTCGGGCAACTACTCGGCCATCGGCTTTTCGCAGGCCTCGGGCATCCCGCTCGAGATGGGGGTGATCCGCAACCACTACGTGGGCCGCACCTTCATCCAGCCCACCCAGTCCATGCGCGACTTCTCGGTGCGGGTGAAGCTCAACCCCATCCGCTCCTTCCTCCAGGGCAAGCGGGTGATCATCGTCGACGACTCGATCATTCGCGGCACCACCGGCCGCTGCCGGGTCAAATCGCTCCGGGAGGCGGGGGTGAAGGAGGTGCACATGGTGATCAGCTGCCCGCCCACCAAGTTTCCCTGTTTCTACGGGATCGACTTTCCCTCCGGCGGCGAGCTCATCGCCAACGAGAAGAGCATCGACGAGATCCGCGACTACCTGGGCCTCGATTCGCTCACCTACCTGAGCCTCGAAGGGCTGGTGGAGGCGTGCGGCGGCCCGGCCGACTCCTACTGCAAGGCGTGCTTCGACGGCAACTACCCGGTGGAACCGGACCGGCAGTTCACCAAGCTGGTGCTGGCCGGCAAGGGGAAGGCCAAGGCTGGCTGCGGCTGTGGCTGCAAGAAGAAATAAGGGATTTGCATGAGCATCGAACAGGCCAAAGAGGTTCTCAGGATCGAGGCGGAGGGCATTCTCTCCCTGCTCGACCAGATCGACCAAGGCTTCGAGAAGGCGGTGGCCATGATCATGGCCTGCCCGGCGCGGGTGGTGATCACCGGCATCGGCAAGTCCGGGGTCATCGGCCAGAAGATCGCCGCCACCATGAACAGCACCGGCACCCCGGCCATCTTCCTCCATCCGGTGGAGGCGATGCACGGTGATCTGGGCATGGTGGACCCGCAGGACGTGGTGCTGGCCATCTCCTACAGCGGCGAGACCGCCGAGCTGAACCTGCTTTTGCCCAGCCTCAAGAAGCGCGGCTCGAAGATCATCGCCATGACCGGCAACCCCGGCTCCAGCCTGGCCCATTCCGCCGACGCCCTGCTCAAGGTGGCGGTGCCCCGCGAGGCCTGCCCGCTGGGCCTTGCCCCCACCGCCAGCACCACGGCGGCCCTGGCCATGGGAGACGCCCTGGCGGTGGTGCTCTTGAACCTCAAGCAGTTCAAGGAGAGCGATTTTAGGCGCAACCACCCGGCCGGCAGCCTTGGCGAACGGCTGAAGGTCAACGTCGCCGAGGTGATGCTGCAGGGCGAGGCCATCCCCACGGTGGGGCGGGACACTGCCCTGGCCGAGGCCATCACCGAGCTGAACGGGAAAAACCTGGGCGCGGTGCTGGTGATGGACGGCCGCAAGGTGGCGGGGATCCTCACCGACGGCGACCTGAGGCGGCTGCTCTCACGGCAGGGCGGCATCGAAGGACTCTCCTTGAGCCAGGCCATGACCGCCGATCCCAAAACCATCACCCTGGACCTGCTCGCCGCCGACGCGCTCAGCATCATGCAGCGCCACGAGATCACCTTCGTGCCGGTGACCGATCACGAGGGCAATCTGGCCGGTGCCCTCCATCTGCAGGATCTTCTGGGCAAGGGGGAGTTCCGCTTCCTGGTGTGATTGGCCGCCACGGCGGACGATTGACCGAAAATCCGCGTCTTCCGGTACATCTACCTATTGGGGCGCCGAAAAATTTATGCTAGAGTGGCCGATGCTTTTTGCGGGCCAAGCCCGAGAACCGGCCCGGCGAACTGCGAAACCACAGCTCCTTACCGCTCCAGACCACTGAGCAAAGAGGCTTTTATGGCTATTACCAGCAAGGACATCAACGCGGCCTTCAGCGCCGAGGTCACCGCCGTGCCCGGCGGCGAGTTCCTCAACCGCTGTTTCTCCTGCGGCGCCTGTTCCGGCATCTGCCCGGTGAGCCAGGCGATTCCCGACTTCGACCCGCGCCGGATCATCCACATGATCCGCATGGGCTTGAAAGACAAGCTGCTCTCCTCGGAACTGCTCTGGTACTGCTCCCGCTGCCGCAGCTGCGTCTTTGTCTGCCCGCAGGACGTCCGCTTCGCCGAGATCATGGGCGCCCTGCGCCAGCTGGCCCTGCAGGAAGGGAAAATCACCGAGCAGGATCTGCTGGACAAGGGCAAGGCTGCCTGGGTGGAGCGCGACCTCTGCGTTTCCTGCCTCACCTGCGTGCGGGTCTGCCCGTGGCGGATCCCCAAGATCGACGAGGGCGGCAAGGCGGCCATCGACCCGCGCGAGTGCCGGGGCTGCGGCATCTGCCCCACCGAGTGCCCGGCCCAGGCCATCCGCTTGGGCGAGTCCGAGGACGAACGACTGATCGCCGCCAGCGGCGCAGCCCGGTAAGATGGTGACCCCCATGGCCTTTATCCCCAATATCCACGCTTTCTGTTGTCACTACACCTCGCAGCAGACCCTGGCCGAAGGGCCGGCCGGCCTTGCCGCCGACGGATTTCCGGAAGGGATCACCATCCACCGCCTGGTCTGCACCGGCAAACTGGAGGTGAGCACCCTGCTCAAGGCCTTCGAGGACGGGGCGGACGCCGTCTATGTGGCCGGCTGCCCGGCGGACAAGTGCCACAACCTGATGGGCAGCCAGCGGGCTGCCAAACGGGTCGGCGCGGTGAAGCAGGCCCTGGCCGAGCTGGGGGTGGAGCCCGAACGCGTCGAGATGTACCATCTGGAGCGTGGCTTCCATCCTGAATTCATCAAGGCCGGCCAGGAGATGCACGAGCGGGTCGCGGCCATGGGCCCGAGCCCCTTTAAGGGAGGCGCACAATGATCATCGCGGAGAGAAAACCGGTAGGCGAGATTGTCGACATGGTCAAGGATGCCAAGCGCATCCTGGTGCTGGGCTGCCGTGGCTGCGTCACTGTCTGCTCGGCGGGCGGCGAGCGCGAGGTGGAGATCCTGGCCTCCCTGATCCGGCTTGGCAAGAAGAAGGCCGGCCAGGAGGTGGAGACCATCGAGGCCACCCTGGTGCGCCAGTGCGACCGCGAGTACGTGGACTCCATCGACCAGTGGGACGGCCAGTACGACGCCATCGTCTCCATGGCCTGCGGGGTGGGGGTGAACTTCATCGCCAACCTGCGGCCCATGGCCAAGGTCTACCCGGCGGTCAACACCACCTCCTTCGGCGGCTCGGCCGAGCAGGGGGTGTGGAGCGAGCAGTGCGCCGGCTGCGGCAACTGCGTGCTGCACCTCACCGGCGGCCTCTGCCCGGTGGCCCGCTGCGCCAAGAGCCTGATGAACGGCCCATGCGGCGGCTCGGTGAACGGCCGCTGCGAGATCCACAAGGATGTGCCCTGCATCTGGCAGTCCATCCACGACAAGCTGGTGCGGATCAACAACCCCGAGGCGCTCACCGCCATCGCCCCGATCCGCGACTGGAGCAGCGCCGGACACGGCGGCCCGCGCCGGACGGTGCGCGACGACCTCACCGTCTGAAAGCTCTCTTCTTTTCTCGGAAAAACAAAAGGCGGTGTCTGCAATGGCAGGCACCGCCTTCTTTATTGCTGGGGAACGAAGGGGGGGATATCAGGCGTCCAGGCGGGAAGCGACCAGCTCCTGCAAGGCCTGCCGGCCTTCGGGCGAGAAACTCCCGGCAAACTCGCAGCCCAGACTGACGTTGCTCACCATCGGATGATCGAAGATCCGCCGCACCACCAAGGGTACCGCCGCCTGGTGGATCGGCTGCCCGGCCAGGTCGAGCTCCACCAGCACCAACCGGCTGCCCACCTCCAAAGCATTCAACTCCTCGCGTTTGACCACGAAATGCAGCCCGCCCAAGCTCAGATCAAGAACGGTCGCGGCAAAGGAAACCTGTTCAAAGTCAGGAAAGACAAAGACACCCTGCACCCCGTCGTCTGGGGAAAAATACACCCGGACGTGTTTTCTTTTCTCCTCAAACGTCGCCATCGTCCCTCCGTTGCGGATGCGGGCCGGCAATCCTGAACGAATCAACCCGCCAGTCTACTATCTATAGCTGGCCCCGCTCCTGTGGGCAAGGACAATCTCACCGCGCTCGGGAGTCATCCTGGTTGACAAACAGGCCAGCCACGGCTATTTCTGACACACATCCACCCTGTTTCCCCATTGCGAGGCCCCGCCATGCCGATAACCGTAGAACAGCTCTCGCCCCGTCAGCAGGAATCCTTGCGCATCACCGACTGGCCCATCTGGGAGTGCGCGCCCTCCACCTTTGACTGGCATTACGATCAGGAGGAGTCCTGTCTGCTGCTGGAAGGCGAAGTGGTGGTCACCACCGCCGACCAGGAGGTCCGGATCACCGCCGGCGACTACGTCACCTTCCCCCGCGGCCTGGACTGCGTCTGGCGGGTGGAGAAGGCGGTGCGCAAGCACTACACCTTCCGCTGAACCATGCGCCTTGCCCGAACCAACGGGGAGGAGAAATGAACGATCCCCGCGTGGCAGCCAGCCATTTTGCCTTCCCCGGCACGATTGCGACCGTTTCCCTTCTTGGCGCGGGCAACGTCAACGACACCTTCCTGGTGGAGTGCCTGGCGGATGGCGAGCCCCGGCGTTTTGTCCTCCAACGGCTCAACCCGGCGGTGTTCGGCAATCCGACCGGGATCATGGCCAACCTGCGCATCCTGGCAGCCCATATCCGGCCCCGCCTACCGCTGGCGGACGCCAGCCGCTGGGAGCTGCCCGGGATCATCCCCTGCCGCGACGGCGCCGACTGCTGGCACGACCAGCGCGGTGCCTGCTGGCGGGCGCTCACCTACATCGAACACACCCGGAGCATCGAGGCGGTAACCGGCCCGGAGCAGGCCAGAGAGGCGGGTCGGGCCCTGGGCATCTTTCACGCCTTGGTCCATGATCTTCCGCCGGGACATCTCCATGACCCCCTGCCCGGCTTCCACGTCACTCCCCGCTACCTGGCCCATTACAAGACGGTTGCCGCCAGCCCCGCCAGGCCGGAGCAAAGCGAGGAGGCCCTCTTCTGCCACCGTTTCATCGCCGAACGCCGCCACCGCGTGGGCATCCTCGAAGAGGCGCGAGAGCGCGGCGAGATCCAGGAACGGGTCATCCACGGCGACCCCAAGCTGGCCAACATCCTCTTCGACGCGGAGAGCGGCCGGGCGGTGAGTCTCATCGACCTGGACACGGTCAAGCCGGGCCTCATCCACTACGACCTGGGCGACTGCCTGCGCTCCTGCTGCAACCTTTCCGGCGAGGAGACGACGCCGACGGCGGCACGGTTTGATGCCTCCTGTTTCAGCGCGCTGCTTACCGGGTATCTTCCCTGGGCCGCAGGCTTCCTTTCCCAAGCGGACCTGCGGCTGATCTTGGACGCCGCCTGGCTGATCAGCCTGGAATTGGGGATGCGCTTCTTCACCGATCATTTGGAGGGGGATGTTTACTTCAAGACCAGCGAAGACGGACACAACCTCCGGCGGGCATGCACCCAGTTCCACCTCTGCCGAAGCATCGAGGCGCAGGAGGCTTCGCTGCGGGCGCTGGTCGCCGGGATGGGCCAGCCATGAGCCGCTTTCAACTGATCCCCTTTCCGGGCGAGGCGACGGACGGGCTTGCCATCCATGGCGAGGTGGCCATCACCCAGGAGGGGCTCGCCATCAACTACGTGGTGGAAGGGGCGCTGGACGGGCTGGTGATTCCGGGGCCGGCTGCCAGGCCGGAACGGCGGGACAACCTCTGGCAGGCAACCTGTCTGGAGTTTTTTCTCGCCAGGGAGGGCCAGCCCGGCTACCTGGAAGGCAACCTCTCGCCGTCAGGCCACTGGAATCTTTACGCCTTTTGCGGCTACCGGGCCGGGATGCGGCGGGAAGAAAAGGTGCGGTCGCTGACCGTGCATTGCCATCGCCACGACCGCCAGCTGCGGCTTTCCACCACCGTACCGCTTCCAGAGGGTGGCGAAGCAGGCACCCTCCGCCTCGGCATCGCTGCCATCCTGATGGGGCAGGACGGCCTCGTCAGCCACTGGGCGCTGGCGCACCCTGCCCCAAAACCCGACTTCCATACCAGCGCCGCCTTTCTGCTCGGGCTCGCACAATAAAACGGCGGGAAGTCCCGCCGTTTCCTTCAGTGCACCGACACCCCGAAATCAATGGGCGGGCCGGCGATCAGCTCCCGCACCCACTCCTTGAGCTGGCGGTTCAAAGGATGTACCGTGCCGCCAGGCCACTTGCCATCCTCGCGGCAGGCCTGCTCGAAAAGGTCGGCAGGCACCTCTATCTTGGCCATCTCCTCGGCGCCGGCCACCGTACGGCGGATCAGGGTGGCGAGGGGAGGGCGATTCTCCCAGTCGAACAACACGAAGTAGACCGACTGATCGTTGGCGCTGCTGACGAAATCGTTGCCCCGTATCCAGCCGGTCCCCCACTCCAGGTACATCTCCACCGCCTTCTCCGGGGTCATCGTCCAATCGATGCTGTTGACCAGCTCCCTGTTTCGACGCAACTCATCCAGATTCAACATGGCGCACCTCCCTGGGATGTGATGGCAACTGTTGCCCTATGCAGAAGTCACGAAATGAATTTATGCTTACGATAACTATTCACACATAAAAGATCAAGTATATCCTGCTTGGGTGGAGATGGGCCGTCTGACGGGAAGGATACGAAGAACTAGTAGAGATCGTACTTGGCAAGGATCCCTGGCAAGCCGCCGTTGCTGAGCGGTTTCTTCCAGGCTGGCCTGAGGCCGATATGCTTCATCAGCTCGCGGTCGCCGAAGTAGACATAGGCGGTGGCGCCGGTGCAACGGTGCTTGAAGAAGCTGCCCAGCTCGCCCACCAGCGCCTCGGCCGCCTTGCGTTCGCCCAGGCGCACGCCGTAGGGCGGGTTGGCGACGATCACCGCCTCGCCCACCGGCTCGAGTTCCTGGAAACGAACGGTGCGCACCGCCACGGTCTCGCCGTGCGGCAGGCAATTGAGGTTGTGGCGAGCCGCCCGACTGGCCAACCGGTCGGCGTCGCTGCCCCGGATGATCCCGGCGGGCAGGGGCCGGATAGCACCGGCCGCCTCCTGGCGCACCTGTTCCCACAGCTGCCGGTCAAAACCAGGCATCCGCATCAAACCGAACTGCTTGCGCAGTATCCCCGCCGGAATCCGGCAATACCGCATCAAGGCCTCGCACAACAGGGTACCGGAGCCGCAGAGCGGGTCGAGCAGCGGTCGCTCGCCGTCCCAGCCGGAGAGGGCGATGATGGCGGCGGCCAACGCCTCCTGCATGGGGGCGGCCACGCTCTCCTGGCGGTAGCCCCGCCGATGCAGGGAACCGCCGGACAGATCCAGGCTGAGCACCGCTTTGTTCTTGTGGATGTGCAGGTTGAAGACCACGTCCGGCTCCTCGCGCCCCACGCTGGGGCGCTGGCCGGTCCGCTCCCGGAACTGGTCGACGATGGCGTCCTTGACGCAGAGGGCCGCGTACTGGGAATGACGGATGGCGCTGTCGCTGACATTGGCGTTGATGAGAAAGGTCTGGTCGAGGCGCATGAAATCGCCCCAGGGGATCTCCTTGGCGGTGCGGTAGAGGTACTTGGTGCTGTGGCAGTCGAACTGCTTGAGCGGCGCCAGCACGCGGGTGCAGAGCCGGGAATGGTAAACGACCCGGTAGAGGGTTGCCAGGTCCGCCCCGAAATGGAGGCCGCGGTAAACCGGCTGGACGTTGCCCGCCCCCAGGCTGGCCAGCTCCTCGCCGGCCAGGGCCTCCAGATTCTCCGCTACCTGGGCGAAGTAAACGCCGTGCTGCTGAAAGATGAACATGGAAGGCCTCCCGCTGGATGGAAACGGCCATTATACCGGAAATCGACGGCAGGGCAAGGCAGGGGTGTCGCAAGCCACATCAAGTCGATTCATCACATAGAAAAAACCTATCAACCGTGATATGAATTCAAAAATATTCAATTTGACTTCCATGGGTTACGTTGCTTAATTTCATGACCCTGCTCAAATCATCCAAGGAGACGCAGCGTGACACCCCGATTCCCACATCGATGAGCACTGCATCGGCGTAAGCCGACCAGCCCGGTCCGGGCTGGACGATACTGCGGCTCCTCCTGCCTTCCAAGCCTCCCAGGCTGCCAACGCGGATAATCCCTCCTTCCTTCGTTGTGCCTGACGCGGCCGATCGCATCGGGCCGCGCCAATTCCGGAACAGTTGTTTCCGGCAACGCACAGCGAAGGAGAAGCCATGCATTCTTCCATTCCCCGTCCGTCCGCGTCCCAAGCGGCGGGCTCGGTTCTGGTGGTGGGCGGCGGGGTGGCCGGTGTCCAGGCCAGCCTTGATCTTACCGAACTCGGCTACAAGGTCTATCTGATCGAAAAATCCGGCGCCATCGGCGGCGTGATGGCACGATTGGACAAGACTTTTCCCACCAACGACTGCTCGCTCTGTATCCTTGCGCCCAAGCTGGTCGAGGCCGGGCGAGACCCCAACATCGAGATTCTTCCCTTATCCGAGCTGGTCGAGCTCTCCGGCGAGCCGGGCAACTTCGTGGCGAAAATCCGCAAGCAGCCCCGCTACATCGATGAAGAGATCTGCACCGGCTGCGGCCAGTGCACCCTCTACTGCCTGAAAAAAATCGGCAACGATTTCAACGAGAACCTTGAGGCCAGCCACGCGGCCCACATCGATTATTCCCAGGCCGTTCCCACCTCCTACTACATCGACGCCAAGGCCTGCCTGCGGCTCAATTATCAAACCTGCGGCCTTTGCGCCGTTGCCTGTCAGGCAAAGGCCATCCGCTTTGACGACACGGAAAAGGTGATCGACATCCCGGTGGGCGCGGTGATCCTTGCTCCAGGATTCGGACGGGTGAGCGACGAGGTCATGGCCCACTACGGCCTGGGGAAATTTCAGGATGTGGTCACCGCCTTTGAGCATGAGCGGCTGATGTGCGCCTCCGGCCCCACTGGCGGGGAGATCCTGCGGATATCCGACCGCAAGCATCCCAAGAAAATCGCCTTTCTGCAGTGCATCGGCTCCCGCGACGAGAACTGCGGCAACAACTACTGCTCGTCTGTCTGCTGCATGTACGCGATCAAGCAGGCGACCCTTGCCCGCGAGCACGACCCGGAGTGCGAGATCACCCTCTTTTATATGGATGTCCGCACCCACGGCAAGGGCTTTGACGCGGCCAGGGAACGGGCGATCCGCGAGGGAAACTTCCGGGTGATCTACTCCCGGCCGCCACGGGTGGAGGATGTTTTCGGCGGCGGGTTGCTGCTCACCTGGGCCACGGAGGATGGCGGCCACCACAACGAGAAGTTTGATCTGGTGGTGCTCTCCCAAGGATTGGAAGCGCCGGATGGCGCCGAGGAATTGGCCAGGGCGGCTGGTATCGAGCTCAACGAGTATCTGTTCGCCCAAACCACCACCTACACTCCGCTTGCCACCAGCCGGCCCGGGGTGTACGTGATCGGCGCCTTCCAGGGCCCCAAGGACATCCCGGATTCGGTGACCCAGGCAGGCGGGGCCGCGGCGCTGTGCGCGGGCCAGCTTGCGCCGGCCCGCGGCACGGCGACCATCAAGGCGAGCTTCCCGGCAGAGCGCGACATCGCTGCCGAGGAGGTGCGGATCGGCGTCTTTGTCTGCCACTGCGGCATCAACATCGGCGGGGTGGTCAAGGTGCCGTCGGTTGCCGAGTACGCGAAGAGTTTGCCCCACGTGGTCTATGCCACCGACAACCTCTACTCCTGTTCCCAGGACACCCAGCGGCTGCTGGTGGAGACCATCCACAGGCACCGCCTCAACCGGCTGGTGGTGGCGGCCTGCACCCCCCGCACCCACGAACCCCTCTTTCAGGCGACCCTGCGCGAGGCGGGCCTCAACCGCTCCCTCTTCGAGATGGCCAACATCCGCGACCAGTGCTCCTGGGTGCACATGCACGAACCCGAGGCAGCCACCGAAAAGGCAAAGGATGCGGTGCGCATGGCCGTGGCCAAGGCGACTCACCTCACCGCCCTGGCCGAGCAGCAGTTGCCGGTGACCCCCTCGGCCCTGGTGGTGGGCGGCGGGCTTGCGGGCATGACCGCGGCCCTGGCCATTGCGGAGCAGGGCTTTGCGGTGACGCTGGTGGAGCGGGAAAGGGA
>JBMONS010000007.1:0-19554 GCA_049323635.1 Thermodesulfobacteriota bacterium
GCCGCAGGTAGTGGATAGGAGAAAGCAGGTTGTAGGCATGCACCGGATGCTGCCGCATGATCCGCTGCTCCTCCTCGGTGAGCGGGCCGGTCTTCATCAGGATGGCGTCCGGGATGGCCATCTTGCCGATGTCGTGCAGCAGGGCGCCCCGCCGGACATGGTCCATCTCCTCCTCGCGCAGGCCGGCCGCGCAGGCGCACTTCATGGTGAGATCGGTCACCCGCCGCGTATGCCCCTCGGTCTCGGAATCACGCAACTCCAGGGCGTTGGCCCATCCCTCGATGGTGGTGTCGTAGGCCAGGGTCAGCTCGATGTTGGACTCCTGCAGCTTCCTAAAAAGGGTGGCGTTGTCGATGGCCAGGGCCGCCTGGATGGACAACGCCTCCAGAAACTCGAACCACTCCTGCTCCGGGGCGAGTTCCTTGCGGGAGAAGACCTCGAACACCCCGCGCACCTGCCCCTTGGCAATGAGCGGCACGGCGAAGTAGGCCACCATCCCCTCGGGGCCGAGCAGCTCATGGCGGATGAACTCGTTGGGTTTCTGGCCGAGCGTCGGGATATGCACCATCCGCCTTTCCATGGCGGCAATCCCGGCGCTGCCCTCGCCGAGCCGCTCCCGAACCTGCCTGAAATCGGCGGCCACGAACCCCCAGTCCGCGCCATGCTCAAGGATTTGGGTGTGGGGATTGAGCAGCAGCATGGCGCCGGCGTCCATGCCCAGCCTGGGGATGGTCTGCTCCAGAAAGAGCTTCATGGTGAAGCGCAGGTCCAGGCTGCCGGTGATCACCATGTCGATGGCGTGCAGGGTGGTGAGGTACTGGAGCCGCAGCCTCGCCCTGGCCTCGGCCTGCTGCCGGGCGAGATTTTCCTCCGAGAGCTCCCGGTTTTTCTGGATCAGCGCCACGTTGGCGCGGCTCAGTTCCAGGTCGGTTTCACGCACCCGGATGATGGTGAGGCGGGAAAGGGAGATCACCAGAAAAACAAAGACCGCGCCGCCCAGAAAGACCATGCTGGTGAGCAGCTCCTGCGGCAACGGCAGATGCCGGAACTGGATGGCCAGAAAAGCCGCGTACCCGGCGACAAAGCAAAGAATCAGTCCGGTGAGCGCCCGCCACTTGGGGCGCAGCGCCTTGGGAACCTGCTGGTGGGTGCGGCCGCAGGAAACCGCCGCCGCGACCAGGAAGCAGATGCCCGGCAGAACCAAGACCATGGACAGCAGCTGCGTTGGTGTCATCCCCATCCTCCCCGGTCATCGGCCTTGGTGTCCGCGCAACCACATCCTGCCTCATTCTAGCAGGGAGAAGAAGGGAAGTCAAAAAGCCCTACCTGCCGCCGAAACGCGCCGCCAGCTCCCTGGCCCGCCCCGCCGCCGTCCGGCCGAAGCCGCCGCGCGGATCCGCTTCCGCCACCTGCCGGTAGAGGATGAAGGCCTCCTGGTACTCGCCACTCTTCTCCTGGGCCTCGGCCAGGAAGAAGGCGCCGCCCAGGGTGGGCATCAGCCGCATGCTCTGACGGAGCGACTCCTTGGCCTCTTCAAACTCGCCCGCCTTGAGGTGCATCACCCCCAGGCCGAGATGGGTTTCGTAGTACTCGCTGGAGAGCTCCCGCGCTCTGAGCAGCGCCCCCTTGGCCTGGGCATGATTCTCGGCGCGCAGAAAGGCCATGCCCAGACCGTTGTGCAGCAGGTATTGATCCGGGGCCAGTTCCACCGCCTGACGATACAGGGCGATGGCCCCCTCCCGGTCGCGGCCCTGCTCGCGCTTGCGGGCCTGATCATAGGCGGCATAGGCGGCGCGCTTGGCGCGGAGCGGGGCAATGGCCTGATTGAACCGGCCGTCTCCCTGCCCGGGTCCCTGGCCGCTCAACTGCCCCGGATACTGGCGGGCGATCTGGGCCTGGATGTCGCGCAGCCGCTCCACCGAGAAGGGGTGGGTCCGGAACATCCCCTCGAGCCAGGTAGGGTCGCCTTCGCCGCTCTTTCTGGCGAAGTACTGCTGCAGTTCCACCGCCCCGCGCGGGTCATAGCCGGCCCGCACCATGTAGTCCACCCCCAGCCGGTCCGCATCCCTCTCTTCCTCGCGGCTGTAGGAGCTGTCCAGAACGGTGGCCGCCAGTTGCCCGCCCTGGCGCGCCAAGGCGCTGTATGGAGAACCGGAGGTGGCGATGGCGACCGCCTGCAACCCGACGTTGAGCAGAGTGCCCCGCTGCATGGCCTGGCTGAAGTGGCGGGCGGTGACATGGCCGATCTCATGGCCCAACACCGCGGCGAGCTGCGCCTCGTTTTCCAGATCCACCAGCAGGCCGCGGGTGATGGCGATCTGGCCGCCAGGCAGGGCGAAGGCGTTGGGAACGGACTCGTTCACCACCCGGAAGGAATAAGGCAGGCCCGGCCGATGGCTCACCCTGGCCAGCCGCTGCCCGACACCATCCACATAGGCGCGCAGGGACTCGTCGTCGTACTCGCCCCACATCCGTTGCATGGTTTCGGGAAAGGCCTTGCGCCCCACCGCGACCTCCTCGCTGTCGGAAACCGCATAGAGGGCCAGCTCCGACCTGCCGGTCACCGGATTCATGGCGCAACCGGCAAGCAGCAGCGTTCCAGTCAACACGATCCCGGCTGTGGCGACGGCACGCATTCCCATCCCTCCCTACTTGATAAAGGGCAGCAACGCCTTGAATGCCGGAGTCCCGGCCTGGCGCAGCCATTCATAGATCACCAGCTCGGTGTTGGCCACCACCCCGCCGATCTCGCGGATGCGGGAAAGCCCGGTCTCATGGTTGAGCTGCGCCCGCGAGCCCACGCCATCGGCCATTACCCACATGCGCCGACCAGCCATCAACCCGCCCAGCACGGTCTGGTAGACGCAGATATGGGTCTCCGCGCCGCAAACCACCACGGTATCCACCCTGGCGGGCAGGCCGGCCAAGGCGGCGGCGATGCCGTCGTTGCCGAAGCAGTCGAACTCCAGCTTATCGAGCGGCGCGACTCCTTCCAGCTCGGCGGCCACCTCCGGCAGCAATGCGCCGATGCGCGCCGCGTACTGGGTGGTGGCGATGACCGGCACCCCCATGACCTTGGCGGCCTTGACCAAGAGTACCGCGCTCCGGCTGATCGCCTCCCGGCTGGGAATAGCCTGCATCAGCCGCTCCTGAATATCCACCACCAGCACGGCGCACTGATCCGGCGCCAGATGACACACTGTTTCAGTCATTCTCCCTCCTTCGCGCCCCTGCAAAATTTGCTTGCAAAGTTGCCCTGTTTCTCCATACTTTTGTGGCGCGCGCCACGGCTTCTTTAGTCTGCCCGTTTCCGCGGTTTCGCGCAAGCCTTTGTCGGTCATCCTGTCTCAGTCGCGCCACCTGGCGCCAACCCTTCACCCCCGGACACCGCCATGGAGCACCGCCTTCGTATCGCCCAACTTCTCGCCCAGCAGCCCGTCGGCCAGACCGTGGAAATTAACGGCTGGGTGCGCACCCGCCGGGACAGCAAGGACTTCTCCTTCCTGGAGATCAACGACGGCTCCTGTGCCGCCAACCTCCAGGTTATCGCCAACGCCAGCCTGCCCAACTACCAGCAGGAGGTGCTCCGCCTCGCCACCGGCTGCTCGCTTCGGGCGCGCGGAGAGCTTGCCGCCTCTCCGGCCAAGGGACAGGCGGTGGAACTGATCGCAAGCGAGATCAGCGTCCACGGCTGGGCGGACCCCGACACCTACCCGCTCCAGAAAAAGCGCCACTCCTTCGAGTTCCTCCGGGAGATCGCCCACCTCAGGCCCCGCACCAACAGCCTTGGCGCGGTGGCCCGCCTGCGGAGTAGGCTTGCCTTCGCGGTGCATCAGTTCTTCCAGGACCGCGGCTTCCACTACATCCACACGCCGATCATCACCACCAGCGACTGCGAGGGAGCCGGCGAGATGTTCACGGTCACCACCCTTGACCTGGACGCCCTGCCAAGACAGGATGGCCACGCCGATTTTAGCCAGGACTTCTTCGGCCGCCGCGCCGGGCTGACGGTGAGTGGCCAGCTGGAGGCGGAGATCTACTGCCTGGCCCTGGGCGACGTCTACACCTTCGGCCCCACCTTCCGCGCGGAAAACTCCAACACCAGCCGCCACCTGGCCGAGTTCTGGATGATCGAGCCGGAGATGGCCTTCTGCGACCTTACGCAGGACATTGCGGTGGCCGAGGCGTTCATCAAGCATCTGGTGCGCCATGCCCTGGACCACTGCCCGGAGGAGATCAACCTGTTCGCCTCCTACGTGGACAAAGGGCTCATGCCCCGGCTTGAGGCGGTGCTTACGAATGACTTCGCCCGCATCACCTACACCGAGGCGGTGGAGCGGCTGCTGGCCTCGGGGCGGAGGTTCGCCTTCCCGGTGGAATGGGGAGGCGATCTCCAGTCCGAACACGAACGCTACCTCTGCGAGGAGCTCTTTGGCCGCCCCCTCATTGTCAGCGATTACCCAAAGAGCCTCAAGCCCTTCTACATGCGGGCCAACGACGACGGCAAGACCGTGGCGGCCATGGACATCCTGGTGCCTGGCATCGGCGAGATCATCGGCGGCAGCCAGCGGGAGGAGCGATATGACCTCCTGTCCGAACGCATGACGGCCATGGGGCTCAATACCCCGGAGTACGCCTGGTACCTTGATCTCAGACGCTACGGGACCACGCCGCACGCCGGCTTCGGCCTGGGATTCGAGCGGCTCATCCAGATGGTGAGCGGCATGGCTAACATCCGCGAGGTGATCCCCTTCCCGCGCACCCCCGGCTCGGCGCATTTCTGATGCCCGGACCGCTCAAGGAGGACCAGCTCTACAGGCATGCGCGCCACGCCGCCTTCTACGACCTGGAGCTGAGAGATTTCGAAGCCGACCTCTCCTTTTATCGCCACTACCTGCCCCCGCCGCCCAGCCGCATCCTGGAGCTTGGCTGCGGCACCGGCAGGGTTACCCGCAGCCTGGCCAGGGATGGCCACCGCCTGGTGGGGGTCGATCTCTCCCCGGCCATGCTGGCGGCGGCCATGGCCAAGCCCGCCATCGCGCCGGCGCCCCGCTACGCCTGCATGGACATTTCACGCCCGGGCCTGCGCGGCCGCTTCGACGCGGCGATCATCCCCTACAACACCCTGAATCTTCTCACCGCACCGCGCGCCATCGACCACTGCCTGGCAGGGATCCACGCCCTGCTGGCCGACGGGGCTCTCCTGCTGGCCCAGGTTTATATCCCTGACCAGGACCTTCTCGCGCAGGGAACCACCAGGCGCTTCCAGTTCCGCATTTTCGACTGCCCGGACGGCGCCAAGCTGATCAAGGAGAGCCTCAAGGGCTACGATGCCGCCAGCCAGATGGTGGAGATCACCGACCGCTACCGGCTCCGTTTCCAGCCTGGCAGGCCGGACGAGGACTGGCAGTACGACTACCGGGTGGTCGGCCGGCCGGCCCAGTGGTGGCTCGACCGCCTGATCAACCACGGATTCCTGCCCATGGCCAGCCATGGCGACTACGACCTCTCTCCCGTTGCCCCAGGCCAGCATACCATGCTGCTGCTGGCCGCGACCGCCGCTCGGTGATCAAGAAAAAAATCCTCGCCGCCCAAAGCCTCAAGAAAAATATTTGCATTCCAGAAACGGCTATGGTAGGCAAATAGCATAGAGTATTGTGCAGTAGGTTCCAGCCTTGCAACTCCGCCGCACAAAACCTTTTTCAGGTGTGCGGTGTTGCTGTTTTTAGGGCTGGGGTGCTGCGACTTCCAAGGACGTGTTCCAAATCAGGGGACAAAAAAGGAGTGGTTATGTTTGAAGGCACTGTAAAATGGTTTAACGAGTCAAAGGGTTTTGGTTTCATCGCTCAGGACAACGGCAAGGATGTCTTTGTCCACTACTCCGCGATCCAGAAGAAGGGTTTCAAGACCCTGCAGGAAGGTGAGCGCGTGAAGTTCGAGATTGTGGACGGCCAGAAGGGCCCCGCCGCCGCCAACGTGCAGCCCCTTTCGTAACTCGCTCCTCCAACTGACCGTTGCGACCACAGTGGTCCCTGCCGCGTCGGCAGGGACCATTTTTTTTGTCCGCCGTGAAAATCTCCGCATCAGTGGTTGGCAAGGAGCCCCGCTTCCCTATACAATGGAACCAGCAGAAGGGAGGACAACCGTGGGCGATCTTTCCGAATACTTCAAGTTCATGATCACTCTCTTCGCCATCGTCAACCCCATCGGCGCCATCCCCATCTACATCAGCCTCACCGATGGCTACCCGCCAGAGGACCGCGCCAAAATCGTGCGCATCACCCCCACCGCCGTGGTGGCCATCCTGCTGGTGGCCCTCTTCAGCGGCGAATTCATCCTGCGCTTCTTCGGCATCTCCATCGGCTCTTTCCGGGTGGGCGGCGGCATCCTCCTGCTGCTCATGGCCACCTCCATGCTCCAGGCCCGCACCAGTCGGGCAGCCCACACCAGGGTGGAGGCGGAGGAGACCGCCGACCGCGAGACCATCGCGGTGGTGCCGCTGGCCATTCCGCTGCTGGCCGGGCCGGGCGCCATCAGCACGGTGATCGTCTACGCATACCGGGCCAAGGAGCCGCTGACCTTCCTGCTCACCAGCGCCGGCATCGGCCTGATCGGCCTGACCATCTTCCTCTCCCTGCTGGCCGCCCCCCATATCGCCGCCCGCCTGGGCCGCACCGGCATCAACATCGTCACCCGCATCATGGGGTTGATCCTGGCCGCCATCGCGGTGGAGTTCATCACCCTTGGCATCAAGGGTCTCTTTCCGGAGCTGACCTGAAGCCATCACGGCTTCAGGTCAGCTCCGCCCCCCCTGTCTCGGCCATCTCCACCCGATTGCGGCCGTTGGCCTTGGCCCGGTAGAGAGCCTGGTCAACCAGGTTGATCACCTGGCCGGGCATCCCCATCCGCTGCAACTCTTCTGGCGGAAAATAGCCTCCCCCACAACTGACGGTGACCTTGAGGGGATTAGCGCCGCCCACCGGAATCTCCTCCTGCTCCACCAACCGCCGGAGTTTTTCCGCCGCGGCGGCCACGCACTCCCGGCCGCACTCCGGCAACAGCAGGACAAACTCCTCGCCGCCATACCGGGCCACGACATCAGAACCGCGGCTGCTCTTGCGGAGCAGACGACCAATCGCCCGCAACACCGCGTCCCCGGCCAGATGTCCATGGGTATCGTTGATGGTTTTGAAATGATCGAGATCGAGCAACAGACAACTCAGATGATGGCCGTTACGGATGGAACGCGCCATCTCCGCCTCGAATCGATCAAAAAAGTAGCGGCGGTTGTAGAGGCCGGTCAACTCATCGGTGATGGCCATCTGCTTGATGCGCTCCTGGGCCTGTTCCAACTTCCGCATCAACTTGACGATGTAAAAGTAGATGATCCCCAGCAGCAGGGTGATCACCGCGCAAAAAAGCACAAGCAGAATGATGCGGTGAAACTGCAGGGTCTTTTCGATGTCAGCGATATCAAAACTGACACTCACCCCGCCCCGGACGTCGCCCACCTGATATCCCTGCTTGGCATGGCACTGCAGACATGCCGGCTCGGTACGCAACGGCGCCATGTAGCGGAAGAGGACCTTGCCATCCCTGGATTCCCGGCCAAAGAGCTCCGTGGCCCCCTGCTCAAAAGCGATCAACGCCTTGCGCTCGAACGGGTCCGGGCCGTTGTTGGGGTTGAGCGGCTTGAGGCTGGTGATGTGGAACTGGTAGTCGCCGCCCTGGTTGGCGATCTCGGAGAGTTCCCTGGTCATCAGGGCGGGATTCTTCTTGGTGTAGACCTTGCCGTTGGTGGCGGTGATGTCCGGGTTCTCCAGGTAGGGATTGGAGACCACCCCGGCCTTCTTCTCCACGTAAACCCCGCCATACATCGCGTTCCACCGCCGCATGATGACGATGTTGTTGAAATGGGACCGGGCGCGGGTTTCGATCTCGTTTTCGATCAACCGCTTGTTGTTGATGAAAAGACCGATGAAGATGCCGAGGATCATCAGCAGAATGACCATGCTGATATTGAGGATGAACGGCCGCCAGATCTTCTTGCTGGTGATGTCGCTTGCCTGCTCCATGGGATAGGGACTCACGTAATGAGGTTGGCCGCAACCGCGGCGGCGTCACTGCTTTGCAGCCATTGTAGCACAGCGGGAAACCGATAACAGCCCCATCGCGAACGGACGGAAAAACCGGCAAGGCATTTTTTGATCGACACCTTCGGCAAACATGGTACGTTACGAGGAGTATCTCCGTAATATTCCAGGTCACATTCGCCACGGACTTGCCCATGAGCATCGACTTCAACGCCCAACGCCTCGACCACGCCAAGAAGATCGTCAGCAAGATCACCCTGCCGGCCCAACCCACCATCGTCATCGAAATCAACAAGGAGATGCGGGAAGAGCACCCCAACTTCTCGCGGATCGCCGGCCTGGTCTCCCAGGATGCCTCCATGAGCGCCCGGGTGATCAACGTGATCAACTCGCCCTTCTTCGGGCTGGCCAGGAAGTGCGAGTCCATCGTCAAGGCGCTTTCCTTGATGGGGCTCGAAAACTTCAAGAAGGTGGTGCTCACCGCCTGCCTGCAGGACGCCATGGGCGGGGGCAGCGAGGCGGACAAGGTCTTCTGGGAACACTCCCTCCACACCGCGGTGGCGGCGGAAAGCCTCTGCAAATCCATGCGCGGCATCCTGGGCGGCGAGGGGATCACCCCGGACATGGCCTACATGACCGGCCTGTTCCACGACTGCTCCATCCCGATGCTCTTAAAGCGCTCTCCGGAGTACCTCCCCTTCACCGCTTTCGCCCTGAGCCACAAGCGGGACATCATCCAGGAGGAGGACCGCCTCGTCGGCTCGGACCACTGCGTGGTCGGCGGGCTGCTCGGCAGGTCATGGTCGTTGCCAGACCCGGTCTGCAAGGCGATCATCCACCACCACACCTCGGACCTCTCCACCCAGGGCGCGGTGCCGTTCAAGCTCATCGCCCTGCTCAAGGTGGCCGACTACATCGCCTACACCTTTGGTTTCTCCGTCGGCAGAATGGATCGGGTTATCGATGGGGAATGGGATCCGGAGGAGTGGGCAGAACTGAACGAATCGGTGCTGGACGAGCTGCACCTGGGGGTGGACGACCTCATCGACATGAAAAGCCAGATCACCGATCAGCTTTCCTCAAGCCACTGACCAGGAGGCGCCAGATCATTGGCGCGGAAAAAAGCGATGGCCCGCGTCCTGGCCTGCTCCACGGAATCGCTGGCCTGCACCGCCGAGGCGAGATGGTGGCCGAAGGCATAGTTCCTGGCGAAGTAGTGGGTAAACTCCTTGAGCCTGCCAAGCCTGCGTTCCGGCAGGAAGCTCTCTTCCAGCAGCTCGACGAAACGCAGATAGAGACGGGGTTTGCAGGGCGGCGCCAACTCTGGGCCATGGCCATAAAGGGCATGGGCGATCTCAGCAAAGAGCCAGGGGGTGATGGCGGCGGCCCGGCCGATCATCAGCCCGTCCGCCCCGGATTCGGCCAGGCAGCGCCGGGCATCCTCCACTGAAAAGATGCCCCCATTGGCCACCACCGGGATTGAGAGCCACGACTTGACCTTGGCCACCCACCCCCAGCGCGGCGGCCGACAGAAGGGCTCCTTGCGCAGCCGGGCATGAACCGAGACCAGATCGACCCCCTCCCCCTCCAGCATCAGGCAGAAATCCCGCAGCCGCTCTTCGTGCAACGCCTCGCCCAGCCGGATCTTGGCGGTGAGCGGCAGGTCGGTGGCCTTGCGCGCCGCCGCCACCATGGCCCGCACCGTGGCGGGCTCTTCCATCAGCCGGCCGCCAGCGCCCATGCGCCGCACCATCGGGGCCGGGCAGCCCAGGTTGAGGTCCACCACCTCGGCGCCAAGGGCATGCACCTTGGCAATGGCCGGCCCCACCTCGGCAACCTGGCTCAGCAGCAGCTGATAGGCGAGCGGCCGTTCCTCCGGAGCGCGGACCAGATAAGGAGAAAGCTCCGGCTGCTCCATGGGCAGCCGCTTGGCGGAAAGCATCTCGGTGGTAAGCAGCCCAACGCCGCCCAGCTCCAGGATCAGCCTGCGCAGGGCCGAGTGGGTGAGCCCCGCCATGGGCGCCAGCAGGAGGGGCGGATCAATGGCAAGCGCGCGCAACTGGATGATTCGACTCATCCGCCCAGCAGCCTCTTGGCAAGCCCGGCCAGCTTGGACTCGCGCTGGCGCAGGAAATCAAAATCCACCCGGCCGGCAAGCTCAGGCCGCTGCTCAAGCAGCAGGGCCGCCACCAGTTCGGCGCCCCCCTGGGTCAGTTCCTTGCAGCTTGCCCCCTGCTTCTCCTTGCGCCGCTTGAGGAGCACCCGGCAACAGGTGGCGGAGAACCGTTCCCGGAAGCGATCGTGCATCTCCTTGGCCACCTTCTCGAACTCCTTCTTCTTCATGCCGCCTTCCTGGCGAGGCCCGAGCATCAGGCTCAAAGCCACCTCCGCCCCAGCCAAGGAACCGCAGGTGCAGCCGGCGCCGCCCATGCCGTGGCAGAATCCCGAACCAAGCCGCAACGCCATCTCCGGGGCCAGCTCCCCGCGCAACGCCTGGTTGATCACCACCATCACCGTTTCCGAGCAGCAGTAGCCCCGCGCCTCGTAGAGATTGACAGCCCGCTCGCCCACCAGGCGGACGATCTCTTCCTTGTTGCCATCCTGTTGCATATCCAACTCCCCAATGTAAACGAGAGAAAAAACGATTCAGCAATTGCTAAAATACCAGACCGCTCTTTTTTACGCTCCTGCCAATTTACGGAGAGACCAAACAAAAAGGCGGCCCCGCAACCTCTCGGGAACCGCCTTCTGTTGTCCGCCAAACCGCGATACGGTTAGGAACGAGGTCACCCCACCACGCTGGTGGACTGGTCGTAAAAGTCGAGCACCTTGTCCTTGTTCTCCGACTCCATGCAGGCCATGGCGGCGCGGGGGTGCTGGTTCATCACCCCGCCCACCATGTAGGGGATGAAGTAGCCCCAATCGATCCGCTCCCGCCAGGGCAGAATCTCCTCCTCAATGGCCTTGATCAGCGGCCGCACGTTGAACTTGGGGTTCTTGAGGAAAGAGATCAACAGCTCGGTGGGGCAGTTGCCGGCGCCGCGTCCCATGCCGTAGAGGGTGGCGTCCAAGTAGTTGATGCCGCAGATGATCGAGGAGATGGTATTGGCAAAGGCGAGCTGCTGGTTGTTGTGGGCGTGGATGCCGATGGTCTTGCCCGGCAGCCGCTCCATGTACATCTTGGCCAGCACGTCGATGTCCTCGGAGTAGAAGGCGCCATAGCTGTCCACCAGGTAGACGATGGGCACCCGGCTCTTGGCCAGGTCGTCCAGGGCCTCTTCCAGATCGCGCGGGCCCACGGTGGAGACGGCCATCAGGTTGATGGTGGTCTCGTAGCCCTTGTCCTGGCAGTGGTGGGCCAGGGCGATGGCCTTGTCCACCTGATGGACGTAGCAGGCGACCCGGACCATGTCGAGAACGCTCTCCTGCTTGGGGCGGATGTCATCGTAGTCGATGCGGCCGATGTCGGCCATGGTCGAGAACTTGATCTTCTTCTCGCTGTCGCCGATGATCCGCTTCAGGTCTTCCTCGGCACAGAACTTCCAAGGGCCCACCTCGGCGCGGGAGAAGGCGGATTCGGAGCTGAGATAGCCGATCTCCATGTAATCGACCCCCGCCTCGGTGAGGGCATGGTAGACGGCGCGGACGAACTTGTCGTCAAACTGCCACTTATTCATCAACCCGCCATCGCGGACGGTACAGTCGATTACCTTGATCTCCGGTCGGAACATGGGGAACTCTCCTTAAAAATACGTGGAATGAGCAAGTAAGGAAGGAGAAGATACCCCATCTTTTTCTGACCGACAATCTTCAAAGCGCCATTGAGCCTCCCTGGCTTTGTTTTTTCGACAAAACCATACCGCGCCTCCTGGAAACCTCCTTTTGACTGCGGCGGAACGGCACAGGCCACCCCCCGTGGCTATCAGCCCTTCCTGAACGTAAGTCCGCCATCGCCGCGATCCACCACGATGCGGTCGCCCTCGCTAAACTCGCCCCCCAGAATCCGCATGGCCAGGCCGTCCTGCACGTGCCGCTGGATGGCCCGCTTGAGTGGCCGGGCGCCGAAGTGCGGATCATAGCCCACCTCGATCAGATAGTGGCGCGCCGCCTCGGTGAGCTCCACGCTGAAGTGCTGCTCGGCGAGCCGCCTGGTGAGCAACTCCACCTGGATATCGATGATCCTGGCGAGGTGCTCGCGGCCCAAAGCATGGAAGATGATGATCTCGTCGATGCGGTTTAAAAACTCCGGCCTAAACTGTCTGTGCAGGATGGCGTCCACCTGGGTCCTCATCTCCTCGCGCCGGCCCTCGCCAAGCTCCATGATCATCTGGCTGCCCAGGTTCGAGGTCATGATCAGGATGGTGTTCTTGAAGTCCACGGTGCGGCCCTGGCCGTCGGTCATGCGGCCGTCGTCCAGGATCTGCAACAGCACGTTGAACACGTCCGGATGCGCCTTTTCGATCTCGTCGAAGAGCACCACCGAGTAGGGCCTGCGCCGCACCGCCTCGGTGAGGTAGCCGCCCTCTTCATAGCCCACGTAGCCCGGAGGCGCGCCGATCAGCCGGGAGACGGAGTGCTTCTCCATGAACTCGCTCATGTCCAGGCGAATCATCGCCTTTTCGGTATCAAAGAGGAAGTGGGCCAGGCTCCGGGCCAGCTCTGTCTTGCCTACGCCGGTGGGGCCCAGGAAGATAAAGGAACCCAGCGGCCGGTTGGGATCCTGCAGGCCCGCCCGCGCCCTCCGCACCGCGTTGGCCACCGCGCCAATCGCCTCCTCCTGGCCCACCACCCTTTTCGCCAGCTCGCTATCGGCATGGACCAGCTTCTCCTTCTCGCCGGAGAGCAGCCGGTCCACCGGGATGCCGGTCCACTTGGCCACCACCGAGGCGACATCCTCCTCGTCCACCTCTTCCTTCAGCATCTGGCAGCCCTGCTGGATCTCGGCCAGATGGGCGGTCTCGGCGGTGAGCTGCTTCTCCAGCTCCACGATCCTGCCGTAGCGGATCTCGCCCACCCTGGCCAGGTCGCCCTGGCGCTCGGCCTGCTGCTCGGCCACCCGCGCCTCGTCGATCTCGCTCTTGATCTTTCTGATCTTCTGGATGGTGTCGCGTTCCAGGGTCCAGTGGCCCTTCATGCTACGGAGCGATTCGTCTACATCGGCCAGCTCCGCCACAATCTTGTCCAGCCGCTCCTTGGAGGCGGCGTCGCTCTCCTTGGCTAATGCCTGGCGCTCGATCTCCAGCATGATCCGCCGCCGCTCCACCTCGTCGATCTCGGTGGGCAGGGAATCGATCTCGATGCGCAACCGGGAGGCGGCCTCGTCGATCAGGTCGATGGCCTTGTCCGGCAGGAAGCGGTCGGTGATGTAGCGGTTGGACAGGGTCGCCGCCGCCACGGTGGCCGCGTCCTTGATGCGCACCCCGTGGTGCACCTCGTACTTCTCCTTGATGCCGCGCAGGATGGCGATGGTGTCCTCGAGCGACGGCTCCTGCACCAGCACCTGCTGGAAACGGCGCTCCAGGGCGGCGTCCTTCTCGATGTACTTGCGGTACTCGTCCAGGGTGGTGGCGCCCACGCAGTGCAGCTCGCCGCGCGCCAGGGCGGGCTTGAGCATGTTGGAGGCGTCCATGGCCCCCTCGGCCGCGCCCGCCCCCACCAGGGTGTGGATCTCGTCGATGAAGAGGATGACCTCGCCCTCGCGCTTCTGGATCTCCTTGAGCACCGCCTTGAGCCGGTCCTCGAACTCGCCCCGGTACTTGGCCCCTGCCACCAGCGCGCCCATGTCGAGTGCCAGCACCTGCTTGTTGCGCAGGGTCTCGGGCACGTCGCCGTTGATGATCCGCTGGGCCAGCCCCTCCACGATGGCGGTCTTGCCGACGCCCGGCTCGCCGATCAGCACCGGGTTGTTCTTGGTCCGGCGGGAAAGCACCTGGATCACCCGCCGCACCTCATCGTCGCGGCCGATCACCGGGTCAAGCTTGCCCTGCCGGGCCACGTCGGTGAGGTTCCGGGCATACTTCTCCAGGGCCTGATACTTGGCCTCGGGGTTTTGGTCGGTGACCCGCTGGGAGCCACGGATGGAGACCAGGGCGGCGAGGAAGGTCTCGCGGTTGACGCCGAGCCTGCCCAACGCCTTGGCCGCCGGCCCATCGGTGTCATCCAGGCTGGCCAGCATCAGGTGCTCCTGGCTGACGTACTCGTCCTGCATCTCCTTGGCCACGCTGAAAGCCCGGTCCAGCATGCGCCGCAGCCGGGCCGAGGCGTAAAGCTGGCCTGCGCCCGCGCCGGACACCTGGGGCAGCTTGGCGAGCTGCTCCTCCATGGCCGCCGTGGCCTGCTCGGGCTTGATCCCCATCTTCTGCAAGGCCGGGGTGATCACCCCGTCGCGCTGGTCGAGCAGGGCCGCCACCAGATGCTCGGGTTGCAACTCCTGATGGCCGCGCTCGCTGGCAATGGATTGGGCCGCCTGCATGGCCTCCTGGGACTTCATGGTGAACTTGTCGAACTGCATATCCGTGCTCCTCCGCGGCCTCCTTGGGCCGATTCATTTTTCATTCCGGCAACACGCGCGACGCAGGGTTCCGGAATGCCCTGACCATCGCGTACCGAAACCGTAAGTTCGGGAGGAAGCGCTGTCAAGGGAGGGAGGAGTTGGGAATTTGACACCGGCCGGGCAGGCCGCTCTTCAAGGAAAACAGACAGGAGCCGAGAAACGGACCAACCCAAGGCGAAAATGCCCCCCCGGGGAAAGAATCCCCGGGGCGGTTGCAAAATGGTCAATGGTCACTCAGATTGACATTCATCTGCTGGAACAATGGGGCGAGTTCCACCATGCAATACGCCTGATGCGCCTTAACCGCCTCCTGGAAATGGTACCAGTTGGAATTTTTCCAATTTTCCTTCCAGGAGTACCGATCCTTGAACACCGTCAGGGCGGGCACGACCGCATCAGGCAACCCCACCACCTCTGTATCAACGGCATCATCGAACCAGGAGCGGGGCTCATACTCCGGCATTTTCAACAAACGGTCGTAGGCTTTGCGCCGCGCCTCCTTGCCCTGGAGCTTTTCGCCGGTGAACACCGGGCCCATGGCGGTCAGCAGATCCCGTTGCAGGGCTGGCCACACATCACCGCCCCCCTTTTGCGCGCATAGCGCAAACTCTTCAAAGAGACATTTGGCCGCGTCCAGGAAACGGTGGTTGTTATTCACCTGGCTGCTTATGACACGCCCGTCGTCCCAGCAGTGCCCAACCCAATCGGGGTGGTGGATGAAATCCGCATGGCCGATGTTGGGCAATGGATTCATCTCCTGGCCATTGATCCCGTCGTACCATCCCACGAAGTTTTGGTGCGCCCAGGTGTCCACAAAGGCATGGGCAGCCACCCCCAGTCGATGCAACCGATGGGCTCCCCCGTCCTCCCTGGCGGCCAGCATGACCTTGCGGGCCCGCTGACTGCCCGGCGTGGTGGTGAGGATATGCATTTTCCCATCGGCGCGGCGGGCGGACGGGGCCATGGGATCGCCTGGCAGAAAATGGAAAATCGGATAGATCCGCATCAACTCGCGCTTGGGCTTGAGGATATCCATGGTCTGACTGATGTAGACCGCATACTCCTCTCCGGAGGAGGAATCCACGATGGCCCGCAGGGAATCATTGTCGTCAACCAACTGGGAGGCATGGGCAATGGTCAGCGCCTCATCTTCGGTAAAACCCGCCCGCTGGGCAATGATCCCTGTGATGTGATAGTGAAATTCCTTGTCCATCGCCTTCCTCCTCCCTCGACAAAGGGCTCAAGCATTACGGTTGCACGTTCACCAGGATTCGATAGGATTGTCCCACCTTCTCCAAAAGCGTGATCGTCACCCCGGCTGCCGCGTCGGCGTATCGATCCTGCTTGCCGATATCAAAGGCCGCGCCTTCCAGAAAGGGCACCGAGGGCGCGGCGTTGACCAGCTTCACCGGGGCACGGCCCTGCCGGCACTCCCCGATGCTGTCATCGGCGTGCATGATGAGCACGCCGCTGCCGGGAAGAACCCGATCCGCGGCCAAGGGTTGACGGTTCTCGATCAAGTAGTAGGTGGTGGCCGAAAGCGGGATGCGAATGGCCAGAACATCGGAACGCCCATCCTGCAGCGGGCCAAGCACGATCTCCCGCGTCTCGCCCCGCCGCACCTCGGCGACCTTGTCTTCTGGCAACCAGCCCAGCCTGCGCTTGGTCCAGGACGAAATCCCCGGCGGGGGCTCATTGGGCCTGTAGTAGTGGCAGGACATGGGATCCCAGTAACCCATGTTGATGATGGAATCGGCAAAAGTTTCCCGCAGCGGCCCTGGCCGGGCCTGCAGGTCGTGGTCATAGAGACAGGGCACTGCCCGCTTGCCATCCTCCCTGACACCGCCGATCACATGGGCAACGTCATGGAAAAGAGTGCCGATGTGCGCCTGATAGCTGAAGATCGCCACTCCGCGCACAGGCTTGCCATTCTTGTCACGCAGCGGGCTGGTTGCCTGCCATCCGAGCATCCCCGGATAGGCACAGAGACCGATCATCCCGTATTCCTGCTGCTTTGCGCCGAGCACCAAGGCAATGAAATCATAGGATGAAAGATCAACGTCAGCATCCAGCGCCTCAAATGCATCCCGAACCAAGCCTTCGACCCGCCCCTTGTCCACATTGATGTTGCGGGATGAAATGCTGTAGTGGTCAAGGGGATGCGGCAGCCTATGCCAACGCGCCGTCACCTCTCCGCTGATACACACCCTGCCATAGGACATGTCTTGGACGTACGAATTCAATTTCCCGAAGAAACGATCCTCGACAAACGCTCTGGCTACCGTATGCGGCGTGTCGGGAAATTCCACCAGGATGACCATACCTCGCACTTTTCGGCACCCGGAATCCTCGGCCGCAACCGCACCTCCCTCAAACAAAAGGGGCTGTCCGCTCATGGCCAGGCAAAGGACGATCACCGCAAGACGAAAACGTGAAACCCAGATGGCCATATGCATAGAGTCACCCAATAAGTTGGAAACCCCACCCCCATGGGGAGTGGTCACCCCAGTTCACCTGTCTCGTAGTCAAGCAACAAGGCGGGCCGCAATGCCCCGTCTTCACCTTGGACATTGCAGTTTATGAAACGGGTGGCGCCGCACTGGAACATGCCGTGATGGCTGTGGATGTGGCCAAAGATATGATACCTGGGCTTGACCCGGGCCACCGCCTCGGCAAGATCGCTGCAGCCATGGGAAACCGGACCGTCCTGATCGAGAATGCCGGCGGGCGGAGTATGGGTCACCAGGATATCAATGTCCGGCGGGATCAAATCCCATTTGTCCCTGAGCGCTTTGCCGCGCGGCAGGGCAAAGGCGTCACAGGCGATGTCGTTAAAGGTCGGCTGCCAAGGAGCGCCGTAGATGGTTATCCCGGCGACAACCACCAGTTCATCCTGAAGATAGACGGCGTTTGACAAGAGCTGCCTGGCCTTTTCCGGATGACGGGCAAGCATGTGGTCATGATTGCCGGCAACCACGATCTTCTGCCGATGGGGGAGGCTTTTGAGGAAGTTGTTGAACTCTGCCACATCCCGGGCGGTGCGGCAATGGGTCATATCCCCGGCAAAGATGAGAATATCCGCATCCGGGATAATGATTTTCCCATGGGTTGCATGGGTATCACTGAACAGGGCAAGTTTCATGGAGATGAACAATTGGTACTGATCTGGTTTGCACCCAGGCCGCGACCTGAGGCCCGTCTTGCCTGGAGCGAATTCCCGGCCACTGAATCACGATGGCTCGGCACTTCATAGGAATGTCTATACCCCGGCCGGAAGCTTTGATGCCATGAGCGCCCGGCGATCAAGCCTCCTGCCATCCACGATAAATGTTCCATCACCCACCGCATGCACTGTGCGGGCCTCTTTCCGGCCCGGGGAATAATACGCGGCAATCCCGTCCAGGACGACGATATTGTGCCGGCTGACGATCTCGACAACCGTACACTCGATGTTGGCAATGCACTCCTTGACGAGAGGGGCCTTCACTTCCTTTGCCGCTATGGGCGTAAGTCTGAACTTGGCGAATTTGTCGGTGTCCGCGCCCGAGCAGGTGCCTATGCCTACCACTTTGTCCAACATGTTCACGGTGGGGATTGCGATGACGCACTCCTTGGTTTCCCGGAGTGCCGTAAAGGAGTAGTTCCACTCGCCGGTGGTGATGGCAAACCGTGGGGCAAAGTCGATAACCATCGTCCAGGAGATGGTCATGATGTTGTTCTTCTGGCCGTCGTTGGTGGTCACCAGCACGACAGGCCCAGGCTCCAGGAGAGTAAAGGCCTTGCTCAACTCCATTGGTCGCATGGATGCCCCCCTCTGAGTTCTTTGCGCTGTCGTTTAAGAAGCCCTCTACAGGGTGCTCAACGCGGCATCAGCGCGAACACACCCCAGCCCAGGTATTCACGCGTGTAGGTAGCGTAACGCACGGGTTCCGAGGTCAGTTGGCCGCGAACCTCCTTGGCCAACTCGTCGTCGGGATTGGCCTCGAGCCATCGGCGCATGGTGAGCCATTTGGCCGCCTCGTATCGGTCCCAACCGTCCTGGTCAGCCAGAACCATTTCAACGACATCGTAGCCGAGGTGACTGAAAGAGGCGAGCAGATCCGGAAGCATGAGAAAATCGGCGATGGAGTTGGCAAGACAGCCCTTGGCAACCTCTTCGGTCAGGGGCAACAGCCGCCAGAAGGGCTCGCCGACCAGGATGATCCCGCCGGTGCGCAGGCTCCGCGCCAGCAACGCGATAGTGCCGGCAACTCCCCCGCCGATCCAGGTGGCACCAACACAGGCGGCCACATCGACCTTTTGCTCAGAGACATAACCGGCGGCATCTCCGTGGATGAACTCGACTCGGTCGGCGACACCGAGTTCCTCGGCTCGGCGTTTCGCTTGCTCGGTGAACAACTGGCTCAGGTCGATACCGGTGCCGACGACGCCGTGATCGCGCGCCCAGGTACAGAGCATCTCCCCCGAACCACTGCCGAGGTCGAGCACCCGGGCTCCCGATTCCAGCCGCAGCGCCGCGCCGAGAGTGTCCAGCTTCTCGGGGGTAATCGGGTTGTGGATGCGGTGAGCACTTTCAGTGATGTTGAATATCCGTGGGATGTCCATGGTGTTATTGGATGAAAAAACGCATTAAAAGCGGGCTCTGCCCCCTATCTCTTCCTTTTTTTTGCATCAAAGCTTTCCCTTGCTCCTATGTGTCGAATTGTCGCTCAGTTTGGCAGAAGTTTGTATTTGCATAACATTGGAGGCAAGGGGCTGCCCGGCAGCTGGTGAAGCCGGCTGTTGAGCCTGTAGGAAAAGTTAACTTATTGTAATTTTTGTGCATTTTTATTGATGGTTTTGGTAAAATCATTGCAATATCCCGCAAGGAGACCGGTTAACCACAGCATCAGGGTATTGCAGACATGG
>JBMONS010000008.1:0-104523 GCA_049323635.1 Thermodesulfobacteriota bacterium
TGTGGTCCAGCGCCTCCGGCGTTGTACCGAGGTGATTACCTCGAAATTACTAGTCTTTGACATAGTCGTACCCCTAGTCGTTATTTAGCATACTAGGGTGTCCGGTTCAATTGGGGTCAACTACACCCAGTGGTTTGGTCTTGTGCCAGGATCAAGCAAAAGTGATGTCGCAAACTTCGTTTGTAAACAATGAGGCAGCTGCTATGGTTGCAAAAGAGGCAGGAAAACCCTGATCGCCCGCAACTTCAGTCTGTATTGTTGAATAGAGAGGAGAAAATGGCCTCAGTTAAACGGATAGCCACCAGCATCGCTTTCAGCATGATAATTCTCGTGTTTGGAACCCTAGGATTTTCAGAGGCGTCTGCCGACGAGAAGGTTGTTACCGGAAACAACCATTATGGCTGCACGAGCCTCGACTATCAGAAAAAACTTCTTGGCTTTGTCGTCGATCGTGACAGAGCGGCATTTGAACGTGGCCTCGCCGCAGGCATTGCGGCTGGGGGTTGCACGGTTTTTCACACCGGCGACAGAGTCTTCCTTGCCGATACCGCCATAACGTCAGGGATGGTTAAATTGCGCAGAAAAGGGGAAGTTGCCGAATACTGGACAGCCATGGAAGCCATAAGGTAATTGGGATGGAAAATCCGCTTAAAATTTTCTGCGTTAACGTGCAATCGCTCTTCCAGGAATGGCCAAATCACCAAATTTTCTTAGATTAAAAATCTTACCCAACCTGGCGTATATCAACCCTCCGAACTCCGCATAAAGGCTGGCAAAAGTCTCATTCCCGTCTCATGGAATCTAGCAAAATCAATTTTCTCATTTCATCTGCCCCCCTACAAAGGCATCCCCGTGGGGGGAGTTTTGGGGGAATAAAAAAAAGGGGATAGGCAACAGCCTATCCCCTTTGATTTTACTGGCGCGCCCGGCAGGATTCGAACCTGCGACCTACGGATTCGTAGTCCGGCACTCTATCCAGCTGAGCTACGGGCGCGTGGATGAGTTGCGTTTATACCGTAAAAAAGTTGCCTCGGCAACAAGAATATCTGCGCCTGGGGAGGAAAGCCTTTCGCGGATTTATCGGCTTTGTCCCTCGGTCATGGCGAGGAAATCGAGGCCGGTACGGTTGAGGATCTCGCCGAAGCGTTCACCCTGCCGGTTTTCCGCCTTGAAGTGGGCCAGGCAGCGGGCGACCACGGCCAGGGTCTCTTCCGGGGAAAAGATCCCCGGAAGCTCCAAGCCCAGTTGTGGGTGGCGGCCCAGCTTGCCGCCGAGCAGGATGCGGTAACCCCGCTGCGCCTCGATAATAGCGCCGGTGGGGCAGGCCTTGCCGCAATGGCCGCAGGACTGGCAGCGATGCGGATCGATGTGCGGGCCGGAATCAGGATCAATCAACGCAATGGCCGCGTCCGGGCAGGCCTCCACGCAGGCAGAGCAGCCGCTGCACGGCTCTTCGCCCCGCTTGGGTGTTGAGGCGGCGATCAGTCCGATATCGACGATCTGGGGCCGCGAGCAGGCGTTGGGGCAGTCGGCGAGGGTCACCCGGAATTCGTGGTGCATCTTGAGCGGTCCCTGCACCCGGCTTCGCATGAAATCCTTGAGCCCTTCCCTGGCCAGCATCGCTTCCAGTCGACCCACCAGATCGCCTTCCATCTCGATGCGATTGGGGCAGCCGCCTGAGCCAAAGCAGGTTTCCACCCGAAAGCCTTGCACCGCGCGCTCTTGATTCTTCATGAAGCGTTGCTGGCTGGCGCGCACGTGGGCCATGGTCACCAGCTGGGCCCCCAGGGCGCGCGCCTCCTCCTCCACCTTTTTCCGCACCCTGTTGCGCACGAAAAAGGGGATCCTGCCCATGGTTTCTTCGGCGTCTTTATCCCATTTCATGGCGTTATTGTGCCGCAACGGCTTTGCGGCCGCATTGACTTGGGTCAAGTGCGGTCATGCTTTTTTCTCCGCTGCCCGTCGCGGGTGGTGGCGGCCCACTGCTCCATGAAGTCGAGGAACTGGGCGCAGATCGGGGATGGGTTGCGGTTTCGCCGCCGCACCAGGTAAAAGGGCCGACGGAGCTGGACCCCGGCAATGGGCACGGCCACAAGCGATCCGGAGGCAAGATCCTCCTCCACCGCCCGGCTGGAGAGGATGCCTGCCCCGACCCGCGCCTTGATCGCCTGGCGCACCGCCTCGGTGCTGCCCATCTCCGCTGCCACCGTCAGGCGGCCCAGGTCGAGGTGCTGCTCCAGCAACTGGGTCATCACCCTGCGGGTGCCGGAGTCGCGTTCGCGGACGACAAAGGGAATGCCCGCCAGCTGGTGCGGCGCGATGGCTTCCTGCCCTGCCAGCGGGTGATCGGGGGGGACCGCCAGCACCAGCTCGTCATCGAACAGCTCCTGCCACTCCAGGCCAGGGTCGCTCCAGCGGGCGCCCACCACCCCGAATTCGGTGTCGCCGGCCAGCACCCCGTCCGCGACCTTGCGGGAGTTGCCGATGAAGAGGGTGATGGTGATGCCTGGGGCCTGCTCCTTGAGGGCGCCGATGAGGCGAGGCAATATATAGGTGCCGGGGATGGTGCTCGCCCCGGCGTAGAGGTGGCCGACCACGGCGCCGCTGTGGCTTTCCAGCGCCTGGATCGCCTCCTGGCGCAGACGCAGCAGCTTCTGGGCATATTTGTACAGGAGCTGGCCGGCCTGGGTGGGCAAGACCTCCCGGCCCAGCCGGTCCACCAGCCGTTGTCCCACGCCCTCCTCCAGGGTGCGGATGTGCTCGCTCACCGTGGGCTGGGAGAGGAACACCGCCTCGGCCGCCTTGGTGAAACTCTTGAGTTCGATAACCTTGCAGAAGACTTCCAGACGGTGCAAATCCATGGCAATCCCTTTTGGTGTTGATTGGTTTTGCAAATGCCTTGGATAGATATAGTCTGTCGCGCCAGGTTCGGCAATGCTAAATCCGGGCGGAGGCTGGCGGTCCGGTTCAGGCGGCGACGAACTGGTCGGCCGTGCTGAGGGCACGTGGCGGCGGTTCGGTGGGGCGCAGGAGGAGGCGCATCTCAGCCTGGATGGCGAGAAAGGCGCGCACCACCGCAGGATCGAAATGGCTGCCCCGGCAGCGATCGATCTCAGCCACCGCCTCTTCCCAGGGGTCTTCCCGGCGATAGCGGCGGTTGCCGATCATGGCGCTCATGGCGTCGGCCACCGCGATGATCCTCGCGCCCAGGGGGATCGCTTCGCCGACGAGGCCGTTGGGGTAGCCGCTGCCGTCGAACCGCTCGTGGTGGGCAAGCACCATGTCGGCGATCTTCTCTCCCTCGGTCAGGGCCTGCACCGGCTTGAGAATCGCGTAGCCCATGGCAGGGTGCTGGCGCATGATGTGCCATTCCTCTTTGCTCAGGGGGCCGTCTTTTTTGAGGATGTGATCCGGGATGCCAATCTTGCCGAGGTCGTGGAGGTGGCCGGCGATATGGATCGCCTCGCATCGGGATTCCGTGAGCCCCATGACCCTGGCGATGTGCTGGGACAGGACCGCCACCTCCTGGGAGTGGGTGCGGGTCAGGTCATCCTTGACATCGATGGCCGTGCCCAGGGACTCGGCGAACTGGTGCAGGGTGAGGTTGGCCGCGCACCAGGGGGCATGGCGGAGACAGGAGGACGGGAAGGCAGGGAGTTCAGTCATCGGCGCGTCTCGGGAAGTCAGCCGGGGTCTGGTCGCAGCCGGACGGCCCGGCCCCCTCCTTGGGGTCGCAGCCGCTGCACCCGCAACCGCAGCCTCCGGCTTTCTTGCCCGTGAAGGAGTTGCGGAAACGGCGGCCCACGAAAAAGGCCGCCGCGGCCACGATGATGGCGATGAGGATGTTTTCCAGCATGGGGCCTCCTGTTGTCAACTGGCCAAGCCCAGCGCCATGCCCGCCTGATAGACCAGGGTGGCAAGGATGAAGGCGAAAACGGTGTTGAAGACGATGGAGAAGGCCGCCCACTTCCAGGAGCCGGCCTCCCGGGCGACGCACACCGTGGCGACCACGCAGGGCGAGTAGAACATCACGAAGACGATCAGGGCCATGGCCATGACCGGGTTCCATTTCGGGTCCTTGGCCAGGGTCTCGGAGAGGGATTCACTGGCATCCGGGTCCACCTCGCCCAGGGAGTAGGCGGTGCCCAGGGTCGCCACGATCACCTCCTTGGCCGCCACCCCGGCAATGAGGGCGATGTCGGTGCGCCAGTCAAAGCCGGTGAGCGGGGCGGTCACCGTTTCCAGCGCGGTGCCGAGCCGGCCGGCGAGGGAGTGGCGCAGGGCGGCCTCTGCCTGGGCCGCATCGACCACGGCGAGTCGCTCCTTGACCGGGGCCGCGGCCTCGGCCACAGCCGCCGGCGCCTCATCCTGTTCGAGAGCCGCGAGGATCTCCGGAGAGGGCTGGCTGGTGATCTCCTGGCGCTGTTGCGCAAACACCGTCATCCTTTCTTCCGGCAGGGCCGGAAAGCGCATCATCGCCCAGAGCAGGATGGACATGGCCAGCAGGGTGGTGCCGGCCTTCTTGATGTACTGCCAGGTGCGCTCCCAGGTGTGGATGGCGATGCCGCGGAAGGTGGGGAAGCGGTAGGGGGGCAGTTCCATGACAAAGGGGGTGGCCTCGCCCCGGAGCACGGTCAGGCGCAGGAGCTTGGCGGCACACAGGGCCATCAGCCAGGCGAACAGGGTGAGCAGAAACATGAGCCGTGCCTGGTTTTCTGAAAAGAAGGTGGCGGTGAGCAGCGCCAGCACCGGCAACTTTGCCCCGCAGTTCATGAAGGAAACCGTGAGCAGGGTGGCCAGCCGCTCCCGGGGGGAGCGGAGGGTACGGGTGGCCATGGCGCCGGGCACCGCGCAGCCGCCGGCGATGCCGCCGGCCACGATGTAGGCCATCACCGAGCTGCCGTGCAGGCCGAACATACGGAAGACCCGGTCCATCATGAAGGCGACCCGCGCCAGGTAGCCGGAGTCCTCCAGCACGGCAATACCCATGAACATGAACATGATCAGCGGCACGAAGCCGAGGATTCCCCCGACCCCGTCGATAATCCCCGAGACGAGCAGGGATTTCAGGTTGCCGTCGGGCAAGGCCGCGTCCACCTGGCCTCCCAGCCAGCCGAACAACGCCTCGAACCAGGCAACGGGCAATTCGCTGTAGGTGAAGGTGAATTTGTAGAGCCCCATCAGCACCGCCAGCATGATCAACGGACCCAGAAAGCGGTTGGTCAGCACCTTGTCGATGCGGTCCGAGGCGTAAAGGCGATCGGTATCGAACTTGCGGGAAACGACCTCCTGGCGGAGCACCGACTTGATGTAGCCGTATCGGTGATCGGCGATGATGGCCTCGGGATAGGTTTCCATGGTTTTTTGCAAGTGGTCGGTGACCGTTTCCACCTGGCGGCGCAACGCGGCGTCCACAGCGGGATCGTGCCGACGGCCCCGCTCCTCGATCTGGCTGTCACCCTCCAGATATTTCAGGGCCAGCCAGCGGGGCGCGTAACGGTCGGCCATGAAGCCGGCGTTGTCGATGCGGCCAGCCATCTCGGCAAGGGCGGCATCCAGGTCCTCGCCGTAGGAGAGGAGCAGCGGCTTCCACGGGGTATTCTGGCTGGCATGGCGGCTGGCGGCCTCCACCAGTTCGGCGGCGCCCTGGCCGGAGCGGGCGATGATCGGCACCACGGGCACCCCGAGGAGATGGGTCAGCTTGTCCGCGTCGATGGTGATGCCGCGATCCTTGGCCACGTCGATCATGTTCAGGGCGATGACCATGGGCACGCCCAGTTCGAGGAGCTGGGTGGAGAGGTAGAGGTTCCGCTCCAGATTGGAAGCGTCCACGATGTTGATGACCACGTCCGGCCGTTCGGTGAGAAGATAGTCGCGGGCCACCACCTCCTCCACCGAATAGGCGGTGAGTGAATAGGTGCCAGGCAGGTCGACGATGCGGATTTCCTCGCCGGCCCGTGAGACAAAGACGCCTTCCTTTTTGTCCACGGTGACGCCGGGATAGTTGCCCACATGCTGACGGGCGCCGGTGAGGGCGTTGAAAAGAGTAGTCTTGCCGGCGTTGGGGTTGCCGGCCAGGGCAATGGTGATTGGTGAGGACATCACTGATCCTCCAGGGTGTCGAGGACCTCGACCTCGATGTGGTCGGCCTCGTTGTTGCGCAGGGTCAGGGTGCCGCCCATCACCCGGATGGCCACGGGATCGTAGAGAGGAGCGCGTCCCTGGATGGTGACCTGGGTGCCTGGCACCAAGCCCATGTCGCGGATGCGGCGGCCCAGTTCGCCGCCGACCTTGACAGCGGTGATGGTGCCTGTTTGGTCCTTTTTCATCTGACGGAGGTGGATCTTGCTCATGTTCTGCTCCGGCGTGTTGGAGGGGTGGGGTGTGTCATTGCTGTGCCGAGAAAATAAAACGAGGAAATTAAGAAGTCAATATATATTTTATATCGGCTAAAGATATTAGATTTGTCTAACTTGCGGCTCGGGAAAACCCAAAAAGCGAAAGAGAAATAAGCGGTCGGGGGGGCAGGGGAAGGGAGCCCGGCCGGCCACCGAGGTGACCGGCCGGGGGACGTTTTTTACTGGTTGCGCATGGTGGCCAGGGAGTTGGGGTGATGCAGTTCCGTATCCATCTCCATGGTGTGGCACACCTGGCAATTGCGATTGGCGCCGATGGGGGCGTGGTTGCCTTGGTACTGCAAGGGCTGCTGGTTGTCCCGCTCGGGGCCGTAAGGGTTGGTGGCCGGGTATTCGGCGTGCGGCGCGCCATGGCAGGCGGCGCAGCGGAGGCTGCCGCTCTCGTCGGAGCGGTTGCGGTAGAGGGCGTCCCCGCCCGTGGTCCACTGGTTGAAGGCGTTGTCGGTTTCAGGCGGCGCGAATCCCACATGGCAGGAGAGGCAATCCGGCTGGTTGAGCCACGGGGTGCGGGGGTTGATCTCGGCCACCGTCTTGACCATCCTCGGGGAGAGGTGGCGCATCAGTCGTTCCGCGCCAGCCTTGCCGCTGTTCTGCTCCGCCTTGAGCAGGGAGAGGGCGTGATCCTCGATACTGCCATGGCAGTTGGTGCAGTTGAGTCCCACCTTGGCATGGATTCCGCGCAGGCAGCGGCTTGCGCCGCCCGAGGCGCCAGGATGGCAGAGCGAGCAGGCCTCCGCGCCCTGCCCTTTGAGGAAGTTGGCATGCCAGCCGTGCATGGCCGCGGAGAGGTTGAGCCGTTTGGGGTCGCCGCCGGCGTTGAGGGCCGGGTCGGCATGGCAGCTCTGACAGAGCACCGGCCTGCCGGCCTTGGCCTGTTTGGCCAGGCTGGTGCCGTTGAGCCGGTCGTGGGCCGCCAGGATGTCCTCGGAGGTTTTCCTGGCAAAACCGGCCACGCCCGCGACCCGCCAGCCGCCACCGTGGCAGTTGCGGCACCCCATCTCCGAGGAGACCGGCGCCACCACCCGGGTGGTGGCCAGAACCGTTTTGGTGGCGCTGTCCCGGGCTTCGAGGGTGAACAGCGGGTAGGGCTGGAAGCCACCCCTGGCTGGATAGGGGACCACCGGCACCTTGTCGGCGGCAAAGCTCTTGCCGTCGGGAGCCGGGCGCATTTCGCCCCGCATCCCCTGGCCGGCCAGCCCCACGTCGACAGGCTGGTTGGTGCCGAAGAGGGCGTTCTGATGCTTCCAGAAATCAACCTGCTTGGATGGCTCGCCAAAGCCGTCCTCCACCTCGTAGGAGAGGACCACTCCGCTGGTGACGACTTCCGGAGTGGGGCCGCGTTTGATCAGCTGCGCAGCCAGATCGTTGGCCGGCGGCAGCAGGCTGAAGATGGCGTCGTCGTCGGTGAGACAATGCATGCCCATGCTGTTCCAGGCCAGCAGCACATATTCGGATTTTTCCGGATCAAAGGGAAGCGGCGGCGCCTTGGGGACGGCGGTGAGGGGCAGGTCCGGTTCCGGCGTGGTCCTGCCGTGCAGCCCTTCGATGAGGAAGGCCGCCAGGGCATGCCGTTCGGCGTTGTTGCCGGGGAATTCGGGCATGGTGCGGATCATGGTGCCATGGCCGCTGATTTCCGCCGCCATGGCGGAGACGGTGAGGTATTTGGCGGTGAGTTTTTTGATGTCCCGCATGGGGCCGTCCACGGAATGGCAGGATGAACAGAGGACGTTGAAGAGCTGGCGGCCGACGGCCAGCCGGTTTTGCGGGGTGATGGATTTCTCGGTCCACTTGGCCTTGGCCAGCACGCCCGATGCCTGGGTGGCGGCCACCTCCTTGGCGAACACGGAGTTGGAGTAGATGTGGCCGCTGATCAGCCAGGGACGCCGGCTTCCTTCCCGGATGTACTCGAAGGAGCCCATCCAGGTGATCCCCACCAGCATCAGGGCCACGGCCAGACCGCGTTTGGAGGCGGCCGGCAGGCGGATGGCCATGAGCAGGCCGCCCAGGAAGAGCACCGGCGACAGGGCCAGGAAGGTGGCCACGTAGGGGCTGAGCTCGGCGCTCATGGTGGTGATCCATCGTTTGGGCTCGGGAGGCAGCCCCTGTACGTACCACCACGCCGAGGCGAGCAGCAGCAGGAAGGGAGCCAGCAGCCAGGTGGCGCAGTAGCGGACCATGCTCAGCCGGGTTTCCTCATCCTTGATGGTGGTGGCGGTGAGGAAGCCATAAAGCCCCGCCAGTAGCAGGCAGAGGAAGGTGCGGAAGAGCAGGGAAGGCCAGAAGGTGGGATTGAAAAAGCCGTCCCAGAAGTTGCCGGAAACAAGCCACTCTCCAGGGGTGAGCATGAAGCAGAGGATGCCGTTGATCACGAAGAGCGACAGCCAGGCAAAGACGAAGTAGAGCCAGCCCAGGGTAAGGTGGTCGCGCCGGGCCATGCGGCCGAAGGTCTGATAATAGATGAGCAGGGAGACGATCTCGCCGACAAAGAAGACCCACTCGATGGCCCAGGCAAAGACGAAGTTGTGGATGAGCACCGAGGTGGCGGCCGGCGAGATCAGGGCGATGGTGAACCAGATCCCCACCCCGGTCATGCCACCCAGCACCATGCTGACCAGGAGGAAGAATCGGGTGTGGCGTTTGACGTAGTCGAGGATCGCCTGGGAGCCCTGCCGGTAGCCCTTCATCTCGGTGAGCACCAGGAAGAGGCCGCCGCCGATGGCGAACTGGGAGATGAAGACGTGGAATACCGCGATTAGGGCGATGGGCAGGCCGCCGCCGAAGAAGTCAAGCTGCCAGACTGGGTAGTTCATTGGGCCACCTCCTCGCCTTCATGGGGGACCCGGGCGGCGAGCACCAGCATGTAGGCCACCAGTCCCACCCCGATGAGCAGGATGACCAGGAAGAGGAAGAGCGGCGACCACTGCGGCGCCACCGGCAGGGAGGAGGGGTGGAAGTAGCGGGCCAGATAGGCCATCCGCGCCAGTTCCCGCACCAGGATCATGGCCACCACCGTGATGAGCAGCGCCCAGGCGGCTGGCCAGACCCGCTCCTTGACGCCGAGGTAGAGGCAGGCAAGGGTGGCGAGCATGGCGATGACAAAGATCAGGGTGTGGGGGGCAAGGCCGCCCACGAAGAGGGAAAAGACCGGCCGGGGCATGGCGAAGAGGAAGGGGATGCCGGTGCCGGCCTCCACCAGGGTGGCGAAGGTGAACCACTGCATGCCCCGTTTGCGTTGGGCCGCGGCGGCTTGGTCACCGTGCGCCATGTTGCGCTGGGCGACGATGGCGATGAGAAGCCCGCCCACCGCCACCGAGGCGGCCAGGAAGTGGAAAAAGCGGGGCAACAGGGTCGGTTCGGAGAGGTTGAGGGCAAGGCCGTCCGGCTGGGGGAAGAAGTCGAGCCAGCGGTGCGGGGTCTGCATCAGGGTGAGGTTGTTGACAAAGATGAAGGCGATGGCGAGCATCAGCAACAGGCTGGTGCCGATGCTCAGTCGGCGCGCCCAGGGGGGCATCTCCGGGCGCAGCTTATAAAGATAGGCGCTGGCGTAAGCCCCGATGACGCAGCCGATCACCGCCAGCCAGGGGGCGGCCACGAGGATGGAGCTGGTGTAGATGAAGGTGCCGTAGAGCACCTGCAGGAACAGCAGCGGCGCCACCCCGAAGTTGACCGCCAGCGCCACGGTGTGGGTAAGGCGTCCAGCCAGGTCGCGGCAGGGCGGCGGCGCCTGCGATGGGGTGGCGAGTTCTCGAACCATGGCGATGAAGGCCGTGCCAAGCATGGCATTCATGAAGAGCAGATGGCCGAGGAAGGTCAGGATGAGGAGAAACTCGAAGACTCCCCACGGCGCCGGGATGGTGTCCGGGCTGGGGATCAGGCGGCTGGGGTCCATGGGGCCTCCTTGCGGCATCGGGCCGCGCATTGGATAATTGCCCCATTGTGGCACAATCCTGGTTAGGGCGTCAACCAAAAGAGCGGCCCTGCAGGGACAGGGGCAGCTCCAGGTGATTTGCCTCCAGCAGCTCCCGGTTGGCGAGGATCTCCCGGGTTGGGCCGTCCGCGGCCACGCAGCCGTCGCGGATCACGATGCAGCGCTGGCAGACGTCCAGGATGAGATCCAGGTCGTGGGAGGCGATGAGCTTGGAGTGGTTGAAGGTCTTGAGCAGGCTGATCAGTCCCCGCCGCGATCGTGGATCCAGGTTGGCGGCCGGCTCGTCCATCACCAGGATGTCCGGTTCCAGGGCCAGCACGGCGGCGATGGCCACCGCGCTCTTCTGGCCGCCGGAGAGGTGGTGGGGCTGTTTGTCGGTGAGATGGGCGCAGCCCACCTTGGCCAGGGCGGCGGCCACCCTGGTCCGGACCTGCTCCTCGTCCAGCCCCAGGTTGCGGGGGCCAAAGGCGACATCGTCGAAAACCGTGGGCATGAAGAGCTGGTCGTCCGGATTCTGGAACACCACCCCCACCCGTTTGCGGATCTCCCGCACCGAGGCCGGAGTGAGCCGCACGTCGCCGATGGTGACCGTGCCGGCGGAGGGCATCAGAAAGCCGTTCATGTGCAAGAGCAGGGTCGATTTGCCGGCGCCGTTGGCGCCGACGATCCCCACCGATTCGCCGTGGATGACCCGGAAGGTGACGCCCTTGAGTGCCTCGGTGGCGTCGGGGTAGCGGAAGGAGACGTTGTCGAAATCTACGTAATGATGGCTCACGAAAGAACTCCCTGGGCCAGGCGGCCGGCCATGTGGGTAAGCGGCAGGAACCGGCAGGCGAACAGCCAGCCGGCGGTAAGCGCCAGGAAGAGCAGGTCCGGCCATCCCGGCCGGTGGCGTCGGCCGACCGGGATGTCGCCGTGGAAGCCCCGGCAGAGCATGGCGCGGTAGATCCGTTCGGAGCGCTCCACAGTGCGGATGAAAAGTACCCCGATGATCCGGCCGGCCACCCGCATTCCCAGGCCCTGGCCACCGAAGGCGCGGAGCTCCCTGGCCCGCGACATCCGCATCGCCTCCTCCAGCAGCACGAAAAGGTAACGGTGCAGAAAGAGCAGCTGCGAGACGAAGAGCGGCGGCGCGCCCAGATCCCGCAACGCCTGGCAGACCCCCGGAAAGGAGGTGGTGGCGATGAGGAGCAGTGCCGCGCTCACGGTGAGGCTGAACTTGACCAGGATGGAGGCGAAGGAGAGCCAGCCGCCGCTGATCGGGACGCCGAGCAGGACGCCAGCCACGGCAGTGTCGAAAAACGGGTTGAACATGCCGACAAAGAGGGCGAAAGGCGAGACCAGCGCCACCCGCTTGGCCAGGAAGCGCAACGGCACTTCCGCCAAGCTGGCCATGACCACGGGGAAGAGGAAGAGCGGCATCAGTGGCGCCAGCTCATGTTTCGGCATTGAGACCGTGGCAAGGATGAAGGCGGTGGTCGCCGCCACCTTTGCCCGCGGATCGAGGCCATGGACAAGCGTCCGCCTGCCGGCCAGGCGGTCGAGCTGCCCCAGGTTGAGCAGGGCGGCGTCAAGAGGCATGGCTGCGGATCCCGGCGAAGTTTACGCCGGCTGCCGGCGGAGGGTCCTGATGCCGAGGCCGACCAGCAACACCAGCCCCAGCACGATGAGCCCCCCCAAGAGCCCGGCGGTGGAGGTCCCGGAGTCCACGGCGGGCCATGCGCTCCCCCCGCCGGCCTCGGCCGATTCTGCGCCCTTGAAGGCGTAATCGGGCATGATGGCGGTTTTCTCCTGGATTTCCTTGAGGGAGGCGGGGAGACCAGTTTCGGGCCCGGTGAGTTCCGGCGTGCCAGCCACCTTTTCAATGGACCACTCCAGCCCGTCCGGCTGGGAGGAGGCAAACCAGGAGAGGATGCCGCCGGTGAGGAGGGTGATCGCGGCCAGCATGGTCAGCAGGCGCCCCAACCCCGGCGCCGTGCGGCCTGGAGCGGCAACGAGCAGATCCGGCCGCATGGCGTGGACCGCCTTGAGCACCCCGGCGGTGACCGCGCCCTCCACCAGGCCGATGGCCAGATGGATGGGCTGCATGAGCAAGGCGAAGGTGGCGAAGGGCAGCTCGCTTTTCCCGGAGAGCAGGGTCTGCAGCACCACCGAGAAGGCTCCCAGTTGCAGGCCGATCACTGCCGCCAGCAGGCTGGCCAGGAGCACCCGGCCAGGGTTGTTGCTGGCTCCGACCAGTGGCCGGTAAATGAGAGGATAGGCAAGAAAGCAGGGATAGATGCCCAGGTTCCAGATGTTGCAGCCCAAGGCCAGCAGGCCGCCGTCCGCGAAGAAGAGGGCCTGCACGGAGAGCACCGAAGCCATGACCAGGAAGGCGGCCCACGGCCCGAGCAGGACGGCGAGCAGCAGGCCGCCGCCCAAGTGGCCGCTGGAGCCGGTGCCGGGGATGGTGAAGTTGATCATCTGCGCCGCGAAGATGAAGGCGCCCAGAACCCCCATCAGGGGGATGTTCCGGTCATCCAGGTTCTTTTGCAGCTTCTTGGAGGCGTATCCCAGAACCGTCACGCTGCCGGCCCAGAAGGCGGTCCCGACCGTGGGGGAGAGGAGGGCGTCTGCCATGTGCATGAAAAGTCTCCTTGGTGTGATCTTTTTTGAAATCGTGTTCCTGGGGGGCAAAAAAAAGCTAACTTAATGAAGATGATCGCCGGTGCTGCTCATGGCCAGGTGGCCGTCCTTCACCCCTCTGGTGGCAATGAGGCTTGCCGCCAGCTCCTGCACCGTGCGCGCCTGTCCCCGTACGATGATCACCTCAAGGCAGTTGTGGTGATCCATATGTACATGGGTGGTGGAGACGATCTGGTGGTGATAGTCGTGCTGGAGCTCGGTGATCCGTTCCTGCAGCTGGTGGCGGTGGTGGTCGTAGACCAGCGAGATGACTCCCATCACCTTCTGGTCGGCCTCCCACGCCTCCTGGACAAAGGCCTTCCGAATCAGGTCGCGGATGGCCTCGGAGCGGTTGCTGTACTTCTTCTTTTTAATGAACTCGTCGAAATTGTTGAGCAAATCTTCTTCGAGCGAGATGGAGAAGCGCTTGAGCATCGTAACACCAAATATAATTTCGTGCTATCCTACAGCCCTTCCCGAGGGTTTGCAAGGAAAATGGCGAAAGTCCGGGTTCATGGCGGCAAGGGCAAAAAAACGGGGGAGTCTCGTGGGTGTAAATTTGAGATATAAGGAGTATTTATGAGATATGAAGAGAAAATAAGAAAATTTAGATCTTAATGAAATGGCAACAAACCACCATCGTCGTGATGGAAAAAGCATGGGATTATGCGGTGTTGCCAAGGGCGTGGCAAAGTGGCGTTCTGACGTTGTGCGTATTGTTTTTACGATATTTTTACAATATTGCGGGATGTGGTCAGGCTGTTGATAACTCAATTGCGCCCGGGTGGAAAATCTGTTGAGAACGGTTTTGACAGGGGGTGGCATTTTCTATAAAAAAACGGCCGAAAGACATCTCAATGTCTCAATTTGTCCAAATTTCTGTTTTCGGCTTGATTTCTGGTTGTTATTCCTGAGGGAAGAAGATGCCCTGGCAGCGAGTGAAGCGAATCTTGGCGCAAAAGCTCTCCGAGCGTGATTTCGGCTTGTGGATTGAACCCTTGCGTTGCGTGAAGGCAGACTTGAATTGCATCGAGTTGGCCGGTTCCGATCCGTATTTCTGCGCTTGGGTGCGGGACGCCTACCTTTCCGACATCCGCGAGGCAGCCCAGGAGGCGTGCGGCGCCGGGATGGAGGTGCGGCTTGGCGTGGCAAAGCCGGCCGCCGTTGTTGCCGCGCCGTTGCCCCCCCAACCCGAGCCGCAGCAGGGGCAGGAACAGCTGCGGTTGCCCAACATGCCGGTGGGGCGCTCCTCGGTGCGCACCCTCCATCCCCGCTACACCTTTGACGAGTTCATGGTTGGCGAGAGCAACGCCATGGCCCATGCCGCCTGCGAGGCCATCGCCAACGGTGGCGAATCCCACGGCCCCTGCCTATTTATTGAGGCGGGCCATGGGCTGGGCAAGAGCCACCTCACCCACGCGGTTGCCCACCACATCACCACCCACTACCCGGGCACCCGGTTGCACTACGTCACCTCCCAGCAACTCACCGCCGAGATGGTGCGCAACATCAAGCACAACACCATGGAGGCCTTCAAGGAGAAGTACCACCACCATTGCGATGTGCTGTTGATGGAGGATGTGCAGGGGCTGGCTGGCAAAACCAAGACCCAGGCCGAGCTGGCCGAGGCGCTCGACGTACTCATGGAGTGCGGCAAGCGGGTGGTCTTCACTGGTTCGGCGGCGCCGCGTCGCATCGGGGACCTGGAAGACGGCATCCGTTCCCGCCTTTCCTCGGGGCTGATCACCACCATCAATCCGCCGGATCGCCGGACCCGCGCCCTGATCATCGAGCGCAAGGCCAAGAATCACCGGATCCAGCTCAACGAGGAGCTGGTGGAGCTGTTGGTCAACGGCATCGAGGGAGACATCCGCCAGGTGGAGAGCGCCATCGTCGGCCTCAAGGCCAAAGCGGCCCTGCGGAAGATGCTCCCTGATCAGGAGATGGTCCGGGAGGTGCTTGCCGGGATTGTCGGCCAGCGGCAGGATCTTTCCGCGGTGATGATCCGCGACTTCATCGCCGACCAGTATAACGTGCCTCTCTCCGACCTGCTCTCCAAGTCCAGGAAGAAGACCGTCGCCTTCCCGCGCCAGGTTTCCATGTACCTGGCGCGCAAGCTCACCGATGAGGCCCTCTCCGAGATCGGCAAGGCCTTCAATCGCGATCATTCCACGGTGGTCCACTCCATCCGGGTGATCACCGAGGCCATCGCCGGCAACGGCAGCATTCGCGGCCAGATCGAACACCTGGCCGCCCGGCTCAAGAAGCAGGGGTGAGCTCGGAGCGTCCGCTGCGGCGTTGCGATCGGACGCACTTCCCCCTAGAAGTAGACCGGCCTCACCGCCGGGGCCTCCTTGGCTTTGGCCGCGTCCAGGATGCGGTCGGCCACCTCGCTTGCCCCCTTCATCATGTCGTTCATGCCGATGCCCTCCCAGCCGAAGCCGCACAGGTGCAGGCCATCGCGCTCTGTCTCCATCGCCGCTTTCCAGGCAAGCAGTCGGGGGTGACCCAGCTCCAGTTGGGGAATGCCATGGCCGCCGCGCAGCACCCTGCTGAAGCGGGGCGGCTCCGGCAGGCGAATCAGACCGCGCAGGTCCTCGTGGACCAGCGCCACCAGTTGGTCGTCCTCGATCTCCATGCGTTCGGGATGCCGGCGTCCTCCCACCAACGCCTCCAGCAGCACAGCGCCCTTGGGGGCGCGGCCGGGGAACATGTTGGAGGAAAAGAGCGCTCCCAGCGCGAAGCGCCCCTCCCGTTCCGGGGCGAGGTAGCCGAATCCGGCCGGTACCTGGGCACTGTCGGCGTAGCCCAGCGCTACCGTGGCGATGCCGGCGGTGGGAACGGCGGCCAGCGGCGGCTGGTGCCGGGCGAGCAGCCGGAGCGCCTGGTTGACCGGCAAGGCCAGCACCAAAGTGGCGGCGCGATAACTCTGCCCATCGGTTTCCACCTCCCAGCCCTGCGTGGTTTGGACGATGGTCCGCGCCTGGCTCCGGAAGCGGATGGGGTGACGCGCGGCCAGGGTGGCGATCAGTTGCTCCATGCCGTCGGGGAAGGTGGTCATGGCCGGCAGCGGCCCACCAGCGCCCGCCTTCTTTTTTTTGATCAACCCCCGCAGCACCGAGCCGTGTTCCTGCTCCAGCAACCGTACCCCCGGCATCACCGCGTCGATGCTCAGCCGCCCGTGATCGCCGGCATAGGTGCCGGTGATGGCGGCATCCACCAGCGGCAGCACCTCGCGGCCAAAGCGGCGGCCGGCCCAGGCGGCGACGCTCTGCTCGGTGGTCAGCGGCTTGAGGAAGAGATCGCCCAGGAGGCGCAGCTTGCCCCAGGGGGAGAGCAGGGGGGTGGTCAGCAGGGCCGGCGGCTTCTGAGGCAGTTGCACCAGACGGCCCTGATGGCAGACATGGCGGACATAGCTGCCCAACGGCGCTTTCTGGGCAATGCCATCAAGGCCGGTTTCCATGAGCAGCGCTCGGCTGGCCGGGTTGTTGTCCAGAAAACCGTGCGGCCCCCACTCGGCCAGGTAGCCCTCTTCGCGAAAGGAGCGCACCGCGCCGCCAGGGCGCTGGTCGGCCTCCAGGAGGAGCAGGTCGAGGTGGGGAGCCTTCTGGGCCAGGAAATGGGCGACGCTCAGCCCGGAGAGGCCAGCGCCGACGATGAGGATCTCATGATGTTCCGGCATGGGGTCCGCCTGTGGTTGGGGTGGATACGTATGCCGCCACTCTACCTGATATCCGCCCCTGGGAAAACCGCTAAAACGGGGCGGGCCGTGGTGGTTTTTTGCCGTGTCCGACAAAAAAACATTGAACCCGGCCGCCGATCCGGCAACAATAGCCCGTCCGCCCCGAGGCAGGGGCGGCATGGGGATTGAGCTATGGATATGGCGACAGCAAACCCGCCCAGGGTTCTTATCATCTACTACTCCTTCAGCGCCCAGACCGCCGGGTTGGTGCACCGGCTGGCCGCCGGCCTGGCCGAGGAAGGGTGCGAGGTGGTCTGCGAGCGGCTGCAGCCCGTGCGCCAGCTCAAGTTTCCCATCGGCACTATCCCCGCCACCGTGTGGATGATGCTCACCACCTTCCTTCGGTTTCGAGTGCCCATCCAGCCTCTCTCTCCCGCCTGCGCCGGGGAGTGCGATCTGGTGGTGCTGGCCGGGCCCACCTGGTCCTACAACCCGAGCGGCCCGGTGCTTTCGCTGCTGGACCGCGACGGAGAACGGCTCTTTGCCGGCCGTCGGACGCTGGCCCTCATTTCCTGCCGGGGGTACTGGCGGATGCACTGGCTGACCCTGCGCTGGCAGCTTCGACGCCTGGGGGCGGTGCTGGCGGGGCGGGCGATCTTTCCCCACACCACCAGGGAACCGTGGCGGACCATCGGGGTCTTTTTGAAGTTGGCCGGCCGGGTGCCGGAGCGCGGCCGTTTCCTGGGCAGCCGCTATCCCCGCTACGGCCATACCCGCGAGCAGCAGGAGGAAGCCTGTCGGCTGGGCCGCGCGTTGGGCCGGCGGTTGCGCCAGGGCGAAGGCGGCGATTTTTCCTTTGTCTCCGGAGCTGATCCAGCCGGGGACGTGGCGTAACCCAGCTGCCGGCTCAAAACTCGATCCCTTTTCTCCCCTTTATACCCTTATGGTATGGGTGCTTGATCTCCCGCATCTCGCTGACCAGATCCGCGTAGTCGATCAGCCCCTGGCTGGCGTGGCGGCCGGTGATCACCACGTGCAACCGGGCCGGACGTTCGCGCAGCACCGCGAGCACCTCCTCCTCGGGGAGTACGCCCAGGCTGATCAGGTAGGTCAACTCCTCCAGCACCACCAACTCCCAGGCATCGCTTTCGATCTTTTCCCTGGCCAGCCGCCAGCCCTGCAGGGCGGCTTCCCGAACCTGTTCCTGTTCCTGGGTCCAGGTGAAGCCGCTGCCGGTGACATGGAATTCCACCTGGCCATGAAAGGCCTGTCGCAGCGCCATGGCCTCTCCGGTCCACTCCTGGGCCTTGATGAACTGGATGACACACACCCGCATGCCATGGCCAACCGCCCGTAATGCCTGCCCCATGGCGGCGGTGGTTTTGCCCTTGCCGTTGCCGGTGTTGACGATCACCAGCCCCTGCTGCTCGTTCATGGGATATTCTCCTGATGAGGGTTCGCGTCGCTCTTTGGTGGGGCGCTCTGGAATCGTTCCAGCTGCCGGCGGTAGAATTCGTGGTTCTCCTCGGCCAGGGCCAGGGCGGCCTGTTCCGCCTCCACCGCTTCGGCCTGTCTGCCGTTCATCCACAGGGCCAGAGCCAGGGTGTCGAGTACCGCGGCGTTGCCTCCCAAGGCGGCGGCCCGTTGGGCCAGGATCAATGCCTGCGCCGGATCCCGCAGCCCCGGTATCTCGGTGGTGAGCAGCAGCCAGGCCAGGTTGTTCAAGGCCTCCTGATTGTTCGGGGCCAGCTGGACGGCGCGCTGGTAGGCCATGGCTGCTTCCTGGGCATGGCCGGTGGTCTGGCGGAGATCCCCCAGCATTTGGAGCCACATGGGGTTGTCGGGTTGTTCGGCAAGCTTGTTCAAGATGATCGTCTCGGCCAGCCTGAGCTCCGCCCCCTCCGGCATGGAGGGTCGCGGCAGCATGGCCAGCTGGATGGCGCCCGCGCCGAGCAGCAGGACATAGAGAGCCAGCGTGGTCCATACCTTGCGGTGATGGAGCCGGATCAGCCGCGGCTCTTGCTCGCAACGGCGCAGGAAGTCGATGCGCTGGCCGATGCCGAAGTGGTGCCAGCTGGGCAGGTCCCGGATGTTGCCGCTCAGCCAGGCGATCTTCTCGAACACCCTCACCAGCGGTCCGGCCTGGCCGATGGAGGTGAGGGCGTGCAGGTCGGCCTGGCGTTCGAAGTTGCGCATGAAGAAGCCGAAGACAAAGCGGAAGTAGAGGAGGATCAGCAGGAAGACCGTCAGGGTGGCGGCGAAGGTGAGGATGGTTTCCGGCGCCTTGCCGGTGGCGGCGAGCAGCCAGCGGAAGAGGTCCGAGCCAAGCAGCAGGCCAAGCAACGGCTCGCCGCCCAGTTGGAGCAGCAGACCGAAGCCAAGGAAGAGCGCCAGGTAGAGCTGCAGGTGCAAGAGGCGGACATGGCCGAGTTCGTGGGCAACCACCGCCTCCAGTTCCTCCGGGCTCATGGCCTCAAGCAGGGCCGGAGTGACGAGCAGATAGCGAAAGCGGCGGGGAATGCCCATCACTCCGGCGGTGAGCATGCGGCCCTCGAAGAGCGGCCAGAGGAGGACATTGGCAAAGGCGATCCCCTGACCGGCGCAAAACGATTCGATTCGCCGTCGAACTGCCCCATCCGGCAGCGGCGCGCAGCCCCATAGCCGGACGATAGCCGGCGGCAGCAACACCACCAGCAGCAGGAAGAAGAGGAGCAGCAGCAGCGGTTCGCCCCAGGGCGCGGCCAGGAGGGACCGCAGCCCGGTGGGGAGGGGCGCCAACCGCAGGAGGTCGGCGGCGGCGGAGAGCACCAGCCACGGGAAGACCATGGCCAGGTTGATGCGGAGATTGGCCAGCACGAAGGAGGCTGCCGAGATGGTGCGCGCGAAAACCCGCTGGTAGGCGGGCCTGCCAGCCAGCCAGACCAGGGAGAGGGTGGCGAGATAGAGGATTAGCCCACCCAGGTGGACCAGGAAAGGGAGGGCCTTGGCGAGGGGCAGGCGGCTCAGGTAGAATGGGGCGCCCAGCAGATGGATGTCCATTGCCAGGGAGAACAGGGCGGCGATGGTGAGGCGCTGTTCGGCGGAAAAGTAGCGGGCCGAGCCGTCCCCTGCCGAGGCGCGGAAGTGGCGGCGGGCCAGGAGCCAGAGCAGCCCGGCCTTGAGCAGGAAGAGGAGCAGATTGGTTGAGAGGGCAAGCGGCGGCGGCTCGATCGCCTCACCGGTGGCGAGAAGAAAGATGGCCGCCAGCAGGGAGATGAGATTGTTGTAGATCATGACGGACCTGTCGGTCGAGCGCTCTGGGCACCGGCCTTGGGGAGCGGCGGATGCTGGTCAGAAACGGAAGCGCATGCCGCTTTGCTCGACGGCGATCCTGGCGTTGTGTTCCTGATACCGCTGGATCAGCTGGCGCAGTTCCTCGGGGTTGAAGAGCCTCTTCTCAAGGAAGAACTCGCCAAACTTCCTCTGCAGCCGTTTCTGGTGGGAAATGAGCATCTGCAGCTGCGGTTCGGTCAGCAGTCCCATCTCGGTGGCCGAACGGCCAAAGGGGGCCAGGGGCGGCCGGTTGCGCAGGATATGCAGGATGTCGTCCTCGCTGAGCATGCCGAATCGTTGCCCCAGCTCGCCCAAGCGGGGCCGCTCGGTGCGCTGCCAGACCAAGGCCTGGATGATGGTGCGCCAGTTGATCAGGCCGGAGTAGTAGAGGAAATGGCCGAGCAGCAGCCGGCGATTGGGCATGGGCCCCTGATAGAGGCTCTCGGTGTCCCAGAAGGTGGCATGCTGGCGGGGGCCTTGTTGGAAACCCGGCTTGGCCTGGGCCTGCTCCTGCTTGGGCGGCTCCTGCTTTGGTTTCGCTTGCTGCCAGGCCTGCTGCGGCCTCTTGGCCTGGGGCCGTTGGGGTGGCTTGGGCTGCTGCTTGGGGGGCGGCCGCGGGGGGCTGTAGTGCCGCCATTCCGGCTGGATGTCCAGGGGGGGCAAGCGGTAGCCTTTCTCCTTGGCGTTCAGGAAGGCGACCAGGTTCTCGTATGCCTCCTGCACCGAGTGGAAGAGGTCGTTGCGTTGCCGCAGTATCTCGGCATCCACGGCGGCGGCCCGGTCCGGATGGGTTTCCATGGCCCGTTTGCGGTAGGCGCTCTTGATGCCGGAGATCTGGAGGTATTCAAGGAATTCACGGGAGATGTTGAGTTCGTTCCCGAAGATGATCTCGCAGGAGCGCAGGAGTTCCTGTTCGGCGACAACCAGTTCCATGTTGTGCGTCATCTCCTTGTGCGAAGAGGGGCTGGTGGAAAAAGTCGCTTCGCCCGGGAACTCCAGTATAACCTCGGCAGCGGTTGTGCTATGATGGCGAAGGCGACACGCAAAACCGATGAAACTGGACGAACAATTACCATGTTTTTTCCTGTTTTATCATGGAATTTTCGCATTGGGAAAATTTTTTTTCTGGATGAGGAGAAGATCGGCATGGAATCACAGGATGCTTCTCGTTTTTTATGTAATGATTTCGGTGGATTGTCTGCGTGTGGCCTGCTCGGCTCCCTGGCCGGCCGTCCCTATGATCTGACTGCCCCCGGCGCGCTGTCGCCGGAGCGGCTCCAAAAATACCGGGTTTCCGCGGCGGGCTTCACCCTGCTCTACGCCACCCAGCGGGTGGACGAGGCGGTGCTGAACGGCCTCCAGCAACTGGCCGACCAGAGCGGCGCCATCGAGCAGTTCCGGCTGATGTGCCAAGGCGCGGTGATGAACCGCATCGAGGGGTACGCCAGCGAGGAGCGGCAGGTGCTGCACACCGCCTGCCGGGACGTCTTCCGCCCGGACCCGGACGCGCCCGGGGCTGCCGACGAGGCGCGCGCCGAACTCGATAAGCTGAAGCGCTTCCTGGACGAGCTGGCAACGGGTCAGGTGGTCAACGCCGCTGGCCAGCCCTTCACCGATATGGTCCAGATCGGCATCGGCGGCTCCGACCTGGGTCCGCGCGCCGTGGCCATCGCCCTGGCTGCCTATGGTCTGCCGGGGCGGCGGGTGCACTTTGTCAGCAATGTCGACCCGGACGACGCCGCCGCGGTGCTGGCCGGGCTGGACCTCTCCCGTACCCTGGTCAACGTGGTCTCCAAGAGCGGCACCACCCTGGAGACCCTCACCAACGAGGAGCTGGTGCGCAAGGCGTATCAGCAGGCCGGGCTCGATCCGCTTCGCCATTTCGTGGCGGTCACCGGCAAAGGCTCGCCCATGGACGACCCGTCCCGCTATCTGCGTTCCTTCTATATGTTTGACTATATTGGCGGCCGTTACAGCGCCACCTCCATGGTGGGCGCGGTGACCCTGGGTTTCGCCTTGGGCTATGACCAGTTGCTCGAATTCCTGCGGGGCGCGCACGAGGCGGACATGGCGGCCACCGAGCCGGACATCCGCAAAAACCCCTCGCTGCTTCTTGCCTTGCTGGGCATCTGGAACCGCAACTTCCTGGGGTGCGACTCGGTGGCGATCCTGCCTTACAGCCAGGCCCTGCTGCGTTTCACCGCCCATATGCAGCAGTGCGACATGGAGAGCAACGGCAAATCGGTAACCCGCCAGGGCAAGGAGCTGGCCTGGAAGAGTGGCCCCATCGTCTGGGGGGAGCCGGGAACCAACGGCCAGCACGCCTTCTACCAGTTGATCCACCAGGGGACCTTCCTGATCCCCGTCGAATTCATCGGCTTTCGGCAGAGTCAGCGTGGCGAGGATCTGCTGATCAAGGAAACCTCCTCCCAGGAGAAGCTCGTCGCCAACCTGCTCGCCCAGGCCATTGCCTTGGCGACCGGCCAGGGGAGTGACAACCCCAACCAGCGGTTCGCCGGCAACCGGCCAAGCGCGCTGCTGCTGGCCGACCGGCTCACCCCCCACAGTATGGGAGCGCTGCTGGCCCTGTACGAGGCCAAGGTGGTTTTTCAGGGCTTTGTCTGGAATGTCAACTCGTTCGATCAGGAGGGGGTGCAACTGGGCAAGAAGTTGGCTACCCGGCTGCTCACCCATTTCGCCGGCCTGCGCCGGGATGGCCGTTATAGCGGCAGGGATGCCGATCCGACCGGTTGGGCGATGCTCCAGGCGGCGGGGCTGGTGGAGGAGTGAGTTGAGGGGGCTGGCTGTGCCGTGATCGGGGGGTGCGGCGGAGCGTTCTTCTCGTGGCGGGAGCCGCGGCGGAGGCAGCGGCTCCCGTTGCCGGTCAGCGCATGCCGTGCATGCCAGGGGCAGGGCCGCCCACCGCGTTGGCCAGGGCGGCAAAGATCATGGAGAGAAGCAGGGCGCAGGTCACCACGACCACCGTGTAGGGGAGGGCCTTCTCCCTGTTGGCCTTCATCAGTACCGGCAGCCCCAGGTAGAGCAGGTAGAGGCTGTAGAAGGAGGCGAGCAGGATGAGCACCCCGAGGCTTGGCAGGATGAGCAGCGCGCCGGCGATCCAGCCGGGGGTGTAGGAGTAGGCGGCCACCTTGAGGGCCTGCCCCTGGTTCTTTTCCCCGCCAAAGTTGGGGGCCAGGGCGTCGATGAGCAGGGCGAGGAGAAAGACCCCCGCCAGGGAGAGGCCATAGGAGACCACTGCCTGGGAAAGCCCTTGCAGGAAGGGGGTGCGCACCGTGCCCATGAGGGGGACGCTCACCCCAATGAGGGACATGCCGAGAAAGCCGGCCACCGCCGGGATGCCCGCCAGCGGCATGATGTACTGCTGGTAGAGGCCCGCGGTGGTCGACTCCTCGGCGGCAATGGTTTCCCATTCGGCCTTGGGTTGCAGGATGAGGTTCTTGGCTCGATCAACGAGGTTCATGGCACGGTCTCCTGCTGAGGTGGGTTGGGTCGCCCGGCTCCCCTGGCGATCCGGGTTGTTGCATCAGCGTAGCAGCTATCCGTCGGATAGGCAAAGCGAAAAAAGGGGTGCGAGTCTCGCCCGCCTCCTTTAATGCCCGGTCTTGCTTCAGTAGAGCAGCTGGAACCGCTCCCAGAAGTCGGGAAAGGACTTGACCACGCACTCCTCGCCGGTCACCCGCACGTCGGGCACCTTGAGGCCCGCCACCGCGAAGCACATGGCGATGCGGTGGTCGTTGTAGGTGGCGATCTCCGCCCCGTGCAGGGAATACGCATTGCCGCCGGAGCCGTCGATGATCATGGCGTCGGGCCGCTCCTCGGCGTGCACCCCGAGCTTGCCCAGTTCCTTGACCATCACCGCCAAGCGGTCGCATTCCTTGATGCGCAGGTGGGCGATGTTGTTGATCACCGTCCTGCCCTTGGCCATGCTTGCCACCACCGCCAGGGTCGGCACCACGTCCGGGCAGTCGCCCATGTCCACCGAGACCCCGTTGAGCTCCCTGGGGCCGATCACCGTGATCCCCTGGCCGGAGCGTTCCACCGTGCAACCCATGCGGGCCAGGATATCCACCAGGACCGCGTCGCCCTGCAGCGAGGGGGAGGGCACGTTCTTGACCGTCACTTTGCCGCCGGTGATGGCGGCGGCGGCGAAGAAGTAGGAGGCGCTGGAGGCGTCGCCCTCCACCATGTAATCCCTGGCCCGGTAGCAGCCCTGAGGGATCTGGAAAAGGTTGAGCTCGGGGCTTGCGGTCACCTCGATGCCGAAGTCGCGCATCACCGCCATGGTCATGGTCACGTAGGGCTTGGAGAGCACCTCCCCGGCCACCGCCAGCTCGGACGGTTGCGCCGCATAGGGGGCCACCAGCAGGAGCGAGGAGAGGTACTGGCTGCTCTTGCCCTCGGGCAGCAGGGTCTTGCCGCCGGCGATGCCGTTGGCCGCGATGGCCACCGGCGGGCAGCCGGTGGAGTGGATGCTCCTGATGGCGACCCCCCAGCCGGAGAGCGCCTCCATCAACGGCCTGATCGGCCGCTCGGCCATGCGCTTGTCGCCGTTGATCACAAAGTCGCCATGCCCCAGGGCCGCCACCGAGGTGAGGAAGCGGGTGGCGGTGCCGTTGTTGCCCAGGTAGATCTCGCCTGGCGGGGTGGCGATCCGGCCGCCGCAGCCCTGTACCCGCCACTGTTCCTTGCCGTGCTCCACCATGACCCCCATGTCCCTGAGCGCCTTGGAGGTGTACTCGGTGTCCTCGCTGGCCAGCGGCCAGTGCAGGATGGTTTCGCCCTCGGCCAGGGCGGCGGCGATGAGCGCCCGCTGGGTGAGGCTTTTGGAGCCGGGAACGGTCAGGGTGGTGTCGGTGCTGGCAAGCGGTTTGATTTCCTTCATGATTGTTCCTTTTGGGCAAGCGAGTCAAGCAGGCTCTGGCGCATCAGCGCCACCGGCGCTTGCTGGCCGGTCCACGCCTCAAACTGGGCCACCCCCTGGTAGAGAAGCATGGCCAGGCCGTCGATGGTCTGGCAGCCTGCCTGGGACGCCTCGGTGAGCAGCCGGGTGGCAAGCGGCGCGTAGACGATGTCCATCACTACCTGGAAGTTGGCCAGGGCGCCGGCGGGGATCGGGGTTTCATCCTTCCTGGGCGACATGCCCACCGAGGTGGCGTTGACCAGGGCGTCCGCCCGGTGGTGTGCCGCCTCGGTCAAGGGCAGCCAGGGGCAGCCGAGCAGCCTGGCCAGGGCCTCACCCTTCTCCTGGGTGCGGCTGGCGATGGCAATGGTGGCGCCCGCCTCGATGAGGCCGAAGCCGATGGCCCGCGCCGAACCGCCCGCACCCAAAAGCAGCACCGAGGCGCCTTTCAGGGGGATTTTTTCTTCCAAGGCGCGGTTGGCGCCGAGCCAGTCGGTGTTCAGCCCATGGATGCGGCCAGCCTCGATCAGCAGGGTGTTGACCGCGCCGATCCGCTGGGCCACCGGGTCGATGGAGTCGAGGTGCGGGAGCACCGCCTGCTTGTGGGGGATGGTGACGCTGGCTCCCCTCACCCCCAGGGCGCGGAAGGCGGCCATGGCCGCGCCCGCGTCGGCCGCCGCAAAGGGCAGATAGACCTTGTTGAGGCCAAGCGACGCAAAGGCGGCGTTGTGCATGGCCGGGCTCAGGCTGTGGGCCACCGGATTGCCCAGGATGCCATAAAGCTCGGTGGCGCCGTTAATCCCCATGCCCAAGCTCCGTGAAGATGCGGCGGAGCCGGGAGGCGGGCAGCTGCCCCGGCGCGGTGGCCGGGCCATGGTCAGGGGCGGCATAGGTCATGTAGCCGCCCAGATCGGTGGTGGCCACCCGGCTGATCATGCCGTACGATCCCATGCAGAAGGCGATGAGCGGGAAGCCGATCTCGTTGGCCTCTTCCTGCAAGGCCAGTACCCGGAAGACATCCTGGAAGCAGCGGGCGGTGGTGACGATCTTGCCGATGGCCGCCCCGCTCTGGCACTGGCGTTGGAGGATGGAGAGCAGCGCCTGCCGGGAGGCGGTGGCCTTGAAGTCGTGCCAGGAGACGATGGTCTGGCAGCCCTTGGCCTTGGCCGCCGCGATCAGCTCCGCGCCCAAGGCGGCGTCGGTGTTGAGTTCGATGTCCACGTAGGCGGCCCCCGCCTCCACCGCCTTGTGCAGCAGGCGAAGGCGGGCCTGCTCCTCGCCCGTGAAGGCGCCGCCCTCCCAGGCCGGGCGATGGGTGAAGAGCAGCGGCCTGGTCAGTCCGGCCACGAAGAGGGCTGGATCGGGGTCCGCCATGGAGTCCAGGCGGATCTCGATCACATCGGCGACCTGCTCCGACTCCTTGGCCAAGGCCATGGCCTCGGCCGGGGTGGGAGCGGCCACGGAGACGCAGATGCGGCGGATCAAGGAAGCGGCCATGCTGATTTTCTCCGTTGAAAAGAAAGGGAAAAGCCTCTACACCATGAGTAGGGGCGGGAACTGTGCCAAGGCAACGTCATCCCTATTCCATATGGAGCCAGGGTTGTCAACAGCCATGCGCCGGGCGGCGGAGCCCGCAAAGGAGGCATGATGATCAGGTTGTTCGTCGCCATCGATCTGCCGGAGCTGGTTGCGGAAAGGCTTGGCGGCCTCTGTTGCGGCCTGAAGGGAGCGCGCTGGGTGGATGTGGAGCAGATGCACCTCACCCTGCGGTTCATCGGCGAGGTGGATGGCGGTCTCTTCCGGGAGATCCGCGACGAGCTGGTCGGGGTGGCCGCGGCGCCCTTCGCCATCCGGCTGGCCGGGCTGGGGTGTTTCCCGCCCCGCAAGACGCCCAGGGTGCTCTGGGCCGGGGTGGAGCCGGCCGGCCAGGGCTCGCCGCTGGTGGCCCTGCGCAACCGGGTGGAGTCGCGGCTCACCCGGCTGGGGCTTGAACCGGAGGGCCGGAAGTACGCGCCGCACATCACCATCGCCCGGCTGGACAACCCGCCGCTTCATGATCTCACCCGCTATCTTTCCGCCAACGGCCTCTTTGCCACCGAGGAGTTCACGGTGGACGAGTTCCACCTCTACTCAAGCGTCCTCACCCCCAAGGGCGCCATCCACGCCATCGAGGCGAGTTACTCCCTGGAGGGGAAATAGCAGGGAGGGGGCGGTGGTCATCCGTGGCAAAGCATGGCCACGGCGTGCACGCTGATCCCCTCCTCGCGGCCGGTGTAGCCCATCTTTTCCGTGGTGGTGGCCTTGAGGTTGATGGCGCTTGGCGAAACATTGCAGGCGCGGCAGAGGTTCGCCAGCATGGCCGGGTAGTGGCTGGCCAGCTTGGGCCGCTGGGCCACCACCGTGACGTCGGCGTTGACCAGGCGGTAGCCGTTCTCGCCGGCCAGTTCCATCACCCGCTCCAGCAGGAGGATGCTGGAGATTCCCTTGTATCGCGGATCCGAGTCTGGAAAATGGCGGCCGATGTCGCCCTGCCCCATGGCGCCCAGGATGGCGTCGCACAGGGCGTGGGTAAGCACGTCGGCGTCGGAGTGGCCCAAGAGGCCGAGTTCATGGGGAATGGTCACTCCGCCCAGCACCAGCGGCCTGCCCTCCACCAGGCAATGGGCGTCGAAGCCGTGGCCGATGCGCAGGTTGGTCGCGGTCATGGGGGGCTGCTCTCCTTGGGTCTGCCCGAGCAGCGCCTCGGCGATGCGCAGGTCGTCGGGGGAGGTGATCTTGAGGTTGGTCTCGGAGCCCGCCACCACCGTTACCGGGATTTTGCAGAACTCCAGCAGCGAGGCCTCGTCGGTGCCGACAAAGCCGGCTTGCTCCGCCTGGGCAAAGGCCCGGCGCAGCAAGTCGGCGCGGCAGGCCTGCGGGGTCTGCGCCCGCCAGAGGCGCTGCCGGTCGACGGTCTGGCCGATCACCCCCTGCTCGCCGACCTGCTTGAGGGTGTCGGTGACCGGCACGGCCACGATGGCGGCGCCGTGCCGCTCCGCCGCCGCGAGGCATTGCGTGATGTCTTCCGGCTTGATGAGGGGGCGGGCCGCGTCATGCACCGCCACCAGGACCGAGTCCGCCGCCACCGCGGCAAGGCCGAGCCGCACCGAGTCCTGGCGCAGCGTCCCGCCCGCCACCACCCGGCAGCGGGCCGCAAGCCCGTGCTCTGCCAGGAGGGAGCCGGTGCGCTCCAGCTGGGCCGTCGGCGCCACCACCACCACCTCCCGGATGGCCGCCACCCGGAGAAAGGCGCGGATGGTGTGGATCAGGACCGGCGTTCCGGCCAGGGGCAGGAACTGCTTGGGGATGGCGGCGCCCATGCGATGACCCGCCCCGCCGGCGGCGATGATTACGGTTGCGCTTTGCATGACCGATGGAATGAGAGAAAAAGGAGTGGGCTGTAAGCCGGATTCTGTACCCCCGAAGGGGCCATGATCATTTCTCTGGGACGCCGGTCGCCCGGCGCCTCGTGCAACCTACCCGGAAGCCTCGGACGGGCCGCCCTCGAACGCTTCCCTATTTGGTTTTGCTCCGGGAGGGGTTTGCCGTGCCTTCCGTGTCGCCACGAAAGCGGTGGGCTCTTACCCCACCATTTCACCCTTACCCCGGCGAACCGGGGCGGTATCTTTTCTGTGGCACTTTCCTCGGGGTCGCCCCCAGTTCGGGTTACGAACCTCCCTGCCCTGCGGAGTCCGGACTTTCCTCTGGCCGGAAACCTGGCCAGCGATCATGCGCCCACTCCAAGGCCAAGGCTAAATGGCCCCAGGCAAAAGGTCAAGGGATTTCGGGATGGGAGTCATGGGGCGCGGGGCACGCCCGGGGGCGGGGAGGGAATTCAGGAGCCTGGATCAACGAGCAAGAATGACAGCAGGCTGTCTTAATTCATTATTCTGAATCTTGAATTCTCAATCCCGAATCCAGGGAGTTTGGGGTACTTGCCGGAGAAGTCAGGGCACCACGAAGCACATGGAGATCACGAAGAAGAAATTGTGCCGGGAAAAATGTCTTCGTGCGCTTCGGGGTAAAAAATATCGCGCCAGAGATTCTGGTCCGGCGGCATCAGAGCCGTTGGTCGATGGCCCGGTTGGCCAGTTCGTCGGCGCGCTGGTTCTGTGCTCTGGGCACGTGGTCCACCCGGCAGGAGGTAAAGGCTTTCAACGCCTCCTTGGCCTGGGCGTAAAGCGGCTTGAGTTTCTCGTCCTTGACCCGGTACTGGCCATTGATCTGGCGGACGATGAGCTCGGAGTCCAGAAACACGGCGATTCTGCCCCCACCCAACTGGCGGGCTGCGGCCAGCCCCAGGAGCAGGGCCTGGTATTCGGCCTGGTTGTTGGTGCAGCAGCCCAGGTATTTGCCATGGGCAAGCAGTTCCTGCCCCTGCTCATCGCGGATTACCCAGCCGGCCCCAGCCTGACCAGGGTTCCCCCTGGAGGCGCCGTCGGTGAACAGCGAAAGGCTGGCGAGGCCGGCAGTGGAGGGGGGCGCCGCGGGTGGGGCGGCCACGGCCGGAGGCGCTTCGGGGGCCAGGCGGTTGGCGGCGCGGCGCAGCGCGCTTCGCACCGTTTCGACGGAGGCGGGCAGGGCGAGCCGGGTCACCATCTCCTCGGTAAGCCCGTCAGCCAGGAGACGGAGCAGCGCCGCCTCCTGGCCCTCCCCGCCCTCAAGGGAGCGGCCCTGGCTCAAGCCGCCGCCTCGGGCTGGTGGAACATGATGCGGTGGCAGGTGGGGCAGGAGATCAGCTTGTCCTGCTTCATCAGGTCGTTGAAAAGCTGGGGCGGGATGTTCATGTTGCAGCCCCGGCAGACGCCGTTGGTCACCGCCACCACCGCCAGGCCGTTGCGCTTCTCCAGCAGGAGGTTGTACTTCTTCAGCAGGGCGGCGGCCACGGCGGTAGCCATCTCCTCCCGGTTCTTGGTCTCCTTTTCCTTTTCGCTGGAGAGCTTGGCGCTCTGCGCCTCAACCCGCTGGGCCTCTTCCTCGAGCAGGCTCTCCTCGCCCTTGAGCAGGTTGGATTCCTCCTCGATGCGGGCCTTTATCCCCTCCAGCTGCTCCATCAGCTGTACGATGGTCTCCTCGCGCTGCTTGTTGCCCCGCTTGCACTCCTCCACCTCCTTGAGGATGCTGGTGTATTCGCGGTTGGTCTGCACATGCATCAGCTTGGTCTGTCGATCCTTGAGCCGGTTGGTTTCCGTTTCCAGCTCCGCCTCGGTTTCGGCGCGCCGCTGTTCGGTAATCTCGGCTTTTTCCTGAAGTTGGGCGACGGTGGCCTGGCGCTGTTCGATGGAGGCGCGGCGGCGGTCGAGTTCGGCGTGGCCGGAGGCGATTTCCTGGTTGAGTTTGCCGATGGCAAGGTCGATGGCCTGAAGTTCCCGGAGCTGTGCGATGTCGTCTTTCAAGGGTGCGTCCTCGGTATGATGAAGGTTAACAGTTTGAAAGGTTATGTGATTTTCGATCGGGAGGGAACGACCCACTGCCAGGGGTCGGTCTGTTTCCCGGTGATTGCAATGGTGGGGGTGAAACCCTGCCCATGGCAGGCGTTGCGTAACGCCTCGGCCAGAATGGGCACGACGGGATTTTCCGTGGCAAAGTGCCCGGCGTCGATGACGCAGAAGCCGGCGTCCTCGGTCCAGCGCGCCGTGCTGTGCTTCACCTCGCCGGTGATGTATAGGTCCGCTCCGGCAGCCCGCGCGGTCTCGGCCAGTTCCGAACCGCTGCCGCCGCAGAGGGCCACGGTGCGGACCGTGGCCGGCAACCGGCCGGCGAGCCGCACCCCTTCGGCGCCCATGGCGGTTGGGAGGTTTGCCAGGAAGGTCGCGCCTGTCTGCGGCGCGCTCAGGTCGCCGATCCGGCCGAAGCCGCGATCCGCGCCTGTCTGGCTGGGGGCAAGCGGCCGGGTCGCGGTCAAGCCAAGCCGGCTGGCCAGGGCCTCGCTCACCCCGTCGGCCATGAGGTCGAGGTTGGTGTGGCAGGCGATCAGGGTCAGGTCATGGCGTAACGCGGCCTTGAGGATGCGGCCGATGGGGGTGTCGGTATGGAGGGACTTGAGGGGGTGGAAGAGCAGGGGGTGGTGGGTGACGATGGTGTGCAGCCGGCGGTCGATGGCCTCTTGGATCACCGCTTCGGTGGGGTCCAGGGCCACCAGGATTCCGTTCACCTCCTGCCGGGGGTCTCCCACCTGCAAGCCCACGTTGTCCCAGGATTCCGCCAGGGAAAAGGGGGCGATTCCATCGAGGAGCGACTGGAGTGTCGAGACGGTCAGTGGTTCGGCGGTCATCCCCGTCCTTCGCTGGTGGTGGTCGCAATAAAAAAGGCGCTTCCCATGGGGGGCGCACCTTTTTTCGGAAGTATGACGCGGAACGTGGTCGGGGCGGGTTTGGTGGCTGCCCCCGCGTTCAGCGGGTCGAGAGCGTTTTCCCGGGTGGTTCGTGAAGAGGGAGTGGGCCGATGGGAAATTTTCAGAAAACAGTCATCTGTCGGCAAGGCGAAGAGAGCAGTCACGGATTCGCAAGCTGGGTGATGGTGTTGTGGTGGGCCCACCTGGATTCGAACCAGGGACCGACCGGTTATGAGCCGGTGGCTCTACCAGCTGAGCTATAGGCCCATACCTTCGGGTAAACAACCAAAATAACCCAATTGGCTGAGTTGTCAAGCAAATTGTGGTCGCTGCCAGGCATCAGCCCGGCAGCACCGCAGCCCGGAAGGCATCCATGCCGATGCGGTCGATGAGCTTGCCAAGCCGCTCATTCTTCTTGCCGTTTTCCTTGAAGAACTGGATGATTCGTTCGCAGGTGGCCAGCGCTTCTTCGTCGGAAAGGTTCTCGGTCAGCGTCTCCGCCAGGCGCGGCCTGGAAGCGGCGTTGCCGCCGACCAGCACGGTCCAGCCCTTGGCCTTGCCCATCAGGCCAAGGTCCTTGACCGAGGTTTCGGCGCACTGGTTGGGGCAGCCGGAGACCCCCATCTTCATCTTGCCCGGCAGTTCCATGCCGTGGTAGCGCCTGTCCAGCTCGGTTCCCATGGCCAAGGCGTTCTGCTGGCCCAGGCGGCAGAGGCTGCTGCCGGGGCAGGCCTTGATGCTGCGCACGCAGAGGCCAATGGCCGCGCCGGGAGCCATCTCCAGGTCCCGCCAAGCGGCGTCGATGTCCGCCTCCTTGAGGCCGACGATGGCGATGCGGGCGGCGCTGGTGACCTTGAGCGCCGCGGATTGGTATTTTTCCGCCACGTCGGCGATCTTGCGCAGCTGGGCCGGGGTGATCAGGCCGAGGGGCAGATGGGGCACGATGGCATAGGTTTCCTTGTCGCGCTGGAGCACGGCTCCTTTTTCACCGTCGTTCAGCATAGGGGATCTCCTGATAAGGTATGGTCAAAAATAAGGGTAAAAGGGGTCAAGCGAACCCCTTTGAGGTTTTTCTCCGGTCGAATCCGGTCTACAATGTCAGCGGCAACATAATGGTTTTTCATTAAAAGTCAACCTGGACCCAGCACGGGTTTACGTTGTCCTGGGGTGAAAGGCTCGGGTATGCAATGGCTTGGTGTCGGAGTGGGGCCAACCTTTCAGGCGAGCGAGGCGGAGGACGATGACGGACAGCATGCTGATGATGGGGGTGTCCCTGCTGGTGGGCCTGGTGGTGGGGCTGTTGCTCGGCTGGTTGTTCGGGCGGGCCAGGCTTGCCGGGGCGCGGACCCTGGTCGAAGAACGGGCGCAAGCCTTGGAAACGCTACGGATGGAAACCGTTGGGCTGCGGGAGGAGAACGGTCGGCTGACCACCCGGGCCGCCGAGCTGGCCGTGCGGCTTGCCGCCGCCGAGGAGAGGCTGGGAGAGGAACGGACCCTGCTCCGTGAGGCGAGGGCGGAGCTGGCCGCCGCCTTCAAGGCCGTTTCCGCCGATGTTTTTCAGGCGAGCAGCCAGCGTTTTCTTGAGCTTGCCCAGCAGACCCTGGCGCGCTTTCAGGAGCGGGGCATGGCCGATCTGGAAGGCAGGCAGCGGGCGATCCAGGAGCTGCTCCAGCCGGTGCGCCAGTCGCTGGAGCAGGTGGACCAGCAGCTCCGGCGGGTGGAGCGGGAGCGGGTCGAATCGTACGCCGGACTCACCGAGCAGGTGCGGACCATGGCCGCCACGCAGGCGCGGCTGCACGGCGAAACCGCCAACCTGGTCAAGGCGCTGCGCCGGCCGCAGGTGCGCGGCCGCTGGGGGGAGATCCAACTCCGCAGGGTGGTGGAGCTGGCCGGCATGGTGGAGTATTGCGATTTTGTTGAGCAGGAGAGCGTGTCCGGCGAGAGCGGTCGGCTCAGGCCGGACATGGTGATCCGGCTGCCCAACGACCGCAGGGTGGTGGTGGACTCCAAGGCCGCCCTCTCCGCCTATCTGGAGGCCGCCGAGGCGGAGAGCGACGAGGCGCGCCAAAGGCTGCTCGGCGAGCACGCCCGGCAGGTGCGCGACCATCTGGTCAAGCTCTCCGCCAAGGCATACTGGGAGCAGTTCCAGCCCGCCCCGGAGTTCGTGGTCCTCTTTTTGCCCGGCGAGAACTTCTTCAGCGCCGCCCTGGAGCAGGAGCCGGAGCTGATCGAGTTCGGGGTGGAGCGTCGTGTGATCCTCGCCACCCCCACCACCCTCATCGCCCTGTTGCGGGCGGTCTCCCGCGGCTGGCGACAGGAACGGATCGCCGAGCACGCCCAGGCCATCGGCGAGCTTGGCCGTCAGCTCCACGAGCGGCTGGGGGTGCTGGCCGGCCACTTTGTCGATATGCGCAAGGGCTTGGAAAAGGCGGTGGATTCCTACAACCGCGCCGCCGGATCCCTGGAGGGCAGGGTGCTGGTTTCCGCCCGCAAGTTGCAGGAGCTTGATCCGGCCTTGGCCGCCAGGCCGCTTCCCGCCGTGGAGCCGTTGGAGTCAACCCCGCGCCGGCTTCAGGGAGAGGATGGCTGATGGGTATTTTTGCTGATGAAGCGCGAAGTTGCGCCTTGTATTCCGTAAAGTTTTCCTTGCCTCGGTAGAGCCCCTTTCGTATAATCGCTCTGCTGTAGTTGTTCCTTTCACCAACGCGCACAGGGAGATTCAAGCACATGAAGTTAGGACTCAACGGCCTGGGCCGGATCGGGAAGCTGTCCCTCTGGCACCACGTTTCACGCAAGCATTTCTCCGAGATTGTTGTCAACGTCGGCCGTCAGGTGGGCTCCGGCCTCCAGGACCTGGCCGCCTCCATCGAGCGGGACAGCTCCTACGGCCGTCTGGCCGCCTACCTGCATGGCCACAAGGGCGGCAGGGTGATCGAAAATCTGGACGAAGCCGCCGGCACCATGGTGATCAATGGCGTGCCGGTCAAGATCCTGCGCGAGGCCAGGAACCCGGCGGACATCAAGTGGAAGGAGAACGGGGTCCGGCTGGTCGTGGATACCACCGGTGTCTTTACCGACCCGACTGCCGATGCCGACAGCCCCAAGGGCTCGCTGCGCGGCCATATCCAGGCCGGCGCCGAGAAGGTCATCCTTTCCGCGCCCTTCAAGATCAAGAACAAGGGGTTGGCCATGCCCGAGGACGCGGTGACCACCGTGATGGGCATCAACGACGGCGACTTCGATCCGGCCCGGCATGTGCTGGTTTCCGGCGCCTCCTGCACCACCACCTGTCTCTCCTTCATGATCAAGCCGCTCATGGAGCACTTCGGCGCCGACAAGTTCCTGAGCGCCTCCATGGTGACGGTGCATGCCGCCACCGGCAGCCAGCAGGTGCTCGACCGCCTGCCCAACGCCGGCGCCACCGACCTGCGCAAGAATCGGAGCATCTTCAACAACATCATCCTCACCTCCACGGGCGCGGCCCGGGCCCTGCCGCTGGTCATCCCGGAGATGAAGAGCATCGGCTTCATCGCCGAGTCGGTGCGCATCCCCACCAACACCGGCTCGCTGATCATCCTGGTGCTGAACCTCCAGGACGACGACATGGCCAACCCCATCAAGCGGGGGCTGATCAACTCCATCTACAAGCAGTACAGCGAGAATTCCCGCTACCTGGAGTACTCCGACGAGCAGCTGGTCTCAAGCGACATCATCGGCATGCCCTTCGCCGCCACGGTGATCGAGGGCACGGAGACCCACACCCGCACCGCCAGCCTGAACGTCAACCTCTCCCACCTTGGCTGCAGCAGCGCCCCGGAGAAGCTTTCAGTGCCGGTGACCCAGGCGGTGGTGTACGGCTGGTACGATAACGAGCTGGGCAGCTACACCAACGTGCTCGGCGACCGCACCGTCTCCATCGCCGAACAGATGGTGTGACCCTCTTTGCTCTCCGCCCCATGACCGTTGCCGATTGCACGGCAGCGGCCGCCATCGAGGCGGAGAGCCCAGCGCCCTGGTCGGCCGCCATGCTGGCGGCGGAACTGGAGCGCGAAAACGGCTGGCACTGGGTGGCGACGCCCGCCGGTCAGCCTGAAATGGTCTGTGGCTTTGTCTGCGGGCATGTCTGCGCGGGCGAGGCGGAGCTTTTTCGTGTTGCTTGCGCGGCTGCCTTTCGGCGGCGGGGCGTGGCCTGGATGCTGCTCGGCCACGCGCTTGCCGTCCTGGCCGGGCAGGGAGTGGAGCGTTGCTTTCTTGAGGTGCGGGCCGCCAATCAGCCGGCCCTGGCGCTCTATCGCAAGACCGGTTTTGTCCAGATCGGGCGCCGGCGCGGTTACTACAGCGATCCGCCCGACGACGCCATCGTCATGGAAGTTCACTTATCCGCGCCAGGGGAGGGCGCAGGCCATGAAGAATATCAGGGATCTTGACATCAAGGGGAAAAGGCTGCTGATCCGCGTCGACTTCAACGTGCCGTTGGACGAGCAGAAGAACATCACCGACGACATCCGCATCCGCGGGGTGCTCCCCACCATCAACCACGCCCTGGACGAGAACGCCAAGATCATCATCATGTCGCACATGGGCCGGCCCAAGGGAACCCGCAACATGGATTTCAGCCTGGCCCCGGCCGCCAAGCGCCTCTCGCGCCTCATCAACAAGGAGGTGACCCTGGCCCCGGACTGCATCGGCCCGGAAACCCGTGCCATGGTCGAGGCCATGCAGCCCGGCGACGTGCTGCTCCTCGAGAACCTGCGTTTTCACGCCGAGGAGCAGCAGAACGACGAGGGCTTTGCCAGCCAGCTCGCCAGCCTCTGCGATATCTACATCAACGATGCCTTTGCCGTGGCGCACCGGGCGCATGCCTCGGTGGTGGGGGTGACCCAGTTCGTGGACCAGTGCGCCGCCGGCTTCCTGCTCCAGAAGGAGATGGACTACTTCCACCGCTCGGTGAGCAACCCCATGCGGCCCCTGGTCGCCATCGTCGGCGGGGCCAAGGTCTCCAGCAAGCTGGGCGCCCTGCACAACCTGATGGACCGGGTGGATAAGATGATCATCGGCGGGGCCATGGCCAATACCTTCCTCAAGTCCATCGGCCAGGACATGGGCAAGTCCAAGGTGGAGGACGAACTGCTGGATACCGCCCGCGAGCTGATCAACAAGGCGAAAAGGCTGGGGGTCAAGCTCTACCTGCCGGTGGACTGCATCGTGGCCGACCGCTTCGAGGCCCGCGCCGAGAGCAAGCGGGTCACCGTGCAGGAGGTGCCGCCGGAGTGGATGGTGCTCGACATCGGTCCCGCCACCACCATGCTCTTCTCCGAGGCGCTGGAGGATGCCAAGACCATCATCTGGAACGGCCCCATGGGCGCTTTCGAGATGGACGCCTTCTCCCGCGGCACCATGGCCATGGTCCAGCACGTGGCCCGTTCCCACGCCCTTACCATCGTGGGGGGCGGCGATACCGACGTGGCGGTGCACCAGGCCGGCGAATCCAACAATATTTCCTACATCTCCACCGGCGGCGGCGCCTTCCTGATGCTGATGGAGGGCAAGGCCCTGCCCGGGGTCGAGGCGCTGAACGCGAAAGCCTGATAAGGAGGCCATTATGGCACGTACTCCCCTGATTGCAGGCAACTGGAAGATGTTCACCTCCCAGGCCGAGGCCGTGGACCTGGCCAAGGCGGTGGTGGCTGCCGCCGCCTCGGCGGCCGGCCGGGAGGTGATGATCGCGCCGCCCTTTACCGCGCTGCCGGCGGTAGGCGCGGTGGTCAAGGGTTCCACCGTCCGCCTGGCGGCGCAGAACGTCTGCTGGGAGGCGCAGGGCGCCTTCACCGGCGAGGTCGCCCCGCCCATGCTTGCCGAATTGGGCTGCTCCATGGCGATCATCGGCCATTCGGAGCGGCGGCACATCTTCGGCGAAAGTGACGCGCTCATCAACAAGCGGGTGGCCGGCGCCCTGCGTTTCGGGCTTGTGCCGGTGCTCTGCATCGGCGAGACCCTGGCCGAGCGCGAGGCGGGCCGGACCAATGCGGTGCTGGAGCAACAGGTGCGCGGCGGCCTTGCCGACATCGCCATCGAGGTGCCGGAACGGCTGGTGATCGCCTACGAGCCGGTATGGGCCATCGGCACCGGCAAGACGGCCACCGAGGCGCAGGCCCAGGAAGCCCATGAATTCGTGCGGAATCTGCTCGCTTCCATCTACGAGAAAACAGTTGCCGCTCAATTGAGAATACTGTATGGTGGCTCGGTCAATCCGGGCAACGTTGACAGCCTCATGGCCCAGCCGGATATTGACGGCGCGCTGGTGGGGGGCGCCGCCCTCAAGGCGGACTCCTTCAGTCGCATCATTCAGTTTCAGCAATAGAACGGAACAATGACCACCCTGCTGACAGTCATCCATGTTGTTGTCTGCTTCTTCCTGATCGCCATCGTGCTGTTGCAGCACGGCAAGGGAGCGGACATGGGCGCGGCCTTCGGCGGCGCCAGCCAGACTGTCTTCGGGACGGAAGGTCCGCTGCCGCTCCTGAACAAGATCACCACCGGCGCGGCGATTATTTTCATGATCACCTCCATCACCCTGGCCTACCTCTCCACTCGGGCCGGTGATGCCTCGGTGATGAAGGACGCCCCTGCCGCCACCGAGCAGCAGGTCGCGCCGACCCCGATCCCGCTGCCCTCCTCCGGCGCCGGGAATCCGGCCGAGGGCCAGCCGGCCCCGTCCAAGTAAGGAAAGAACATCACGGAATTGCCGAAGTGGTGGAATTGGTAGACACGCTATCTTGAGGGGGTAGTGGGCTACGCCTGTGCGGGTTCGAATCCCGCCTTCGGCACCATTTGATAGTCCGATGGAAATCATCGGAGTCTTGAAAGCCCCGAGCAATCGGGGCTTTTCTTTTGTGCTCTCCCTCCACTCAAAGGAATCACCCCCATGATCAGCGCGGTCAATGTCTCCCTTTCCTACGGAAAGCGGATCATCTTCAAGGACGTCAATATCAAGTTCACCCCTGGCAACTGCTATGGGCTCATCGGCGCCAACGGTGCCGGCAAATCCACCTTCCTGAAGATTCTGGCCGGGGAAAAAGATCCGGACAAGGGGGAGATCGTGGTCGGCGCCAACGAGCGGATCGCCGTGCTCAGGCAGGACCATTTCGCCTTTGATGACTCCACCGTTTTCGATACGGTGGTGATGGGCCACAAAAGGCTCTACGAGGTGATGGCCGAACGGGAGGCGCTCTACGCCAAGCCGGAGCTCTCCGAGGCGGACGGCATCCGGGCCGGGGAGTTGGAGGCGGAGTTCGCCGAGATGAACGGCTACGACGTGGAGTCCGAGGCGGCGGTACTGCTCAAGGGGCTTGGCATTCCGGAGGAGTACCGGCACAAAAGGATGAAGGAGCTGGAAGGCGGCGACAAGGTGCGGGTGCTGCTCGCCCAGGCCCTGTTCGGCAACCCGGACGTGCTGCTGCTGGACGAGCCCACCAACCACCTGGACCTCAAGTCCATCGCCTGGCTGGAGGAATTCCTGTTCCGCTTCCAGAACACGGTGATCATCGTCTCCCATGACCGCCACTTCCTGAACCAGGTCTGCACCCACATCGCCGATATCGATTTTGGCGAGATCCGGGTCTACGTGGGCAACTACGACTTCTGGTACCAGGCGAGCCAGCTCACCCTCAAGCAGAAGCAGGACGAGAACCGCAAGGCCACGGCCAGGGCCAAGGAACTCACCGAGTTCATCCAGCGCTTTTCCTCCAACGCCTCCAAGGCCAAGCAGGCCACCTCCCGCAAGAAGCTGCTGGAGAAGCTCACCATCGAGGACATGCCCACCTCGTCGCGCAAGTACCCCTTTGTGGTCTTCAAGCCGGAGCGGCCCTGCGGCGACATCATCCTGGAGGTGCAGGGGCTTGGCAAGCAGATCGACGGCGTGGAGGTGCTCCGCGATTTCAGCCTCACCGTTCACAGGGGCGATAAGATCGCCTTTGTCGGCGGCAATTCTCAGGCCAAGACGGCGCTGCTCTCCATCCTGGCCGGGGAGCTGGAACCAGACAGCGGCTCGTTCCGCTGGGGGGTCACCATGTCCACCGCCTACTTTCCCAAGGAGAACAGCGGCTATTTCGACAACGACCTCACCCTGGTGGACTGGCTGGGGCAGTACACCCCGGTCACCGAGGGGGAGAGCTTTGCCCGGGGATTTTTAGGCAAGATGCTCTTCTCCGGCGAGGAGGCGATGAAGCGGACCGGCGTGCTCTCCGGCGGCGAGCGAGTGCGCTGCATGCTGGCCAGGATGATGCTCTCCGGCGCCAACGCACTCATTCTGGACGAACCCACCAACCACCTGGACCTGGAGTCGATCACCGCCCTCAATGACGGCCTGGTCGCCTTTCCGGAGGTGATCCTCTTCACCTCCCACGACCACCAGCTGGTCTCCACCACCGCCAACCGGATCATCGAGATCACCCCCGGCGGCATCATCGACCGGCGGATGGGCTTTGACGAGTATCTGGAGAATCCCGAGGTGGCCCAGTTGCGGGATGAACTCTGCCACGGCCATGTGGAGCTGAACCTGTAGCAGCGGTGCATGGCGTGGGGCTTGCGGTTGCCGCCGCGAGCCCCGGCCAATCGCGGTGTTTTCTGTTGTCTGCCCGCCGCCGGCTTGCTAAGTTGTAAGAAGGGGGTGATGGTTGCCAGGAGGCCACGCCTCCCTGGCGGTTCCTTGCCCGCCGCCCCTGCCTCCGCAACAGTTGCATGGGCCATGGTGCCCGGGAGCGTAATGACCATGCGGCGTCCCTCCTTTCCCCTCCTTGGGCGGATTGCCCTGCTGCTGGCCTGGCTGCTTCTCCTGGGGCTGCTCGTCAAACGCGATCTCTTCGTGCCGCGTCTCAATCAGCGCGAGGCCGAGATCCTGGCGGTGAACACCGAGGAGAGCTGGCTCGGCGTGTACTTTTCTGGCAAGCGCATCGGCTATGTTCGGTCGCGGCTGCGGCCGGATCCGGCCAGCGACGGCCTGCGCCTTGAGCAGACCGCCTTCCTGCGGCTGAACATCCTGGGCGAGAGCCATCCGGTGCGCATGGAGCTTACGGCCGGGTTGAGCCGCGCCTCGCTGCTCCGCGACTTCTCCTTCTCCCTGGCCTCGCCGCTCTACCAGAACCGGGTGCGGGGACGGGTGGAGGGCAACACCATCCATTTTTCCATGCAAACCGGCAAGGAGTCGATGGAGGATTCCATCACCCTGGCGCGGCCCCCCCTTCTCGCCACCAGCCAGCGCGGCTACCTGCTGCGCCAGGGCATGCGCAGTGGCGATCAGCTGACGGTCCCCTATTTCGATCCGGTTTCCTTGGCTGTCCAAGAGGCACGCCTGGAGTACCGGGGCCAGGAGAAGGTGGTGATCAACAACCGGGTGTATCTGCTGCACCGTTTTGTGGAGTCCTTCTCGGGAGTACGGATCAGCAGCTGGTTGGACGATGCCGGCAAGGTGGTCAAGGAGGAGTCCGCGGCGGGCTTTGTCTTTCTGGCTGAACCCAAGTTCCAGGCCATGGCGGTGGGCGAGGGGGGCGACGAGCTGCTTGGGGCGGTGGCGGTTCCGCTCGTGGGCACGGCGCCGGACCTTGGGCGGGCGGTGCTCCGTTACCGGCTGACCCTGCCTGCCGAGGCCGAGGTGGAGCTTGAGGGCGGCCGGCAGCATGTCGAGGGCGATCTGCTGGTCGTTCGGCGGGAGACTGTGCCCTCGGGCAGCGCGGTCGCCTGCGATGCGCCATCCTTTCTTGCGGCGAGCCCTTACCTCCAGGCCGATCACCGGGAGATTGCCGATCTGGCCCGCTCGCTTGCCGGCCAAGCGCCTTCGGCCATCGCCAAGGTGCGGGCCCTGGCCGGTTGGGTCCATGCCAACCTGGAAAAACGGCCGGTGATCGGTGTCCCCGATGCGGTCACCACCCTGCGTAGCCGGCAGGGGGACTGCAACGAACACGCCGTGCTCCTGGCCGCCCTGTGCCGCAGTATCGGCATCCCGGCCAGGGTAGCGGCCGGGGTGACCCTGCGCGGCGACGCCTTCTACTACCATGCCTGGAACGAGGTGTGCATCGATGGCCAGTGGCTGAGCCTCGACACCACCGTCAATCAGCTGCCGGCCGACTTGGGACACATCCGCCTGGTGACCGGCGAGACCAAGGAGATGCTGAAGATCGCAGGCCTGCTCGGCAGGCTGCGCATCGAGGCGGTGGAAACACCGCCGGGAGGGGAGGGGACAACACCGTGAGCGACACGATTGTCATCGACGGCTTGGTCAAGACCTTTGGCGGCTTTACCGCCGTGGACCAGATCAGCCTCAGCGTGCGGGAGGGCGAGATCTTCGGTTTCCTGGGGCCCAACGGCGCGGGGAAAACCACCACCATCAAGATGCTGGCCGGCCTGCTCAAGCCGGATCGCGGCGCCATCCGCATCGTCGGCCACGATCTGGCCCAGGAGCCGGCCCGCTGCAAGCAGGCGACCGGCTACATCCCGGATCGGCCCTACCTCTACGAGAAGCTCACCGGCGGCGAGTTTCTCTCCTTCATGGCCAGCCTCTACCAGACCCCGGCCGAGCTGATGGCCAGAAACGTGCCCCGCCTGCTGGGGCTCTTCGACCTGGGCGAGTGGCAAAGCCATCTCATCGAGAGCTACTCCCACGGCATGCGCCAGAAGCTGATCATCACCGCCGCCTTCATGATGGAGCCGCCGCTCATCGTGGTGGACGAGCCCATGGTGGGGCTTGACCCCAAGAGCGCCCGGATCGTCAAGGAGCTGATCAAGGAGCATGCCCGCCAGGGCGGTTCGGTCTTTCTCTCCACCCACTCCCTGGAGGTGGCCGAGGAGCTGTGCGACCGCATCGCCATCATCGTGCATGGTCGCATCCAGAGCTGCGGCGACCTTGCCAGTCTGCGCCAGGAGGCGTGCCTGCCGGAAAGCGGCCTGGAGGAGATCTTTCTCGAATTGACCGGTGCCCACGACCTGCAAGCGGTCATCCAGGGGCTGCGGGGCGGGGCGGCAAGCCCGGGAGGACGCCATGGTCAGCCGGGGTGACCTGCTGCGGCCCTTTGCCCTCTCGCTGCGCAATCGTTTTTGCCGGCAGGGGCGGCTGAGCCGCGGCGTGGTGATCGCCGTCCTGGGCGGGATGCTGCTCTGCCTGGCGCTCTATCTGGTGACCGGCAAGGTGGTGCGCTACTTCCACGGCCAGAACGAGCTGGGGGTGATCTTGAGCCTGAAGATCTTCCAGATGGCCTGGATCATCCTCTTTGCCATGGCGGTCTTTTCCTGCATGGTCTCGGCGGTTTCCACCATCTTCCTCTCCCAGGACAACGAGATCGTCATCGCCTCGCCCACCCCTCCCGAGACGGTCTTCCACATGCGTTACTGGACCACCACCGTCTACACCGCCTGGATGATGGTGGTCTTTTCCATTCCGGTCTTCGGCGCCTACGGCGCGGTCTTTGCCGCCGGCCCCCTCTACTGGCCGCTGATGCTCGCCGCCGTCTGCTGCACGGCGCTCTCCGCCACCGCCGCCGGGTGCCTCGCCACCATTGTTCTGGTCAACCTCTTCCCGGCCAGGCGTACCAGGGACATCATCCTCTATCTCTCCCTCTGCTTCGGCCTCTTCCTCTACCTGCTTTTCCGGCTGATGCGGCCGGAGGATCTGGTCAATCCCGACAAGTACGGCCATTTCGTCGAATACCTCTCCGCGATCGCGGCGCCGGCCGGCCCCTATCTGCCGGCCGCCTGGGCCGCCAACCTGCTTTCTGCCTATCTGCTCGATCAGCGGGTGGACTGGCTGTTGCTGGCCCTGCTGCTCCTCACCCCGGCGGCCCTCTTCACCCTGGGGGAGTGGGCCATGGCCCGCTGGTTTTTCCCAGGCTACACCAAGGCCCAGGAGTCGTTTGGTGGCTTTCGCCGCTTCTCCGGGGAGATCGCCGCTGCCAGCCAGCCCTGGCGCTGGATCTTCCGCAAGGAGACCAAGCTGTTTTTCCGCGATTCGGCGGAGTGGTCGCAGCTCTTCATGATCGCGGCGCTCACGGTGGTGTACCTCTACAACTTCAAGCTCCTGCCCATGGAGCGCTCTTACCTGGCGGTGGAGTACCTGGCCAACCTGATCTCCTTTCTCAACATCGGCCTCACCGGCTTCATGGTCGCCTCCCTGGCCGGCCGCTTCGTTTTCCCCTCCATCGGCAACGAGGGGGGCGCCTTCTGGCTCATCGCCGCTTCCCCCCTTTCCTTGCGTGGTTTCCTGCTTTACAAGTATCTCTTTTATCTCGGGCCATTCAGCCTCTTCACCCTTGTGCTGGTGGTCGCCTCCAACCATCTGCTGCGGATCAGCGGTCCCATGGCCTGGCTCTCCACGGGCTTGAGTCTGCTCATCACCTGGAGCGTGCTGGCCATGGCCATCGGTTTTGGGGCCAGGTTCGCCGATTTCAAGGCGGAGAGCAAGGCCAGCGCCCTGGGAAGCCCCGGGGTGCTCCTTTTTTTATTCACCGCCATGGGCTACGAGCTGTTGCTCATCCTGGGAAGCATCCTCCCTGCCTATCGGCTGGTCAGGAAGTGGTTGCGCCAGGCGCCGATCACCACCGGCGACCTGCTGCTCTGCGGGGTATGGCTGGTGGTCACTGTTCTGGCGGCGGCCTGGCTGTCGCTGCATGCCTGGCGGCAGGGGGAGAGGGCCTTGGGGCACCTCGGTCAGAGGGAGGAGGGATAGCTCATGCGGCGGCAACGGGCAGATAGAGCTGGAAGGTGGTTCCCTGCCCAGGTTTCGATTCCACCGTGATCGCGCCGTCATGCTTGCGAATGATGGTGTCGCACAGGGTGAGCCCCAGCCCCATGCCTTTTTGGGTGGAGCGCTGCTTGGTGGAGAAGTAGGGATCGAAGATGCGGGGGAGGTTTTCCGCGCTGATTCCGCAGCCCTGGTCCTTGATCGCGATGGTCACATAGCGGCCAGCGGCAAGATCCGGATGCAGGCCGTGGTGCTCCGGCAGGGTGACGTTGGCGGCGGTGATTTTCAGGGTGCCTTCCGGGTGCGCCGCCATGGCCTCGCTGGCATTCAGGACCAGGTGTTTGATGACGTTGCGGAATTGGGACGGGTCGACGCGGATGGGACTCAGGTCGGCGGCCAGGTCGAATTCCACCCGCAGATTGGTGCCGCTTAAGGTGGCAAGGGTTTCCTCCCTGATGTGGTCGCGCGGCACAATCAGGGTGGGCCGCATGTTGCCGCCAGGGGAGAAGGCGATGAGTCGGCCGGTGAGGTTGGCGGCCTGGGTCTGCGCCTGCATGGCCTGCCGCAGGTACCCATAAACCTCGCTGGCCGGATCGAGCTGCATCTCGGCAAGTTCGAGATTGCCCATGATCCCGTAGAGCAGGTTGTTGAAGTCATGGGCGATGCCGCCGGCAAGGATGCCGAGGGCCTCGAGGTTTCTTGCCTTGGCTGCCTCAATCTCCATGCGTTTGCGTTCGGTAATGTCCCGTTTCGAGATCCGGTGCCCCAGGTCTCGCCCCGTCTCGTTGCGGATATGATGGCAGATATGGTTTATCCAGCGCACCTCGCCGTTGGCGTTCAGAATCCGGAACTCCAGTTCGTTGGCCTGTCCCGGCGGTTTCTTCGCCAGGGGGGGGGACTCAGCATGCACCGCCTCCCGGTGCGCCCGCCAGACCGCCAGGTCATCCGGATGCACCAGCCGTTCCAGCAGGCCCGGGTGATCCGCCATGAAGGCCTCGGCGGGGTAGCCGGTGATGCGCTGGCAGGAAGGGGAGCAGTAGAGGCAGTTTCCTTGCTGGTCTTCCCATATCTCCCAGTCATAGGTGTAATCGGCCACGGTGCGGAATTTTTCTTCGCTTTCCAGGATTTGTTGCCGTTGTTCCATGAGCAGGCGTTGCTTGGCGGCCAGACGCCGGTTCGCGGCCCAGAGCCGTGCCCCCAGAAAGAGGATCAAAGCGGTGGCAAGCAAGGCGCTGATCGTTGCGATGCGATAGCGCTCCCAAACGTCTCCCAGGGTGAAAGAGGGCGCTAGGTCATACGGCGGCAGGCGCAGCTCGCGGAGCATCTCTTCTACAGGGGTATAGTCGGCGGGAACGATGAAACCGTGGATGCCCATGGCCTGCGTGGCGGCACTGTTGCCTTCCAGCAGGAAGAGGGCGGCCGCTACCCGCCTGGCAAGGTTTTCCTCGGTGTGCGGCATGGCGGCAAACGGCCATTCCGGATAGAGGCGGGTGGAAAGGAGTTGTGGGAAATCCGGGGTGGGCTGGCGATTGAGCACCTTGATCTGGGTGAGGTCCAGTTTTCCCTCGCGCGCCATGTTTTCCAGCACGCCCGAGCGAACGAAACCCACCATGGCCCGACGGCTCAGCACCGCCTCCACCACCTTATCGTGGGGCATGCCGGTGTTGAGCAGGGTGACATCACCCGGCATCCGCAGCCCGGCATGGACAAGTTCGTATGCCTGGACCTGATATCCGGCCAGGGACTCCGGGTCCACCGAGGCAACGGTTTTGCCGCGGATGTCGGCAAGGGTGGTGATATCCGTTTGGTCGGCACGGCTGAAGATCACCCCCCCATAGACGGTGAGTACATGGCCATGGTCGTTGACAGCCACGGTGGCAAGCGGCGAGGAAAGGCCGCTGCGGCGGGTCAGCACCACATAGTGGCCCGGGTTGGTCAGCACAAAGTCCAGCTGGCGGCTGGCCACCGCCAGGTCCAGTTCGGGATAGGTCAACGCCTCCACGATGAAATTCCGTTCCGGAATGGCCTGCTTGAGCGCGCTGGCCAGGGGTTGCCATTGCGCCAAGGCCTGTGGTTTGGGGCGGTACGCGAGCACACCGATCCGCACCGGTTCGGCGCCATGGGCTTGGTCAAGGAATGGCATGGCACACAGCCAGGCCAGGAGTATCATTTTAAGCAATCGGGGTGTCGGCATGGATGTCCTCTCCGCGCAGTCTCAGTGGAAGTCCGGGGGAAGAAAATCAGCACGGATCAGGCCGGTCAAGGGGTCATCCTGGGCAAGCAGGCCGCTCTTGACCATGCTGGTGCAGAGAGTGTGGGCGCTCTCCATCAAGGCCGGACGGTCGCCGGCGAGCAGCCGATGGTTGTTGGCCGCGTCGGGCAACACCAGCCCCTTGAAGAGGGAAAGGAAATCCGCCGCCGAAACCTGCAGGCGCGGCGCCATGCGGTAGGCAGCGTCCTGCGGATTCTTGCGGAGATACTCCAGGGCGCGGAAATGGGCTTGCAGAAGGTGGCGGATCGCACCGGCGTGGATCCGGTCGAGCCTGTCGCCGCGGATGGTCAGCACGTCAACGATGGTGTTGGGGAGTTGCCGGCTGTCGAACAGCTTGATCGCGCCTTGCGCCAGCAACTGGCTGGCCATGGGTTCGTAAGTGACTGCGGCATCGATTTGATTTTTTCGCCAGGCGGCGAGGTGCTGGTCAACGGGGAGCGAAATCAGCGTGACGTCTTCCCTGGCGAGGTTTGCGGCCTGCAACGCATGCACCAGCATCAGTTCTCCCACCGCGCCAGGTTCAAAGCCGAGGCGGCGGCCTTTGAGATCGGCAAGCCCCTTGAGGGTCGGCCGAGCCACCACCATGTCGGCGCCTGCCGATATGTCGAGGACCGCCACTACCGACAGCGGTAAACCGTTTCCTCGTGCCTTCAACACCTCATCCAGGGTTAAGGCGGCTCCATCCACCCTGCCATCCGCCAGGGCCTTCAGGGAGTCTGTCGCCGAGCTTGTCTCAAGCAGGCGTACTTGCCCAACCTTCAGCCAGCCTTGGGTGCGGGCGAGAAACATCGGCTCATACCCCGGCCAGGCATGGGCGGCGATGGCAAGAGGGGCTTCGGGCGGTCGCCACCCGCAGCAAGGCAGGGCGAGAGCAAGCGGCGTGCAGCTCAAAAAGAGGACAACTTGACGTCTGGAGAGCACTTCACAACCTCATTGTCCGGCAAGAGCAGGTTGAGTGGTTGTCAATCCTTGTGGCAAGGATCGCAAAAGAATCAGAGGGTTGTCAATGCCTTGATGTCCCCTGTGGGTCACCGATGTCTGGAGCGGTTGCGCGAGCCGTCGCCTGACCGGACTGCGCCATGATCCGGCCCAGCTCGTCGCCATCGACGATCTCTTGCCGGATCAGCACGCTGGCCAGCATTTCGATGCGCGGCCAGTTGGCCGCCACCAGCTCGTCGGCCCTCCGGCTCGCTGCTTCGATCCAGTGGCGCACCCGTTTTTCCACCGTCTCCCGGTAGAGCTGGCGGTTGACGTTGCGGCCGAGGGTGTCCGTGTGCAGGTTGCCCAGTTCTTCATCCATGCCCAGGCAGGCTACGGCGGTGTATGCCTGCTGGGTAGCCTCTTCCAGGTCGTTGGCCGCGCCGGTGTCCATGCCCTTGTCCCCGAATTTCCTGATGCTGGCGGCCCGGCCCGCCATCAGCACGCAGAGGTTGGCGCGCACCTCCTGCCTGGAAAGGTTGCCAGGAAAATCCTCCAGATTGTATGAGATGAAGCCGAGAGTGCGCAGGCGCGGCGCAATGGTCACCTGCTCGATCTTTACCTCCGGCAGGAGCAGAAAGGAGAGCACCGCATGGCCAGCCTCGTGGAAGGCGGTCATGCGCAGCTCCTCCTCCAGGTTGCGCAGGTGCTTGCGGTCCACCTTGGAGCCGTACTTGATGATGTTGATCTGTTCGATGAGCAGCTCCTCGGTGAGTGTGTCCAACCCCTGGCGCACCGCGGCCAGGGAAGCCTCCTTGCCGATGCGTTGCAACTCGTAGCCGTTCATTCCGGAGATGTAGCGCACCACCCGGTCCACGTCGATCTTGCCGTCGTTGGGTTTTTTGAGGATTTGCTCGATGAAGAAGCGCCTGGCCTCCCGGTCCAGCTCGGGCACCTCGACGAAGATGTCCACCCGGCCCGCCTCGGTGAGGAGCTGCGGGGTTTCCTCCAAGCTCGCGGCGGTGACCAGGGTGAAGACCGATTCGGCTGGATCATTGGGCAGGGAGTCCAGCTCCATGGCCAGCTGGTCGGCGGGTACGTTGGTGAGTACCCCCTCCACCACCCCCTTGACGTCGATGCCGTCCAGGAAGACGATGCTGGGCGCGTACTCGCGCGCCTTGCGGTAGAGCAGGTGGATGTACTCGGGATCGAAGAGGTCGCCGCGCGAGGCGAGCAGGTAGGGGCGGCCTGTTTCCTGGGCGAACGCCTTGCCGAGCATGGTTTTGCCCACCCCGGATGGGCCGTGCAGCAATATCCCCTTGGGCATGGGCAGGCCGAAGCGCGCCAGCCGCTCGGGATGGCGGAGCATGGCGATGATTTGTCTGAGGGTGGTCTTGGTCTGGCGGTTTCCGGCGATGTGGTCGAAGCCGGTCTCGGAAAATTCCACCGCCGGCCGCTCGGTGCGCAAAAGCTCCCGCCGCATGGGCAGGGCCCGCCGTTCCGCATGGTCGATGCTGAAGATCAGCGCCCCGCCGCGGCGGTACTGTTTCCAGGTCAGCTCCACGGTCTGGCTGTTTTTGAAGAGCGTGGCCAGGAGCAGGTCGCCGTCCCGGCCCATTCGGGAGAGGAACTGGTCGGCCCGCTTGGTGGTTTTGAAGACGATCCGCTCCGGTGTTTTTTTCTGCTGGTCCAGGCCATGGGTGATCTTGAAGAGCAGTTCGTCGGGCAGGGTTTGCTGAACTCGCTTGGCGGTGATGGCTGGCGCCAGGGAGAGTACCAGGAGGGGCAGCAGCCGATTGCGGCCTGCGAGTTCCACCGCGATGCCGTTCGTTCGGAAATGGGCGATCAGGCGGGATACTGCCGTGGTGGCAATTTTGCTAAAGGCCTTGAGTCCCAGCCGGTTGAAGAGGATGAGATAGTCGTGGGACAGGGTCGTGAGCAGCCGTGGTGCGATGGCCTCCTGTACTGTCTCGCCGGTTATCTTGCGTTCCTGGGCGATTCCTTCCATGAGGAGGCTCTTGGCCCGTGTCCGGTGCTGGCGCCAGGAAGAGGCAAACTCACGCCCTTGCGCGATGGAGGCGCCAAGAGAGGTGGTGAAGATGAAGATGGCCAGCCTGCAATCGACGCCGCTCTCGTGTTCAGGATTGGTGATCAGGTCGAGAATCGCCAGTTGCAGCGAATTGGCAGCCTTGTCGATCCCGTCGAAGGCGATGACGCATCGGGGATTTGCGCGCAGAAACCGGATCAGCTCTCCTTCCTGGACAGTATCCCCAACTACCTGTGGAGCCAGGAGCTGCGTCGCGGCCTCCGGCTCGGCGTACCGTTCCATGTCGAAGGCGCGAAAGGCGGTGTCAGCCAGGAGCGAGACGGCGGCGCGGGCCAGCGACAACTTTCCTACCCCGGCCGGCCCGACAAAAGTGAAAATGGCCAGGGGCGGCTGTTCGCGGGGCGGTTGAAAGGCCATATGGATAAAGGCGTCAACCAACTCGTCGATGGCGAGGTCTTGGTCATGTATTACCTGACGAAGCCGATGGCGCACCTCCTCGAACTGCTCAAGCCTATGGCGTGGATCAGGGGGGGCGGGCGCTGGCAAGTGAGCCTCCTGTTCGCTGGATGGAATGACGCTGATGCTATTTTCAGTCTATGGAAAAAATGCGGTGAAGTAAAAAGGAAAACCACGGGGGGGAAGAGGAAAAAAGGGAGGGAAAGTAATGACGGCTCCGCAGGTTTCGAGCGTGTGACCTCCTGGTTGCTGAGGGCTGACTGGATGCGTATCGGTCGGTGGTCGGTTATTTTGGTGATGGGTTTTTGGGGCGAGAAGAGCGTGTTGAGGCAGTGTGCATAGGCGGGCAGGCCGGAAACTTGAGCTTGACTTTGAATAATTTTTTGTGACAACATTTAGTTATCATAGGGAATAATCGAGAAAATGTTACAAGGCGCTGCTTGTCATGCAGTGGTTTATTGTTTTTGAGGCTGGCGGGCGCAAAGCTTTTTGGGGCAGATCAGCCTTCACGTTCCACGCCGTCTTGGCAGGGAATTTTGTCTGGTGCATCAGGAAAAGGAGGAAGGGCAGAGCAATGGGAAATGGAGAAGGAAAAATAGTTGTGACAATCTCTCCTGATCTGGAACCCCTTGCGGCAGGATATATTGATAATCGACAACGGGATGTGGAGGCGCTGAAGGATGCATTGATGCGGAATGATTTCGAGTCAATACGAATTCTTGGCCACAGCATGAAAGGGTCTGGGGGTGGGTATGGTTTTGACCAGATTACGGAGTTTGGCAGGGACATTGAACAGGCCGCGAAGCTAAATAATGCTGCAATATTGTCTGAACTTACAGAAAAGCTATCAGATTACCTGGCAAGGATTGATATTGTCTATGATTAACTGAGTAATATTTTTTCGTAAAAAAGCTTGCATGGAATTATTCAGAGGAATGAGCGGATGGGAAAATTGACTATTCTGGCGGTTGATGACGATCATGATATGCTCGTTCTTCTTGAACATCTTTTGAAGAATAAAAATTACAACGTAATTGTAGCTGAAAATGGGAAAACAGCCCTAAGCATTTTAGATGAATTAAAGCCGGATATAATACTTTTGGACATCTTGATGCAAGATATGTCCGGGTATGAGGTGTGCTGGAGAATCCATGAGCGAGAGGATTTGTCATTCATTCCTGTGATTTTTTTGACCGCCCTTTCTTCTGAAAAAGACAAAATGAAAGCGTTATCTCTAGGGGCGGTCGATTTTTTATCTAAGCCGATAAAAAAAGAGCTTCTCTATGCGGTTATCGAGAAGCACTCAACCACCGAAAACAGGTGGCGTCGCTTCCTGCTCAGGGAAGAGGCACAAGCCAAGGCAACCCCCGAGCGAAAAACAAGCCAACCGCAGCGCGATTATCCGGCCTTCCGGGATTTTTTGTTTAAATTCCTGAATATCCGGCTTGATGACCGCGAGAAAATGCGAGCACTTACGCTTCAGCAATTGGCGGAGGCATTGCAGAACACCGAGGCGTTAGCGCAATCGCGGCTTGCAATGCTACTGGCTCAGTTTGTTGGCTTGGAATATCTGCCGACCGTTCACTCCGAGGCCCTCCTGATGGATGTCCTGCCCCCGAGTTTTGCCAAGCACCATCGTGTGGTCACTATCAGTTTTGAGGATCGTTTTGCATTTGCCCTGGCCGATCCTTTCGATATGGAACTTCTTGACACCCTCAACCATCTCAAGCCTCGGAAAATATTCGTAGCCGCCCCCGAGGAAATTGCAGCTGTCTATGAAGCCGCACATGAGATTGACGGCGAGGAGGACGTTGGTGCCTTGGCCCAAAATGTCGGGATGCTTTATCCTGCGAACATTGCCGGCGGCGAGGGGAATCTGCCGGAGGCAGATGACGAGCGGCTGGATAAAATCAATTTGAATGCCTCGCCTCTGGTTTTGTTTATCAACCGTATTTTAGAGAATGCGTATACCCAGCGGGCTTCCGACATTCATATCGAGCCACTCGAGAAGAGTGTGATCATCAGGTACCGCATTGACGGGGAGCTAACCGTTGTTCATCGCCTGCAGCCCCGATACCTTATTAACGTCATTGCCAGCCGCATTAAGATCATGAGTCAACTCAATATCTCGGAACGCCGTCTGCCTCAGGATGGTCGTTTCTCCTTCAAGCATTTTGCCAGCAAGCCGCTTGATTTTGACGTCCGGGTTTCATGCGCGCCGATGACGCATGGAGAAAAAATCGTCATGCGAATCCTGGACAAAAAAAAGACGCTTTTGCCTCTTGAGAGCCTGGGTTTCTCGCCACGCGCCATCGAACTCTACCGCAAGCAACTCCGCTCCCCCTATGGCATGATTCTCCATGTGGGTCCCACCGGCTCAGGGAAGTCGATGTCTCTCTACTCGGCGTTGAACGAAATAAATCAACCCAACATCAATATTCAAACCGCTGAAGATCCTGTTGAATATACTTTGGAAGGCATCAACCAGATGCAAGTCAATCCTGGCATCGGGCTTTCCTTCAAGGAGGCCCTTCGCTGCTTTTTGCGGCAGGATCCCGATGTCATCCTCGTCGGCGAAATCAGAGATCGGGAAACAGCGGAAATTGCAGTTGAAGCAGCGCTTACAGGGCATCTTCTCTTCTCGACCCTTCACACCAACGACGCACCCTCCACGGTCATACGATTCATCGAAATGGGGATAGCCCCTTATCTGATCAGTTCATCAATTGTTCTTATCTGCGCGCAGCGGTTGCTGCGGCGGCTGTGTCCGGCATGTAAGGTGCCCTATGCGCCGGATGAATCGGAAAAAAGCCTGGCGGGAGTCGCTCCGGGAGACTCGGCGACGTTCTATCGTCCTGTCGGTTGCCCCGCCTGCAATAGTACCGGATTTAAAGGCCGGGTCGGTGTTTATGAACTCTTGGTTCCCAATGATTTTCTGAGGGTTGCCATGACATCCGAGAATATAACCTCAGAGGCCATCAGGGAAATCGCGGTGGAGCAATGCGGGATGGTTTCTCTTTTCAAAGACGCCATGGAAAAAGTGCGCGAGGGGGTCACCTCCATGAAGGAGGCGGTGTCAAAAACCAAGGCAGATGAGTAACTAACAAAAAATCTGCCCATTCCACAGCGAGTGTGCCCTGTCTTGCCATGTACGGAGCATCTTGGCGAGAAAAGATGAGAAACGGATTACCCCAATAACGGTATATGCCGCATGCCAACATCCCAGCTGACAGATCGCACCCAGAAGATTCTGCTTGTGGACGATGAGCCCGTCAATGTTCGCATCCTTCAGAATCTTCTCAAAGGGATGTGTAAGATTTTTTTCGCATTAAATGGCAAAACAGCGCTCGAAATTGCCACGCGTGAACTGCCGGATCTGATCTTGCTCGATATAATGATGCCGGAAATGGATGGACATGAGGTGCTGCGAAGACTCAAGCGGGACGAGCAGACCAAGGACATCCCCATCATCTTCGTCACGGCGATGAAAGAGATGGAAGATGAGCGCCTGGGGTTGGAACTCGGCGCGGTGGATTACATCACAAAACCATTCAACCCTGCGGTCATCGCGATCCGCGTCAAAAACCATTTAAAATTCAAACAACAGCATGACCTCTTGAGGGGAGCGGCCATCAAAGACGATTTGACCGGGAGTTATAACCGGCGTTTTTTTGATGAGGTCCTTGTCCGGGAGTGGCGACGCGCCATACGCTCGGAGGATTTTCTCTCCGTCATCCTGATGGATATAGATCAGTTCCGGGCATTTAACGACAATTACGGCCATAATGCGGGCGATGATTGTCTGAGACTGATTGCGCATGCCCTCGAAGAGGTAGCGAAACGGGCGGCTGATCTGGTCGCCCGTTATGGCGGGGAGGAATTTGGCTGTATTCTGCCAGGAACAAACCGCGCCGGAGTCTTGCGCGTTGCTGAACGGTTCAGAAAGAGCGTCGAAGAGTTGGCTATCCCTCATGCCTATTCCTGCGTTGCCGATCATGTAACGATAAGCCTGGGCGCTGCCTGTGTGATCCCCAGCCCTGATGCTGCCCCAAAGATTTTGCTTGAAGGAGCAGAGATGAATCTTTCCCTGGCCAAAAAAGCCGGTTGCAATCAGTTGGCCATGGCCCCTGCTGAAGGGGAATAGCGATCTTTGCGTGCGCTCTCTAAAAATGGTGGCCATGTCGTGCAGGTATTTATTCGCATAGTCCTCATCGCTTTGTTTTACGTGGCATTGGGGGCAGCGGGTCTCTCCTTGGCCATTCCACCGGGGTATGCCACCCCGGTGTTTCCAGCGGCAGGAATGGCCATAGCTGTAACGCTGTATAGTGGTCCCCGCCTCCTCTCCGGGATATGGCTCGGCTCGGTATTGTTAAATTGTCTGGTGGCGTGGCAGAATGGGCATCTCGGCCTCATGAGTGTCATGGTGGCTGCCTTGCTGGGAATCGGCTCCACCTTGCAGACTTGGTGCGCACGTTCCGTGGTGATGCATTGGGTTGGCCACGCATGGCGACGGCTTGAGGATGAGCACGACATCATAAAGTTTCTTGGGATTGCGGGGCCATTGTCCTGCCTGGTCTCTGCCACCCTCGGCATCTCCGTTCTTTTTTTTGCCAGGATCATCCCCCCAACCGCTTTGTTCTTCTCCTGGTGGAACTGGTGGATCGGCGACACCATCGGCGTTCTCATCTTCACCCCTCTGACACTCATTTTCCTGTTGCGGAAGGAATCGCCCTGGAAAGAGCGCCGTACCATCGTTGCGCTTCCGCTGCTGGTAACTCTTTGCCTCGTCGCGGGAGTCTATCTCGGAGTGTCCAGGCAAGAGCAGAGGAAGCAACAGGAGCAGATCGCGGAATACGGGAGCAGGATCAGGCAAGCTCTTGATTATCGTTTTATCGCACATCAAGAGGCACTTGCCGCGCTTGCGCGCCTCATTGAAGTCATGCCAGACATGAACTTCGAACATTTCGACTCATTCACCCATGTCACTCTCAAGGGAAATCCCGACATATTTGCATTGAGCTACAACCATTTTGTACCCCAAGCCTCTCGCCTTGCATTCGAATCGGCCATGGCGCAAAAGTTGCCGGTGTCTAATTTCAGAATTACGGAACGAGACAACGAAAAGCGACTGATCCCCGCCGCAGAACGCCAGCATTATGTGGCGGTCGGCTATATCGCTCCCCTGGAAGGAAACCGGCCAGCCCTTGGCTATGACATCAATTCGGAACCAACACGGCGGGACGCAATCGATCGAGCGGTCAAGTCCAAGGGCGTTGCGGTGACCGCCCCAATCCAGTTGGTGCAGGACCAAAAAAAACGGCCTGGCGTTTTGATGCTTTATCCAGCGTATGTGAGTTCTGGCGGTACCGATACCCTTATTGGTTTTGCCGTGGCCGTCCTGAAACTTGACGAAATGGCGCAGATAGCCACCGGCACGAAGGTGCCGGACGGCATAGTATTTCGTTTGAGCGACCTGGAAGCCGGCATTGATCACGGCTTCTTTTATCAATCCGATGAGGGATTGCATCAGCCGACACAGCCTTTTCTCTGGCAACAACATCTCGCCATAGCCGACCGTCAATGGACGCTTGCGGTCTTTCCCACAACGGAATATCTGCAACAGCATCGCTCATTGTTTTCTTGGGGAGTCGGCCTTGCCGGGTTGCTTTTTGCAATGTTGCTCCAGGTCTTGCTCCTCGCCATGACCGGGCGGACAGCGGTTATCCGGCAGAAGGTCGATGAGCGGACGGAAGAACTGCAACAGGCTCACGACAAGTTGCGTCAATTCGCCGAATTAACCATGGAAAAAGAGCGTTTTCAGCGGTCGGTGCTGGAAAGCATGGCCGAAGGGGTTGTCAGTATCGATGACAAAGGTACGGTCATCAGTGCCAATTCGGCCGCAGAGGCGATCTTTTCCTATGAAAGAAAAGGCATGGTCGGCCTCCATATCCACAACCTCATGCCCGAGGAATGCAGAAAACATCATGGCAGAGTTGGAGGTGACAGCGCTGTTGACCACCCAGCAGAACAGAACATCATGGGGGAAATAAGTAAGGTCCAGGGGGTGCGCTCTAATGGCGACATCTTCCCCATCGAGATAATTCTGTCGCAGATGCAGTTGCATGGGCAACGCACCTTTATTGCCGTCATCCGGGATATCACCGAACGGGCTCGAGTGGAACGGGAGTTGTGGGAGGCCAAACTGCTAGCGGAATCCGCCAGCCGTGCCAAATCAGATTTTCTGGCCAACATGAGTCATGAAGTGCGCACACCGATGAATGCCATTATTGGCATGTCCCATTTGGTTGCCAAAACGCAACTGACACCCGGGCAGAGGGGCTACATCAACCAAATCCATGCTTCCGCCCAAGCGTTGCTCGGCATACTGAATGATATCCTCGATTTTTCCAAAATCGAAGCAGGGAAACTCGCCATAGAAAAAAAGCGATTTCAATTGAGCGCTGTCATCGAGCAAGTCGGGAGTGTTATCGCCATCGCTGCGGAGAGCAAAGATATTGATTTTTTTGTCAGTGTCGAACCCCGGGTGCCCAAGATCCTGATCGGTGATCCATTGCGGCTGGGGCAGGTATTATTAAATCTGACCAATAACGCCGTCAAGTTTACGGAAAGTGGGGGGATTACCCTTCATGTCGGTTGGGATGAACCCGTAACGGGCAGAGAACAAGGTGTTTTTCGGTTTGCCATCGCCGATACCGGCATCGGCATGACGGAAGCGCAGATAAAAAATCTTTTCCAGCCTTTCACCCAGGCTGACACCAGCACCAGCAGGAAATATGGCGGAACAGGCCTCGGGCTGGCCATCTCGAAACAACTCGTCCGGCTTATGGGTGGAGGAGATATCGGGGTGCAAAGCATCCTTGGAAAGGGCAGCACTTTTTCTTTTACGGCAGCCATTGCACACGAACCAGAAGGGGGGATTCTATTTGAACCCGATCCAATTCTACGGGGGGGCTCCGTTCTGATTGCGGCGCCAAGCCATACGGTTCGCAAGATGTTTCGAGAAATGCTGGAAACTTTTTCGATCAAAGTGACGGAGGCCTCTTCAAGCACGGAGGCCTTATCCAAGGTCGAGGCGTCCGCTCAGCAAGGAGATCCATTCCAGATCGTTTTCCTTGATTCGAAATTGTCAGGTCTGCGGGAGAGCCAGACCTCGTATCGTTTGAAACAGCTTGTTCCTTCTCCGGTTGTCATCATGGTTTGCGGTGCCACTGAAGGCAATGCGTGGGGAAATGATGCCGACTGCTCCCTTTCCAAGCCACTCTACCCCCACCGTGTGTACGAGATCTTGATCGCGATATTGAGTGGTGCTCCTCCTTCTGGTCTTTTGCCAACAGATGAGTATTCACGCGGCAAGCGGGATCTCAGCCCGGTCGCAGGGGCACGGGTGCTGTTGGTTGATGACCATCCTGACAACTTGATGGTTGCCAAGGGGTTGCTCGCGGCAGCGGGAATGGTGGTGGAAACCGCGGAAAGCGGGGCCGACGCCATTGAAAGGGTAATCGGTGGAAGTCCTTTCGATGCCGTATTCATGGACATCCAAATGCCTGGAATCGACGGATATGAGGCCACCCGACAAATTCGTCAACACGGGGCGTTTAAGGATCTTCCCATCATCGCCATGACGGCTAATGCCATGGTCGGGGATCGGGAATTGAGTTTGAAGGCCGGGATGAATGACCACTTGGCCAAACCGATAGATGTCGACGAACTCCACAGGAAATTGCTCAAGTGGATTGCGCCCCGCGCAGCTGGCAGGGATCGTCGTCTGAATTTGGTGCAGCTGCACCCCGAAATATCCCTTGAAGATGTGCCAGGATTAAGACTGCGTGAGGCTCTTAATCGTTTGAGCGGGGATGTCGATCTTTTCCGCCGTCTATTGTCCAATTTTTGTCGAGATGCGCATCACCGCTTGGCGGAAATGGCGGAAGCGGCAGAAAGGAGAGACTGGAAAGCCTTGCAATTTCAGGCGCATACCCTTAAGGGGGTGGCTGGCAACCTTGGAGCTGTAACGGTATTCAATGTCGCCCACGAATTGGAAGCGGCGCTGAAAACTGGCAGCACTGAGGGCGTCCAGCACTCCCTCATTCCTTTGAATTCCGCAGTAAAAGAAGTAGTTGCATCGGCCGAAATCCTTATAAGCGCAACGCCTCGGCCTGAAGCCGCTCCACTCGCTGAGGCGATTCTTCCTTCTGGGGAGGTCCTTGCTCAGCTTCAAGCCCTGAAGGGGCAGTTGTCACGGCAAAATCTGCATGCAACCGATCTTGCTGATGAAGTCGGTGCAATGCTCCAGCAGAGCGCTTTCGAGTCAGAGTGGAAAATTGTGCATGATTTGATCGAAAACCTTGATTTCGAAAATGCAGCGTCCCAACTCCAGCGCCTTGTGGAAAGGATGCAAGAGGTCCCAGTTGCGGCGCCAACGCGGATACTTGTTGCCGAGGACAACGAAGAGAGCAGGCTGCTGCTTCTCACCTTCCTCGGGCATTCCGATTACAGCATCGAGACAGCCGAAAATGGAGCAGATGCGTTGGAGAAATTCAAGTCCGGGCAGTATGATCTTGTTCTTATGGATATGCAGATGCCGGTTATGGATGGCTACACCGCAACAGCTAAAATCAGGGAGTGGGAAAGGAAAACAGCCGCACGGCGCACCCCGCTAGTGGCTCTTACCGCCCATGATACGGCAGAAGATCAGCAGAGGAGTCTTGACGCCGGCTGTGACGGTCACTTGATAAAACCGATCAAAAAGACAGCTCTGCGTGAGGCTGTAAAGCTCTATGCCTCTTCCCGTAGCGTCTCTCGCTGAGGGATGCCGGCAATGGTGATCTTGCCCAAAATGGGCGGCATCGGTCTGTTGTGCTCTTTTGTCGACGCTGATCTCAAGATTCGTTCCCCCCGATTCCATCGCTCCCTGCCCCACTCGCTCTTGAGCGCGTCCACTTCTCGTCAACCCGGAGTATGGCGCTTCCCATGCCCGGTCCGGGACGGAAGCCCAGCAGACAAGCTTTGGGGCTATTTTCGAGGAGTGGATCGCCCGAGATGTCGACAGATCAAGATCGTGCTGGTCGTCTTTTCCCGGAAATTTTGCTGTTTCGGACTTTATGGTGCGGGAGGAGGGTGGGGCAAGTGCGGAGCGGTGAAGTGAGCGAACAGAACACCAATAAAGCAGGAGGATCCGGGGGCTTGGGTGAATGTGGCTTGGACTTGCTGAATTGGCGTGGCGCCCCCGGCACGACTTGAACGTGCGGCCTACCGCTTAGGAGGCGGTTGCTCTATCCCCTGAGCTACGGGGGCGTACCATGGTGAGACAAGACAGGAGCCGCAATATACCATCGGCCGGGGAGGGCGCAACACCTTTCTGGCGAATGCGCGGTGACGACTGGTTTGCCGATGAAAAACATGGCCAACCGCTGCCTGGAATGTGTTACCATTAAACAGAGAGCCTGCACGTGGACTAGGGGAGGCAGGGCGACATCGATGAAGCTCAAGGGTATCGTTTTCTTAGCGTTCTTTCTGGTGGGGCTCTTCCCTCTGGCCTCCTCCATTGTCTTCAATCTGCCCAAGGTGCTTGCCGCCCTTGAGAAATCGGGGGAGGATCGGCTTCTCTACGAGTTGGGCGAGCGTTTCGTGCCGTTGCGCCTTGCCTTGGAAAAACACCGCGAGGGAATCCGGCTCTTTGCCATGCTGCCTGGCGTGCTGAATCTGGCTGAGGTGGAGGCTGACGCCCCGGAGGAGGGTCAACCTCTGGCTCCTGAGCAGCTGCGCGGCAGAATGCTTTCCGTCGCGAAGCGGTATTTCGACAGTCGCGATGAGTTGTTGGACATCGCCATTCTTGATGGCGAGGGCAGAGAGCGGTTCCGCATGAGCCGGGCCGAGGGAGGCGGCTTTGTCGCCGCAGCTGAAGAGAGCCTGCGTGATCGCCGGGCGGATGGTTTTTATGCGGAGGGCTTGGTGGCCCATCCTGGCACCGTCTTCCTGAGCAGCTCTTCGCCTGTTGTTGAAAATCCGCCAGACTCTTCCTCGGGCCGGGTGCTGGTGCATCTCGTCACCCCGCTGGTCAGTTCGGCAGGAGCGACCAGGGGGCTTCTTGTCTTCGCCATCGACCTGCGGCGGGTATTGCCCGGCCTGGCTGGCTTTGATCTCGTGAATCAGGACGGGGAGTGTTTGATTGCCGGGACCCATCATGACAGGCAAATCGTCCGTGGATCCAGTCATGTCTTTGCCGATTTTTCCCAGTTTGCCAAACATCTCGATACTGACCAGCCCCTCATCCTCCGTCACGCTTCTGGGCAGGCTTACGGCTGGTTGCCCTTGTTTGGCGAGGATCCAGTTTCCCGCCGTCGGCTTTGGGTCGGGCAACCCGTAGACTACAGCCTGCGGGATGTTTGGCTCGGGAAATTCAAGCAAAACATTGCCATTATCGGTGGTGTGCTGGTGATGCTGGTGGCGTTTCTCGCCTTACTGCTTGCCCGGTTCGTCGATCGTTTCCGCCAGCGTTTCACCGAAGGGGTAGCTGGGATTCTCAACGGCGATACAGCACCTGCTCTCGGTTGGCGATGGCCGGAGGAATTGGCCCGGTTGGGGCGGGATCTCGACAGGCTGGCCGAGACCCACCTGGCCAATGTCGCCGCCCGGCGGGAGGTGGAGCGGCTGCTGGCCCATGAGATGGCGATTCGGGAGGAGATGGTCGAACTCTCCGCCCAGCTGCTCGGCTCCTCCTGCGCCTTGGGGGCCGTGGCCGAGCGGGTGAACGAGGCCGCGAAACGGCTCACCGGCAGCGCCCATGGCTTTGTGGGCACCATCGATCCGGGCAGCCGCAGCCTGGTGATCCATACCCTTTCCAGCATGATGGGTGATTCGTGCCGTTTACGGGACGGAAGCAGGAAGGCGGAGTTCCCGATAGGGGGGGGGGACTCCTACCCGGCCCTGTGGGGGGTCGCCCTGAACCAGAAAAAGGGTTTTTTCACCAACGCGCCTTCCTCTCACCCCGCATCCATCGGGGCTCCCGAGGGGCATGTTTCCCTGGACCGTTATCTGGCGGTGCCGGTGCTCCTGGCCGATGAGCTGGTGGGTTTGATCGCGGTGGCCAACGCCGACCATGACTACGCCGAACCGGATCTGATGGCGCTGGAGCGGCTGGCCAGCCATTTTGCCCAGGCCATCAAGGGGATCAGGCTCGGAGGAGAGCGGGATCGCCTGCAGGTGGACTTGCAGCAGGCCCAGAAGATGGAGGCCATAGGCACCCTGGCCGGAGGGGTTGCCCACGATTTCAACAACATGCTCACCCCCATCCTGGGATATACCGATCTGGCCATGGCCAGGCTGCCGGCGGATGACAGGCTCAGGCACGATCTGGCGGAGATCCGCAAGGCCGCCGACCGGGCCAGGAGTCTGGTGCGGCAGATCCTTGCCTTCAGCCGCCAGAAGCCGCAGGAGGTCATCGCCCTGGATCCGGTGCCGTTGCTCAAGGAGACCATGAAGCTCCTGCGTTCATCGCTGCCGGCCACCGTGGAGTTCCGAATGGAGATCCAGCCCGACTGCGGCCAGATCATGGCCGATCCAACCCAGATGCAGCAGGTGTTCATCAACCTGTGCACCAACGCAGCCCATGCCATGGAGGAGCATGGCGGCCTGCTCGGGGTGGGCCTCGATTCCATTGCCATCACCGGCGGTGGCAGCCAGGAGGAGTTCAAGACGTTGGCTACGGGCAGGTATCTGCGCCTGACGGTGAGCGATACCGGTTGCGGCATGGAAAGGGCGGTGCTGGAGCGGATCTTCGAGCCCTACTTCACCACCAAGGAGCAAGGCAAGGGAACCGGCATGGGCCTGGCCCTGGTGCATGGCATCGTCAAGAGCCACGGCGGCCACATCGCGGTGGAGAGCGAGTTGGGTAAGGGGTCGGTATTCCGGGTGTATCTGCCTCTGATCGCGCAAGCCTCCGCCGCCGGTGGGGCAGGGGTGGTGGCGGTGAGCCTGCCGCGCGGCAGCGAGCGGGTTTTATTGGTGGACGATGACGAGCAGGTGGTTTCCATGCATCAGGAGATGATTTCCTTCCTGGGCTATCAGGTGACGGCGGTCACGGACGGAGCCACCGCCTGTCAGTTGTTCGAAGCCAACCCTGATGCCTTTGACCTGGTGGTTACCGATCAGACCATGCCGGGGATGACCGGCGCTGTCCTGGCCGAGCGGCTGCTCGCCATCCGACCGCGGCTTCCCATCGTGGTGTGTACCGGTTTCAGCGAGGCGTTTACCGAGGAAAAGGCCAGGGAGGTAGGCATCAAGGGCTACGTGATGAAGCCGGTGGTAATCAGTGAATTGGCAGCCACCCTCCGGCGTGCCTTGGATAATGGCGGGAGCGGGGCATGAGGGTTTCGGTGGGAGCACGGGTCGCAACCGCCGAGCAGATGCGGCGTTGCGACGCAATGGCCATCAGCGACTGGGGCATTCCGGGCCTTGAGTTGATGGAACATGCCGGCCGCGGCATGGTGGCGGCCATGGCCGAGCAGTTTGGGGAGTTGGCCGGCCGCAAGGTGGTCATTTTCGTGGGGCCAGGCAACAACGGCGGCGATGGGCTGGTGATCGCCAGGCTGCTCTTCGAGCGCAAGGCACGGCCGCAGGTGGTGTGCTGCTGCCCGCCGGAGCGGTTGCAGGGGGACGCCGCCGCCAACCTGGAGCGGGTGCGGACCCTGGAGTTGCCGTTGGGGGTCTGTCTGGCCGAGGAGGATCTGGCCTGGGTGGAGCGGATGCTGGCCGGCAGCGATCTGGTGGTGGACGCCCTTTTCGGGGTGGGGCTTGCCAGAGAGGTGGCCGGGCTGCTTGCCGAGGTGGTGGGGTTGATCAACGCCGCCACCGCGCCGGTGATAGCGGTGGACATCCCCTCGGGGCTGGACAGCGATAGCGGCCGCCCCTTGGGTGTCTGCGTGCGCGCCGACCTCACCTGCGCCTGTGGTCTGGCCAAGTTTGCCCAGGTGCAGCCGCCGGGCAAGGAGTATGTCGGGCGGCTGGTGGTCATCGACATCGGCATCCCGCAGGAGGTGGTGGAAGCGGTGGGAGTGGAGGTGGTGCTGCTGGACGGTGTCGCGGTCCGGCCGTGGATTTCTTGCCGGCCCCTGGGCGGACACAAGGGCACCTTCGGCCACCTGCTCACCGTGGCCGGCTCGCAGGGCAAGGCTGGCGCCGCCCTGCTGTGCGGGAGGGGAGCGTTGCGCTGTGGGGTGGGATTGTTGACCATGGCGGCGCCCAAGGGGCTGGTGCCGATTTTTCAGGCGACTCTGCCCGAAGCGATGGCTGTGGCCATGCCTTTTTCCCAGCACCACTTCTCGGAAGCCGACATCGAGGCGATTCTGGCTGTCTGCGAGGGCAAGGCGGCCATGGCCATGGGGCCGGGGCTTGGGACCGATCCGGACACCGGCGCCTTGGTGCGCCGGTTGTATGGGGAGCTACCGTTCCCGATGGTGGTGGATGCCGATGCCCTCAACCTGCTGGCGGGTGAGGACGTGTTGTTGACCGCCCCCCCGGCGGTGCGCGTCCTTACCCCGCATCCGGGGGAGATGGCCAGGCTGGCCGGCAAATCTACCCGCGAGCTGCAGGAGGACCGTCTGGCGGTGGCGAGGGACTTCGCGACCCGTCATGGGGTGTGGCTGGTGCTCAAGGGCGCGGCCACGGTGATCGCCGGACCGGACGGCAGGGTGGCCATCAATCCCACCGGCAATCCTGGCATGGCCACGGGCGGCATGGGGGATGTGCTCACCGGCCTGCTTTCTGGCCTGCTGGCCCAGGGGGTGGCGCCGTGGGAGGCTGCCTGCCTGGCCGTCTATATGCATGGACTGGCCGGAGATCGGCTGGTGGAGGAAGGCCGGCCCTTCGGCTTTTTGGCCAGCGAGGTGGCCGATGCGCTGCCGGCCGCCTTTGCGGCCGTGCTGGCCCAGGGCTGAAAAAAGAAACAAACCCAAAGGACGATCCTATGCTGCAAGCCAAGGAGATCATGGCCGACAAGATTGTTACGGTACGCGAGGACATGCCGGTGGAGCGGCTGGCCGGGGTGCTGTGGGAGCACCGCATCAACGGCGCGCCGGTGGTGGACGGCGAGGGCCGTCTGGTGGGGGTGGTGACGGAGAGCGACCTGGTGGACCAGGCCAAGCGCTTCCATATCCCCACCGCCGTCGCCATTTTGGATTCGGTGATCTTTCTCGACAAGGCGGCGAAGGTGGAGCAGGAGATTCGCAAGATGACCGGCTCGACCGTGGGCGAGATCTGCTCGCGGCCGGCGATCGCCATCTCCGAGGAGACCCCGCTCGACGAGATCGCCACCATCATGGCGGAGAAGGGGGTTCACACCCTGCCGGTGCTCCGGGACGGCGTGTTGGTGGGGGTGGTGGGCAAGGCGGACATCATCCGCACCCTGGCCAGGGGCTAGCGGAGCCGCACCCGCACCAGGCCGCGCACCGAATTGCCCACATAGAGGGAGTCCGCCGCCTCCACCTCCTGCCTGGTCAGTACTGCCTCGCGCGCGGTGAGTCCAGGGGCCATGCCGGCAAGCAGGTGGTGGCGCAACACCCCGGCCAGCAGGCCGCAGGAAACCGGCGGGGTGAGCAGGACCCCGTCCCGCTCGACAAAGAGATTGGTGATCGTTCCCTCGGTGGCCTCGCCCCGGGTGTTGGCAAAGATCACCTCGTAGAGACCCGTCTCGGTGGCGCGCTGGCGCTCGGAGTCGTACAACTCCCGCCGGGTGGTCTTGTGGTAGAGCCATGGCCAGTCCGGATCTGTGGCCTGGCTGGAGAAGGAGACCGCAGGCAGCGGGTTCCGCTCCGGATTGAGCACCCCTGCCGGTGCTTCGCAAGGAGTGGCGTTGAGGCTGATGGCGCCGTCCTTGGCCAGGGTCAGTCGCACCCGCTGGCAGTTTTGGGCAAAGTCCCGTGCCAAGGCGTCAAGCCTTGCCTCGATCGCGGCGCGGTCCAAAGGAAAGAGCAGATGACGGGCCGATCCGGCCAGCCGTTCCAGGTGTTCGTTCAGCAGCAAGTAGCCGGCTTCTGGCTGCCAGAGCATGGTTTCGATAAGCTGGAAGGCCGGGGCCGGCTCGGTGAGGAAGCGGCCCTTGAGCAGGCACTCTTCCCACTCCTGTTCCGGTTGGGAATCAAAGACCACCCCCGATCCCACCCCCATCTCGCCCCTGTCGCCATGGAGTTCCACGGTACGGATCGGCACGTTGAAGACTGCGTCGCCGTCCGGGGAAAGCCAGCCGATGGCGCCGGTGTAAACCCCGCGTGGCGCCGCTTCCAGCTCGCTAATGATTTCCATGGTCCGGATCTTGGGGGCGCCGGTAACCGAGCCGCAGGGGAAGAGGGCGCGAAGCAGCGCCCCGACCCCGGTGCCAGCCGGCAGCCGACCTTCGATGGTGGAGGTCATCTGGTGCAGGGTCTCGTATGTCTCCACATCAAAGAGCGATTTGGTGTGCACTGTTCCGGGGATGCAGATGCGGCCCAGATCGTTGCGGAGCAGGTCGACGATCATCACGTTTTCGCTGCGATTTTTGGGGTCGTGGCGCAACTGCTCGGCAAGGGCGCTGTCCTCCGCCCAAAAGCGCCCCCGGCGGATGGTGCCCTTCATCGGTCGCACCGAGCAGAGATCTCCCTGCTTTTTAAAGAACAGTTCCGGGGAAAAGGAAAGGACGCGGTGGTCGCCGTGCCGGATATAGGCGCCATAGCAGACGCTCTGGTTGCGGCGCAGGCTCCGGTAAAGCGCCTCGGGCGAACCAGCCAGCCGAAAGAGCAGCTTGAAGGTATAGTTGACCTGATAGGTGTCGCCGGCGGCGATGTACTCCTTGATGCGATCGATGGCGGCCAGATAGGCCTCCCGCTGGGTGCTGGGGGCAAGGTCCATGGCTTGGCCACGCGATGTGACCGTGGGCGTGGCCGGTTTTGGCCAGGACCCGGCGCCGCCGAAGGAGCCCGAGCGGTGGTCATAGAGATGCGGCTCCGTAAAGATGCCCATCCAGCCGAGCAGGGTGCCGCCCGGCAGGGTGAGCCGCCGCGCCAGCACCGGTTCGAGCAGGGTGCCGAATTCGTAGGCAAGCCAGCCTGCCAGATGATGGCCATCGGCCAAGGCGGCCTCGATTTGGGCGAGAAAGGCGGCGGGGTCATCCCCGACCCGGCAGGTGAGTTGGCCGAGGGGGTTCCGGAACAGGAGCGAGCGGTGTTCCTCCCCGAAAAAGCGCGTCGTTTCCAGAAACACCCCATCCTCGGCGGCCAGCACTGCCAGAATATTGGAGAGGTCCGGGTCGGAAAGCGGGGTTGGCATGGAAGAGGATGCGTTCATGGCGTCCAGTCTGGAGTGGCAAGGAGGATGTTCCTCGCACCGTTTCCTTTACCGGCTCCCGCCTGGCGGCGCAAGCCAAAAGAAGCGGCCTGCCGATGCGCGCCGGGCGATGGTGCCGTTCGAGGCCCTGCTTGCGGGAGGGCGGGGAGAGGGGGAAGCTGCAAGAGGCGCTACAGTTTGCGGCACCCTGAAGATTTTTCTGTGCCGGTCGCCATTCGCACGCCTTTTTGCAACTCCTTATCAGACACGCCTTGCGGGAGCGCGGCGAATATTTTATAAAGAACGGTGCCGAAGAGCTGATGACGGGGCAGGTTGGCCCCGGCTTGTTCTGGAGCGCAACAGCATGGAGAATGAGTTGGCCGCTTGGCGCTTCAGGGCGCGGGCTGGCGGAATCCGCAAACCAGGGTTGTCAGGGTGCCGGAAGCGCGCCGCTGCAACCGGCAAGGAGGAGAGGAGATTATGTTGATCAAGGACTGGATGGCAAAGGACGTCCTCACCGTGGACGAGAATACCTCCCTGATGCGCGCCACCCGGATCATGAAGGAGAACAACATCCGCCGGTTGCCCGTGGTTGCGCACGGCAAGCTGATCGGCATCGTTACCGACCGCGACGTCAAGGACGCCTCGCCCTCCAAGACCACCTCCCTGGATATCCACGAGCTGTACTATCTGCTCTCCGAGATGAAGGTCAAGGACGTCATGACCGCCCAGCCCCTCACCCTCGGGGCTGGCGAAACCCTGGAAAAGGCCGCCTTGGTGATGCTGGAAGGCAAGATTTCCGGTCTGCCGGTGGTGGACGAAAGCGGCCATCTGGTGGGGGTGGTCAGCGAGACCGACGTGTTGCGCGGCTTTATCCACAGCACCGGCATCAAGGACGGCGCCATCCTCTTTGTCTTCGATCTGGACGACGTGCCCGGCGCGGTGACCAGGGTGATCGAGGCGTTGCGCAAGTACGACACCCGGGTGATCAGCATCCTCACCTCCTTCGAGGACGCGCCCGAGGGCAAGAAGCGGGTGGCGATCCGGGTGATGGTGGATGACGCCAAGGCCGACGAAATGACCAAGGAGATGAAGGAGTCCTTCGCCATGGTCTACCAGATGCGGGACGAGCTCAAGAACCTGCCCCGTAAGCGGGTTGGTTGAGGGGCAAGCCCTCCCGGCTCCCTGAAAAAAACAAAGAGACACATGCTGCCCTGCCGCCGGTATTGCCGGTTGGCAGGGTTTTTTTGTGTTTATCACGTGGGCGCATATTGCGCCTTCGTGGCGAAGGCCCGTTCTGGCGTTCCCTGCCGGGGGGGGGAGCGACATGGTCGGGACTGTTGGCGACCATGATCCTGCCCGGGGCTCCCCAGGGGAGTGGTAGCGCGGCTTCGTTGCTCCGCTGTTCAGCTGGAACGTGCAGGGGGGGCTGCTATGTCACTGGATGGAGAAAAGCGGACCGTTGTTGGGAGTCGGCGTGGCGGGAGGGGGGGGCGCCGGCAGGCTGGCGGCTGTTTCTTCGCCAGCAGGGTCTTCTGTTGACTCATGGGCGGTAAGCGAAGAAATGCTCTCTTCCTTGAACGGCTCCGCGGGGCCAGCCTGGGCCAGCCCGCCGTGGGGGTTTACCGCCAGCATGGTGAGGCCGGTCGGCATGAGGAAGTCGGGGCCTGGCGGGTAGGCCGACTTGGTCTGGTTCATGAAGTCGAGCCAGATGGGGGCGGCGGCGCGGCCGCCGGTTTCGGCCGAACCCAAGGCGATCTTCTGGTCGTGGCCCACCCAGACGCAGGTGACCAGTTCAGGGGTGTAGCCGACGAACCAGGCATCCATGTTCTGATCGGTGGTGCCGGTCTTGCCCGCCGCCGGTGCGCCGTATGGCTTGACGCTGGTGGCGGTTCCCTCGTTGATGACCCCCTGGAGGAGGTGGGTGAGTTGATAGGCGGTGCGCGGCTCCATGGCCTGGGTGCTGGCGGGCTTGTGCTCCTCCAGGATTCGGCCGTCCCGATCCTCGATTCTTTCGATGAAGAGCACCTCCGGCAGCTTGCCGTTGTTGGCGAAGGCGGCATAGGCCCGAGTCAGTTCCAGCGGCGAAACCTCCGAGGAGCCGAGGGCCAGGGAGAGGTTCTTGATCATGGGCGTGGTGATGCCCAGCCGGCGGGCCAGGTCGATGACCTTGTCCGGACCCACCTCTTGCAGGATCTTGATGGTGGGGATGTTGCGCGAACGAATCAGGGCGTTCCGGAGTGAAACCGGCCCTTCGAAGGTGCCGTCGTAGTTCTTGGGCTCCCAGATGTCGGTGGCGCTTGAGCCCCGCAGTTGCAAGGGTTCATCCATCAGGGTGGTGGCGGGGGACATGCCGTTGTCGAGACCGGCGGCGTAGATGAACGGCTTAAATGATGAGCCGGGCTGACGCCTGGCCTGATAGGCCCGATTGAACTGGCTGCGGTCGAAGTCGGTGCCGCCGATCATCGCCCTGAGCCGACCGCTTTTCACCTCCATGGCAATGAGCGCCGCCTGGGGGAGCACCGCGTTGGCGGTGCGCGCCGCGGTGCTCTGGCGGATGGCCCATTTGGCGGTGCCGCGTTTCACCGCCATGTTGGCCGCCGCCTGCAGGCTTTGGTCCAGGGTGGTGTGGATGCGCAGTCCTTCCTTGAGCAGGGTGTCGCTGCCGTACTTGCCTTCCACGTAGTTGCGGACAAACTGCACAAAGTAGCTGTTTTCCTCCGGGTATCCCCCGCCCGTCTCCTCTGGTCCCCAGAAAAGCTGCTGTCCATGGGCCTTGCGGGCCTCTTCCGCGGTAATGTACTTCTCCTCGGCCATGCGGTTCAGCACATACTCCTGTCGTTTCTTGGCCAGCTTGAAGTTGCGGAAGGGCGAATAGCTGCTCGGGGCCGGCGGCAACCCAGCGATCAGCGCCATCTCGGCGACGTTGAGGTCCTGAGCGTGCTTGCCGAAGTAGGTCTGGCTGGCCGCCTCCACTCCATAGGCGCCGCTGCCCAGATAGATGTGGTTGAGGTAGATGGTGAGGATCTCTTCCTTGCCCAGGGCCTTGTCGATCCGGTAGGCGAGAATTGCTTCCTTGAGCTTGCGGGTGTAGGACTTTTCCGGGGAAAGGAGCAAGGCCCGCGCCACCTGCTGGGTGATGGTGCTGCCGCCCTGCCCCCGCTCGCCGGAGCGGAGATTGTGGACCAGCGCCCGTAAAATCGACCAGGCGTCCACGCCGCTGTGCTGGTAGAAACGGGAGTCTTCCGCGGCGATGAAGGCCTTGGGCAGCAGGGCCGGCATGGCGGAAAGCGGCACCACTGTCCGGTTTTCAAAGGAGATCGCCGCCACCGGCTGTTGCTCGGCGTCGTATATGTAGGAGGTAATGGGCGGCTTGTAGCGGCGCAGAGCGCTGATCGAGGGGATGTCCAGCGAGATGAAGAGATAGAAGGCCGCCGCCAGGCTGATGGTGAGGGTGAAGCACACCCCGAGCAGCAGCAGGCAGAGCTGGACATGGTTCCAGACCCTTACCCCGGAGGTGGCTGGTGGGGTATCGCGCTCTTCATTGGGGGAGAAATGGTTGGCCATGGGCGAACGGTTTTCCGGGGATTCGCATTACAAACAGAATTTCCCGACTATACAGGGTTCACCCGTCGTGGTCATCAAGTTTTTCGCCAGGGAAGGGAAGAAGGGGGCAAGGGGTTCCAGGCCGCCACCGGGAACCCCTTGCAAGGAGTGAGGGGAGAATGCCGTTTGTCACGGAAGACGGAAGGTTGGTGTCTTTGTATTCTCCATGGCGTATGCCATGTTGTCCCTTGCGTTTTAACTTTTGCAATCAGCGTGCCATAGTCGCTTGGGTGCTCTGGGTATTTTGTCTATAGTGCGTAATTTCGATAAGTTGCAATGTGTTTTAGGTGGTGGTGTCTGGCCTGGGGCGGTGATGTTCGGGGATGGTATTGTGAAAATGTATGGCGTATTGTGCGCCCATATGGTTTGTTGTCGCGGATTGTTTTGCGCCAATGCTAGTAGTATGTCTCTCCTGTTCCGGGAGGGATGACCGTTTCGGAGTAAGGTCAGTTGCAGGAGTATTGTTTGAATACCATGTCTGCGTCGGTGATTTTCCCTGTCCTCTCTTTTGGCCATCTTGCCTATATGGGCGCATGCTGCTTTTGCTCACATCCGCATGTGGGATTAATCTGAATTGCAAAGATCCCAAAAAATGTAAATTCATACGAATAAAAAGTTGACAATCCATTTTGGCATCTTGTACGGTATGCTCAAGATCGGGAATCAGGTTGGGCAGGCTCCCGCCAGGGTCTGCTGCCGGCTTAAACCTTTTAAAACTCAACCACAGGAGGTGCGCGGAGAGAAGATGTTCAAGGGGGGATTCGTTCGGAACCGCCATTTCGTCCGAGTCCAGAGGAATCAAGGCCTGCAGGATCAGGTCGTTTGATTGAGGAGAAAAAAGATGGAAGGTCTCATGTTCTTGTCGTTCTGGATTGGTTGCGCGGCACTCCATACCTTTTTTGATCTCAAAATCAAACCGTTGATCCAGGCAAACGAGGAGACGCTTCCCTAGCCCGAGTGGGCGCGGGTGGCGCCATTTTATTGTCGTTTTCCGGAACAGCGTAAAAAGAGATCAATTCAAGCGTATAAGGAGTGTTGTCCCATGAATAACTTTCTTGCCAATGTTCTGCCGCAGGACACCGGTCTTGTGGCCAGCCCGTCGCGGTCCTACAACGCCAGCATCGCCATCGGCGGTTTCCTTGCCGCCCTTGCCCTTGCAGCCGGTCTGCATGCCCTCTATATCGGGCATGATCACGCCTACGGCGTCACCCGCGAGGTGCCCTGGGGCCTGTTGATCGCGGCCTACGTTTTCTTCGTTGTCACCTCCACCGGGCTCTGCCTGGTCTCCTCCATCGGCCATGTCTTTGGCGTGGAGGCGTTCAAGCCCATTGCCAAGCGGTCGGTCTTCATGGCCATCATGACCATCGTCGCCGGCTTCTTCGTTATCTCCTTCGAGATCGAGAACCCCTGGCGCATGCCCATCTACAACATGCTTTCCCCGAACCCCACCTCCAACATCTGGTGGATGGGCACCCTGTACGGAGCCTATCTTTTCTTTATGGTGGTGGAGTTCGCCCTGCTGCAGATGGAGAAGCACAAGGCGGCCGGCATGTTCGGCCTGGCGGGCGTGGTATCCGGTATCGCCGCCCACAGTAACCTGGGCGCGGTGTTCGGTCTGCTCTCCGGCCGCGAGTTCTGGCATGGCCCCTACATGCCCATCTACTTCATCACCTCCGCCATGATGTCCGGCTGCGCCGCGGTGATATTCTTCCACTGGATCGCCTATCGCGCCAACGGCTGGCAGATGAGCGAGAAGCTGGAGAGCTCCCTGCAGGCAACCGCCAAGTTGGGCGCCACCCTGATCTCGGTGATCATGTTCTTCACCACCTGGAAGATGATCTCCGGCATCAGCGGTCAGCCGCCGGGAAAGTACGAGGCGATCATGTCCCTGGTGCAGGGCCCCTATGCGGTCAACTTCTGGCTCGGCGAGATCATGCTCGGCATGGTGATCCCCTTTGTCATGATCCTGGCCGCCCGCGCCAAGAACCTGCCCGTGCTCTTCTGGGCCTCGGTTTCCAGCGTGGTTGGCATCTTCTTCATGCGCTATGACCTGGTGGTGGTTGGCCAGCTGGTTCCCCACTACCATGAATACGGCGTGGTTGGGCTGCCGGAGCTGTTCCCCTATACTCCTTCTCTCCATGAAATCGCCATCACCGTTGGCGCCATGGGGCTCTGTGTTATGGGCTTCCTGATGGGCGAGCGGCTGTTCAAGGGCCATCTGTCCGAGGACCATTGATTCCATCGCCGGGGTTTCCGGCTGGAACATGACGATGTCGAGAGGAGAAGGATTATGGCGGCCAAGAAGAAAACGGAGATCCAGCCGCTCCGACCAGACCTGCCGATTTATCCCATCGGCGTGGCGGCCAGGTTGCTGGATGTCCATCCAAGGACACTTCGTATCTACGAAGCGGAAGGACTGATTCACCCCCAGATCAAGGGGAGCAGGCGGCTGTATTCCTTGAATGACATTCGCTGGATATCCTGCCTGCGCTCCATGATCCATGAGCAGGGGATCAGTATCCCGGGGCTCAAGCGTCTGCTGACCCTGGCCCCCTGCTGGGAGATCGCCGAGTGCCCGCCAGAGGTCCATCAAACCTGCGCCTCGTTGGTAGACCGGGCCGCGCCGCGCGCCTTGCGGGTGGCTGGTGATGAGGTGGCGGAAAAAAAAGCCAAGGCGGCCGAGCTGGCGCGCAAGAATGCCGGTTCAGGCCGCGACAAGAAGCAGGCCGGGCAGAACTGATCCGGTTGGTTATCAACGGTTAGACAAGAAGGCCGGAGGGGATTCCCTCCGGCCTTCTTTCGTTTCACGGGGAAACAGGGGGGGGCGACGGTCAGTCCAGATCCTCGCCAAAGGGATTCTTGAAGCCGTAGCGGTCGATCTTGCGCCGCAGGGTATCCTTGGAGATGCCCAACTCCCGGCAGGTGGCCATCTTGCGCCAGCGGTTGCGCTCCAGCGACTGCAGGATCGCCTGCTTCTCGATCTCCTCCAGGGGCAGCGGCTTGTGAAGCGGCAGGGCTCCGCTCGCGCTCATCTGCGGTTCCCCCCGCGGCGCGAAGGGCTCCGGCAGGTGCTCGGGGCGGATGAAGCCGCCATGGCAGAGAATGAAGGAGTACTCGATGATGTTTTCCAGCTCCCGGATGTTGCCGGGGAAGTTGTGCCGCATCAGGATGGCCAGCGCCTCGTCGGAGACGCCCACGATGTCCTTGCCCTGCTGGGCCGAAAACTGCCGGACAAAGTGCTCCGCCAGCATGGGGATATCCTCCATGCGTTCCCGGAGGGGCGGCAGGTTGATCCTGACCACGTTGAGGCGGTAGAAGAGATCCTCTCGGAAACTTCCCTCCTGAACCAGTGTCTGCAGGTCGCGGTTGGTGGCGGCGATGATGCGCACGTCCGCCTTGACCGGTTTGTTGGAGCCGAGCGGTTCGTAGACTTTTTCCTGCAGCACCCTGAGCAGCTTGACCTGAAGGGAGGCTGGGATGTCGCCGATCTCGTCCAGGAAGAGGGTGCCCTTTTCGGCACTGGCGAAACGGCCGGGCCGGTCCTGCTTGGCGTCGGTGAAGGCGCCGGCCTTGTAGCCGAACAGCTCTGATTCCAGCAGGGTTTCCGGCAGCGCCCCGCAGTTGACCGCCATGAAAGGCCCGCGGTTGCGCTGGCTCGAGGTGTGGATGGCCCGAGCGATCAGCTCCTTGCCGGTACCCGATTCACCGAGCACCAGCACGTTGCTCTCGCTGTGGGCGATCTCCGGGAGTATCCCGAATATCCGCTGCATGGAGGCGCTCTTGCTGAGGATCTCGCCAAAGGTATAGCGCTTGGAGAGCTGCTTGCGGAGTTCGGTCACCACGGAAAGGTCGCGGAAGGTTTCCACGCCACCGATGACGTTGCCCTCGTGGTCGAGAAGGGGAGCGGCGCTGATGCTGATCGGCAGCTGCTTGCCGTCGACGTCGCGGATGAAGATGGAGCGGTTGGCCACCGGTTTGCCGCTGTAAAGGCTCTGGGCAATGGCGCAGTTGTCGCCGCAGATGCTCGAGTGGAACACGTCGCTGCACGACTTGCCGATGGCGTCCTGGCGTTTCCAGCCGGTGATCAGTTCGGCGCCCCGGTTGAAGGAGGTGATCTTCCAGTTGCGGTCCACGGTGAAGACGCCGTCGGCGATGCTCTCCAGCACCAGATCCTTGGTCATCACCGAGGTGAGGTCGCGGAAGGTCTCCACCCCGCCGATCACGTCGCCGTCCGGGTCGGTGAGCGGAGCGGCGCTGATGCTGATCGGGATGGTGTTGCCGTCCTTGCCCTTGATGAAGATGGAGCGGTTGCCGATGGCCGCGCCGCTCTCGACGCTCTGGGCCAGGATGCAGGACTCGCCGCAGATGCTGGAGTGGAAGATCGAGCTGCACGGTTGGCCAAGAACCTCGTCTTTCTTCCAGCCGGTGATCTGCTCGGCTGCCCGGTTGAAGGAGGTGAGGTGCCAGTCGCGGTCCACAGTGAAGACGCCGTCGGCGATGCTGTCCAGGATCAGATCCTGCTGCATGCTGGAGGTGATGTCCCGGAAGGTCTCCACCCCCCCGATCACGGCCCCTTCCGGGTCAAGCAGGGGCGAGGCGCTGATGCTGATGGGGATCGCCTTGCCGTTCTTGCCATGGATGTAGATGGAACGGTTGACAATGGCGGTGCCTTCACGGATGCTCTGGGCCAGGATGCATTCGGCGCCGCAGATGCTGGAGTGGAAGGTCGAACTGCACGACCGACCAATCACCTCCTCCTTTTTCCAGCCGGTGATCAGCTCGGCGGCGCGGTTGAAGGAGGTAATGCGGAACAGGCGGTCCACGGTGAAGACGCCGTCGGCGATGTTGTCCAGCACCAGCGAGTAGTTCTGGCTTGGGTCGGCGGCGTCGCGCAGGGTGATGATGGCGCCCGAGATGTGGCCGTGTTGGTCGGGCACCGGAATGGCCGTTACCAGCAGGCTCAGGGTGGCGTCGCTGTCCGGCCGTTTCATCACCATGCTGAAGTTGTGCATGGCCAGGCCGGAGGCCAGGGGGCCGTATAGGCTGCACAGGGCCTCGAAGCGGCCGGTGCCGCTGAACACGTCCTTGCAGCTCTTGCCGATGATCTCGCCGGCCTGGAGGCCGAGCAGTTTCTGGGCGGCTTGGTTGAAGGCGGTGATCCGCCATTCGCCATTGACGGTGAAGACAGCCTCTTGTACGGCCTGGCCTGGAGGGGGAGCGGTTTTGCTGGTGCTGTTCATGCGGTATGTGTAAAGACTCGTGGGTGGTTCAAGCGGTAATCAATATCATTTATGGTGAACAAAACGAATATATCAGAAAAAAACGGGAAGTGCTTGGGGAAATACGGAAAATGCCGTGGTTTTCCGGAAAAATATCCTAGGTGCCCAAAGAGGTGGCGATATGGAAAAATTCACTTGACATGCGGACTTGTCAAATTAGAATACCGTGAATTTATTTTAGCTGCTGCTTAAGGCTTAACCGTTTGAAATTATTGTTTGTTCCACATCGGGGGGGCTGGGAGCCCTTCTGCAATACAGTCCTGAGGAGAGGTTAAGGATGAAGATTGACGATCTTGAAAAACTCAAGAATGAAGGGGTTGATACCCTTCCTTCCGAGGAACGGCGGCGGTTTCTGCGTTTTGGTCTGGCGGTGACGGGGGTTTTCGTGGGCGGCTCTGTGCTGTCCCTGACCTCGGCCCGTGACGCCCACAGCTCCATGGGACCGGTGCCGGCTGCCGGCGCCTTCCCTTACAGCCCCCATTACACCATGGTCATCCGCCAGAACCGCTGCGTGGATTGCGAGCGGTGCATGGAAGCGTGCGTGAAGACCAACAACGTCCCCGCCTATGGCTACCGGACCACCATCCTTGAGCAGGAGCGTGATCTGGGCAAGGGCCAGAAGGAGCGCATCTTCATGCCGGTGCTCTGCAACCATTGCAACCGTCCGCCCTGCGTGCGCGTCTGCCCCACCACCGCCACCTACAAGGACAAGAAGAACGGCATCGTCATGATGGACTACAAGCGCTGCATCGGTTGCAAGACCTGTATGGCCGCTTGTCCCTACAATGCCCGCTACTTCAAGGAAGACATCCGCGCCATCGACAAGTGCAACTTCTGCTTCGACACCCGCCTCTCCAAGGGCGAGACCAAGACCGCCTGCGCCGCCGCCTGTCCGGCTGGGGTTCGTGTGTTCGGTGATCTCACCAACGCGGACAGCGAGGCCTACAAGCTGATCCACAAGCCCGAGAAGGTGGTTTGGGTTCTGCGTCCCGAGACCGGCGCCGTGCCGAATATCTTTTACATGAATGACTAATCCGGAGAGTACAGCGATGAAACGCGATCAAAATAACCTGATGAAAGGACTGGGTGTGCTGGCTCTTCTCGGGCTGCTGGCCTTCGCCGGCATTGCCGTGGCCGAGGAGGCTTACGACGAGGATACCTACGGTCCCAAGGCCCCGATCGTATGGGCCAAGCCGGTCAAGGGCGTCGTTTTCCTGCACAAGACCCATACCATGGATGCTGGTCTTTCTTGTGACGCCTGCCATGGCGGCGGCCCCAACTTCGAGATGGCTGCCGGCACCGCCGAGCAGAACGCCGACTTCACCATGGAGTCCCTGTACAAGGGCAAGTACTGCGGCGCCTGCCACGACGGCTCCACCGCCTTTGCCTCCAACACCCGCTGCACCTCCTGCCATGTTGGCGTCAAGGGGTACAACCGGTTGACCGGTGCCGCGCCCCAGGGGAAGGCTGGCCACTGAGCGTTGGTGTTTTTCTGATGTGATGCCCCCATCATCGCTTTGGTGGGGATGAAGACATGGAGCGGGAACCCTTGTGGGTTCCCGCTCTTTTTTTGCCTTCGCCCCAGGATACCTCCTCTTCTCCTGATTGTTATCAAACCTTGTACATGACAGCAGAACGGTTTCCCTGTCTCCTGGCATGGAGGGGTTTATGCAGCTGCTGCCTGAGGAAGGGGTGGAGGGGCCGGCTTCGGTGGCTAGGGTGGACGCATGGGGAGCAAAGTGCGCCCCGGGGCGGAGTCGCTTTTCTATCTGTTCGATTCCGTGTCGTTTTTCTTTGTGGGAGGCCGCCGGGCATTCGGGGGGCATGCGGACGGATGGTGCAGCGTTGTTGGAGGGTGTATTGTGGTAACTGATTGAGAAGGCGTATTTCTTTCTTGTTTTCTGGGAAGCCCGTGGTGATGTCATTATGGGCTTTTTTTGCGCCATGTTGCTGGTCGGTGATGAAGCAATTTGAGCGTTGCTTGGCAAATAACTTGAAACAGATTTTTTTGATTAAAAATTGGAAGTCGTCTGGTGCAGAATTCTATCTCCCTGCTTCTTGGTGCAAAGAGGTATTTCGTGTCGAATTGTCAGGCCGCGATGCTTGGTTGTGGCATGCGCCTTGCTTTTGTCTCTGTGCGACATGGGACACTACGCGGGAACAGCCTATGCTGGGCCTTCCATACCATGGTGAAGGGGAATTCCCCCAAGCACAACGCAAGGAGGTGACCGGAAGGCGGCGCAGGCGATTCTCCTCAATCACGGGTGGCGGCCCGTTTGACTTGCCAAGGCGCCCCAGGAAGCAAGAGAAGATAAAAAACACCAAGCCGGCGAAAGCCGGAGCAACGCAACCCACTCCCTGGCCGGGAGTTGTAACACTTCATAACAGATGTACCACAATCATTCATCGGGAGGAAAAACCATGTTGAACACCTTCTCACTCTCAGAAGTGGCGGAGCAGAAAGTCGCCACGCCGGCCGTGACCAAGGCCACCATCATCTGCGCGCTGATCGCGCTGACCGGCGTCGGCGCGGGCCTCTATGCCCAGTATGTCGGCCATCACAACGCCTTTGCCAACACCCGGGAGATGCCCTGGGGCATCCTCATCTCCAACTATGCCTACTTCGCGATCATCTCCACCGGGCTCTGTCTGCTTGCGGTGCTGAGCCATATCTTCGGTCACAACCGGCTCACCGCCCTGGCCAACCGGATGGTCTACCTCTCCATCGTGGTGATCTTCGGCGGTTTCACCATCATCGGCCTTGAGCTGGAAAACCCGCATCGCATGCTGCTCTACAACATGCTTTCCCCGAACCTCACCTCCAACATCTGGTGGATGGGCACCCTCTACAGCATGGCCGTTGGCTTCATGTTTGTTGAGTTCTACCTGATCCTCACCAAGAAGTACTCCACCGCCGTCACCCTGGGCGTCTGCGGTGCCCTGGCCGAGGTTGCGGCCAATACCAACCTGGGTGCGGTATTCGCCACCCTGTCCGCCCGTCCCTTCTGGTACGGCTCCCAGCTGCCCGTGTACTTCCTGGCCTCCGCGGTCATGACCGGCGCCGCCGCCATCATCCTCTTTTCCAACTGGGCATACAAGATGCGCGGCGAGGAGATGAGCCAGTCCACCCGCGAGGGTCTCCAGGGCGCTGGCAAGGTCATGTTCTCCACCCTGATCCTCTTGATGGTCGCCACTGTCTGGAAGTTCATCGCCGCCTTTGTCGGTGGTACCGAGGAAGCCCGCCTTGCCGCGCTGAGCCTGCTCCAGGGTCCGCTGGCCACCAACTTCTGGGTTTTCGAGACCGTAATCGGCATGCTCGCTCCGGTGGTTGTCATTACCCTCTCCCGCATGAAGAGCATGCAGGCGTTGTCCCTGGCCGCCCTGATGGTGCTGGTCGGTGCCTACTTCCAGCGCTACGACATCGTGGTGGCTGGCCAGCTGGTCCCGGTATACAACGGCTGGGAGAACCTGCCCACCTACTTCTCCTACATGCCTTCCGCAGCCGAGCTGCTGGTTGCCCTGGGCGGCTTCGGGGTGGTCGGCGCCGGCTTCCTGCTGGGCGAGCGTTTCTTCGGCAAGGCCTTCCGTCACACCGGCAATCATTAATCCGCCAAGAAGGCGCAACGTATAAATCCCGCCCCCGCGGAAACTCTCCGCGGGGGCTCTTCCCCGGAGTGGCATCATCATGATACCTGACAACAAGGCGATCTTCACCATAGGCACCGCGGCCAAGATGCTGGAAGTCCATCCGCGGACCCTGAGGATCTACGAACGGGAAAACCTGATCAACCCCATCCGCAAAGGGCAGTGGCGCTACTACACCATGGATGACATCAAGTGGATCCAGTGCCTGCGTGACATGATCCATGAGCATGGCATCAGTATCGCTGCCATCAAGAAGCTGTTGCAGTACACGCCCTGCTGGAACATCGCGGACTGCCCCTTTGAGAAGCGCAAGCAGTGCACGGCCTTCATGGCCAGCGGGCTGGTGCCGAGAAAGATCAAGATCGAGGAGCGCAGCGGCGACGTTGCCGCCTGAGCCACCACCAAAGGAGGAATGTCATGAGTACCTTCACACACCTGATGGACAAGCGTCATGGCCTGTTCTTCTCCATGCGGGAGTTTTCCTTGACCGACGCATGCGCCAGAATAACCTGGAAGCGCGTGGGCGAAGTGGCCTGGGGCGGTTCCGCCTTCCTGCTTTTCCTGCTGCTGGGACCATTTTCCGCGGTGGCCGCGCTCCTTGGCGTCGCCTCGCTGGCAAAGCAGGTGCAGCATGGCGAGCCGGAACTCCTTGGTTGAGAGGCAGGCTGCCGCGTAGTGGGCCCATGTCATCCCATGTCGTGGCAAGCGGTTTTGGTGTAGGGGGAAACAGGCGGCGAGGAGTTCGTGGACAAGGGTGAGAGGCCGGAAGACGCGGCTGGCCACTGACCCTTGGGCATGAAGCGGTTGTAAGAACGCCGCGGGAGGAGAGGCGATGGGGAGAAGGATTCCCGCCTCTCCTTTGTATTACTGGGATGAAAGGCATAAAAAAAGGCTGCTCTTGCGAGCAGCCTTTTTTTATGCGGTGTTTACCGCAACCGCATTACTTCTTGTGGCAATCGGCGCACTTGGTCGGACCCTGCTGCATCTTGGTGTGGCAGTCCTTGCAGAGCTCCTTGTGGGCCTTGTCCTTGCTCATCTCGATCTTGGCGGGGGTACCCTGATGGCACTTGGCACAATCGCCGAGCTTGGCGCCGTGAGCCTTGTGGTTGAAGGTAACGGTGCCTTGCTTGGCGTTGTAGGTGACCACGTCGGCGGCAAAAGCCACGGCGGCGAAGCCAAAGACAAGCGCAAACGCTGCGGAACAGATGATGCTCTTCTTCATTGTTCTTCTCCCTTTGTGAAATGGTTTATGGTGCGGGGTACTGAATCCCTGTTCAGTCATCGGTATAAGTCACCGCCAAAGCGGTTCTCCATGCCAGCAGAAAGCGTATCGGCTTTTGCCCGACGGAAGGAGAGCATGTTTTATCTCCTCCTTGCGGCAAGCCTAATGGTGAATACTAAATCAGCTACGTTTTATATCTCTCCGCGCAGGGCTTGTCAAGCGGCGGTGGGAGATTTTTGTGCAGCCCCGGCAAGGGGGTGTGTCGGAGGGGAAGAAGGCGTGCAAGGAGGAGGAAGAGAAGAGGCGGGAGGGAGGGGCGCGTTGCGGACGAAAATTGCTGCGCCCCTCCTTGTGGTCGATGGGTTTGGGATCAACTGCTGCCGTAGCTGTGCAGCCCGGAGAGCAGGAAGTTGACCCCATAGTAGGTGAAGATCACCGAGACAAAGCCGATGATGGCCAGCCAGGCGATGCGTCGGCCTCCCCAGCCCCTGGTGAACCGGGCATGCAGGGTGGCGGCGTAGACGAACCAGGTGATCAGCGACCAGGTCTCCTTGGGATCCCAGCTCCAGTAAGTGCCCCAAGCCGAGTTGGCCCAGACCGCCCCGGTGATGATGCCGGCGGAAAGCCAGAGAAAGCCGAAGAGGATGGTCTTGTGGATGATGTCATCGATGACCCGCAATTCGGGGAGCGCGGCGAGGGTGGGGCTCGTGCCGTTCTTGTCCCGTTCCTTGAGCAGATACATGATCCCCATGCCGCAGGCCACCGCGAAGGCGGCATAGCCGATGAAGCAGGTGATCACGTGGGCGATGAGCCAGTTGCTCTGCAGGGCCGGGATCAGGGGGCGGATCTCCTTGCCGAACTGGGAGGAGAGGGAGGCATAGGCCATGCTCAGACAGGCAAAGGGCATGGCAAAGGCGCCCAGGGTCTGGTTCTTGTACTTGACCTCCATGCCCAGATAGAGGATGGCGATGGACCAGGCAAAGAAGACCAGCGACTCGTACATGTTGGAGAGCGGCGCGTAGCCGATGCCCATCTGGTAGGATTCCTGCCAGCGCAGGCCGATGCCGGCCGTGTTGAGCAGCCAGGCCGCCACGGTGATGCCGGTGGCGGGCCAGGCCAGCTTCCTGGTCCGGAAGATCAGCATGGCGAGATAGAGTCCCGCCGAGGCGAGGTAGGCAATGGTGGTGGCGCCCAAAAGTTGCGAGCTGTTCATGGAAAAACCTCAGGCCCGGTGGAGGGTGGAGCAGCGGTCGAGCTGCTCGGTAAGGGCGGCGAATTCTTTTTCAAAGCCCAGCTTGTTTTTGCTGCTGGTGCCGGCGACGAGCACCCGGCAGCGCTCGGCATCCTGATCAATATATATCCAAACCCGCCGGTGGGAAAGGAAGAATGCGACATACAGCCCGGCGAGCATCAGGGCGCAGCCGAAATAGACTACCCAGACCCCTGGATCCTTGGTGGCCTGGAGTCCGGTGGAGTACATCTGGCTGACTGCGACGTCGTAGGCGCCGCTTGGACGGGTGATCGTCTGGCTGGCATTGTTGTTGAGCCAGAAGATCTCCGGGTCGCCCTTGCCGTCTGAAAACCAGAACTTGACGCTCACCACGTCGCCCATGCGGCTGGCCACCTGCTGATTGATGATCCCGAAGTCGATGTTGGTGTCCGGCCAGTGGATCTTTTCGCCAAAGGGGATCTCGAACCGCGTCTCCTTGCCGCCGTTCTTCTGGGTGAGGGTAACCCGGAAAGCCTGCATCGGCTCGTAGCTCGACTGGTAGAGGGTGACCCCCTTGAAATCCAGCGGGTCATTGACCACGATGGGCTCGGTCTTGGTTTCGCCGGTGGCGGGGTCCCGCACGGTGAGTTCGGAGCGGAACTCCTTGGGGGTGGCGCCGTCGGCGTAGTAGCTGAGGTTAAAGTCGTTGCAGCGCACCTCGAAGCCCAGGGGGATCGGTCTGCCCGAGATCTGTTCGAACACGGAGTCGGCGGAGCTGCCCTCCGGAATCATCACGCTGCCCTTGAAGCCGGTGAAGGTACCGATGAGAGCCCCGGCGAAGATGATCAGGATGCTCAGGTGCACCGCGTAAACGCCAAGGCGGCTCCAGGCGCATTTCTGGGAAAAGAGCAGGGTGCCGGCCTGTTGGGGGCCCCAGCCCGATTGGGCCAGCAGGCCGCTTGCCGTGGTGGCCGTGGTCTCGGGCGCCTCGTCGCTCAGGTATTCCAGGCGGTGGGGCTGTTTGGCCAGTTTGTCCCTGGTGGTGTCGAGGTTGTTCAGCACCACCATGCGCCAGACATCAGGCAGCCGGTCGAAGGTGCAGACGATCAGATTGATGGAGAAGAGGAGCAACAGGGCGAGGAACCACCACGAGGCATACATGTCCTGCACGTCCAGTAGCTCGATGAAGCGGGCACCGCCCGGGCCAAAGTTCTCCAGGTAGAACTGGGGAGGATTCTTCTGCGGGATCAGGGTGCCGATGATGGAGGTGGCGGCTAGAAAAAAGAGGGTGAAGAGTGCCAGCTTCACCGAGGCGAAGAAACGCCAGAGGGGGTTGTCGTTTTTCTTCATACGCACCTGAGGAGGCGGAGATTTTCTGGGAGAGAAGCGGTACTTACGCCAATGTTGTTCTCTACCCGTGTTGACTCGGGGGTGTCAATAAAAAACGTCTGCATCGGGCGTATTCCGCGCCTGGCCGGCCCTTTTGCCTCCGCCGAGATGCTTGCCTGTTATGGGTAAGACCGCGCCCAGACGGAAAGGTTCCCTCTTTTTTTCCCAGAAGAGGGAAGGGGAGGGAGCCGCCGTTCCGGCGTGACGGGGGCATGATAAAATGCTTGCCTTTCGGTGGAGCGGGGGGTATATATTTCGCTCTTCGTGGGGTCGGCGCGTCCGCACCCGAATGTGTGAACCGTTCGCGCAAGCGGCATTTATAGAAAGGGAGTTTCCGTCATGTCCAAGAAATGCGATATCTGCGGCAAGGGGCCCGGCACCGGCAACAACGTCAGCCATGCCAACAACAAGAATCGGCGGCGCTGGCTGCCCAACCTGCAGAAGGTTCGCATGGCCACCTCCGGCGGCAACTCCTGCAGCGTCCGGGTATGCACCCGTTGCATCCGTTCCGGCGCGGTGGTGAAGCCCGCCTGATCCGCCTGTTTCCTGGCTCGCCAGAACAAGCCCGCACCGGTCCCGGTGGCGGGCTTTTCTTTTGCCCTTGGCCAGCGCCCCTCAGGTCCGCCTGGCCTCCATTACCCCGCCGAGTTGGCGGATATGCTGGAGCAGCAGGTGCAGGTGCCCGCGGTCTCGGATCTCGAGGACGATGTTGATCCTGGCCATGCCGCTGCTCGATGAGGCGGCCTCCAGGTTGAGGATGTTGGCGTCGTCGGTGCTGATGGTGTTGCTGAGCGCCGCCAGCAACCCCTTCTGGTCCTGGGCGATGACCTGGATCTGGGCCCGGTGGGTGGCGCTGGTTTCCTCGGCCCAGCGCACCGGGATGAGCCGCTGTTGATCCGAGGCCAGCAGGTTGGGGCAGCTGGCCTTGTGCACTGAGATGCCCCGGCCGGCGGTGATGAAGCCGATGATCTCGTCGCCAGGCACCGGCATGCAGCAGTGGCTGATCTTGGTGAGCACGTTGTCGGCGCCGCTCACCTGGATGACGTTGTCGTGGTCGTGCCGTTTCCTGGGCTTGGCCACCGGGATGGCCACCTCTTCCTCCACCACCGGCGGCTCGCCCCCCTCCTCCCGCGCCTCCAGCGGCTGCATCGCCTTGGTCAGGGCCGGGATGGCGATCTTGCCGCTGCCCACCCGCCGCATCAGGTCTTCCAGGGTATTGCAGGCCAGAGCCTTGAGGAGTTCCCGCAGGTGGCCGGTCTTGATCAGTCGCTTGAGGCTGAGGTTGTGGCGCCTCAGCTCCCGCTCGCACAACTCCTTGCCCACCTCCAGCGCCTTTTCCCGTTCCTCCTGATTGAGCCATTGCCGGATGCGGCTCTTGGCCCGGGCGGTCTTGACCAGCCCCAGCCAGGAGCGGCTGGGCTTCTGCTTGGGCGAGGTGATGATCTCCACCAGGTCGCCGTTCTTGAGCGGTGTCTTGAGCTGGGCGATCTGGCCGTTGATGCGGGCGCCGGCGCAGCGGTTGCCCACCTCGGTGTGGATGGAGTAGGCGAAGTCGATGGGGGTGCTGCCGCGCGGGAACTCCTTGACCTCGCCGTTGGGGGTGAGCACGAAGATCTCCGCCTCGTAGAGTTCGCCCTTGACCGCCTCCAGGAACTCCTTGGGGTCCTCCAGTTCCTGAAGGGTGTGGACCAGCTGCTTGAGCCACTTGAAGAGGCGGGTGTCCCGGCTGGTGGCGGTTGTCCCCTCCTTGTAGGCCCAGTGGGCGGCGATGCCCTCCTGGGCGACCCGGTCCATTTCCTCGGTGCGGATCTGCACCTCCATGAACTCGCCGTGCAGCCCCACCACCGAGGTGTGCAGCGACTGGTACATGTTGGCCTTGGGGGTGCTGATGAAGTCCTTGAAACGGCCGTCCACCGGCGGCCACAGGGAGTGGATCACCCCGAGCGCCTCGTAGCACTCCTTGATGGTGTGGACGATGATCCGGAAGGCCACCTTGTCGTAGACCTTCTCGAAGGGGATGTTCTGGGCGATCAGTTTCTTGTAGATGCTGTAGAGATGCTTGGGCCGGCCCAGCACCCGGAAGTGCTGGAGCCCGTGCTCGGAGAGCTTGCGGGTCAGGAGCGCCTTGACCTCCTCCACGTAGGTCTCCCGGTCGGAGAGCGAGGTGCGGATCTTGTTGGAGAGGTCCTCGTACTCCTCCGGGTGGAGCACCGCGAAGGAGAGGTCCTCCAGCTCCCGTTTGAGCCAGTCGATGCCGAGCCGGCTGGCCAAGGGGGCGTAGAGGTCCATGGTGTCCTGGGCGAACTCCACCTGGTGTTCCCAGGCCACGTGCCGGAGCGACTGCATGTCGTGGAGGCGGTCGGCCAGCCGCAAGAGCAGAACCCGGATGTCGGTGGACATGGCCAGGAGCATCTTGCGGATGTTCTCCGCCTGGTAGGCCAGGCGGCTGTTGAACTGGACGCCGGTGATCTTGCTGGCGCCCTGGATGATGGTGACCACGTCCGCCCCGAATTTTTCGCGGAGCAGCTTTTCCGCCTCCTTGGGATTCTCCGCCTGTTTGATCACCCCGTGCAGCAGGCCGGCGCAGAGAGTGGGGACATCGAGCCGCATGGCGGCCAGGATGTCGGTGACCATCAGGGCGTGATAGAGGAAGGGCGAGCCGGAGAGGCGGTGTTTGCCGGAGTAGGCCTCCTTGGCAAAAGCGTGCGCCTTCTCCACCGGGGCGAGGTCTTCCTCCGGCATGTACTCCCTGGCCCGGGCCAGTATGGAGTCGATGGTCACCATGGGGGGCGGGTTGTCAGTCCGGGGAGGTCATGCCGGCACGGATGGCCTCGGTCAGCCACCCGCCGGCCTCGGCCAGGGGCATGGAGCTGGTGGCGCCGTCGCGGCGGCCTCTGATCTCCACCTCGCCCTTTTCGGCAAAGGACTTGCCCACCATCACCCGGTAGGGAATGCCGATGAGATCCGCGTCCTTGAACTTGCTGCCCGGCCGCTCGTCGCGGTCGTCCAGCAACACCTCGATGCCATTGCCCCTGAGGGTCTCGTAGAGGCTGTTGGCGGCTGCGGTGATCGCCTCGTCCTTGGGGGAAAGGTTCAAGAGGATCACCTGGAAGGGCGCGAGTGGCAGCGGGAAGACGATGCCGTCCTTGTCGTGGTTCTGCTCGATGGCCGCCGCCACCACCCGGCTCACCCCGATGCCGTAGCAGCCCATGATGAAGGGCTGTTCGGCGCTCTCGCTGTTGAGGAAGGTCGCCTTGAGCGCCTCGCTGTACTTGGTGCCCAGCTTGAAGATGTGGCCCACCTCGATGCCCCGGGTGAGCGACAGCCTGCCGCCGCAGACCGGGCAGGAGTCCTCGGCGGTAACCTGCCTGAGATCGGCGATGGTGGGTACGGTAAAGTCGCGGCCCAGGTTGGCGTTCAGCAGGTGGAAGTTCTTCTCGCCCGCGCCCACGGCGAAGTTGTGCATCCGGGAAAGCTCCCGGTCCGCCACCATGGGGATTTTGAGACCGATGGGGCCGAGGTAGCCGCTGGGCACGCCGGTGGCGTCGAAGATCTCCTGATCCTCGGCCAGGCGGAGGTTGTCGGTGTTCACCCCCAGCGCATTGGCCAGCTTGACGGTCTGCACCTCGTGGTCGCCGCGGAGCAGCACCGCCACCGGCTTGCCATCCGCCATGTAGACCAGGGTCTTGACCAGCTGCTTGGGGGAGATCCCCAGGAACTCGGTGACCGCCGCCACCTTCTTCTTGCCCGGGGTCTCGATCTTGGTCAGCTCGGCAAGCGCCGGGGCCGGCTCGGGCTCGTTTTCCCAGCAGCGCGCCTTTTCCAGGTTGGCGGCGTAATCGCAGTCGTTGCAGATCACGATGGTGTCCTCGCCGGTGTCGGCCAGCACCATGAACTCGTGGGAAAAACTGCCGCCGATGGTGCCGGTGTCCGCCTCCACCGCCCGGAAGGCCAGGCCGCAGCGGGCAAAGATCCGGTGGTAGGCCTCGTGCATCTTCATGTAGGTCTCGTCGGCGCCGGCGTCGGTGGCGTCGAAGCTGTAGCCGTCCTTCATGATGAACTCGCGGCCGCGCATCAGGCCGAAGCGGGGCCGGATCTCGTCACGGAACTTGGTCTGGATCTGGTAGAGGTTGATCGGCAGGCTGCGGTAGGAGTGGACGTTCATCCGCACCAGGTCGGTGATCACCTCCTCATGGGTGGGGCCGAGGCAGCTCTCCCGGGCATGACGGTCGGTGAAGCGCAACAGCTCCGGGCCGTAGAACTCCCAGCGGCCCGATTCCTTCCAGAGATCGGCGGGCTGGACCATGGGCAGCAGCACCTCCTGGGCGCCGGCGCGGTTCATCTCCTCGCGGACGATCCGCTCCACCTTCCGGATGGCCGCAAGCCCCAGGGGCAGATAGGAGTAAACGCCTGAGGTGAGTTTGCGGATAAAGCCGCCGCGCAGCAGCAATTGGTGGCTGACAACCTCCGCCTCGGAGGGGGTTTCCTTGAGGGTGGGGATGAGGAGCTGGGAAAAACGCATGGGGCACCTGGGCAATGAAATTGAGGGGGCAGCGGCGGATAGGATCGGCCGCGATATTTTCATGGGAATACCGTGAGAAAATATACACGTTTGGCCCGTTTCCCGCATCCTCCTTTTTCCGAGCCGAGTGGAGGCACGCATTGGCCCTGTTCAGGAGACAGGATGGGCGTTTTCTTCCGGCTGTCGTGCCTTCATGCGAATTCTCTTGGCCGCCAAACCGAATTCCACTATATACCGGAAGAAAATGGTGTTAGGCGCGACGTTTTCGGAAATCATTGGAGGCAATGACTCATGCAGCAGCGGTTGCGGGTGGTTCTGGTCGCAGGTCTGATCATGCTTGGTTCCTGGATGGGGGTTGGGTTTGCCCAGGATGTCATGGCCGAGTTCGGCCTCAAGGCGGGGGAACTGGAGACGAAAATCGTCGATGCCCTGGCGAAAGGGTATGTGCCAGCCTATCCCAACCGGAAAATGTTCAAATCGGCTTCGGCCGCGGCACAGGTGAGCCTGGTGCAGAACAGCCTGGCCTGGCTCAAGGCCTATACCGAAACCGAGGCGTTCAAGGCGGATTACCGGAAACAACGCGAGGCGGCCAAGCCGGCCGCGCCCAAGGCGGGCGGCGCGGATGAAAAGTATGCCGCCCATCTGGCCGAGCAACGCCAGGGCATTGAAAAGATGAAACAGGAGGCCGCCCAGATGCCACCGGACGTGCAGAAGCAGATGCAGGCGGTGATAAAGCAGCTGGAGGCCGATATCGACAATGCGGCCAAGGACCAGAGGATGGCCGCAATGGTGAAGGAGGGGTACAAGCAGGAAGGGGTTGCGGAGCAGCAGTCCTATCAGGAGCGTCTGGCCGCCTGGGAGAAGCAGTATCCCGCCGATCCCAGGGCGCTGGTGGCCGCCCGCTTGCGCCAATTCATGGAAGTGAGCGGGAGCATCGCCTTCGACGCCCCGCTGACCCCCGCCGCCTCCGGAAAAACCATGAAGTTCTCCGATCCCCAATATGAGGCCAAGCCCAGGGAATGGAAGCTCTGCTACCGGGCAGGACGGGAGCCAGTGCAGGCGGCCCGCGTTTTTGTCGGCGCCTGGCTGAGCCAGCTCGACAAGCAATAGATGCCGGTTACTGTTTGACCAGCTCCACCCGCCGGTTTTTGGCGCGACCTTCCTCGCTGCCGTTCGAGGCGACCGGGGCCAGGGGGCCGACGCCTTGGCCGATCAGGCGGCCTCGCTCGATGCCGTGCTTGCCGGTCAACTCTTGGGCCACGGCTTCGGCGCGGGCCTGGGACAGCTTCATGTTGAGATCGAGCGGCGCGGTATTGTCGGTGTGGCCCACCACATAGACCTTGAGGCCCGGATCAGCCTTGAGCAGCTTGGCGATTTCGCCAACGGCACTGGCGGACTCGGGCTTGAGCACCGACTTGCCGGTATCGAAGAAGATCCCCGGCACCTCGACGTGGCCGCTGGTGTTCAAGCCCGCCTTGAACAGTTCGGCGTTGGCGACCACCTCCTGCGCCATGGCCTGTTTTTCGATGATGGTCAGCATATACCCCTTGCCCCAGGCGGTGTCCACCTGCGCCCAGATCTCCTTGCCGTCCTTGACGACCTTGAGCCAGGTATACCGCTGATCCTCGTACAGGGTGGCGCCGCCGATCGCGGCGATGGCCTGCTGATGGTTGCGGATGATGGCCAGCGGGCTCGGGGGCGCGAACCCGTCCTGAATCTGGTATTTGATCTCGAAATACCGGCCTTCCACCGGGGTGTCGCTGTTCTTGCCGGTTTTGAACTTGAAGCTGGCAAAGGGCAGTGTCTTGCAGTAGGTGAGGCGCATGTTGTCCATCCGGGTGAAGAGGGGATGGTCGGAACAGCCGGCGGCGTCCTGCTGGGGCGCGGCATGGAGCGGCAGGGCGGCGAGGAAGAGGAAGGCCGCGACAAGAAGGGAAACGATGTGCCCGGAGCGTTGCATGGCGAACTCCTTTGGAAGCGCGGTGAGCGGGTAAGCCGGTTGGCGGTTACGGTGCGAACAGTTCAGCAGGGACGGACCGAGGGTATTGGCGCTGTCAGGCGATCAAGGATCTATGGGGCATGTTGATTTCTTGAATACGAGCGGATCGGCAGGCCCAACCCATCCTGGAGGTTTTGGCAAGCCTTTCCGTTCAAAGGTTGCTACGCATCCATTGCTATAATGCACGGTGTAATTCTCAAAATCTATTGATTCGAGCGTAGCGAGTATTCGCTCGTGCTGTTTTATAAATTCGACGATAACATCTAAATCTTTTGTGTTTTGATATTGGGGAGGCAATGCCGCATATGTTATTCCGGGGGCAAGAAGCAAGGCGAGAAGAAGGGGCTTTCGTTTCATAAGCGGATCAGGTTTGTGGTGGAAGAAGAGTCCCATGGAATACCCTTTTTGCCTAACGGATTATCCTGAGGTGTCAGCATATCTCCAAGGAAGGGGCAAGCCGTCAAGTTCGGCCATGTCCTGAGCGCTTGGCCCCGCCTGCCTGTCCCGATTGAGCGATTCCTAACTTGATGTATCCCAAGGGGGATCGTTCCGCAATCATTTTCGTGATGCCAGATATTGTTAAACAATATCCAATTGATAATTGGAAAATCCCTATGGGCGGTGAACTCCTGATGCGCCCGATTTTGTGCGAATTGAGGTCACGGTTGTTGGCCTGGTTTGAACGCAGGAGAATCAATGAGTGGTGGGAGCTGCAAGAGGGAGTTGAGCGGCGGTTTGCGTGTTGGTGGACGTGGGATCAACGGCGGTTGCCTGTCTCCTTGGCCATCTGGTCGATCTCGTCGAGGAAGACCGCAAGCAGCTTCTCCTCCTCGACCTTCTTGTAGAGCTTGCCCTTCTTGAAGATGATCCCCACCCCGTGGCCGCCGGCCAGTCCCAGGTCGGCCTCCTTGGCCTCGCCCGGCCCATTGACCACGCAGCCCATCACCGCGATCTTGAGCGGGGTTTCGATCTTCTGGATGTGCTGTTCCACCTGCTCAGCCAGATTGAAGAGGTTCACCTGGCAGCGGCCGCAGGTGGGGCAGGAGATCAGCTCCGGCCCGCGCTCGCGGATATGGAGGCTCCTCAGCAGCTCGTAGCCGACGCGGATTTCCTCCACCGGGTCGCGGGTGAGGGAGATGCGGAAGGTGTCGCCGATGCCCTCGGAAAGGAGGATGCCCAGGGCGACGCTGGACTTGACCGTGCCGGCGATCAGCCCCCCCGCCTCGGTGACTCCCAGGTGGAGCGGGTAGTCGCACTGCTCGGAGAGCCGGCGGTAGGAGGCCACCGTGGTCATGGCGTCCGAGGATTTGAGCGAGATCTTGATTTCCTGAAAATGGTGCGCCTCCAGCAGCCGCACGTTGCGGAGCGCGCTCTCCACCAGAGCCTCGGGAGTCGGGTGGCCGTGCTTCTTGAGGATGTCCTTCTCCACCGATCCGGAGTTGACCCCCACCCGGATGGAGACCTGGTGCTGTTTGGCCGCGGTCACCACCCGGGCCAGTTTCTCCGGACCGCCCAGGTTGCCGGGGTTGATCCGGATGCCCTGGGCGCCGTGCTCCATGCTGGCCACGGCCAAGCGGGCGTCGAAGTGGATGTCGGCGATGAGCGGGATGGCGATGCGGTCGCGGATGGCGCGGATGGCGGAGGCCGCCTCCTGGTCGAGCACCGCCACCCGGATGATCTCGCAACCCGCCGCGGCCAGCCGCTCGATCTGGGCAACGGTCGCCTCCACGTCGCGGGTGTCGGTGTTGGTCATCGATTGGACCGCGATGGGGGCGTTGCCTCCCACCGCCACATCGCCCACCTTGATTTGCCGTGTTTTTCTTCGGGTAATCATGGGTTGTAAGTATACACGGTCGGCCGGCGTCCCGCATCCCCCTTTTTCCGGGCGTCCATCCTCCCCGGTTGCAATGCAGCCTGCCAGCTGGTAGGATGACGGCCATGAAACTGATGGTCACCGTGCTCGGCTTGGTCTTTGTCCTGGAAGCGATCCCCTATGTCCTCTTTCCCGAGGCCATGAAGCGGTGGCTTGCCCAGGTCATCGCCATGTCCTCCGACGCGCTGCGGACCGTCGGGCTCATCAGTCTGGCCCTGGGGCTCCTGCTCTGCTACCTCACCCAGCGCACCACCCTGATCCCCTGAACGCCCATTCTCCGATGTCCCCGTCCGAAGCGGATTTCCTGCTCGCCTCCTACGACTACGTGTTGCCCGAGGCGAATATCGCCCAGTCCCCGGCCGAGCGGCGCGACGCCTCCCGGCTGCTGGTGCTCGATCTGGCGGCTGATCGCACCGAGGACCGGGGTTTTGCCGATATTCTCGATTACCTGGCCCCTGGCGATCTCCTGGTGGTCAACAACACCCGCGTCTTTCCGGCCCGGCTGCTGGGCCGCAAGGAGTCGGGCGGCCGGGCCGAGCTGCTGGTGCTCTCCTATCCGGGCGCCGTAGCTCTGGCGGATGACGGCTGGCAAAGGGCCGAGCTGGTGGGGCTGATCAAGAGTTCCAAGCGGCCCAAGCCCGGCTCCGGGCTGTTTTTTTCTGAGCATCTGCGCGCCGAGGTGCTGGAGCTGCTGCCGGACGGCAAGGTGCGGGTGGCGCTGCTCTTCCAGGGCGAGCTGGCCGAACTGCTGGAGGCGTACGGCCGGCTGCCGCTGCCGCCCTATATCCGGCGGGAGGGGGAGGAACAGGCGGAGGACCGCCAGCGCTACCAGACGGTCTACGCCAGCGAGGTAGGGGCGGTGGCGGCGCCCACCGCCGGCCTGCATTTCACCCCGGAGCTGCTGGGGCGGATCAGGGGGCTGGGGGTGGGGATCGCCCAGGTGACCCTGCACGTGGGGCATGGCACCTTCGCGCCGGTGCGGGTGGAGGACATCCGCCAGCACGAGATCCACGCCGAGTATCTGACGGTTTCGGAAGAGACCGCCGCCCTGGTCAACCAGACCCGGCAAGCCGGCGGCCGCATCTGGGCGGTGGGCACCACCTCGGTGCGGGCCCTGGAGTTCGCCGCCTCACCCGACGGCAGGCTGGCGGCGCGGGAGGGGCTCTGCGACCACTACATCTATCCGGGTTACCGATTCCGGGTGGTGGACAACCTGATCACCAACTTCCATCTGCCCTGTTCGTCGTTGCTGTTTCTGGTCGGCGCCCTGGTGGGGCGGGAGCGGCTCCTGGCGGTCTACCGGGAGGCGATTGGGAAGGGGTACCGCTTTTACAGCTACGGGGACGCCATGGCCATCATCGCCAAGACGTCCCCGTGAGGGAGGAGAGGGGTCAGCAGCAGCCGCCGCAGGTGGAGCTTTGCTTGGCCGGGCATGAGGAGGAGTCGCCCCCCGTGGTGGAGCAGGACTTGCCGCCGCTGTAGCCATCCGCATACCAGCCGCTTCCCTTGAGCTGGAAGGAATTGGCCGAGATGAGCTTCTTGAGGCTGCCGGAGCAGCTGGGGCAGGTGGTGAGCGGCGCGTCGGCTATGCGCTGCTGGGCCTCGATCACCTCCTGGCAGGATTGGCATTGGTACTCGTACACTGGCATGGTCTGGTCCCTCCGTTGCTTGGGTCCGGTGAAACAGGAAAAAAGATGCCGGTCCGCCGTGTTCGGCGGCCGGATGGCGTGTTGCAAAAAGCCTTGTGGGTGCGTTGATTCCTTATGCGCATTCCTCAAAGTGCAGTATAATGTAATAACTGTGTGAGACTCTGTCAATGTGGCGCGGGCCTTTCGGCTCGAACGCCGGGTGCGAGGAAGAAACGGCATGCAACGCATACTGACGGCGCAGGCGGCGCCGGGAATGGTGCTGGCCAAGGAGGTGCTCACCCCGGAGGGGCGGGTGCTGTGCGGCAAGGGCACCGAGTTGAGCGATGCGCTCATTGGCCGGCTCCGCCAGATGGAGATCATGGATGTGACCGTGGAGGGGCATCCGATCCATGTGGAGGGGGAAAAGCCGCTCAAGGAGCTGCTGGCCGAGGTGGACTATCGTTTCAGCAAGGTGGAGGATGTCGCCCCCCTGATGTATCTGAAAAAGCGGATCAAGGAGCGGATAGCCGGGATAAGTCCGCATCCGCATCCGCAGCCGCCGCAGCCAGCCTCGCCGCCGGCGGAACCGGCGTGAGGGCAGGGGAATGGACGAGGTAAAGCGATCAAAATTCAGGACCGCCCTGCGCGAGGTCAAGAACCTGCCTACCCTGCCGGGCATCGTCACCAAGCTCTCCAAGATGGCGGCGGACCCGGACACCACCACCGACCAGATGGGCAAGGTGATCAGCAAGGATCATATCCTGGCCGCCAAGTTGCTCAAGCTGGTCAACTCGGCCTTCTACGGCTTTCCGCAGCGGATCAGCTCGCTGAACAGCGCCATCATCCTGCTCGGTTTCAACGTCATCAAAAGCTTGATCATCAGCGCCTCCATCTTCGAGGTCATGGAGGCCCAGGATGTGGAACTGTGGGAGCATTCCCTGGGCTGCGCCGTGGTCTCCAACGTGCTGGCCAAGCGGCTGGGGCTTAAGGATCCCGAGGAGATCAGCACCGCCGGCCTGATCCACGACCTGGGCAAGGTGGCCATCAAGATGGAGCTGCCCCGCGAGTATGCGGAGATCACCGCCATGGTCAAGGAGCGCGGCATCTCCAGGCTGGAGGCGGAGCGGGAGGTGCTGGGCCTCGACCACGCCGAGGTGGGGGGCTGGCTGGCCAAGAGCTGGAACCTGCCCAACAAGCTGATTGAGCCCATCACCTGCCATCACGATCCAAGGCTGGCCAAGGAGGAGCAGCTGGCCAGCGCCATTGTCCATTTCAGCGACATCGTCATCCGCGGCCTGGGCTACGGCCATGGCGACGATATCTGGGTGCCCGCCCTCAATCACCGCGCCTGGCGGCTTCTGGAGCTTACCCCCACCGACCTCGATCTGGTGCTCGATGAGGTGGAGGAGAAGCTCTGGGATGTCAAGGGCTTCAGCCTCGATATCCAAGGCCAGGCGGGCGAGGCCCAACCCGCCTGATCCACACGCTTCCCACTTTTGAAAAGGGTTTTCGCCCATGTCCCGCATCCTGGTCGCAGGCAACGACACCCTGATCACCACCGAATGCCGGCTGCTGCTGCAGTCCAAGGGCTATGCGGTCAAGGTCTGCGCCAACCTGCACGACGCCCTCTCGCTGGTGCTCGAGGACCCGCCCGACCTGCTGGTGGCGGAGAAGGGATTTTCCGGCGGCAACGGCGACGTGGAGTTGATCCGGGCGGTGAAGGCCTGTCTGCAGAAGGCCAACATCCCCATCCTGCTGGTGCTGGATCGGATGCAGCTTGGCGCGGAGGAGCTGGACTGGGCGGACGATTATCCGGTGGACGACATCGTCTCCAAGCCCTTCCCCCCCGAGGCGCTGCTCACCCGCATCCGGCTGGCCGAGGCGCGCATGGTGCGGGCCTTCGACAACAACCCATTGAGCAGGCTGCCCGGCAACACCTCGATCATCCGCGCCATCCAGCGAGTGCTGGCCGAGGAGGAGGGGTACGCGGTCTGCTACGTGGACATCGACAACTTCAAGCCCTACAACGATCGCTACGGTTTTACCCGGGGCGACGAGGTGATCCTGATGGTGGCCAGGGTGATCGTCAACGTGGTGGACGAACTGGCCAGGAAGGGGAGCTTTGTCGGTCACATCGGCGGCGACGACTTTGTCTTCATCGTGCGCCAGGATTTTGCCAAGCCGGTCTGCGAGAAGGTACTCGCCAACTTCGACCTGGTGCGCAACATGTTCCTGAGCAGCGAGGATGTGGCGGCCGGCGCCTTCATCGGCCAGGACCGACAGGGCAGGGAGACCCGGTTCGGGCTCTTGAGCCTCTCCATCGCGGTGGTCACCACCGGCGGCCACAAGTACCAGCACTATGGCGAGGTTTCCTCGGTGGCCTCGCAGCTCAAACACTGCGTCAAGAAGCTTGAGGGCAGCAACTACCTCATCGACCGCCGAGAGTAGTGAGGGTGGTCAGGAAGCGGCCGAGCCGGCCGTTTCTCCTGCATGCCCCAAGACAAAGAATTCCCCGGCAAGCCACTCCCCCTTTTCCCGCCGCAGGGGCGCCTGCTCCGAAGCCAGCACCGTAAGCCCGCTCTGTCCAGCGATTGCCCGGATGTACTCGGTTGCGTGGGCGTAGCGCCCGCTCTGCCGCAGCTGGTAGCCCGTGCCGGCCAGATGTTCGGTGGAAAAAAGCAGCCGTCCTCCCCTGGCCAACCGCCTGGCGAGCAGGGGGAAGATGTCCTCCAGTTCGCCGACGTAGATCAAGACATCCGCCGCGACGATCAGGTCGAAACAATCCGAAGTCTGCTCAAGAAAGGCGGTGATCTCCGCCACGGTCAGGCGGTCGTAGAGCTTTTTGGCGGCGGCGGCCTCGATCATCCGTGGAGAAAGGTCCACCCCCACCCGCCGGCCGGTGATCTCCTGGAGCGCCTCCCCGACCAGGCCGGTACCGCAACCCAGGTCCAGCATGGATTCGTAGCGCTCCTTGCCATCGGGGCGGGACAGAAGCATTTTCTTCAACTGCCACGGCGCCTGGTAGCCCAGGTCGCCCACCAGCCGCTGTTCGAAGGTCGCGGAAAAGTTGTCGAACAGATCGGCGATATAGCCGGAAGGCGCGTGGCTGGTGGTTTCGCCGGAGAGGGCGGCCAGGATGTGGCGGGCCGCCTCGACGTTGTGGTCCAGGTCGACGAGGCGCTGGTAGCTGGCGGCCGCCGCATCCACCCTGCCTTGATCCAGGTAGAGGACCCCCAGGTTACCATGGGCCGCCGTGTAATCCGGCTGGATGGCGATGGCGATCTCCAGGGCGGCGGTGGCCTCCTCGATGCATCCCATGGCCTTGTAGGTCAGCCCGAGGTTGTAATGCACCTCGGCATCGTCCGGCGCAAGCTCGGCGGCGCGCAGATAGGCCGCCACCGCCTCGGCGGGCTTTCCGGCCCGCTTGCAGGCCAGGCCGAGGTTGAAATGGATATCGGCGTCGCCGGGGTTGAGGCCTGCCGCTGTACGGTAGGCGGCAATGGCCTCGTCGATCCTGCCCTGGCCCAGCAGGACAGTGCCCAGGTTGTAGGCGGCTTGCCAGTGGGCAGGGTCGAGGCTCAGGGTCTTCTGGAATTGGTCAATGGCCATCCGGTGTTGTTGCGCGGCGTGGTAGGTCATCGCCAGTTGGTAGGCAATGGCCGGCTCCCGTGGCATCAGCGCCTGGGCGCGCTCCAGGCAATCAAGCGCCTCGCTGGTATTGGCGGCGGCGCCGTGCAGGACCCCGAGCCAGAACCACGCCTCCGCCCGTTCGGGGCAAAGGGCGAGGGTCTGGCGGTACTGGACTGCCGCTTCGGCCTCTTCGCCCTGCTGGTGCAACTCCAGGGCGCGCCTGAAGGTCGCCTCGGCATCGCGGGGACACGGTTTGTTGGAAGCGCCCGGCGCGTCTGCTCGGCCGGGGGAGAAATCAACGGACATTCCTCAAGATTCCCTGTGACGTGGAGTGGACAACAAGGATGGCAGCGAACATCCCCGGCAGAGGGGAGGGGGCGGCCATCGATACACCCAAGAAGAGAATCCCGCCAGCGTCAGGCGCCGACGGTATGAAAAAGGGGTTTGACTGGTGGCAGTCAAACCCCTTGATTGTGCTGGAGGCGGCGAGCGGATTTGAACCGCTGAATAATGGTTTTGCAGACCACTGCCTTACCACTTGGCTACGCCGCCATGTAAAACGCCGGGCAATCTTAAACGCAGAACCGTTTTTTGACAAGCAAAATGTCGCCTGCCCGCCTCGGGTTACTCCATGCTGGTGGCCTGGTGTTCTTCTGGGGAGGCGGGTAATTTGATCCGTTCAGCAAGCTCGGCCACCACCATGGCGTAGCGGTTGGAGTTGTTCCACTTGGTGATGGCCTGGAAGTTGGGGTAGCCGGCGATGTAGCGCATACCGCCGTCGGGCAGTTCGAGGCCGACCACGGTGAGCGGTTTGCCCTGCTGGGGGGCGGGCAGGTCGATTCCCTGCAGCCGGGCCACCTCTTCCCATTCCATCAGCCCCTTGCGTCCCTGGGCGTAGACTTGGGCAAGCCGTTCGCTCCTGAGTTCGGTGCCAAGCTCCCGGTAGACGGGTTTGCCGAACGCCCACCCGTGGCCGCGCAGGTAGTTGGCGATGCTGGCAAGCACGTCCGGCACCGTTCCCCACACGTCTTTCCGGCCGTCGCCGTCAAAGTCCACCGCGTAGCGGCGGAAGGTGGTGGGGATCATCTGGGTCTGGCCGAAGGCGCCGCCGTAGGAGCCGTTCACCGAAAGCGGCGGCACGCCGTTCTCGCGGCAGAGCAGCAGGAACTCGACCAACTGATCGCGGTAGAAGTCGCGGCGTCTGGGGTAGGCGTCGAACATGGTGTTCAGGGTCTGGAACATGTTGAAGCTGCCGCAGTTGCCGCCGAACTGGGTTTCCACCCCCCAGATGGCCACGACGATCTCCCGTTCCACCCCGCTCTCCCGTTCCACCCGGTCGAGCAGCTCGGCGTGCTCGGCGAGCAGGCGTTTGCCCTGGCTGATGATCTGCGGGGTGATGAAGCGGGGATAATAGACATGGTAGGGCTTGGCCTCCCATTGGGTATCCATCAGCTCCAGCACCCGCCGTTTGATGGTCACTCCGGCGAAGAGCTGGCTGAGTTCCTCCTGGCTGAAGCCGTGCTTGTTTTTCAGTTCCTGGAACAGTTCCCGGTAGCGGGGGCTGCCGATGTCAATGGCCTGGCCGTCCCGCACCAGATCGGCGGCCTTGGGGCCTTCGCCAGAGCCGGCGCCGGCCCAGGCCAGGCAGGGGGCGAGGAGGAGGGTGAGCAGCAGGATGGCGCGGGCAAGGTGCCGGCAGGGAAGTTTCATGGGGAAAACACCTCGTCGAAGGTTTTGCGGAAGGTTTCGATCTCGGCATGCGGCAGGGCGTTGATCCCCGCCGCCGCAGCCCTGCCGCCGCCGGTGGGGAAGCGGCGGCACAGCACATCCGCGCCCTGCTTCCTGATGAGGGGGGCGCGGACGCTCACCATAAAACTGCCGTCGCCGTTGTCCACCAGCAGGGCGTGGGCCGCCTCGGGCCGCTCCCGGGCCTTTTCGTTGCTGAACACCCCGGCCACCCGGCGGCTCCATTTTTCGCCGGGAAAGCGGAAGATGCGGCCTTGGGCGGTGTCCAGGAGGGGCTGTTCCTCCCGGGCCCGGCGCAGGTCGTCATGGAATCCCTGCCGCAGCATGGCCGGGATCTCCGATTGCGCGCAGAAGGCGAGCGGATCGGCATGTGGGGCCACTGCCCGGTAGAGTTCTTCCGGGGCAAGATGCAGGTCGGCCAGGGTCTGGCCGTAGCCGTTGTAGTTCATCAGCTCGCCCAGTTCCCTGAGGGTCGCCACCTCCTGTTCGGAGAGGCCGAGGGGGGCGGCGGCCTGTTTGGCCGAGTCGTGCAGATTGTCGCCAAAGGCGGCGGCCACCGCCCAGGCGCGATGGCGGCCTTCCAGGAGACGGTCGACGATGAGGGAGGTGCATACCTCCGGCGCCGGATCGATATGGGCGGCGAGCAGCGGGCTTGCCGGGATCTCGCCGGCAAAGTGGTGATCGGCGTAGAAGACTCGGCAGGAGGCGGCGAGCAGGGCCTCGAGGGCCTCGCGGTTGCTGTCCAGCGAGATGTCCAGCACGGTGAGCTCCGCCTGGCGCACCCCCTTCAGCCGGGCCAAGAGTCGGATGTCCCGCTTGACCCCGGTGATGAGCGCGGCCTCGCGCGGTTCGGCCAGCCGGAGCTGGTGCAGGGCGCAGATACCGTCGGCGTCGCCGTTGAAGATGTCGTAGCAGTCGGGCATGGACGTGGGCGTTTCCGTTGGCGGGCTAGAGGTCGCGACCCAGCCGGAGCGCCTGGCCGATGCCGTCCAGCGAGAAGATCAAAAGCAGCCGCCGTTCGTCGGCCGCCTGGCCCGCCTCGATCTGGACCATCCAGCAGTGCGGCTTGTAGGCGAGCCCCACCGCCGATTCCACGGTGTGGTCGGTGGAGAAGGACTTGTTCAGGTAGGCGGTGACAAAGAGGGTGTCGGTGATGGGGGTGTCGATCCTGCCTTCCAGGTCGTGAAGCGATTCGCCGGCCTCGGTGAAGAAGTAGGGCTGCCGCATGGTGTCGTGGCGCAGGTAGCGGTAGTCCAGGGAAAGGGTGGGACCGCCGCCCGGCATGGTGTACTGGTTGAGCAGGGCGTAGCGGCTGACATGCTGGCCGTACATGCTCAGGTTGGTCTGGTAGCGGATGCGCCAGCGGTCCTGGGGGCGCACCTCCAGGTCGAAGCGCAGATCGGACCAGTTGCGGTCCGCCTCGGGCAGGCCGGCGTTGTCGGCGGCGGCATCGCGCAGATCGTAGCTCTGCTGGACCTTGAAGCTGGCCGCCTCCCGGCTCCAGCCCGTGCCGCCCAGGCCGAAGTAGTTGTTGAGCTGCCAGGTGACCCAGTGCTTCATGTCGTAGGTGTCTTCGGCGTCCAGGGCCAGCCGGCGGACATCGAAGTCGTCGCTGCGGGTGACGTACTCGTAGATCAGGTTGGGCCGGATGGTGTGGTCCAGCCAGGAGGCGTCGCCCAGCCGGAAGTCGAAGTCGCGCATCAGGGTGGTGGCCAGGTTGGCGGTGAAGTCGTAGCCGAGCCGCTCCTGGAAGCGGTCCTCGTTCCAGACCGTACCGCCGTGCTCCTCCACCTGATAGGCGGTTTCGCGGATGCCGCCAGTGGCCCGCCCCTCGATGAGGCCGGCCCGGGGCAGGGCGGTGGTCAGGCGGGGATGCAGATCCAGGCGCTGGGCGCCCAGCCCCTCGCTGCGCCAGTAGTTGACGTACTCGCTGTCCCAGTGCGCGGTGAGCGGGGTGCCGGGAAGCGGAGTCCGGCCGAGGAATTCGATCCGGGGCAGGGCCTGGAGCGAGCTGGTGGCGTGGGGCAGGATGGCGTACTCGCCCGGCTCCAGGATATTGTCGCCGTCCGAGCCGGTCAGCAGCAGGTCGTTGGCCATGTACTGGCGGGTGCGCAGTTCGCCGCCCACCACCGTGTTGGACCAGGATTTGACCAGCTGCAGGGCGGATTCCCGTTCCGGCAGGGTCTCCTCGCCCAGGTCGCGGCCGAAGTCGTGCAGGAAGAGGTTGTTGCTGGCCCGGTAGCCCATGGAGCCGTCCCGGAACTCCTGGAGATAGTCCTGATCCGAGACCAGGTCGAGATCGAGCCGGCCCACCAGGTTGTCCCCGAAGTCGTGATTGGCCTTGCCGCGCACCCAGTAGCGGTTGTCGGTCCGCCGGAGCAGGCCGTCCCTCTTGTACTCGTCCCCCAGGTCGGCCAGTTCGTTCAGGTCGTCCCTGAGGAAGCTGGCCATGAAAGTGCCGTAGGAGTTCCTGCCCTGCATGTAGCGGAACTGGGCGCCCAGCGGAAAACCGCGCTCGGCCAGGTAGCCGGGGTAGAGGGTGGCGTCCATGCTGGGCGAGATGTTCAGAAAGACCGGCGCCACGAAACCGAAGCCGTCCCGGGAGGAGTGGCTCCATTCGGGGAGCAGCAGGCCGCTTTCCCGCTTGGTCTTGGCGGGGAACACCAGGTAGGGGGTATAGAGTACCGGCACGTCCTTGACCTGCATGCGGACGTTGGTCAGGTGGGCCATGCCGTCCACGGTGACATCGGCGCTGGAGGTCTCGAACGACCATGGCGCCGCCTGCCCCGCCTCGGTCTTGCAGGCGGTGGCGTGACCGTTGGTGAGGGTGTAGGTGAAGTCGCCGGTCTTCACCACCTCCTCGCCCCGGATGTACATGTTGGTCTCGGCCATGAAGAGGGTGGCGTTGCCGAAGGTGCCGGTCTTGGCGGCCAGGTCGAGGTCGGCGGTTTCGGCGTTGATCTGGTCGCGGTTGGAGAGAACGTAGACGTTGCCGCGCGCCCGCACCGTGCCGCGCTCCAGGTCGTAGCGCACCCAGTCGGCCCGGATCACCATGGCGCGGGGGTCCTGCTCCTTGGGGCGCATCAGGATGACGTTGCCCTCGGCCAGCACCCCCTCGGGCTCCTTGAGGTGGACCATGCTGTCGGCGGTGATCTCCCATGGCAGCGGCCTGGCCACGGCCGGGGAGGCGATCAGCAGGGCCGCGATGGCGAGAGCCGCGTTCAGGATGCGGTTATAGTGCTTTTTCCGTGATGCTGCCATCCATCCCCCATCGGGAAAGTCATCGGGGTTGCGAGTGAATCACCGGCCAGGTGGCGTTTCCGCCTGGCTCGTTCAGCCGTCGTCGCGCAGTACCGCGCCGGTGCTGCCGGAGGTGACCATGCGGGCGTAGCGGGCCGCGTAACCGCTGGTGATCTTGGGCGCCGGCGGCTGCCACTTGGCCTGGCGCTTGGCCAGCTCGTCCTTCGACACCTGCAGCTCGATCTTCTTGTGGCGGATGTCGATGACGATGCGATCGCCCTCTTCCACAAAGGCGATGGGGCCTCCCACCGCCGCCTCGGGGGAGACGTGGCCGATACAGGCGCCTTGGGTGCCGCCGCTGAAGCGGCCATCGGTGATCAGGGCCACGCTCTTGCCCAGTCCCATGCCGATGATGGCCGAAGTGGGGGAGAGCATCTCCGGCATGCCCGGCCCGCCCTTGGGGCCGCAGTAGCGGATGACCACCACGTCGCCGGCCTTGATCTTGCCGCCCATGATGGCCTTTTGCGCCTCCTCCTCGGAGTTGTACACCCGAGCCGGGCCGGTGTGGGCGAGCATTTCCTCGGCCACAGCCGACTGCTTGACCACGCAGCCGTCCGGGGCCAGGTTGCCGTAGAGCACGGCGATGCCGCCGAAGTCGTGGTAGGGCTCGTCCACCGGCCGGATGATGTCGGCGTCCAGCACCCGCACGTTCTCCAGGTTGTCGCGCAGGGTCTTGCCGGTGGCGGTCATCACGTCCAGATGGATGCCCGCCTCGGTCTCCAGCAGCTCGCGCAGTACCGCCGGCACGCCGCCGGCCTCGTCCAGCTGCTGGAGGCTGTGGGGGCCGCCGGGGATCAGGCTGCAGAGGTGGGGCACCCGCTCGCTCACCTCGTTGAAGCTGGCCAGCGGCAAATCAACGCCTGCTTCCTTGGCGATGGCCGGCACGTGCAGCACCGTGTTGGTGGAGCAGCCCAGGGCCATGTCCACGGCCATGGCGTTCTCGAAGGCCTCGCGGGTGGCGATGTCCCGGGGGCGGATGTCCTCGGCGAGGAGCTTCATCACCGCCATGCCGGCCTGCTTGGCCAGGCGGATGCGGGCGGCGGAAACCGCCGGAATGGTGCCGTTGCCGGGCAGCCCCAGGCCGATGGCCTCGGTGAGACAGTTCATGGAGTTGGCGGTGAACATGCCGGCGCAGGAGCCGCAGCCAGGGCAGGCGCGGTCTTCCAGTTCGGCCAGTTCCTCCACCGTCAGGGTGTTGGCCTTCACCCGGCCGACCCCCTCGAAGACGCTGATCAGATGGACATCCTGGCCGCGGAAACGGCCGGTGAGCATGGGGCCGCCGCTCACCACCACCGCTGGGATGTTGACCCGCAGCATGGCCATCAGCATGCCGGGGGTGACCTTGTCGCAGTTGGGGATCAGCACCATGGCGTCGAAGGGGTGGGCCATGGCGACGATCTCCACCGAGTCGGCGATGATCTCGCGGCTGGCCAGGGAGTACTTCATGCCCTGGTGGCCCATGGCGATGCCGTCGCATACCCCGATGGTGCCGAAGGCGATGGGGGTGCCGCCGGCCATGCGCACCCCGGCCTTGACCGCCTCCAGGATTTTGTCCAGATGGGCGTGGCCCGGAATGATCTCGTTGTGGGCGTGGGCGATGCCGACCAACGGCCGCCGGATCTCCTCGTCGGTGTAGCCCATGGCCTTCATCAGGGAGCGGTGCGGTGCCCGTTCCATGCCCTTGCGTATGGCGTCGCTGCGCATTGTCTTCATGGGTGGTGGTCCCTGTGGTGTTTTGGATGCTGGTTGTCCGGAAATGGAATGCTGTCAGTATACCGGATTTGGAGGCCAAGAGCGAGAAAACCCGTGCGGTTTCCGTGGGAGGAGGCAAGGACTCCCGTCCCGTGCTGCTCCTCGATTCTGGCTCCTCGGTCCGGACGAACGAGAACTCCATCGAAACTTCGAATCTTAGCAGGCAGCCTTGTGGTGTCAAGGCAAAAGTCACCCCCTCCCCCCGGGGGGGAGGGGCGGAAGTAGCGATTTTCCTTGCCAAACAGGAAACAACTATTATATAGTCTCGTAATTGAAGGAATTTTGGCGTGGTTTCCCCCGGAAAGCCGCGCCCTGCCGCGAATCACGAACCAGGCGCCCCATCCCTCCCTCGCCAGCACCTTGATGAAATACCTCTTCGGACCGGTCAATTCCCGCCGCCTCGGGCTCTCACAGGGCATCGATCTGGTTCCCCCCAAGATCTGCAATCTGAACTGCATTTACTGCGAGGTCGGCGCCACCACGGAACTCACCTGTGAGCGGCGGGAGTACATCCCGTTGGCCGCGCTGCTGGCGGAGATCGACCAGCTGGTGGCCGACCGCGAGCACATGGCGCGGCTGGATTTCTTCACCATTACCGGCAGCGGCGAGCCGACCCTGCACAGCGGCCTCGGCACGGTGATCCGCTACATCCGCGATCATGCGGCCAAACCGGTGGCGGTGCTGACCAACGGCTCCCTGCTTCATCTGGCCGAGGTGCGCCAGGAACTGGTAGCGGCCGACGTGGTCATCCCCTCGCTGGATTCGGCCCGGGAGGAGAGCTACCGCCGGGTCAACCGGCCTGCCCACTGCGCCCGGCTTGCCGACCTGATCGAGGGGCTGGTCGCCTTCCGGCGGGAGTTTTCCGGCCAGCTCTGGCTGGAGATCCTGCTGGTCAAGGGGATCAACGACAGCGACGAGGATATCGCCGCCCTGGCCGAAGCCGTGGGCCGCATTGCGCCGGAGCGGGTACAGCTCAACACCGTGGCCCGGCCGCCGCTGGAAGGATTCGCACACCCGCTCACCCGGCAGGAACTTGAGGCGGTTGCCGCCCAACTGCCCGGGCGGGTGGAGATACTGGTCGATTTTACCTCCCGTGACCGGGAGACGTTCCGGGACCCCTCCGAGGAGGCGATTGTCGCCATGCTCAGGAGGCGGCCCTGCACGGCGGAAGATGTCAGCGAGGCCCTGGGCCTTGCCCCCGCCGCGACCCGGGACACCCTAGAACAATTGGCCGCGAGCGGCCGCATCCACAAGACGACACATCATGACAAACAATACTACCAGACCGACCGATGAGCGGCCCGAGGGCCAGGAAAACGACAACGACAACACCAGCGAGCCGCGTTCCCTGCTTTCCAAGGTGAGCAAGTGGCTCAAGCCCTCCCGTCCAGGCGGCGAGGCAAGCGAGGCCGCGCCCGTGGCGGAGGACAGCCAGGGGCAGGGCGCCGGACCGGCGGATGCCGAGGAGGCGGCCGGCGAGGGAACTCCCGAGGGGGGGCGCGCCAAACGGCCCCGCCGCCGTTCCGGCAGCAGCCGCCGCCGCCGCAAGAAGGCCGCCTTGGCCGCTGCCGGCGGCCAGGAGGGCCAGGAACTCGAACAGCCGGAGCAGGCATCCGGCGAGGCTGCCACCGAGACGCCGGAAGGCAATGAGGGCAACGCGCCGGAGTCGGCAAACGGCGAGACCGGCGAGCCCCG
>JBMONS010000009.1:0-2126 GCA_049323635.1 Thermodesulfobacteriota bacterium
TGGCAGGAGTTGGCCGAGGCCGCGCCCGGCACGGTGATCCCGGTCACCTACGTCAACTCCTCGGCCCTGATCAAGGCCTTTGTCGGCACCCATGGAGGCTCGGTCTGCACCTCCTCCAACGCCGAGCGGGTGCTCACCTGGGCGCTCTCCCAGGGAGACAAGGTCTTTTTCTTCCCCGACGAGCACCTGGGGCGCAACTCCGCCGCCGCCCTCGGCATCCCCGATGACGAGGTGGTGCTTTGGCATCGCGGCAAGCCGCTGGGTGGCAACAGCCCCGAGGCGCTACGCAAGGCGAAAATCATCCTGTGGAACGGCTACTGCACCGTGCACATGCAGTTCAACGCCGGCCACGTGGCCCGCTGGCGGGCGCAGGACCCGGAGGTGCGCATCATCGTCCATCCGGAGTGCCGGCGGGAGGTGGTGAGCCAGGCCGACCACTATGGCTCCACCGAGGCGATCATCAAGGCGGTGGCTGATTCGCCAGCAGGCAGCAAGTGGGCCATCGGCACCGAGATCAATCTGGTCAACCGGCTGAAGCAGCTCTTTCCAGACCGGGAGATCCATTCCCTCTCCCCGTTCCAGTGCCTCTGCTCCACCATGTACCGGATCAAGCCCGCCTATCTGCTTTGGGTGCTCGACAACCTGGCGCGGGGCGAGGTGGTCAACCAGATCACCGTGCCCGCCGAGGTGGCGACCGAGGCCAAACTCTCCCTGGACAGGATGCTCCAGATATGACGACGACCTACTTCGACAACAACGCCACCACCCCCGTGGACCCCCGGGTGCGAGAGGCCATGCTGCCCTATCTTGACCAGTGGTTCGGCAATCCGGCCAGTACCCATACCGCGGGTGAGCTTGCCAGAAACGGCATCGAGGCGGCGCGCGAGCAGGTGGCCGGGCTGCTCGGCTGCGAGCCCAATCGGATCACCTTCAACAGCGGCGGCACCGAGGCCAACAACACCGCGATCATGAGCGCGGTTCGGGCTAACCCCGGCAAGCGCCATATCGTCTCCTCCGCGGTGGAGCACGGCTCGGTGCTGGCGCCCCTGGGGTATCTGGCCGGACAAGGCTATGAGGTGGAGCTGCTCGGGGTGGACGGTAAGGGGCGGCTGGACCTGGAGGCGCTCAACAAGGCCATCCGGCCTGACACCGCCCTGGTCTCCCTGATGGCCGCCAACAACGAGACCGGCGTCCTCTGGCCAGTGGGCGAGATCGCCGCCATCTGCCGGGCCAAGGGGGTACTCTTCCATACCGACGCCATCCAGCTGGCCGGCAAGGGCGGAATCGACGCCAAGTCCCTGGATGTGGACTACCTCACCATCGCCAGCCACAAACTGCATGGTCCCAAGGGGGCGGGAGCGCTGTACGCGCGGCGGACCGCGCCGCTTCACTCCCTGATCATGGGGGCGGACCAGGAATCGGGCCATCGGGCCGGAACCGAGAACGTCCCCGGCATCGTCGGCCTGGGCGCGGCCTGTGCGCTTGCCGCGGGGCTCGGCGAAGCGGATCATCAGCGGGTGGCCGCCCTGCGCGACCGCCTGGAGACGGGGCTCGGCAAGGCGATTCCCGAGGCGCGGATCAATGGCCAAGGCGCGCCCCGCCTGGTCAACACCTGCAACATCAGCTTCCGCCACGCCTCCTCCGCCGGGCTGATCCAGGATCTCGACGGGCTGGGCATCGCGATTTCCGCCCATGCCGCCTGCGAAAGCGGTGACCTCGACCCCTCGCACGTGCTGCGCGCCATGGCGGTGCCCGAGGAGTACCTGCACGGCACCCTGCGCATCAGCCTCAGCCGCATGAACACCGAGGCGGAGGTGGAGCGGCTGCTCACTGTGCTGCCGGGATTGGTGGCCCGTTCACGGCAGGGGTTCGCGGTGTGAGGTGGGGAGGCTTTGGGAATGGTGCGGAGTTGAGGGGACCCACCAAGTGTATGCGGGAAGAGTGATTTTTCCGGATATCATGAGATTTGACATGATGGGAAGAAACCACAGAATAACTTGTTGGACAGCAGAAAACGAATGAAACGGTGGCTACTCCTCTCGATCATTCTTGTCGGCATTGCTGGTGCTGTAATTACTTGGGCGAATCAATTCGATGATTCTCTTCCTTTGGATGTTCAGGCGGAT
>JBMONS010000010.1:0-16952 GCA_049323635.1 Thermodesulfobacteriota bacterium
CTCAGCGCCGATGGTACTGCCAGGGAAGCTTGGTGGGAGAGTAGGTCGCCGCCGATTCCTTTTTTTTCATAAAAAAACCCTTCCAAACCGGAAGGGTTTTTTTATGCCCTTTCTCCTCGCTCTTCCGGACTGTTTGGGTTGGAATGTACGTGTGCCGACGCCAATTCCAAACCCGAGGCTGACACTGCCGTATCCCGAAAACGAAACGTACTTTGCGTTTCAGTTTATCGTACTCTTCTTCTTTCGCCGTTTCTTATGGGTGTTCCGAGAATCCCGGTCTGTCTGCATTCCGCGGAGGGGATTTTCACGGTCAACCAGCTCTTCTTTCCGGCGAAAGTTTCGTTGGGAATGTCAAGTCTGACGCAACAACCAGGGCGCCCTGGATCAGGAAATTCTGATGACTTTGAGGACGAAGATGCCTGCTTCGTAGAGCAGGTAAAGGGGAATACCCATCAGCATCATGTTGACCACATCGGGAGTAGGGGTGAGCAGGGCGGCGACGATGCTGATGAGCAGTACGGCGTAGCGCCGGTTCCGCTCGAAGGTGCGGCGGTGGATTATCCCGGCCTTGGCGGTAAAGACCATGAAGATCGGCAGTTCGAAGATCACCCCGAAGGCGAGAATGAAGATGGCCACAAAGGTGACGAAGTGGCTGATGGAAATCACCGCCTGCAGCTGTTCCCCTTGGAATTCAAGGAGAAAACCGATGCCATAGGGAAGGGTGACCAGGGCGCAAAAGGCTGTGCCGCTGTAAAAGAGGAGGCAGGTGAAGAGGGAGAACCACAGCACGCTGGCGCGATTGAGGCCAAATGGCTTGGCCAGGGCTCTCCAGAGGACGACAACCAAGAGCGGCATGCAACAAAAGGTTGCCATGGCCATGGCAATTTTGACATGGGCAAGGAAGGGCTCGGCCACCGAGAAGAAGGCGAGCCTTTGGTGCAGCCGTTCCTGCAGCCACCGGAGCAAAGGTTTGGACAGGGAGTAGAAACCAACCGTGGCCAGGGAAAACACGGCCAGCACGGTAAGCAGCGAACGACGGAGGCTGGTGATGACCCTGGCCAGTCGAACGGCCGGTGGGGCATCGAGGTGTTGCTCAACCATGATCCCGAGGCTCCCTGGGAGCTCCGTGGATCTCCCGGTCAAGTCGGGCGAAGAAGAGCTCCATGAAGGCATGACGCTCTGCTGCCAACCGTTTTCCCTCCGGGGTGAGCATCAGATCCTTGACCTTGCCCAGTTTCACCAGAAATTCGCGGTAGGCGGTGTCTTCCACAGAATAGGAGGAGGTGGCTGCCACGTCTACGTCCCGGTTGTGGAGCCTTGCCCCGACCTGGCCGGCAAAGAGGAAGGCCCGGCCAATGCCGATGGCACCGATGGAGTCGAGTTTGTCGGCGTCGAAGAGGATGCGGGCTTCCAGGCTTTCCGGGACCTTGTCGTTGCGAAAGCGGTGGGACTCGATGCAGTGCAGGATCGCGTGTCGCATTGCCACGTCCACCCCAAGCTCTTCCAGGATCCTTGCCGCCAGTTTGGCACCGATTTCGGCGTGACACACCTTGCCTTGGGCGCGGGTTTCCTGGCTTCTGCCGATGTCGTGCAGCAGCGCGGCGGCGCTCAGGATGTCGAGGCGGGCCCCCATCAGCCGGCCGATGTGCAGGGCAAGGTTGTGCACCCGTTCGGTGTGGTCGGGCCCGTGGCAGCCTCCCTCGCTTTCGCAGAAGGAGCGGGAGATGGCGGTAAGCCGTTGGGTCAATTCTGGACCCAGCGGCTGGGCGTCGTTCAGCGGCCAGTCGACGGGCAGCCCTGGCTCGGGCAGGGCTGCCTCGATATCGTCATCCGAAGAGCACATGCGTAAGCCAGGCGATGCCGGTGGTGAGCAGGGCACGATCGTCTGCCGCCGCGGCCTGTTTCTCCTCAGGAGAGAGCGCGGGCATGGGCGTCATCTTCCCGGTCAGAAGGGCTGCCCGGAAGCGATCGTGCCGATAGAGGGCGAAAAGAAACTGTTCCGCCTGTGGCGGAGTCAGGCGCATGCCATGCTGAAAGCGTTGGTGGTGGAGCAGGGAGAGCAGCAGGTCGTTCATGGCATGGTAGACGGCCAGCTCCTGGTCGCCGACCCACTCGGCCACGTTTTGCGTGGTCGCCTCGGCAAAACCATGGCAGTGGGGCTCGGTGAGGAGGATGTACATCTCATGCACCGTGCCGTCTGGTTTTTGCGCGGCTCCCCTGCCTAGCGGATAGGTTCGGCATGCGGAGGGCCGCTCGGCGTAAACCCCGCACCCCTGGGGAGAGACAAAGGGGCAGCTGGCACGGCCGTCATCGACCATGGCGAGAAAGACCCGCGGGAATGGGTCGTTTTCCGCGTGTTCGATCACCGCGTATTGATCGAGGAAAGTGCTGGAGGGCAGGCCAAGCCCAGCCGCCAGCCGAAGCACGTCATATGGGGTGAGTTCCAGGTCGAGCTGTCGGCAGCACTCCGTGAAACAGACCACCCCGGGGTGGCACTGGAAGCGGAATCGTTCTTCCTGCGCCAGCGGTCTGGTCTGCTCGATATCAAGTCCGGGCCGCATGAGAGCTTCCGCCGCTCAGGCCGCCTGGTCGGCGCGCCGCCAGAAGGTGAGTAGCGGGCTGGCGACGAAGACCGAGGAATAGGTTCCAAAGAGCACGCCGATCAAGAGCGCGAAGGAGAAGTCGTGGATCACCGTGCCGCCCATCAGGTAGAGGGCCACCAGCACCAGGAAAACGGTGAGGGAGGTGATGATCGAACGGCTGAGTACCTCGTTGGTGCTATGGTTGATGATCGCGTCGGTGATGTTGCCCGGATCATCGCTGCGATGGAGGTTTTCGCGGATGCGGTCGAAGATGATGACCGTGTCGTTCAGGGAGTAGCCAGCCAGGGTGAGGAGGGCGGTGACGATGAGCAGGGTGATCTCGATGTTCATCAGCCAGCAGACTCCGAGCACCGCCAGCACGTCGTGGAAGGTGGCGATGGTGGCCGCCACGCCGAAGCGGCGGTCGAAGCGCAAGCCCAGGTAGATCATGACCCCGAGGAAGGAGATGATGATGGAGAGGATTGCCTTGCTTCGCAGGGAGCTGCTCACCGAGGCGCCGATGGCCGCCTGATTCTCCACCGTGAACTGGCGGTCGGGCAGCGCGCTGTTGAGCTGGGCGGTAATGGCGTCGGTGAGGGAGCCTACCGCGTGCTCCGACTGCTTCACCCGCACGATCAGGCGGTTTTCTCCCTCCACCTTCTGGAGTTCGATGCCTTCGATGTGGGATTTGGACATGGCCTCCCGCACCTCTCCCAGCTCAAAGGGTTTTTCCGAGAGGTACTGCAGCATGGTGCCGCCGGAGAAATCCACGCCCAGGTTGGCCTTGCCCCGCACGATCTGGACAAAGGCGATCAGGCCGAGGATGGAGAAGATGGCGGAGATGGTGAAGGTGAACTTCTTGACCGCCATGTAATCGAGGCGTGGATTCTTGATGAAAAGCATGAAGGAGAGATTCTTGAGCAGCCGTTTGCTGTTCAGAATGTCATAGACCAGCCGGGAGGCGAAGAGCACGGTGAAGAGGTTGAAGAGGATGCCCAGCGAGAGGGTGACCGCGAAGCCCTTGATGGGGCCGGTGCCGAAGAGGAAAAGGGCGAAGGCGGTGATCAGGGTGGTGACGTGGCCGTCGACGATGGTCCAGAACGCCTTGTCGTGGCCGGCCTCCACGCCGGAGCGCACCGACTTGCCGATGGCGAACTCCTCGCGCATGCGCTCGAAGATGATGATGTTGGAGTCCACCGCCATGCCGATGGAGAGGATGACGCCGGCGATGCCCGGCAGGGTCAGGGTGCCGCCCATCATGGCCAGGCCGGCGAAGAGCAGCAGCACGTTAAGCACCATGGCCAGGTTGGCGATGAGGCCGGAGGTGCGGTAGTAGATGGCCATGAAGACCACCACCATCAGAGTGCCGATCAGGCCGCTCATCAGCCCCTTGTTGATGGAGTCCTGGCCCAGCGAGGCGCCAACGGTGAGGTTCTGCACGATTTCCACCGGCGCGGGCAGGGCGCCGACCCTGAGCACGATCGCCAGGTCGGCCGCCTCCTCGTAGCTGAAGCTGCCGGAGATCTGGGCGCTGCCGCCCATGATCTTCTCGCGGATCACCGGCGCGGAGCGGACCACCTCGTCGAGCACGATGGCAAGCCGCTTGCCCACGTTCTTCTCGGTGAGCTGACCGAAGACCTTGCCGCCCCGGCCGGTGAGATCGAGGCTGACGTAGGGTTCGTTGAAGTTGCCGCCCACCCGCACCTGGGCGTCCTTGACCATGTCGCCGGTCATCAGCACCTGGCTTTTGAGCAGGATGGGGCGCTTGGTCTCCTTGCGGGTCTCCTTGTCCACCTCTTTTTCGAAGTAGAGCTCGCTGCCGGCGGGCAGTCTGCTCTGCACGGCCAGGTTGAGTTGGCGGCGGCTGTCCCCCTCCTTCCACAGGCCGGACTGGATGGCCTGGTTGACCAGCTGCTGGGGGTCGGCGCCAGGGGTGTCGTCCACCCACTTGAACTCCAGCTGCGCGGTGCGGCCGATCAGATTCAGGGCGCGGTCCGGATCCTTGACGCCGGGCAACTGGATGACGATCTCGTCGGTTCCCTGCCGGACCACGATGGGTTCCGCCACGCCGAACTGATCGATGCGGTTGCGCAGGATCTCCAGGGATTGGTCCACCGCCTTGTTATTGATGAAGTCGATCTTCTGCTGCTTCAAGCGGAGGAGGATGCGGGGAAAGGCGCCCGCCGCGGTCTCGATGTCGCTGTCCAGATCGGGAAATTCGTCGCTGATGGTCTGCTTGACCGTGTCCAGGGCGGCGGAGTTGGGCAGGGTCAGCACGGCCCGGCGCGGGTCACCGGTGGAAACTCGAACCACGGTGATCTTTTTTTCGGCCAGCGCCTCCTTGAGATCCTGCACGGAAAGTTCCAGGTTGTTCTCGATCGCCTTGGCAAGATCAACCTTGAGCACCAGATGCATGCCGCCCTGCAGGTCGAGACCGAGGTGGAGTCCGGCCGGGGCCAGGTACTTCCGCCACCAGTCCGGAACCTGGGTCAGCGAGGGCAGCACGGTCATGCCCGAGAAGAGGATGACGAAGAAGAGCAGAAAGGATTTCCAGCGTAGGGAACTGGACATGGTTACTCCTTATTTTGGTCGGGCTCGGTTTCGAAGCGGCGGAGCGCCGCAGGAAGACACCCGTGGCGGTTCGCCGGTGGGCCGCGCCTTGCGGGCAGGCTTGGCACTGCCGCTGTTCCAGGCGGATCATACGGTTTGCGGGCGATTATACCCCAGGCGGCCGAGAAGTCAAATCGCAAAACAGCATGATGACGTCTCGTTGCGCAACGCCTTGCGCGTTGAGAGGGAGGAGGCAGGTTAGATGGTGCAATTTGTAGCGAAACAGGTACCATGCAGTCTGTAAAGATTCCCTGTGACTATGGAGGCTCCATGCGGGAAGGGATTACAGATAAAACAATCGCGTTGTCCGTGGGAAACGAGGTACACCTGCTCGAGGCGGGGCCGCCTGCCGGACGTGCCATCCTGCTGCTGCACGGGATGAAGTTCCAGGCGCAGACCTGGAGGGATCTTGGCACCATCGCCTTTCTGGCCGGCAAGGGGTATCGCTGCCTGGCCCTCGATTTGCCAGGGTTTGGCCAATCGCCTGCTTGCGAGGTCGAGCCATCGGAGGTGTTGGCGGAGTGTGTCGGCGGACTTGGCCTGGGACGGCCGGTGGTGGTTGGACCCTCCATGGGAGGCCGGGTGGCCCTGGATTTTGCCCTATCTCATCCCGAACTGGTGGGGGGGTTGGTTCTGATCGGGGCGGTGGGGGTGGAGGAACGGCGAGCGCGACTTGCCTCCATCGACGTGCCATGTCTGGCGGTATGGGGAAGCGAGGATGCCATCGCGCCTCTCGACCATGCCGAGATTCTGGTCTCCGCTATGCCGCGTTGCCGCAAGGCTATACTGCAAGGGGCTTCCCATCCCTGCTACCTGGATCAGCCCGACCTGTGGCATCGAACCGTGGAGGACTTTCTGGCTGAATTTTTTTGAAAGGGATATGCCCCATTTTTGCGGGACATGATATACTGCGCCTAAGGCGTCCGGTATTGTCCGTGACGGTAGGGACGAACGCGGGAGTCTTTTCTGCTCTTGCGGACGAGGCGAGGAAATGAGGATGGCCAAAAAGATTCTGGTGGTGGACAACCATCCGGTGATGCTCCGCATGCTGGCCAATCTGCTGATCCGTCACGGACATGAGGTGCGGACAGCGGAAGACGGCCTGGGCGCCTTGGATGTCCTGAAGTCATACGTGCCCGACATCATCTTCGTCGATCTGGTCATGCCCAACATCAGCGGCGAGAAGCTGTGCCGGATCATCCGGAACATGCCGCACCTGCAAAAGGTGTTTCTGGTGATCGTTTCGGCGGTCGCGGTCGAGGAGAACCTCGACTTCGTCGCCCTGGGTGCGGACGCCTGCATCGCCAAGGGCGGGGCGGAGAGCATGGCCCGTCACGTTTCCAGGGTGATCGAGATGGCGAGCCTGATAGGCGGACCACAGGAGGAACCACCTGAGATACTGGGGCGCGAGGAGGTGGCCACCAGGCAGATCAGCCGGGAACTGCTCTCCTCCCGTCGGCACCTTGAGGTGATCCTGGACAACATCGTCGAGGGGATTCTTGAGGTCGGCCGGGATAGAAAGGTCATCTTCGTCAACCCGGCCGCGGTGCGGCTGATCGGCGTGCCCGAGGAGGAACTGCTGGGCGCCGACCTGGCCAGTGTCGCCGGCGGGGTTTTCATGCCATGGGTGGGGGGAGGCGATGGAGCCCTCTCCGAAAGCCTGGCCAGGAGGGAGGTTGCCGTTTCGCTCAACAGGAGGCAGGTCGTCTGTTCCATCCTGCCGGTGGAGTTGCCAAGCGGCGGATCCACCACCATCGTCATCATCCGGGAACAGTCCTAGTCGGGGCCATCCCTGTTTTCTTGTCTTGATCTCCCCTGTGCACATTGCTGTCCTTCCCCGAGCCATAGCCGGCGGGCAGGACGGCGGCAACTTCGCGGTTGCCAGATCCCTGCCTGCCATTGTATGATGCGCGTTCGCGTTTGATCGCATCCCTTTGTTTTTGGCCCGCATTCCGGCGAGGTCGCTCATTACCGCAAGGAGTCTTTGATGAAGAAGGTCCATAAGGATCTCCAGGACAAATCAGGCATGGAACTGGCCCGGCTCATCGCGGCCACGGCCTTGGACAAGAAAGCGGAGAATGTCGTAGCGCTCGACGTGCGCGGCATTTCCTCCTTCACCGATTTTTTCGTGATCATGAGCGGCCGGTCGACCCGTCATGTCCAGGGCCTGGCCCAGGCCGTGGAGGAAGCCCTGCGGCACAAGCGGGTCAAGAGCGCCGGCACCGAGGGCTTCAACGAGGGGCACTGGGTGCTGCTTGATTTCAACGATGTGGTGGTGCATATCTTCTACAGCGAGACCCGCGCGTTTTACGATCTTGAACGGCTGTGGCACGATGCGCCCCGCCTGGCGCTCGAGGGGGACAGTCAATCCGAAACCGCGGAGGAAGGGGAATGAGCGCGATCACCCCGGTGCTGTTGGCCATCCTCGATGGCTGGGGCTATGGCGAGAAGTACGAAGGCAACGCCGTTCATCTGGCCAACACCCCCAACATGGACCGCTGGGAGCGGGAATGCCCCTTCACCATCCTGACGGCGCACAACGGCGCCGTAGGCCTCCCTGAGGGGCAGATGGGCAACTCGGAGGTGGGACACCTCAACATCGGCGCCGGCCGCGTCGTCTATCAGGATTTTACGCGGATCAATCGGGCTATCGAGATCGGCGAGTTCAGCAAGAACCCAGTGCTTGCTCAGGTGATGAGACGGGTCAAGGAGCAGGGCGGCGCTTTGCATCTGTTGGGTCTCGTCTCGGACGGGGGAGTGCACAGCCATATCAACCATCTGGTCGCCCTGTTGGAGATGGCCGCCGCCACGGGACTTGGCAAGGTGTATGTCCACGCCTTCATGGACGGCCGGGACACCCCGCCTCGGAGCGGCGTCGATCATATCACCGTGCTTTCCTCCCATCTGGCTAGGATCGGAGTGGGGAAGGTGGCCACGGTCTGCGGTCGCTACTACGCCATGGACCGGGACAATCGCTGGGATCGGGTCGCCTTGGCCTGGCAGGCCTTGGTGGACGGGGTTGGCGTCCACACGGCCACCAGCGCGGTGGAAGCAATGACCGAGGCCTACGGCCGGGGTGAGAACGACGAGTTCGTCAAGCCCACCGTGCTGCTGGAGGATGACGCGCCGGTGGCGAGGGTGGCGGATGGCGATGCGGTGATCTTCTTCAATTTCCGGGCAGACCGGGCGCGTCAGCTGACCCACGCATTCGTGGACCGCGATTTCGGTCGTTTCGAGGCCACGCACCGGCCGCAGCTCTCCGAGTTCGTCACCTTCACGGTGTACGAGAAGGATTTCGATATGCCGGTGGCCTTCCCGCCGGTCTCCCACACCCGCATCCTGGGTGAGGAGGTGAGCGGCCATGGCCTCAGGCAGTTGCGCATCGCCGAGACCGAGAAGTACGCGCACGTCACCTATTTCTTCAACGGCGGCAGGGAGCAGCCTTTCCCGCTGGAGGACCGGGCGCTGATCCCCTCCCCCAAGGAGGTGGCCACCTACGACCAGAAGCCGGAGATGAGCGCGCCCCAGGTCACCGAGGAGCTGTTGCAGAGGCTTGCGGACACCCCCTACAGCCTGGTGGTGCTCAACTTCGCCAATGGCGACATGGTGGGGCACAGCGGCATCCTGCCCGCCGCGGTCAAGGCGTGCGAAACCGTGGACCACTGCATAGGCCGGTTGGTGGAGCGCTTTACCGCTATGGGCGGGATGGTGCTGATCACCGCCGATCATGGCAATGCCGAGGTGATGATCAACCAGAAGACCGGCGGCCCGGTCACCGCCCATTCCACCAATCCCGTGCCCTTCATCCTGGTAGGCGCCGGCAAGGAGCTGGGGCTTGCGGACGGCGGCGCCCTGTGCGATATCGCCCCCACCATTCTCGACCTGATGGGGTTGCCGGTGCCCGCCGAGATGGAAGGAAGAAGTTTGTTGGTCCGGAAGTAAGGCCCACGTCACGGCGCCCGTGATGGTGGCGCAAAAGATATTAAGTTACGAGGAAGATCATGCAATACATCAGCACCAGGGGCGGCATCGCCCCGGTTTCTTTCACCCAGGCGGTGATGATGGGGCTTGCCACCGACGGCGGCCTGCTGCTGCCCACCCGCATCGACGAGGTTGACGCCACCACCGTGGCCGGCTGGCGCAAGCTTGCCTACCCCGAACTCGCCTGCGCGGTGCTGGGCCGCTTCATCGACGACATTCCGGAAGCCGATCTGCGTGAGCTGGTGACCCGCTCCTACCGTACCTTCAACCATCCGGAGGTCACTCCGCTGGTGCAGCACGGCGACTGCCACATCCTGGAGCTGTTCCACGGCCCCACCCTGGCCTTCAAGGACGTGGCCCTCCAGTTCCTGGGCAACGTCTTCGAATACCTGCTCAAGAAGTCCGGCGGCAGGATGAACATCCTCGGCGCCACCTCCGGCGACACCGGCAGCGCGGCCATTTATGGGGTGCGGGGCAAGGAGCGCATCAACATCTTCATCCTGCATCCGCACAAGCGGGTGAGCCCCATCCAGGAACTGCAGATGACCACGGTCACCGACCCCAACGTCTTCAACCTGGCGGTGCGCGGCACCTTTGACGATGGCCAGGCCATCGTCAAGGCGATCTTCAACGACGTGCCCTTCAAGGAGCAGCACCAGTTGGGGGCCATCAACTCCATCAACTGGGCGCGCATCGTCGCCCAGGTGGTCTATTATGTGTATGCGGCCCTTAAGTTGACCGGCCCCGGCGGCGCGGAAAAGGTCGATTTCTCTGTGCCCACCGGCAATTTTGGCGACATCTTTGCCGGCTTTGTGGCGCGGCGGATGCTGCCGGGACTGATTGGCAATCTGGTGCTGGCCACCAACGAGAACAACCTGCTCACCCGCTTCGTGCAGGAAGGCGATTACTCGCTGGGCACCGTGGTGCAGACGGTGAGCCCCTCCATGGACATCCAGGTGGCCAGCAACTTCGAACGCTATCTCTACTACCTCAACGATGGCAGCGCCGAGCGGACCCGGCGCGACATGGAGGAGTTCGCCAAGGCTGGGAAACTGTGTTTCGACGAGGCGGCTCAGGCGCGGGTACGGCACGACTTCCTCTCGGCGAGCGTCAACGAGGAGGGAACCATCGCCACCATCCGCGACTTCCACGCCAAGCATGGCTACGTGCTCGATCCGCATACCGCGGTGGGCGTCAAGGCGGGCCTGGCCAACCGCCGCGATGGAGTACCCATGGTCTGCCTATCCACCGCCCATCCGGCCAAGTTTGGCGATGCGGTTCGCCGCGCCATCGGCCAGGAGCCGGAACTGCCTCCCGGCCTGGCCGGCCTGGCCGACCGCGACTCTCGTTGCGAGGTGGTGGATGCCAAAGTGGCGGCGGTGCGGGCCTTTGTGGAGCAGCACGCCGTATAGCGGTTGCGCCCGCTCATCGCGCCGTTTGGCTCTGTCCGCCCTGTGCGCGGCATGCAAAACCGCTTCCGGTTCCCGGAGGCGGTTTTTTTGTTGTTTCGGCCCAGCGGCTTGTGCAATGATAATCCCGGGATACGATGGAGGACATGGAACCTGGACGGGGTGCCGAATGCGTGAAGTGGATTCGTTGCGGTTTCTGAAAAGCGTTGATCTGTTCCGTTTTTTCTCGGAGGAGGAACTGCACGCCTTTTCAGCCAAGGTGAACGAGGTGCGGATTGCCAGGGGGAGTATCCTCTTCCGCGAAGGGGAAGCCGGCGATGCCATGTACCTCTTGATCTCCGGGCTGATCAAGGTGTTCAGCGGCAACAGGGTCATCGATATCCTCAGACCCGGTGACTATCTGGGTGAGATGGCGATTATCGAAAAACAGCCTCGTTCCGCCAGCGTGGAGGCCATCGAGGATTCGGTGCTGCTGGAGGTGCCGGCGGCGGTGTTCGAGGAGTACTTCTCCCGTCAGCCTGCCTCACTGGTGGCCATGATGCGGACCATGAGCGCCAGGGTGCGCCGCGACATCGACATCCTGGGCAAGGAATTCGAGCAGGTCAACATCCTGGTCCATGACATGAAGAACCTGCTTACCCCCTTTAATCTGCTGGAGGTGCTGCAGCGTCGTGAGCCTGCCCTGGCCGGCGATCGGTTGATCGAATGCATGATCCGGGCGCGCGCGGACCTCTTCACCCTGCTTGGCAGGGCACTGGATCAGGCCAAGCGGCGGCAGGCCACCACCCCCATCGAAAAGGGATCATTGGACAGTCTGATCGCCGAGCTGAAAGAGGCGGTCTGGAGCGTGCATCCGGAGATTGGTGGCAGGGAGATCCGGGTGGAGGTGGAAGGCTCTCTGCCGGAGTTCACCTTCTCTTCGCTGGGGCTGTGCCGGGTGCTTTCCAATCTGGTGGAGAACGCGGCCCAGGCCAGCCCGCCTGGAGGGGTGATCACCATTGCCCTCTCTTGTTTGGACGACAAGGCGGAGGTGCGGATCATCGATCAGGGGCAGGGGATTCCCGAGCAAGAGTGGCCGCGGATCTTCCAGCCCCGGTATACCACCAAGCCGAACGGCAACGGCCTGGGGTTGATCTCCTGTCGCCAGATCGTCGAGGAGATTCACGGCGGCAGCCTTACCTTTCACTCCCTGCCCGGCAGGGGAACCACCTTTGTCATCCGACTGCCCATGGAGCATCCGCAGGCATAAGCTGTTGTTTTTTGGAGCTGGCTATCCGACAGGGGGAGTGCGACCGCTGAAGTTGGCGTCGAGAAAGGCGCACTCCGCGGGAGAAAGGTCGAAACGGACCTCCGCCTCCCGCAGCACCTGAGCCCGTCTCTTGTCAGGGTGGGCGGCAAGGGTTTCGGCCATCCAGCCGAGGGCCTTCTTCATCTTGTTGCCGCAGACCGGGGATGCGTCGCTTGTCTCCATCTCGATGCTCCTCCCGCTCAGGCAGGCCGGAAGATCACGCCGCCCAGCGGCGGCACCGAGACGAGGATGTGGCAGGGCGCCTCGCCATACGGCTCCGCGATAGTCTGCTTGCGGTCCGGGTTGTGCACGCCGCTGCCACCGAATTCAGGGACGTCCGAACAGAAGATCTCCTGGTAGACGCCGCTGGTCGGCACGCCCAGTTTGTAGTCATGGAGAACCTGAGGGGTGAAGTTGAGCAGGCAGACCACATGGTCGTCCGGATTCTTGCCGGTGCGGCTGAAGGCGATGATGCTGTTATCCACGTCCTTGAAGTCCATCCACTTGAAGCCCTCGTAAGTAAAGTCTACCTCCCAGAGGCTGTTGGTGTCGCGGTAGAGGGCGTTGAGGTCGCGAACAAAGTTCTGGAGCTGACGGTGCATGGTTTCCTGCTCGGTGAGGTGCCAGTCGAGACTCACCTTGCAGTACCATTCCGAGATCTGCCCGAACTCGCAGCCCATGAAGAGCAGCTTTTTGCCGGGATGGGTCCAGAGGAAGAGGTAGAGCAGCCTGAGGTTGGCGAACTTCTGCCACATGTCACCGGGCATCTTGAAGAGCAGCGAGCGCTTGCCGTGCACCACCTCGTCGTGGGAGAGCGGCAGGATGAAGTTCTCGGTGAATGCGTAGAGCAGCGAGAAGGTCAGGGCGTTGTGGTGGTACTTGCGGAAGAGGGGTTCCTTGGCGAAGAAGCTCAAGGTATCGTTCATCCACCCCATGTTCCACTTGTAGCCAAAGCCCAGGCCGCCCCACTGCGCCGGTTTGGAGACCCCGAAGAAGCTGGTGGACTCCTCGGCGATCATCATGGCGTCCGGGAAGTGTTCGCCGATGATGGTGTTGAGGTGGCGCAGGAAGTCGATGGCCTCGATGTTTTCCTTGCCGCCATGCACGTTGGGGATCCATTCTCCCTCGGGGCGGGCGTAGTCCAGGTAGAGCATGGAGGCCACCGCGTCCACCCGCAGGCCGTCCACATGGAACTTTTCCAGCCAGAAGAGCGCATTGGCGATGAGGAAATTCTGTACCTCCTTGCGGCCGTAATTGAAGATCAGGGTGCCCCACTCCGGGTGGCTGCCCTGGCGGGGGTCCTCGTGTTCGTAGAGGGCGGTGCCGTCGAAGCGGCACATGGCGTGACCGTCGGAAGGAAAGTGCGACGGCACCCAGTCGAGGATCACGCCGATGCCGTTCTGGTGGCAGCGGTCCACGAAAGCCATGAAGTCCTGCGGCGTGCCGTGGCGGCTGGTCACCGAGTAGTAGCCGGTCACCTGATAGCCCCAGGACTCGTCCAGGGGGTGCTCCATGATCGGCATCAGCTCGATGTGGGTGAAGCCCATCTCCTTGACGTAGGGGATAAGCGCATCGGCGGTCTCCTGGAAGGAGAGGATGCGTGACGGATCGGCAGGGTCGCGCCGCCAGGAGGCAAGGTGTACCTCATAGATGGAGACCGGCCTGGCCTCGGTGCCCTCCTGCTTGCGTCGCGCCAGCCAGTCGGCGTCTTTCCAGGCGTGGCCATCGAGGCTCCAGACCACCGAGGCGGACTTGGGCCGCAACTCGCTGAAGAACTGGAAGGGGTCCGCCTTCTCCAGGATGGTGTTCTGTTGGGTCTTGATCTCGTACTTGTAGGGCTCGCCCTGGACAACCCCTGGGATGAAGAGCTCCCAGATGCCTGACTCTCCGAGCACCCGCATCTGGTGGACCCTGCCGTCCCAGTAGTTGAAGTTGCCCAGGACACTCACCCGCCGGGCCGCCGGCGCCCAGACCCGGAAGATGACCCCTTTTACCCCGTCCAGCTCCAGGGGATGGGCGCCCAGGCGGTTGTAGATCTGGTAATGGGTGCCGTTGTTGAAGAGGTACCGGTCATACTCGCTCATCTGGGGGAGCGTCCGATAAGGGTCACGGAAGATATGAACGGTCTCGTCGTGGTAGAGCGCCTCGAAGTGGTAGGGGAAGGGCTCGGTGCAGTTGGGGATGACGATCTCGAAAAAACCTTCCGGCCGGGTCTTGTACATCTCCTTTTTGTCGTTTTCCGTCACCAGCCAGCAGGTGGCGGCATGGGGCTGGAAGGTGCGGACCACCGAGGAGGCGGTGTCATGGTCGAGCACGTGGAAGCCCAGGACCAGAAAGGGGTCGTGGTGGGCAGAGTCGATTATCCGGTCGATTTCACTGGTGATGTCGAAGATCATGGCGTCTATTCTGTCGTGGATGGTCGTTGGTGGAGGTGCCGTTTGAAGTGATATTGTGAATTCTATCACACCTCGCTTTCCCAATTCCAATGCTTTTCGGCGACTGGTGATCTTGGATGGGGAGAAATGACCGTGGCTGGCGGCCGTAAACCTTGGGAAGCCTCGGGGTTGCAGGTGGTTGGCAGCGGGGATGGGAAGCGTGGCCGGATGGATTTTTCTCCATGGTTTCTTCCCCGATTTTCCTGTCCGCCGCTGGCAATGCTTGACTGAATGCCCCCATGGATGCTAAGTTAATTGCTTGGTTTCAGGAGATTCCCGGATCCGGATCGAGCCGGCCGGACCGACAACCCTGCCGCGCCCATCGGGCTGCCTCCGTTTTTTGATATGATCGAAAGCCTGCAAGGATATTTCCTCATCGCCACCCCCCAGATGCCTGATCCGCGCTTCGCGGAGAAGGTGGTGTACATCTGCGCCCACAATGAAGAGGGGGCCATGGGGCTGGTGATCAACGAGCCCATCACCGAGATCAATCTGGCCGATGTGCTGTCCAGCGCCGAGCTGCCCGTGCCGGAAGGGGTGCTCCCCACCCTGCATGTGGGAGGGCCGGTGGAGGTCTCCAGCGCCTTTTTCCTCTATAGCGCCGAATATGAGGCCCCGAACTTCCTGAAGGTCAACGACACGGTGAGTTTGACCAGCGATGTGCAGCTGCTGCACGATCTGGCCGCTGGCCGGGGGCCGAAGGAGCTGCTGGTGGCGTTGGGCTATTCCGGATGGGGGCCTGGTCAGCTCGAGGCGGAACTCTCCGTGGACGGCTGGCTCACCTTGCCGGGCTCCGAGGAGATCATCTTTCATACCCCCGATCGACTCAAGTGGCAGAAGGCCGCCCGCCAGTACGGCATCGACATCGCCCTGTTCGGCGACACCGTGGGTACTGCCTGAAAATCCGGAAGCCGGGCTGCCTGCCCTTTTGCGCATGAGGACACCATGACACAGCAGTTACAGTTTCTCGGGGAGGAGGCGGATCTCGGCCCGGAGAAGCGGATCTCCATCCTCTCCGCGCCGCTTGCCTCCACGGTGAGCTGGCTGGGCGGCACCGACCAGGGGCCGCTGGCCATCATCGAGGCCTCGCCAGCCCTGGAGGTCTTTGACGACGAACTGCTCAGCGAGACGGTGCGCCACGGCATCGAAACCAGGCCGATTCCCGATTATCACGGCATGAGCGCCAACCAGGCCTGCGATGCCATCCAGGCGGCGGTGGCGTCCGAACTGGCCATCGGCCGCTTCCCGGTGCTCCTGGGCGGCGAACATACCGTGACCGCGCCGGCGGTGCGGGCTTGCCTGGAGACCTATCCAGACCTGCATGTGGTGCAGATCGACGCCCATCTCGACCTGCGCGACCGCTATGAGGACAATCCCCACAGCCACGCATGCGTGATGCGGCGGCTGGACGAGATGGGGGTCCCCTTCACCCAGATCGGCATGCGCTCCTTCTCCCAGGAGGAGTATCAGCTGGTGCGGGAACGGGGCTGGCGCCCCTTTTTCATGTCCCGTATCCATGCGGAAGCCGACTGGATCGAGCAGGTGTGCCGGGGGATCAACGGGCCGGTCTACCTCACCGTCGATGTGGACGGCCTCGATCCTTCCATCATGCCGGCCACCGGAACCCCGGAGCCGGATGGCCTTTCGTGGCGGCAAACCATCGCGCTCCTGCGGGCGCTCACCGCGCACCACCGGCTGGTGGCCATGGACTTTGTCGAATTTTCGCCACGCCCCGGGGCGGAGCACGCCGCCTTCACGGTGGCCAAGCTGATCTACCGCGCCCTGGGATATGTTTTTGGCGGACCCGCCTGAGGCGGTCGTCGTCGTACTCTTTACAGGAATCACCATGTCCGAAGAACAGGAAATCTTTGAGTGCCGCCAGTGCGGCCATTGTTGCCATGGCGAAACCACCGTCTCCCTGGATGCCGACGACCTTGCCCGCATGGTCAAGTGGTTCGGCCTGCCGGAGGAGGAGGTGAAGGAGAAATATCTGCGGGTTACCGGCAAGGTGGTGCAGATGAAGACCGTGGACGGCCACTGCATCTTCTACCGGGAGGGGTGTACCATTCATCCGGCCAAGCCGTGGCGCTGCGGGCAGTGGCCGTTGCATCCCAGCCTGCTCTCCGACGAGGCGAATTTTTCCGCCATCAGCGCCTCCTGCCCCGGCATCAAGGCGGAGCTTGGCTACGGGGAGTTCCGTTCGCGGCTGGCGGCGCTGCTCGACCGGCAGGCGCGGAAAGGGTAGGGAATCGTCGGTGCGGATCATCGTGCCGCTCCTGGGGCGGACCAAGGAGTCGTACCTGGCCGAGGGCATCGAGGATTTCGCGGGCAGGCTCAAGCGCTACGCGGAGCTCGCCATGCCGGTGCTCAAGGAGAAGAGGCGGCCCGGCAAGGAGGATCCGGCCCGCTTTGCCGCCGAGGATGGCGAGCTGCTCATGGCCAGTGTGCCGGGGGGGGCGAGAAAGGTGGCGCTTGCGCCGGATGGCCGGCAGTTCGCCTCGGAGGAACTGGCCGCTTTACTCGGCCGTTGGGGGATCAGGGGGTGCGGGAGGTGGCCTTTCTGATCGGCGGCCCCTGCGGTTTGCCCGCCCGGCTGGTCCGGGAGGCGGACCTGGCGCTTTCGCTCTCCAGAATGACCTTTACCCAC
>JBMONS010000011.1:0-90911 GCA_049323635.1 Thermodesulfobacteriota bacterium
TGGATGGCGGCCGAACTCCCATTGACATGACCGTGAAAGGTGATCCTGCATGAAGGTGCTCCCCCTTCAACAACTCCAACAGGAAGTCGAGCGTCTCAGGAAGCAGGGAAAGCGGATCACCCTTTGTCACGGGGTGTTCGACCTGCTGCACATAGGGCATATCCGTTATCTCCGGCAGGCGAGCAAGTTTGGGGATGTGCTGGTGGTGACCGTCACTCCGGACCGTTTCGTGGACAAGGGGCCGACCAGGCCGGCCTTCCCTGAGGAGCTGCGGGCGGAAGGGATAGCGGCCTTGGACTGTGTGGATTTTGTCGCCATCAACCAGTGGCCCACCGCGGAAGAGACTTTACGTCTGATTCGTCCTGATTTTTATGTGAAGGGCAGCGAATTCAGGCAACTTGCCAGCGACATGACCGGCAAGATCGGCCGTGAGGCCGAGGTGGTTCGCGAGGTGGGCGCGGAACTGGTCTTTACCGACGATATCGTCTTTTCCTCCTCGAACCTCATCAACCGCTACCTGTCGGTATTCCCCAAGGAAACCCGCGAATATCTGGACATTTTTCGGGGGCGCTACACCCTGGATGGGATCATGGCGTTTCTCGACCGGATGGAGTCGCTCCGGGTCCTGGTAATCGGAGACGCCATCCTGGACGAGTACCAGTACTGCAATCCGCTCGGGATTTCTTCCAAGGATCCGGCGCTGGCTCTCCACTATCAGCACAAGGATCTTTTCGCTGGCGGCGTCATGGCCGTGGCCAATCATGTGGGCAGTTTCGCGGGGCAGGTGGATCTGGTCACGGTTCTCGGGAGCCGGCAGCGGCATGAGAAGTTCATTCGCAGTCAGCTGGTGGAGAGTATTTCTCCCCACTTCTTCAACAAGACCAACAGCCCAACCACCACCAAGCGCCGTTTCCTTGACGGTTATTCCCTCACCAAGCTTTTTGAGGTTTACGAGATGGATGATTCCGGTCTCTCGCAAACCGAGGATCAGCGCCTCTGTGATTGGCTCCTGGAGCATCTTCCCCGTTATGATCTGGTCTTGGCGGCCGACTTTGGCCACGGCGCCATCAGCGAGCAGGTGGTGGAGATTCTGGTGAAGCATGCTCCTTTTCTGTGCGTCAACACCCAGGCGAATGCCGGCAACCGAGGGTTTCATACCATCAGGCGCTACCCGCGAGCCGATTTTGTCTGTCTTGCCGGCCATGAGGTGCAGCTCGCCGTGGGGAAAAAAAAGGCAAACATGAAGATCGCCATTGGCGAGTTGGCGAAGCGACTGGGATGCCGGAAGTTCGTCATCACCATGGGGCGCCGTGGATGTCTGGTCTGGGAATCCGGCAATGTGGTGCAGATTCCGGCTTTTGCCCAGGATGTGGTTGACCGGGTGGGTGCCGGCGATACGCTTTTCTCCATAGCCAGCCTTGCCGCCCGATTGGACGCCGCCCCCGAGTGTCTTGGTTTCCTGGGCAATGTGGTCGGCGCGGAAGCGGTGCGGGTCATCGGCAATCAGAAGCACATCGAAAAACTCGGCGTGAAAAAACACATAACGGCCCTTCTCAAATAATGCTTGCCTCTGATTGAGCGTGCGTATACTCCATGCCTTCTCGGTATCAACTCTTTGACCGCCACCGGCTTTGCCTGGCTCCCTTGTCGGAGCGGCGGCACGATCTCGCCCTCGACAGCCTGCTGGCGCTGGTGCCAGAGCCGGAGCTGCCAGCGGCGCTGAAGGTTGTAGCGGAACGGATCGTCAGGGCTTGCGAGAAAAAGGCCGCCGTGGTGCTGATGATGGGGGCGCATGTGCTGCGGAGCGGCGTGCAGCGCCACATCATTGATCTGCTGGAGCGTGGGCTGCTCTCCTGTATCGCCATGAACGGCGCCGGGGTTATCCACGATTACGAGTTTGCCCTGATCGGCGCGACCACGGAAAGCGTGGCCCATTACATCCGGGACGGGCGTTTTGGCCTGTGGCGCGAAACCGCTGGCCTGAACGATCTGGTGCGGAAGGGAAACGGCGAAGGACTCGGCCTTGGCGAGACGGTCGGCCGGGCCATCGAGGAGGGGGATTTCCCGTGTCGGGCCAGCAGTGTGCTTGCCGCGGCCTGGCGATGCGGGGTTCCGGTCACCGTGCATGTCGGCATTGGCCATGACATCGTGCATGAGGCCCCCAACTGCGACGGCGCTGCCTGGGGCGAGGCAAGTTATCGGGATTTTCTGATCTTTGCCAGGGCGCTGGAGGCGCTCGAGGATGGCGTGGTCATGAATTTCGGCAGCGCAGTGATGGCGCCGGAGGTCTATCTCAAGGCGCTTTCCATGGTGCGCAACGTGGCTTCCCAGGAAGGTCGGATGATTCGGCATTTCACCACCCTTGTGTGCGACCTTCTCGATCTGCCCGGTGAATTTCATGTCGAGCCGGCACGGGGAACGGCCGCATACTATTTTCGCCCATGGAAGACCATGCTGGTGCGTACGGTCGCGGACGGCGGAGAGAGTTATTACCTGAAGGGGCCGCACCGGGAGACCATCCCCTGGCTGTGGAGCGCCCTGGGGCGGGCTGGGAGCAGGATGCGCGATGACATCGTACGGTGATCCTGTCGCGCCCGCAGGGGCGAGCGAGCCCGTTGCCTCCGGGAATGTCGCTGATTTGCTCGCCAGGGCGCGAAACAGCCTTGCCATGGGGGACATTGGGGCCGCGGTGGGTTGTTTCGACGCCATCGCGCCGCAACTGCATGGCCATGATGAACTCTCCTCCCTTGCGAGGATGTTTCAGCAGGTTTGTCTGCAGACAGGAGAGCCCGCGGCGCAGGAGCAATGTAGGGCAATTCTCGTGCGGGAACTCTGGGACCGGTTCGCCGCATACCTGCGCACAGGGGATGAGACTGCTTTTTGCTCACTTCTTTCCGAGCAAGAGCACGTCGAGGCACTTTTTTCCGTCAACGGGGCAGGCGATGGAATCCTGATCCGTGATGGGATTGCTGTTTTTTCCGGCGAGTTGGAGCAGCTGCTCGGTCAACTCCTGGACAATCATCTCGGCGGAGACAAACAGGCGCAAGCAAGGCGATGCCTGTTCGAAGAGAATATGCGGCTGATGGCCGAGCATTGTCATCCCTTTGCCGTCGCCTCCCTGCGGCAGCTTTCACAGCATCATCCGGCGGACCGGATGGTCATGTTAGGCGGGTGCCTTTTTGCCAACGATGGGGCATGGCGGTGCTTTTCATCGGTTCATCTCGACTTGTTGGCCAAGAATAACGATTGGCATCTCGGACCCAATGAGAAATGTGCGGTGGTGTATTGCGCCACTCCCGGCGTTCTTGCCGCATTGGTGCATATTCATGGGGTAGCACGTCCCGACAACATCCGTCAGTCGCGTTATGTGGTTGTGGATTTTGCAATGTTGCTGGGTTTGTTGCACTCCTGCTCCTTTGGTGCTTTGCTTGGCGCTGGAAGTCATGTGTGTAATTTTATCGATGCACGCGTTCTGCGTTTTTCATGGGGAAGGTTTTTCTCTTCCTCCCTTTCTTCCTTGCCTACAATTTTGCTTTTTTTCCCGCCGCACACGGAGCGAGAGGTGCGGGAACTTATCCGCGAGACGGGGGATCGATTTGCTCTCGAGGAAAAGAAGAACGGCAAACTTCTTAGGGCTCATTACGTCAGCCGTGCATTTCCCCTGGATGTTGCCAATCCTCAACGCCCCTTGCGGGTGATGCTGATTACCAGCCGTTTCACGACATTCCTGCAATACTCCACCCGTGACATTGCCCGGGGATTCGAGGAGATCGGGTGGGAGGCCATGGTCGTCCAGGAGGACCGTTGGGACGGAACGGGAATACGGTTGGGGGCCCTGCAGGCGGCGTTGACCTCTTTTCTGCCGGACCTCGTTTTTTGCATCGACCACTTCCGACATGAATTCCCAGGAATACCGGCCAGTGTCCCCTTCGTCACCTGGGTGCAGGACATCCTGCCCCACATGTGGGAGATGACCGATCCCACTACCCTTGGTCCGCACGATCATGTTTTCGCTCTCTCTGACGGGTTGCGTATGGCTCTACGAGGCAGGGAGGGATATTTACGTTGTTTCTGTGAAAAAGATGTTCGATTGTTGCCGGTTCCTGTAAATACCTCAATATATCGGCCAATTCCAGGACTTGCCAGAAGCTATGACGTCATTTTTGTTACCCATCTGCCATTGCCAGAAGAGACCTTGGAAGCGGTGCGGCGAGGAACTCCACCACCTGATTGGACGGATGACGAAGTCATATTCATGCGGGACCTTGCCGAGAGAATGGATGTATTGTCGATTCCTTCCTTGATAACTCTGCTCTCTAAACCGGCCAGGGAATGTCTTGCTCGTGAAATTTGCACCGCAGTCGGACTTGACTTCAAGCAGCGTTATCTTGATTTGGTCGCCCCGGATTCCTTCTCTGCTTTTTCGCATGAGATTTCATGGCAACTTAAGACTAGGCCAATCCGGCATCTCATGGCGCATGGCATTGATGTGCGCGTTTTTGGCAACAACTGGCAACACTACGAAGGGTTCAAGGATATTGCCATGGGAGTGGTTTCAAATGGGGAGCCGCTGAACAGGCTGATCAATGAGGCAAAAATCAACCTGAATAGTTCTGGGACCATCTTCCACGTGCGGGTCGCGGAGGTGATGGGCGCGGGTGGTTTTCTTCTTTCCAGGTTGGTGGAAAACGGGTCTGCCCAGGAATTGCCGGATGGTTTCGAGATCGGTAGGAATTTTGTAGTATTTGAGGACGAGGATGATTTGTTGCAGAAGGTGCGCTATTTTCTTGCGCACGATAAGGAAAGGGAACTGATCGCGGAAGAGGGGCGCCAGCGAGTCTTGGCTTCCTGTTCAATAAAAACCGCAGCTTGCAAGATTCTTGAGATGGTAGGGGCCGGCAAGGCCAAGGCTTGAGGCAGATGCGCCAATGACGGACAAACAGTTGAACATCCTTGTGGTCGCGCCACGCTATGTTTCTACCAAGGGACGGTATTACGAATTTCCACTCGGCCTAGCCTATATCTCCGCAGCTCTCAAACATGCCGGATTCAAGGTTTCTTGCCTGAACCTTAACCATTCGGATAGACCGGAATCCGACCAGATCAGGCAGGCCATCGAACAGCATAATATTAGTGTTTTTTGCGTGGGAGGGCTTTCTCCTCACTTTGCAAGGATCAGGAGTATTATCGAGGCTGCGCGGGCGGTTAGGGATGACATTACCGTCATTCTTGGCGGCGGTATTATCTCTAGCGCGCCGGAGCTGATCATGGAGGCGCTTTGTCCAGACTTCGGAGTGATCGGTGAGGGAGAGGAAACTATTGTCGAGTTGATGCGAATCATCCAGGATGACGGAGATGTCGCTTCGGTAAACGGCCTTGCCTTTCGGGATGCCCGGGGAACAACCGTTCTGACTCAACCGAGGAGGCTGATTGACAATATCGATTCCATTCCTTGGCCGGATTATGAAGGCTTCGGGCTTGACGAATATCTTGCAATGCAACTGCCGGCGGACGAGTATCATCTGTATCTCTTTGACAACCCGAGGGTCATGCCGATGATCGCCAGCCGCTCCTGTCCGTACCGCTGCACATTCTGTTTCCATCCTCTTGGCAACAAGTACCGGCAGCGTAGTCTGGACGGATTCTTCGCTGAGTTCGATTACCTCGTGGAGCGCTATCGGGTCAACATCGTTTCCATTTCGGACGAGCTTTTTTCGCAGGATATCGAACGGACCCGTGAATTCTGCGATCGGGTCAAACCATACGGAGTGAAATTTCTTGTGCAGATGCGAGTTGACAGTGTGGATGCTGAGACGCTGGCGCGGCTCAGGGAGTCCGGCTGCATCGCGATCAGCTATGGTCTGGAGAGTGCGAGTAATACGGTGCTTAAAAGCATGAAAAAGCAGACCACCATCGACCGGATCGAAAAGGCGCTGGATTTGACTTACCGGGCCGGGATCGGGATCCAGGGCAATTTCATCTTCGGGGATAAGGCGGAAACCCTAGAGACAGCCAGAGAAACTCTGGGCTGGTGGGCGCGGCACCGGAAATATCAAATTAACTTGACGCCGCTTTTCTGCTACCCAGGCACCGGGGCGTACCGCCATGCTTTGGAAACCGGAGTGATTCGCGACCAGGTGAGGTTTCTTGAAAATGGCTGTCTGCCGCTCAATATCACAACGCTTGCCGATGAGGAGTACAACCGGCTTATTGCGGAGATATATGAAACCCGCCTGAAGAATCCCATCCCGGCCGAGGTGCTTTCATGCAAGGTCGAGGGTAGGCATGCATCCAAAGGGGATCTGTACGGCATCGAAATTCTCTGTCCCCATTGTCGGCAGGCAGTATCCTATCGGAACATGCACCAGGACGGAAACATGATGTTCTGGCTGGGCAGTAGGTTGCATTGTCGGAACTGCCACCAGCGGTTCGATATCCTGCCGTACCGGTTTTACGAAATTATTCAAACCCCGGGTTTTTCGCCGGGAAAAGTCGAATCGCTTGCCGGGATTCGCGATGTCGCAATCTTTGGTGCAAGCATTGCCGGAAACAGCGTGTATGAATTCTGCGCAAGCCATGGCAAGCGAGTGCTTTATTTTGTCGATGATTTCAAGAAAGGGGCATGGGGGGGGCTTGAAATCATCACTCCTGATGAGGTCGCCGCTCGACCAAGGCCGGAGGTCACGATCTTTGCCTGCGGCTCTCCGGAACAACTTCCGCTCTTCCGCGAAAAGGCGAAGGCTTGGCCGTATTCTAGAGCCTATCTTTTTGCTAGGAATCTTTTTCCGCAAAACCCTGGCCATGGCGCGGACAACTTCATGTTCCAGTACTATTTTCACTACTATAAGGAAATATGGCTGCCTTTGCTGGGCATGGATATCTCGACGGATGGCAGGACGGGGTAGCCGCAACAGGGGCAGAAACATGCATGCCGATTCAAGGGGGGGCAAGGCGTGAAGCAATGTGTGCAATGACGCGGGCCGCGCAAGCGTCTGGCGATGATCCAGCCGAATCAAGGACGATATCCGGTCTTTCCGGAGGCTCATAGGGAGAGTCAATGCCGATGAATTCCGGAATTATGCCTGCCCGCGCCTTATTGTAAAGCCCCTTCGGGTCCCGCTCTTCGCAGATGGCAAGGGGGCAGTTGACAAATATCTCCACGAAGGAATCCGAGCCAGCCAGTTGCCGGATCGTCTCCCTGTCCCGCCTGTACGGCGCGATCACCGCAGTTAACAGAATGATACCCGCGTCAAGGAAGAATTTGGCCACCTCTCCTATCCTGCGCCAATTTTCCCGGATGTCCCTTTCGGAGAAGGTTAGATCCCGACTCAGGCCTTGCCGCAGGTGATCGCCGTCCAGTAGGTAGGTATGCGCGCCGTGTTGTTTGTTGAGTCGGAATTCGACCTCGTTGGCGATTGTTGTTTTGCCGCTTCCTGAAAGCCCGGTAAAAAAAAGGAGCAGGCCATCGTGTCCTTTGATGGAAGCCCTGTCACGTCGGGACAGGGCATGGGCGGTCGGGATGATGAACTCTGTATTCATGGCGTCTTGCAGAAGTATTGGTTGTGGAAGAACGCAAGCCTATCGCGGAAGTCGGGATGGATCAGGGCCGGGTCGTCACGGTGCGGGAATGCCGGCAACAAGGAGAAATTTTCAGGACGCAGGCTGAGTGTGCCACCAAGATCCCGCACGAATCCGGCAATGCGCTCCACGCTCTCAACCGGGTGCGAGACAAGCTCCGAATATTCCATGCGCATGAGGCTTGAAGCCGGAACCATGTTCATGGACGTTTCGATTTCTCGCGTTATTGCCCGTGTCTGGGCCGCCACCTGCTCCACTGGGTCACGCATGGCAAGAATTGCATCAATATTGCGAGGTCGGTGGCCATAAAAAGTGTCGGTTTTGCCGTACCGTTTCATCCTGGCATTTAGCAGGGAGTTCATGACGTAAAACGGATCCCGTGCAAGATGAATGATCCCTACGCATGGAAGCGACCGTGCCAGGATGTCCATGTTGGCCACGGTATAGACGTTGTCGAAAACAAGAGAGTTGCCCTTGACGTATTCAATTGCCGCGAGCTTGCGCGCAAGCCCCATGGTGTCGATGTTTTCTTCTTGCGCGTAATGCGCGTCTCCGGACAGTCCAAGCCATTTTTGCCAGAACCATCCCCATTCGTGCGGTTCCAGGGGGCCCGCTGTATTGCCGTACTCGGAGCGGAAGGAACTGGCAAAGGAGGTGCAGGATAACGATTTTTCGACCATGGAGCCAAGATATGGCGTTTTCCAGAATCTTGCCAGGATATTGCTTACGTAGCCGATGGAGGTGCATGTCGCGAGCAGTTGCTGGAGGAAGGTGGAGCCTGCCCGAGGCAGGGCGGCGATGAAGAAGACAGGGCCTTGTGACGGAGGGAACGACTGGGTGAGGGAGTCGTCGAGTGCCTCCAGATAGTCATTTAGAAGCTCTATTGTCATGAGGCCGGCGGCGTGTCAATAGTTTTCCTGATTTCGTCTATAACTTCCAGGCATCGGGACGGGTGGAGCCCCACAGCGGTCTCCTCGGAAAGCTGGATGCCGCAAATGTTCATGCGCAGGGTGTTGTAGATGTCGGTCACTTCGGAAAGCAGCGGTATCGGGTGGTGTTCCATGTTTTTCAGGAACTGGGTTGCGATGAAAACGTTGTTGTTCGGTTGCTGATCCTTGACGATTAGCTCAACATAATAGGGGATATTCTCGATCCCTACATCGAGAGAAAGGTCGCCACGGTCGATGAGAACAGAATCAACCTCGGCCATGATGGATTTCCGGTTCAGCACAGCAGCTCTCGTTTCAATCTTGGCGATGATCGATATCCCTTCGCCGATGTGACGGCGAGCGATGCGTATGTCTTCGACATCCCGGACATAGGAAAGGCCGAGGTGGGAGATTTTTTTTTCGCGGGCAAGGGCGATGATGGCCAGATCCTTTTCGAACAGGAAAGGCAGGTTTGCCGAGGCGCCGTTGGCATGAATCCCTTTGTTGTTGATAAGTATCCCATCGCAAAGCGGGCTCAGATGGATTGATTCGGCCGAGCTTTTGAGTACCTCGAACTTGTAGAGTCCGTCCTGCGCGGTGAGGGTCATGCCCGGCGCGAGATGGGAATGAAAGTCGCTATAGGTGAGGTTACGGCTTTTAAGAATCAGAGTATGGCCTTTTCTGAAGGCAACAGGCTCGTCGATGTTAGTGGTTCTCACCTTGTTGCCGGGAATATCCACCAGAATATGTGCATCTGGGATCTCCGAGCGTATCCACAGAATGTACTCGGCAATGCTTTCCAGAGAAAGATGTGAGCTGTTAATGCGGTAGATGTACGAGCCGGGCCGGTGCAGTTCCCGAAGTTCGCAGGCATTCATGAAGGAAGGTCCGATGGTGACGATAATTTTCTTGGATGTCATGATTATTCTCCCTTCCTGTTGTCTGTTCTGGCCTGAAAGTAGGCAAGCAGCGTTTTGCGCAAGGAGAACAGTTCCCTTTCCTCTATAATCCTGTACATGTGTTTGCATCCCTTGCAGGCGGTGGTTTCAGCCGCGAAAGTGATATGGCTTTTTCTGAACTCGCGGTACTCCGCGTTTCTCCAGATGTCGAGCAGACCGGCACCCTGTCCGAGTTTCCCCATAATGTGGGAACGGCCGAAATCGTGCTGGCAGGCGGTAACATCGCCCTCCGAGGTGATCGAGATGACTTCATAGGGTTTGGGGCAACCCAGGTAGTCATGCCGCACGGACATGACGCCATCAAGAAATTCCTGGCAGTCCTCCCGGTTGCGATCTGCCTGTCTGAGCATCGGGGTTATGGTGATGTCGTCCACCATGGCACCCCACTTCTCAAGAAAGGCGGAACAGTCGAACCCGCGTCGAAGCAGGGTGGCGATGGTGATTTCAGGCATCACCAGGCGCTGGCTGTCCCTGGTGTTCTTCAGTGCCGCCAAGTTGGAATGGACCACATTAAATGATGCGCCGGATCGTATTGATTCGAATTCCAGCTCGGTTGCCCCGTCTATAGAAAATTGGATGGAACTGGGAGCGGATGTCGGATCGAGCAGCCATTCCCTCTCCTTTTCCCGCACCAGTGTGCCGTTGGTAGAGACGTGGATGTTCGATATGCCGATTTTTCGCGCATAGGTGATCATCTCCCGAAGCCGTGGATGCAGAAAAGGCTCCCCCGCACCCTGAAACACCAGGACTTCGCAGAAGCCAGCAGCCTCGTCAGCGATGAGACGGAAAAGGTCAAAATCAAGAAATCCGCCCCTCTTGGCATACAGGTGGGTCGGGCACATGGCGCAGCGGCAGTTGCATCCGGCCGATGGTTCAACGGTTACCAGCCGGGGCGGCATGAAGTATTGGTCCTCGAAGAATGATTTTGCACGATCCGGTCTGCATTTTGCCGGAATTTCCATTCCGTGGTACGTTGAACCGATACTTGGCGAGGTCATTCCTTCGAATCCGATTTGGCGTCTCCGGAATTTGTTGGGAGTGGTGGTCATTGGGGCTCCGTTTTGGCGAGGCACTTGGAAAGGCGCGGGGCATTGGTCCGCCGTGTTCCGGCGGCCATGCGTTCATATGAAATTTTCATGAAAAGCCTGTCGAGCTTCCGGGTTTCTCAGGAGGTATGCCAAGTGGTTCAGGGAGTGGTACCTACAACCGCCAGGGCAGTTGTCCAGAGGAAGAGAGCGATACAGGGCTTCGATGTTTTTCGCAAGGCGTTCAGGCTGGTCGCGGATGGTGCCGGCCACAACACGTTTGGGCCCACAGATGATGACCTGCTCGTCCTCATAGATCAGGATGTTGAACAGCCCCGCGACGCAGCAATCATAATTAAGGGTGTTGCGGTCGATGCCGTCAACTTGAAACTCTCGAAAATAAATGGCAAAATCATCAGAGCTAAAATCATCCAGTGCCTTCATGATGTGAGGATGCACCTCATGGAGGCTCAGGGTGTTCAGGTTGCCGTTTGCCAGAAGCGCCCCCCGGTTGAAGGCAGGCTTGAAGGAAAGGTAGTCGACCCCGATTTCTTTGGCAAGGCTGGCTGCTTCGTGGATTCCGTCGATGTTGTCGTTGTGGAAAACGTATTGGATACCGATCTGCGGCTTTTTCCCTCGCCTGTCGCGCCGGAGGTCACAGAGCGTCCTTATCCCGGAGATTATGCTGTCAAAGGCGTTTGTGACGCCGTGCATTTTGGCGTGTGTCTCCGGGGAGCCGGCATCTAGGCTGAATCGGACAAAGGTGAAGCAGTCGAGGTAGGTGTCTGCCAGTCTTTCCGCGTTAGTGCCGTTGGTGAATATGCCCTGCTCAATGCCCAGCGCATTGATTTTTCTTGCGATATCTTCGAAGTCCGGGTGGAGGGTAGGCTCGCCGTTACCGACATAGGTAACCGCAGCAAGACCACGCGTCCTGGCTTGACCGAGGAATGCCAGCAGAGAAGTTCCTGGAAAGAAACGGGCCTTTCCCTGTTGGTATTCATACACAGTGCACCAGATGCAGCGGTGGTTGCACAGGTTGGTGAGCGAAATCGTCGCATGCACAGGGAAAAACGTTTCTCCGTCGCGGAGCATTACGAGCAGTTCCGGCCTGAAAAGCAGCTTTTCGAAATTGAGCCTGGAAATGATCACGTCTGCGAGACTCCACGGTTTTTTATAATTTTGGCTGGAACTCCAGCCAGCACCGAAAATTCCGGGAAGTCACGGTTGACCAGCGCCCCGGCGCCAACAACGCATCCTTGGCCAAGAGTTGTTCCCAGGATAATGGCGCCGGTGCCGATCCAGCAGTCATCCCCCACGGTTGTTTGCCGGCCATATCCCCCCTGGAAGCGGATGGGGACGTCGGTTCTTTCATAGCAATGGTTGTAATTGTTCATCTGTACGTTCGGACCTATGATTACATAATTGCCCAACAAAAGTCCGTATCCGGCGTTGAGGGTCGAATAGAAGCCGACTTGGCACCACTCTCCAAGTGTAACCCCCTTGCCCTGCTCACTGCCGATGATGATCACCGAGCCTTTTCTTATGAGCGAGTTACTCCCTATCTTCAGAGGCCCAAGGTCCGCGTAAATGGTGACCCCCTCTTCAATGAGGACGTTCTCGCCCACAGAGATGTTGTGCGCGCCGGTGATGCGAACGTTTTCTCTGACCAACAGGTTTGCTCCGGCGAGGGCAAATTGTCCGCTCCAATAAGCCCCACGTATCTGATCGTACGTGTCTCCCGCCAGGATATGAATGAGGGCCGCTGAAATATCGGCATGACCAAGACTTATCGCAAGTTGTTCCGTAGGATTTGTCGTAGACCTTTGGTGAAACATATCGGTCTTGTCCTTGTTTGGCGTTTGGCGGAATATGCGGTTCTTGAGACGGTTATCCACGCTTGAGCAGGGATTTTCCTTCCGGGAATCTCCGGTAAATTCCGAGATCCATATCTCGCTGGTCCCATATGTCCCGACGCAGGAAGTTTTTCCGGAAATTATTGACACACCTGCGGCATGGGTCCGGAGGATCAGTCGTGTTGACGCGACGCCGAAATTCCTGAAATACCGGCCCGTTCCATATTTCATCCAGCGTCTGCGTGTCAAGATGGCCAGCAAAAAGGGTGTTTGTGGGAGAAGCGCAGGTTCGTACTCCGCCATCCGCCTCAACGTGGAAGCGTTTAAAAGGTTCGTGGCAGGGTCGATGAAAATCTTCGGTATTGCATTCTTTAAAGCCGTCGAAGTTGCCACCGTCAAATGTTACCGGGACTCCCAGCTTCTTGCCGTATTCCTGTGCGGTGCGCACCCAGTGATTTATGTGGTCCAAATGATCGTAAGGCAACTGGTCAGCCATATTGTCAGAGTAAATCTTTAAATAGGTTATTTTGACCCCTTCGGAGAATTGGTGTCGGTGGGCATATTCAACGGCTAAAGGCAGTTCGTGTGCGTTGTCTTTCCATGTGACGAAGACGAGCCGTAGCCGTGGGGTTGCAATGCGCAGTTTTTTCTTGATGGAATTGAGAAATTCGATATTGCGGGTAACCAGCGACAGGGCATCGACCTGGTGGTGTTTTGAAAAGGATTCTCTTGTCATTCCCGCCATCGAAACGGTCAGGAAAAACAGGCCATCACGTACAAATGAATGTGCAGTCTGTTCATTCAGCAGGATGGCATTGGTTGACAGGTATTTCTCCGCAGAAATTGAGGCTGATTCAGCAAAAATTTCCTTGAAGTTGGTGGCGACAAGCGGCTCTGTTGATGAAAAATAAACCAGGTGCGACAGTGTATCAAAAAATGGCCGGAGCTTTTTGAAAGTGGCGAGGGACATTTCCGAGTTTGAATAATATTCAGAATAGGTCAGATGGCAATATATGCATCTGATATTACATCTGCCAGTCATGTTCATGCTTATTCGTACGGGATTCGAACGCAAGATGGTTTGTTGTGCATTAAATTCTTGGTCGTTTAACCTGCGATTTGCAATAGCTGCCTGTGTTGGAGTGTATTGAAGGCGTTGGGTGCATAAAGAATTCATGACGTCCCCTGATCATATTCGTGAGGACAGAGAATTTTGTCCTGCATCCAGAAAGTTGATTCCATCAACGCGTCGTAATGTGTACAGGTTTTGCACTGGATATTCCGCAAGCTGTTCCCATGATCGTGGGAGATCCCAGCGGGCGCTCAAGATGCGGCCAGTCAGCCTGCCAGAGAAGTCCGAGGCGAGAAAAGCGGCTAGACGGCAGGCCGGGGCAGGGGAGAGTTGCTCGGCAGTTGTTTCGGATTGATTTTCAGTTTCCAGTAACGAATCGCGGAGGCGGCTGTCAACAGATCCGGGGGATATGGCATTTACAGTTATCACCCTTTCGTCAAGTTCGGCGGCCAATGTTTCCGTTAGCCCATATATGGCGAATTTTGAGGTAATGTAAGCCGTTTTGCGAGGCGAGAATTTTTTCCCCCCAACACCTCCTCCGGCCATATTGATAATACGGCCGTGTCCTTGCCGGCGGAAGATGGGGAGCGTTGACTGGCACATATGTACTGTCCCAAGCAGGTTTATTTCCAGCACCTCTCGCCAGTTTTCTGGGGAGATGTCGTCCAGGCGGGCAATCGGGCCTGCGATTGCTGCATTGTTGATCAGGACGTCAATCCCTCCCAATGCGGACGAGGCGTCCGCGACAAAGAGCCGGGCCGCGACCGGGTCTGACACGTCACAGCATGCCGAGAATGTCGGAGCGCCAAGCGATGTCACGGTCCGTGTAGTGGTGGCAAGTTCATCTGCAGAACGTGCGCATAAGGCAAGGGCAGCCCCGGCTTCGGCGAAATGGCGGGCTAACGCCGCGCCAATGCCACGCCCTGCGCCGGTAATCAGCACCCGCTTTCCCTGCAGAAGTCCTTGTTGCCGCGTATTCATAACGAGCTGTTATCGCCCCAGCAGATGGCCCACAGAAACCAGGCGGTTTCGAGATTGCCAGGATGCACAATCTCATCGTTCATGCTGAAATAGATACCGCGACTGAAGGTGGAGTCGCAGAGATTGCGAAATTCGGCGGGCGTGAATTCCTGGATGTGTTGGACGCGGCTCCGTTCCGAGCGCAGATGCTGGAAGTTCCGGTTCGGCGTGCCAATAATAACCATGCCGCCTGGCCGCAGCATATTGCGGCAGTCGAGAAGTACACCTCGCGCATCCGGTTCGGAGAGGTGTTCGATGAAGTCGATCATGATGATAGCGTCAAAGGAATAGGAAAGAGAGGCGATGTTCCGGGCATCCATTGTCCTGAAGGAGAGATTGTGCCGGAGCCATGTTTTTCCCGCCGTGGCAATGGCGTCCGCGTTGCCGTCGACTCCAAGGACACAGGCGGCATTGAGTGCAAAGAAATTACTCCCAGCGCCTTCACCGCAGCCAATCTCAAGCACTTTGTCCGAAGGCTTGAGCATTTTAGCCGCGAATTTGTAACGGGCGAATTTTACCCCCACCATGAGAGGATTGGTTTTTATTTCTTCGATCCAGCGCACGTCAAATCACCTTTTCCCGGTATTGGGGAAAGAAACGGTTGTGTTGCCGCTTGGTAAGTGTAACCAATTTTTCGTAGGCCGTCTTGTCGTGAATGCACTGGCCGATGAAATATGGAATGTGCATGTCTGAAAACCCCTTCTTGAACTGCAGCACCCCCCCCTGACCGCCGCCAAGGATGAAGGCGGTGGCGCCCTGTTGCCGGTACTGCGTGGCCACCTCCACGAACAGGTGGGTCGCGACGCCATCACGCAAAGAGCCTTCCCTTGTGCCGCCAAGGAAGTAATAGGCGTGCCTGTCGGAAGGAAGGACAGCGATGCCGCTCACCGCTTCTCCGTCCACTTCCAGCAGCCAGATATCGAGCAGGGCGCTTGCGGTCAGCGAATCGAGAATGGATTGATCAAAAAAATAATAAGCATGCGCACCACGTTTTCGCATGGTCTGTTGATAAATGCTCATGAAAAACTCAACTCCGTCTGCTTGTACAACACGTGGCGCGCGCCGGGCCGCTTTCCGCAGGTCGCGCTCACGCCTTTCGCTGAGACGCTTATCGACAGGCCCGCTTGTGAGATCAATAAAAACATGATCCGCCACGTGTCGTGTCGTCCAGTGGAGGGCATCCAGCGGAAGTGAACGCATTTCCCATGGCGCCAAACGTACGAACTCCGCCACCACGTGGGTATCTCGGCAATACTCGACAAACTTGTCACGGAAGAAGCCGAGCAGCGATGAATCGTTGGTATGGATGCCGCCGTAATCGAAGGGGGTGGTCAAATCGAAAAACGTGGCTGGCTCAAGTTCCGGGCAGATAACGGCAATGTCCCGACGCACGTACTGATAGTAGGCGAAACGCTCTGCGGAGGTCACCAGAAAGAATTCCGGCGCCCCGCCTGGTTCCGCGTCTGACATGATGTTGACATAATCGGGATGCAGATATGGTTTTGGGCAGGGGATATGGGCGAGGATGCGGTCTCGATTTTGGATGGCGCAGCCGTGCAGAATATCCATGCGGGCTCATCCTACGAAAAAAGTATGGATCAGGTGGCAGACTTCTTCCACCATCTCCTCGCTCATGCCATCCCATATGGGCAGGCTTAGGATTTCTCCTGCCAGGCGTTCGGTGACCGGCAGGGAGGTGCGGCCAAAGCGCTCGATGAAGGGCCGCTGAAGGTGAATCGGTATTGGGTAGTGAATTTTTGTTTCGATGCCGTTTTCGGTCAGATGCCGCTGCAATGCGTCTCGATGAGGTGTTTTGATGACAAAGAGGTGGTAAACGGCTATCCGTTGGCCATTGCCGCCCCAAAAGGAGAGAAGCCCGGCATCACGCAGCGGGGCGAGGTGCTCAGCATAGAGGCGGGCCAGGTTTTGTTTGCTTTCTGTGACGCGATCTGCATCTTTTAAACGGTGGTTGAGGAGGGCGGCCTGGAGTGCATCGAGCCTTGAATTGTAACCGAAGCAGGCGAGTGTGTCCCGATCCTTCAGACCATGGTTTCTGAGCAGCAGGACTGCTTCGGCCAGGTCGGCGCGGTTGGTGGTGACAACGCCTCCATCGCCCAGGGCGGCAAGATTTTTAAGCGGATGCAGAGAAAAACAGCCAATGTCGCCCATGCTGCCGGTTTTTTTGCCGGAGTGCGAGGCCCCGATCGCCTGGGAGGCGTCTTCCACCACCGCGATGCCGTGCGTCGCGGAAATGGCGTTGATGGCCGGCATATCGCAGGGAATGCCGGCAAGGTGTACCGGAATGACCGCCTTGGTGCGGTTGGTGAACGCTGCGGTCAGCAGGTCGGGGTTCATCAACATGTCCTCTTCCCGCACATCGATGAGAACCGGTCTGGCCCCTGCGGCGATGATCGCGCCGACCGTGGCCACAAAGGTGTTTGAAACAGTGATCACTTCATCGTCAATACCAATACCCAGAGCTTTCAGTGCGAGGAAGAGCGCGTCGGTGCCGGAGTTGAGACCGATTGTACGTGAAACGCCGCAAAAAGCCGCGAAGTTTCCTTCGAACTCGTCCACTGCCGGCCCAAGGATAAAGGAGCCCGAAGTCAGCGCTTTATCGAATATCTCCGCAAAAATCCGGCGTTGTTCCGGATCACGCACGGCAAGATCAACATAGGGCAGCTTCATTTGTCCCTCTCGATATCAGGCGGATAAAGGATGCAAATTCTTCCTTCCGATCTTCCAGCGCCATTGTTTCTCGGAATGTGAGTACGTTGGCTCGGAGGGTCTCGTAATGGGCATTGGCAAGTATTTCGTTTAGCCTCGGGATATCACCCGAAGCGATTGTCATGCCGATCTTGTGGGTCTCGACCAGTTCGGCGCTGTAACCGTGTTCTTTTGTGACGAGAATCGGAGTGCCGAGTGCGAGATAGGAGAAAATTTTTGCTGGAATGGCAATGCTGACATGTTCCTTGAATGTGTTAAGGCGGGTGTTGTCGAACAGCATGAAGCCCCAGCCATATTGGCCGCTGATTTTGGGGAGCAAGGTGTCCAGCGGTGCGCCGGGCAGGAAACGGATGCCGGGCCGGTGGCCAAGGTATCTGGTAAACTCGGATTGCGCGTTCGAGTTTCTCGGGTCGTACACATCGATTGTGAATCCCTGGTCGAGTAAGTGGCGAAATACCCCGATGATGCGGGCTTCGTGGTAGAGTTCGCTGTTTTCGTCTACTGACGGGACTGCGCCAAGGAAGACGATGCGTTTGAGTGCTTCCTGATGGGGAGGTGTGGATTGATAAAGCTGTCTGGATAGGCATGGCGGGAAGCAGAGCGACGGTTTGGGATAGTTGTCCATCAGTCTGAATGATTTTCCGCCGTGTTTGTAAATAAGACCGTCGATGATGCCGCCTGAGATTATCTGATTAAACGCCTCGCGTTCGCCGGCGAGGTATTCATCGCTTTGCCCGGTAATGTTTCGGAAGAAATCCGGATCGGAGGAGGGGAAGTGGCAGGGCAGCCATTCGTACATGTAGGCGATGATTGGCAGGTCTACGAGCATTCGACGTACGAGGCAGGGAACGACCAGATGCCAAGCCGGAGTAAGCGAGAGAAATATCACGTTTTTTCGTGTCCCGCGCGAACGAAGGAAATGAATTATGTCGATGAAATTGGCTCGAATAGCCCCAAGGTCTTCGTCATGGCAAGGCTTTCTAGCGGCCGGGTCGAGCCAGATGGCGAGCATGTTCATGTCTTTGGTGAGAATCGCCAGTTTGTCCAGCATGTCGTAAAAGAAGCCTGGAGAATGGATGATGGCGAGTTCGTTTTCACCGCACAACCGGGCAAGAATTTCTTCATTATTATGATTTCTGGCGGTTTCGATGTAGGCTGCCGCCTTTTCCAGCGACAGCAGGGAAGTTTCTGCGCCGCTACATTCAAGGATGGCTTCTTCATGTATACCAAGAGATATGAGGCGTTTTTTTATAGCCTCGTTGTGGATGCCGGAGACGATGCATGCCTGATCGGGTGCGTTTTCCAGGACGGCATCGAATGGGTGGACGGGGAATGGGAAATCCTTGCCCGGATTCTTGTCGTAGACGAATATCTGCTCGTATTCATAGCCTTGGGCGTGGCACCATTGGGTTGCCTCCGCCGCCGCAGCATTGGCTGGAGCAAAAGCGAGTTTCCGGCGCTGCGTCTTCCGACAGGCGTCCTGAATCCTGTCCTCGAAGAATATGCTGACGTCAAGGAAAGTGCAGAGGTTAACCTGGATGGTCATGGGAGGCCTGCCTTCCATTCATTTTCGGCCACAGCCCGGATGAATCGAACAAACCCTTCTTTCATGCGGTCGAAGGAGTATGTCTCACGCACCTCTACAAGTGAACGCATCATCCCGGTGTGGTCGATCCCGGAGAGGATGTCATCAAGTCGGTCGATTTCAGAAAATGGCACGGCGCAACCGATGTTGTGTTCCGTGACGAATTGCGCGGTGTACGTCAGTTCGGCACTCACCAAGGCCGGAATACCCAGGGCGAGAAACGTGAAGATTCTGGCCGGTAGCGCCGCTTCTACGTGTCCACGGATAACATCGTAGTTGCCGCCGTAGTTGTTGAGTAGGTAACCCCAGCCGTATTGGCCAGCAATATCCGGCAGCAACACGTCAAGGGGACGTCCGGGGATCAACCGGACATGCTGGTTTTGCCTGAAACAATCCTGGTAGATACGTACCGTGGCTTCGGTACTCCGCACGTAATATGCGTCCACCGAGTAGCCCATGGCGGCGACCCTCTCCCAAATCGTGGTCAGGAAGGCGTCGACAAAGAGTTCCGACACAAAATCAGTATCGGAAAAAAGTTTGCCCAGATATACGGTTTTTTTCTGCGAGGCTGGTATGGCCACCGGTTGGAAGAGGCTACGTGGCAGGGCAGCTGGGCAGAAGAACCTGGGAAGCGGGCAGGCGGCCAAAACATGAAATTCTGGGCCACCATCCTTGTATAGAATACCGTTCACAATCTCACCGTCCAAGATACGCTCTAGCGCGTCGTATTCGCTGTCAATGCAGCGGTCCGGCAGGCTGAGGAAGCGCTGGAGTATCTGTCTGTGGCGGCGTGGGCAAAACAGGTTTAGCCAGTCGTACATGTAGAGCAAAATCCTGAGTTCCGGGAACCGTTGCCGGAGTAGGGCAAGAATCACCAGTCGCCAGACTGGATGTACGGAAAAATACAGGATATTGTCGTGTCGCCGGCGCTGTTCGAGAAAGTGGTAGACATCGACCAAATTGGCTCGGAGTACCCCGTACTTGTCGTGGATGGCCGGCTTGGGCGTGCGTTCTATCAGGAGGATGTCATAGCCGAGATCCCGGCGCAGCACCTCCATTTTTTCATATACGTCATAGAAATAATTGGAGAAGATGACCGCGACCGGTTTTTCGCCAAAGGCAGCTGTCAGCTCCTTCACCCCTTCGGAGCGTGGCCAGGAGGACAGGGATTCGATGGCTTCCCCGATGGCAAGCGGTGCGGCGAGGGCTGCTCGATCAACACCTTCCGCGAGCAAGCCGGGATCGACATAGGCGTCCAGCCGGATGAAAAGCTCATTGTCCGGCGGCACGGATGATCTCCCCGGCCCGTTGCCTGGTGTGGCTACGGATCTCGTCAAGGCGGCCTTCGGAGATGTTCATCATCGAAGCTATTTTGCGGCGTTTTTCCGGCAAGGCGAAGTTGATGCGGTCCCATTCGTAGGCCCGCAGGATGGCAAGGTCGAGTGGCGTGAACTGGTCAGTGCGGATCTTGCCCATGAACCAGGAGCAATCGCGACTGTTGTCGGTGAGCACCCCCATGGTTTCGGCGAGCCTGTGCAGCCGGGTGCCGGGCAGGGGGTTGGCAATGAACAGCTTAGTGTAATCCGCGTTCAACTCGGAAGCAAAGGTTAGGGTCTGGCGGATTTCGTCCCAGGTTTCGCCGGGGAAGCCGACGATGAAGTTGACCGCGCTATTGATGCCGAGCCTGCGGCAGATATCCACGACCATTTTGGCGTGATCGAGGTCCACCGGTTTGTTGATGATCTCCTTGAGTACCCGTTTCACCCCGGATTCCACTGCCAGATCGACGTATTGTAAGCCGCTTTGCCGTGCTAGGGTCAACACCTCCTCATCCAGGGCGTAGACGGCTGTGGCGATGGGATGCCAACCCATGTTGTAATCGCGATCGATCATCATCCGGAACAGTTCCATGGCCCGTTTCTTGTCCAGAAACAGGTTGTCGTCGTCAAAGACCAGGTACTTAATACCGTACCGATCCCTGAGGAAGTCGATTTCCCGGATGATGCTTTCGGGCGAGCGTTTTCGGAAGGTTTTGCCCATGATGAGGTTTACTTGACAGAAAATGCAGTTAAGGGGGCAGCCACGCGAGGTCATGATCCGGCCATACGGGTAGGCGCGAGGCTCGTCCACGGATTCGCGAGGCGAGGTGGATGCGTAGGCCGGGTAATCGATTAGGTGATAGGCGGGGAGGGGCAGGGCGTCCAGATCCTCGATGGCATGCGCCCGGATGAGCGGCCTGCCGTGGCGGTTCTGTGAAAGGGAGCAGGTGGAAAGGTCGACGGGGGAGCCATTCAGCGAATCCACGAATTCACGGAAGGCTAGTTCTCCCTCGCCGGCAAAAATGTAGTCGATATTTTGGTCCGCGATTTCCTCGCATTCGGTGGTCGCGTATACGCCTCCCAAAATAATCGGGATGGCGGGATTGACCTGTTTGACCAGTTGCGCCGCGATGTGTCCGGTTACGCCGTACTCGGTTGTGAGCACCGAGATGCCGACTAGGTCCGGGGCCGAGAGCCTTACCCTGCGCTGGAACTCGACACGACTCAGGTTGTAGAAATTGGCGTCCATGATGGAAACCTCGTAGGCGTCTCCCATGGAGCTGGCCAGCATGCACAACCCGAAGGGTTGGATGTTCCAGATGGTGCGGTTTTCCTTGGCGTCCCAGTGAAAGTTGGGAATGATGAGAAGAATTTTTCTGTATGTTTTCAAGATGATCGCCTGCTGAGCCGGGGCTGGCCGGTCAGATGAAGTTGACGTGCATGGGCGGATTCTTCAGCCTCCAGAGGTACTGGTTGACCGGATCGAGACGGCAGGCCAGGCGACACTGGGCTGCACCGCTGATGGCGAGGTCGAGCAGCACCGTGCGGCGTTGCTCACTTTTCCATATCTCGGTCATGGAGGATTCGGCAAGCGAGCCGTACACGTATCGGGTGTCTCCCACAAAGGAGTTGCATGCGTAAACCTTTCCATCTGCTTCAATATACGAGAAAAACGATAGTCCTAGACACTTGCCGTAGTTCTTTTTGCCGTTTTGCAACAATTCCATGGCGGTTGTCCGGATAATGACGTGGAAATTTTGGTCCGTAAGTGCCTCCATCTCGGCTACCCAAGATGGTTCAAGTGGAGGACTTGGGTCTTCAAGTCGTTCACACTGGCTGGCTGGGTGCCTGGAAAACGGTTTAAGGGTGAAGTAATCCACGCCGATCTTTTTCAGTGTGCGGCCGAGTGGCAGCAGGTTGGCCATGTTTTCGCCGAGCATCAGGCTCTGTACCCCGATGGTGATAGCGAGGTTGTTTGCCCTTTTGAAAGCGACGCACTGGTGAATGTTTTCCAGTGCACGGATATAGTTTGCCGGTGGGCATCCGTGGATTTTGGCATACTCTTCCTGGGTGCCCGCGTTGAAGCTGATGCGCATCCATGTGAGGCCGGGAAGGATTTTCCTGATAAGTTCCGGCGTGAACAGGGCAGCGTTGGTGCTCAGGCCCACGTCGATTCCCAGAGAGGCGGCCAAGCTCACGAAGTCCGGAAGGTTTCTGTGTAATAGCGGTTCACCAGTTCCTGCATAGACAATGCTTTTGACACCTATGGCGGCGAATTCCTTGAGTGTCCGGCAGAAAATGTCAGGGTCGAGAAAATCGCCTTTGTACCCAGTATAGTCGAAGGCGCAGAAGGAGCATCGGTAGTTGCAGCGGTTGACTGGACCCGCTTCGATATTGATGGGATATATGTCCTCGCCAGCGAGCCAACTTGCCACCCGCTCCGGATGGTACATGAGCTTGTGGCTGTCAAGGAGAAAGGTGGATGTCATGGTAGCTCGGTCTTGTTGGTGTTGCCGTGAATTCGCGAAACGAAAAGTGGCAAATATTATTGCGAGTATAGTATCTTTCGGGTTTACCATCAAGTATGGCGGTACGGCATCCGATACGACCATTTGTCGGCTTTTCGTCCCTTGTCTTAAAAATGTTCACATGATTCTGAGTGGATCGCGCGAAAAAATACCATGAGCGATGATTGCCCTTCCATACCGGCTCAGTCGGCATCGCCTTTGATCCTCGACGGCCACAAGTTGCTTTGGCACCGGGAACGGGTCGAGCGCTGGCTTGCCGGCGAGCGGATTGCGCCGATCACCATCGACTGTGCGCTTACTCAGGCCTGCAACTACCGTTGCGTGTACTGCTATGGCCAATTGCAACGAAACCGGGGCAGAAACCTCAACCTCGATGTGATTCGGTCTTTCCTGGACGATTGCGCAGAGATCGGCGTCAAGGCGATAAGCTTTGTGAGCGACGGCGAAAGCACCTGTTCTCCCCATCTCTACGACGCCATCCTGCATGGCAGGCACAACGGGCTCGACATGGCCTTGGGCACCAACGGTTTTCTGCTCAAGGAGGAGCGTCTTGTCGAGATTCTGCCAGCGCTCACCTATCTCCGTTTCAATATTTCCGCCGCCACCCCGAATCGTTACGCTGAAATTCATGGATGTGATCCGGCGTCTCACGCCAGGGTGCTTGCGGTCATCTCCGCGGCAGTTGCCTGCAAGCGGAAATTGAACCTGCCGGTGACCATCGGCCTTCAGATGGTGCTGCTCCCGCAATTCTCCGACCAGATCCTGCCCCTGGCCGAGCTGGGCAGGGAGCTTGGAGTCGATTATCTGGTAATCAAGCATTGCAGCGACGATGAGCATGGCCGGCTGGGGGTGGATTATAGTGGTTATGAACAGTTGGCGCCGCTTCTGGTTCAGGCCGAGGCCATGAGCAGGGACGGGTATCTGGTGCGGGCCAAATGGTCGAAGATCATGAGTCAGGGCAAGCGCTGTTATGCCCAATGCTTTGGGCCGCCGTTCATCCTGCAGCTTTCCGGCACCGGTTTGGTGGCGCCATGCGGCATGTTTTTCCACGAGGACTACAAACGATTCCACATCGGCAACATCGCGGATACCTCATTCCGGAAAATTTGGGAGAGCGATCGGTACTGGGAGGTGATGAATCGTATTGCCTCGCCCGGGTTCGACGCGCGCACCGAGTGTGGCACCCTGTGCCTCCAGCATAAGGTCAACGAGTTTTTGTGGGGGCTCAGGCACGGCGAGACGTTGGCGCCGGCCTTCGGTGGGCCCCCGCCCCATGTGAACTTCATCTGAGGGATCTGGCTGCCATGGATCAGGACGTTCTTCTGCGGCTCTACCAGGTTATGCTTCGGATCAGGCGGTTTGAGGAAAAGGTGGTCGCACTGTATCCTGAGCAGGAGATGCGGACGCCGGTGCATCTCTGCATTGGGCAGGAGGCCATCGCCGCGGGGGTGTGCGATCATCTGCGCCCCGACGATTTTCTGTTCAGCACCCACCGCAACCATGGCCACTGCCTAGCCAAGGGGATGGCTCCGGCGGAGCTTGCTGCTGAATTTTACGGTAAAATAACCGGATGCGCGCGAGGGAAGGGAGGCTCCATGCACCCGGTGGCCCCGGAAATCGGCATTCCTGGCGCCACGGCCATTGTGGGCGGCGGCATTCCCATTGCCGTGGGCGCAGCCCTTGCCTGTGCTATGCGCAACCAGGATGCGGTCTCGGTGGTTTTTTTCGGTGACGGTGCGGCGGAAGAGGGATCCTTCCATGAAAGCCTTAACTTTGCGGCGCTCAAAAAATTGCCGGTAGTATTTGTCTGTGAAAACAACCTCTACGCCACTGCCTCCCCCATTGCCCAACGGCAGTCTGGGCCAGGGATCGCAGAGAAGGCTGCTGGCTATGGAATGCCGGGGGAGAGGCTGGACGGCAATGACGTCGTCGCGGTACACCGGGTTGCCGGTCTTGCCGTGCAGAGGGCGCGGCAAGGTCGAGGACCAACTCTGATCGAGGCGCTCACCTACCGCTGGAAAGGGCATGTGGGGCCGGAGGACGATACCGTGAAGGGGGTGAGGCCTGCGGAAGAACTGCGTGCATGGCAGGAACGCTGTCCGCTCCGCCGACATCATGCCTGTTTGGAGAGGCACGGAATTGTCTCCCAGGGGCTTCTGGAGGATTTGGAACGACGGATCGCCAGCGAACTGGATGATGCCTTCCAGCGGGCCAGAAGCGCTCCTCCCCCAGCGCCGGAAGAACTTTTAACCAACGTTTTCGCGTAGATTCACATGCCTTGGACGACACCGAGCATACCCCGCGCCGAACAGGAAACGGACGCCCATTTCCGGGTTATCAGCTACCGGGAGGCAATCCGAGAAGCCACCTGGCAGTTGCTGGAACAGGACAGGCGGGTGTTCGTAATGGGCGAAGGCGTGGATGACCCAGGCGGCGTTTTCGGCACAACCTCCGGGCTTTGGGAGAAATTCGGCAGGGAGCGGGTAATGGATACGCCGCTCGCCGAAAACGGCATGACTGGGGTGGCGCTGGGCGCAGCTCTGGCCGGGATGCGTCCTATCCATGTCCACATGCGGCCCGATTTCCTGCTGCTTGCCTTGGATCAGCTTCTCAATCACGCGGCAAAATGGCGCTTCATGACCGGTGGGCGGATGTGTGCGCCCCTGGTGGTCCGCTGCATCATCGGCAGAGGGTGGGGGTCGGCGGCCCAGCACTCCCAGAGCGTGCAGGCGCTTTTGACCCATCTGCCCGGCCTGAAGGTGCTCATGCCAGCCACTGCCTATGATGCCAAGGGGTTGCTCTTGGCGGCAGTGCGCGATTCTGACCCGGTGGTCATCCTGGAGCACCGCTGGCTTTTCGATACCAAGGGGTATGTTCCCGAGGAGGATTTTGAGGTCGAAATAGGGAAGGCGCGCCTTTGCCGCGAAGGAGTGGACCTCAGCATCGTGGCCACTTCTTTGATGGTGCATGAAGCCATGGCTGCGGCGGATGCTCTTGCCGCACAAGGCATCGGCGCAGAAGTGATCGACCTGCGCTCGATCAAACCGTGGGATGAAGAAGCTGTCCGCGCCTCGGTGCGCAAAACCGGCCGGCTGCTGGTCTGCGATACCGGGCATCGACATGGGGGGGTAGGTGCCGAGGTGGTGGCCGTGGTGATGGAGCATGAGTTTCCCCGTCTTGCGGCGCCGCCGCGGCGCATCGCGCTGCCAGAGGCGCCGGTGCCTGCTGCTGCATCGCTTGAGGCGTTGTACTATCCCGGCCGCATGGAAATCATCCAGGGGGCACTGGAGCTTTGCGGCCCACGCTGATCCTGCGCATCCCCGAGAGTTTCCCATGGGTAGCACCGACGTGGTCGCTTATCCCCATGACGGGAAACTCAATTCCACCTGTTCGAGAGAGTGATTTTTCTAGAAATTCATAAAGTTTTTCCCTCTCCCCAGAAATATGTTCAAGCCAGCCCTTCATGATACCGATATGAAAAACAGGTGAGGAATTTCCCTGCGCCTGCGTGGCCGCGCAACGGTCGGTGAGGATGGGCATCATGGCGACTGGGACCGTTTCATCTCTCGGGGTCGGCTCCGGCCTTGAGTTGCAGAACATCCTCGACCAGCTCCGGTCTGTGGACGAGCAAACGGTCACCGCCAAGCAGACCGAGCTTGCCACCCTGCAAACCCAGCTCGGTGAGTTCAACGTGGTCAACAACAAGTTGTTGACCATGAAGAGCACCGCCCTTGACCTTTCCCTTTCTTCCACATTCATGTCCAGAACGGTGAGCAGCTCCAGTTCGAGCGTGCTTACCGCCACCGTTGCCGATGGTACCGCAGTTCAGAGCACCGGGGTTACCGTGGGCAGGATAGCCACCAAGAGCACCTGGATGTCGGACGGCAAGGCTTCCTCCACCTCCAGCGTCAACACCACCGGCAGCAACCAGAATTTCATCTATCGGGTGGGCGGCGTGGATGTCACCGTGGCGGTGGCGAACGGCACCACCTTGAGCGGCTTGGTGGACCTGATCAACAATGATACCGACAATCCTGGCGTTACTGCATCCCTTATCAACGACGGTTCCGGAGCAACCCCCTATAAGCTGGTGCTCAAAGCGGACGATACCGGCAGTGACCAAGAGATAACCTTCACGGCTGAGCTGCCGGATTTGAACATGAACGTGCAGGGGCAAACCGGCTCGAACCTCAATGCCTCTATCACTATTGACGGCGTTTCATACCAGCGGCAGAGCAACACCATCTCGGATGTTCTGTCCGGGATCACCCTGAAGCTGGTGGCTGCGGGAAGCTCCACGGTCGAGGTGGCCAACAACAACGGCGTGGTCAAGGATATGATCGTCGATTTGGTCAGCGCCTATAATGACATCGCCCAGGAGCTTGCCTCAAAAATCAATTACGACGAGGATACAGAGAGCTTCGGGATCCTTGCCCGAACCACTTTGCGGGATTTGCCTTTTGATCTCCAGAACCTGATGACTACCTCCAATGAGGCGGATGGCGACGGGTATGTGAATTCGCTTTTCGACCTTGGCCTTGAATTTGACGAGGACGGCGTCATCAGTATTGACGAAGAGGTGCTGAGCGCAGCCATCGAGGCGGTTCCGGACAGTGTTGCCGCTTTCTTTCTTGGTGATGAAAATGCCGAAATTACCGGTTTTGCCGACACGATCAATGATTACCTCCGTGAACTCACCAGCGGAGCTGGACAGATCGCAGCGGAAAAGACCACCGCCCAGGAGCGCATCGACGAGATGGAGCTGCGGATCGCGGCTGAAACCGAACGTATCGACAGGAAGTACGATATCATGAGTAAGCAGTTCGTCGAATTGGATCGTTATATGAGTCAGATGAAATCCATGTCCAGTTTTCTGACCAGTCAGTTCGACAGCCTCTCTTCGTTGGTGTCGGGAAGTTCCAAAGAGTAAAGCCGAAGGAAGCGGGGCGTGTATTCTGGCGGTGAGGTCGCAGGCGTGACAGGATTAAACGTAAAATCGAGGAGGAAAGCATGGTAGGGAAAAGGGCTTTGAATGCCTATCGCAACATGGAGAAGCAAGCCGAGATCCATCCCGTCAAGCTGATCCATATGCTCTATGAGCGACTGCTTGTCCATCTTGAATTGGCCGAGGAAGGCATCAGAGAGGATTCGCCGCGTAAGCGCGGAGAGAATCTGGGGAAGGCCATCGCCATTGTTACCGAGCTGAGCACTTCCATCAAAGGGGATGACGATTCCGAGGCTGCCGCGTTTTTGCGTGGTCTGTACGCCGCGATTCTGACGGAGTTGCCCAAGGTGGCAATTTCACATGACGTTACGATCCTGCAGCGGGCGCGTGGCTACATGGCTCGACTCAAGGAAATTTGGGAACAGACCGCCATGTTGGAGGCTGGAGAAGAGGTTGCGCACAAGACCAGCCGGCCCACTGTGCCCCAACCCATGCCGGAAGGTGAATACGAAGCACCAAGCCGCGTGGCCGTGGCAGGGGTGTCGGTCTCCATTTGACCGGGCACAATGAGGTGAGCGATGGTTGAGCAGCCGGGATTTGGTCGAAACGAGGCGAAAGAATCGGGCGAGGAGCCCGTGGCCGATTTTCGCAGGGCTGTCTGTTCGTTTATTGCCCGCCAGCAGAGTCATGGTCAGGCGATGCAGTCCGGGAATCTCCGGGAGATTTTTTCCTGGCGCAGAGAGAGGGAGCAAGCATTCAGGGTATTGGTGCAGCGTTTTGAGCGGTTGGCTTTGTCGGCGGATTTTCCGGCAACGGAATTGCAAGGACTATTGGGGTGTTTGCAGGAGATTCTGGACGGAGAAAGAGAGTTGGCAAATCGAGTTGTCGCTCTTCAGGACGACATAAAATCTCAACTATTCTCCATGCGCAGGGGCAAGGGTGCATTGCAGGGGTACAGTGTCAATCGTGGGCAGATGGCACGGCCTCGATATCTGAGCAACAGAACGTAATGGCTGTTGTGCTTGGTTTAGGTTGTGGGTGGTTCTTCATGCTGGATCTCTGAGAGAGATGATTCTATATATGTAACAAGCAGTGCTTTGCTGGTGGTCGCGATTTGGGGCGATTACCGCACAATAGGTGGAGGTGCAACATGGATGTGAACGTAAATGCCGAGGTCAAGACAGTTGGCGTGCCGACCACCATGCCGGCCGTGGAACGGGAAGACCGGGTGAAACCCCAGGTTACCCCGGTTGCCCAGGGGGTGGGTTCGGATCGGGTGACCCTGAAGGAAAAAGGGCAACCCCGCCGCGAAGAGGACCGGAAACGTGACGCGCTGAAGGGCGAGGAGCTGTCCAAGGCCGTGGAGGATATCCAGGAACGTCTCGACGTGATGGGTACCCGCCTGAACTTGGCCATCAGCAAGGATCCCGATGCCGTGGTGGTGAAGGTCACCGACCGGAAGACCGGAGAACTGGTCCGCCAGATACCCTCCGAGGATGTGCTCCAGTTGCGCAAGCAACTACTGGAGCTGACCGGTCTGCTCTTCGACGAGAAGGCGTAAGGTTTAAGTCCACCTCCATTCTCTCCGTACGCGCCTAGTGGCGCCGCGCGTCCTTGTATACCACCAAGGGCGAAGGCGGACGCCTCAGGTGCGTTCTTTTTTTGCCGGCCAGCTCCGTCCGATGGAGCACTTGCACGCCATGTCCCCGACCGGATTCCCGCCTTGTCGGCCTTGCCTTCTTCTTCGTTTTGCGCGATCATTGTTTTGAATATCAGCACACACTGTTCTCCGGCATGTTTTTTAAGGGGAGAGGCGCGCAGTGCGAGTAAGCTGCATCATTCCCACCAGAAACCGGCCCGAAATGACCTGCCGGGCCATTGCCAGCGTGCTTGGTCAAGAGGAGGTCTTCGAGATCGTGGTGGTGGACGATGGTTCCACTGATCATACCGCCGCCATGGTGGCCGACAACTATCCCCAGGTCACGCTGGTGCGCCTTTCCGGCCTCGGCCCTGGCCTGGCCAGGAATGCTGGCGTCGCCGCCTCAACCGGCGAGGTGATCATGTTTCTCGACTCGGACGATCAGTGGCTTCCCGGGCACAGCGAGGCATTGTTGCGGGCCTTGGGCCGAGGCTATCAGGTGGCCTACGGGGTGGGCCGCAATCTGGATCTGCTCTCTGGGGGAGAGTTTCTGGTGCCGGAGGACGGGCAGGCGGTCGAGGGGGATTGCCTGGAGGCGTTGTCCTCCTGGTGTTTCGTGCTCACCCCCGCGGTGGCGGTCACGCGGGACGCCTTTGCGCGGAGCGGCGGTTTTGGGAGTGGGGATCTGGCCGAGGATTGGATTTTCTATATCCGTCTTGCCAGCCATTTTCCGTTTGGCTTTGCCGGGCCAAAGCCCATTTTTCTCCGACATCTTCACGGCGGCAGCCTGTGCCGGCAAGCGGAGGCGCGCCGCATTGACCAAGCGCTTGCCGGGGTGGAGTTGGCCCTTCTGGAGGCAGGGGTTGCGGGCTTGCCGCTGCGGCGTTTCCGGGAGATGCGTCAGTGGACGCGGAATGCGGGAGAGGGGTGGGCGAGTATCCAGCAATGGTACCAGGCCTTGCGGCAGGCCGGCCTGGCGGCTTGATTCGCCGTAGCCAATGAGGGAGGAAAGGAGTGAAGCAAGCCATTTCGTTGCATGAACACGAGCGGGTATTGTCCCGGTGTCTTGATATCCCCGAGCAGCTGCCCAAGGTGGCCTTGCCGCTTTCCGAAGTGGGTATCTCGGGGAAGACCGTGTGGCTGCGGCTTCCCGAGGGGCTGATTCCCATGGAGGCCACCCTGGAGGTGGCACTTCCCGCGCACCGGCGAGGGATCCACATGTCGCGGCTGGAGGAGGTGATCGCCGCCCTGTACCAGCGTCCGTTCGAGGACCCTCGGCAGTATGCCAGAGTCCTTGCCCAGGAGATGCTTGCCCGCCAGGAGGCGGTCAGCGGGCGGGTCCGCTTGCTCGGCAAGATCCCCTGGCTGCGTACCGCGCCGGTCAGTGGGCGGGTCTCGGTGGACAGCCTCGAACTGCGCCTCGACCATGTCTGCGGCCACGAGGGAGCCGGGATCATGCTCCTTGGGGTTGGGGTGGACCACATCACCGCCTGTCCCTGCACCCAGGCATACAATCAGGTCCTGTTTCATCGTGAGGACGACGGCTGTCCGTTGCCCACCCATTCGCAGCGTTCCCATACCCTCCTGATGATGGAGTCCCGCGGGGAGGAGCCTGCCATCGGCGAGCTGGTCGCCTGCCTGGAGGAGGCGCTGCATGTGAGTCAGGATCTGCTCAAGCGTGCGGATGAGGCGGAGTTGGTGCTTGCCTCCCATGCGGCTCCGCAGTTTGCCGAGGATGCGGTGCGCGAGGTGGCCGGCTTGGTGGGTGAGCGGTTTGGGGGGCGCCTGCCAGACGCGACCAGGGTGATCATCGAGTCGTTGAGTCTGGAGAGTATCCATACCCACGATGTGTGCTGTCGGCTGGAGGCCCGGCTGGCCGAACTGCTTGGCAGGCGGTGAGTATCCGTGGCGACCGTCCTTGCCCGCGATCATTTCCTTGACTACCCCCTTCCCCTGCAGCGAGGGGTGGCTGAGGCTGCCCGGCATTGCCGGCAACCGATCTACGTGGCCGGCGGCCCGGTGCGCGACTGGTTGCTCGGCCTGACCCCGGCGGACCTGGATCTTACCGTGGCCAGCGGCGCCTTCGCTTGGGCGAGGCGGCTTGCCACCCAACTGGGCGCCGCCTTCGTGCCGCTGGACGAGCAGGAGGATGTGGCCAGGGTGGTCTGGCAGGGTAGGACCATCGATGTTTCCTCCTTCCGGAGGCAGAGCCGTTCCATCGAGGAGGATCTGCGGCTGCGTGATTTCACCGCCAACGCCATGGCGGTGGAGATCGCGGCGGAGCAGGGCGCGCTTGCCAGCCTTGTCATTATAGACCCCACCGGCGGCGCTGTCGATCTGGCGGAGCGACGGTTGCGCATGGCCTGCCGCGAGGGCTTTGCCCACGATCCGTTGCGGATGTTGCGGGCCGCCCGTTTCCTGGCCACCCTGGGTTTCGGCGTGGAGCCGGAGACCCGAGCGGCTATCGCCGCGCACCGCGAAATGATCCGGCAGGTGGCGGGGGAGCGGCTTGGCCATGAGTGTGAACTGATCCTCTCCTCCTCCGCCAGTCATGCGGCCATGGTTTTCCTGCACGACACCGGGCTGTTGGCGGAGCTTTTTCCGGACCTTGCGGCAGGGCAGGGAATGAGCCAGCCGGACAGCCATCACCTCGACGTGTTGGGCCACTCCCTCGAGGCATTGCGGTGCCTTGACACGCTTTTGGTGGAGCCTGGGTTGTTTTTCCCAGGACATGGGGCGGTGTTCGCGCAATGGCTCGATGCCGACCCCAAGCGGGCGCCAAGGGTGCGCTGGGCCGCGTTGCTGCACGACATCGGCAAGCCTGTCACTCACGCCATCAGAGAGGGGCGCATCACCTTCCACAACCACGACCAGGCCGGCGCCGACCTCCTGCATCGGGTCGCGGCGCGCTTCCGGTGGCCCCGGCGGGAGGAAGAGTGGATCGGTCGGCTGGTGGGGCTGCACATGTGGCCTTTTCATTTGAGCAACGTCCGGCGGAAAAACGGAGTGAGCCGGCGGGCCTGCCTTCGTCTGGGCAAGGCGGTTGGCGACGATCTGGCTGGCCTCTTTCTCCTTGCCATGGCCGACAGCCTGGCCGGTAACGGTCCTGGCAAGCCGGCTGGCATGGAGGCCGAGCTTTCGGCCCTCTTTGCCGAGGTGCACCAGGTTTGGGCCGAGCACATCCGGCCGGTGCTCAGCCTGCCGCCCCTTGTCACCGGTCATGACCTCAAGGAGCTGTTTCAGCTCGTTCCAGGGCCAATATTTGGCGAGATTCTTGCCAATCTTGAGGTGGCACGGGTGGAGGGGGTGGTTTTTGATCGGGATCAGGCCATCGCCTGGGTGCGCGATTTTCTCGACAATTCAAAATGTTAATGGGTAATTCTCGTGCCGGTGGCTGATGTCCCACGCGCACGCTCGGCAGTAATGCGCAGGCAAGGCCTGCCCGCTTCATTTCTCACTCTAATTTTAGGTTTGACTGGCTTTCCCGCTCCGATGTACCCTGAATGTGAAGGGGGCGACAGCCAGCGTGCTCAGTTGCCCCATGGCGCGACCTTCCCCCGAGCCAGGATAGCCCGATGAATGAGACGACGCCCCAGGGTCCATACTGTTCGTTGATGCCGTCCCTCACCCCGGAAGGCCTGACCAAGACCATCCACCACCATCTGCTCAGCTTCCTGGGCAGGGATCCCCAACGCGCCGGAACCCGGGAACTTTACAAGGCCTTGGCCTACACGGTTCGCGATCTCCTGGTGGAGCGCTGGATCGCCACCCAGAAGAGCTACTACACCGCAAAGCGCAAGCGCATCTACTACCTTTCCATGGAGTTTCTCATCGGCCGCTCCCTGGGCAACAGCCTCATCAACCTTGGTCTGTATGACGAGGTGGCGGAGGTGATGCGGGAGATGGGCTACGACCTTGAGGAACTTCGGGAGGAAGAAGAGGACGCCGCCCTGGGCAATGGCGGCCTGGGGCGACTCGCCGCCTGTTTCCTCGATTCCATGGCCACCCTGGGCATTCCAGCTTATGGCTACGGCATCCGGTATGAGTACGGCCTTTTCTACCAGCGACTCGCTGATGGCTATCAAGTCGAACACCCGGACAACTGGCTCCGTTACGGCACCCCCTGGGAGTATGAGCGGCCCCAGGACCTCTATCCGGTCAAGTTCTACGGCCGGGTGCAGCGGTACCGGGACAACGATGGGGTTTTCCGGGCCGAATGGGTGGACACCGACGAGGTGATGGCCATGGCCTGCGACGTGCTGGTGCCCGGCTTCAACAACAACCACGTCATCAACATGCGGCTGTGGACCGCCCGCGCTTCCCGCGAGATCGATCTCTCCTTCTTCAACCGGGGCGACTACATCGCGGCGGTGCAGAGCAAGGTGCAGTCCGAGACCATCTCCAAGGTGCTCTATCCCTCCGATGACATCCGCGAGGGCCAGGAGTTGCGGCTCAAGCAGCAGTACTTCTTCGTGGCCGCCACCTTCCAGGACATTCTGCGCCGTTTTCGCAAGAAGAACACCTCCTTTGGCGGATTCGCCGATCAGATCGCGGTGCAGCTCAACGACACCCATCCCTCCATCGCCATTCCGGAGCTGATGCGGCTGCTCATGGATGAGGATCGTCTGGAGTGGGAGCAGGCCTGGAAGATCTGCGTCGGCACCTTCGGCTACACCAACCACACCCTGATGCCTGAGGCCCTGGAGAGCTGGCCCGTCGACCTGCTGGGCAAGGTGCTGCCCAGGCATCTTGAGATCATCTACGAGATCAACCACCGTTTCCTGCAGGAGGTTTCCGCCCGCTACCCCGGCAACGTGGAGATGCTGCGCGCCATGTCCATCATCGAAGAAGGGCCGGTAAAACGGGTGCGCATGGCCCATCTGGCCGTGGTGGGCAGTCACTCCGTCAACGGGGTGGCCGAGTTGCACAGCCACCTCATGAAGACCCGCATCTTCAAGAATTTTCATGAATTTTATCCGGGACGTTTCAACTCCAAGACCAATGGCATCACCCAGCGCCGTTGGCTGCTCAAAAGCAATCCACGGCTGGCCGGCCTGATCACCGATACCATTGGCGGCGAGTGGGTGAGCAACCTCGATTTTTTACGCAACCTGGAGGAGCATGCCGACAATCGGCGCTTTCAGGAGGCGTGGGCCGGGGTGAAGCGGGCCAACAAGCAGCGGCTGGCGCAGTTCGTCAAGAAAGAGTGTCTGGTGGACATTGATCCCGATACCCTCTTTGACGTGCAGGTCAAGCGCATCCATGAGTACAAGCGGCAACTGCTCAACGTGCTGCACGTCATCACCCTCTACCACCGTCTCGTCAATCACGAGGATGACGAGGCGCCGGCCCGCACCGTCATCTTCGGCGGCAAGGCTGCTCCTTCCTATGCCAAGGCCAAGTTGATCATCAAGCTGATCAACTCGGTGGCCGAGGTGGTCAACAACGACATCCGGGTAGGGGGAAGGCTGCGGGTGGTCTTTATCCCCAACTACGGGGTTTCGGTGGCCGAGAAGATCTTTCCTGCCGCCGAACTCTCGGAGCAGATCTCCACTGCCGGGACCGAGGCCTCTGGCACCGGCAATATGAAGTTCTCCCTGAACGGCGCTCTGACCATCGGCACCCTGGATGGGGCCAATATCGAGATCCGTGAGGAGGTTGGCGCCGAAAACATCTTTATCTTCGGCATGACCGCCGAACAGGTGGAGGCGGCCAAGCGCAATCCCACCCGCACCGCCTTTGACGTCTATCGCGATAACCGTGAGGTGCGGCGCACCGTGGACAGCATCAGGGACGGCACCTTCAGCCGGGGCGACTCCAGCCTGTTCGGCCCGATCGCCGATGGCCTGCTCGACATGAACGATCCCTACCTGCTGCTCCTTGATCTGGAGGATTATCTGCGTTGCCAGCGCGAGGTGGGACAACTGTACCGGAACCAGGCCGCGTGGAACAGGATGTCCATCCTCAATGTGGCGCGCATGGGAAAGTTCTCCAGTGACCGCACCATCCGGGAGTATGCCCGCGGCATCTGGGGTATCCCGGTGGAATAAGGCCGATCCCGAGGTTCGGATTCGTTCTTTATCCGCTCTTGATGAAAGTGTAGGCGACATGGCCGATGCATACTTTCAATCCCTCCATGGGGAGAGGTTGCCTGGTTGGTGCTGCCGAGCAGTGTCACCCTGTTGTTCCCTTCGTCTCAACGTGGTTCCGCATCGCATTTTTTGGGGGTTCCATGCCTGGATGTCACGGACCTCTCTCTTTGTAAATCGGATAAGGAAAGTGGTTGCCGGACATTCTCCCCTCGAGTCCCACCCCAGGTGATATTCTGTTTCCATCTCTTGCGCCAGTTCAAGGCAAGACGCCCTCCGAAAGTCCCTTTGGTTGTGTGTCGTAACGCACAAGCCTGACCAGGATATTATTTCCCCAAACACCCGGACAGAATGCCTGTTCCCTGAGGGAACCTGGCGCAGCCCTTGCAAAAGGGGGGCATACCGTATAAATTGGCCGGATTGTGTCGATAGGCGGTGTGATCCGCCACGCCGTCTTTATCGGGGTGTTTGGAGGGAAAAACATGGAAGTGGTGCTGGCCAAGAACGCCGGGTTCTGCATGGGGGTGCGCCGGGCTGTGGAGACGACCCTGGGCATGGTGGAGCAGGGGAAGAATCCCATTGCCACCTTCGGCCCCCTGATCCACAACCCGCAGGTGCTCAGCCTGCTGGAAGGGCAGGGGGTGCGCATCCTCAAGGAGATTCCTGCCCAGGCAAGCGGTACTGTCATCATCCGCGCCCACGGCATCCCGCCGGAGAAAAAGAGGCTGCTGGAAGAGTCCGGCGCTCAGGTCGAGGACGCCACCTGTCCAAGGGTTCTCAAGGTGCAGGCGATCATTGCCCGGTATCGCCGGGAGGGCTATGCCACCGTGATCATCGGAGACCGCGATCACGCGGAGGTGGAAGGCCTGATGGGCTATGCCGGCGACACCGGCCAGGTGGTGAACAGCCTGGCGGACGTCGAGGCCCTGGAGCTGACGCCTCCCTATATCGTTGTCAGCCAGACCACCCAGGACGAGCAGCTCTTTGAGGCGCTCAAGGATCGGATTCTTGCGCGGTTTCCTGGCGGCATGGTCTTCAACACCATTTGCGATTCCACCCACAAGCGCCAGGAAGAGGTGCGCCAGCTGTGCCACGAGGTGGAGGCCCTGGTGGTGGTGGGGGGCAAGACCAGCGCCAACACCAAGCGCCTGGGCGAGATCGCCGAGGGGCTTGGCTGCCCGGTGTTCATGGTGGAGACCGAGGCGGATTTGGATCGGGAGGCGGTGAGCCGCTTTCAACGGATCGGTGTTACCGCCGGCGCCTCCACCCCCAACTGGGTGATCGACCGTATCGTCGAGGTGCTGCAGGCCATGACGCCGCAATCCCAACCGGAGGCCCAATCATGTTGAGCTGGTTCAAGAAGAAGCTCGCCGGCGGAGGTGGCGCCACGGTGGAACAGCCACCGGTCGAGGCCGCCGAGCCTGCGATCCAGGCACCTGCCGGCGACCAGGTTGCCGTTCCAGCCAGCACGCAACCGGCGCCTTTCAGCGCCGAACCAGCGCAGGAGGGAGGATTCTTCCAGCGCCTCAAGGCCGGACTCTCCAAAACCAGGCAGGGCTTTATCCGTCAGGTGGACGCCCTCTTCCTGGGCAAGCGCCAAATCGACGCCGAGCTGCTCGACGAGCTGGAGGAGATCTTGATCATGGCCGATCTTGGCGGCGCCACGGTGCAGGAGCTGCTCGACAAGGTGCGCGATCAGGTGAAGCGCAACGAGCTTGCCGATCCCATGGCCCTCAAGGCCGCGCTCAAGGAGATGATCCTTGCCTATCTGCTCGGTTCCGACCGGCCGGCGGAGCTGGTGATGCCCAAGAGCGGCCCCTTTGTCATCATGGTGCTCGGGGTGAACGGCGTGGGCAAGACCACCACCATCGGCAAGCTGGCCTACAAGTTCAAGCAGTCTGGCCAGAAGGTGCTGCTGGTGGCCGCCGACACCTTCCGGGCCGCGGCCAGTGAGCAGTTGCAGATCTGGGGGCAGCGCAACGGTGTGGAGGTAGTGGCCCAGCAGGCCGGCGCCGATCCCTCCTCGGTGGTCTTCGATGCCATGGACTACGCCAAACCGCGTGACTTCGACGTGATCATCGTGGATACCGCCGGGCGCCTGCACACCAAGGTCAACCTGATGGAGGAGCTCAAGAAGCTGAAAAGGGTGATGGCCAAGAAGCTTGAGGGCGCGCCGCATGAGGTGATGCTGGTCATCGACGCCACCACCGGCCAGAACGGCATCTCCCAGGCACGGCTTTTCAACGAGGCGGTGGATGTCACCGGCCTGGCGCTGACCAAGCTGGACGGCACCGCCAAGGGCGGCATCGTGGTCAACATCTGTCGTGAATTCAAGATCCCCATCCGCTTCATCGGCATCGGCGAACAGATGGAGGATCTGCGCGACTTCGAGCCCCATGAGTTCGTGGACGCCCTCTTCGCGGAGGGAGAGGCGTGATCGTCTACCGTCGCTACGAGCCGCCCGGCTGCGGCGGCTGCCTCTTCGTGGCCGTCCTGATCCTGCTTGCCCTGGGTGGGGCGCCGTTGCTCTTCGACGTGCTTGGCTTCCTGCTATTCTCCGGTCTCTTTACCATACTGCTCCTGGTGGTCGGCTTCTGGGGGCTCACCCAGTACCTGCGCCGCCAGGCCAGCCGCTACGAGCAGTCGCAGACCGAGAGCCACAACCAGTTCGTCTTCCTGCTGGTCCACATCCTGGTGCGCATCGCCCAGACCGACGGCACGGTGACCAAGGCGGAGATCAACACCATCCTCAACTTCTTCCGCATCCACCTGCGCTACAGCCAGACCCAGCTCTACTGGGTGCGCGATCTGGTGGACGAGGCGGTCCGCTCCAGCGTGTCCCTGGACGCCTTGCTGGCCGAGTTCCGTGGTCGCTTTGCCTACGAGCCGCGGCTGATCCTGCTCGAGCTGATCTACCAGGTGCTGTACGCCAATCCCCAGGTGAGCCCCAACGAATTGGCCATGGTGCAGACCATCGCCGATTTCCTGGAGATCAACCCCTACGATCATCTCTCCATCCGCAGCCGCTACATGCATGGGGCTGGGGCGCGTCCTGGCGGCGGCGTCGCAAGCCGGGCGGCGGATGAGGCGCGTTACTTCGAGATTCTTGGGCTTCAGCCCGGCGCCACCTTCGAGCAGATCAAGAGCGCCTACCGCAAACTGAGCATGAAGTACCATCCCGACAAGGTGGGGCATCTGGGCGAGGAGTTCCGGCAGGTTGCCGAGGAGAAGATGAAGGAACTCAATCAGGCGTACCAGTACCTCAAGGAGCGCTACGGCTGATGGCGGCCGGTGGAATGGAACAATTCCGGCAACGGGTCGAGGAGGCGGTTGCCTTTCTCCGGGCCAGGATTTCCATGGCGCCGGAGGTGGCGCTGATCCTGGGCACCGGCCTGAGCGGGCTTGGGAAGCGCATCGAGGCCGAACTGGTGGTTCCCTACCGGGAGATTCCCAACTTTCCCGACGCCACCGTGGAAAGCCACGCCGGCAACCTGATCATCGGCAGGCTTCACGGCCGGCAGGTGGCGGTGCTGCAAGGGCGCTTCCATTACTACGAGGGCTACTCCAGCCGTGAACTCACCATGCCGCTGCGGGTGCTGGCCCTGCTCGGCGCGAAAACCCTTGTCGTCTCCAATGCCGCCGGCGGCCTCAACCCCGGCTTTGCGCCAGGGACCCTGATGGTCATCCGCGACCATATTAACCTGATCCCCGACAACCCCCTGCGCGGCCTCAACATCGACGCCTGGGGGCCGCGCTTCCCCGACCTTTCCGCCGCCTATGACCGGCAACTGATCGAAACCGCCCTGGCCTGCGCCAACCGGTTGGGATTCGACCGGGTGGAAGCCGGGGTCTATGTGGCCATTCCCGGCCCCAGCCTGGAGACTCCCGCGGAAACCCGGTATCTGAGGCAATGCGGCGCCGACGCGGTGGGGATGTCCACCGTGCCGGAGGTGATTGTCGCCATCCATGCCGGGATGCGGGTGCTGGGGATCTCGGTGGTGTCCAACGTCAACGACCCGGACAACCAGCAGCCCATTATCCTCGACGAGATCATCGCCGAGACCGCCAAGGCGGAGGCGCGGTTCTCCTCACTGCTCCTGGCGATCATGGAGGCGTTATGATGAATGCCCCCGAAGTTACCCTGCTGGTGCATGGCCGGGTGCTCACCATGGACAGCCAGGACGCCATCATCGACCACGGTGCCGTGGCGGTGGCCGGAGACACCATCGTGGCGGTGGGCGACTATGAAGTCCTGGCGGCGCAATACCCCGGGGCCGAGCGGCTCGGGCTGACCAACGGTCTGGTGATGCCCGGGCTGGTCAACACCCACACCCATGCGGCCATGAGTTGTTTTCGCGGACTGGCCGACGACCTGCCCCTGATGACCTGGCTCACCGGGTACATCTTCCCGGCCGAGGCCAGGCTCACCGCTGAGATGGTCTATCACTCCACCCTGCTCTCCTGCGCGGAGATGATCCGTTCCGGCACCACCAGCTTCTGCGATATGTACCTCTTTGCCCCGGAGGTGGCCAGGGCGGCGGCGGAGAGCGGCATGCGCGGCTGGATCGGCGAGGTGCTCTACGACTTCCCCTCGCCGCACTATGGCCCGCTCGACAATGGTTTCGCGGTGGTGGAGGAGCTGTTTGCCGGATACCGCAACCATCCGCTGATCACCGTCACCGTGGATCCCCACGCGGTCTACACCTGTTCACCGGATCTCCTGCAAAGGCTCAAGCGGGTGGCGGAACGGCATGATGCCCCGTACGTGATCCACCTTTCGGAGACCAGGGACGAGGTGGCCGGCTGTCTGGAACGGTACGGTGCCCGGCCGGTTGCTCACCTGGAACGCCTCGGCCTGCTTGACTCCCAGGTGGTGGCCGACCACTGCGTGGAACTGACCGGCGAAGAGATCGCCCTGCTGGCCGAGCGCGGCGTCCGGGTGGCGCACTGCCCGGAGAGCAACATGAAGCTCGCCTCCGGGGTGGCGCCGGTGCCGGAGTTGCTTGCCGCCGGGGCGATGGTGGGGTTGGGCACCGATGGCGCGGCCAGCAACAACGACGTGGACCTTTTTGGCGAGATGGACTCCTGCGCCAAGCTCCACAAGGTGCACCGGCTTGATCCGACGGTGATGCCGGCCGCCACGGTGCTTGCCATGGCCACCCGGGGAGGGGCCGCGGTGCTGGGCGCGGCGGAGAGGATCGGCAGCCTGGAGAAGGGCAAGAAGGCCGATCTGATCGTGCTGGACCTTGATCAACCCCATCTGACCCCCCTCTACAACATCCCCTCCCATCTGGTTTACGCCGCCCGTGGCGCGGACGTTGTCCATTCAGTGATCAACGGACGGGTGGTGATGCGGGACCGGCGTCTTGCCACCATCGATGAGAAGGCGTTGCTTGCCCGCATGAACGAGCTGGGGCGTGAGATCGGTGCAATGTTCGGTGCTCGGTAGATGCCCTTGGCTGATCATCTGTAATCACAGGCAACAGCGCGAATCAACGGAGCAAAGCCGGTTCGATCCTGTTCCCCATTCTGAATCCGGTCTTCTGAATCCATTCAAAATCCATTCAAAAAAAGTCTTTTCCATTCCCTCTGACTTGGGTATGCTATACCATATTTTGTGTAGTTAATCGTCTGGTTAACTATATCTTGTTGCAGCCCCCTGTGTAGCAGTTATGAATATTCCCCTGAGGTGCGAGATGGAGTTGCCAATCGGTTTTGAAGAGGCGTTGCGGGAGTGGGAGCGGTTCGAGGAGTATCTGGTGCAGGCCCGCTATGCGGTGCGCCACAACAAGACCGGCGTGCCCCAGGAGAAGGACATGGCCCAGGTGCTCTTGCGGGTGAGCAAGCAGTTCAAGCACCCCGGGGTCAACAAGGCGCTGGTGCATGGCAAGATCATCACCGCCACCCCTTTCCTGATGAACGGCGGCAACCCCCATACCCGCCGGGCTGGCTACTACTCCTGTTATCCGCTCGGCGATGTGCAGGACTCAACCGACGCCATCTTCGAGATGGAGCGCGATCTGGTCTGCATCTTCCAGCACGCCGGTGGCGGTGGCATCGACGTCTCGAACATCCGTCCCAAGGGCTCCATCGTGGACAACGGCCAGGGGCTGGCCTCGGGGCCGGTTTCCTTTGCCAAGGGCTTTTCCCACCTATCCGCTAGGATCAGCCAGGGGGGCAAGCGCCGCGGCGCCCTGATGATCCAGGCCAACTATGACATCAAGGACGTGCGGGAATTCATCACCTTCAAGGGTGACAACCCCGGCTACTACAGCGGCTGCAACGTCTCGCTCAACGTCACCGACGAGAAGTTCTGGGAGGACGAGGCCCTCATCGATCTTGTTGCCGAGTACATCTGGAAGTCCGGCGATCCTGGCCTGCTGTTCACCGCCAAGAGCCTGGCCAACACCCCGGTGCCGGCCAAGCACAACCCTGTCTACTCCAACCCCTGCGGTGAGTACCTCTCCACCAAGGACACCGCCTGCAACCTTCTCACCGTCTGTCTGCCCAAGTGCCTGCAAGAGGAGAAAGGCCGCTACTTTGACGAGGTTTACGAGGCGGCGCGGCTTGCGGCCATCGCCGGCAACGAGATCCTGGAGTTGGGGGGCTTCCCGCCCATCGAGCGGATCAAGGAGAACACCCTGAGGTTCCGCCCCATCGGCATCGGCTTCACCGGCCTGCATCACGCCATGAACCACTACGGCATCTCCTACGCCGACGAGCACGAGGCGCCGCTCTTTGCCAAGGCCACCCAGCTGGCCCTGATGCTGGGCTCCATGCAGGGCAGCCTGGACTATGCCGAGTTCATCAAGAAGAAAAAGAAGCTCACTCCCCAGGAGTGGAACCTTTCTTACGTGGACAAGATCGAGGCCGAGGCAGCCGCCTTCATCGAGTCGGATATGCCGGACAAGCAGGCCTGGCACCAGCGGGCGGGCGACCTTTTCGCCACCCTGCGCAAGCTGGGCGGCCTCTACAACTCGGTGACCACCTCCCAGGCTCCCACCGGCTCCATCTCCCAGCTGATGCGGGTCTCCTGCACCGGTGTGGAGCCGTACTTCTCCATGATCCAGCGCCGCAAGGTCAAGGATGTGGACGACTCCTGGAAGGAGTTCACCCTGGTGCCGCTGGAGTTCTATCAATATGACAAGGAAAAGCTGGAGTGGGTGGCCGAGCAGACCGCGCACCGCATCGAGCCCTACCAGCAGATCCGTCTCCTGGAGGCGTGCCAGGCCTTCAACCATACCGCTGTCTCCAAGACCATCAACCTGCCTGCCGACACCACGGTGGCGGATATCAAAAAAATCCTGCAGTACGCCCGCAAGAGCAACCTCAAGGGCGTCACCATGTTCCGCGACTCCTCCATGGAGGGGGTGCTCTCCGATCACAGCAACGTTAAGGGAGAGGAGGATAACTCCTGCGAGTTCTGCGATCTGGACATCCGCCACGGCAGCACTTTCAAGTTCCGAGGGCCGGCACCGCTCTATATCACCGCCAACAAGGGCAACAATGGCCATGTGCGCGAGGTGTTCCTGAATACCACCAAGTCCGGCTCCACCCTGCACGGCATGAGCGAGGCGCTGGGCCGGGTGATCTCCGTGGCCCTTCAGCACGATTACCGGCTGGTGGGTAAGCTGGCGCGGACCCTGGAGGACATCTCCTCCGACGGCGCCTGGATCAGCGGCTCACTGGGGAGGGTCTACTCCATCCCAGCCGCCTTGGCCAAGGTGTTGGACAAGGCGGCCGAGGACGAGATCAATGAGGATCCTGAGCCATATACCGAGCCGTCCTCCTACGCCTCCTGCCCCACCTGTGGGAAGCTCAGTCTGCGGCGCAGCGGGGGGTGCAACCAGTGTGTCAGCTGCGGCTACTCCAGTTGCTGAGGAAGCGGGAAGACAGGAGGGATGGAATCTGAATCTGCCCCGCCAGGGGAGCACGATATTCTGCCTCGGTCTCGGCCTCGGGGCTATAACAGGGCGGTCATGGCATTCATGGCCGTCCTGTTCCTGTTCATGGTGCTGGCCGATGTCTTGATCGCCGCCCATCAGCGTGATTTTCTCTATTCAGCCGTCCGCAACCAGGCCAAGCGCGATCTGCAGCTCATCGCCACCTACTGTCGCGACCCGCTGCTCGAGGACAACTATCCCTGGATGGGTCGGTTCCTCCGGCAGTGGGGGGAAGAACACCCTGAGGTGACGCGGCTGGTTGCCATCCTTCCCTCCGGGGAGGAACTGTTCTCCTTTTCTCGTCCCCATCCCGAGGCCGCCCTCTTTTTTGTGGAGCAGGACGTGCGCCATGGCGGTGAGTTCCTCATTTCCCTGCGCATGGAGGTGGCGCCGGCCGTCGAGACCGGCATGCTTCGCAAGCTGCACTGGCAGCTCGGACTGGCCTCCTTCATGCTCACCGTCATCGCCGGTTTGGTTGCCTGGTTGACCCTGAAGCGGGTGGCCCTTGCCCCGTTGGAGCAGGAGATCGCCCTGCGCCGCCGTACCGAGCGCGAACTGGAGGAGGCGCAAAGTCAGCTTGAGGGGAGGGTTCGGGAACGCACCGAATCCCTCTCCCAGGCCAACAGCCAGCTGATGCTGGAGATGGCGGAACGGCAGGGAGCGGAGGAGCGAGTGGCCAGTCTGCATCGCCAGTACGATCAGATTCTCAACTCCGCGGGCGAGGGCATCTACGGTATCGACACCATAGGCCGGATCACCTTTGTCAACAACGCCGCCTGCCAGATCCTCGGCTTTGCCCGCGAGGAGATGGTTGGGCGGCAACTCCACGAGTTTCGGCATCATGTCCGCTGGGACGGTTCCTCTTACGAGGCCGGCGGCTGCCCGGTCTGTCGGGCCTATGTCGAGGGCGGCAAGCGGCAAGGGGGCGAGTATTACTTCGGGCGGCGCGATGGTTCGGTTTTCCCGGCCGGATTCGTCAGTACCCCCATCATGGAATCTGGGCGTCCGGTGGGAACGGTGGTGGTGTTCGAGGACATCACCGCCCGTAAGCAGGCGGAACACGATCTGCTCGCCTTGACCGAAACCCTGGAGCAGCGGGTCATGGAGCGCACCGCTCGGTTGGACGCCGCCAACCTCGAGCTGCGGGAAACATTGGGGCAGCTGGAACAAACCCAGGAGCAGCTGGTGAGCGCCGCCAAGATGGCAGCCCTGGGAGATCTGGTTGCCGGGGTGGCCCATGAGATCAATACCCCGGTCGGCGTGGGAGTGACTGCCGCTTCCCACCTGGAGAAAGAGACCAGCGAACTCGCGGGACGCTACCATCGTGGCGAGATGAAGCGCAGTGATTTGGATCGCTACCTGGCAGGTGCCCAGGAGGCAGCCAGGCTCATCCTCGCCAATCTCAACCGGGCCGCCGACCTGATCCGCAGCTTCAAACAGGTGGCCATCGACCAGTCCGGCGAGGTGCGGCGGCGCTTCCATGTGCGTCACTACCTGGAGGAGGTCTGCCTCAGTCTGCGGCCAGTGCTCAAGAAGACCAGCCACCGTGTTGAGATCGATTGCGACGAGCAGCTGGAACTGAACAGTTATCCCGGTGCCATCTCCCAGATCGTCACCAACTTCATCACCAACTCCATCAACCATGCCTATGCCGAGGGCGTGGCAGGTGTGCTGCGCATCGAGGTGAGCCACCAGGGAGAGGTCATCCGCTTTCGCTACCGCGACGATGGGCGCGGCATGGACGAGGCGGTGGTCGGGCAGGTGTTCGAGCCGTTTTTTACCACCAACAGAGAAAAAGGAGGAAGCGGCCTTGGGATGCATGTTGTATATAATCTGGTAACCCAGAAGTTGATGGGAACAATTCGGTGCGAGAGCAGGCCAGGGCAGGGGACTCTTTTTGAGATCCTCTTCCCCGCGGTGATCCCTGGAGGGGGGGAGCGGTGAATATCATGGAAGAAGAGATTTTGTTTGCCGGGGAGGATGATCCTTCGGCGTCGGGAGGGGATGGCCCGGCTGGTTCGCGATGTTGGAAGGTGATGGTGGTCGACGATGAGGAAGAGGTGCATGCCGTCACCAAGCTTGTGCTGGAGGGTTTTTCCTATGAGGGCCGGGGGTTGGAATTCCTGCACGCATACTCCGGCGAGGAAGCCAGGGCGCTGATCGCCGCTCATCCTGACACGGCGGTGATCTTCCTCGACGTGGTCATGGAGTCCAACAACGCCGGCCTGGAGGTGGTCCGCCATATCCGGGAGACCCTGCGCAACACCTTTGTCCGCATTATCCTGCGCACCGGCCAGCCCGGACAAGCGCCCGCGGAAAGGGTGATCGTCGAATACGATATCAACGATTACAAGGAAAAGACCGAACTCACCGCGCAAAAGCTCTTCACCTCCATGGTGGCGTCGTTGAGGTCGTATCGGGATATCCTGACCATCGACGCCAATCGCAGGGGCATGGAGAAGATCATCGAGGCGGCAACCTCCATCTGCCGACTGCGCTCCCTCAAGACCCTGGCCTGTGGTGTGCTCTCCCAGATGGTTTCCATCCTGCATCTCAGCGAAAGCGCCATCTGCTGCCAGAGTTCCGGCATGGCGATCAGCGCCGCCTCCCATGGTGAATTTCGGGTGCTGGCCGCGACCGGCGCCTACGAACCCTATCTGGACACCGAGACGAGTGAGCAGCTGCCTTCGCATGTTCACCACGAGGTGAAGGAAGCGCTGCAATCCCGGCGCTCCATCTGCCGCGGCAACCGGTATGTCGGCTATCTGCGTGGCGAACGGGGAGAGGAGACGGTCATCTTTCTGGAAGGGTGGCGGGATCTCAGCGAGACTGATCGCCGCATGATCGAGGTGTTCTGCTCCAACGTGCAGGTTGCCTACGAGAACGTTTTGCTCAACCAGGAGATCGAGGGCACCCAGAAGGAGATCATCTATGCCCTGGGCGAGGTGGCGGAGATGCGGTCCCTGGAAACAGGCAGCCACGTGCGCCGGGTAGCGGAGTACAGCCGGCTGCTGGCCGAGGAGTACGGCCTGGACCAGCGCGAGGTGGAGTCGATCCGGCTGGCCGCTTCCATGCATGATGTGGGCAAGGTGGGGATTCCGGACGCCATTCTCAACAAGCCAGGGGCGCTTACCGAGAGCGAGTTCGAGCTGATGAAGAGCCATACTGTTTTGGCTCAGGAGGTGTTGGGATTTTCCGACCGGGAGCTGATTCGGGATGCCATCCGCATAGCCCTCCAGCACCATGAACGCTACGACGGCACCGGCTATCCCATGGGGCTCAAGGGCGAGGAGATTCACATCAGCGCGCGCATCGTCGCCATAGCGGACGTCTTTGACGCCCTGGATAACGACCGCAGCTATCGTCAGGCCTGGAACATGGATGAGATCCTCTCTCTGTTCAAAAGGGAGCGTGGACGCCATTTTGATCCGGCCCTGGTGGATATTTTCCTCGCCAACCTTGATCGGATTTTGGAAATTCGCGGCAAGGTAACGGTGGTGACCCAGCGGAGCGATAAAATGGGTTTGCTTCGTTGAGTTTTTGTGGTTAAGTGAAATATTATGCTGGGCCAGCGTGATCCTTAATTGCTGGCGGAGTGTCAATTTAACCGGGAAGGAGGGTCTGTCATGTTCGGACTCGGAATGCCGGAACTGCTCATTATTCTGGTGATTGTTTTCCTGATCTTCGGCGCTGGCAAGTTGCCTGAGATCGGTGCCGGTATCGGCCAGGGCATCAAGAACTTCAAGAAGGCCACCCGGGAAGAAGAGGATAAGGACAAGATCGAGGCCAAGAAGAATGGCGGTGATTCCAACGCCGCCTGATTTCAGTGCTTCGCTGACCTTCGAGAAGAGGAGAATCCCATGTTTGGACTGGGCACCCCTGAACTGATCATTATCATGGCCATCGCTTTTTTTGTTTTCGGCGGCAAGAAGCTTCCCGAATTGGGCAGCGGCCTTGGCAAGGCCATCAACTCCTTCAAGCGCGGCCTGCGCGACGTGGAAGAGAGTGTGCCAGGAGTGAAGGAGGTTGCCGCCATCAAGGATGAGGCTGGCAAAATCAAGGAGATTGCCTTGGGAAAGTAACCCTTCCCTGATAAGTGGATTTTCTTGGGCGGGCGACGCTGCGGCGTTGACCGCCTTTTTTTTTGCCAAACCTGTCCGATCATGGTTGTCATCGGAAACGCCCATCCTATACAATGCTCAGGATGGATTGGTCGTTTCTGATTCCAGGACGTGAAGCTTGGGATGCATCTCAATGCGGGAAGGGAGGAAGGGAAATGGTTGTTCCGATGCGCGCCTGGGGTGGGCGCCGGAGAAGTGCATGGAGAGGGGTGGGGGTACTGGTGTTTCTTTTCAGCGTGTTTGCGCTGGTCGAGGTCGGCGCGGCAGCGGATCACCCAGACTTGATAAGCGCAGTGCGTGGCGGACAGGGCGCGGCGGTGAATGGCATTGCCTCCTCGCCTGATGGGGCAAAGGTTGCCTTGGCTGGGGATGATGGGGCTGTCTCTGTTTTCGATAACGCCAGCGGCAAGCAAATAACCAGGCTTGGGCAGGGACTGACCAGCGTGCGCGCGGTTGCCTACTCTCCGAATGGGGAATACCTCGCAGCGGCTGTGGTCACCGAGGGCAAGGGGCATGAGATCCATGTATGGGATGCCAAGGGAAAGTTAGTCCATACGCTGCAGGGGCACAGCCAGCCGATCAACGATCTCGCCTTTTCTCCCGACGGCAATCGGCTTGCCTCAGTAAGTAACGACAATACCCTGCGCATTTGGAATGTGCGGTATGGCACCCTGGAGAATACCGAGAAAAAGGGGCGCAATAATCTGTTGGCGGTTGCGTATTCAGCGGATGGCAATCGTGTGGCTACCGCTGAAAATTGGGACGGTGGCGTTGCCCTGTGGGATGCGGTCAATGTGCGGCTGATTCGTAGTTTCCAGGGACATGCCGACTGGGTCCTGGATGCGGCCTTCTCCCCAAAGGGAAAGGAGCTGGCAACCGCCAGCCGTGATGGATCGGTGTATTTGTGGGATGGCGAGACCGGCAACCGGCTCATGGTCCTGCGTGATCCGGAGCTTGACGCGGTGACCGGAGTCGCCTTTTCCCCGGACGGACGGTTTCTGGTTGGCTCCACCCAGAGCCAACGCCTGTTGATCTGGCAGCGTTCGGATGGGAAATTGGTGAACTTCTACGAGGGGCACACCATGCCCTTGGTTGGCGTGGCCTTTACGGCTTCTGGCCGAAATGTCGTTTCCGCCGCCGTGGATGGGGCGGTGTTGTTCTGGGGCGCGCCCGGATACGGGGGGCCTGACTCGCTTGTTGCCCAGGCCAAGAAGTTCGAGACAGGCGTTGATCCCATGGACAAGGATCTCGCCCAGGCGGTACGACTGCTGCAGGAGGCGGCGGACAAGGGGAATGCCGAGGGACAGTACCGGTTGGCCATGCTCTACGCCCGCGGGGAAGGGGTGGAGAAAAATGCGGAGGAGTCCAGGCGACTGATGGCGCTTGCGGCTGAGCAAGGCCACCCCGGAGCGCGGTCCGACCGCGACGCCGAACTGAACAAGGGGAAGATGGCCCAGGCGCAACAAGCCCAGGCTCCCGCGACCAAGGCGCAGCTGGAGGCGGAAGCGCAGAAGGCAGCCAAGGAGGCGGCTGCTCAGCAAAAACTGGCTGCCAAGGCTGTTGCCCAGCCTGCGGCCGCTCCGGCTGGCAAGGACAAGAACGCCCTCTACGAGGAGGGAATGAGGTACTTCAAGGGAGAAGGAGTCACCAAGGACTTTGCCCAGGCCCACAAACTCTTCATTGAGGCGGCCGAGATGGGGCACACCAAGGCTCAGTATCGGCTGGGATTCATGTACAGTCTGGGCAAGGGCGTCAAGAAAAGCGACCAACAGGCCGTGGACTGGTGGCAAAAGGCTGCGAAGAAGAATGACCCCGATGCCCAGTACTACTTGGGGTACATGCATGAAATCGGCGCTGGCGTGTCCCAGGACATGGGGGAAGCCAAGAAGTGGTATCAAAAAGCGGCAGGCAACGGGAGCGTCAATGCCGTTCAGAGTTTGCGGATGATGCAGTAAAGGACTGTTGGCCTGGGGGCTGACGAGCGTGTCGTGCCCCCAGGTTATGCAGCGAGTTTCGGGGAGTCGAGCCTATTCGCCCAGGCAGATGCCAATCTCCCTGGCGGTCATCACCTTGTCGCTGTCCAGCGGCACCTTCTTGCGCGATTGAACCGCTTCCGACAGCGGCACCGGCACGATGCCGGTGCCGTTCAAGGCCACCATGTGGTCGAAAACCTCCTGTTCCGCCAGCCGCACCGCCGCGCCGCCGAAACGCAGGGCCAGCATGCGGTCGAAGGTGGTGGGTGAGCCGCCTCGTTGCAGGTGGCCAAGCACCAGCGAGCGGGTATCTTTGCCGGTCTTTTCCCGAATTTGCTTGGCAACCCACTCGCCGATCCCGCCCAGGAGCACCTCCTGCCTGCCCACCTCGCACTGCTCCTTGGCCTTGAAGATCCGTTCCGCGTCCTTGGCTTGGGCGCCCTCGGCCACTACCACGATGGAGTAGTGCTTGTGGTGCAGCTCGTTGTCGTTGATCTTGGCGCAGACCGAGTCGATGTTGAAGGGGATCTCCGGTATGAGGATGGCGTCGGCGTCCCCCGATATGCCGGCGTTGAGGGCGATCCAGCCAGAATCCCGCCCCATGACCTCCACCACCATGACTCGGTCGTGGGACTTGGCTGTGGAGTGAAGGCGATCCAAGGCGTCGGTGGCCGTGGCCACGGCGGTGTCGCAGCCAAAGGTTCGTTGCGTGGCCTGCAGGTCGTTGTCAATGGTCTTGGGCACGCCGATCACCGGCATCCCTTTCTCGACGGCGAAGCGGTGGGCAATCTCCAGGCTGCCGTCGCCGCCCACCGCGATGTGGCAGGTAAAGCCAAGGCGGGTGAAGTTCTGCATCACTCGATCGGAAACGTCGCGGATTTGCACCTCGCCGGCCAGGTTCTCCAATGGCATGGCAAAGGGATTGCCCTTGTTGGTCGAACCGAGGATGGTGCCGCCGGTTGGGGTGATGCCCTCCACCTTTTCCGGGGTAAGGCGTATCAACTCGTCCGGATTGAGCAGGCCTCGGTAGCCACCCGTGCTGCCGTATACCTCCCATCCCCGGTAATGGGCGGATTTAACCACCGCGTAAATGACCGCGTTCAATCCCGGAGCATCGCCGCCACCGGTGGAAATGACGATTTTTTTCATAGCGGACCTCTTTGGGGATGGGGTTGCGTTGGTGTCGCGCCTTGCCCTGTCCTGGCTGCATCAGCGGGTATATTCTGATATCGTTATAGGCGTGATGGTGCGGCAGGTCAAAGCAAAAAACCGGCCTTGACTTGTGGTATTATATTTCGTAATTTCTCCTATACTACTGTCTCAATTCCTATTGGGACAATGCGTGACGTGGGCGAGTGCGGCCCTCTGGTAGAATAATGTGATAACTATTTGATGTTTCAAGTTTTTTGAGTGGATACTCCCTTTGTCGCGGTTCTATCGCGATGCATTACGAAATCTTCATAAATATCGAGGTGTTGCAATGCTTGAGGTTACGGATCTGGCGGTCGCCAAGTTGAAGGCGTACCTGGAGGATAACAATATATCCTCCGCGGTGCGCGTTGCGTTGATGCAGGGTGGCTGAGCCGGGCCCTCCCTGGGATTGGCTCTGGATGAGCCAAAGGAAAACGACGCTACTTTTGAGCACGGCGGTATCAAGTTCTTGGTGGACAATGCGCTGAGCAACCAGTGCGGGGTCATCAAGGTTGACTTCATTGAAGCCGGGGTGCGTTCCGGTTTTGCCATCTCTCCGGCCAAGCCCCTTGGCACGGGAGGCGGTGGCTGCGGCAGCTCCTGCGGCAGCAGCGGATCCTGCGGCTGCTGAAGGGTTCTCTCGCCGAGAAGATTTGCAAAGGTCCTGGCCGGCTGGCCAGGACCTTTTTTTACGCCCCATTCTGGCAACGCTCATGAAGAAAACCAATCAGGCAGAGGCTCGCCTTTCGGGAATGACCTTCCCCGCCTGCGGCATCGAGGTGCCGGTGGTGGTGCTCCGCAGCAGCAGAAGGCTGCGTCGGATGGCCATCTCGGTTCGTCATCAGGAAGGGATTGTGATGCGGCTGCCGTCCCGTTTCCCGCAGGAGGAGGCGCAGGCCATCCTCCTCACCCATCGTGCCTGGCTGGAGCGCCAGGTTGAGGGGTTGCTCAAGCTGGGTGGCTATCCAGGACCCAGGCCCATTCAGGACGGCGATTTGCTGCCGTATCTGGGAGGCTGGCTTTGTTTGCGGCTGGAGGAGGGGAGTCGAGGCGGGATTCGGCTGGAGGGGGAGACTCTCTCTGTACGTCGAGCGATCCTTGATACGGGTGGGCAATCCGAGGTGGCGCGGCTTCTGGAGCAATGGTATCGCCGGCGTGCCAGGGAGGCTGTCGGCGAGGCGCTGCCCCGTTTTGCCTGCATCATGGGGCTCCCTGTCCCTGGATTCCGAATTACTGGAGCCAAGGGCCGCTGGGGGAGCTGCGGCCGGGACAGTCTTAATTTCTCCTGGCGGTTGGTGGCTGTGGAGCCGCGGCTCATCGACTACGTGGTGGTCCATGAGCTCTGCCATCTCAGGCAACGAGACCATTCGGCCGCCTTCTGGGCACTGGTGGCCGAGGTGATTCCAGACTGGCGGCAGCGTCGGGCCGCGCTCCGCCAGGCCGGGATGGGGTGTTGGTGGTAGGGGCGGTCCTTAGTCGGGAGCAGGATGCCGCCTTGAGTTGTGGCAGGGCAGTTTTATGCTGCTGGATGCCAGCGTCACTACAACAGTCCGATTTCAGCAAGCATCCCCCGGGCCGTGGCGAATAGGGCCTCCTTGCCGGACTCGTCCCGCGCTTCCACATAGAAGCGCACCTTGGGTTCGGTGCCGGACGGCCTGATCATGATCCAGCTGCCGTCCTCCATGATCATCTTCCTGCCGTCGATGGTGATCACCTCGGCGATCCGGATCTCCCTCCCTCCAACCGTCGCCGTGGCGCCAATTCCATACCGTTCAAGGCCGGCCAGGGCGTCGAGCAACTCCTTGCCCTGCTTGCTCACCTCAACTCCCCCCCTGGCCGGGCAGTAAAGGCCGAACTCAGCCTGGAGCTGGCGGAGATAATCGCCCAGGTTCTGCCGGCGTGAGAGGATCATGTCCAGGGCAAGGATCAGACCGATATAGGCGTCCTTTTCCGGGGTGTGGCCGATCACCGAAATGCCGTCGGACTCCTCGAAGCAGACCAGCGCCTTGCCGATGACCGGCTTGAACTCCTTGAAGCCCACGCGGGGTTCGAACATCTCCGCCCCGAGTTTCGCAGCGACAGCGTTGGCGAAGTTGCTGGTGGCCACGGTCTTGGCGACCAGCCCCTTCTTGCCCTTTCCCTCATGGAGGTGGTGGAAGGCCATGGCGCCAAAGAGGTTCATGTCGATCTGAACATCGCCGTCGGTGAAGCGGATCCGGTCGGCGTCCGGGTCGATAATCACCCCCAGTTTGAGCGGTTCTTCCCGCCTGGCCAGCGCCTTCATTACTCCCTGCATGTTGGTCTGCGATGGCTCTGGCGCAACGCCGCCGAAGGTCGGGTCGGCGTTGTCGCGGAACATGATCAGCCGGTCGGTCTGCGGGCTGCCCAGAAGGTCGCGTATGTGGACCCGGCTGGCGCCGTGAACGCAGTCCACCGCCAGGACGCACTTCTCATCGTGCTGGAATTTTTTGATGATCTCACGGTAGTCGAGGCCGTGCAGGGTTGCCCCCCTGTCCATCAATTGCCGCCAGCACTCCAGGGCGTCGCACTCCCGGATGAGGGAGCGGTTTGCCATCGCGGAAACCTCCTTGTCGGAGGCCAGCAGGCGGCGAGCGTTTTCGGTGATGCGGTTGGTCACCGTCGAGGCGGCGGGGCCGGCATCGGCGGCATTGAACTTGAAGCCCGCATACTCGAGCGGGTTGTGGCTGGGGGTGAGGTTGATCGAGAAGGCCGCCCGCAGCACCAGTACCGATGCGGAAAGGGTGCCGGTGGTGGCTTCCGCCGCGTAATGGACAGTGAAGCCATTGCCGGTCAACACCTCGACCACCTTTTGCGCCATCAGCCGCCCGCCAAAGCGGTTGTCGTAGCCAACCACCGCGCCTCGTGATCTCGCTTCTTCAATATCTCGCACCCCCAGCGCCTCGGCAAGTCGCGGATCCGCTGCGGCCGCCTGGTACATCTCCACAATGGCCTGCGTAACCTGCGCCACCGACTTCAAGGAGAAGTCCTTGCCAATGATCCCCCGCCAACCGGAGGTTCCGAAGGAGATCTCCTTGGCGGGCGGGTTTGGATTGGTGCGGATTTCCTCTTCCACCAGGCCGTACGCCCTGGCCAGCGCCGTCTCCGCCGCCGGATCGGGGCGCATGGCCACCAGTTGCTTGATCAGGCGGAAGTAGTCGCTGGCCTGGTGATTGTCCGGTTGCACATACTGGCTGAAGAGTTGGTCGATGGCTGTGGTCATGGGGACTCCCTTGGAGGCGGTAATCGATTAGGTAAAAGAGTATACATCCTGGGGCCAGAGAGAACAGCCCCGGCAACGGAGCTTGATTTGTCTGTTGCCTGCTGGTGAAAAAACCGCAATGAAAAAACAAGCGCTCCACTTTTCTTAATTATGATATAAAAGGAACAGATTCCTCAACGGATTCTTGATGGCATGCGGCATGGATGCTTTTTTTGTGCGTTCTTGCCCGGGGTGGGTGCGTCCTGGCCCCTGCTTTTTTGCGAATCCATCAGGTTTCGGTTGCTTCCTTGGGGAAGATTGGCTATACAGTCTGGTCAAATCGGCTTATAATCATTAGATATTTTGGCGGGCCCATCGTGGCTGGCTTTTAACTCATTCAATTCGGGGGCATACCATGGGTAAACATGATGAGGCTTTCATTCTGTGGTTCGATGATATCGGAATCGAAGACGTACCGCTGGTTGGTGGCAAGAACGCCTCTCTGGGCGAGATGCACCAGAAGCTGACCTCCAAGGGGGTCGCGGTTCCCAACGGCTTCGCCATCACCGCCTATGCCTATCGCCATCTGCTCAAGACCGCCGGCATCGCCAAGGCCATCGAGGATGCCCTGGAAGGCCTCGACACCCACGACCTGCGCAACCTGCAGGAGCGTGGCAAGAAGGCGCGCGACATCATCCGCACCGCTGAGTTCCCCGAAGACCTGCGCAAGGAGGTACTCGAGTCCTACAAGAAGATGGAGGCCGAGTACGGCCCCAACGTCGACGTGGCCGTGCGTTCCTCCGCCACCGCCGAGGATCTGCCCGACGCCTCTTTTGCCGGCCAGCAGGAGACCTACCTGAATATCCGTGGTCCTGAGGCGCTCATCGATGCCTGCCGTCGTTGCTTCGCCAGCCTCTTCACCGATCGGGCCATCTCCTACCGCCATGACAAGGGCTTTGGCCAGTTCGACGTCTACCTCTCCATCGTGGTCCAGAAGATGGCGCGCTCCGACTCTGCCTCCTCGGGCGTCATGTTCTCCATCGACACCGAGAGCGGATTCAAGGATGCGGTCTTCATCACCGGCGCCTGGGGCCTTGGCGAGAACGTGGTGCAGGGCGCGGTCAACCCGGATGAGTACTACGTCTTCAAGCCGACCCTGAAGCAGGGCAAGAGCCCCATCGTGGGAAAAAGGGTGGGCAGCAAAGAGATCAAGATGATCTACAACAATGATCCCGGCGCCGAGGAGCCGGTGAAGAACATCGCTACCACCCCGGCGGAGCGTACCTCCTACGTCATCTCCGACGACGAGATCCTGCAGCTTGCCAAATGGGCCTGCATCATTGAGGACCACTACGGCAAGGCCATGGACATCGAGTGGGCCAAGGACGGCGATGGCAAGAACGTCGGCACCGGCAATCTCTTCATCGTGCAGGCCCGTCCCGAGACTGTCCATTCACAGGACAACAAGAAGGTGATGGAGACCTACAAGCTCAAGGAGAAGGGCAAGGTTCTCGTCGAGGGTCTGGCGGTTGGCACCAAGATCGGTCAGGGCGAGGCCAACGTCATCGCCAACGTGGCCGACATCCACAGCTTCAAGAAGGGACAGGTGCTGGTCACCGACATGACCGATCCGGACTGGGAGCCGATCATGAAGATCGCCTCGGCCATCGTCACCAACCGCGGCGGCCGCACCTGCCACGCGGCGATCATCTCCCGCGAGCTGGGCATCCCCTGCGTCATCGGCACCGGCGACGGCTCCTTGAAGATCAAGTCCGGCCAGAATATCACCGTCTCCTCGGCCGAGGGCGAGAAGGGCTTTGTTTACGAAGGGCTCCTCAAGTTCGACATCGAACGGCTTGACCTGGGTGACCTGCCCAAGACCAAGACCAAGATCATGATGAACCTGGCCATCCCGGAGAAGGCCTTTGCCGAGTGCCAGATTCCCAACGACGGCGTTGGCCTGGCCCGCGAGGAGTTCGTCATCAACTCCCACATCGGCATTCATCCGCTGGCCCTCTATAACTACGAGGAACTCAAGAAGTCCTCCGATCCCGAGAAGCAGGCGGTGGTCAAGGTCATCGACGAGAAGACCGCCGCCTATGCCGACAAGAAGCAATTCTTCATCGACAAGGTGGCCGAGGGTGTTGGCCGTATTGCCGCCGGCTTCTTCCCCAAGGACGTGATCGTCCGTCTCTCCGACTTCAAGTCCAACGAGTACGCCAACCTCACTGGCGGCACCTTCTACGAGCCGGACGAGGAGAACCCGATGATCGGCTGGCGCGGCGCTTCCCGTTACTACGATCCCAAGTACCGTCCGGCCTTTGAGCTGGAGTGCAAGGGATTGCTCAAGGCGCGCAACGAGATGGGACTCACCAACATCAAGTTGATGGTTCCCTTCTGCCGCACCCCTGAGGAGGGCAAGAAGGTCATCGAGGTCATGAAGGACTGCGGCCTGGTTCAGGGCGAAAACGGTCTGGAACTCTACGTGATGTGTGAGATCCCCAGCAACGTCATCTGCGCCGACGCTTTCGCCGACATCTTCGATGGCTTCTCCATCGGCTCCAACGACCTGACTCAGCTCACCTACGGTCTGGATCGCGATTCAGGCCTGCTCACCGGCATCGCCGACGAGCGCCACGCCGCGGTCAAGGAGATGATCAAGATGGTCATTGCCACCGCCAAGCGGCGTAAGCGCAAGATCGGCATCTGCGGCCAGGGACCCTCGGACTTCCCGGATTTCGCCACCTTCCTGGTGGAATGCGGCATCGATTCCATGAGCCTCATCCCTGATACCGCGGTGAAGACCAGGCTGGCCGTGGCCGCCAAGGAGAAGGAGCTGGGCATCTCGGCCTGAGCGAACGAGCGACACGCATTCAGTTGACAAAAAAAGGGGGCAGCGTAAGCTGCCCCCTTTTTTTGTCCAAAACAAAACTGTATTGAACGACAAATCCAGCCCGACGGGCCGATGAGTCATGCAGGGTCTATCTCCGAGGTGCAATGCGGGCACCGGGTCGCCTTCACTGCAATGGTCGAATAGCAACGGGGGCACTCCCTGGTGGTTGGTTCCGCCTCCGAAGCCTCCGGTGTCTTTTTGAACCGGTTCATCTGTTTGATGACCATGAAGATGGCAAAGGCCACGATGGTGAAATCAAGGACAGTGTTGATAAACACGCCATATTTGATGGTGACCGCCGCGGTTTCTCCGCTTTTCTCCTGGAGGGTGACCATCAGATTGGCAAAGTCGACATTGCCAAGCAGCAAGCCAATGGGGGGCATGACGATATCGTTGACCAGCGAGCTGACGATCTTGCCGAATGCACCACCGATGATAACGCCCACCGCCATGTCGACGACGTTACCACGCAGGGCGAACTCCTTGAACTCCTTGAGTATATCCATCCACATCCTCCTTTGGGCTATGCTGCACCCCTCTTGATTCCTCTATCTTCCCCCTCCCCGTGCTACGTCCATCATACTCCACATCGGCAGGAAGATGGCCAGCGCCATCAGACCCACCATTATTCCAAGAGCCAGGAGCAGGGCCGGTTCGATCAGGGTGGAGAGGTTCTTGATGGTGTAGTCGCTCTCCATGTCGTAATAGTTCGCCACCTGATCCATCATGTCGTCCAGTCGGCCAGACTGCTCGCCCACCGCGGCCATCTGCCGTACCATGGGAGGGATGGCGGCGTGCCGGCCCATGGCGTCGTGGAGGCTGATCCCTTCGGTGACCGCGCTGGTGATCTCCTCCATCATGTCGAAGAGGACCAGATTTTCGAGGGCAGTGGCGGAGAGCTGCAGGGTGGTGATGATATCGATGCCGCTTCGGGTGAGCACCGAGAAAACCCGGCAGAAACGGGACATGTAGAGCTTGGCGCTCAGCGGGCCGAAGATGGGAATGCGCAGCAGGAGGCGGTCGCGAAACAGGACAAAGGCACGAACGTTGAGGGCCAGGCGATAGACGACGATCATCACTGCCAAGCCGGCCAGTAGCAGCAGATAGTTGTTGGCAAAAAAACCGCTGATCGCGATGAGGATGCGGGTAGGAAGGGGAAGTTCCACCTTGGCTGAGGAGAAGAGAGCGGTGAACTTGGGCACCACAAAGGTCATCAGGAAGAAGATGGCGCCGGTCAAGGCGGTAACCACGATCTTGGGGTAGCGGGTGGCGGACTTGATCCGTTCGCGGATGGTTTTTTCGTTTTCGAAGAGGCTGGCCAAGTAGGAAAAGGCGCGGTCCAGGGAGCCTGTCTCCTCGCCGACCCGGACCATGTTACGGAAAAGGGGGCTGAACGCCTTGGGAAAGAGTTCCACCGTGTCGCTGAGGCTCGCGCCGTTCTCGATTTCTCCGCCCATGGCGAGGATGATGTCCCGGAGCACCGGGTTTTCCACCTGCACCGCCAGGGTGGAGAGGGCCTCGACGATGTTGACCCCGGCGGAGAGCAGGGTGGAGAGCTGCCGGCAGAAGAGGATGCGATCCTCAAGGCTCACGCCGAAGAGGCGATCCCCCAGAGACGGGCGCGCCGCCATCCCATGGGTTTGGGGCGCCGTCGTGGCCTGATCCGAGAGGACGAGGATGGAGACGGGGCTCAGGCCATTTTTGAGCAGCCACTCCTCCACCTCGACAGCCAGTTCGGCGACATGGGTCCCCTCCACCATTCTGCCCGCCGAGTTGATCGCCTCGTACCGGAACGCGGCCATCGCTTAGTCCCTCAGCTCCATGGTGATGCGCAGCACCTCGTCCACCGAGGTCTGGCCGGCGACGATCTTGGTCACCCCCGCCTGGCGAAGCGAGATCATCCCTTCCCTGCGGGCCTGCCGGACAATATCGTTGCTCGAGGATTTCTGGAGGATAAGGCGTTCGATCTCCGGCGAGACCTCCAGGGCCTCATAGATGGCGATCCGCCCCTTGTAGCCGGAGCGCTCGCACGCCTCGCATCCCATGGGCTTGTAGAAGCGCATTTCCGGATTCGGGGGGACGCCCAGCTCCTCCAGCAGCTCTTCCGGCGGGGTGAAGGGCTGCTTGCACTTGGGGCAGAGGATGCGCACCAGCCGCTGGGCGAGGACCAGCCCCACCGAGGAGGCGATGAGGAAGGGGGGGATGCCCATGTCAATCAACCGGCCAATGGCGCCGCCCGCATCGTTGGTGTGGAGGGTTGAAAGGACCAGATGGCCGGTGAGCGCCGACTGGATGGCGATCTCGGCGGTTTCCACGTCACGGATCTCACCGATCATGATGATGTCCGGATCCTGGCGGAGGATGGAGCGCAGGGCGGAGGCAAAGGTGAGATCGGCCCGCACGTTGACCTGCACCTGATTGATGCCGGAGAGGTCATACTCCACAGGATCCTCGACGGTGACGATGTTCTTCTGCGACGAGTTGATATGGTTGAGCGCGCCGTACAGGGTGGTGGTCTTGCCGCTGCCGGTGGGGCCGGTGACCAGGATCAATTCGTGGGGCCGCAGCAGGTGTTCGATGAACAGGGCGCGCTGATAGGACTCAAATCCCAACTCCCGCAGGTTGATGCGCACCTTGCCCTTGTCCAGCAGGCGCATCACCACCTTTTCGCCGTCGCTCACCGGCAGGATGGAGACACGCACGTCGAACTCCTGGCCGGAGACAGGCAGCTCGAAACGACCGTCCTGGGGGCGGCGGCGCTCGCCGATGTCCAAATGCGCCATGATCTTGATGCGCGACACCAGGTTGGGGTGCATCTCGATGGGGAAGGTGTTGGACTCGCGCAACAGGCCGTCTACCCGGCAGCGCACCCGCACCTGGTCGTTGTCCGGCTCGATGTGGATGTCGCTGGCGCCCATGCGCACCGCGGCAAGCATGAGTTCGTTGATGGCATTGACCACCTCCGATTCCTCGCCAACGGACTCGATCCGGGTCCCTCCCTTGGCGACTGCCGGCGCGAGATACCGATCAATGGCGGCGCCGATCTCCGACTCGATTCCCACGCAGACCACCACCTTCTCCTTGAGAAAGCGGCCCACCTCGTCCACCGCGAAGATGTTGAGGGGATCGGCAAAGGCGACCAACACCTCGCCAGGGCGGCGGCCCAGGGCGATGACCTTGTGCTTGCGGCAGACGGTTTCCGGGATCAGGCTGGCGGCCAGCGGATCCACCACGATCTTGGTGAAATCGACAAAGGGCAGGTTGAGTTGCTTGGCAATGGTCTTGGCCACCGCGGTTTCGTTGACAAAGCCCAGCTCGCGCAGCGCCTCCCCCAGCTTGATGTCATGGTCATACGCATGGGAAAGGGCATGATGGAGCTGAGTGGCGGTGATCAGGCCGCCCTCGACTAGAATGTCGCCGAATTTTTTTTTGCCTGGGGGAGATGCTGCCATGCTGTTCTATCGCTCTTTGTTGTTGCCTGTCATGGTGGCGGTGGTGGCAGATCTGGCTGGAAGCAAGCGCAGCCATTCCGGCAGGCGGGGCGCATTGAACCAGAGAAAAGCCAGAGCGAGGAGAAGGGCGGTGCCTGCCACCCCACCCCAGAACCAGCCGCGCCGGAGAAAAGGCTTGGCCGCAGGGGTGTTGAAGGAGGCCACTGCCTCCTTGACCACGGCCGGGGTCAGGACTTTCTTGCCTTCGGCGCAGGCGACCAGGATGCTGCGGCTCATGAGCTTGTTGATCAGGCGCGGGTATCCTTGGGTATGGCGCCAGAGCAGGGTGATCACCCGGCGGGGCAGCTTGAACTCGTGTTGGCCCGCCCGGCCGCAACGAAAGCGGATGTAGTCCGTCATCTCCTGTTTGTTCAGGGGATGGAGGGTTTCCATGATTGTCACCCGTTGGGTAAGCTGACGGAGGCTGGGCTGAGCCAGCTTGGCCCGCAACTCCGGTTGGCCGAACAGCACCACCTGCAGGAGTTTGTGACTGTCGGTCTCAAAATTGGAGAGCAGGCGCAACTGTTCCAGGCTTTCATCCGGGAGGTTTTGGGCCTCGTCGATGACAACCAGCAGTCGCTTGCCCTGTTGGGCAAGGCTGTAAAGACGGTCGTTGAGAATGCGGAGCAGGGCGTCAAGGCTGGAGTTACTGCCCTCCGGTTGCGTGAGGCCGATGTCCTGAAGAATGGCCAGCAGCAGTTCATGCCGGCTCAAGTGGGGCGAGAGCAGCAACGCGGTTTCGAAGCGATCCTGCGGCAGATCATCCATCATCAGCCGGAGGAGCAGGGTCTTGCCGCTGCCGATCTCGCCGGTGATGATCAAAAAGCCTTCTCCCTGCTCAAGTCCGTAGCGAATAACCTCCCGAACCGCGGTGTGGTTGCGGGAGGGGAAGTAGAAGCCTCGGTCCGGGGTGATGCGGAACGGGTCCTCGCGCAGGCCGAAACAGGTAAAGTGGTTCATTGTTTGGAACTCTCTCCCGTTTGGGGGGCTGGTGTCTCCGGGACCGAGGGAGGAGAGGGCGTGGAGTCGGTGGGGGCGGCGGATCGCGGCGGCGCCTCGGTCCGAGCGGGTTTGACCGCATCGGACATCGGCATGATGCGGGGTTTGATGAAGACCATCAGCTCGCTTTGTTCGTTCTGCTTGCGGCTGTTCTTGAACAGATTCCCGACCAGCGGGATGTCGCCCAGCCCGGGAATCTTGCTGTTGGCGTTGTTTTCGGTTTGCTGGACGATGCCGCCGATGACGATGGTCACCTGATCTTCCAGTAGGAGATTGGTGGTGATCGCCTGCTTGTTGATCAACAGATCGCCCCGGGAGGTGGTGGTGGGGTCCACGCTGTCGTTGGTTACATCCACCTTGAGGGAAAGAAGGCCGTCCTGCAGCACGGAGGGCTTGACCTTGAGACCCAGGTTGGCCTCGCGGAAGGTGGTGTTGACGATGGTGCTGGTCTGGGTGACGTACGGGATCTCCTTGCCCTGCTTGATCTCGGCCTCGTTGCCGTCCAGGACCAGCACGCTGGGCGCGGAGAGAATATTGAGGAGATTGTCGTCCTGCATGGCCTGGAGGGTGAGGTTCAGGTTGACGTTCTGGCGGATGAATCCGAAGGCCAGGCTGGTGGAGGGATCGGTGACGGAAAGATCGGATGCGGTGGTAATGGGATTGATCTTGTTGGCGAGGGCGGCAGCGTCTTTGTAATTGTTGTAGCCCCAGATGATGCCCAGGCGTTTCTTGGCCTCGGTGGAGATGGTGACAATGCGGGCTTCGATGTGCACTTGGGGAGCGGGTTGATCCAGGGCGGTAAGCAGGTCGCGCAGTCGCTTGAAGTTGGCGGCCTGGTCGCGCACTACGATGCAGTTGCCGCGGGAAGTCTGGACGATGGACCCCTGTTGGGTGAGCAAAGGCGTGAGTTGATCGACGATGGCCGTGGCACTGCCGAATTTGGCGCACAGCCGTTCGGTGACAAACTCCTGGGCATCGCTCTGCGGGTCCGCCTTCTTTTCCACAAAAATCACGTTGTTCTTCTGGAAGTAGCGGAGTTGCTTGGCATCCATCACCACATGGAAGAGGTCGTAAAGGCTCAGGTTCTCCATGTCCAGGCTGATGGTGTCCTGGATGGTGTCCGCCACCACGATGTTCACCCCGGCCTGGCGCCCCATGCCCCGGAGCAGCAGGGAGACCTGCATGTTTTCGGCGCGCAACGAGGCAGGATGACGCTTGAGCACCTCCAGGGCGGGGGTGTCCGTGGTCGAAACGGTTTCCCCACCGAAGGCGTTGCCAGGTGGCCAGCCGGTCATCGCCACAACCAGGGAGAGAAGGATCAATAATATTTGATATGGTGTTCGCATCAGCGTTTAGTCTTCCCCGGCGCGATGGTGGTCAGAATCGGCTCAAGCCACAGGGTATAGCGGATGCCAGCCTGGTCGAATATGACCAGATCCCGGCGAACCTCCTGAATGGTGGTGTCGTTGATGGCGTCTCCCTTGCCGACAATGGTGTTGTTGATAACCGCCAGCGGTTTTTTTTCGTCCCACAGTATACCAGTGAGGGTGAGCCCGGCAACGGAATTACTCGCCTCCCTGTGAGCCTGGCTCTTGAACAGGGAGATCTGCTCGCGGCTCCAGTTGAACGGATCCCGCTCCGGAACGGGGGCGGAACCGTCATCGCTGATAAACGGGGCAAGTCGATCAGGGCGCACCGTTGCCACCGGCGGTTCGGCAGCGTGGAGCGCGACGGGTTGCGGAAGCAAGCCGAGCAGGCCGCCCATCAGGATCCCGGCTGCCAGCCAGACGCGGTTGCTCATGGCTGCTTCTCCATCACGGTTCGCCCCACCACCATGGAAAATTTGACCTTGGCCTGGCTGGAGGCCGGCCCGGCCGCCCGTTCGATGGCAAGGCCGTCGATGAGGCTCACCTCCGCTCGTCCCTCCAGGTAGCGCAGATAGCGGAAGAGATTCTGGAAGGAAGCCTCGCCGGCAAGGTTGATGGTGTTGAAGGTGACCCCATTTTCGGTGTGCGCCTCAAGCTGGCTCATCTTTTCAAGGTTTTTTTCCATGTTGACAGGACTGCGCGGGTGCAGGGTAAAGACCACCAGGGAAAACTGTTCCGGGCTGGTCACCGCTTGCCACTGTTCCTCGGAAAAACGGACACGCAGCGCCAGTTCGTCGGCCTGCTGGTTAAGGGCGCGTCGTTCAAGCTCCAGGCGTGATAACTGACTGGCCAAGGTTTCCAGCAGTTGCGGCGGGTGGGCGGCCAACAGCTCGCGTTGTTGGCTCTGTTTCTGACGGAGGTCCTGCCTTTTTGGGGCGAGCAGCAGAGTTTCCCCGGAGTAGAGGAGCACCAGGCTCGCCACCACTCCCAGCACCAGCTTGCGGCTTTCCGCCAGGGTGTCGGGGTCGCTCTTGAGCAGAAAGAACCATTTTTTCAGGTTGGCGAGAAGGGCGAGCAGCTGTTGATTGTTCATGCGGCCTCCCTGGTCACCTGAGCTGAAAGGCCACGGTGAAATTGAAATCGGTTTTCTCTCCTTCGGTGGATCGGTCAAGATCGCGCAGAGTGACGTTGGCAAAGGCGGGATGCGCCCCCAACCCCTTGATGAAATCTGGAAGTTCCTTGTATTGAAGGGCGGTCCCGGCGATGAGGCCGCCATTGTCCTGGAAGGTCACCTTGTTGCAGCGTACCGATCCGGGCAGGGCCCTGGCGATGGCATCCAGGATCCGGGAGAAGTGTTTTTTCTTGGCCTGCAGGCTGTTCAGCCGTTCGGCGGTGAGGGAGAGCTGCTTGATCTCTTCGCGTTTGGCATTTACCGCCAGGGAAAGGCCGGCGACCTGGGCCTGCGTGGTGGCAGCAGCCTCCGCGTTTCTGCTGTACAGGGCGATGTTGCGATCAACGGTCCTGATGCGGGTCTGTAACACCTTGTCGCTCACGCCGAGGAAAAGAACGACCAGCAGCAGCAACACGCCGGTGGTTGGCAGGGTTGCCTTGCGAATCCGTTCGGCCAGCGGAAGTTGGGGGACAAGGTTGACCCGTTCCAGCATGGCTACCACCGTGCTCCGGCGCCAATGGCCAGGACATCCAGCAGGGGCTGGCGGGTTGCTGCGCCGCTGGGGGCCTGGAGGGGGATGAAATCAGTGGCCAGCAGATCCTTGCCCTGGACGGCAAGTTGGTTCCAGAAGGGGTCGGCCCCTCCCACCACGATATGCCGTATGGCGGCTCCTTTTTGGACCGAGGCGTAGTAGTCGCGGGTGCGCATGATCTCCAGGATGACTTGATGCAGATAGTCGGTCCAACTGCTCGGCGTTTGCGGCGTCGGCGCAGCCTGACTGGCGGGCACGGATTCCAGGGAGGCGTTGGCGGAGAGAATCGCGAAATCCGCCAGCAATGCGTCGGTGTCGTGGACAGGCTCAACCGGGGCAGCCGGTTCCTCCTCCAGGATCAGCAGTTCCTCTTCTGGGATTGCATCCGCTGCCGGGGAGATCGTATCCTCTATTGGCAGCTGGAAGGGCGTGAGGGGTTGTTGCTCACGGACCACCCGCGCCAGGGGCAGTCGGTTCTTTTCGTGGACTGCCAGGGAAACACTGTCCTGCCAGAGCAGGGCGCAGAGGGTTGCCTCTTCGACGACAAGGCGTTTGGTCTGGGCAAGGAAGGCGAAGACCGAAAAGACATCAGGCTCGAAAAAGGCCAGTTGCGCTTCTTTTCTGAGAAATTCTCGGCGCAGCCTTTGGAAGATGGCCGATGGGAAGAGGTACACCACAATCTGCAGCCGGTCTTTCTGGCGGCCGTTGATCTGCCAATCATAGACAAAACTCTCCAGCGGGGCATTAACGGCCTTGGCCAGATGGTACGGCAAGGCCTTGGCCACGGCGGCATCGGGCATCAGCGGCAGGGAGACGCTGACGGTCTCGAAGAAGGAAAGCGGCAAGGAGAGGGCGACCAGGCCGGGGATGTTTCCCGCTGCCGCCAGCAGGCGGGGGAGCGCCACATCCGAGGTCAGCGGATCGTCGGTGCTGGCCAGCAGCCGCGGCAGGGCCTCGCCAACCGGGCCTCGCTGGATCTCGGTGAGCATGGCGCTCCGGTTGTCGCCGGTGAGAGCCAGGTATCTTTTCTTGCCAAACGGCCAGATCATGGTAGTGCTTGCGTCCGGGTCGGGGTATCAGTGGTTGGCCTTTGCCCCGGGGCCGTGGGGGCCGAAGGGGCAAGGGGTGGTTCGGCCGGATCTTCAAGGAAATCGCATTGTCGCATCAGGTCCAGATTGCGTTGCAACATCGGGTGGTCGGTGCCAAGGGCCATTGCCTGTTTGAACAGCCGTTGGGCCGGCACCCGCAGTCCCAGCTCTGCCAGGGCCACCGCCATGTTGATCAACGCCTCAGGCCGGTCTGGTTTGAGTTGCCGTGCCTGTTCGAAGACATGGATGCTTGCCCATTGTTTGTCCTGCCTGAGCAGGTCCATCCCAGTCTTGTTGAGTTGCAGGTACCGGCTTCCCACGTCTTCTGGCCCGGTCGGCGCTGGAGGCGGCGCGGCAGAGGCAGCCGGGCTGGCTGCCGGTGGAGCCATCCCTGGTGCTGGGGTCGAAACCGTGCCGGCCTGGCGCTGTGACTGCTTTTCCAGGAGGGAGAGGGAGAGGCCGATGGCGGCTCCGGCGATCACCACCCCGCAGCCCAGCAGCACGAACCGCAGCCGATGAGACGGGCGATTGGCCGGCGAGGTCGGCGCGGGAAGCGACGGGCTGGTTGACTCCGCACCCTGGGTCGCCAGGCGGATTTTCTCCAGGGTATTGTACAGCCGGCTCATCGGCTGTTACCACTCCGACGGGCGTTTGTCGGCAGCATCGACATTGTCGGTCATTGGCCGGTCATCGTTGACGTAGAAGATCGCATCCACCAGCCGGCCATTGGTATCGACCTGGTTTCCAGGATAGTAGGCCCATCCCGAGGACTCATCGGCTGTCCTGGGGCTGGTTTGGATGTCGGCCAGTCCCTTGGCCACCACCCCGGAGGGGTTGGCACTCATGCCGGGGGTCTGATCCGGAAGGTTGCAGGCGGGCAGGGCCTGGTTCTGTTCGGTCGAATAGGTATCGCCGCTGACGATGCGTAAACCTCGGATTGCGGCCGGCCGGGTGGCGAGGCGCAGCTCGTTGTATTGGAGTTCCTCCAGGGTGGGCCAGTCGGGATTGAGACCAGTGGCGCCGGTGTTGATCCCCGAGGCCAGGATCTTGGCGTGAGCGAGTTGCAGCCCGCCGCGGATGGCGGCAAGCTTGCCCTTGACCACCGCGATCTTGGCCTCTTTCTGCATGTTGAGATAGTAGGGGATGGCGGTAACCGAAAGGAGGCCGAGAAGGATGATGACGATGATCAGTTCGATGAGGGTAAAGCCGGCTTGATCGAAAAGGAGTCGTTTATTGGGGAGGCCGGCGGTGAGGGGCGCGGTGGCGGGCTGTTGCGAAATTGCCTGGCCGGCTGGCATGGTGTTCTCCTTTGGAGGGGTGAAAACCCCTGCCTCGCTGACAGGGAGTGGAAAGGCAAGCAATGGTGCTTAACGATATTTTTTATCATAATTTCCGCGTACAGGCAAGGAAAGTGCCGGAGAATATGAGGGAAATTTAGGCAGGGAAAGGGTAATCGGGTTTAGAGAATGTACTTGGCCTCCACCTCGCGGCTGACCCCGGTGGCATGGGTGGCGCGAACCCGGATGATCGCGGGCGTGGCGGGGCCGGCAAAGGTGTTGGTGTCGATGGCCGTGGGAATCTGGCCCACCGTCGGGGTCGCAGCGGCAGCAAGGCCACCGCCGCCATCGTTGCGGAGGATGTTCAGTTGCATGGTGGCCTCGGCGCTATATAAGGCCTGGGCCCAGAGCTGATCCTCGACGGAGCTGGTTTGGGAGGTGACCGTGTAGCGGGCCAGGAGCAACCCGAAGAGGGAGAGGGTGACTACCACGAAGACCGCGGCCAGCAGGCCGAAGCCGTGATTGTTCCGTAAGGGGCTTGTTTCAGGGGACATTGCGGACCTGAACCTCCTTGTGGAAGGTGACGGTTTCGTTTCCGCGACTGATGGCGAAGTGAATGGCCACCACGCCGTTGCGGGTGGAGGTGCCTGGATCGTAGGTGAAAAAGGGGCGGCCGTCGGCCTGGATGACATTGCTGGCCAGCGGCTGCGCAGCGCTGAAGGCCCCCAGTGCGGCAGCGACGTTGACCTGGGCGGTTTCCCGCATCAGGGTCCCGTTGTTGTCCACGGCAAAACGTATCGCCTCGGCGCGTACCACGAAGAAGCGCTGGTAGGGCGAGGCCATGGTGATGGCCCGGTCCAGGGTCATCGGGTTGGTCCCGGCGCTGGTCACCCGATAGACCCGGCTGCCGTCGGCGAATTCCGCCCAGCCGGTGTTGTGGATCGAGACCAGGGCGCCATTGGGCAGGCCGGCGATGCGGTCGGTGATGGTGCTGGTGCCCACCGGCGCAAGCTCGGTGTACTGCCCGAACACCCCGGCCATGCCATTTTCGTCGATCATCCCCAGCTCCACGCCGTTGCCGTTGACCTGGATCGCGTTGGGCAGGGCGATGTGGATCTCGCGTTCCATGCGCACCAGGGCGGCCTTGCCCTCTTCGTAGATTTCCATGCGCCGGTCGGTCTGGTGGAATCCCTCGAAGGCGCGGCTGATGAACTCGGCGCCCATGGTGCCGAGTACCCCCAGCACCACCATGACGATGATCAGCTCCATCAGGGTGAAGCCGGAAGGGCTGGTATGCAAGGAACGAATGGTCATGGTCGCGGCCGGTTCATGTTTACAGGTTGCAGCTGACCCCGATCAGGCGGAAGGTCTCGCCCAGGGGCGAGGTGACCGTGACGATGATCAGCTTGGTGTCGGTGGTTCCGGGGGCGGAGGGAGTGTCCTGATCGATGGGGTTGCTGTTGCTGGCGATGTATTGCACCGCCACGACACGGGTGTAGCCGGCCATGGCAAAGGCGTTGCCGTTCTGGTCGGTAAAGGTGTCGGCCTCATTGAGACCATTGTAGTCGTCCACATCGTCAAAGGTGGTTCGCGCCTCTCCTGCCTCAGGGCCAACCGAGCCAAGGGGGGTCGCCGCCGTAAGACAGGCATCGACGAGGGCAGGGCGGGTTGCTTGGCTATTGCTCTCCGCGGTGCAGATCGGTCTGCCGCCCACCGGGCTCATTTCATCCCAGCGTTTGCATAGGATTTCGTCCATCATCGCCTGCCCTAAAGACACGGCGCGGGCACGCAGTTCCGGGTCGGCGCCGTGGGTGATGGCGTTGAAGAAAGGGAGCAGCACCGTGGCGATTGCCCCCAGGAGGACCAGGGTGAGCACCAGTTCGATAAGGGTGTAGCCGCGGGTGTTTTCTCCGAGTCGGCGCGAGGATCGGCCGGCGGTTGGGGGAGGACTCATGTCGTGTGGGGTCCGGATGTTCATCACTGCACATATCCGGTGCGGGGGGAGACGGTCACCGTCCTGGCCCCGGCCACGGTGAAGGTTGTCGCTGTAGGCAAAGGGGCGCCAGCGGTACCGGTGATCGTCCCGTCCGGGTCGATGGGCTCGCCCAGGCCGTTGAACCAGACCGGCCCGCCGACCAGGGTCATGGTGGCATCAGCGATGAGGAACCGATTCAGATAATCAATTCCGGCGCAGTTCGCTGGGGTGGCGGCACAGTCGGCGCCGCGTCTTTGGACGCTGTATTGATTGCCAGCCACGGAAATCCCCCAGGCGGCTCCGGCATTAGTGTACTGACGGGTCATGGCCTGGTGCTGCGCCAGGCGGATGGCCCGACGCAACTCGCGAATCGCCGCCTCCTCGTCCAGATTGGATGGCAGGCGGTGGACCAGCACCACGCTCAGGATGCCGATAATCAGGATGATCATGATCAGCTCCACCAGCGTAAAGCCATCCCGGCTCCGTATGCCTTTTCCTCCGGCCATCAGCGCATGATCTCCCGCCAGTTGATGATCCGGTCGTTGCCTCGGGAGATGCCGAAATTCACCCGGCTGATTGGATCGTCATCATAGAGATCCTCAGTCCACCGTCCTTGCAGCCAGGGCATGGTTGCCGAGGATGCCGCCACGCAGACCGGCGCGGTATTGGGAGCCGGAGGCGATCCGGCTGAGGGGGTATCCTGCCAGAGGTCCACACAGACATCCACGCTACCGACGTATCGGCCGTCGCCAGCGCTTGGCCTGGTGAGATAGAGGAATCCTCTGCCTCCGCTGACGGTAAGGGATGAGGAGGGAAGGGGGAGGCTCGCGTCGATGTGGGTGCTGTTCATTTCGTCGGAGGCCAACTGTTGCAGGTAGTTGCTGAAGTAGAAATTTCCGGTGGAAAAGCTGGTGCAGTTATCGTTGGGGTTGGTGAGCCATTGGCCGGAGTTGGCGTAGAATTGGATCTGAAACGGCACCGTATGGTCCTCGGTTTCCGGTCCATAGGCGTTTTGCAGCACCAACCGGCCAAAACGCATGTCGATGGGGATGCCGGAAAATTTTTTATAGGTGAGAGTGCCGCCGGTTGCACTGGGATTCATGTCCGCGTCGCTGACCAAAGGGAGGGTGCTCACATCGCTGTCGGAAACGGTCAGCCCAAGGTCCAGCGATGCGAAAGGACCGTCTGGGATGGGGAGAACGGTTGGCCGTTTGAAGGAAACATGGGTATTGTTGCTTGCCAGGGTGAACACCCCGTTTGTCCAAGTGCCGGAGAGGCTGGGGTAGGTGGCGCTGCTGTAGAAAACGAAACGGGAGGAAAGGTCGGTGCCGTTGTCGGCGTTTTCGGCGCCAAAGCTCACCGTGCCGTGGGCATAGGCGCCGGCGTAGTTCTTGGTCACCTGATTGCCGGAGTTTCTTGCTTCCACCACTTCAGCCTTGGTCGGGTTGTCGCTTCTTGCCAGGGGGAAGGGTTGTCCCATGTAGGTGAAGGCACCGCTCGCGCAGCCATTGCTAATCTGGCCGACCACGGTGAAGTGGTCAGGGACAAATCGGCCAAATGGACCTGCGGTGCTCGGAAGGCCGAACATACAACCGTACCTATCATTAACCGGCGGGCCGTTGTTGAAGTCCGAGGTGCATTCTGGCTGCGGTTTGGTCGCGTCCACGGCGGTGAAGCCGTCGTCGTAGACGCCGTACTGGTCGAGGTTGAAGTTGCCGACTTCGGAGTAGGTGAGGCCTGTGGCAGTGGAGACCCCGGTGGACTTGGTGGCGAAGGGAAAGGTTGCCGTCCCGAAAAGGCCTAGGTTGGGAAGGGCCGAAGAGAGCCTGGCCGCGTTGAGTTTCGGCATTCCGTCATAGCCGGGGAGCGCAGTGGCGGTGAGGGAGAAGGGATCCTGTCCGGCCCGGAAGACCGGGGTGCCGGTGCTGCCGCTTTGGGTGGCGTTGCTGGTCACGGCGAAGGATTGCGGCCGGATGGCGAAGTTGTCCGATGAGCAGGAATACTGGGCCGGGTCGCCGTAGGTGACCCGGATTCGGGCGTCCCTGGCTGCGTTTGCGTAGTTGAAGGCCAGGGTTCTGCGCCGGGTGAAGCGACTGAAGTTCAACGGGAGGCTGGTGGTGGTGTCGGCCAGTGAGGTATAGGCGCTGCAGGTGGCGGCGCTGTTCCCGTCGACGATCTCCACCCTGTTGACCGGGACGTTTTGGGTGGAGCTGCCCAGATAATAGACGTCCAGGTTGAAGGAGGCCCCGGAGAGTTTGGTGTAGATCGGGGTGTAGGCGCTGGCCCCAGGTTCGATGACATCAAAGGTGCAGGGGCTAAAGGTCAGGGAGCAGGACTCGATGGCGCCGTCAAAACAACGGGTTGCGCTGCTCGCCAGGGGAGAGGTGGCAATGGCGCTCAGAGTTACTGTGGTCGAGGAGGTGCTGCTCAGGGTGACCGTGGCCTGCCCGCCCGTAAAGGCTATGGGATCAGCGGACCAAGTGCCACCGGTGGAGGAGAGGTCCACATCCACCCTGTCCAGGTAGAGGGAGGTACACTCTTCGTTCGCGCAGGCTTTGACCGTGATCTCGGCCGGATTGCTGGTACCGGTGCAGGCCTGGCTCTCATGGAGCAGGCGGATATGGTGCAGGACAGGGGTAACCTGCTCCCGGTGGGTGCAGACCTTCAGGTTGTCTATCTCGTGGATGTTGGTGAGCGCGCCCGAAGCGGAGGTGAAGGAGAGATAGCCGTCGATCGGCGGCAGGTCCTGGCTGTAGCCCGCGTCGTTGACATCGATGGGGGTGCAGCCGCTGGTCTGGCCAGGGGCGCAGCCCAGCAAGGTGGTGTAGCTGGTGCCGCCGCCGGAGGTGTCGCGTTCCACGCTCACCCAGGTATGGACATTGTCTGTGAAATCGACGGTGATCCGGTAGCGGTGGGGAGGGGTGGCGGTGCCATTGTTGTCGACTTGCGGGGTTAAGGACCCGGTTCCCACCAGGTAGCGGTAGCCGGACATGCCGGCGCCGGAGCCGCGGATGGCCACGGAGTCGGGGAGCAGGGAAGGCAGGCCGCCGACCCTGCCCTCAAGGGCGGTGGAGAAATTGCCGTATTCGTCGATGCCGATTCCAAGCCAGCCCCCGGCGAAACCGGGGCATCCACCAATGGTGGTGCAGTCGGAGACAGGATACTCCCCCTTCTGGGCATAACCCATGGAGCCGCCGAAGGCTCCTGCCTGCGGCGCCACCGCCGCATTGGAGATGATGGCGGCAATCCCGTCGGCGCCGGTCCCGCCATAGGCGAAGTGGTCGAATTCGACGGTCATCTTGTTGCCGGCGCCTGGGAAAATCCGTTGCAGGGTGGCCCAGGTCCCGACGCTGGTGCTGGTATTGCTGAGACGCAGTCGGCCGTTGACTATCTGCGGAGTGAATGTCCCTGATGCCCTGCCTACCGACCAGTTGTCGGGTAAGTTGCCATCAAAGGCGTCAGTATAACAGTTGCGGTCCACGGTGTAGAACTGGCCGGAGAAGTTGCCGTCACCGATCGCCGTTCCTCCTAAAGGGTTCCCCGCCGTGTCGATGATGGAATTGTTATCGGTGAGATTGAGGCCAAGGGTGCCGTTGCCGGTGCCGGTTGAGGCCGTAATCGTCCAGGTTGTGCCGCTTCCCGAGACGCCGGTGATGGCGGCGCCGGTTACCCCGCCACCGGGAATAAGGGAAAAGTCCGTGCTGTCGACGCCGGTGACTGCCTCGCTGAAAACCGCGGTCCAGGTGACGCTGGCCAGGCTGGTGGGATCGGGGGCGTCGCGATTGATGGAGGAGACGGTAGGTGGGGTTCCGTCCACCACTACCCCGTTGTTCCTTGTGTAAACCGCGCTGGCGCCGCTGGTACAGGTTTCGTTGTTGTAGGCGGTGAAGTAGGCATTGTAAGTGCCGTCAGTGCTTGGTGCGGTGATGGTGAATGTCTCTTGATAGCTGCCCGAGCCGACATGGTTGGCATGGTCGACGCAATTTGTCATAGCGCCGGACGTGGTGGCGATGCGCCAGCCAGTGGAAAACCAGTCATCATTGCCCGCACCGCCCGTGGAGACATTGACGACCGCGGTGATGGTGGCATCGGGGGGGACCGTGACGGTCGTTGATCCATTCAGGGTTACAGAGTTGATGGTTCTGGCGGCTTGACAGAGGTGGGGCAGGAATAGCAGCTCCGCAAGGACTATGAATCCCAACAGGAGAATGGGCAGGGGGTGGATTATCCTTTCTGACTTTCTGAAATTATCGCGCATTGCGATTGCCCATTGGCGTAGCATGACAAGCAGGGGAAATCAATGTGTGGCGCATGAATGTGCGGTTGCCAAGAGGGGAGATCATGAGATGCTGTTTATACTCCGCTGTGACCGCGATGCCCCGAACAGCAGGGAGTATTCATGCCAGAGGCACCGCTTTTCCGGACTCTACAGAAGGAAGCCGGCATCGTCAATCGTGAGACGATCAAAGTCTCATGCGCCTGCCGTGAAAAGATTTCCATTCAACAGACATTCGGTCAGTTGTTCGTATGTTTTCCGCAGGCGATCCGGCCCTGGAGCCGGTCCAAGCGCCCGAAGAATCCGCCTGGCCAGTGGCCCCTGGGCGAGTACCGTTCTCACTGTCTGCTCGATGGCGGGTCCGCAGGCGGCAAGGGTTGGCTGACAGCGATCAGCCAGTTCGCGCCACAGGTCGGCCGCCCGGAGAGGGGAACGCCCGGTAATCCCAAAGAGGGCGAGATATCCGGCATCAGCGATCATCGTTTCCTCGCCGCTCACCAGCATCGCCTCGAACAGCTCTGCCAGCGGTTCCACCGCCATGTCCCGTTGCGTCTTCCAGGGGCTCCATCGTTCCTCCACCAGCCCTTGCAGCGCCGCGCTGATCAGGATTGCGATGGACACGTCGGCCAGGGGGCACTCCTGAATGTCGAGGATGCGGATCTCGATGGCGTTGCGGTCAAAGCGGGCGATGGCCCCCCGGGAGTTGAGCCACACCGGCTCCAGGATGCCTTCGGGGTCATGGGGGACAATGGCAGTGGCGATTGGCTGGTAGATCCGTTGCTCATACTCGCTCTGACTGTATACCTGCTCCGGCACCACCCGGCCGGTGAGGATCGGTACGGCCCGCTGGTTGTGGCGGTAGTGGTGCAGTCGGGTGTCGAGCATACCGGTCGGCCGCCCCTCCGCCAGCGGCGAGCTGGCTGTCAGCGCCGGCATGATGGGGAGCAGCAGCCGGATCGCCCCATGCAGGCGGCCGAATTCCTCGTCGCTGGCAAAGCCCAGGTTGAGGTGGGCGCTCTGCAGGTTGGACCAGCCATGCCCCTGGCAGTTGAAGATGCGGTCATAGGCATGGTAAATTTCGTGGTTGCCGTGCGGCCAGAGCCGGGTCTCGGCAAGCGGGTCCATCCAGGGATGCATGGCGGTGGGCAGCAGGGTGGCGCCCAGTTGCCCAGCGATGGCAGCGATCTCGGTCACCTGGGCCTGGAACTGATCCACCATGGCGGCCAGATCCGGAACCGGCTTGCTGTTCTTGATCTCGATCACGTGCAGGGCCAGTTCGTTGGACCAGGCCATGATGCCGCGTTCCACCTCGTTGGCGGTTTTGCCGGCGCCCAACGCCAGCAGCCGGTCGGCCAGGGGCGCCACGTCCAGGCTATGGCGGTCCACCAGCATGTACTCCAGTTCAAGGCCAAAGGAGCAAAACAGCCCCGGCCATCTGCTCGTTACGCCCATATGCCGCTTCCACCCTTACGTTCGTCCACCCTCCGGGCAAAAACCCGCATCATCCGGAGATAGAGCTCGTCCTTGAGCACCTTGTCCTCGATGCCCGCGTCGATGTTGGGGTTGTCGTTGATCTCGATCACCCGGAACTGGTCGCCCACCTGCTTGATGTCCACCCCGTAGAGCCCGTCGCCGATCAGGGCCGCCGCCTTCATGGCCATGCGGATCAGCCCTGGCGGGCAATGTTCCACCGGCAGCGTTTCGGAGTCGCCGTCGTCGAGCTTGTGGCCGGTGGCGTCCCGCCGGATGATCTGCCAGTGTTTGCCTGCCATGTAATACTTGCAGGCAAAGAGCGGCTGGCGGTCGAAGATGCCGATGCGCCAGTCGTAGCTGGTGGGCAGGAACTCCTGGGCGATGATCAGGTCGGAGCGTTGCAAGAGCAGTTGGACCTGCTCGGCCAGTTCCGCCTCGCTCTCCACCTTGACCACCCCCTGGGAAAAGGAGCTGTCCGGCCTTTTGAGCACGCAGGGGAACCCCAACTCCTGGGCAAGAGCCTGCCAGTTGGCGTGGTGAACGATGCGGGTCTTGGGGATCGGCACCCGGTTGCGCGAGAGGATCTCGGCCAGAAAGACCTTGTTGGTGCAGCGCAGGATCGATTCCGGGTCGTCGATCACCACCAGCCCCTCCGCCGCGGCGCGCCGGGCGAAACGGTAGGTGTGGTGGAGGACGCTGGTGGTCTCCCGGATGAAGAGGGCGTCGAACTCGGCCAGGCGGGGGTAGTCCTCCTTCGCCACCATCTCCACCGCGAAGCCGACGCTGCCCGCCGCCTTGACGAACTTCTGCAAGGCCTTTTCGTTGGAGGGCGCCTCCTTCTCCTTGGGGTCATGCAGGATGGCCAGGTCGTAGCGGGCGGCCTTGCGGCGGTGCATGATGCGATGCCGGCCCTGGAAGTACTCGCGGGCCATCTCCACCGCGAAGTCGCGGTGTTCCGGGGGGATGTCGCTCGCGGCCAGCGGGTTGATGGACTGGAGCTGCCAGCGTTCTTCCTTGGGGTCGTGGGTGAAGAGCGCCCGCAGGAAAGGGGTCTGGAAGACCCTGAAGAGCTGCTGCGCCAGGCGGTCGTGCCGTTTGGCCATGTTGTGGCCGAAGTAGATGCTCAGCACGAACTCCGGCGACTTGATCTGGCCGAGGCTCTGTTGGATGAGCTGGTCGAGGTCGTCGGCGGCGATGCGCACCACCGCCTGGGTCTTGAAATCCTGGATGGTGGAGACGTCCGGCAGCGGTTTGTGGCCGCGCGCCGCCGCCAGCAGCGAGACATAGTAGCCGGTGGACTGATAGCGGTAGGAGCGGCAGAGGTTGAACACCCTGGCCGGCCCGAGATCGGCGAAGCGGGCCTCGGTGAGGTAGGCGCGGGCCGGGACGATCTCCACCTCGGAAATCGAAAGCGGCCAATCCTTGGGGTCGTTGACAACGATGAGTATCTTCATGCGGCGTGATTGGTGGAGCCCTTCTTCTTGCCGGGCTCGATGATCAGAAAGTTGGCGTCGTAGGTGACGATGCCGAGCAGGATGGCGCAGAGCACCCGGTCGATGGAGATGTGGTACTTCTGCCCTTCGGCCAGCGGATTGTCCATGAGCGGGTCGGCCACCGCCACCAGCCGCTCGGGCTTGTTGTAGCCGCAGAGCAGCACGAAGTGGCCGCATGGGTAGCCGCGGACGTCGTCGTCCTCGCAGTGGGGGCCATACTCGCGCATGGAACGGTAGAGATAGGTGGAACTGAGCCCGGTGAGGATGGGAACCGAGCGCTTCAGGTACTTTCGGAGCAGCGAGGGGGTGAGGTCTGCGAAGCGCAGCTCGCCGCCCAGATTGAGGAAGTTCAGGTAGCCGCGCGTGGCCAGCCTGAGCTTTTCATCATCCTTGGCCTCCATCTGCACGAGCAGCCGTTCTTCGATATAGTCGGGCCCGTGCGGAAACCAGGTGGGATCGAATACATGGAGGTTATAGGTGTAGATGCGCGCCTTGTAGCCCCGGCGCAGGGCGTGGCAGGCCAGAAAGACCGCCAGGGTGCCGCCGGTCTCGAACTGCTTGACTTCCTCCACCACCCGGGCCAGGGGAATCTGATCGCCATAGTACTGATACACCGCGTGCAGGCAGGTGGGGCCGCAGGTGGTGTCGTCCGGCTGGGGCAGGATGTCGAGATGAATCATGGCTTCCACGGGCCAATTCCTCCGATGTGTCATGCCGCCGGGGAGGCATGTAAGGGGTATTGTCTTCCCGACGCTGATATGATAGCATTTTTTTAGCCGTCTTGAATAGATATCCTCATCGAGTAAGGTATGCAAGACGGCGGGCTTCTCTTTCGGGAAATCCACGCAAAGGAGCGAACGTGTTCAAGGAAGAACGGAAAACCCTGCAATTCGAATGGTCTCATCTTGGCGACATCGACTGGGGCCGTCCCAATCTCGGCCCGCAAACCACGGTGGCAATCTACCGCCTCATGCAGTTCACCCTCCGCGATGCCTGCATCAAGAACGTCGGGGTTGAAACCACCAACCGAATCATATACGAAGGAGGAGTGAACGCCGGCATGGCCGTGTATCGGCATATGCTGGAATCGCCAGCCGACTTCAACACCTTTGCCTCCCAACTGCAGCGGGCCATGCGCGATCTTTCCATCGGCATCGTGCGGGTGGAGTCCTCGGACCTTGACAACTATTCCTTCGAGCTCACCGTGGCCGAGGATCTGGATTGCTCCGGTCTGCCGGTCTCCGACGAGGCGGTATGCACCTTTGACGAAGGTTTTTTTGCCGGGCTGTTCAGCGCGCACTTCGGCAAGAAGTTCGTGGCCCGCGAGACAGACTGCTGGTGTACCGGCGACCGGGTTTGCCGATTCGCCGTGACCCTGGCCGAGATTCAGTGAGTCGAAACATGCGGGTGCAAGCATTGGAATTTATTTCATGATGGAACGGGAGGTATGATGGATCAGCGGGACATCGCGCGGCTGGATCGGATCTGCGCCCATCTCCGTGCGGTTTTGCACCAGGGTCAGCTTGCCCCCCTTGATCTGGAAGATGAGCCTGACGATGAAATCCGCCAGGTTGGCGTGTTGTGCAACCAGTTGACCGAGACCCTGGCTGGCCTGACCATGGCCACCCGGCATCTCTCCCAGGGGGAGCTGGATTTTCCCATCCCAGGCCGGCTCGCCGCCTGTCATAACCTCAAGAACTTGCAGGCAACCTTGCGGCATCTGGTCTGGCAAACCGGTCAGATCGCCCAGGGCGATTTCTCCCAGAGGGTTGAGTTCCTGGGGGACTTTTCCGTTTCCTTCAACTGGATGGTGGAGCAGCTTGAAAGCAACCACCATCGTATTCTTGAGCAGAATCGAGAGTTGGAACGCCTGGCCTCCATCGATCCGCTCACCGGGGTCTGCAATCGCCGCTGTTTCATGGAGTCGGGCCAGCGGGAGTTCAGTCGGGCAAGGCGATATGGCCAGCAGCTTTGTCTGATGCAGATGGATCTGGACCACTTCAAGCAGGTCAACGACACCTATGGTCATGCCGCTGGCGACGAGGTGCTGCGGGTGTTTGCCGCCAACTGCCGGCAAGGCCTGCGGGAACACGATCTGCTTGGCCGTTTGGGCGGGGAGGAATTCGCGGTGGTCCTGCCGGCCACGGATCTTGATGGGGCCTGTCAGGTGGCGGAGCGATTCCGCGAGATTGTTGCGGAGATCAAGCTGTTTGTGGATGAAAAACTGATTCGATTCACGGTGAGCATCGGGGTTGCCCAGAGCACCCCCGAGGACAGGGATGTCGAGGCCTTGTTGCGCCGGGCTGACGAGGCACTCTACCTTGCCAAGAACGGCGGCCGCAATCGGGTGGTTGTCGCCAAGTGACTGCTCGCCTGTCCTGTTTTTGAGTTTCCCCGAGGGTTTCCTTTGTTCCTTCTGCCGTTCATGCCTGTTCACCCCGGTTTCCCGTAAACAATTGCTTGAAAATATGTCCTGAATGTTTACTTTTGTTGTCCGGTCGCGGGATGGATCCAGCGGCCGGACAACCGATTCTCGCTTAACCCAAGGAAAACCCTCCATGCAGACCCTTACCCCGAAGGAAACGGTCGCTGAGCTTGACCGCTACATCATCGGCCAGCAGGCCGCCAAGAAATCGGTGGCCATCGCCCTGCGCAACCGCTGGCGTCGCCAGCAGGTGCCGCCGCCGCTTTCGGAGGAGATCGCCCCCAAGAATATCCTGATGATCGGCCCCACCGGGGTGGGCAAGACCGAGATCGCTCGAAGGCTCGCCAGCCTGGCCCAGTCGCCGTTTTTGAAGGTGGAGGCCTCCAAGTTCACCGAGGTGGGCTACGTGGGACGGGACGTGGAGTCGATGATCCGCGACCTGCTTGAACTGGCCATCAACATGGTGCGCGAGGAGGAACGCCAGATGGTGGCCCAACGCTCCGGCGAGCTGGCCGAGGAGCGGTTGCTCGATCTGCTGCTGCCGCCGCGCCCTGGAGGGGCAGGGGAGGCCGACCCCAGCCGGGAGAAGTTCCGGGAGATGCTCAGGGAGGGCAGGCTCGCCGACCGGGAGGTGGAGATGGAGGTCGAACAGGCCGCGGCTATGCCCGGGCTGGATCTCTTTATCCCTGGCGGCGGGGGGGATGCGATGGGCTCCGGGCTGAAGGACATCTTCGGCAAGATGTTCCCCAAGAAGAGCCAGCGGCAGCGGCTGCCGGTTCCGGAGGCGCTGGAGGCGCTCCGCAAGCAGGAGGCCGAAAAGCTCATCGACATGGAGGCGGTAACCCGAAAGGCCATCCAGCGCACCGAGCAAACAGGGATCATCTTCCTGGACGAGATCGACAAGATCGCCACCCGGCAGGGCGGCTCCTCCGGCCACGGCGCCGAGGTCTCCCGCGAGGGGGTGCAGCGCGATCTGCTTCCCATCGTGGAAGGCTCCACGGTGACCACCAAGCACGGCATGGTGCGCACCGACCATATCCTCTTTATCGCCAGCGGCGCCTTCCACATGGCCAAGCCTTCGGACCTGGCGCCGGAGTTGCAAGGCCGTTTCCCCATCCGGGTGGAGCTGAACCCGCTGGGCGAGGAGGAGTTTTTCCGCATCCTCACCGAGCCGCGCAATGCCCTGGTCAAGCAGTACGAGGCGCTGATGGCCACCGAGGGGGTGCGGCTGGTCTTCGAGGAAGGGGCCATCAGGGAGATGGCCAGGATGGCGGCGGAGGTGAACCGCAAGACCGAAAACATCGGTGCGCGCCGGCTGCATACCGTGATGGAACGGTTGCTGGAGGAGCTTTCCTTTTCCGCCACCGAGCTTGCCGACAAGTCCTTCACCATCACCGCCGACTATGTGCGCGCGCAGTTGCAGGATATCGCCGGCAACGAGGACCTGAGCAGGTTTATTCTGTAGCCGGAAACCAGAAGCCGGGAGCCTGGGTGTGGAATGCTCCGGGTGCTTTGTCTGGCGGCTGAAAACACCGGTCGCTGTCAACTGACTCCTGTAGCCTGTATTCATGAGGAAACCGATATGATCGATCCGGAGATGTCCTATTGTCCCCAGTGCCGGGACGAGTACCGTGCCGGCGTGGCCGCCTGCGTCGCCTGTGGGGTCCCGTTGGTGAGCGGCGAGGCAATGCTCGCCATGGAGCGGGCGCGGCGAGGGGCGGCTCATGGCCGCAAGGGGCCGATCGGGCCGAATGACCAGGCCGTCACCGTGCTGGAGGCGGCCCTGCCCGAGGTGAAAAGGGTGCAGGCGCTCCTGGAGGGCGAACGGATCGGTACTGCGATTGTCGGCCAGGAGGCGGGTTGCGGCAAGGGGTGCGGCGGGCCCAAGTTTCAGTTGCAGGTGCGGCTGGAGGAGGCTCGGGACGCCATGCATGTGCTGGCCGTGGATCACCGGCGGGTCACCGGGTTGGACCATCACGACGCGCCCTATCTGGATACGGTGTTCGACCCCGAGGCGGGCGAGGCGGTCTGCCCTGCCTGCGGGTTCGCCTTTTCCACCGCCACCACCACCTGCCCCGACTGCGGCCTCTGTTTCGGCTAGTCGCCGTCCCTGGCCTGTGGGTCGGATTGCGGGGGACGCTGCCAGATCACTTCGCCGTTGCGGGAAACCTCGCGGATGCGGTGCCAGGGTACGGTGCGGACCACCCCTTCCGGATCCAGCAGCTCCAGGGCGCGATGGTTCGTGGTGTGGCCGAGAATTGCCTGGAAGGGAACGCGGACAAGGGTGTTTTGGAAGCGGTCATGGTAGCCGATCACGAACTCGGCCTCGCCAAAGGCGCGGTCCCAACGGATGCGGTTGAGCAGTTGTTGGATGGGGATCATCTCTGCCTCATTCGCTCCGCGTGTATCCTATCCCGCTTGTGGTGAGCAGGCCTGTCTCCGGATCAAGGGCAAAGCGGGCCGGCAGCAGCTGCTCGATGATGGCCAGATTGGTGCGCAGGTGGGAGGACGTCTCCTCGGCGACCAGGCTGGATTGCCCCTGGGCCAGGGCCAGATAGAGGGCAAGCTGGTCGGCCAGGTGACAATCCACCGTGGCGCCGCTGCGTTCAAAGGAGAGAAACGCCTCGGCCGTTGTTCTGGCTACCTCCTCGGCGGGCAGCCCCTGCCGGCCGAGGCAGCTGAAGCCGGCCACGGAGTCGGCGTAGTCGGCGCGCAGAAAAACGAGATTGCCCGCTCCCCGGGAGGAAGGCTGAAGAACCCTGGCCTGCGGATGGGGGGCTATGGTGTTCAGGCAAAGACCCACTTCCCGCTCCTCGCGGCTGGCGATATGGGCAGGCAGGTTGACCAGGGTGATGGCAAGGTCGAGTTTCGTCAAGCGCCCCCGTTCCCGCCAGCAGTGGCCGGTGAGTTGTTTGCAGGGGGTGATCCGCAGGACCACCTCTCCTCCGCCTTGCGGATACCAGCCACTCCGACGGAGTTCCGCCCGCACCGAGGCGCCGAGGCGGGCCAGTGCCGGGAGAAACACCTCGGCCAGATAGGGAAACGGCGGGCTCCACGGCACATGGGTGCCCCCCTGGATCACCACCGTGGAGGGCTCCTTGGCGAAGAGCAGGGCAGGCAGGATGGCGGCGGCAAGCAGGGTGGTGGCGCCGGCGGTGGTCATGGCAAAACGGTAGTTGCCGCCCTGGATGGCACGGGGTGAAAAGCGGAGCCGGACGCTGCCGAACTCGGCGCCGTCAAGATCGCCCTGGGTGATGGCGGCCAGGGCCTGCGCCGCGACCAGGTGCTGTGGTCGCAATCCTGGCTTGGGCCGGTTGGCCCGGATGTTGATCACCTCCACCGCCTGGCCGAGCAGGGCGCTCAGCGCCAGGGCGGAACGGAGGATCTGGCCGCCCCCTTCCCCCTGGCTGCCGTCGATGGTGACGGTTCGGCTCATGGGCCACTCACTCGCGCAACCGTTTTTCCCTCGCCTCCTCGCGCGCCGTCACCTTGGCCAGCGCGTCGATCTCCTCGCCGAGCAGGGCGAGCAGGTCATCCACCGTGAGGATCCCTTCCAGGCCATCTTGATCGTTGACCACCACCATCCGGCGAATGCCATGCCCCTGCATCCTTTTGAGGGTGTCCCACAGGCTGTCTTGCTCGCGGGCCGTGCCCAGCCCAGGACTCATGATGTCTCCCACGGTGAGGTTGGCTGGGGGGGATCTCGCAGGCAAGAAGTTCCACCACCAGGTCCCGGTCGGTGACGATATGCCCACCGGCCGTGGGGATTCTTCTCCGTCGGTCACCACCACGATGTCGCCGGCATGGTGGTGCCGCATCAGTTGCGCCGCCTCGACGACCGGCGTGTTGCGGCGGGCAATGACCACTTCGCGATCGCAGAAGGCATCGACAGACATGGCGATTTCCTCCGTGTTGGGGGAGGGGAAGGCAAGAGGCCTGGTTCGGTTCAGGCCTCATTGCATCACGGAGGGGATATCGCTGTCAAGTGTCGCCTGCCGGTGAAAAGACAAGAGGGGGAGAGGGGATAATTTTCGGGTGGGGCCGGAAGCCAGTCAACCCTCGCTCACGCTCCGGTGATCGGATAGGAGCCGAGCCATTCGCAGGGGGAGCAGATCTCCTTGAGCCGATCGTAGCCGTCCCTGACCGTCTCGTCCTCCATGTGTCCCAGCATGTCGATGAAGAAGAGGTAGCGGCCTGGTTTGTCCTTGACCGGGCGGGATTCGATCCTGGTCAGGTTGATCTCCCGTTGCGCCAGCAGGTTCAGGGCATCGTGCAGGGCGCCGGGGCGGTCCAACAGCCCCACCAGCAGCGAGGTCTTGTCTCTGCCGCTCCGGTGGGGGGATTCCTTGCCGATGATCAGGAAGCGGGTGATGTTGTTGCTGTAATCCTCGATGCCGCTGGCCACGCTGCGCAGGCGGTAGGTCTTGATGGCGAGCGAGCTGGCGATGGCGGCGATGCTCGGATCCTCCGCCGCCAGCAGCGCCGCGGCGCCGGTGCTTTCCACCACCCGGGTGTGGGCGTTGGGCAGGTTCTTCTTCAGCCACTTGCGGCACTGGGCGAGCGGCTGGGCGTGGGAGACCACCTCCTGGATATCCTCCATCTCGCCGGACTGGTTGACCAGGTTGTGGGTGATGACCAGGTTCAGCTCGCCGCAGATCATGACGCGATGCTCGCTGAAGGTGATGATCGCATCCAGGGCCGGGGTCACCGCGCCCTCGATGGAGTTCTCCACCGGCACCATGCCGTACTGGACGCGGCCGCGCTCCACCTCGGTGAAAACGTCCTCGATGGTCTCCACCGGCACAAAGTCGGCGGCGTGGCCGAAGTGCTTGATCACCGCCAGGTGGGAGTAGGTTCCCTCCGGTCCCAGGTAGGCCACCTTCTCCTTTTTCTGGGAGATACGGCAGGTGTTGATGATCTCGTGGAAGATGCTTCTTAAGGGCAGTTCCGGGAAGGTTCCCTGGTTTTCGGCAAGCAGCCGCTCGACAATCTGTCGCTCCCGGAGCGGGTCCCACTTGGCCCGGTTGTTGTCCTGGGCCTTGAGCTCGCCGATCTTTTTGGCGCAGCCGAGGCGCTGCTTGAGCAGCGTCAGGACCTGGGTGTCGATGGAGTCGATCTCCTTGCGCACGTCGGCGAGGGTAAGCGTGGTGTCTTTCTTCATCGTTGTTCCTGGTTTGGCTTGTTGCCGAAGCACTTGCTTGCTGCAATCAGGGGCGCCTCGGCGAACCGAGACGAGACCGCCCCCATCCTTAATCCATCCAAAGGGAAAATCAAAGAAAAATTCGCGTCGCCACCTCCGGCGTGCCGGGAAGTCGATAGGCTGGGAATGCACCGTTGCAGGCCGGCTGATTAACTGTTTTCATCTTATTGCGGATAATGTAAGGTGTTTGGATGATTATGAGCCATGATGCTGGCTCGTGGCGCGGCATTTTGTTTTGGACACGGCGATGAAAGTCAAGAACTGCATGCAGAAGGATCTGATCACCATCGGCAAGGACGCCCTGCTTCCCGAGGCTGGCGCCCTGATGAAGCATCATTCCATCCGCCACCTGCCGGTGGTGGAGGATGGGCAACTCGTCGGGTTCATCACCGAGAGCGACCTGCGGCAGTATTCGTTTCCCTCTAAGGAAAAGGACATCCATGTCCATGAGGTGATGGTGCTCAATCCCATCACCATCAATGTCAACGCCAGCATCGAGAGCGCGGCCCGGCTGATCCACGACTACAAGATCGGTGGCCTGCCGGTGCTGGACAAGAAAAAGCTGGTGGGAATCATCACCGCCATCGACCTGCTTTCAGCCTTCATCAAGATGATGGGGTTGCTGCGCGCTTCTTCGCGGTTGGACGTATTGATCGCCAAGGGTAGCGGCGTTGAGGATGTCACCCGCATCATCAAGGAGCACGGTTGCGAGATCATCAGCGTGGCCACCGAGGATCACTCTTCCCGGCGCAAGCTTTACTGTTTCAGGCTGGAGAAGGGTGAGTTGGACAAGGCCATCGAGGCGCTCGAGGAGGCCGGCCACAAGGTGGTTTCGGTGGTGGACTGATTTTTTCGGTATATACAGGGGAGGAAGGGCCATGGCCGAGCTGAAGGTGCAGAAGACATACGACGAGATCAACGCCCGGATCAAGGCGGGCGAGGCGGTGGTGGTCACCGCCGAGGAGATGGTCGGCATTGTCAAGAAGGAAGGCCCGGTGGAGGCGGCCCGTCGGGTGGATGTGGTCACCACCGGCACCTTCTCCCCCATGTGTTCCTCTGGGGCCTTCATCAACTTCGGCCATTCCAACCCCACCACCAAGGCGGCCAAGACATGGCTCAACCACGTGCCCGCCTATGCCGGCCTGGCAGCGGTGGATCTCTACATCGGCGCCACCGAGCCCACCGAGGAAGACCCGCTCAACAAGGTGTTCCCCGGAGAGTTCCTCTATGGCGGCGGTCATGTCATCGAGGATCTGGTGGCTGGCAAAAAGGTGGTCCTCAAGGCCACGGGCTATGGTACCGACTGTTATCCCAACAAACTGATGGAAAAGGAGATCACCCTGGCGGAGCTGCCTTACGCCCTGCTGGTGAATCCCCGCAACTGCTACCAGAACTACAACTGCGCCATCAACCTTTCCGACCGCATGGTCTACTGCTACATGGGCACCTTGAAGCCCCAGGGCAAGAATGCCACTTACTGCAGCGCCGGCGAGTTGAGCCCGTTGCTCAATGACCCCTTTTACCGGACCATCGGCCTGGGCACCCGGATCTTCCTGGGCGGCGGCGTCGGCTATGTCACCTGGCATGGCACCCAGCACAACCCCAAGGCCTTGCGCTCCGAGAACGGCACCACCCGCAGGGCGGCCGGCACCATCATGGTGCAGGGCGATCTCAAGCAGATGTCGCCGCGCTGGCTCAAGGGGGTGAGCATGCAGGGCTACGGCTGCACCATGGCGGTGGGCATCGGCATTCCCATTCCCATCCTCAATGAGGAGATGGCGGCCTTTACCGGCGTCTCCGACGCGGAGATCTATACCCAGATCGTTGACTACTCCTATGACTACTCCCACGGCGTGGCCCGCAACTATGGCGAGGTGAGCTACGCCCAGCTCAAGAGCGGCCAGATCGAGGTCAACGGCAAGATGGTTCCGACGGCGCCGCTTTCCAGCGTGGTGCGCGCCCGGGAGATCGCGGAGACCCTCAAGGCCTGGATCGTCGACAAGAAGTTCTTCCTGCAGCAGCCCATTCAAACCCTTCCCTCTGTTTAGACGTGAGGGCAGAGCCCGAGTTGAACTGCAAATACCGAGCGTTGCGTCATCTCCTGCGGGCGCAGCGCCGGGTGGCGGTGGCCTTTTCCGGTGGCGCGGATAGCGCCCTGTTGCTCAAGGTCGCCTGCGCCGTGCTCGGGCTTGCCAGGGTGACCGCTTTTCACGCCGCCTCCTCTCTTCTCCCCGCTGGGGAGACCGACCTGGCCGTTGCCACCGCACGCCGGTTCGGGTGTCGTTTTCAGGCTGTCCACCTCCAGCCGCTGCGCTGGCGGGCCTTTGTCGCCAATCCCCCGGATCGCTGCTACCATTGCAAGAAAAAGATTTATCAGCATCTTCTCGCCCATCCAGCCCTTGGTGGGGCGGTGTTGCTGGACGGCACCAATGCTGATGACCTGAGCGCCCACCGGCCGGGACTGCGCGCCATTGCCGAACTTGGCGTGCTCTCGCCCCTGGCGGTGGTTGGTCTTTCCAAGCAGGAGATCCGGCAGCTTGGCAGGCGGATCTCCGTGCCTGTCTGGAATGCGCCATCTTCATCCTGCCTCGCCACCCGTATTGCCACCCACGAACCGATCTCGTTAAAAAAAATTCAGTTGGTTCAGCACTGCGAAGATGTCTTACGGGGGCTTGGTTTTGTCGGCACCAGGGTCCGTTTGGCAGGGAACGACGCCACGATCGGGATATTGGCCACGGATTTTGATATGCTGAATAATCGCGATATATCAACAGTTAAACGCATACTCCTTGAGTTCAACCTCTGCTTTCGCGGGTTTGCTCCGTTACGGCGTCCTTGAGGGGTTGGGAAAAAGGTTAAGCATTTTAGCTAAGAGTTTTGCATCAGTTTTGGCTGCTTTCCCTCTTATTTTTCGCGTTTTTTTTATTTGACAGCAGCCCTTTTTTGTTTGACAATCACAGGGCATGGGGTTAAATCGCCTCAATGGCCGTGAAAGCGGCGTGTAGCAAGGCAGGAGAACCACTTAAATCATGAGGAGGAAGGAAAGGACATGAACAAGAGTGAGTTGGTCGAGAAGATGGCGAAGGCTGGTGGTATCAGCAAGGCAGCAGCCGAGAAGACCCTGGGCGGCATGCTTGACGCCGTTACGGCTGCCCTCAAGAAGGGCGACAAGGTAACTCTGGTCGGCTTCGGAACCTTTTCCGTAACCAAGCGTGCCGCTCGTCAGGGTCGCAATCCCCAGACCGGCAAGCCGATCACCATCAAGGCCAGGAAGGTTGCTCGCTTCAAGCCGGGCAGCAAGCTGACCGAGGCCGTGAAGTAATTCAGATCTTTTCTTCTTGAGTTGAGTAAGTCATGAAGGCGGTTCCCATTGGGGGCCGCCTTCTTTTTTGTTGACGCATCTTGATTCTGTGGGTACATATGGCCCACCGAATTTGAGGCTCCGGCATGCATAGCCGGGAGGCCTGTACAGGATCGCGGGTCGGGATGTGGCTCAGTCTGGTAGAGCACGTGCTTCGGGAGCACGGGGTCGGAGGTTCGAATCCTCTCATCCCGACCATTTTGATTGTGTGAAATGACAAACGGCTTACGGGAAAGAAACCCGTAAGCCGTTTTTTTTGTCCGCCGCTCACAGGGCGCAGGGGACTCGGCCCTCCCTTTTTGCGGGGCGGGCCTTCTTCTTGTACTGGGGAGAGCTACTGCATGTTATGCATCGGCCCGGCGCCGTGGCCGCCCTGCTTCATGTGGTGCATCCCTCCCATCAAAGGCTTGATGGTGTCCATGGAAATGGCCTGGAAGGCGGCAACCGTCCCGCCGTTGGCCTTCTGGAAGTCGTTGGCGGCCGCCTCGGTGGCAAAGGGGATGAGTTCCCTGCCCATGGGTCCCATGACCTTGCTGTCGACGACGTACCAGGCGGTCTTGCCGTCGATCCAGGCGCCAGTGCCGAAATCCTTCACCCACACCGCAGCAACCTGAGCCGGGTCCCGGTCAGGGGCGAATTTTTTCATGTTGAGCAGATAGCGGAACATGCATTTCCCGCCATCAAAGGCAGCCATGGTGCCGTCGTTGAAAATCACCTGGGTTTGCCACTGGGGGTACTGGTGGGGATACATTCCACACGCCGCGCAGGCGGCCTGCGGGGTGATCGGTTGGGCTTGCTGCTCGGCTGCCATGGCATATCCCTGCACCGTCAAGAGGAGCAGGGCGGTGATTGCCAAGCGGCTGAACCAACTGTCGGCTTTCCTGTTTCTGTTCATGTTCGTCTCCCTTTTGTTTGTTTTTGCGTTTTTCTTATTTCCCTGGCGGGAACTTCTGGAGTTTGCGCTGCAGGGTGCGGCGGTGCACCCCGAGTTTTTTTGCGGCCAGGGAGATGTTTCCCTCGCAATCGGTGAGCACCCGATTGATATGTTCCCATTCCGCCCTGGCCAGCGACGGCGCGGCGAAATCCTTCTGTTCCACTGCGAGGCCGGAGGTCGGTTCCTTGGCAAAGGCGGAGAGGATGTCGTCAACGTCAGCCGGTTTGGGCAGATAGGAGGTGGCCCCCAGTCGGATGGCCTCGGTGGCCGTGGCGATGCTGCCGTAGCCGGTAAGCACCACGATGTGAATTTCGGGATGCATGGCTTTGGCGGCGCTTATGAGCTCCAGTCCGGAATGATCGGGCATCTTCAGGTCCACCACCGCCTTGGCGGGCCTGTTGGCTTCGATGATGGGCAGGGCCGTATCGTAGCCGGAGGCGGTAAAAACCTGAAAGCCCCGCCTGCTGAATGCCTTGGCCAGTCTTTCCCGGAAGAGGTCCTCGTCATCGACGAGCAGAATTGATTCCCCCATGATTCCTCCTGTGGATGGTGGTCAGGACAGCGGCCCGCCGATGCGGGCCGCGATCTGTTGCAGGGAAAAGGCAAGGCCAACCGTGGAGCCATGGCCTTGCTGGCTGGAGATGGAGAGTCCGCCGCCAAAGCGTTCCGCAGCGGACCTGGCCAAAAACAGGCCGAGCCCCATTCCCTTGCCCGGGGCCTTGGTGGTGAAGAACGGCTCCGTCGCCCTCGCCGCGACCTCCGGGGGCATGCCGGTTCCCTGGTCCTTCACCTCGATGCGCAGCATGGATTCGTCGGTGGAGATGGCGAGCTGGATGGCCGCCCCGTCTGGCGAAGCATCCATGGCATTCTTGAGCAGGCTGTGGATGACCCGTCCCACGGTCCGGCTCGGCATGGTCACCAGCAGCGTCTTGCAGTCATTCCGGTACTGCACAGGAAAGGATCCCGAGGCCGGAAACTGGCTGAGCAGGCCGGTGATTAGGTCGTGGAGGTTGAACTCCCGGGACTCCTCACCCATGTGCTCCCCCGCGTCCGCGGACATCTGGAAGAGGATGTCCTTGCAGCGGTCCACCTGCTCACGGATCAGTGCGGCATCCTCGATGAGATCCTGGGAGATGTTCGGGTGTCGCTGCAACTCATGGAGCATCTCGCCGGCCGAGACCGCGATGGTGGCAAGCGGGGTGGCAAACTCGTGCGCCGCTCCGGCGGCGAGGGTTGCCAGCGAGGCAAGCTTTTCGTTCCTGGTCCGCTCGGCTTGGAGATCGGCCAGTGCCTGCTGATGTCTGGTCAAGGCCTGCTGAATGCGGCTTATGAAAAAGACGATGAAAAACACCGTGACGGTGAAGGCCACCCACATGCCTTGCAGGTGAATCATCACCGGGTCATGGCGCAGGGCGGAAAAGATCGGTTCCGTATGGCACTGGGCGGCGCTCCCTTGGGTGGGTAAAAGGAAAAGCCAGGCGTAGCAAGCTACCGTGAAGAGGGCAAACCCCCATGACCAGCGCGGCGGCATCAGAATGGCCGCCATGGCCACATGCACCAGGTAGAGGAAGGTGAAGGGGTTCATGGGGCCGCCCGAGTAATGGAGCAGCAGGGAGAGTAGCACCGCGTCGGTGAAAAGAACCAGGGCGAGGAACCTGGTGCTGATGGAGTCGCTTCGGCGATGGATCAGGGCGAAACAGAGGTTGCTGGCGATCTCGAACCCGAGGATCCCCAAAAGGATGGGGTAGGGCAGACGAACCTCAAGGACGAGGTAGACCAGCAGCACCAGGATGGCCTGGGCGATCACCGCTCCCCAGCGCAGATGCAACAGCCAGGTGAAGGCGATTCGTGACGAGGCGAGACGTTCTTGGACCGGAGGCCGTGGCGACGGGGTGGCTGAAAATTGCACGATAAAGGCTCCGGTGGGAATGGGAATGGGTTGCCGAACTGGGTGAACCCTTGAACATGTAGCGCAATTTTCTCTTTTTCTCAAGAGGATGGGTCGAGGTGAAAGCCGCGCTTCATGCGATGTTATGTGACAATTTGCCACATTTGCAAGCCATACCCCTTGTGTTATAGCCACTCAATTGTTTTCTTTCCTTCTAAGAATCGCTCATCGGCTCTGGGCCTCCCCCTTCTCACGCGGGCGGCAACCGTATTGGGAAACCGGGTTCACCCGATGAGCGACTCCTTTACGTCTCAAACCTTCGCTTGTGCACCGGCGCGGTGAGGATGCGGGCGTGATGCTTGGGGAGGAACGAGCGTTGTCGGTGGCCGCCTCGGCCCGAGGCGACCAAACCCGTCTTCCCCCGGAGTTCGCTTATGGCGCAAGCCGAATCGATCAGCATGGCAGACCTCTATCATTTCCTCGCGCAGTCCATGCGGTATCCTGACGCATCCTGGATGGACGCTGGGTATTTCGATGCCATTGACTCCTTCCTCAACGGGATGGGAATGCATCAGGACGCTGCGCAGCTCCGGCAAGAAATCGCCAGCGGTGATGATTGGCTGGAGCGGATCCAGGTGGAGCACACCCGTCTTTTCGTCAACGCCGTCCCCTCTGTCGTCGCTCCTCCCTATGGGTCAGTATACCTGAGCGATGACGGCATGCTGTACGGCCAGAGCGCCGTGAACACCAAGAATTTCTACCGGGAGCGCGGTTTCGACCTAGCCGGCGAGGCGGATATCCCGGATCACATCACTTTTGAACTGGAGTTTCTCGCCCTGCTCGCGTCGGAAGGCAAGAGCGACGACGAGGAACTCTTCCTGCGGCAGCACTTCCGGCCGTGGTTTCCCAAATTCAGGGCAAGGGTCCTCGAAGGGGGGCGTCACCCCTTTTACAGGGTCTTGGTCAATCTCATCGATTTTTTTACAAGGGAGGAACTGGACAATGGCATTGAATCTGACGAGGCGTAAATTCCTGCAAACCGCGTCCCTGGCCGCGGCCACTGCGGCGGTTTCCGGCTGCTTCGCGAAAAGGGCGAATGCGGCTGAACCGTTTGTCAAGAAGCCCTTCACCGCGCCGGGCAGCTTCGCCGACACCAAGACCGTGGTCGGTGGTGTCTGTGAGATGTGCTTCTGGCGCTGCCAGCTGGTGGGCAAGGTGCGGGACGGCAAGCTGGTGAAGCTTGAGGGCAACCCCAAGTCCATCGACAACGGCGCGGCGATCTGCGCCCGCGGCAATGCCGGCGTCAAGTTGCTCTACGATCCGGACCGTCTCAAGTTCCCCATGAAGAATGT
>JBMONS010000012.1:0-268841 GCA_049323635.1 Thermodesulfobacteriota bacterium
ACCCGTGCGCCACTCTACTCAGGGCCGAAGCCCCTTTCTCGTTCGACTTGCATGTGTTAAGCACGCCGCCAGCGTTCAATCTGAGCCAGGATCAAACTCTCCAGTTGAATATCTTCCAGCACCGAAGCACTGAATTCTTCAATAGAGTATGATCTCTTTTACAACTAAAACTCGCCAACCCTTTCGAGCTGGCATAAGGGCCCATCTCTTACACTTCTTCCACTATTCAGTTTTCAATGATCACCTTGCCGACCGGTCAGAGCCAGTCGTTCTCCCCGTTCGGGAGAGCGGCAACTTAGTCGATGCCGTTCTCCCCGTCAACGCTTTTTTTTCGGTGCGTTGCTTTTTCCGGAGGCCATCAGTTTAGCAAGCTGTGCTCCCCGGCAGGAGACGGGCAAAATAGCCGAACCCCCTGTGCCCGTCAATGGGATTTTTCGCCATTGATCCTCACCAGCACAAAATCCGCCTGTATACAACGAAATAAAAAAACGCATATTCCTATTGACCGCCCCCATGGCATCCCTTCATACTATCTATAGTATAGAGTGAACAGCAACGGTCGTCGCCATGGAGGGCCACCCATGCATGAAGCCATGTTTTATCGGAGTGTCGACCTGGATCACCTGCAATGTTTTCTGTGCGCCCATCACTGTCGCATCAAAACCGGTGGCCGCGGCATCTGCGGAGTACGGGAGAACCAGGCCGGTAGACTGGTGTCCCGCAACTACGGCAGGCTGATCAGTGAAAACATCGACCCCATCGAGAAGAAGCCCATCTTCCACATGTTGCCCGGCTCGCTCTCCTATTCCATCGCCACGGTTGGCTGCAACTTCCGTTGCCGCCACTGTCAGAACTTCGAGATCTCCCAGTATCCACGCCGGCATGCAGGCGCCATCCCCGGCTCGATCCGCTCTCCGGAAGAGGTGGTGGCCGGGGCCATACAAACCGGTTGCCGCACCATCAGCTACACCTACGTGGAGCCCACCATCTTCTACGAGTTTGCCCTGGACTGCGCCCGTCTCGCCAAGGAAAGAGGGCTGGGCAACATCTTTGTCAGCAATGGCTATACCAGCGCCGATGCGACCCGTGCCCTGGCCCCCTTCCTCGACGCCAACAACATCGACCTCAAGGCGTTCACGGAGCGCTTCTACAAGGAGGTCTGCGGGGCAAAGCTCCAGCCGGTACTGGACACCATCCAACTGATGCACCAGCTGGGGGTCTGGGTCGAGGTGACCACCCTGGTGATCCCCGGCTGGAACGACTCCGACGAGGAACTGCGGGACATCGCCCGCTTCATCAAGGGAATCTCCCAGGATATGCCGTGGCACGTCACCCGCTTCTGGCCGACCTTCGAGATGACCGACCGACCGCCCACCCCGCCAGCCAGCCTGCTGCGTGCGCGGGAGATCGGCTTGGGCGAGGGCCTGCGCTACGTCTATGTCGGCAACATCCCCGGCGACCCTGGCGAGAACACCCACTGTCCCGGGTGCGGGAATTTGCTCATCGAACGGGTTGGCTACCGCATCGCCCAAAACCATCTGACCGAAACGGGTTGCTGTTCTTGGTGCGCCATGCCGATCGCCGGCATCTTTCATGAGCCTTCCGACTGAACCGACTGGCGGCAGGATCCCCTCCCCACCCCAATTCCTGTTGACTTCGGGACGATGATCAGTTTTAATACTCTGATTTTTTTTAGGGCCTGGGAGCGGTGTGCCTCCCCTTAGACACAGAGGTCACGTTTCCCCTTGTTATACGCATTGTATCAAGTTTTGGGCTGGCTTCTCCTCGTTGCCTCATCCCCTTTCGCCTGCCTCTATTTTCTCATCGTCAGCAGGCATCGTCTGGGGTTGCGGCAGCGTTTCGGGTATCTGGACGAAGTGCCCCTGGACCCAAGCCGCCCCATCCGGATCTGGCTGCATGCCGCCTCGGTGGGCGAGGTGCAGGTCGCCAAGGCGCTGATCAGCCAATTGCGCCTGCAGCTTCCCGAGGCGATGGTGCTGGTTTCCACTGTGACCCAACACGGGTTGGCCGTGGCCACCAGCCAGTTGCCGGACGATGTTCCCTGCTTCCTGGCGCCACTCGACCTGGTCGGCCCTGTCGACCGCGCGCTCAGGACGGTCGCGCCCACGGTCTATGTCTGCCTCGAAACGGAACTGTGGCCCCACATCATCCGCCGGGCATACGAAAACGATGTCACCCTCTTTCTGCTCAACGGCCGCCTCTCGGCGCGGTCGTTCACCAGATACCGCCTGGTCAGGGGTTTTATGGAAAAGCTGCTCTCCTGCTTTTCCAAGATCGCGGTCATCCGGGGCGAGGACGCAAAGCGGTTTCGGGCGCTGGGCGCCGACCCGACCCGCATCCGTATCCTTGGCAATGCCAAGTTTGACAGCGGCCCACCCAAAACGGCAACGACCGAGGCGGAAACGCTCCGCAAGGAGTTGGCGCTCACCGGCCTGCCGGTACTGGTCACCGGCAGCACCCGCTCCGGCGAGGAAGCGCTGTTGAGCGAAGTGGCCCGCGCCCTGCGCAAACGACTGCCCAGCCTGGTCTGGATCGTCGCCCCGCGGCATCTGGAGCGGTTGGACGAGGTGGAGGCGCTGTTGCGCGACAAACGCATCCCGTGGGAACGATTGAGCCAGGCCCGGCAGCATGGCCGCACCGCGCCGGTGATCCTGGTGGACACCATGGGCGATTTGGCAACCCTCTACGGGCTGGCTACCTATGCCTTCTGCGGCGGCAGCTTGGTGGACAAGGGCGGCCACAACATCCTGGAACCGATCGCCTGGGGCAAGCCGGTTTTCTATGGTCCCAGCATGTCGGACTTTCTGGACGCCAAGGAGCTGCTGGAGGCGGCGGGCGCTGGGTTTCCGGTGACCAATGCCGACGAGCTGACCGCGAAGCTGCTTTACTTCAGCGAGCGGCCGGAAGAGTATGCCCAGGCGGAACGACGTGCCGCGCGGATAAGCGAACGCCAGCAAGATTCGGCACGACAGCAGGTGGCCCTGATCCGGGAAGTCCTGCATGCGCGCCCTGTTGACCAACATTGATGCTGACCATAACCAACCTCAGCGTGTTATAGGGATATCCATGAAAGCTCTTATTGCCCTTGAAGATGGCACCATATTTGAAGGCAGATCCTTTACCGGCCCTGGCGAGACCAGCGGCGAGATCGTGTTCAACACCGGGATGAGCGGCTACCAGGAGGTGCTGACCGACCCCTCCTACAAGGGGCAGATTGTCACCATGACCTACCCGCTCATCGGCAACTACGGCGTCAACCCCGAGGATATGGAATCGGAGAAGGTCCAGGTCGAGGCCTTCCTGATCAAAGAGTACAACGCCATTCCCAGCAACTTCCGCTCCACCGGCACCCTGGCCGAGCTGCTTAAAAAGTATGGCGTCCTCGGGGTGGAGGGAATCGACACCCGGGCGCTCACCCGCCATCTCCGGGTGGTCGGCGCCCTGAAGGGGATTGTTTCCACCGAGGATCTTGATCCGAAATCTCTGGTGGCCAAGGCCAAGGCCTCTCCCGGCCTGGTGGGCCGCGACCTGGTGCGCGAGGTTACCTGTTCGGCCGCATACGGCTGGAAGGATGACGCGCCGGTGCCGGGCAGCAACTTCTCCACCGCCGGCCCGGGCCGGCACAAGGTGGTGGCCATCGACTACGGCCTCAAGTACAACCAGCTCCGGCTGCTCAGTGATCGCAACTGCAGCGTGCAGGTTGTGCCCTGCACCACCACGGCGGACGAGATCCTGGCCATGAACCCGGACGGGGTCTTTCTCTCCAACGGCCCCGGCGACCCGGCCGGCATCCCCGGCGTTATCGAGGTGATCCGCAACTTGCTCGGCAAGAAGCCGATCTTCGGCATCTGCCTGGGCAACCAGTTGCTGGGGCTCGCTTACGGCGGCACCACCTACAAGCTGAAGTTCGGTCACCGCGGCGCCAACCAGCCGGTCCAGGATCTGACCACCGGCAAGGTGGAGATCACCTCCCAGAACCATGGCTTCTGCGTGGACATGAAGAGCCTCAACCCCGACGAGGTGGAGCTGACCCACATCAACCTCAACGACAACAGCGTCGAGGGCATGCGCCACAAGAAGTTCCCGGCCTTCTCGGTGCAGTACCACCCGGAGAATGCGCCTGGTCCGCATGACTCGCTCTATCTCTTCGACCGGTTTGTGGCGATGATGCAGTAATCAGGCGGGACACCAGCAGCGGATACGCAAACAAGCCGGAAAGCATCCGAAGGCGGCTTGACTCATACAGGAAAACGACGATGCCCAAAAGAACCGACATCAAGAAGATCCTCATCATCGGCTCCGGCCCGATCATCATCAGCCAGGCCTGCGAGTTCGACTACTCTGGCACCCAGGCGGTCAAGGCGCTCAAGGAAGAGGGCTACGAGGTGGTGCTGATCAACTCCAACCCGGCCACCATCATGACCGACCCGGAGATCGCCGACCGTACCTACATCGAGCCGATCACCCCGGAGATGGTCGCCAAGATCATCGAGCGGGAGCGGCCCGACGCGCTGCTGCCCACGCTGGGCGGCCAGACCGCGCTCAACACCGCCATCCAGGTGGCCGAGCTCGGGGTGCTGGACAAGTACAACGTCGAGCTGCTGGGCGCCAAGATCCCGGTGATCAAGAAGGCCGAGGGCCGCGACCCCTTCCGGGCCGCCATGCGCAAAATCGGCCTCAAGGTGCCGGAGAGCGCCATCGTCCACACTCTTGAAGAGGTTCGCCCTGCCGCCGAGCTGATCGGATTTCCGATCATCGTCCGCCCCAGCTTCACCCTGGGCGGCACCGGCGGCGGCATCGCCTACAACTCCCAGGAGCTTGAGGAGCTGTGCAAGGCGGGCCTTGATCTTTCCATGAACTCCGAGGTCATGCTGGAGCGGAGCCTCCTGGGCTGGAAGGAGTACGAGCTTGAGGTGGTGCGCGACCGGGCGGACAACGTGGTGATCATCTGCTCCATCGAGAATATCGACGCCATGGGCGTGCACACCGGCGACTCGGTGACGGTGGCCCCGGCCCAGACCCTGACCGACCGCGAATACCAGATCATGCGCAACGCCGCCATCGCCATCATGCGGGAGATCGGCGTGGAGACCGGCGGCTCCAATGTCCAGTTCGCGGTGAACCCGGCGGACGGCGAGCTGATGGTCATTGAGATGAACCCGCGCGTGTCGCGCAGTTCAGCGCTGGCCTCCAAGGCCACCGGCTTCCCCATCGCCAAGATCGCGGCCAAGCTGGCGGTGGGCTACACCCTCGACGAGCTGCAGAACGACATCACCCGCGAGACCATGGCGGCCTTCGAGCCCACCATCGACTACTGCGTGGTGAAGATCCCCCGCTTCACCTTTGAGAAGTTCCCCGAGGCGGACGACTTCCTCACCACCGCCATGAAGTCGGTGGGCGAGACCATGGCCATCGGCCGCACCTTCAAGGAGGCGTTCCAGAAGGGCATGCGCTCGCTTGAGATCGGGGTGAGCGGCTTTGGGGCGGACCCCAAGTTCAACCTGGAGAAGATGGATCAGCAGGATCTGGAGAACGGGCTCAGGAAGCCCAATTCCAAGCGCTTCTTCATGGTCTTCGAGGCGCTGCGTCGGGGGATGAACGTCGAAAAGATCTACGAGCTATCCTTCATCGACCCGTGGTTTTTGCACAACTTCAAGCAGATCGTGGAGACCGAGACACGCATCCGGGAGAAGGGCTTCAACGGCCTGGACCACGACGCACTCCGCGAGTTCAAACAGCTCGGCTACTCCGACCGCCAGCTCGCCCATCTCACCCGCACCTCGGAGGAGGACATCTGGGAGCTGCGCGAGAAGACCGGGGTGCAGCCGGTCTACAAGCTGGTGGACACCTGCGCCGCCGAGTTCGAGGCCTATACCCCCTACTACTACTCCACCTACGAGGTTGAGGACGAGTCGCGGGCCAGCACCGGCCGCAAGGTGATGATCCTGGGCGGCGGCCCCAACCGGATCGGCCAGGGCATCGAGTTCGACTACTGCTGCGTGCACGCCTCCTTTGCCCTCAGGGAGATGGGGATCGAGTCGATCATGGTCAACTCCAACCCGGAGACGGTCTCCACCGACTACGACACCTCGGACAAGCTCTACTTCGAGCCGCTCACCCGCGAGGACGTGCTGCACATCATCAAGAAGGAGCAGCCGGAAGGGGTGATCGTCCAGTTCGGCGGCCAGACCCCGCTGAACCTGGCCGTTCCCCTGGCCAAGGCCGGGGTGCCGATCCTGGGCACCTCGCCGGACTCCATCGACCGGGCCGAGGACCGCAAGCGCTTCCAGCAGTTCCTGCACAAGCTGGGCCTCAAGCAACCGGAGAACGGCACCGCCCTCTCCGCCGAGGAGGCCTGCGTCATCGCCGCCCAGATCGGCTACCCGGTGGTGGTGCGGCCCTCCTACGTGCTGGGCGGCCGGGCCATGCGCATCGTCTACAACGAGAAGGATCTCACCGCCTACATGAACTCGGCCATCGACGTCTCGCCGGAGCGGCCGATCCTGATCGACAAGTTCCTGAAGGACGCGGTGGAGATCGACGTGGACGCGCTTTCCGACGGCGAGAACACCATCATCGGCGGCATCATGCAGCACATCGAGGAGGCGGGCATCCACTCCGGCGACTCGGCCTGCGTACTGCCGCCGTACAGCCTCAGTGACGAGATGATCTCCGCGATCAAGGACGCCAGCCGCGCCATGGCCGCGGAACTGAAGGTGAAGGGGCTGATGAATGTCCAGTTCGCGGTGAAGGACAACACCCTCTACGTATTGGAGGTCAACCCCCGTGCCTCCCGCACCGTGCCCTTCGTGAGCAAGGCCACCGGCGTACCGCTGGCCAAACTGGCCACCAAGGTGATGATGGGCAAGACCCTGCCGGAACTGGGGCTGACCCGCGAGGTGGAGGTCTCCCACTACGCGGTCAAGGAGGCGGTCTTCCCCTTTAACCGCTTCGAGGGCGTCGATACCCTGCTCGGACCGGAGATGAAGTCCACCGGCGAGGTCATGGGCATGGACCACGACCTGGGCCTGGCCTTTGCCAAGTCGCAGATCGCCTCCGGCCAGCCGATCCCCACCTCGGGCAACGTGCTCCTGAGCGTACGCCACAACGACAAGCCCGCCATCGTGCCGATTGCCAAGCGCTTGATCGAACTGGGCTTCTCCATCCTCGCCACCCGTGGCACCGCCAGGGTGCTCGAGGAGAACGGCATTGCCTGCGCCTCGGTCTTCAAGATCTCCGAGGGCCGGCCGCACATCCTGGACAAGATCCAGGACAAGCAGATCCAGTGGATCGTCAACACCTCGCTGGGCACCCGCACCACCGAGGACGCCTACACCATCCGGCGGGCGGCCCTGACCTACCACCTCCCCTACACCACCACCATCGCCGGCGCCGAGTCCATGGTCAAGGCCATCGCCACCATGCAGAAGCAGTCGGTGGAAGCCAAGTCGGTGCAGGAATACTTTGTCTGATTCTCTTTGCCCCAGGTTCCGGAAAGAACCGGAGCCTGGGGATCTTTTCCCAAGCAAAAATCCATTTCCCCCCGCCTTCTGGACTTTTTCTTTTCCCCAACTTATGGTTTACTACTCAATACGTTGAGGTCCGGGCAAAATTAGCCCCGAGTCAGCCACGCCGCAGGATACCCCATGAAATCCCCCGGTCTCGCCTGACTCTTCCCCTGCGCCCTCATCTCGGTTCACCGCGGGCGGGAACCGGCATCACGCCGCGATAACAGTCATTGCCCCAAGGAGGCATTGCTTGAACACCTTCTACAAGAATCTTTCCATGTGGCTGGTCATCGGCCTCACCATGATCCTGCTCTTCAACCTGTTCAACAAGCCACAGCAGTCCGTGGTGGAAATGAGCTACACCGACTTCTTGACCAGCGTGGAGTCGGGGGCGGTTACCTCGGTCACCATGCAGGCCGACGAGTTGACCGGCGAATCGAGCGGCGGCAAGACCTTCAAGGTGATCGTGCCCGCGAACGATCCGCAGCTGATCCCGGCCCTGCGCAAGGCCAACGTCAACATCCGGGTGAAGCAGCTTGAGGAGACGCCGTGGTACATCACCATCCTGATCTCCTGGTTCCCCATGCTGCTCCTGATCGCGGTGTGGATCTTCTTCATGCGCCAGATGCAGATGGGCGGCGGCAAGGCGATGAGCTTCGGCAAGAGCCGGGCGCGGCTCATGGATCAGGACCAGAACAAGGTCACCTTTGCCGATGTGGCGGGCATCGAAGAGGCAAAGGAGGAACTGACCGAGATTATCGACTTCCTCAAGGATCCTAAAAAGTTCACCCGTCTGGGCGGCCGCATCCCCAAGGGAGTACTGCTCGCCGGTCCTCCGGGCACCGGCAAGACCCTGCTGGCCAAGGCCATCGCCGGCGAGGCGGACGTGCCCTTCTTCTCGATCAGCGGCTCCGACTTTGTTGAGATGTTCGTGGGCGTAGGCGCATCCCGCGTCCGCGACCTTTTCATCCAGGGCAAGAAGAACGCCCCCTGCATCATCTTCATCGACGAGATCGACGCGGTGGGCCGCCATCGCGGCGCCGGCCTGGGCGGCGGCCATGACGAGCGGGAGCAGACCCTGAACCAGCTCCTGGTGGAAATGGACGGCTTCGAGTCCAACGAGGGGGTCATCATCATCTCCGCCACCAATCGGCCCGACGTGCTCGATCCGGCCCTGCTGCGGCCCGGCCGCTTCGATCGGCAGGTGGTGGTACCGGTGCCGGATGTCAAGGGCCGCGAGATGATCCTTCGGGTGCATGGCCAGAAGAAGGCCATCGCCCCCAATGTGGACTGGGCGGTGATCGCCCGCGGCACCCCCGGCTTCTCCGGGGCGGACCTTGAGAACATGGTCAACGAGGCGGCGCTCCTGGCCGCCCGCGCCGACGCGGAAGAGATCACCATGACCCACATGGAACAGGCCAAGGACAAGGTGATGATGGGCGCCGAGCGGCGGAGCATGATCATTACCGACCGGGAGAAGGAGATCACCGCCTACCACGAGGCGGGACACGCCCTGGTGGCCATGCTGCTGCCCGGCACCGACCCGATCCACAAGGTGACCATCATCCCGCGTGGCCGGGCGCTGGGCCTGACCCAGCAGCTGCCGGTGGACGAGAAGCACACCTACGCCAAAAGTTATCTCCAGAACAACCTCTGCATCCTCTTGGGTGGCCGGGTGGCCGAAGAATTGGTCTTCGGCGAGATCACCACCGGCAGCGGCAACGACATCGAACGCTGCACCAACCTGGCGCGCAAGATGGTATGCGAGTGGGGAATGAGCGACGAGATGGGACCGCTCACCTTTGGCAAGAAGGAAGAGCACATCTTCCTGGGCCGCGAGATCGCCCAGCACCGTGACTACTCGGAGACCACGGCCATCCGAATCGACGAGGAGGTAAAGCGCATCGTGCTGAATGCCAACCAGAAGGTCCACGACCTGCTTTCAACCCATCGCGACACCCTGACCGCGATCTCCAAGGCCTTGCTGGAAAAAGAGACCATCACCCTGGAGGATATCGAGGCGATCATGGGGAAGAATACGGACGCCGCCGAGGCGGTTGAGGCGGCCCAGTAACCTCCCCGCTTGAGATGGCAGCTTCCGCAAGCCCTTTGGCCGACTCGCCAAAGGGCTTGTTCCGTTCATGCGGCTCACGCCACCTCCCTCGGGCAACTTGAAACCACAATCACGGCGCGGACCATTCGAAAACCCCATGCAACTCACCCTCAAAGACAAAAGCCTGGAGTTCGGCAAGCGCGCCCTGATCATGGGCATCTTGAACGTCACCCCGGACTCCTTCTCCGACGGCGGCCGCTTTGTCGGCCAGGAGGCGGTGGAGACGCAAGTGAAGGCGATGTTGGCCAGCGGCGTGGACATCATCGACGTGGGAGGCGAATCAACCCGCCCCTTTTCCGAACCGGTGCCTCCGGAGGAGGAGCTGACACGGGTATTGCCCGCCATAGCGAGCATCCGCCGTCTTGCTCCCGGGACGGCAATCTCCATCGACACCACCAAGGCGGCGGTGGCCGAGGCTAGCCTGGCCGCAGGCGCCGACATCATCAACGACGTGAGCGCCCTGCGCTACGATCCGGCCATGGTGGAGGTGGCAATGGCCCGGCAAGCGCCGGTGGTCATCATGCACATGCAGGGAACCCCACGCGACATGCAGGTGGAGCCTGCCTACAGCGATGTGGTTCGGGAGATCATCGACTTTTTGGCCGAACGCATTGCCTGGGCGGAAGCACAAGGGCTGGGCCGGGATCGGATTCTGGTCGATCCGGGCCTCGGCTTCGGCAAGACCGTGACCCACAACCTGTGTATCCTCAAGCACCTTGCTGAACTCAAACAGCTTGGTTGCCCGCTGCTGATCGGACATTCCCGCAAGGCCTTCATCGGCAAGATCCTCGACCTGCCGGTGGAAAATCGGGATTGCGCCACCGCCTCGATCGCGGCATACTGTGCCATGCAGGGGGCTGATATCATCCGGGTCCACGATGTGGAACAAAGCCGCCAGGCCATCCGCATGGCCGAGGCGATCATGGCTGCCCCCTGACCGACAGCCCGTCGGCACACACAACTCCACGGCGTCATCCTGGACATGACGCCACTGCCTCCCGAGAGGTTTTACAACCACGGCATGGACGATCTTTTCCAACAGAAGATAGAGCGCTACACCACCTACAACGAGGAACGGAGAGGCAGGGCCACCCTGTTCAATCCAGCGCTCGCCAATCTGCTGTTCAAGGTCGTCCCCTTCCTTTTGCACAGCAACTATCCGGATCTTCCCGGCTTTGTGGAGGGGTGTCCATACGGCATCCACCTTTTCAACCCCGAGGAAGAGATGGGACACGACCTCTTCCGCCGATACTTTCCCACCTCATCGGCCATGCGGCAGGACACGCCGTCGCCGCACACCGACACCCCCTGCATCCATTCGCTCAAAACCATCGGCAGTGTTGGCACCATCGCCCAGTCGGCCCTTTCGGACTGCGATTACTGGGTGAGCATCCGTCTGGAGGAGATCGGCGGCGAGGGGCTTGCCCTTTTGGAACAGAAATGCAGGGCGATCGAGGAGTGGGTTGGCAAACGGGGGTTCGAGGCCCACTTCTTCCTGATGGACATCGACCAGACCAAGGAAAACAGCTTCCCGGCCGAGGCGGACCAGGAATCGGCCGGATCGGCCATCAAGGCGCTGCTCAAGGATGAACTGTTCCGGACCCATATCCTGGTGGCGGGCAAGAAGCTGCTCTGGTGGCTGATCCCCCCTGGATTGACCGAGGGCGAGTACCAGGTGCTGACCAGGAACCTGCTCGCCAGCAAGCGGGTAAACCCCGACGAGTTCATCGATCTGGGCTACCTTTCCGCCATTCCCAAGTCGGAGATCTTCGGCGCCTGCCTGTGGCAGATGAACAAGGCGCTGGACAGCCCGTTCAAGTCGGTGATCAAGTTCGCCTATCTGGAGCTGCTGCTGCGTGGCGAATCGCGCACCCTGCCCCTCTTCTCCGACCGGGTCAAATGCCTGATCACCTATCCGGAGCGGCTGCCGGCCAAGGAGCAGGCCGCTGCCGATCCGGCCGAGGTTGACCCATACATCCTCCTGGCCCGTGACATTGTCGGCTTCTACCGCAAGGAGAAATCGGAGCAGGCCAGGGCTGGCCTCATCCAGGAATGCCTTTTCCTCAAGACCCTGGAAGGCTTTGAATCACAGAAGAACACCAAGTTCGGCCAGAAGAGCCACCTCAAGGCGACCATGACCATGATGGAGGCGTGGAGCCTGCTGCCGGAGGATTACGGTCGCTTCCTCCGTTTCCGCGAATGGAAGTACAAGGAGCTCATCGCCTTCGGCGCCAAGGTGCACGATTACCTGATCGAAACCTACAAGCGGCTGCGCTGGATCTTCAAGAGCTTCGATCAGAAGACCGGACTGACCATCACCGAGCGGGACATCTCCATCCTCGGTCGCAAGCTCTTCACCTTCTACGAGCAAAAGCCGAACAAGATCGACTACATCCGCAGCGTCTCCCGCGACTTGATGGCCCAGACCGACATCACCATCCATATCACCAAGTACGAAGGGGTATTCTACTATTACGCCTTCCAGGGGGAACTGGACCACGAGAGCGTCAAAACCAACGTGGACTCGGTGATCAAGCGCGACGACAACCTGGTGCGCCTCATCGTCTGGCTTTTGGTCAACGGCATCCTCTCGCCCACCACCAGCCTGCACCTCACCAAGAACTTCCTGCCCATCGATCTGGTGGACATCCAGCAGCTCACCGAAACCCTGCTGCGCACCTTTCCAATCATCCACTTCTCGCGGATCCCCAGCGACAACCTGCTCAAAAAGGAAACGGTGCTCAGGGCCCTGGTGGTGGTCAACTTCGACAAGGAACCGGTCAAGGGCACCAAGACCCTGAAGTCGATGGTGGTTACCGAGAACAGCTACGGTGAATACTTTGTCCACGAGTACGCCACCGTTACCCAGCTCAAGAACGCCATGCGCACCCTGCTCACCCAGCACTACGTGAGCCGCTGGAACAAGAACCTGGAGGTCTTCATCCCGCCCCAGGATGAATATAGCCATATCAAGGCCCTGATCGAGGGGTGAGCCGCCCTGCCAACTGCCATGAAGGTTGAACTCTACCGCACCATTCTCTGTCCCCGCTGCCTGCACGCCAGCCACGCGCTGCGGGGGGTGGCCGCCTCGCTCCCAGGAGTCGAGATCGAGACCATCGAGGTGATCACCAACCCTGGCCGGGCCCGCGAGGCAGCCATCCGCACCGTCCCGGCCATCCGGGCAGGCGGCGTCACCCTCACCGGCCTGATCCTCACCCCGGCCCGCATCCGCGCTTTTCTTGAGGAGCAACTCCGGCGCCAGAACCAGGCGGGAGAAAACGCCCCGAGTTGATCAGTGGATCAGCCGGCGACGCAACAAGACCACCGCCATCCAAACCGCGATGATGGAGAAAAGGAGCGGCCCCACCAGCAGGAACGGCAGGGTGGCTTCCAGCCGCCCCAGACAGAGGGCGCGCGCCACCGTGACCACCGGGGCGAGGGGAAGCATGGCCAGCAGCATGCCGGCCACACCAGGCAACAACTCCAGCGGAAAGAAGATCCCTGAGAAAAGAAACAGCGGCGTAATCACCAACGAAATGAAATAGTTGAAAAAATCGTAGTTGGTGGCCAGCGCGGTCATGATCAGACCCAACGCGGCGAAGCAGATGCCGACCAGCAGCAGCACCGGTAACGCCGCCACCACCCAGGGCGAGGGGATCACCCCGAAAAACGGCAGAACCAGCAGCACGATCATGCCGGCCAGGAGCCCCTTGCTCGCCCCCCACGCCACCTCTCCCAACACCAGATCGGTCATGGAAAGCGGGGTCATCAGGATGGCCTCGTAGGTCTTCTGGATGGCCAAACGGGTGTATGAGCCGTAGGTGGTTTCGAAGGCGGCCGTGTACATCACCGCTGAAACAGCCAGCCCTGGGGCGATATACTGGGGATAGGTCAGCCCCGCCAAGGGCTCCACCGCCTGCCCCAGGCCGTGTCCCATGGCCAGCAGAAAGAGCAGGGGCTGCCCCAGGCTGCCGACGAGGGTGGCCAGGAGATTCTTGCGCCAAACCCGGAGGTTGCGAAGCCAGACGGTATGGAAGCGTATGACAGCCATCAGTCCCTGAGCGACCTGCCGGTCAGTTGAATGAAGAGATCCTCCAGGTTGGCGGGCCGCTTCAGCCAGCCGCCTGCGCTGGCCAGCACCGATTCCAGCCGGGAGCAGTCCTCCCTGGCGTAGACCAGCAGCCGCTCCCCCACCCGCTCGAAATCAGCCCGGCACTGAAGAAACTGCTCCTGGAGCATATCCAGCTCACGCACGGTTCCCTCCACCTCGTACACCTCCAGCCCCACCATCTCGGTAACCAGTTGCCGCGGCTCGCCCTGGGCCACGATACGGCCATGATCCAAAATGATCACCCGATCGCTGAGACGGGCCACCTCGTCAAGATAATGGCTGGTCAGGAGCATGGTGGTTCCCTTTTCCCTGAGCGCCTCAAGCCGCTCCCACATCAGGTGGCGGGCCTGGGGATCGAGACCAACCGTGGGTTCGTCCAGGATAAGTAACGCCGGATCGTTGATCAGGGCGCGGGCCAGCAGGAGCCGGCGACGCTGGCCGCCGGAGAGGTGCTCGATGATCTCTCCCCTGCGGTTATGGAGGGCGAAAAACTCCAGGAGCCCCGCGACGCGCTCCCTGGCAAGCCTGGAAGGGATGGAATAGTAGCTGGCATGAACCAGCAAATTCTCCTCCACGGTGAGATCCGGGTCCAGGCTGTCCGCCTGTGGCACCACGCCGATGCGGGCCTTGACGGCGCGCTGGGCTTCTGGCACTTCCAGGCCGAGCAGTCGCGCGCCCCCGGCATCCCTGCGCACCAGGCCGAGAAGGATGTTGATGCAGGTGGTCTTCCCCGCGCCATTGGGGCCAAGGAAGCCCACGCACTCTCCCTTGCGGACGGAGAACGAGACCCCCTCCAGCACCCGACGATCGCCAAAACTCTTGGCAAGCCCGGCAACCGTGACGATCTCCTCGTCGGCGGCCGTATCCACCAGGGGAGAGAGAGGATCTGCATGCGAGGATGGATGGATCATGGCTTCACTATAATCCAAGCCCCCCAATCCCGCCATCCCTCCCGGCCAAGTCGCCAGCTTCATGGACTGGCGAAAAAATCTCTTTACTTTGCTTGATCCGGCAAGGTGACTGCTATACCATAAAGATGGAAGGGAAAAAATCGTACGAAAGGGAAGAAACGTTCCCTGCATCCACGATGCGGGCGGCATGTGTTCAGGCAAAACCTTCAGGCCGCAATAGGCCCAGACCACCACAAGGAGGCATAGCCATGACGGACAAAATCCATTCGACGATTCAGGATGTGGAAGACTCTCTGGCCTGCACCGCCTTTGCTGAGGAAGGAATTGTCTGCCCTCTCGGCACGGACCAGGCGAGCGTCGCGGCCGCCCCATCGCCGGAAGGGGACAACGCCCTCCAGGAGGTGGAGGACACCTTGACTTGCGCCGCTTTTGCGGAAGAGGGAGAGGAATGCCCTCTCCGCCAGGGCAAATAGGTTCGGCATCGCCTCCCGCCCCTTGTCGCCTTGGCCTGGTGGCGTTCTTTGTCGGCACCAGGCCAAGGGGTCGGTCGCTTCTTAACGTGCGGCAATTTTCATAGGGTCATGGCCTGTGACGACTTCCCCGGTGAGCCTTGCCGCCGGGGCTGCTATGGCCATGGTCTGCTCTGTCCGCGCTTGGTCATCCCGTAAGCCGAGGGAGCAGGTACACCTCTGCTTGAGGGAATCGCCGGACACTGGTATGCTCTTGGCCATGGTTCCGTCACGCCCAGTTCGCAAGGAGCATTCCATGGCCAAGCACAAAAAAATTCCCCACGCTGTTCAGGACTCGGCCTGCCCCAAGGCCCAGCCTGCCAAAACCGACTACCGTTCCGAACTCCCCGCCATCGTGGATCAACTGGTGGCCTCATGCGCCACCAACTCCTGTTTCGAGCATATCGGCGCCGAGCCGCTGCCCAGCCGCCAGCACGTCATCGAAATCCTCGACTCCTGCCGGGACGTGCTTTTCCCTGGGTACTTCCGCAACCAGGGCATCGACACCGTCGATCTCCCCTACCAACTCGGCCTTGAGGTCTCCCGGCTTTACGACCGCCTCACCCGCGAGATCACCCGCGCCATTCGCCACGAATGCCTGCGCCACGGAACCGCTTGCCAGCACTGCGAGGCGGCCGGCAAGGAGAGTGCCTTCCGCTTCCTGGAAACCCTCCCCGCCCTGCGCGCCATCCTGGCCACCGACGTTCGCGCCGCATACAACGGCGATCCGGCAGCCGGCAGCATGGATGAAATCATCTTCAGCTACCCCGGCATCCAGGCCATCATGGTTTACCGAATTGCCCATGAATTGTCTTGCCTGGAAATTCCTATCCTGCCCAGGATCATGAGCGAGCATGCCCACGCGCTCACCGGGATCGACATCCATCCCGGCGCGAACATCGGCGAGTCCTTTTTCATCGACCACGGCACCGGCGTGGTCATCGGTCAGACCAGCGTCATCGGCAACCGGGTCCGGATCTATCAGGGCGTCACCCTGGGGGCGCTCTCCTTCAAGCGCGACGAGACAGGCAACCTCGATCGCCAAGGCAAACGCCATCCCACCCTGGAGGACGACGTGGTGGTCTACGCCGGCTCCACCATCCTCGGCGGCGATACCGTCATCGGCGCCCGCTCGGTGATCGGCGGCAATACCTGGCTCACCCAGTCGGTCCCCCCCGACACCAAGGTGATGCTCAAATCACCGGAACTGATAATGAAAACCTCTCGCTCGCCCAAGAAAAAATAAACTGGATATTCCGCAAAAGTTCGTTTAGATTAGCTAGTTCAGCGCCCAATGCGCTGATGATGTTGTTGATTCCTCGTAGTTGTACGCATCATGCGGCCACGAAGAGAAATTTCGGCATCGTTTGCGTTGTTGGTTTTGCGAAGAATTATCAAAAACCCTTGAACCATATCTATAACAAGCAATTCACCCAATAACCCAGGAAGGAGAGACACAATGGCCCGGAAAATGGTCACCATCGACGGCAACCAGGCTTGTACCCATGTAGCCTATGCCACCAGCGAGATCATTACGATCTACCCCATCACCCCCTCCTCGCCCATGGCGGCCGAGGCCGACACCAAGGCCACCGCCAAGCAGGAGAACATCTGGGGTTCGATCCCGGCGGTCACCCAGATGCAGTCCGAGGGTGGCGTGGCCGGCGCCCTGCACGGCAGCCTCACCACCGGCGCGCTTTGCACCACCTTCACCGCCTCTCAGGGCCTCTTCCTGATGATCCCCAACATGTACAAACTGGCCGGTGAGTTGACCCCGACCGTCTTCCACATCACCGCCCGCTCGGTGGCCTGCCAGGGTCTCTCCATCTTCGGCGACCACGGCGACGTCATGGCCGCCCGCCAGACCGGCTGGGCCATGCTTTGCTCCCAGAACGTCCAGGAGTGCCAGGACATGGCACTGATCGCCACCCAGGCCTCTCTTGCCAGCCGCATCCCTTTCATGCACTTCTTCGACGGTTTCCGGACCTCCCACGAGATCCAGAAGATCGAGCAGCTCACCCACGACGACATGCGCAAGATGATCGACGAGGATCTGGTTATCGCCCACCGCGAGCGCGGTCTTAGCCCGGACCGGCCGATGATGCGTGGTACCGCCCAGAACCCGGACGTCTACTTCACCGGCCGCGAGACCGTGAACAAGTTCTACAACGCCTGCCCCTCCATCGTCCAGAAGACCATGGACAAGTTCGGCAAGCTTACCGGCCGCAAGTACCACCTCTTTGATTACTACGGCGACCCCAAGGCCGAGGACGTCGTGGTGATGATGGGCTCCGGCGCCGAGACCGTGGCCGCCACCATCGAGCACCTGCGCACCAAGGGCAAGAAGCTCGGCCTGGTGGTCGTCCGCCTGTTCCGGCCCTTCGAGGCCGTTGCCATGGTCAAGACCCTGCCCAAGACCGTCAAGCGCATCACCGTGCTCGACCGCACCAAGGAGCCTGGCTCCGCAGGCGAGCCGCTCTACCAGGATGTGATCACTGCCATCAACGAGGCGGTCCAGGCCGGCACCCTGAAGAAGGCCCCGGCTATTCTGGGCGGCCGTTACGGGCTTGGTTCCGCCGAGTTCACGCCGGCCATGGTCAAGGCGGTGTTCGACAACATGGCCGCCAAGAAGGCCAAGAATCACTTCTGCGTCGGGCCGAACGACGATGTGGCCAAAACCAGCCTCAAATACAACCCCTCCTTCGACATCGAGGGCAAGGACGTTACCCGCGCCATGTTCTTCGGCCTGGGCGCGGACGGCACCGTTGGCGCCAACAAGAACACCATCAAGATCATCGGCACCGAGACCGACAACTCGGCGCAGGGCTACTTCGTCTATGACTCGAAGAAGTCCGGCTCCATCACCACCAGCCACCTTCGCTTCGGCAAGAACAAGATCGTGGCTCCGTACCTGATCAACAAGGCGAACTTCGTGGCCTGCCACAACTTCACCTTCCTCGACAAGTACGACATGGTGGGCAACCTGGAGACCGGCGGCACCTTCCTGCTCACCACCACCTTCAAGAAGGATCAGGTATGGAAGCAGCTGCCCTCCGCGGTCCAGAAGGACCTGATCGCCAAGAAGGCCAAGTTCTACATTATTGATGCCATCCACCTGGCCGAGGCCATCGGTCTGGGCGCCCGCATCAACATGATCATGCAGACCGCCTTCTTCCTGCTCTCCGGCATCCTCACCAAGGAGCAGGCGATCAAGGCGATCAAGGACGCCATCAAGAAGACCTACGGCAAGAAGGGCGACAAGGTCGTCAACATGAACTACGCCGCAGTGGACGCGGCGGTGAACAACATCGTCGAGGTAAAGATCCCCAAGAACGTGGACGGCCACGAGAAGCCGGCTGTGGTGCCTGCCGACGCGCCGGCCTTTGTCAAGGAGGTCACCGCCAAGATGATCGAGGGCAAGGGCACCGAGATCAAGGTTTCCCAGATGCCTTGCGATGGTACCTGGCCCACCGCCACCACCCAGTACGAGAAGCGCAACATCGCGGTACACGTGCCTGAGTGGCTTCCCAAGAACTGTATCCAGTGCGGCCGTTGCTCCCTGGTCTGCCCGCACGCCGCGATCCGCATGAAGATCGTCAAGCCGGCGGACATGAAGAAAGCACCCAAGGCCATGAAGAGCGCCGAGGCGGTTGGCGCCCAGTTCAAGGGGCAGGTTGCGACCATCCAGGTTTTCACCGAGGACTGCTGCGGCTGCACCCTGTGCGTGGACGCCTGCCCGGCCAAGGAAAAGGCCCTCAAGATGATCGAGAACACCGAGGCGGTCCGTACCCAGGAGATCCCGAACGTCAAGTTCTTCCTGTCGCTGCCCGAGGTGGCCAACAAGGACATCGACCCGTCCTCCGTCAAGGGCAGCCAGCTGATCCGGCCGCTCTTCGAGTTCTCCGGCGCTTGCGCCGGCTGCGGCGAGACCCCGTACATCAAGCTGGCCACCCAGCTCTTTGGTGACCGGATGCTCATCGCCAACGCCACTGGATGCTCCTCCATCTACGGCGGCAACCTGCCCACCACCCCGTACTGCAAGCGCGCTGATGGTCGCGGGCCGATCTGGGCCAACTCGCTCTTCGAGGACAACGCCGAGTTCGGTCTGGGCATGCGCAACACCGTGAACAAGCTGGCCGCTCAGGCGGTTGAGCTGCTCGGCAAGGCGGTGGGGGAGAAGATCATCACCCAGAAGGTGGCCGACGAGCTGATCAAGGCCTCCCAGAAGAACCAGGACGAGATCGAGGCACAGCGCGACCGGGTAGCCAAGCTGAAGGATGTGCTTACCAAGAACGGCTCGGTTATCGCCAAGCGGCTGCTCCACGTGGCTGACTACCTGGTCAAGAAGTCGGTGTGGATCTTCGGCGGCGACGGATGGGCCTACGACATCGGTTACGGCGGTCTGGACCACGTCCTGGCCTCCGGCGAGAACGTCAACGTGCTGATCATGGACACCGAGGTTTACTCCAACACCGGCGGCCAGATGTCCAAGTCCACCCCCCGCGCCGCCACTGCCCAGTTCGCGGCCGGCGGCAAGAAGATGCCCAAGAAGGACATCGGCATGATCTTCTCCACCTACGGCAACGTTTACGTGGCCAAGGTGGCCCTGGGCGCCAACCCGCAGCAGGTGGTCAAGGCCTTTGCCGAGGCCGAGGCCTACGAGGGGCCGTCCCTGATCATCGCCTATGCCCACTGCATCAACCACGGCATCGACATGCGCAAGGGCTTTGATCAGCAGAAGAAGGCGGTTGCCTGCGGTCACTGGCCGCTCTACCGCTACAACCCCGAGCTGGAGGCAGAGGGCAAGAACCCGCTGCACATCGACTCCAAGGCGCCCTCCATTCCGTTTGCCGAGTACGCCCTGGGCGAGAACCGCTACCGGGCTCTGAAGCTGATGAATCCGGAGCACGCCGACGAACTGATGGCCATGAGCCAGCAGGACGTGGAGAAGGGCTGGAAGTTCCTGGAGGGCCGCTTCAAGGCCCTGGAAACCGGCAAGTAATCCGGTCCCAGTATCACGTGTTCAAAAAATCCTGCCTTGCCTCGCGCGAGGCAGGATTTTTTTATAGCAGAACATTTCGTCCGCACCACGACAGAAAAGGAATACCGCAATGACCCGCATCAACGAACACTACCTCAAGCTCAAGGCCGGCTACCTCTTTCCGGAGATCGGCCGCCGCGTCAAGGCCTTTGTCGAATCCCATCCCGAGGCCAAGGTGATCCGGCTCGGCATCGGTGACGTCACCCAGCCACTGGCGCCAGCCATCATCAAAGCCTTCCACCAGGGGGTGGATGACCTGGCCAGCGGCGCCACCTTTCACGGCTACGGCCCGGAGCAGGGCTACGAGTGGCTGAGCAAGGTGATCATCGAAAAATCATACAAGCCGCTGGGGGTCGAGCTGAAAACGTCGGAGGTCTTCATCTCCGACGGCTCCAAGTGCGACACCGCCAACATCCTGGACATCCTCTCCCTGGACAACAAGGTGGCCATCTGCGACCCGGTCTACCCGGTCTACAACGACACCAACGTCATGATCGGCCGCACCGGCGAGGCGGATGAACGGGGCTACTATGCTGGTCTGGTCTACCTGCCCTGCACGGCGAAGAGTAACTTCACCCCTGCCATTCCCAAGGAAAAGGTGGATCTGATCTACCTTTGCTACCCCAACAACCCCACCGGCATGGTGGCTACCCGCGAACAACTCAAGGCCTGGGTGGATTACGCCAATGCCAACCAGGCGATCATCTTCTTTGACGCGGCCTATGAGGCCTTCATCACGGAGCCGGGCATCCCCCACTCCATATACGAGATCGAGGGCGCCCGCACCTGCGCCATTGAGTTCCGTTCCTTCTCCAAGACCGCCGGCTTCACCGGCGTACGCTGCGGCCTCACCGTGGTACCGGAGGAGCTTATGGCCGTGACCGCCAGTGGCGAGAAGGTCGCCTTGAACCCGCTCTGGAACCGGCGGCAGTGCACCAAGTTCAACGGCGTTTCCTACCCGGTACAACGCGCCGCGGCAGCGGTTTACTCCGACGAGGGCTGGCCGCAGGTACAGGAGACCATCGCCTTCTACATGGAGAACGCCCGTCTGATCCGCGAAGGTCTCACCGCCGCAGGGATTACCTGCTATGGCGGGGTCAACGCGCCCTACATCTGGCTGAAAACGCCAGGCGGCATGAAGAGCTGGGATTTCTTTGACAAGCTGCTCAACGAGTGCCACGTGGTGGGCACGCCGGGCAGCGGCTTCGGCCCGAGCGGCGAGGGCTATTTCCGCCTTTCCGCCTTTGGGGCCAGGGAAAATGTCATCGAGGCGATCAGCCGAATCCAGGCCAAATGGGGCCAGAAAAGCTGAACGGCTGCAGTGCGATCAAGCGGTAAAAAAAGAGGGGGAGCCGACACATTCGGCTCCCCCTCTTTCTGTTTGCAACCGCTGGTGTGTTTCTGATGCTAGCTGAAAATCACCTTGCAGAAGCGACGCTTGCCAACCTTGACGATCAATTCGCCGGCAGGGACGACCTTGTGCTCCACATCCGCCACCTTGTCGCCGTTGATGGAAACCCCGCCCTGCTGGATCATCCTCCGCCCCTCGCCTGAGCTGGCCACCAGCCCCGCTTCAAGGAGCAGCTTGGGCAGCCAGATGGCCTCGCCGCCTTGGGGCAGCTGCAACTCCGGCATTTCCTCCGGGTTGTCATGCTGGCTGAAGACCTTTTCAAAATGCTCCTCGGCGCGCTTGGCTGCCCCTGGGTCATGGAAGCGGGCGGTCAGCTCCCGGGCCAACTGCTGCTTCACCGCCTTGGGGTGGAGCGCCCCCGCCTCCATGCCCGCCTTGAGTTCGGCGATCGCCTCGGTGGAGAGGTCGCTCAGCAGCTCGAAGTAGCGGAACATCAGGGTGTCGGAGACAGACATGGTCTTGCCGTAGATATCCTCCGCCTTTTCGGTGATGCCGATGTAGTTGCCCAACGACTTGGACATCTTGTTCACCCCATCCAGCCCTTCCAGCAACGGCACGGTCAGGACCACCTGCGGCTCCTGGCCCCAGACCCGCTGGAGGTCTCGGCCCATGAGCAGGTTGAACAACTGGTCGGTGCCGCCCAGTTCCACGTCGGCCTGCAGCGCCACCGAGTCGTAACCCTGGATCAACGGATAGAGGAACTCATGGATGCTGATGGGACGCTCGTTCTCAAAGCGCACCTTGAAATCCTCCCGTTCGAGCATGCGCGCCACGGTGAGCTGGGAGGCGAGCTTGATGAACTCTTGGGAGGAGAGTGGGTTGAGCCAGGTGCTGTTGAAAACCACCTTGGTCCGCTCCGGATCGAGGATCTTGAAGACCTGCGCCTTGTAGGTCTCGGCGTTCTTGGCCACCTGCTCGGGGGTAAGCGGCTTCCTGGTCTCCGACTTGCCGGTGGGGTCGCCGATCATCCCGGTGAAGTCGCCGATCAGGAAGTGGATGTCGTGCCCCAGCTCCTGGAAGTGCTTGAGCTTCTGGATCAACACCGTGTGGCCCAGGTGGAGGTCCGGCGCGGTGGGATCGAAACCCGCCTTGATCTTGAGGGGCACCCCGGTCTTCTCGGATTTTTCCAGCTTGGCCTTGAGATCGCCCCGGGAGATGACGTTCACCGTTCCCCGCTCGATCAGCTCCAGCTGTTTGTCTATGCTCATCTTCATGGGTGTTTCCTGTATATCGTCTGACGGCTCCAGCGAGCCTGATTACTTGGCGTACTCCACCGCCCGGGTCTCGCGGATCACCGTCACCCTGATCTGACCGGGATAGGTGAGCTCCTGCTCGATCTTCTTGACGATGTCCTTGCTGACCAGCATGGCCTCGGCATCGGTCACCATGGAGCTGTCCACGATAATGCGCACCTCACGGCCCGCCTGGATGGCGTAAGACTTCTCCACTCCCTTGAAGGAGTTGGCGATCTTCTCCAGGTCCTCCAGTCGTTTCACATACGACTCCAGCATCTCCTTGCGGGCGCCCGGCCGTGCTCCGGACAGGGCGTCGGCGGCCTGCACCAGCACGTCCAGAACGCTGTCCGGCTCCACATCCTCGTGATGGGCGGCGATGGCATGGACCACCGCGGCGGATTCGCCGTACTTCTTGGCCAGCTCCGCGCCGATGCTGGCATGCGAGCCCTCCACCTCGTGATCCACCGCCTTGCCGATGTCGTGGAGCAGGCCGGCACGCTTGGCGCGCTTCACGTCAATGCCCAGCTCCGCCGCCATCACCCCGCAGAGGAAGGCAACCTCCAGCGAATGCTGCAAAACGTTCTGGCCATAGCTGGTCCGGTATTTGAGCCGGCCCAGCAGCTTGATCAGCTCGATGTTGACCCCGTGGGCGCCCACGTCGAAGGTGGCCTGCTCGCCAGCCTCCCGCATGGTGACCTCCAGTTCCTCCGCCACCTTCTCCACGATCTCCTCGATGCGGGCCGGATGGATGCGGCCGTCGGAGATCAACCGCTCCAGGGCCTGACGGGCCACCTCCCGCCGGACCGGATTGAAGCCGGAGAGGATCACCGCCTCGGGGGTGTCGTCGATGATGATGTCGATGCCGGTGGCAGCCTCGATGGCCCGAATGTTGCGGCCCTCGCGCCCGATGATCCTGCCCTTCATCTCTTCATTGGGCAGCGGCACCACCGAAACGGTCTTCTCGGCCACATATTCGCCGGCATAGCGGGCAATGGCCAAGGAAAGGATCTCCTTGGCCTTCTTGTCCGCCTGCATCTTCATCTCGTTTTCGATCTTGACGATGGTCTTGGCGGCCTCCATGCGCGCTTCGCTTTCGATGCTTTCCATCAACTGCTTCTTGGCCTCTTCGGCGGTGATCCCGGAGACCTTCTCCAGTTGCCGCCGCTGTTCGCTGATCAGCCCATCCACCTCGCGGGCCTTGGCAACAAGCGCCGCCTCTTCCTGGGCAACGGCTTGTTCACGCTTGAGGAACTCCATCTCCCGCTTGTCCAGGAGGTCCATCTTGCGCTCAATGTGGTCGAGTTTCTGGATGAGGCGCTTCTCCTCCTCGACCACATCCTTCTTCATCGCCTTGATTTCCTGCTCTGCCTGCTGCTTGAGCAGGATGGCCTCGTCCTTGCTCTGGAGCACCGCCTCCTTGCGGATCTGATCCGCCTCGGCAAGGGCGGTTTCAATCAGCTTGCGGCCCTGCTCCTCGACATCGGCCTGCCGATCCTCCACCATTTTCTTGCGCAACACGAAGCCGGCGCCAATGCCGCCAGCCAGACACAACACCAGCAATACTAGGGTCGATATGGTCACAGAAAACCTCCCGTGCGGAGTATTTAAAAAGCGCCCTACCCCTCCGGAACAACCGGAACGGATCGCGCTCGTCCTTGCCTGGGCGCAGAAAGCCCTCAATGGCGGCGGAACTCCTGCCAATTGGCCAAAACACGCAATACCTGGAAGGACGGGGGGAGGAAACGAGAAAAGTACAGCCGGGAGGGGAAGGAACGCGGACAGGCATATGCCAAACGCGCCTGCACTCAGAAGGAATCACCCAGGATCGGAAGAGAGTCGACGCCCCAGTAGGCGCGGGGACTTCCCATCATTTGGACCGGTGACCGCGCTTTCCACAACACAACCTATTCACAGCCGTCAAGGTCTTGAACCCACCGACGACAGGAGAATTCTCATATCCTGGCCAGAGGGAGCCAGGTGGCCACCTCATCCGTCCAGCCCATTCCATCGGAAGCTCGGCCCACCGAGCCTGGATGGATCTTTATTGAAAACAGGGGCGGCCGTCCATTTCCGATCAGGCCAAAAAATCCCCCGCCATGAAAGTGTCCGGCAGTGACATCGAACCTAACTTCGTTAGGTGGGCGGTACTCGTACTCCGTTGAAGGAATTCCGCCGAAACGGATTCCTTTCCTGGAGCAGCGAAGTCGCCCTATTAAGTAATGTTGGCTCGAAACACGCCGCCGGAACACTAACACAGCAGGGGAAACCCTGTGCTGTCCAACTGTCCGTTCACTTCTATTATAGCATGTCAAACAGAGAACGGGACTAAAAAGTCTTCTCAATTCTTTCGCTGAGCAGGTTCAGTGTCGCCTCTACCCGCTGGCGGTACTCGTCGTATTCGCGCTTCAGCTTCACGTACTTGCTGGCAATGTTCAAACTGGTCAAGATGGCCAGCTTGCTGGATGGCATGAACCCGGAGGAGTCCTGCCCGCCGCTTTCAAGCTGGGAACGGACCAGGACCAGAATTTCCTGCACATCCTCTTCTGGGGCGTCCGTGTAGAGTGGATACTCCTGGCCGAGCACCTTGAATTTGACCAATCGTTCCACGCCAGCTCCACCACTGAAGGGTTACCAGAATAGCCAGGCAAACGCAACTGGTTTGCCCAGCGCAATCAGCCCGCCAGCCGCGCTCAATTGCCGATCAGCATTCCCTGGACCGGCTCGGCGTAGTCCTTGACCGCCGCCGGCGCAACGTCATCGGCTTCCTCCTGCTTGCCGTTGCCAGAGACAGCGCTTTCCCACTTCTCGATGGAGCTGATCAGATCGGAAACCCGTTGCAGGATGGCCTTCTTCTCCTCCTGCAGCCGGCGCACCTCTGCTTCCAGTCCCTGCTTGTCCGCCTCCAGTCCTTGCTTGTCGGCCTCCAGGCTCTGCTTGTCCGCTTCCAGCCTGGAGATGGTGGCCTGGAGCTTGCCGCAGTCGTCCTGGGTGGAGCCCAGACTGCTCAACAGCCGCTCAACATTGCTTTCAAGCTTTTTCAGATCCTCTTCGTAATCCATGGGGCACTCCTTCGGGCAAGCCTGGTCAGGCATGAAGATTTTTTGACGGAAAAACGGCCGAATTCCCCCGGCGAAACAACACACCCGAGGGTGGATCATGACCGGGGAAACATCCGATTTATTACTGCCGCGCCGGGGAAAGTCAAGTGGTTTGTCGGGCCTCCCCGCGCACGGCCGGCAGGGTTATCCCCCGGCCGCAAGCTCGGCCAGATGCGCACGGGCGAATTCAATGGAGGGATCCAGGGAGAGCGCCAGCTCAAAGTAACGGGCAGCCTCGTCGTTTCTGCCGAGGCGACGGTGGTTGACCCCGAGATTGGCGTAATCAATGGCCGAAGCAGGGTTCAGTTCCACTGTCCGGGTGAAGTGGGCGATGGCCGTTTCGTACTCGCCCTGCTTGAAGTGGCAGAAACCAAGCAGGTTGTGGATGTCCGGCCGCTCTTCGTCGTGGATGATTCCCTGCCTGAGAACCTCGATGGCCTTCGCATACTCGCCCATATCCTTGAGGCATTCGCCAAGATGGGAGTAGAGGTAGGGGAGATCCTCCGCCTGGGGCTCCAGGGTGAGCGCCCGCCCGAACCGCTCGGCGGCGCCGGCCAGATCCCCGGTGGCCTGCAAATTCTTGCCCAGGTAGAACTCCAGATAGTAGGCGTCCGGCAGGATCGCCGCCATCTTGGCAAGCTGCCGGCGCTGCTCCATCGGATCGGTGATCCGCTCCGCCGCCAGTTTGGCGGCAAAGAGCCCGACGTTGTTGATCATGGAGCGCTCCCGGAAATGACAGCCGGGGATGATGGTGTAGATGGCCGGGATTCCGAGTCCCGGATGCATGGTGTCGACCACCAGCACCTCAAGCCCCAGCCGGGAGAGGGCGGCCAGGCTCCGGTCGATCTCGACCTTCATATTGTCGTCGGCCAGATCGGGCAGGTCATGGATGGAGACCGTCCGGCCAGGGTGGGTCAAATGGCGCACCTCCTCCATGGAGAGCGGCTTGGGCAGTCCACTGGCCACATAGTTGGCCTGGGTATTGAAGTCGCCGGCCAGCTGTGCCACCTCGGTGATCGCCCGGATCAAGGCCTTTTCCGGGTTGGGAGTGGTACCGGCGGTGTAGACGATCTCGCTCGCCTCTGGAAAGGTGGAGCGGTCGATGGCCAGGGCCGCCACGGTGGGGATGCCGGTGTCGAGGGTGAAATCGTTCAGGTAGAGCTCGATGTTGTTCCGCCTGAACTTTTCGATGAGCTCCCTGCCCACCGGGTCGGTGACGCTCTCCGGATCGATGGCCGGAGCCTGGATGCGATGGTGGGTCACCAGCGCGCAGACGTGGCGCTCGACCAGTTCGCTGATCCCCTGCAGGATCGCCTCCTCGTAAGTGTTCCCCGCCGAAGGCCCATTGAACTCGTTGATGGCGTAGAACCAGCTGAAGGGAACCAGCAGCTGCTCGCCGGAGTTCAGGTTGGTCGCCCAGACCCACTGGATGGGGATGTCCTCGATGAGCCGCTCCAGGGTGGCGATGTCGGTCTTCTCATCATGCACTGAGAGCAGCAGACGGACCAGCGGCAGCAACGGCTGCCCCTGCCCCTTGAGGCTGGCGTAGGTGTCGGTGATGAAATTGGCCTCGTTCTTCTTGAAGCTGAAAAAGCTGAACCGCTCGGCCAGTTCCATGCAGGCGCTGGCCTGGGACTGTTCCGGCGAGCTGCCCTTGCCCATCTGCTTCTTGTTGCCGATCACCTCCCGGGCATCCTTGCCGCAGACGCTGAAGTAGACCGGGATGTCGAGCCGGCCGTTATCGATGCGGCGCACCTCCGAGAGGATGTCGAGATCAACCGCGGCAAGGCGCTCCTTGAAGCGGGCCACAGTTTCCATGGGAGTGCAGGCCTTGTCCTGGTCCTTGGTGAAATGTTTGAAGCAATCGGCCGGACGGATGGGGGCAGGTTTCATGGCTCACCGCAGTGTCGCCCACGGCAACCGAAGGCGTTTAGTCGTAAAAACAAAGAAATATCACCAAAACAGAAGCGCGATTATTGCCGACAAGCACGGAGTTGTCAAGGAGAGACAGAAAAGCGATCAAACCGCAAAAACAGTGGCACAAATTGGCATGCGGTTGTGGTAAAAAATAACTATCTGTTCCTGATGCTCATTTTGCCATAAAGGAGACGCCATGCAGACCTTCATCAAGCGCTTGCTGCCGACCCTTGCCTTCCTCCTTGCCGTTTGCCCCCCCCTCCACGCCGCCTCCGCCACGGAAAGCCTGACCCTGGGGGTCTTTCCCTACCTTTCCGCCAACCAGATGGTTGAGCAGCTCACCCCGCTGGTCAAGCGCATGGAGGAGGCCCTCGGGAAAAAGGTCATCATGGTGTCGGCCCCGGACTTCATGTCCTATGTGCAACGCACCGCCAAGGGCGAGTACGATCTGGTGCTCACCGCTCCCCATATGGGCCGCCTTGCCCAGAAACGGGACGGCTGGCAGCTGGTGGCCATGTCCGGCCAGCAGACCGCCACGGTGATCCTGGTGCGCAAGGATTCCGGCATCCAAAAAATCGAAGACCTCAAGGGCAAAAAGATGGCGGTGGGCAATTGGCGGTCAGTGACCTACCTGCTGGCCGAGGAGGCGCTTGCCAAGGAAGGGATCAGTCTGGGCAAGGGCAAGGATGTGGACGTGGTGGAGACAGCCACCTTCTCCAACGTGGTCCAATCGGTTTTCCTCCGCGAGGTGGAGGCCGGCGCGACCCCTACCCTGCTGTGGGACAAGTGGGTCAACGTGAACGAGGAACAGCACCGCCAGCTTCGCGAGATATTCCGGGCCAAGCCGCCCAATCCTCCTTCCTTCCTGGTCATGATGCCCCCGGCTACCGACCAGGCAACCATCCTACGCCTTCGCAACTCGTTGCTCAGCTTCGGCCAAACCCAGGAGGGAAAGGATTTCCTTCAAAAAAGCCAATTCGAGTCGTTCCTGCCTCCAGATGAAAAGGCCATGGAGCGCTGCGATCCCTTTATCCATGTTCTGACCGGGGAGCGATGACCGGATGACCGCGCAGCACCACGCAGTTCCCTGGCACCGCTCCCTGCGCTTCAAACTGGTTGCCGCTGCCATCACCATCGAACTGGTGATGCTTTCGGCCCTGCTGGCCAACAGCTTTCGCCTGCTCAACAATGCGGTGGTGTCGCAGACCCAATCGCGTCTGGAGTCCATCCCCCCCCTTCTGGACGCAGCACTGGCCGGCCGTGTTTTTCAACGTGATCACGCTGAGATGGAGGCAATCCTCCACCGTTTGACAACCAACCAGCTCACCGAAATCAGTTATATCTGTATCCTGGACCCTGGCGGCAACGTCGTCGCCTCATCCGGAACACATGATGCGAACCACGACGGCATCCATGACCCAATCGGAAAACCGGTCGAGGATCACAATGTTGACGAAGCGCTCCGCGATCTGACCTACGACAGCTCCCTCCCTCTTACTATCCTCGGCAACGAGGTCGGGTCCGTGCATTTTGGCCTGTCCCTGACCTCGATGGTGACCACACAGAACCTGGTGGTCAGGGACGGCCTCATCATCGCCGCGCTTGAGATCATCCTGAGTCTCTTACTGCTTGCCTCGGGCGGCTATCTGATCACCCGTCACATCGGCTCCCTCACCGAAGGGACCCGTCGGGTTGCCCAGGGCGATTACAACGCTCGGATTCATGTCTCGGGTGACGACGAGATCAGCGTGCTTGCCAACGACTTCAACACCATGGCAGCAGCGATCGCCAGCCACATCAACGAACTGCGCGCAAGCGAGATGCGTTTCCAGGCCATCTTCAACGCGGTTGGGGAAGCGATCTTCATCCACGATATCGACACCGGCGCGATCCTGGATGTCAACCAGGCGATGCGGGACATGTTCGGTTGCTCCCATGAAGAGGCGCTGGCCAACGACATGAGCACCTTCAGCGCCGGCGTTCCACCCTATACCCTGGACGGAGCGATTGCCAAGATCCAGGCGGCGGTGGCGGGCACGCCCCAGCAGTTTGACTGGCATGCCCGCACCCTGGACGGCCGGAGGTTCTGGATCGAGGTCAGCCTGCGCCTTGCGAAAATCGGCGAGGACAAGCGGGTGATCGCCGTAGTGCGCGACATCAGCGAACGCAAAAAGAACGAAGAACACATCGCCCGCCTGGCCACCGCCATCGAACAAGCCGCCGAGGACATCATCATCACCGACGCCCGAGGGGTGATCCAATACGTCAACCCAGCCCAGACCACCACCACCGGCTACCACACCACCGAGTTGCTCGGTCACGATCTTTCCATTTTCAACACCCCGGGAAAGGACAATCCGGCCGACCGGGAGATGTGGCAAGCGATCCGGGCTGGCCGCAAATGGCAGGGCAGGCTGCATACCCGCGCCAAAGGGGGGCTGGTCCTCATCCAGGAGACCATTGTGGCGCCCATCCTCGACAGCGCCGGCAGCACGGCTGGCTACGTCATGACTCGCCGCGACGTCACCCGCCAGGTGGAAACGGAAAAACTGCTGGCCCAGTCGCAAAAAATGGAGGCCATCGGCACCCTGGCGGGCGGGATCGCCCACGATTTCAACAATATCCTCTCAGCCATCGTCGGCTACACCGAACTGGCCCGGCTGCGGGCTGGCAACGGCGACAAACAGCAGGAGTATCTTGCCCACATCCACGACGCCAGCATGCGGGCCCGCGATCTGGTCCAACAGATCCTTGCCTTCAGCAGAAAGGCAACGCAACAGATGGCGCCTTTGCAGATATCATCCATCGTTAAGGAAGCGCTCAAGCTCTTGCGCGCCACCATCCCGGCCACCATCGAGATCCGCCAGGAAATCACCACCGAGGCCTCGGTGCTGGCCGATGCAACCCAAATTCATCAAGTGGTGATGAACCTCTGCACCAATGCCTACCAGGCCATGTGGGAAAGTGGTGGCACCCTGGGGATTTCTGTGCGCGAGGTAACCCCTTCCAGCGAGACGCTTGGCCGGCCACTGGATGACCTCCCCACCCCTGGCGGCCGGCACGTTCTCATCGAGGTAAGCGATACCGGCTGCGGCATGGACCAGGAAACCCTCAAGAAAATCTTCGACCCTTACTTCACCACCAAGGAACTTGGCCGGGGCACCGGACTCGGACTTGCGGTGGTGCATGGCATTGTCAAGAGTCACAAGGGACGCATCTCCGTATACAGCGAGAAGGGCAAGGGGTCGACATTCCGGGTTCTCCTGCCAGTGGTGGAAAGCGGCACCTCATCCCTCCATGAGGAAACCAGGGAGATCGCGGCATTAAGCGGCTGCAATGAACGGGTGATGTTTGTTGACGACGAGGAACAGATCCGGACCATGGCCAGGGAATACCTGACCAGTTTCGGATACCGGGTTGATGTCTTCTCGGACGGCGCTTCCGCCCTGACCAAGCTAACCCAGGATCCTCAATACTATGACCTGTTGGTCACCGACATGGCCATGCCGGACATGGACGGCAAGGCCCTGGCCCAACAGGCCATGACCCTCCGCCCGGACCTGCCGGTGATTCTCTGTACTGGCTACAGCGCGCTGATCAATGCGGAAAGCGCCCGGGCCATGGGAATCAGGGAGTATGTGCAAAAACCAGTGGTCATGGCCGACCTGCTGGAACACATGAAAAAAGCGCTCTCCCGTTGACTCCCTCACGACAAACCGGTACAGAGGGATATAGGATCCATGCTGCCATGGGAAGCCGCTCCCCATGGCAGCATGCGTCGACCCATTTCGCAGGAAAAGTACCATGAGCAACCCCCTTGTCTTTCAAGAAATCCCCGGTTTCTACCGCATCATTCCACTGCTCCCGCTGCGCCGCACCCCGGGTGTCTTCTTCGACAACGTCCCCATGGCGGCGCTGCCGCGCATCGACGCCATCGACCGGGTGATCCATCGCGATAGCGCCGTATCGCCAGGCCCGATCGGGGCGGTGCCCAGGCCGTGGTACATGCATCCCCATCAGGACGACAACCTCATCGTCCTCTTCGGCACCCGCCAGGTGGACATCTATACCAAGGAACACGGCCTGGCCAGCTTCACCGTCACCCCGGAGCGCATCCTACAGGGCGAGATGGTGTTGCTCGACGAGCCGGCCATGCTGGTCTGGCCGCGCCATGTCTTCCATCGCATCGTGAGCGGGCCAGAGGGCTCGGCATCGCTCAACTTCGCGGTCCACTATCCGGGGCTCGATATGCGGACCAACTTCAACATCTACGATCTTGACCTGGAGAGTGGCGCGTACAGCGTCATTCGGGAAGGATTCCGGGATCAACCCTCCGCCACATGAGCAGCAAGCCGGTAACCATCCTGGTGGTGGACGACGATCTCGCCCATCGCACCATGCTGCGCGCCATGCTCCGCCAGTGGGGCTGGAAGGTGGAGGAGGCCGGCGACGGCCTGGCGGCGGTGGAGGCGGTGCAGACGAAACCCTTTGACGCCATCCTCATGGACGTGCGCATGGCCCGCCTGGACGGCATCGAGGCGCTCAAGCAGATCCACGCCTACAACCCGGCCATCCCGGTGGTGATCATGACCGCCTACTCCTCGGTGGATGACGCGGTGGAGGCCATCAAGATCGGCGCCCACGACTACCTGACCAAGCCGCTTGACTTCGACCGGCTGCGGCTGGCCATGGCCAATGCCCTCGATCACCGCCAGGTGACGGAAAACCGGCGGCGGGCCAGCGAGGAGGGCCGCCCGCCCGTGGAGGCCAGCGGCATCATCGGCAGCGCCCCACCCATGCTGGAGCTGCTTTCGATGCTCTCCTACGTGGCCCCCACCGAGGCCACCGTCCTGATCACCGGCGAATCGGGGACCGGCAAGGAGCTGATCGCCGCGGCGCTCCATGCCCACAGCGGCCGGGCCAATGAGCCCTTGGTCAAGGTCAACTGCGCCGCCCTGACCGAGAGCCTGTTGGAGTCCGAGCTGTTCGGGCACGAGAAGGGAGCGTTCACCGGCGCCGACCGTCGACGGGAGGGCAAGTTCGTCCAGGCGGGCAAGGGGACGATCTTTCTTGACGAGATCGGCGAGACCTCGCCGGCCATGCAGGCCAAGCTGCTCAGGGTGTTGCAGGAGCATGAGTTGCAGCGGGTGGGCGGCCAAGACACCCTGCTGGTGGAGGCACGGGTCATTGCCGCCACCAATCGGGATCTGGAGGAGGAGGTGCGCCAGGGCCGCTTCCGGGAGGATCTCTACTACCGGCTCAACGTGGTGACTCTGCATGTCCCGGCGCTCCGGGAACGGCGGGAGGATATCCCGGAGCTGGCAACCTCCTTCGTGGACAAGTTCGCGGCCAAGAACCGGCGGCAGGTGCTGGGCATCACCCCGCGCTGTATGGATTTACTCCGCAACTACCCCTGGCCCGGCAACGTACGCGAACTGGAGAACGCCATCGAGCGGGGGGTGATCCTGATGCGGGGCGACTATCTCGACGAGGAGAGCCTGCCCATCCCGGTGCGACGCTGGGCTGGGGAGCCGGACCCGCGTCAGGCCGCCACCGCCCCCGCCTCGCTGGAGGAGGCGGAACGGATGGTGATCGCCAACGTCCTTGCCGAAACCGACGGCAACCGGAGCGAGGCGGCGCGCCGCCTGAACATCACCCGCAAGACCTTGCTCAGCAAGCTGCAGAAGTACGGCCTGGACTGAGGGCTATAGATACCATTCCTTGAATTACGTCGTCCGCCAGGGGCGCCTCCACCTGTCTTTTCATGAGTTCCGAGGCCTCGCGGCAAAAAAATTGGACTTCCTTATTTACAATATGCTAACTTCACAAAGGAGCTAATCTGCCGCTTAATACGACTCAACAGTTACTCTCCCCTCTCCCCCTCGGAGGCAGCTGTGAAACTCCCCGCCGTTATCTTCCTCATGCTCATTTTCTCCATCCTCGCCGGAACCGCCCATGCCGGCGAGCCCCTGCCGCAGGAAAACCTTTCCGCCCTCATCGAAACCGCCCTGATCAACAATCCCGAGCTGAAATCCTCCGAGGCCCGCTGGCGGATGTTCGTCAATCGGGCCAGGCAGGCCGGCGCGCTGGAAGACCCCATGCTGATGATCAAACTGCAGAACCTGGTGACGCGGGATCCCCTGGTTTTCGACAAGGATCCGCAGACCGCCAAGGTGATCGGCATTTCCCAGCAAATACCCTTCTTCGGCAAACGGGCCATCCGGCAGGAGGTGGCCGGGCACGAAGCCGAGTCCTACCGCTGGGCCCTGGAGGAGCGACGGCTGGAACTGGGCCGCATGGTCAAGGAAACGTATTACCAACTCTACGGGGTAGACAGGGCTCTCATGGTGATCGCCAAGAATCTTGGTCTCCTGGACGACCTGAAGAGCATTGCCGAAACACGCTACAGCGTCGGACAGGGAACGCAGCAGGACATCCTTAAGGCCAGCCTGGAAAAATCCAGGATGTTCGACATGCAGATCTCATTGCAACAACAGCGCCAAAGCCTCGCGGCCACCCTGAACTCCCTCCTCGCCCGCCCGCCCGCCACCCAGGTCGGCGGAATCGCCGATTTTGCCCTCCCCCCCCTCCCCCTCTCCGCAGAACAACTCACCGTAACCGCTCAGGAAAACCGGCCCCAGCTCAAGAGCCTCGAAAGGCTTGCCGACAAGGGCAAGGCATCCCGGCGACTGGCCGAAAAGGAGTTCTATCCCGACTTCACCCTCTCCCTCGAATACATGGCCCGTCAAGAGGCAATGGATGACCCCGGCTACGACATGGTCAACGCCGGCATCACTGTCAATCTACCCCTCCAACGGGAACGGAGGCAGGCGATGCTCGACGAGGCCTCCTCCGAAACCAGGATGGCGATGGAGGAGATGAACATCCTTCGAAACGGCATCGCCCTCGCCGTCCACGACACCCTTGCCCAGCTTTCACGACGCCGGAAGCTGGTGGAACTGTACCGGGACGCCATCATCCCACAGGCAGAGCAGGCCTTGGAGTCGGCGCTCATCGGCTACCGGGTGGGCAAGGTCGATTTCCCGGCCGTCCTCGAAAACCGGATGACTCTTTTTAGCTACGAACGGGAGCTGTACGACTCCCAGACCGAGTACATGGTCAAGCTGGCGCAGCTCGAGGCAGTGACCGGTGCCGGGCTGCCAGCCGAAGACCACACGCGGCATCATTAAGAACTCCGCATAAAACGAGGCGAGCTATGAGCCCGAGCAAGAGGACAATGACTCCCCTGATGATGATCATCATTGCGCTGGCGGTGGGCGGGGGGCGGTTCCTCTGGCAGGCCGCCGACTCCGCCCGTGCAAGTGGCGGGAAGGCCGGCGCGGCTGATGGCCGGCCGGCCGCCATGACCGGCCATGTCTCCCTCTCCCCCGCCCAGCGGGTCATGGCCAACGTGGCCACCGCCCCAGCCACCGAACAGACACTGGCCCGGGAGATCAACGCGGTGGGCATCGTCCAGTACGACCAGTCCCGCCAGGCCAAGGTCACCGCCTGGGTCGCCGGCCGGATCGACCGATTGTTCGTCGACCGGGTGGGGGCAGTGGTCGGCAGAAACCAACCCATCGCCGAGCTCTACTCCCCTGACCTGCTGGCCGCGCAACAGGAGTATCTCCTGGCAATCAAGAGCCGCGATCGTCTCAGAAACTCCCCGGTGACGACCGTTGCCCAGGACAGCGAAGATCTGGTGCGAGCGGCCAGACAGCGCCTGCTGCTCCTGGGGGTCGGCGAGGGGCAGATCGCTACGCTGGCGAAAAACGGACCCCCGAGAACCAGCCTGGCGGTTCACACCCCCCTCTCCGGGGTGGTCATCGAGAAGATGGTCCAGCAGGGCCAGTATGTCAACATCGGCGACGTCCTCTTCTCCATCGCCGACCTTTCCTCGGTGTGGGTGGAGGCCGAGGTTTACGAACACGAGTTTCCCGAAATCGGGATCGGGCAGGAGGTGCAGATTCGTTCCAGCGCGTATCCCGACCGGTCGTTTTTCGGCCGGGTCGGCCTGGTCTACCCATTCCTCGACTCGAAAACCAGAACCGTCAAGGTGCGGATCGAGCTGGCCAACCCCGGCATGGAGCTCAGGCCGGAGATGTTCGTTAATGCGGTTATCAGGACGCCGCTTGCCCCGACAATCGCGGTCCCGGTCAGCGCGGTCCTGGACACCGGCAAACGGCGGGTGGTCTGGATCGAATCCTCTCCAGGAATGTTTGAGCCACGGGAGGTGCGGGTCGGTAGACAGGCTGGGGGCTTGGTCCAGATCCTCTCCGGAATCACGGCCGGAGACAAGGTCGCGATCTCCGGCGGCTACCTGATTGATTCGGAATCCCAGCTCCAGGGTGGCGCCGGCCAGGACCACAGCCAACACACCGGCGCCAAGCCGGCCGCAAAACCGACGGCCATGGAGGCCACGCCAACAGCCCCAACAAAGGTCGCGCCTGACCCCGCTAGCCATGAGGGCCATACCGCACCTTCCGCCGCCCCCGCGGCGACACCCGCGCCGCAACCAAGCAAGGCCCCTCCCCCTCCACCGCCGGCTCCCACTGGCCATGAAGGCCACGGCGGAGCATAGTCATGATCGAGAAAGTCATCGACTACTCCGCCCGCAACCGGGTCGTTGTGCTGATGCTCTTCGCCCTGCTCGTCGGCTGGGGCGTCTGGGCGGTCTACAAGACCCCGGTGGACGCGATCCCGGACCTCTCCGACAACCAGGTGATCGTCTTCACCGACTATCCGGGCCGTTCGCCGCAGGTGGTAGAGGATCAGGTCACCTATCCCTTGGCGGTTAACCTCCAGGGGCTGCCCCGGGTTCGGGCGGTACGGGCCGCCTCGGCCTTCGGCTTTTCGATGATCTACGTGATCTTCGACGACAAGGCCGACATCTACTGGGCCAGGACCCGGGTGCTGGAGCGGCTCAACTACGCCGCCTCGCTGCTGCCGCCGGGGGTGGTGCCCACCCTGGGGCCGGACGGCACCGGGGTCGGGCACGTCTTCTGGTACACCATCGAGGGCAAGGGCTACGATCTGGAGCAACTGCGCACCCTCCAGGACTGGTTTGTCCGCTACCAGCTCAACACCGTGGCTGGCGTGGCCGAGGTCGCCTCCATCGGTGGCCTGGTGCGGGAGTATCAGATCGACCTCGACCCGGCCCGGCTCTTTGCCTACAACATCCCGGTGGGCAGTGTGATGGAGGCGGTCAGAGCCGCCAACAAGGACGTGGGCGGCCGGCTGATCGAGCAGGCAGACGCTGAATACCTGATCCGGGGCCAAGGCTACGTCAAGGCACGGACGGATCTGGAGAACATCGTGGTCGGCAGCGACATGCGCGGCACTCCCGTCTATGTGAAGAACCTCGGCACCGTCCAACTGGGCGGCGCCATCCGGCGCGGCTTGCTTGAGATGAACGGCGAGGGCGAGGCGGTGGGCGGCATCGTGGTGATGCGCTACGGCGAGAACGCCAAGGACGTAATCGACCGGGTCAAGGAGAAGATCAGGGAGCTCTCGAAGGGGCTGCCGCCCGGCGTCAAGATCATGGTCGCCTACGACCGCTCCGATCTGATCGAGCGGGCCATCGACACCCTGAAACGGGCGCTGGCCGAGGAGTCCATCGTGGTTTCTCTGGTGATCCTCGCCTTTCTGCTCCATTTCCAAAGCGCCCTGGTCATCGTGCTCACCCTGCCCATCGCGGTGCTGGTCTCCTTCATCGCCATGAAGCTGATGGGGGTCACCTCCAACATCATGTCCCTCGGCGGCATCGCCATCGCCATCGGGGTGTTGGTGGATGCCGGGGTGATCATGGTGGAGAACTGCTACCGCCACCTCTCCGAGATGCCGGAGACGGAACGCAGGGAGAAACGGCTGGAGGTTATCATCGCCAGCGCCAGGCAGGTGGGCCGGGCGATCTTCTTTTCGCTGGCCATCATCATCCTTTCCTTTGTGCCGGTCTTCCTGCTGGAAGGCCAGGAGGGCAAGCTCTTCCATCCGCTCGCCTTCACAAAGACCTTTTCCATGATCGGCTCCGCGGCCATCGCCATCACCCTGGTGCCGGTGCTGATGTACTACTGCATGCGCGGCAGGATGCCGAAGGAAGAGGCCAATCCGGTCTCCACCTTCTTCATCCGCCTCTATTCGCCGGTGATCCGCTGGGTGCTCCGATGGAAGAAGACCACCATCGCCGCGAACGTCCTGGCCCTGGCCATCGCGGTGCCGATGTTCATGGGGCTCGGCTCCGAGTTCATGCCGCCCTTGGACGAGGGATCGCTGCTCTACATGCCGGTGACCCTGCCCAACATCTCTATCACCGAGGCCAAACGGCTCATCGAGACCCAGGACCGGATCATCAAGAGCGTTCCCGAGGTGGAGCACGTGCTGGGCAAGGTCGGCCGGGCCGAGACCTCCACCGATCCGGCGCCGGTCTCCATGGCCGAGAGCATCATCATCCTGAAGCCCAGGGAGCAGTGGCGGCCTGGGCTGACCAAGGCGGGGATTGTGGCCGAGCTGGACGGGAAGCTCCAGCAGATCGGGGTGCGCAACGGATGGACCCAGCCAATCATCAACCGGATCAACATGCTTTCCACCGGGGTGCGCACCGACCTGGGGGTCAAGATCTTCGGCAGCGACCTCAACGTGCTCAAGGAGCTGGCCGTGCAGGCCGAGGAAATCCTGAAGACGGTTCCCGGCGCCGCGGACGTGGTGGCCGAGCGGGTCACCGGCGGCAACTACCTCGACATCGAGATAGACCGCCAGGCGGCGGCCCGCTACGGCATCGGGGTGGGGACCATCCAGGAGACGATCGAGACCGCCCTGGGCGGCGAGATGCTTTCCACCGCGGTGGAGGGCCGAAACCGTTTCCCGATCCGTATCCGCTACCAGCGGGACTACCGGGACAGCGTCGAGGCCATCGGCCGCATCCTGGTGGGAGGCATGGAGGGCGCCCAGGTGCCGCTGGCCCTGGTGACCCGAATCAACATCACCACCGGCGCCCCGAAGATCAACAGCGAGGGGGGGCTGCTCCGCTCGTTGGTCTTCCTCAACGTGCGGGGTCGCGACATGGGGGGCTTCGTCTCCGAGGCAAGGCAGGTGCTGGCTGAACGGCTGATGCTGCCGGCCGGTTACTACCTAAGCTGGTCCGGCCAGTGGGAGAATCAGGTGCGGGCCAGGGCTCGCCTCATGGTGCTGGTGCCAGCAGGGATGCTGGTGATCTTCGTGTTGCTCTACTTCACCTTTCACTCGGCTCTGGAGGCCGGCATGGTGATGCTGTCGGTGCCGTTCGCCCTGGTTGGCGGGGTCTATCTGGTGGCGGCCTTGGGCTACAACCTGTCGGTGGCGGTGTGGGTCGGCTTCATCGCCCTCTACGGCATCGCGGTGGAAACCGGGGTGGTGATGGTGATCTACCTGCACGAGGCTTTGGACAAGCGGCTGGCCCACGGCCCCTGCACTGTGCAGGACATCTACGACGCCACCTTCGAGGGCGCGGTGCTGCGGCTGCGGCCCAAGTTGATGACCGTGGCGGTGGCGCTGCTGGGGCTGGTGCCGATCATGTGGTCAAACGGCACCGGCGCCGACGTGATGAAGCCCATCGCCGCGCCGATGATCGGCGGCATGATCTCCTCGGCGGTGCATGTCCTGATCATGACGCCAGTGATCTTTGTGCTGATGAAAAAACGCGAACTGGCAAAGGGCACCCTGCGCTACTCGGGCATGAAGCACTGAGGCCCGGCGCACCAGGGGGGGAGATGCCCGGCAACGGTCCACTCTGCTTCCGCTTCCCTGGCGCGGATGGCCGGAGATCCTTGCCTCACCGCCGACCCGCCAGCAGGACGAGGGGCCACACCACCTTGCGCCGACGCTCCACCTCCCCCCATACCTCCACCAGCCGAGGCCGCAACAGCCCGACCGGATCATGGCCCATGGCCTCGGTATAGCGCGAGGTGGCGGACCAGGTTCCCAGGTAGCCGAGCAGCTGGTCGAGACTCCAACGAACCGCCATGGTGAAATCAGGGGCTTCTAATCTGGCAAAAGGCAGAAGGATGTCCCGGTAGCCCGCCTCAACCAACGCGCGCTCGGGCGGCCAGAAAGGTCCAACAACGGCATGGGAGAAGCGCTGGACCTCCGCGTCAACCTCCTCCCCCTCCACGGTGAGCGCCCCGTAGGACCACACCGCCAGGACACCGCGCCCCGCAAGCACCCGCCTCGCCTCGGCAAAAAAAAGTTCTGTATCGAACCAGTGCAGGGCTTGGGCCACGGTGATCAGATCGACCGAACGCGCCGCAAGTCCGGAGCACTCGGCGGAGGCGACTCGGTACTCGATTCGGGGGTGCGGCAACGCCCGCTCAATCTGATTACGACTGGCATCGGTGGCGACCACTCGGGTGAAGTGGGAGGCCAAGGCTATCGCAGCCTGCCCATTGCCGGTGCCACAATCCCAGGCCAGACCCCGACCAGGGGCGATCCTGGCCAGCCAGGCAAAGATGGTTGCGGGATAGGTTGGACGGAAATCCGAGTAGTTGGCGGATACCGAGGAAAAGAGATCGTTAAAGTCGCAGTTCAAGCCGGTCACGCCTCGCCAGGCATGCGGCAGCCCGCCCATCGCAGCGTTCACCAGCAAACGAGCCCCCACCGCAGTTCTACAAATACCATTCCTTGAAGGCGTCGTCCGCCAGGGGGGCGGCCATCAGTTCACGACTCTTCCCTGCCCCCTCCACCAGCACCACCGCGCTCGCCTCCTCCCCCGGCCCTGGTTTCTTGCCAAAACGCACCACCAGACCGGCCGCCGCGTCGATGTCCGCCTCGCCTCCGGCATAGCGTAATAGCGCCATGGGTCCGGACCGATACGGCATGTGGAGCATCACATCCCCTTCCTGCCGCAAGGCCTCGATCCGTAAATTCTCCTCCTCGTGACGGCCCATGGCAAGCCAGCCACCATGCGAAAGCCGCATCTGCCGGCCAACCTGAAGGAGGAGCAGGTCCGCCACCAGGATATCCTTGCCCAAGGCATAGTAATCCGCGATGCGCTTGGCAAGAATCGGATCGGTGAGCACGCAGCCGCCGGCCGGACTTGGAAAGTCATAAATGCCGAAACTCGCCGCCAGTTCGATCTGCGGCTGGCGCCCCCTGCCCCGGAAGGAAAGCAGCTGCTCGCGATCAACCAGCCCATCAAGCTCCGCTTGGGTCGGATTCTGCAACTTGGCGCACAGTGGCCTGAGCAGAATGCCCTGGCAGCCACTGTCCTTCTCGATGAGGCGCAGGGTGTCACGACGCTGGGACATGGGCCGCTGGCCGACCACCTCGCCGGTGATCAGGAAGGAGGCGCCCTCATCCTCCATCAGCCGCTTGGCCTCACGCAGCAGCAGGATCTTGCAGTCGATGCAGGGATTGAAGTTCTTGCCATACCCATGGGGGGGATTGGCCAACATGGCGCAGTAAGGGCCGCTGACGTCGCGCAGGATCAGGTCGATGCCGTAAGTTTTGCGGATTTTCGCCACATACTCCTGCTCGCGGGCCAGCAGTTCATGGCCAAAGAAGGGCGAGACAAATTTGACCGCCTTGACGGTGATCCCCTGGGCGGCCACCACCCGGCAGGCCAGGATGGAGTCGAGGCCACCGGAGAAGAGGGCAATGGCGGTGGTCATGGCTGCGTCCTGCGTTCGACCAGGGTGCGCACGTAGGCCATGGTCTCCTGGCTCACCGAGTCGCCGTCCAGCATCCTGGCCAGCTCGTGCTCCCGCGCCTCCACCGGCAGCGGCGTGATGGAGGTGCGGGTCCGGCCCTCCGCCACTTCCTTGCGCACCAGCAGATGCTCGTCGGCCAGGGAGGCGATCTGAGGCAGATGGGTGATACAGAGCACCTGGTGGTGGCCGGCCAGCTGCCGGATGCTCCTTGCCACCGCCTCGGCGGCCCGACCGCTTATGCCGGCGTCGATCTCGTCGAACAGCACGGTGCCCACCTGATCCTGCCTGGCCAGAATGGTTTTGAGCGCCAGCATCACCCGGGAAAGCTCGCCGCCAGAGGCAACCTTGGCAAGAGGCTTCGCCGCCTCGCCGGGGTTGGCCGAGAAAAGGAACTCCGGCCGATCACCGCCAAGACGGGTCATGGCGGCAAGTCCCTCGCCGGTCGACTCCCTGAAATCAATGGCAAAAATCGCCTGTTCGAAGCAGAGTCCCCGCAAGGCCTCGCGGATGGCGCCGGCCAGCTGCTCCGCCGCCACGCGCCTTGCCTGGGAGAGTTCGCCGGCCTCGGCCAGGAGCGCCCTGGCGGCGTCTTGCCTGGCCGCATCCAGCGCGGCCAGTCGTTCGTCCATGGCCTCGATCTCGGCAAGCTCTTTAGCCGCTTCCCGGCCATGGGCGATCACCGCCTCAAGCTCGCCGCCGTACTTGCGCTTGAGCCGCTGGAGCAGATCGAGCCGCTCCCCCACCTGATCCAACCGGGCCGGATCGGTCACCACCCCGTCCAGATACCGCCGCAGCCCCTGAGCCTGATCCTCAAGTTGAAAACAGTTGCCGGCGATCTCTTCGACCAGCGGCCCGATGCTCGAATCGAAGGCGGCCATCTGTTCCAGCTGCTTGCGCGCCACCGCCAAGGGGTCGGAAAGCGCGGCGGAGAGCAGGTGATGGCTCTTGCGGCCCAGGCTGATCAGGTCATCCGCGGCCCGCAGCCGATCGCGCTCCTGGATCAGCTCCTCGTCCTCGCCGGCAGAAACCGCCGCCTCCGCGATCTCCTGGCACTCAAAGGCGAGCAGATCGCGGCGCCGCTCCTTGTCCTGCTCCAGGACCCGGCAATCGGCATACTGTTGTTCGGCCTCCCGCCAGGCATCGTACAGCTGCCCCACCCTGGCGCGCTTCTCCATGAGACCGCCCACCGCGTCGACAAAGTCAAGGTGGCTGCGTGGCTGCAGCAGTTGCTGGTGGTCATGCTGACTGGCCACGCTGAGCAGATTTTCCACCACCTCGGCCACCAGCTTGGCCGTGGCCAGGCTACCATTGACAAAATAGCGGCTGCCGCCCTTCAGAGAGATCACCCTCTTTACCACCAACTCCTCGCCTTCCTCGCAGCCTGCCTCGGCCAATAAACGCCGCAAGCCGGCATGGCGCGGCTCCAGCTCAAAAAGCGCCTCCACGGTGGCGGTCTCGGCGCCGCTCCGTATCCAGGTGGCGCCGGCCTTCCCTCCAGCCAGGAGATGGATGGCCTGGAGAATGATGGACTTGCCCGCCCCGGTTTCGCCGGTAAAGACGGTGAGGCCCTCTCCCAGGGAGATGTGCAGTCGCTCCACCAGGGCCAGGTTGGTGATCAGGAGTTCTCGCAACATGGGAAAGGGACTCCTCTGGAAAACGGGCAGCTGCCGGAAGAAATACGCCCGGGCCGCGCAAATGTTTTCAGGATTGGGATGGTTCGCCATCCAGGCAAATCTCCTTGCCTCGTGGCTAAAACCCTTGTATATAGGGGATCGAGTAGCAAAATGCCAACGTAGCTCAGCTGGTAGAGCAACTGATTCGTAATCAGTAGGCCGGGGGTTCGAGTCCCCCCGTTGGCTCCAGCTTTCCCAGAGGGGATCTCGGCCAGGCCGGGATCCCCTTTCTTTCAGGCCGCCCGGAAAAATCGTTTTGGAGGAGCCTCTCTACGCTGCATTCTGCGGCATTGTACCAAATCACCGTCTTCGGTCAAGCTGGAACCATGCGTCGGACGACCTCAACCTGCAGAGACGTTGCGCTTTCCCAGCAGGAACCTGAATCAACCACGAGACAATACCCCTGACTTGCCATCCGCATCGTGTTTTGCTAGTTTAAAAAACAATAATGAAGCTGGGCAAAGTCCCTCTGCCTACCACAGCCGGAGGCCCTCCAGGGACATCATCCCATAAGGATATGGCGGATGCAGAAACCAGACCCTCTTCAACAAAGGAATACCATGCGTTTGCATCTGGATACCGGGTCAATCGTGGTGATGGCCATAACCTTGGTTTTATTCATCCTGGCCCTCTTCACCAAAGGAATCACCCACGACCTCTTTCTTGAGGCCGGGGTCTTTCTGGTTTCCGCCAAAATTATCATTATGGCCTACCAAAACAATGTCGCTAGCAGCCGCATCGAACAAAAACTCGATGCAATTTTGTCCACGCTGAACATGCAGAAAGACGATCCCCCCCAGGAACGCAATATCCCGCAATACTAAACCACATGCCGACACATCCTTGTCAGGGGTGTCGGCTCATTTCCCTTTTATCAATCAACAGATCAGGAGGAAATCGGTGAACTGGAAAGCAACGGATGGGGGCTGGAGCCCCTACCTGGCAGGCGCGCTGCTGGGAGTGTTGGCGATCGTATCGGTCTATGCGACCACCCAGCTCATGGGAAAGACAAACTACCTGGGCGCATCGACCACCTTCGTGAGGGCAGCCGGGCTTCTTGAACGCACGGTGGCTCCGGAGCGTGTCGCGGAGAATGAGTACTTCACCAAGGAAAAAGTCAGGGTCGACTGGCAGTTCATGTTGGTGCTTGGCATCTTTATCGGATCCTTGCTCGCCTCCACCACGGACGGAAGCTTCAAGATGGAATCCGTTCCGCCGGTGTGGCGGGAGCGGTTCGGTTCCTCCATTGGCAAACGGGCCGCAGGAGCGCTGTTCGGCGGCATGGTGGCGATGGTGGGAGCGCGTATGGCCGATGGCTGCCCAAGCGGCCACGGGCTCAGCGGCATGATGCAACTTTCGGTGAGCGCTTTTGCCGCTCTTGTCATGTTCTTCGGGGTCGGGGTCTGCGTGGCGGTCCTCATTCACGGAAGGAGGTCCGCATGAATACTGATCAATGGCTGGGTTTGGCAACCGGCATCGCCTTCGGGTTCCTGCTTCAGAAGGGCCGTGTTCTCCGCTACGAGAAACAGCTTGGCGCGATGCTGCTGAAGGACATGACCATCTTTAAATTCATGCTTTCCGCCATCCTGGTAGGCATGGTGGGAATCACCACTCTTACCCAGGCGCAAATCATCACCCTGAGCCATAAACCCATGAATCTCGGGGCGGTTCTCTTGGGCGGGGGACTCTTCGGCACTGGCTGGGCGATTATGGGGTTCTGCCCCGGCACCTCGGTGGGCGCGCTGGGAGAAGGGAGATGGCACGCCATCTTCGCCATCATCGGGATGATCTTGGGGGCGGCGCTCTATGCGGAGCTCTATCCGTTTTTCAAGGAAACAGTGCTCGCCTGGAAGGATTTCGGCAAAATCGGGTTGCCGGAAACGCTCGGGGTCTCCCCGTGGATTGTCGTCCTGCTCCTCTTCGCCACCATTCTTCCGTTGTTCCGATGGTTTGAACAAAAGGGGCTGTAGTTTCCTCTCCCCCGTCGGTCGCCTTGTGATCGCACCGAACAGGAGCAATCCCGGCGCCAGCCCGCTCATGATGGATGGGCCTTTGGGTCAGCAGGCCTCCCCCCCTGGCATCCAGAGAGCCGGGGTACGAGGGCTCCCAAACGGCATGCCGCCCCCACCTGCGCAACCACGATCAGGTGGCGGGCGGCCTCCCCGTCGGGGAGGGTGGGCAGTTCACAAGGTCCAGGGGTCAATTCTGCCGGAATAATACCCGTCCTCAGCAGTCGATCGCTCCAGGCTCGACATCCCCGCCAGCGGCAGCGGCCCCACAATCTCCGCGACCCTCCCCAGGACGCATCAGCCTTCGACCAAGAGAGCCGCCACCCTGGACTGGAGCAATTCCGCCAGTTCCTGCTTCTGCTTGACCGTGTAATTCCTGGTAGGGATGGGTTCGCCCACCCGAATCTCGACCCGCCCCGGCCGCACCAGGAGTTTGCCCTTGGGCAGCACCTGATGGGTGCCGCTGATCGCCACCGGCACCAGATCAACGCCCGCCTTGATGGCCAGCACCATGGCGCCGGCCTTGAATGGCTGGAGATTCCCATCCGGGCTGCGGGTCCCCTCCGGGAAGATTATCACCGAGGTGCCGTCGGCAATGCGCTTGGCAGCCTCGTCCAGGCTGCGCACCGCCTTGCGGCTGTGGCCCCGGTCCACCGGGATATAGCCGGCGAGCCGCATGCCCCACCCGAAGATCGGCACCTTGAAGAGTTCCAGCTTGGCCAACCAGCGGAAATCACATCCCAGGTATCCTTGCAGGGCGAAGATATCCACCTGACTTTGATGGTTGGCGGCGAAGATGTAGGGACGGTTGGGATCGAGCCGCTCGGCGCCGGTCACTCTGACCCGCACCCCCCCCAGCCAAGCGATGCACCGCGCCCAGTTCCTGGGCAGGAACTGGATGCGCGCCGCGGGCAGCCGGAACATCCCGGCCAGGACAATGGCGCCAACACTGATCAATCCGGTGAGCAACGGCGCGATCAGCAGCACCAGCACACCACGCAGGAGGGTCAACACAGGGCACCTCGCGGGATTGGGAGGATATAGAAGCGAAACAGCGTTGTTTCTCGCTTTCGCTTCTGTTTTGGTTTCTGTTTTACACAGAGCCTGTTATCTTAAGCTTCGGCTGGCGAGTGCGCCAAGCCGCTCACGAGGATACCGCAAACCACACCATCACCGCCACCCAAAATCCACGCGCCCCCATGCTCCGGCCTCCCTACACCCGTTACCAGCGTCTCTACACCTACCACCTCTCCCAGCCCGCGCCGCAGGCCTTTGACGATCCAGACCTGATCGGCGTGTGGCCAGAGGACGAAACGACCATCCTCTTCTTCCACCGACCCAAGGAACGGTTGATCCGATCGCTGTGCGAACAATATGGCTGCACAATTATCTATGAGGCGGATCTGGACTACGTGGACTGGGAGGCGGGCCGTGAAATCGGCCGCTTTACGGTGGGCGGCCTTTCGGTTGCGTCGGTATGGGAGGCAGAGGCGGACATCCTGCTTGACCCGAGCGTCATCTTTGGCAGCGGCTTTCATCCCTCCACCCGGCTCTGCCTGGAGGGGCTGCTCAAGTACACCGCCACGCCGGAACTCGCCTTCAACTCGGCCCTCGATCTTGGCTGCGGGACGGGGCTTCTGGCCATCGCCGCCGCCAAGACCGGCATCGGCCGGATCGTTGCCTGCGACCACAACCCGCTGGCCTGCGAGGTGGCTCGGGCCAACGCAGCACGCAACGGGGTGGCCGACGCAATCGAGGTCCGCCAGGCCGACCTGCGCGCCAACTGCCCTCACACCGACGGGGTGGACCTGGTGATGGCCAACCTTTACAAGGCCTTGATGCTGGACCTTTTCGCCAAGCCCGAATTCTGGCGGGCCAAGCTCTACCTGCTTTCCGGCTTCATCCCGGCCATGGAGGAAGAACTGCTCGCCGCCCTGCCGGCAAGCGGCTTCAAACTCCTGGAGCGGCGACGCAGCGAACGCTGGTGCTTCTGGGCGCTGTTGCGCCAGTAACTGAACAGTTCGCTGCACCCCCGACCATACAATGACCGCGCTGGGCGGGATCACACTCCGCCACCTCCCAACAAGGCGCGTAACGGAGCAGTTTGACAATGGCGGCAATGCTGATGCCCCGGCAATGAATCATTTCGAAGAGACAGCGTATCCAGGTAAGATCATTCCGGCTGTAATATCGCCACGCTCCTCGTCGTGCCGGCTTGATCAACCCGGCTTTTTCATAGTTGCGTAGCGTACGCGGATGCAGCGCAAGCAGTGCCGCGGCAGTGGAAATGGTGAAGAGTTTGGCGCCCTCCGGATCTTCCGAATTAAAGTTGCGCATGGCTATTGACTCCCTTGCTTCTGGATGGATTTCTGTTCACTCCCCTGAGCGGCCACCAATAGGGTGACACGGGGCAACTGCTTCGGCTCCCTGCTCCAGGTTACCTTCCCTCCTTGTTCTTCAACCATCGGCAGACAGGCATTGATTATTTTATCCAGCCGGACGTCCCCCTCCCCCAGCCATTCACCCTCACCACGCAATTCTTCTGCAAGTGCGCCACTGTGATCGATGAAGTGGATTGCCAATGCCTGTCTCCCCTCCTCACGCACCGACCCTACCTCCACCTCCAATCGCTTCCGAGGTGAACGCCCCGTTATGGTGCGCCCCATAGTCCGTCGCATGGCGTCGAGCAATCCGATCAAAACTCGCTGCATGGACTGGGCCCGCACCGAAGCGGGGGGCGTCTCCTCGGGCAGGCGCAATTCAAGCTGGATCCCATCACTCTTGAACCGATAGCCAGTGAGCAGCAAGGCATCGGTCAGCACCTCAACCAAGGGCAGGTACTCCCCTGTCGCCTCGCTATCATCGTCGTAGAAGATCAACTTGCCAACCATCCCGGCCATGCGCTCGCCAGCCTCAATCACCTTCACCAGCAATGGATTGAGTGGTTCCCCAGGCGCGCGCAACTGCTCCTCGTCGGCAAGCACCTGCGCATAGTTGATCATGCCGTTGCACAGATCGCTGAGTTCGTGCGCAACCCCCCCGGCCACCACCCCCGTCACCGATGCAAGTTCGAGTTGAGGCACGGGGCTGTCACGAATGACATTGGCTAACCATCCGACAAATATGGCCCGCCGGATTTTCCCATCTTCACCTTGGTCCGGCAGCCAGCGCCACCGCAACCGTCGCTCCCTGCTTCCCGTTGCCGACGCCAACTCCTCTCCCCCTTTGGCGCGCAACCGTTCGAGCAGCAGATGTTCATCGATCACCAATGCAGTATCAATGGGACGCAACAAATCCCGCCAGTGGCAGCCCGGCAGCTGGCCAGGTCCCAAACCAAAAAAGGCGCTGGAAACAGCGTTACCGGACAACACCGCTCCATCAGGGGCAACCGCCAACTCCGCCACCCCGATTTCCTCAAGCACTCTGGCACGCCAGCACATCTCCTCCCGCATCCGATCGCGCTCCGAGAACAGGTGCAGGACCAAGCCAAGGTCCGCCGCCAGCACGGCCAGCATTTCCAGTTCTTCCACGTCAAAGGCGAGGTCGGAAGCGGCATAAACCGAAAGCACCGCCATTATGTCCCCCTGCCACCCCACCGGCAGGGCGACGCACGAAGCCTGTCCTCCTGCCAACGGCGTTCCCTTCAACAACCCTCTCGGCGCATCGCGGAGCAGGTCGCGCAACACCACCGGTCTCCGCAGCCGTAACGCCTGAGCAGCGGGATTATGGGCGATCCCCCTTTCCTCCGCCTCGGTAAGCAGAATGGCAACGCAGCTCTCGCACTCCTTGCAGGTCATGGTGGTAGCGCCGTCTGCCGAGACCGGCACCACATCCGTTTCCCCCTGGCCAGGAAGACCGATCCAAACCAGGCAGTATTCCTCATTGGCCAATAAAGCCCGGCACACCCCCCTAAAAAGAGCATCTCGGCTTTCGGCCTCCGCCAGGGTGCGACGCGCCTTGTTGATCCCCGAAGCAATCCGCCGTAATCGCTCTATCCCGGCAAGAGCGTTGTCCCGCATCACGAGGAGATCGTGGATTGCGTATGCCAGTTCCGATATTTCGCCGTGCAAGCCGGTAACGGCAATGCGGTCCAGTTCCCCGGCACTGACCCGGCGGACCTGGCCATGCAGATCGATAAGCGGCCGGACAAAACGCCACTGCACCGCGACAACCAGGGCAACGATCATACTGACCACCAGTGCCAACGCCCCGATCACCACGTTCTGGAAGCCAGTCAACTCCAGTCGGGCATGTTCCACCAGCATCCGGTCGAAGAGCACCAGTCTTTCGCCCAGTGAACGGAGAGTCCGGTTGAGTTGCCTCGCATCCTCGTTGCCCGGAAGACCGTTCTCCACCCTCTTGGCCAGCAGGACCATGCCCGGCAGGTCAATTGCGTTGGCAAAGCCGAGACGGTACTGACCATCGATACGACGATCTTTTAAAATGGCGGCAAGATTGACGCCAAAGTCCTCCAAGTCGGTGGCAACCCCATGCAGGCCATGAGGCTGGCCATCCAACAACGACTCGGTTATCTGTTCACGGGTGACGAGAAACTGAAAAAGCAGCCTTTCGGTCTGGCGGCTGACCTCGGCCTGCTGGAGATAGAGCTGGTACTGACGCACCCCTAGACCAAGGAGCAGGAGCAACGCCACAGCCAGGGTTACCGCCGTAACCCGCATGGTCTTGTGGAGGGGGAGACGCATGGTCTTGACTCCGGACCCTGGCGGGCCGCTTGCGCAGCCCGCCAGGCAAAGGACGGCGAGATTATGATCCGCCGCTCAGTTCTGCTCCTTCCAGGTGTACAGGATGGGCATCCTGGCCAACACGGCCCGGTAAACCACGATGTAGGTGGCGTAGACTGTGATGACGATCATCACCTCACGCCAGTGGGGAATTTCCTGGTAGAGCTGCCAGTTGAAGGTGATCAACGCCGTGTTGAGTCGGTTGAGCGCAATGCCGAATACCGCCAGAAAAGCACTGAACCGAGCCAGCGAGGCGTTCCGCCCACGAATGGCCATGGTGTAGAAAACGATGGGCAGGATAACCCCCACGATCATCTCGAACATGAACCACTGCCCCCAGCCGGAGGCCAGGTACTCCCAGTCGTTGTCATGGGCGATGCCGATGATCTTGACAACCAGATAGGTGATGAGTGCAAGCGAAGCGCCCTTGGCCAGGCCCAAAGTGAGGGTGTTGAGACTCTTCAAAAAAATCTCGTCACAACGCCAGCGAAGGAACCACTTGGAAAGAGTGCTCACAACGATCAGCATGGAGAGGCCGGCGAATACCGCCGAGACAAAGTAGTGGAACCACTGGAACGATGAAGAGTACCAGAGCGGGTGCACCTTGCCCGGCGCGTAGGTAAAAAGCGCGCCCAACGCGCCCTGGTGCAAAGTGGAGAGGATGATACCCGCCACGGTCAGCCCGAGCACGATGCTTTTTATGAACTTTTTGGCCTTGGGAAAGCCCATCCACTCCGCGAAGGCCGGTATCAGCTCGGCCACCTGGCAGGAAAGATAGGTGGCGACGTGCCAGGCCACCAGAAAGAGCACCGCCGCCGGTCCCAGGGATACGAACATCGGGTAGATCAGCCGCCATGGCTGTCCCAGATCCACCTGCAGGAACATGACCGCGAAGAAGTAGCCCAGAAGGCCGTTCAGCAGGCCCAGCCGCTCGATGGGCTTGAAGTCCTTCCTGCCAAACAGCTCCACCGTGGTGCCCATCATGAAGCCGGAGGCGGAGAGCGGCACCATGGTGAACAGGCCCCAGCCCAGGAAGAGGCCCCAGGGGTAATCGTAGGAGGAGTGGGTGACCCAGCCGAGGCCGTAGTAGAAACGGCCGATGATCACCGGGATGCCGATGGCGTAGATGATCCAGAGCACCCAGTTGAAGGGGTTGCGGAACTGCGCCGCCATGTACTCCTTGGGGGTGAGACCCAGGAGAATCTTCTCCTTGACGGTCCAGGCGCGACCGTCGGGCCGGGTGTGGGAGTCAACCGGCGTATATCCTTGCGACTGTAAAGTCTTCATCCGTGTATATCCTCCAATCAGCTTTTCGCGTCTTCATTCTTGTTGGCGTCCTTCCGGTTGCTCAACAGGTGGAAGCCGGTGAACAGGGCGGGCCAGATGGTGAGTACCATGGGCACCACCGTCAGGAACTCCTTGACATAGTTGATGATCGGCTGGTTGCCCAGATGGGTGTCGTAGCCAATCTTGTCAAAGGGTACATCGGAGAGATACATCCACGCCGTGCCGCCTACCTCGTTCTCGCCATACACATGGTCCACGTACGTGTCCGGATTCTGCTTGATACGCTGGTGGGCCAGCTTGAGCAGTTCCGTGCGCTTGCCGAAGGTCATCACCTGCTGCGGGCACGCCTCCACGCAAGCCGGCGGCCGGCCGAACTTGAGGCGGGTGTCGTAGCACATGATGCACTTCTTCACCACCGGGTTGATGGCGCTGGAGTAGCTATAGGCCGGGATATAGAAGGGACAGGCCACCATGCAGGTGCGGCAGCCGACACAGACGGTTGGGTCGTACATCACCGCCCCTTCCGGGGTTTTTTTGTAGGCGTTGACAAAACAGGAGGTGAGGCAGGCCGGCTCGTTGCAGTGGTTACACTGCACCTTGCGGAAGAGCGGATGCTCCCGGCCCTCTACCCCGTAACGCTGGACCACGGTGTAGGCCTTCTCGGTGGTGCGGCGAGGCAAGCCGCCCTCGCGGCGCTCGTCATACACGGACATGTCATCGAATGACTTGTCCGGCTCGGGCAACCCCTGTTCCTTGTTGCAGGCGGCCTCGCAGGTGCGGCAGCCGACACACTTGGTCAGATCCACCAGCACGCCCATGCTGTCCGGATAGCCCCCGAACGTGCCCGCGGCCTGGGCTTCCTTCCCGGCGCCCGTGGCGGCAATGACCACGCTCCCGGCCAGTCCGCCCTTCAAAAAATTCCTTCGGTTCAGTTTTTTCATGATGCAGTCCTCTGCTATCTGTTCAAGCCATTATTGCGTCCGAATCAGTGGCCGTGGCCGCCCCCCTTGCCAGGAGCCGGCGCGTACTTGCCGGCATTGAAGAAGGCGTCACCCTTGTCGTTGCGGGGATGGCAGTCCTGGCAGCCAGTGGGCGCGCCCATCTCGGTATGGCAGCCGAGACACTTCTGGTGGAAAGCCCCCTTGAGCCCTGGTTTGCCGGTGTGGTAAAGCTGGGGAGTGTTCTCGATCTTTTTCAGATTCTCCGCCGAGAACGGCGTGTCCGAATGGCAGTCGCTACAGGCCACGCCGCGGGACTGCTTGCCGGCCTCATGACAGCGGGCGCAGTTGGGATCGACCGGCGCCGTCCCGGTACTGTGGTGGTGACAGACCGAGCAGTTGCCTGCCAGGTCCGCATGCATGGCGTGGTTGAACTGGACCGCCTGATAGTGGTTGGCTAGCTTGTCCAGCACCACGGTGTCCGGACCCTCGGCGGCAAAGCTCGTCGCGACAAACGGCGCGGCCAGGGTCAGCGCCGCCGCCAGCCCCAGGAGTTTCCGTCTTGTTCCTCCCATAATGCATTCTCCTTGTTCCTCGGTTATCGATGTAAAACGAACCTCGTTTATGAGCCCTTGGCGTGGATCGGATCGCGCCAGCGAATCGGCTCAATCCGTCCCCGGTTTATGCACAAGCGATGCCAGCCTTGCCATATTGCGCCGGGTCTGGGAAGAACGCCACACACCCGTTGCCATCGTCAGAAACGCAGCCGTCCGCACCATCCCTCGCGCTGGCATCGAGTCCTTCACCACAGTCATGTCGCTGTCCGCATCAAAAACCGTTTCTCCGAGGATGGTCGGAGAGCGACGGCTGATCCACGACCCAGAAATTTTAGCAATGAATTAATTTTTTGTTTTCCACTCCAACGGCCGCGCCACACCCGATATGTTGCATGCAACAGATGTGTTGCAACATATGTGTTGCATGCAACACCTTGCCCCGTCACCCTGCGTTTCCCGCCCGGCTCTCCTCCGCGAGCTTGGGACAGGTGACAATGATGTCCAGTTCCTCCGCGTCAATGGTCTCGTTTACGAGCAACACCTCGGCCAGCTTGTGCAGAAAGACGATGCGGCCTTCCAGGACGATGACCGCCTCCTGGTGACACTCCGCCAGGATCCGGCTCACCTCCTCATCGATGGCCCTGGCCACCTCCTCGCTCCTGGGCCGCTGCCGCCCCTCGCCGCCCAGGAACCCCTGATCGGCCACCATGAAAGCACGGGGTCCGAGTCGTTCGCTCATGCCCCACTCGCAGACCATGCGGAAGGCTATGTCGGTGGCCACCTGAAGGTCGTTACTGGCGCCAGTGGAAAACTCGTTAAAAACGATCTCCTCGGCGGTCCGCCCGCCCAGAAGGATCTTGATCCGGTTGAGCAGATACTCCCTGGGGTAGGCGTGCCGGTCGTCAAGCGGTACCTGCTGGGTCACTCCCATGGCCTGGCCACGCGGCACGATGGTGATCTTGTGAAGCGGATCGGTGTTGGGCAGCAGCTTGGCCATCAAGGCATGCCCCGCCTCGTGGTAAGCGGTCAGCCGCCGCTGGTGCTCGCTGACCACCAACCCCTTGCGCTCGGCACCCATGAGGATCTTGTCCCGCGCATCCTCGATGTCGATGAGTTCGATGGCCTTCTTGCCCTTGCGGGCCGCCATCAGGGCCGACTCATTGATCAGGTTGGCCAGTTCGGCCCCGGAAAACCCCGGAGTATTACGGGCTACCGCCTCCAGCTCCACCTCGGGGGCCATCACCACCCTTCGGCCATGCACCTCCAGGATCTGCCGGCGCCCCTTGACATCCGGCGGCATCACGGTGATCTGCCGGTCAAAACGGCCAGGCCGCATCAGCGCCGGGTCCAACACATCCGGCCGATTGGTGGCGGCGACGATGATCACCGTCTCGCCGCTCTGGAAACCGTCCATCTCGACGAGCAGGGCGTTCAGGGTCTGTTCGCGCTCGTCCTGGCCACCCATGGCGCCGGCCGCTCCCCGGCTGCGCCCCACCGCGTCTATCTCGTCGATGAAGATGATACAGGGCGCGTTCTTCTTGGCCTGGCCGAAGAGATCGCGCACCCGGGAGGCGCCCACCCCCACGAACATCTCCACGAAGTCGGAACCACTGATACTGAAGAACGGCACTCCAGCCTCCCCGGCGATGGCGCGGGCGAGCAGGGTCTTTCCCGTGCCAGGCGGGCCTTGCAGCAACACTCCCTTGGGAATTTTGCCTCCCAGCCTGGTGATACGCGCCGAGTCCCGCAAAAAATCAACGATCTCCACCAGCTCCTCCTTGGCCTCCGGAATGCCGGCCACGTCGGAGAAGCGAACATTAAGGGCCGTGTCCTGGGCCATGGCCACCTTTTTGCGGGCGAAACCGCCACCGTCCTGCTTGGTGCGCAGCATGAAAAACATCCAACCGCCAAGCAGCAGCATGGTCGGGAAGGTGGTGGCCCAGAAGGGCGAGGCCGGCTCGCGCGCCCGGGCGGCGATTCGGGCGCCGGCCTGCTCCAGTTGCGGCAACAGCCGGGCAACATCCGGAACAACGGTGATGAAAGGCTGGCCATAACTGTCAATGCCGCTCATCTCCTGCCCCTCGATCACCACCTGCCGCACCCGCTGCTCGGCAAGCATGGTCAGGAAGTTGGAGTATTCCACCACGGGAGGCCGGCTCTCGGCCCGCCAGGTGTTGTAGCCGACCACGGCGAGAACCGCCGCCAGCATGACAAACACCGCATTTCGAACGGTAGCAGCCATGGGAATCCCTCCTTTCCTGAATTCTTTTGTATTGCTCAGTCGCCACCAAGCGTGGCCAACCACAAAGGTCATTGAGCAATTTTCACGCCGGAGGATGATCTCTCCGGTTCCGCCGAATAAACGGCATAAAAAAAGCCCGGGCGAACCCGGGCTCAGGGGGAGGAAAAAACCGAGGGATCAGCGCTGGCCGGTCACTGGAACCTTCGGGGTGTTCACGTACTTGAAAAATGCCGGGAAGGCGCAGAAGAAGGCAACGCAGATCAAATACTCAACTCCCTTGATGTGGGTGTAAAAATCCACCATGGTCGCCTGCTCGCCGATCAGGCCGATGGCCACCATGTAGCCACGCAGCACCTCATTGAATCCCGCCTTGGAGAGGCTGAAGGTGATGGCTGCCAGGGCCCACAGTCCCACCGCGGCACCAATTCCACCCATGATCGCCATGAAAACTCCCGCGCCTTTTTGCTCAACCGTTGCCTTTTCCATCGTTGTTCTCCTTGTCTGTTCTTGAATTATGTCGTTACACTGAGCTGTCACAGTGCCGATTCCCGTTTGCTTTGCGCCACCATCATCCACCTGTCACGGCGGTAAGCCAGCCGCGCGCTAATTCCATGATCCCCCCCATCCGGCTGAATCCGCTGACAAGACAGGTGAGCCCCCAGGTACCGATCAAAAAGGCAAGACCCAGAATAATAGTGATGCCTGCCTGGGAAACGCCTTCTTCCAATGCTTCCTGATCCAGAGTTCCAAGCCGTGCCGTTCCGTCACTCATGGCCTTCTTCATGGCAAACCTCCTATTGTATTGTTATTTGGTTCTTATCTTTATCTTGCTTCCGCTTGATCAGGCATTAATGCATCAGGTGTGCCAGACAGCAAAGGAGATGAAGACTCACGTGTCTACTCAAGAGTCAACGTTTCGAAATTATTTATTAAAAATATTATTATCAGCACATTGCCCCCAATCAGGCCAACGATGGCCATACAAAAAACAACCTCGTAATTTCAGGCAATTACGAAAAAATATCCGAATTTCCCCATCAACCTCACCGCCATCCCTTTCAGAAACCCAATGTGTTGCATCAGGTGTAGCGCGAGACATGGCAGCGCCACACTTTTGCGCCACAGGTGTTGCATGTGTTGCGCGGCTGACCCACACGCGACACTCCGGCAGCGACAATGCCAATCTGCTGTAATTACGAAAAAATTCGTGAACGATTCGCCGACGGGAGTCCTTTCGTCGACAACCGACCCAAAGACAACAGCACAGGCAGAGACAGAAGGGAGGAAGACATATGCGTTATCCGGGACGCAGCCTTGCGGCTTCAAACCGAATCACGCCATGGGGGAGAAGATGAGTTGCCTGACCGAACATCAGGCGAAAGAAGATGAGACACAGACAGCCTCACCTTGCGGTGGGGAGGGGAAGAATCACCAATAAAGGACTACTCCAGCCCGTAGGCCTTCATTTTGCGGTACAAGGTGCTCCGGTCGATGCCAAGCAACCGCGCGGCCTTGGCCTTATTGCCATCAGTGCGGGCAAGAACGCGCAGGATGCGTTCCTCGTCTCCCTCCTCGGGTAGGAACGCATCCATGGCTGGACTCGCGACGCTGCTGTCGACCGGCACCTTTTCCATCACCACGCCGCCGCACACCTCATCGGGCAGATTGCCGGTGGTGATGGTGTCGCCTTGGCAAAGCACGCAGGCGCGCTCCACCACATGCTCGAGTTCCCGGACGTTCCCGGGCCAGTGGTGGTTGGACAAATGGCGTAACGCCTGGTCGGAAATGCCAACGATTGCCTTGCCAAGCCTTTTGCCAAAACGCTCAATGAACATATCCACCAACAGCGGCAAGTCCCCCTCGCGTTCTCTGAGCGGCGGCAGGGAGATGTCCACCACCCGTAAACGATAATAGAGATCCTCCCGAAACTCGCCGCGCTGCACCTTACGTTTCAGATCGGCGTTGGTGGCGGCGATCACCCGCACATCCACAGTAACCGGCCGGTCACCGCCCACGGGATAGAAGGTGCGCTCCTGGAGAAATCGCAACAGCCGCAACTGCATGAGCGACGAGATATCGCCGATCTCATCAAGAAAGAGGGTGCCGCCGTCCGCCTGGAGGATGCGGCCCTCTCGGTTGCGGTCGGCGCCGGTGAACGATCCCTTTTTGTGACCGAACAGTTCCGACTCCATGAGATTCTCCGGGATGGCGGTGCAGTCGAACTTCACCATCGGCATATCGCGACGGGGGCTTTCGGCATGGAGCGCCTCGGCCACCAACTCCTTGCCGGTTCCCGACTCGCCGGTAATCAACACGGTGGTGTCGACCTGGCCCACGTTTTCGATCAAGGTGTAGACGGTCTGCATGGCCCGGCTCCCCCCCACCAGTCGGTGGAAGTAGGTGCGCCTGCCACGGTTCTCCAGTGCCTCCAGTCGGCTGACATCACGGAACACCAGCACCGCCCCCAGGAACCTGCCGTCATGCTGGCTCTCCAATGGAGCGGCGCTGACCCGGAACACCACGTGTCCTCCACTCTCCAGGCTGATCTCCACTCGGTGCTCGCTCACCGCCTCACGGCACTCCAGCACTTTCTGGATATCGGCGCTGAAGGCGGCAAAGTTGTCGGCGAATACCTCGATTGAGGCCCCCACGGTCAGGGAGGGCAAGGAAGCGGTGGCCCAGGCGCGGGCCTGGTCGTTCATCTCCACCACCTTGAGATCATGGTCCACTGTCACTATCATGTCCCGAACACTGCGGAAGATGGTCTCCAAGTACTGCCGGTATTGCTCCTTTTCTGCCTCCAGCCGCTCTTTCTCCTTCCACAGGGAATACTGCTGCAGGGCCATGCGGGCAGTGCGCAGCAGGTCGGCCTTTTTGACCGGCTTGGCCAGATAGTCAAAAGCCCCAAGCCGCACTGCTTCGGAGGCGGTGTTGATGTTGGGATAGCCGGTGACCATGATCACGGGGCATGCCATCCCCTTTTCGCGCACCCGCCGCAACAGGTCGATGCCGGATGCCCCCTCCATGACAATGTCGCTGATAATCAGGTCAAAGGACTGCTGTTCAATCAGTTCCAGCGCCTCCTCGTAGGTTGCGGCGGCGACCACCGGCCCATATCCCTCCCTGCTCAAAAACAACTGGAAGGTCAGCCGCAGACTCTCCTCATCATCGACCACCAGGATACTACTGTTGGACTTATCAAGATCAATCATCGCGCATCCTCCTCACCGCGCAGCACCCGAAAAACAACGTCACTCCCCGACGGCCGGCAGGTCAACGATCATGGTGGTATACTCGCCCGGCGCACTTTCCACTGTCAGTTCCCCATGGGAATCGCGCACCAGTCCTTGGCTGATGGAAAGCCCCAATCCGGTTCCTTCGCCTGGCTTCTTCGATGAGAAAAATGGTTCAAAAATGTGGGCAATGATATCCCTGGGGATGCCAGAGCCGCGGTCGGTGATCCTCACCCGCAGCCAATCAGCTTCCTGGTGCAGTATCGCTGCGCAACGAATTTCCACTCGCTTGTTTGGATCGCGGCCAGGGTAGCGCTGGTTCAAGGCATGCCGGGCATTGCTGAGCAGATTCAGAAATACCTGCTGAAGTTGTTGGGGGTTGACCCGAACCAACGGAAGCCCTTCCGGCACATCCACCTCCACCGCGATACCATCCTTTTGCATCTGATGCCGGATCAAGGACAGCGAGTCCTCAATCACCATGCCCAGTTGCACCACCTCCGCCTCCTCATCTCGCTGGCGGGCAAAGAAAAGAAGGTTGCGCACAATGTAGGCAATGCGCTCGCCCTCCTTGATTATCCGCGCAAGCATATCCCGGCTAATCCCTCGATCGCCCCGGGCATCCATCCTGATCTGACTCGACTCGTCCAACAACACCTGGGCGTAGTTGATGATGCCATTGATTGGGTTGTTGATCTCGTGGGCCACCCCGGCGGCCAACTCGCCTATGGAGGCAAGCTGGCCGGCCCGCATGGTCTCGGCCCGGTAGGCCTTCTCCTCGGTAATGTCTCGAAGCAGGATCAACACCTTGACCCGGCCGTCTATATCGGCAAACGGCACATAACTTTGCTCGTACTGACGCCCGTCAGCCATGGTCTCCTCAGTGCGCTGGATGGCGTTGTGCTCGATGGCCGCGTGCATCCGGCATACCTCGCAGGGCAAATCGCGCTGCTTATAGACCCGGTAGCATTTTTCCCCCAGTTTGTCGCCAAAGATGCGTTGCAGGATGTCGTTCTGGTACTCGATGATGAAATCACGGTTGAGGATATGCATGCCCTGGTCCAGGGCGGAGAGGATGCCCCGGAACTTGTCGCGTTCGGTGCGCAACTGCCGCTCCATGTTCTGCTGTTCGGTTACATCCTTAAAGCTCTCGACCGCGCCAACCACCTTCCCGTCCGCTCCTCGCAGCACTCGGATCTTTCTAGAAACCAGCCGAATCTCGCCACCCTTGGCTCGCAACTCGCATATGCCGCTCATGGTGGATTCCCGCATGGCATCATCAAAGATCGGACAGCGGAAGGAGCAGGGGCACAGAGACAGCGTGGCGCACTCTTTTCCCACCACCTCTTCCTGCGTGTAGCCGGTAATCTCCACCGCCGCGTCGTTCCAGCCAATTATCCGCCGCTCGGCATCCACAATGAAAATGGCATTGGGAAGCACCCGCAGCAACGCCTCGGCCTGCCGAACCACCTGCTGCAAATCTTGGGTGGTCCCGCAACAGAATTCATCCGCTTCTCGTCTCGTACTGTTCATCATTGTCCCTTTCCCGCCGGCGCCTCTTTCTTCAACTCTCCTGTCGGGCTCCCGGCCAGGATCTCAGAGGAGCTTATCCAGTTCCGCCGCCAGAAAGGCCAGGTGCTGGTTCTCCTCGTCGGCCAGGCGCAGGAAGAAGTCGGCCAGATCCTGCCTGCCGGCGCGCCGCGCCAGTCGACTGTAAAGATCCAATGCCTGTGTCTCCAGAGCCATGGCCAGTTCCAACACGTCGCGACGATCTTTCACGCCCGCTTCGGCTTGGGCCAGCAGTACGCCGAGCTCGTGGCCGCCCTCCATCACCTCGGCCGGTTCCGCGGCAAGTTGCGAATCCCGGCCATACTCCTGCCGATACTCCCCCAGCAGCCTGGCCTTGTGGAGATCCTCGAATCCGGACAAGCGCCGATACAACGATTGCAGTGTTTCGTCGGCGCTTCGCTCCGCCAAGAGCAGATAAAAGCGCTGCAGGCCGTTCTCCATGGCATACGCAAGACTCAGGCCATCCTCAAACTCCGCTTCGGCGGAAAGCAGCAACAGCCCCGCTTCCTCGGGGCCTCGCGCCTGCTCGCCCTGCCACGCCTTGATGCCACCCCTCAGGTTGTAAACGCTAGCAAAATCCATGCCGGCAAGATACTGGGCCGCCGCCTTGCTCCTTCCACCCACCGCGCAGTAGACCAGGGTCGGTTTCCCTGCCTCCAATTCCTGAAGCCGGGCTGGCAGCTCCTTGATCGGGATAAGGACAGACCCGGCCAGATGTCCCTCCTCGTACTCCTTGGGCTGACGCACGTCCAACAGCTGAAACTCGCCAGCCTTCCTGGCGGCCATGAATTCCCGCGCCTCCTCCGGCGAGAGGTCCCGCACCGGCGACAACAGATTCCTCCAATTCATTCTTCCCTCCCCGCCATCTCTTTGGCGTAAAAAATCCCCAGGCCATCAGCGGCATGGGGAAAGGCTTCCAAGAAACGAGCCGGGCAACACCGCGATCGTTTTTGGTTTCTACCAAAAACTCCTGCACACTCCGCATTCCTGACTCTTTCCCCGCAACACCAAATACAGTATACAGTATCATGTCCGCCAGTGGGCCATCCCGCTCGCCAAACCGGTTCTGGTCCCCAACTCCCCCTTTCCCAGGAGGCACAACATGGACTTCTCGCTCCACACCCTGCTCGGCTGGCTGTCCGACATGGGACTCCGACTGATTGCCGCCGCGCTGATCTTCTTCTGCGGCAAATGGCTGGCCCGGCGGCTCACCGACCTGATGGCCACGGTTCTCCACCGCCATCACACCGACGTCACCCTGGTCAATTTCCTCCACCACATCAGCTACTACGGTCTCTTGGTGGCGGTGGTCATAGCCGCCCTCAGCAAACTCGGCATCAATACCGCCTCCTTCCTCACCGTCATAGGCGCCGCTGGCCTGGCGGTGGGCCTGGCCCTCAAGGACTCGCTGGGCCACTTTGCCGCCGGCGTCCTGCTCATCCTGTTCCGCCCCTTCAAGGTGGGGGATGCCGTCACCGCCGGCGGGGTGAGCGGCACGGTGAAGGCGATCTCCATCTTCAACACCGAACTGACCACCCCGGACAACCAGAAAGTGCTGGTACCCAACAGCTCCATCATGAGCGGGGTCATCACCAACGCCACCGCCAACCCAACCCGCCGGATTGACCTGATTATCTCCATAGCCTATCAGGACGAGGTCGAACGGGCCAGACGGATTCTGTCTCGGATCATTGGCGAAGACAGCCGTGTCCTGGCCGACCCGGCGCCCACCATCGAAGTGCTGGACCTGGGAGCGAACAGCGTCAACCTGGCGGTGCGCCCCTGGGTGGCCACCACAGACTACTGGGCGACCCGCTGCAACCTGATCGAAAAGATCAAGGCTGGCTTCGAGCAGGAAGGCATCTCCATCCCCTTCCCGCAACAGGACGTCCACCTCTTCGTGCGCAAACCGGACGAGCCCACTCGAGGTTTTTTCGCATGAACCTCCCCGATAAGGGCTCTCCGCTCAAACATCCCGGCACCTACTTGATCTTTGCGCTCTCCTGGGCCTTCGTTTTTTCCGGCGCATACCTCAACAGCCACATTCAAGGGGCACGCCCCACGACCATGGCAATTCCCTTTGCCATCGGTGCCATATTCGCATCGCTCCTCGCGTACCTCAATTATGCGGTCGAAAAAAAGAAACAATCCGAAAAGCACCTCTTGATGCAGGTCATCGAGTCACTGGCCATGGCTTTGGACGAGCGAGACCAATACACCCATGGCCACGCGCGCCGGGTCACCTGCCTGGCCTTGATCCTGCAGGAAAAACTTGGCGGCGGGAAATCGGACGCGGAGGTGTTGCGCCTGAGCGCGATCCTCCACGATATCGGCAAGGTGGGCATTCCGGATTCGGTACTTCTCAAACCGGGCAAGCTGGACAAGGAGGAATTCGACCTGATCAAGAAGCACCCAGCCCAGGGTTGCCACATCCTTCAACCCTTGGGGAGCGATCAGAGGATTCATGAAGTGATGACGACCATCCGACATCATCACGAGAGATTTGACGGCAATGGATATCCGGATCGGCTTTCTGGCGAGGACATTCCACTTTCCTCCCGGATAATCGCCATCGCGGACAGCTTCGACGCCATGACCTCCAACCGGCCATACCGTGAAGCCATGGAACTATCCCAGGCCTTGGAACAAATACGCGCTGGCAGGGGAACACAGTTCGACCCGAAGCTTTGCGACATCTTTCTGCAACTCCATGCGGAGGCACCCGACACCTGCTGTCCCAACATCGATTGTTGCCCGATCTTCGCGCTGATTGAGAATCACGCTGTCATCAAGGCATACAAATCACAATACTGCCGTTTTTTCTTTGCATCATGCGCCCGGTTCAAGATGCGGAAAAAGAGGGCCACCCCCGACAGCCTTCTGCCGGATGGCAGCTTTCTCCCCAGTTCGTCCTGATCCCGCCCCTTTCCGCCAGGGCATCTCAAAATCACCCGATTGCCCGCACCAAGGCGGCGAGCCCCTCCCAGTCCACGCTGCTGCGCCGGCAGTTGCAGTCGTCAAGCAGCCAGACCTGCGGGATCACCTTGAGGCCATGCCCCCCCAGGGACCCGCCAGGGGAAACATTGCTCGGCCGCAGATACTTCTCCCGCAAGTCGCGGGTGCAAAGACAGCCGATCACCGCTCTCGGCCCGACCCGACCGATCTGGCGCACCAAAAAATCACGGCTGCGCAGCACCCCTTCCTGCCGGTGCGCCCGCCCACTCACCACGATAAACACGTCCAGGTAGCCGAGTTCCCGGGCCATGTCCCGCATCTCCCGCAACCGGCATGGCAGGGAACAGGCGGCATCGCATTGCAATCCCCGCTCCGGGTCGATCTCGGTGGGGCACCCCTCGGCCCGCAGGCAGTATGGCAGAAACAGCACCCGCTCCCGGTAGGGTATCCGCCGAAACCGCCCGCCAAAGAAACGATTGCCCGCCGCCACCACCCGCCGGACGTAACTGTCCTTGTCCAGCCGGGGAAACAGCCATAACAGCGGCCTATAAAAAAACACCAGTGCCGGCAAGGCCAGCCAGGCAGGACACCGCGACATCATCCCTCCCCTTCTCCGCCGCCGGCCCCGGCCGCATCCGTGTCTCCGCCGTGCAGGCGATGGCCTGCCTCTCTCCAGACGGAAAGCATCCCGGCCAGCCAATGCTCGGCCTGCGCCAGGGCGGCCAGATCCTGTTGCGCCCCCACCTGGCCGAGCTTGGCCAGGATCAGACGGTATCCTTTGCCAATCAGCTCGGCCTGCTCGGGACGGCCATCATCCAGACTCCCCTCCAGATAACAGAGGATGTCCATGGCCTTGCGCAAGGCGCCTCGCCACGCGGCCACCTCCCCGGCGGCCAGGCCTTCCCGCACGGCCTCCAGATGCAGCAGACATTTCTCGCACAGAGCGACAACGTTCTCCACGGGGGTGGCACTCTCCACCATGATGCGCAGATACTGACGGGCATGGCTCTTCATCCCACCATCCTCTCACAGGCGACGTTCATTTTCCACTCCCCATCCGTAAAACCCTCCTTGTCTTCCAGCAAATAGGGTAACACCGCGTGGAGAAATCTGCTACCCTGTGTGATATCCCCGATTGTCAGGTCGCACAACGCAGAGGTTCCCGCCATGCTGAAACTTGTCCGAACCCCCTCGAAAAAGGCGGGACTCCCCCCCGGCAGCCCGGTGTTTGTCGGCGACAAGCGCACCGAACGCTTCTGGCTCCAGGTGATCGACTACGACACGGAGTCCTACTCCACCACCACCCCAATCCGGGTGGAGGACTTCCGGCTGCTCAAACGCACCCCCTCCAACACCTGGATAGCGCTGCACGGCCTGCACGACGCCGAGGCCATCGACAACTTCTGCGCCAAGTTCGGGCTGCATCCCCTGACCATCGAGGACATCCTCCACACCAACCAGCGCCCCAAGGTGGACTACTACGACGACTACCTCTTCCTGGTCGTCACCCTGGTCAAGTACGACGAAGGGCAGCGGGAGATGTCCACCGAACAGGTCAGCTTCGTGGTGGGGGACCACTACCTGCTCTCCTTCCATGAGCGGGACAGCGACATCTTCGACCCGCTGCGAGAACGCATCGCCGGCAACAAGGGACGCATCCGCAAGATGGGGATCGATTATCTGATCTACTCCCTGCTGGACACGGTGGTGGACAACTTCTTCTCCGTGCTGGAAAAGATCGGGGAGGACATCGAGGAACTGGAGGACGAACTGATCGCCGGCCCGGATCCGGACACCCTCCACTCCATCCACTACCTCAAACGGGAAATGATCCTGCTCAGGAAGGCGGTGTGGCCGCTCAGGGAGGTGATCAGCGCCTTGCAGCGGGACGACACCGTGCTGGGCGACTCCCATATCCGGGTCTACCTCAAGGACCTCTACGACCACACCATCCAGATCCTCGACTCGGTGGAGACCTTCCGCGACATCATCTCCGGGATGATCGACATCTACCTTTCCTCGGCCAGCAACCGGATGAACGAGATCATGAAGCTGCTGACCTCCTTTTCGGTGATCTTCATCCCACTCACCTTCATCGCCGGGGTATACGGCATGAACTTCAACACCCAGGCCAGCCCCTTCAACATGCCGGAACTCAACTGGTACCTGGGCTACCCCCTCGCCCTGCTGCTGATGCTCGGCACCGCCCTCTCCATGCTCTTCTACTTCAAGCGAAAGAGATGGTTTTAGCCCCCAAGAAGTTCGGACCATGCAGCGGCAAAGGCTCTTTCCAATGATATCCGTGGCGCGCCCCTGCCCCCCGGGGTCAGACCCACAGGCCCAGAAGCGGAACAAGGTCACGCCATGACCCAGAACCAAACGGTCACTCTGGTGGTGTTCGCGGCCACCTACCTCGCCTTGATCGTCCGGACTGACCGGAAGTTGCCGATCGTGGCCGTGGCGGCGGCGGTCCTGCTGCTGTGGCCGGGGCTCATGCATATCCCAGCCGCGCTCCATGCAATCAACTGGAACGTGGTCATGCTCTACTTCGGGATGTTACTGCTGTCCGAAACCTTCATCCTGTCGCAGGCTCCGGCGGTGTTGACGGAATGGTGCGTTCGAGAAGGGCATTCCGCCCGGACGGCCTTTCTGCTCATCTGCGGACTTTGCGGGCTGATCTCCATGGTGATCGAGAACGTGGCGGCGGTGCTGATCGTGGCGCCGCTTGCGCTCAGCATGGCTAAACGGCTGCGGGTCTCCCCGGTGCCGCTCCTGATCGGCATCGCGGTATCGAGCAATCTGCAAGGCGCGGCCACCCTGATCGGCGATCCCCCCAGCATGCTCCTCGCCGGATCGCTTGGCCTCAACTTCAACGATTTCTTCTGGTATAAGGACAGACTCGGCATCTTCTTCGCGGTGGAATTCGGCGCCGCCATCTCCCTGCTCGTCCTCTGGCTCATCTTCCGGAAGCATGATGGCAGGGTGCCCCGGTCCAGAGGCGAAAAACTGGACAGTTACATTCCCCCCTGTCTTCTGGTCCTCCTGATCGTCGCCCTGGCAAGCGCCTCCATCCTGTTGCCGGACTGGGAATGGGGTACCGGAACCATCTCGCTTGCCATAGGCTGCCTGGCCGCACTCTGGTGGATCGGCCGCCACGGCGCCGGGGAATTCCGCAAGCAGGCCATGCATCTGGACTGGGCGACCGGCTTCTTTCTGGTCGGCATCTTCATGGTGGTGGGCAGCCTGGTGGAAAACGGGCTGGTGGAAAAATTCGTCCAGGTCCTTGAATGGCTTTCTGGCGGCAGCCCCCTCCAGATCTACTTCATCATCGTAGCGGGCTCCGTACTGGGTTCGGCGATCATCGACAACGTCCCCTTTGTCGCCGCCATGCTGCCGGTCTGCATCGGGCTTGCGACCCGGCTGGCCATTCCGCCGGAGCTGCTCTCCATCGGCATGATGATCGGGGCGAGCATCGGTGGAAACATCACCCCGATTGGCGCCTCCGCGAACATCGTCGCGGTTGGCATTGCGAAACGGGAGGGCTACGAGATCACATTTACCGAGTTCATCCATATTGGCCTGCCCTTCACGATTGCAGCCACAGTAGCAGCCAGCACCTTTGTCTGGTTTGTCTGGAGATAGCGTACATCCCCCTTGCCAATGGACGGTTGCCGGGCATCCTCCCGGGGTTCCCCTGCTTGATCACCCCTGTTTTTCCTTGACAGTGGCGCCACCTCCCGAAAAGATAGAACCAATACGATCCGGTCACCCAGCCCTGTTCCCAGGCCCACCCCAAAGGACCCCTCCATGGACATCATCCACCAGTTCATCGACCCGCTGCTTGTCGCGTTGAGCAACCATCTGCCCAGCGCCTTCGGCGCCCTGCTTCTCTTCCTGCTGGGCATCGCCATTGCCTCCCTGCTCCGCAAAAGCCTGGCCAGGCTATTGGCCTCCCTGGAGATCGACCAACGGATCGCCGCGCGCATCGGCGAAACGGTGAGCATCGAACAGTTCGTCGCCAACCTCTGCTACTACATGGTCCTCCTCTCCGTGCTGCTGGTGACCCTCAACGTCCTCGGCGTCCAGGGGGTGCTCGACCCGGTACGCAACATGTTCACCAACCTGCTCGGCGCCATCCCCAATATCGTCGCCGCCATCCTCATCGGCTTTGTCGGCTACGTGGTGGCCCGCATCGTCTCCAGCGCCACCGAGATGGTCACCAGGGGGCTTGACTCGGTTTCCCTGCGCTTGGGGCTGAGCCAGGAGTTCCGCGTTTCCCGGCTGCTCGGGCAGATCATCTTCGTGCTGGTTTTCATCCCGGTGCTGATCTCCGCCTTGGACGCCCTCAGGATCGAGGCCATCTCGGTGCCATCCACCCGCATGCTGGAAGGATTGCTCACCGCCATTCCCAAGGTGCTCGCCGCGGCGCTCATCCTGACCATCGCCTACGTGGTGGGCCGCTTCGTCACCACCTTCATCGTGGAACTGCTCCAAAGCGTTGGCGCCGACTCCCTGCCAGCCAAGATGGGCATCACCGGACTGGTGGGCGACAACACCTCATTCTCCAGACTGTGTGGCGGGATCGCCTTCTTCTTTATCATGCTGGCCGCCTCGGTTTCCGCCGCCGAACAGCTGGCCATGGGGCAACTTTCCGTGCTGCTCGGCGACTTTCTGGGCTTTTCCGGCCAGATCGTCCTGGGGCTCATCGTGCTGGCGGTAGGCAACTTCATCGCCACCCTCTCCTACAACGCCCTGATGAAAACCGCCGACAACAAGAGCCTGGCCGGCATCGCCAGGGCGGCGATCATCGCCTTGGTCCTCGCCATGGGGCTGCGGGCGATGGGGATCGCCGACGACATCGTCAACCTGGCCTTCGGCCTCACTCTGGGCGCCATCGCCGTGACCGTCGCCCTGGCCTTCGGACTCGGGGGCCGCGAGGCCGCCGGCCGTCAGATGGAGTACTGGCTGAGCAAACTCAGGAAGCCGGAATAGGCTCCGATAAACCACCGAGGAGAGGATTCCGCATGCCAAGACAGATCAATCTCGCCTCCCTCGCCGCCGAGCCGGGGATCACCGCCGCCTCTTTTCTGTTGCTGATCGCCTACCATATCCTTCTCAATCTCTACCGGCGCACGCATCCCGGCAAGGGAACCCATGCCCGCCACGCCAGCACCAGGGATGCCTGGGTCCGGCGGATGCTTCAGGAAAACCAGGGAATTCTCGCGGTGCAAACCCTGCGCAACTGGACTATGGCCTCAAGCTTTCTGGCCTCCACCGCCATCCTGCTGGGGCTGGCCCTGCTCAACTTACTGCTGGCCAGCAATCAAACGGGAATCGCACGCCTGGCCGCCATGGCCGACCTCTGCGCCGACACGGCCATTCCCCCCAAGCTGCTGCTGATCTCGGCTAACTTCTTCTTCGCCTTCTTCAACTTCACCATGGCCATCCGGTTTTACAACCACTCCGGCTTCATGATCACCCCGCCGCTCGCTCCTGCTCCGCAAGAGGACGTCAACGAGGTGATCAACACGGTCAATCGCGCCGCCTTTCACTACACCCTGGGCATGCGGGGCTACTATATGGCGGTTCCCCTGGGGCTGTGGCTGCTCGGTCCCTCCTGGCTGCTGGCCGGGACGGTTCTGGTCATCGGCACCCTGTGGTACGCGGACCAGACAGGCTGAACCCTCGTCCAACCAACAACCTGCTGATTCCAAACGCATTATTAGCATTCACACCTTCAACGCTTATTCTGTTATCATTTGAAGATAATAAGCATTTGGTTGTGGCAAAGAATGTGATTTTCTGGTATCGGGGCTGTGCATCGAGAATGTTTTCCAACGAGGAGAAACGTATGCCTGAGCACACCCTCTCCCCTTTTCCCCAGGAACCAACGGCCGTTCTTTCCGTTCCGCCTCGGCCGCGCCCGAACGTTCCGCCAGCGACCCCATCGCGTTTCCTCGCTGGTCAAGCCGTCGCCCTGAACGCGACCAGGATACCCCCGATCATCCCTCGATCCCAAGGAGTCCACTTATGAAACGAATTCTCTGGCTGGCATTGAGCACCTTTTTGGCCCTGACTGCGACTGGTTGCGATTCCGGCCCCTCTTCCCAGCAGGACGGCGGCGGAAAGCAGCCACAGTACCTCTCCATCAAGGGCTCCGACACCATGGTGCACCTGGTGAGCACCTGGGCCGAAGATTTCATGAAGACCGCCCCCGATGCCGACATCTCGGTGACCGGCGGCGGGTCCGGCACAGGCATCGCGGCCATGCTCAACAAAACCACCGACATCTGCGCCGCCTCCCGCCCGATGAATGACAAGGAAAAGAAGCTGGCCGCGGACGGCAAGATCACCCCGCAGGAGATCCCGGTGGCCCGCGACGCCATCGCGGTGGTGGTCAACCCCGAGAATCCGGTAAGCAGCCTGACCATGGACCAGCTTCGGTTGATCTTTACCGGCAAGGCCACCAACTGGAAGGAGGTTGGCGGCCCCGACGCCCCGATCCTGGTGCTTTCGCGGGAGTCCAGCTCCGGCACCTTTGTCTTCTTCCAGGAGCATGTCCTGGCCAAGGAGGACTACACGCAGTCGGCCCGCCTGCTCCCCGGCACCTCGGCGCTGATCCAGGCGGTGGTTTCCGATCGGTGGGCCATCACCTATGTCGGCCTCGGCTTTGCCGCCGAGGCAGGGGGCAAGGTCAAGGCCCTCCCTGTGCAGGCCCCTGGCCAGAACGCGCCGGTGGTCCCCAGCGAGGCGAGCGTTCTCTCCGGCGAGTACGGCATCTCCCGGCCTCTGTTCTTTTACACCAACGGCGCCCCCCAGGGGGTGAGCAAGCAGTTCATCGATTTCTGTCTGAGCCCGGCCGGCCAGAAGATTGTCAAGGATACGGGGTATGTCCCGGTCTCGTAGGCTTATCCTCACCGACAAGGCGATGCGGGTGCTGATGATCGGCGCCGCTTCCACCAGCATCCTCATCGTCACGCTGATCTTCCTGTTCCTCTTCAGGGAGGCGGGTCCGTTCGTCCGCGAACCAGGGCTTGGCAGCCTGTGGGACAGCCAGTGGATTCCGGTTTCCTTCCAGGAGGAACACTTCGGCCTTGGCCCGTTGCTGGCTGGCTCGGCCCTGGTCACCGTGCTGGCCATGCTGGTGACCGTGCCGGTTTCGGTGCTGGTGGCGATCTACATCGCCGAGTTGGCACGACCGGTGGAGCGGGAGGTGCTTAAGCCCTTCATCGAGATCCTCGCCTCCATCCCCTCGGTGGTGCTCGGCTTCTTCGGCCTGGTAGTGCTGGCCCCTCTGCTCAAGGAGGCCTTCGGCCTGAGTTCCGGCCTCACCGCCCTGACCGGCGCGCTGCTCCTAGCGCTGATGGCCATTCCCACCGTGATCTCCATCTCTGAAGACGCCCTGAACAGCGTGCCCATCGCGCTCAAGAATGCCTCGCTGGCCCTGGGCGCCAGCCATCTCCAGACCATCTTCCGTGTCACCCTGCCTGCGGCGCTGCCCGGTATCGTGGCGGCGGTGATGCTGGGGATCGGGCGGGTGATCGGTGAAACCATGGCGGTGCTGATGGTGACCGGCAACTCCGCCATCGTCACCTTTTCCCCGCTGGAGTCGGTACGCACCATGACCGCCACCATCGCGGCGGAGATGGGCGAGGTGCCCTTCGGCAGCGTGCATTACCAAGCGCTCTTCTGGATAGGCATCGCCCTCCTGTTCATCACCTTCCTGCTCAATCTGGTGGCGCAGGGGGTACTGAAGAAATACGGCATGATGAAATAATGAACAGCCAAGCGGACAAACTGCTCGTAGCGCTGCTGCGCGCCATCACCTACGCGGTGGTGGTGGTGATCGGCTATATCCTCTTCGACATCATCGTCAAGGGCATGCCTGCCCTGAGCTGGGACTTCGTCAGCGCCTTCCCGCGCCGCAGCGGCGCGGCCGGCGGCATCTTCCCGGCCATTGTCGGCACCTTCTTTCTGGTGGTGGGGGCCATCGCGGTTTCCCTGCCCCTGGGCATCGGCGGCGCCATCTATCTCTCCGAATACGCCGAACAGGGGCGCTTCACCCACCTGATCCGGCTGGCCATCGTCACCCTGGCGGGAGTTCCCTCCATCGTCTTCGGCCTCTTCGGTCTGGGCATCTTCGTGCTCTTCTGCGGCTTCGGTCCCTCCATCCTTGCCGGCGCCCTCACCCTGGCCTGCATGGTGCTGCCCACCATCATCGTGGCCAGCGAGGAGGCCCTGCGCGCCGTGCCCCAGGGTTTCCGCAACGCCAGCCTCGCGCTGGGCGCCACCAAGTGGGAAACCATCCGCACCAATGTGCTGCCCTACTCGCTCTCCGGCATGATCACCGGCTCCATCCTGGGCATCGGACGGGCCGCCGGCGAAACCGCTCCGATCCTCCTCACGGTGGCGGCCTTCTTCCTGCCCACCTTGCCCAAGTCGATGTTTGATCAGGTGATGGCCCTGCCCTACCACCTCTATATCCTTGCCACCCAGCACCCTGAGGCGGACCGGCTGCGGGGCATGCAGTACGGCACCGCCTTGATCCTGCTGTTGCTGGTGCTGGGGCTGAGCCTTGGCGCCATCGTCATCAGAACCCACTTCAGGAAAAAGTACAGATGGTAAAACATCCACTCTTCCCGGATGATGTCGAGATCATCATCAAGAACCGGGGAATCAACTTCTTCTATGGCTCCAAGCAGGCCCTGTTCGATATCACCCTCGATATCCCGGCCAAGAGGGTCACCGCCCTCATCGGTCCATCGGGCTGCGGCAAGTCGACCTTCCTGCGCTGCCTGAACCGGATGAACGACACCATCCCCCACAGCCGGGTGGAGGGGACAATCACCATCAACGACCAGGACATCTACGCCCCGGGCACCAACGTCGTGGAACTGCGCAAGGAGGTGGGCATGGTCTTCCAGAAGTCCAACCCCTTCCCCAAGTCCATCTTCGACAACGTCGCCTACGGGCCCCGCATCCACGGCATGCGGGACAAGAAGCGCCTCACCGAGATCGTCGAACAGAGCCTCAAACAGGCCGCCATCTGGGACGAGGTCAAGGACCGGCTGCACGACAACGCCATGGGCCTTTCCGGTGGCCAGCAACAGCGGCTCTGCATCGCCAGAGCCTTGGCGGTGGGGCCAGAGATCCTGCTCATGGACGAGCCGGCTTCGGCGCTCGATCCCAAGTCCACCATGCGCATCGAGGATCTGATCGGCGAGCTTCGCAACAACTACACCATCGTCATCGTCACCCACAACATGCAGCAGGCGGCGCGTGTCTCCGACTACACCGCTTTCTTCTACGAAGGCAAGCTCATCGAGTTCGACGCCACCCCGAAGATCTTCACCAACCCCGGGCAGAAACAGACGGAAGACTACATCACCGGCCGCTTTGGTTGATTTGGAGGAAAGCCCATGCCCAAGCACATGCAGAACGACATCGACAAACTCAAGACCAAGATCATCGCCATGGGCGAGGCCATCGAGGATCGGGTCTACCAGGCCATCCTCTCGGTGATCAACCGCGATGCCGCCAAGGCGAACGCCATTATCAAGGGAGATCGCGAGATCGACGGCATGGAGGTGGATATTGAAGAAGACTGCCTCAAGATCCTTGCCCTCTACCAGCCGGTGGCCATCGATCTCCGCTTCATCGTGGCCGCTCTCAAGATCAACAACGACCTGGAGCGAATCGGCGACCTGGCAGTGAACATCGCCGAGCGAGGGCTCTTTCTCACCACCCAGGAACAGTTCGAAGTCCCCTTTGATCTCTCCTCCATGGTGAGCCTGGCCGAGAAGATGCTCTCCGGCTGCATCGATTGCTTCATCAACCTCGACGTGAAACTGGCCCACCAGATCCGTGCCTCCGATGACCAGATGGACGAGATGAATCGCGAGATGTACAATCAGGTCAAGGGGATGCTCTCCACCGCTCCCGAAAACATCAACAACCTGTTGCACGTTCTCTCGGTCGGCCGCCACCTGGAGCGGATCGCCGACCACGCCACCAACATCGCCGAGGACGTCATCTATCTGGTGGATGCTCAGATCATCCGCCACAAGCCCGAGCTGTATAGCGAGTAATCATCCTGCCCGCTGAGGGTAGACGCGAATAAAAAAACGGTTTGCGGAATCTCCGCAAACCGTTTTTTTATTGCAACCAACTGGTCGGGATGAGAGGATTCGAACCTCCGGCCCCTTGAACCCCATTCAAGTGCGCTACCAGACTGCGCTACATCCCGACCCAAATTTTTTCTAGTCACTGCCGCACATTAGCCGGCAGGCCCATCTATTTAGCACGCTCACCTCAGCCTGTCAAGCCGGACCTGTTCCAGCGCCCTGCTCCTCCAGCATTTTTTTCAAGGCAAGCAGATTGCGTTTTATCTCCGCCATCATGCCTTCGGGGCACGTTGCCACTGCATGGTGGGCTGGGGGCTGAACTGCGGCAGGTGCCGCAACCTCACGCTGGACTCCGCCAAACTTCTTGGTCAGCACCTTCTTGGCGCCGGTGATGGTGAATCCTTCTTCCTTGAGCAACCGGCGGATGGACAGGACGATCTCCACATCAACCCGCCTGTAGAGGCGCTGCCTGGAGTTGGCCCGTTGGGGGTTGAGGACCTTGAACTCCGACTCCCAGTACCGAAGCACATGCGGCTTCACGCCGGTCAGATCACACACCTCGCCTATCTTGAAGTAGCGCTTGTCCGGGATGACCACCTCGAACCGGTCATCGACCCGCCGTTCTTCCTTCAGGGTATCACGAGATGCTCTGGTCACTCTGCGCTGTTACTCCTGATTGAGCTTCTCCCGTACCATCTTGCTGGGCCGGAAGGATACCATGTTTCGCTTGGAGATCTCCATGGTTTCGCCGGTACGGGGGTTACGTCCCACCCGGGACGACTTCTTGCGCACCGTAAAGGTGCCAAACTGCACCAATTTGATGGACTCTCCCTGCAGCAGAGTCTTCTTCAGCACCTCGAAGACGGCATCAACCATTTCCCCGGCGCTGCGCTGCGAAAAGCCCATCTTCTCGTTGATTGTCTGGGCAAGTTCCTTCCGGGTAAGATTGGATCGTTTCATTTACTATGCCTCACGCAACTTCCCATTGAAACGGGAAATCATCATTTCTGTAATTTTTTGATGCACCTTGGCCACGGTCGGATCGTCCAGGGTTCGATCCGCGGCTCGGTAGGTAATGGAAATCGCCACACTCTTCTTTCCTGCTTCCACGTTCTTGCCGCGGAAGACATCGAACACCTCCACCCGCTCCACCAGGAGATCCCCACCAGACACGGCGGCCAGCATGTCACCCACCGCCACTGACTCAGGCACCACCAGGGCCAGATCCCATTTCACCATGGGGAACCGTGGCAGCGCCGTGAACGCCTTGGGCGCGGCCATGAAGCCGCAGAGCGCCTCCAGGTCGAGGTCGATGAAAAAAACCTGCTGCTTGATGCCAAATGCCTTAAGCGCCTTGCGATCAAGGGCGCCGCACCAGCCCACGGTTTTGCCCTGTCCGGCGATGACCATCAACTGCCCGGGCTCGGCATAGGCAAGGGTGGCGCCGTCGGCGGGCAGGCAGGACACTTCGCCGCCAAGCCGCAATACCCCAAGGAGCTGCTCCACCGTCCCCTTGGCGTCAAGCACATCCACCTGGACCTCGCCGCCATGGAGCAAGGAGGCGCCGGGATTACGGCGGCCGGAGAGCATCGCCGCCAGCCGGAACGGTTCGTTGGGCTGTCCTTCCCCCTTGGGCAGAAACACCTTGCCGATCTCGAAAAGACGGAGATCAAGGTTTTGATGATTGACGTTGCGGCGGACGTTCTCCAGAATGCCAGGCAGCAGACTGGTGCGCATGACGCTCTGATCCTCGGCCAGCGGATTGAGCAGATGCACGCCGCGGCGCAGGGCATCATCGTTGGCCAGCCCAAGCAGGTCGCAGTGCTGGGGTGCCACGAAACTGTAATTGATCGCCTCCGAGAAGCCCTGGGAAGTCAGCACCTGGGCAACCTGCGTGCGCAGGACCCGCAACGGATCCTGGGTGGGGAAGTTCATCGGCACCAGGGGCAGCGAGGTCGGCAGGTTGTTGTATCCAGCCAGCCGGGCCACCTCCTCGATCAGGTCCACCTCGCGCTCAAGATCCACGCGGAAGGAGGGTGGTGTCACCCGCAGAGTTTCATCATCGATTTTTTCGGTGGGGATCTCGATGCCCTTGAGGAGCGCGGCGATACGGTCGGCGGTAATATCCAGACCCAGCAGACTCCGCACCCGCTTCACCCGAAGGGTGAGGGGAGCGATTTCCTTGACGCCCTCACGGAAATCGACGCCGCCAGACACCACCTCGCCACCAGCCAGTTCGGCCATGAGACGAACGGCCCGTTCCATCGCTTTGGGGGCAAGAAGCGGATCGACTCCCCGCTCGAAACGGTAGGAGGCCTCGGTGCTCATGTTGAGTTTGCCTGCGGTGCGCCGGATGGAGATGGCGTCGAAGCAGGCGCTTTCCAGCAGCACATCCACCGTCGCCTCGTCCACCTCGGAGTTGCCGCCGCCCATAATGCCTGCCAAAGCCACCGGCTTTTCCGCATCACAGATCAGCAGCATCCGTTCGTCCAGCTTCCGCTCGACCCCGTCCAGGGTGGACATCGTTTCGCCTGCCCGGGCCAGGCGCACCACAATCCTGCCGCCGGCCAGCTTGTTGAAGTCAAAGGCGTGCAGCGGCTGGCCATACTCCAGCATCACCAGATTGGTGATATCGACGACATTGTTGATGGAACGCTGCCCCACCGCCTGCAAGCGCTGGCGCAGCCACAACGGCGACGGTCCGATCGTGACGCCCTTGATCAGCCTAGCCGCATAGCGAGGGCAGTCCGAAACGGCCTGCACCTCCACGGAGAAGGGCACATCAACACCGGTGAGTTCCGGCGTCTCGGCAACCGGCGGCTTGATGCTCTTGCCAGCCACCCCGCCCACCTCGCGGGCGATGCCCAGGACGCTTGCGCAGTCCGGCCGGTTGGGGGTGAGATCCACCTCGATCATGGTGTCATCAAGCCCAAGGGCAGGCACCAAGGGTGCGCCCAGGGGCAGCGACGGGTCAAGCTCCATGATCCCGGCCTGCTCCTCGGCGATCCCCAGTTCCTTGGCCGAGCAGAGCATGCCGTGCGACTCCACGCCTCGGATCTTGGCTGGCTTGATGGTGAAATCACCAGGCAGCACCGCCCCGACCTGGGCCATGGCCGTGACCAGCCCCGGACGCGCGTTGGGGGCGCCACACACCAGCCGGATGGTGGCCGTGCCGGTGTTGACGTCGCAAAGCCGCAGCTTATCGGCGTTGGGATGGGGATGCACCTCCTCGATCCGCGCCACCACCACCCCGGGAAGTTCCGGCGCGCAGGGCTGGCAGGCATCCACCTCCAGACCGAGCATGGTGAGATGGTCGGCGATCTCGGCCGGGGAAAGCTCCGTATCGATGTATTCGCGCAACCAGTTGTAGGTGAGCTTCATGGGCGGTATCCGCACCCCGCGCGAGGCGGGTGATCAAAACTGGGAAAGGAAACGGAGGTCGTTCTCGTAAAACATCCGGATGTCGGTGATGCCGTACTTGAGCATGGCGATGCGCTCGATTCCGAGACCAAAGGCAAAGCCGCTGTATTCCTCGGGATCGTAACCCACCTTGCGGAAAACCTCGGGGTCGATCATCCCCGACCCGAGAATCTCAAGCCAGCCGGTCTGCTTGCACACCCGGCATCCCTTGCCGCGGCAGATCACACAGGCGATGTCCACCTCGGCACTCGGTTCGGTGAAGGGGAAGAAGCTGGGCCGGAAACGGATGGCGGTGTCAGGGTCGAACATCCGGGCGATGAAAACGGAAAGCACCCCCTTGAGGTCTGCGAAGGAAACCTGGCGGTCCACCAGGAATCCTTCCACCTGATGGAACATCGGGGTGTGGGTGATGTCCGAATCGCAGCGGTAGACCTTGCCCGGTGCGATCATCCGGAGCGGCGGTTGCTGCTTCTCCATGATCCGCGCCTGCATGGGCGAGGTGTGGGTCCGCAGCAGCAGGCTCTCGCTGACGTAGAAGGTGTCGTGCATGGCCCTGGCCGGGTGGTGCGCCGGGATGTTCAGGGCCTCGAAGTTATAGAAGTCCTGCTCGACATCCGGCCCCTCGGCCACGCCGAAGCCCAGGCTCTCGAAGATGCCGCACACCTCGTCCATCACCTGGGTGACCGGATGGAGGCGACCAAAGGGAACAGCACGGCCTGGCAGGGTCAGATCGACACCAGGCCTGGCTGGCGCCTGGGAGCCGGCGCCGAGTTGTGCCTCCTTGTCGGCAAAGGCGGCCTCAAGCGCCAGCTTGATGTCGTTGGCCAGCTTGCCCAGCCGGGGACGCTCCTCGGCAGAGGCCTGCCCCAACTGCCGCATCACCGAGGTGAATTCACCCTTGCGGCCCAGGTAGCGGACCCGGAAGGCCTCCAGGCCCTCGGCACCGGTAATCCCGGCCAGAGCGGCGGTGGCTTCCGCCTGCAGCCGAAGAAGCGCGTCTTCCATGACAGGCGACTACGGGATCAGTTGCCAGCCGAAGCCAGCTTGGAAAGACGGGCAAAGGCGGCCGGATCAAGCACGGCCATGTTGGCCAGCACCTTGCGGTCCAGCTCCACGTTGGCCTTCTTCAGGTCGCCCATCAGGCGGCTGTAGGAGGTGCCGTTCTCCTTGGCGGCGGCGCCGATCCGCACGATCCACAGCTTGCGGAAATCACGCTTCTTCTGGCGGCGGTCACGGTAGGCGTAAACCAGCGCCCGGTCCACGGCCTCGGTGGCCGACCGGAACAGACGATGACGCGCGCCGATGTAGCCGCTGGCCAGCTTCAGAACCTTGTTTCTTCTCCGACGCGCCTTAAAACCGCGTGTAACTCGAGGCATCGTAATTCTCCTTCATTCTCAATGAGATATGCGCCAAAGGCCATTTGCCCCTCGGCGCAGAACAGTCTCTTGCGGAAACGGCTGTCCCTTACAGATAGGGCAGCAGCCGCTTGATTCCCCTGACGTTGGTATCGTCGACAATCCCGGCCTGACGCAGGTTGCGCTTCCGCTTGGTGCTCTTCTTGGTAAGGATGTGGCTGGTGAACGCCTTACGGCGGGCGATCTTCCCGGAGCCGGTGCACTTGAAACGCTTGGCGGCGCCACTGTTGGTCTTCATCTTCGGCATGGTGGTTCTCCCTTTCTGTTCAGCCGGAGCCGGACTCGGCACCGGCATCGATATGTATATCGGTTACTTCGGCCCCACGAACATGGAAAGCTGGCGGCCTTCCATCTTGGGGGGCTGGAGGATGACCGCATCCGCGGCAAGTTCCTCGCACAGCTTGTTGAGCATCTCCATGCCGATGGTGTCGGCATAGACGATCTCACGGCCACGAAAGCGCAGGGTGATCTTCACCTTGTTCTTCTGCTGCAGGAACTTCTTGATATTCTTCAGCTTAAACTCGAGGTCATGCTTCTCGGTCTTGGGCCGGAGCTTGATCTCCTTGACCTCGATGACGGTCTGCTTCTTCTTGGCTTCCTGTTGCTTCTTGCTCTGCTCGTAGCGGTACTTGCCAAAGTCCATGACCCGGCAGACCGGAGGATCGGCGGAGGCGGAAAGCTCCACCAGATCAAGGCCGGCGGCTTCGGCCCGTGCCCGGGCAACCGCCACCGACACGATGCCAACCTGCGCACCCTCTTCGTCGATGAGCCGGACTTCCTTGCAGTCGATCTCTTCGTTGATCCGAGCCCGCGCTTCTCCACGCCGCTCGGAACGGTCGCCGCTTGGTTTTTTCACGCCTTTGATAGCCGTACCTCCGTACGCTTGAGTGATGAAAACAGCCCAGGTCGATCTTTGCGAACCGAGCCGCCTACCATACCCGAAACAATCAGTTGTTGCAAGCCCCGCTGCGACCCGTCTCGTTCTCCCTGGCGATCAGGGCGGCGAACTCGGCAACCGGCATGGCGGGCAGGTTGTCGCCGTTCCTGAGCCGCACGGTCACCTGGCCGTTCTCCATCTCCTTGTCGCCGACAATGAGCATGTAGGGGATCTTCTGCACCTGGGCCTCGCGGATCTTGTAGTTCAGCTTCTCGTTGCGCAGGTCCTTTTCGACCCGCACCCCGGCGCGCCTGAGCTCCTGGTAAACCTTCTCCACATACTCGGCCTGGCTGTCGGTGATGTTCATGATCCTGGCCTGGGTGGGGGCGAGCCACACAGGGAAGGCGCCGGCATAGTGCTCGATGAGCACGCCGAAGAAGCGCTCCAGCGACCCCATCAGCGCCCGGTGGATCATGATCGGCTGATGCTCCTTGCCGTCCTCGCCGGTGTAGGCGAGTTCGAAACGCTCCGGCAGGTTGAAGTCCACCTGGATGGTGGAGCACTGCCAGCTGCGGCCGAGCACGTCCTTGATCTTGATGTCGATCTTGGGGCCGTAGAAGACGCCCTCGCCGGGATCGACCTCGTAGGCAAGCCCCTTCTTCTCCAGGGCCATCTTGAGGGCGTGGGTGGCCTTCTCCCAGTGGTCGTCGCTGCCCACGTACTTCTCCGGCCGGGTGGAGAGATAGATGTCGTAGCTGTTGAAGCCGAAGGTGCTCAGGATATGCATGTTCAGGTCGAGGATGTTGAAGATCTCCTCTTCCAGATGGTCCGGCCGGCAGAAGATATGGGCGTCGTCCTGAGTGAAGCCGCGCACCCGCATCAAGCCATGCAGGGCGCCGGTCTTCTCAAAGCGGTAGACGGTACCCAGCTCGCACCAGCGCAGGGGGAACTCCCGGTAGCTGCGCTTGTCGGTCTTGTAGATGGCGATGTGGAAGGGACAGTTCATCGGCTTGAGCTGGTAGCTCACCTCCTCGATATCCATGGGCGAGAACATGTTCTCTCCGTAGAAGTCGAGATGGCCGCTGGTCTTCCACATGTCGCGCCGGGCGATGTGCGGGGTGAAGAGCAGCTCGTAGCCGTGGCGGTAATGCTCCTCCCGCCAGTGATCCTCGATGAGTTTCCTGAGCAGGGCGCCCTTGGGCATCCAGAGGATGAGGCCCGGACCGACCTGATCCTGGATGGAGAAGAGACCCAGCTCCTTGCCCAGCCGCCGGTGGTCGCGCTTCTTGGCCTCTTCCAGCTGATGGAGATAGGCCTTGAGCTCCTTGGCGTCGAAAAAGGCGGTACCGTAGAGGCGCTGGAGCATCTGGCGCTTCTCGTCGCCTCGCCAGTAAGCACCGGCCAGGCGGATGAGCTTCACCGCCTTGAGCCAGCCAGTGTGGGGCAGGTGCGGGCCGCGGCAGAGGTCGACAAACTCACCCTGGCGATAGATGGAGACGGTATCGGCGTCCAGCTCCTGGAGCAGCTCAACCTTGTAGGGCTGATTGGCCTCGGTGAACAGGGCGATGGCCGCCTGCTTCGACATCTCCTCCCGGGAAAAGGGCGCTGCCTTGGCGGCGATCTCGGCCATCCTGGCCTCGATCTTCTCGAAGTCGTCCGGAGAGAAGGTGTGGCCGCAATCGAAATCGTAGTAGAAGCCGTCGGCGGTGGCCGGGCCGATGGCCACCTTCACCTCGGCGCCAAAGAGGGAAACCACCGCCTCGGCCATGACATGGGCGGCGCTGTGGCGCAATATCTCAAGGCCCTCGGCGCTCTCGGCGGTGACGACGGCAAAAGCCGCGTCGGCGGAAAGCGGGGTGGAGAGATCGACCAGCCGGCCGTCCAGCCGGGCGGCGATCACGAGCTTCCGCTCCTTGTTGGAGACCAGTTCCTTGAGCGCCTCGCCAATGGTGACGCCACTTGCCACGGTTTTCTTTTCCCCGCTGGGCAGGGTAAGGGTTATCTCGGCCATGATGCGTGCTTCCTGCCTCTCAGGCAATCGATCCGGGACAGGCTTGCGCCCGGCCCGAACAACAAGGCTCCGCAAGGGGAACGTCCTTTGCGGAGCCTCTCGGTTCCAAATCACATGGATGTTGATGGTAGGCGCGGGCGGATTCGAACCGCCGACCTCTTGCGTGTCGGGCAAGCGCTCTAACCAACTGAGCTACGCGCCTGGAGATGGCCGGGCCGGGAGTGGCCCTTACCACTGCTGAAATCAATCAACCGGCAACCAAATACCAGTATTCCATACAGGTGTCAAGGAGAAACCGCATCCGAAATCGGCTCTATCGCGGCCGTCCAACCAGGGCGCCGGCCTCCCGCCGCGCCTCGATGGCCCGCCCCAGGGTGAGCTCATCGGCATACTTGATGTCCATACCCATGGGAATGCCGCAGGCAAGCCGGGTAACCCGCACCTGGGGAAGCTCATCCCGGAGCCTTTTCACCAGAAAGGCGGCGGTGGCCTCGCCGGGCACGGTGGAACTAGTGGCCACCAGCACCTCCCGGGCCTGTTCCCGACGAATCCGCGCCACCAGCGCCTCGATGCGCAACTCTTCCGGGCCGATGCCGTCCATGGGCGAGAGTACCCCGTGCAGGATGTGGTAGCTGCCCCGATAGACCCCGGTCTTCTCGATGGCCATCAGATCCGCCGCCTCCTCCACCACGCAGATCTGCGTCGGATCGCGCTCCGGATCGCCGCAGATGGCGCAGGGATCGGTTTCGGAAAAGGCGAAGCAGGTGGCGCAGAGGGTGATCGCCTCGTGCAGGCTCCCCAGGGAACGGGCCAAGGCCTGCGCCTCCGCCGCTGGCCGCCGCAGGATGTGGAGGGCGAGGCGGGTGGCGGTCTTGCCGCCGATGCCGGGGAGCTTGCGCAGGTCGGCGATCAGGCGGGCTAAAGCCGGCGGCACCACGTTGAGGTTCATGCTCATGACGATCCCACGCCAGCCGTCACCCGAAGAGCCCAGGGATCTTCATACCGCCGGTGAGCTTGGCCATCTCGGCCTGCGCCATCTCCTGGGCCTTGCGCATGGCGTCGTTGACCGCGGCGATCACCATATCCTGCAGCAGTTGCGGATCCTGGGGGTCGATGGCCCCCTTCTCGATGGTCAGGTTGAGCAGTTCGTGCCTGCCGTTCACCGTGGCGGTCACCATGCCGCCGCCCACCGTGGAGGTGACCGTGCGGCCGGCCAGTTCCTCCTGCACCTCGGCAAGCCGCTGCTGGAACTGCTGGGCCTGCCGCATGATCTGATTCATGTCCATAGCGCACACACTCCTCGCTCAATTGCCAAGCCCCTTCGGGGCACCATTAACAGAAAAGGATCTTCCCCCAAAAACCAGGCGGACCCGTCAGGGACCCAAGCCCACTAGCCCCACGCGCGGGCAGGCATTCATTCCGGTGAATTCATGGATCCCGCGGCGGGAAACTCATCTGCTCCTGGGGCCGGTGCGGATGCCGCCCACCTGGCCGCCAAAAATCTCCACCGCCATTTGCACCAGCGGATCGTTGGCCAAGGCGCGCCGTTCCTCAAGCGGGCTGTCCGCCTCCTCGCCGCCCTCGCCCTCGCTGCGATTGCCCCGCACGTTGAAGACCACCTTGAAGTCGTGCTGAAAGAAATCCTGGGCCAGTTCGGTGAGGAGCTTCAGGTGATCATGCTCCTGCAAAATCTTGCAGTCGGCCGGATCGTCGAACTTGAGCACCAGCTGGTCGCCCTCCTCCCTGGCCGAGGCACAAAGCCGCAGCGATTGGGCCATCCACATCTTGCGCTCCTTGACGTAGCGAAGGAAGGCATCCCAGTGGCGTTTCACCTCCAGGCGTCCGGCTGGCCTGGCCGCTGGGGCGGCCTCCACGGTGAGCGCCGCGGGAGTCGTCGACTCCGGCGCGATAGCGGTTGCCGGTTGCGCCTCCACCGCTGGCGCCGAGACTATCTGCGCGGCCACCTCACCGGCCACGCCGGCTTCCTGCCTCGGCTGGGACGCCTCTGCTGGCGCCCCCGCCGAAAACAGGGCTGCCAGGGGAACCCCGGCCAGGAGCTCGTCCAGCCTGCCCAGCAATTCGGTCACCCCCACCACCTGCCCTGCCTGACTGGCCCGGACAAAAGCCATCTCCATCAGCAGACGCGGCCGGGTGGAGTGCTGCATCTCCTCCAGAGCCCGCATGAGCAGATTGAAGGCGTGATAGAGGGTCTCGACGCTGGAGGAGGCGGCAAGCTCGCGCAAGGTGGCCAGCTCTTGGTCGGAGACATCCAGGAGGGCCTCCGGCCTGGGGGTAATCCGGCAGATGAGCAGGGCCCGGAAATAGCCGAGGAGGTCGTTGGCAAAGCGCTTGATGTCCATGCCGCCACGGGAGGCATCGTTGAAGACGCCCAGGCAACCGGCCAGGTCCCCGGCCAGGAGGGCCCGGGCCAGCCGCTCGAAGACCCGGCGGTCCACCAGACCCAGCACCTGAGTGACATCCTCCTCGCTGATCGCCTCGCCGCCAAAGGAAAAAAGCTGGTCGAGCAGGCTCAACCCATCGCGCACGCTGCCCTCGGCCTCGCGGGCCACCATCTCCAGGGCGCCCGCAGAAACAGCAACCGCTTCCGCCTCGGCGATCTTGGAAAAAAAGGCGACCAGGCCGGCAAAGGGCACACGGCGCAGCTCGTAGCGCTGACAGCGGGAGAGGATGGTGATGGGGATGCGATGCAGTTCGGTGGTGGCGAACATGAAGTAGACGTGGGCGGGCGGCTCCTCCAGGGTCTTCAACAGGGCGTTGAAGGCCTCGGTGGTGAGCATGTGCACCTCGTCGATGATGACGATCTTGTAGCGGCCCTTGCTGGGGAAGAAGCGGATGTTTTCCTTGAGCTCGCGGATCTCCTGGATGCCGCGGTTGCTGGCGCCGTCGATCTCCTGGAGATCGACCGCGTTGCCGGCCATGATCTCCAGGCAGGATTCACAGTGGTTACAGGGAACGTCCGGTTCGCCCTGCTGGCAGTTCATGGCCTTGGCCATTAATCGGGCCAGGGTGGTCTTGCCAACCCCCCGCACCCCGGAAAAAAGCATGGCATGCGCCACCCGTCCGCGCCGGAGCGCATTGCGCAGGGTGCGCACCACGGCCTCCTGGCCGACCACATCCTCAAAGCTCTGGGGACGCCACTTTCTGGCGAGAACGAGATAGGACATGCTTATTGCCCTGCATGGGACGATACGAAAAGACCTTCTCCCCGCTGGCAAGCACGGGCGCGAAGGTCAGAACGGAGGGATGGCGGACCGATGAAAAGATAAAAAAATGATAGCCAGGCACCCCCGCGGCACACAGAGTAACCCACTACCGTTGCTTCCTCCCGGACCTGGCGGGGTTTGCGAGCCTCTGTTGCGCGGGACCCGGCTATCAAAACGAAAATACTGCTGGCGGAGAAGGTGGGATTCGAACCCACGGTACTCGCGTACACACGCGTTCCAGGCGTGCACCTTCAGCCACTCGGTCACCTCTCCGTCGTTTCTCTAGATGGTATGCACACGCGCATCAGCGCAGTGTACAATGCCCCTGTATTCTTGCAAAGAACAAAATCAGCGGAAGGCCAACAAGGACCTTGCGCGCCTCCTTGATCAGGAGGGAAACAATCTATGGCGGAGAAGGTGGGATTCGAACCCACGGACCTGGTCTCCCAAGTCAAACGATTTCGAGTCGCTCCCGTTCAACCGCTCCGGCACCTCTCCGCGCAACCGGATCACCGGCAACCCGCGTCCTTCCGCCGTTGCCGGAAAAAATCTCGCAGCAGACCGGCGCTCTCCTCGGCAAGCAAGCCGCTCTCCACCTCGATCTGGTGGTTGAGCCGCGGATCGCGTCCCACCTGAAAGAGGGAGGCAACCCCGCCCGCCTTGGGGTCGGTGGCCCCATAGACCAGGCGTCCCACCCGCGCCAGCACCATGGCGCCGGCGCACATCACGCAGGGTTCCAGGGTGACGTACAGGGTGACGCCGGTCAGCCGGTAATTCCCGAGCTGTTGCCCGGCCTTCCTGATGGCCAGCATCTCGGCATGGGCGCTGGGGTCGCACAGCTCGATGCTGCGATTGCCCTCTTCCGCCAGCACCTGGCCTTGGCCATCCACCAGCACCGCGCCCACCGGCACCTCCCCCCGCGCGGCGGCAAGCCGGGCCTGGGCAAGCGCGGACATCATATGACGAAGATCCGCGTCCATCCCGAGGAAGAAGCCCTATATAGCAAAGTGTCCGAAAAGTTGCAAGGTGTATTGCGCGCCAGCCGGCTACTCGCCGGCCTGCCCTTCCCGCTTGAGCCTGGCGGCGTAATTGGCGGCCTCCCAGCCGGCCACGCAGCCCTCGCCCACCGCCTTGGCCATCTGCCAGGGCGGACCGGCGATGTCACCGGCGGCGTAGATGCCGGCGATATTGGTCTCCTGGCGCTTGTTGGTATCGATGTAGGAGAAGGTCTCGGTGTCGAGCATCACCCCGAGGGTGGTGGCAAGCTCCATGGCCCCCTTGGCTCCCAGCTCGATGAAGACCCCGTCAACGGGAATCGTCTCGCCGCTGTCCAGGACAAGACCGGTCACCGCCTGCTCCCCGGCGATCTCCTTGGGCCAGACGCCCTTGTGCACCAGCACCGGGCTTGCGGCCAGCTGCTCGGCCAGGGCGCCGCCCACCACCAGCTCCTTGCAGACCAGATGCACCTCGGCGGCGTACCTGGTGAGGGTGAGCGCCCCATCCACGGCGGCGGACTCGTCCCCCACCACCGCCACCCTGGCGCCCCGGTAGAAATTGGCGTCACAATCCACGCAGTAGCTCACCCCCCGACCGGAAAGCTCCTTCTCGCCCTTGACCTTGAGCTTCTTGCGGGAGGTGCCGGTGGCGAGGATCAGGGCGCGGGCCAGCACCGTGCGGCCGCTCTCGGCGCGCACCGCGAAGAGCGCCTCCTCCTGCTCGATATGCAGGACGTCCTCCGGCCACACCTCGACGCCGAAACGGGTGGCCTGACCAAGAGCGATCCGCATCAGCTCGGCGCCATCGACCACGCCCTCCACACAGAGGTAGTTCTCCACATGCGCCTTATAGATGGCGCTGTTCTCCACCTTGCCCAGCACCAGCACCGACGCCTTCTTGCGCACCGCATGCACGGCGGCCTGCAGGCCGGCCGGCCCGGCGCCGACGATAAGCACATCAACGATCCGATGATCCATAAAAAAGCCTCCTTCCATAACAACAATGTATGACCGTTTACTATAGTCACTCAGCCGGCGGAAGGCCATCCTTTTCCGTGTGTTGATTGCCATGGACAGCCCGCCGCAAACTGGCTAGTATACCGCAACTTCATCACCCATACCACGATGCGCCATGCCCTATATCGCCGACCTCCACATCCACTCTCCTTACTCCCGCGCCACCAGCCCCAGCGGCGATCTGGCCGGCCTGTGCGCCTGGGCGAGGATCAAGGGCATCCAGGTGGTGGCCACCGGCGACTTCACCCATCCCGCCTGGTTCAACAGGCTCAAGGAGGAACTGGTTCCGGCCGAGCCCGGCCTGTTCCGACTCAAGGACGAAACCGTGCCGCCGGCCCTGCCAGGGGTAATTCCGGCGGAAACCCCGATCCGCTTTCTGCTCTCCGCCGAGGTGAGCAGCATCTACAAGCGCCACGGCAAGGTGCGCAAGGTGCACAACCTGCTCTACGCCCCGGACTTCGCCTCGGCGGAGCGGATCAACGCCACCCTGGCGGGTATAGGCAACATCGAGTCCGACGGCCGCCCGATCCTGGGGCTCGACTCGCGCGATCTTTTGGAGATCATGCTCGAAAAGGCGCCGGAGGGGTTTCTCGCCCCGGCGCACATCTGGACCCCATGGTTCTCGCTCTTTGGTTCCAAATCGGGCTTCGACACCATCGAGGAGTGCTTTGGCGACCTTGCCGACCACGTCTTTGCCCTGGAAACCGGCCTCTCCTCCGACCCGGACATGAACCGCCGCATCGCGGCCCTGGACCGCTTTGCCCTCTTTTCCAACTCCGATTGCCACTCCCCCTCCAAGCTGGGCCGGGAGGCCAATCTCTTCAACACCGAACTGAGCTATTTCGCCCTGCGCGACGCGCTCCGCCGCCCCAACGACGGCGGTTTCGCCGCCACCATCGAGTTCTTCCCCGAAGAGGGCAAGTACCACTGCGACGGTCACCGGAACTGCAAGGTCTGCCTGGAGCCGGAGGAGACCAGGAAGCTGGCAGAAAAATGCCCGGTCTGCGGCAGGCCGCTCACCGTGGGGGTGCTCCACCGGGTGCTGGAACTGGCCGACCGCGCCCAACCGCTCTACCCGGCTGGTGCCCCCACGGTGCACAGCCTGATCCCGCTGCCGGAACTTCTAGGCGAGATCATGGAGGCGGGCCCCGCCACCAAGGGAGTGATCGAGCAGTACGCCCGACTGATCAGCCGTTTCGGTTCCGAATTCAGCCTGCTTCTCGACACGCCCACCGAAGAGATCGCCACGGTCTCGCCGGTGCTGGCCGAGGCGGTGGGGCGGGTGCGCGCGGGAAAGGTGATCCGCACCCCCGGCTATGACGGCGAGTTCGGGGTGATCCGGGTCTTCGAGCAGGGCGAAGCGCGGCGGTTTGCCGGTCAATCGGACCTGTTCGGTGCCAGCCGGCCGGGGCGCCGCAAAAAGGGAGCGCCGCGAGAAACGGCTGCCACCACGCCGGCTCTGCCCGCCCGCCCGGCGATTTCCGCCGGCCCCATGGCTCCCACGGGCCGCGCCGCCAACCCGGAACAGCAGGCGGCCATCGAGAGCATCGCCCGCCATATACTGGTGTCCGCTGGCCCCGGCACCGGCAAGACCTTCACTCTGGTGGCCCGCGCCGCCCATCTCCTCGCCCACGGCGCCGACCCGAACCGCATGAAGGCCATCACCTTCACCAACCGCGCCGCAAGCGAAATGCAGGCCCGGCTAACCAGGGAAACCGGCACGGAGATCTGGGTGGGCACCTTCCACCGCTTCTGCCTGGAGTGGCTGCGCCGCGACGATCCGGAGCTGCTGGTGCTGGGCGAGGAGGAGCGCGAGTTGCATCTGCGCCACGCCCTGCCGGAACTGGGACGGGGCGACTTGCATGTGTTGCGACGCCAGCTGACCCTGCATGCCGACGGGCTCAACCGGGGCACCATCCAGGAGGTTTTTGCCGCCGCCCCCCCCCTGGCGAGCTACCTCAACAGCCTTGCCCCCCACCATGTCGTCGATCTGGACCTGGTGATTCCCCTCTTTGTGGAACGGCTACGCGGGGATGCCGCCCTCAGGGCAAGGGTAGCCGCCGAGGTCGGCTGGCTGCTGGTGGATGAGTTCCAGGACCTCAACCACGCCCAGTACGAACTGGTGCTGCTCCTTGCCGAGCAGGCCTCCATCTTCGCCATCGGCGACCCCAATCAGGCGATCTACGGCTTCCGAGGCAGCGATCTCGCCTTTTTCAGCCGTTTTCGCGAGCGCGCGGAGGTGACCTGTCATCAGCTGGTCCGTAACTACCGCTCCACCCCGCCCATCGTGGAAGCGGCCTCCGCGGTGATCCGCCGCAATCCCCAGGCCGGCGATTGCCAACTCCTGGCGAAACTCCCCGGCGACCAGCCCTGCGAGTGGCACCCCGTCGCCTCGCCCCAGGAGGAGGGGGAGCGGATCGCCCGGCTTATCGAAGAGGAGATGGGCGGCCTGGCGAACCTCTCCGCGGCCAGCCTGGATCAGCGCCTGGCCAACCGGGGGTTTGCCGACTTCGCCGTGCTCTGCCGGCTGACTCAGGTGGCGGAACCCATCGCCGAAGCGCTCAAGCGGCGGGGCATCCCCTGTCAGATGGTGGGCGCCACCCCCTTCTATCAACGCCCGCCGCTGCGGTCGGCCCTCCGTCTCATCCTCTCGGCGGCTCCAGAAGCGAGTCTGGCCGACCTGCTCGCCCTGTGCAAGGATGGGGGCGTTGCCGCCGGCGCCCTGGCCAGCCTGGAACAACGCCTCCCCCTCAAAGGGGCTGACCTGCTCGACCAGGCCCTGGCTCTCCCGCTGCATACTCCAGAGGAACAGGCCATCCGTCACCCGCTCGAAACGGCCTCCGCCTTCCGCCATCAGGCACGAGACGGCATCCGGCCGGCGTTGGCCAGTGCCATGACCACCCTCTCCATCGACCCCGCCACCGAGGAGGCGCGCCGCTTCCTCGATCTGGCCGGCATCTTCGGCGGCGACCTCGACGCCTTTGTCGCCCATCTGCGCGAGAACGGCCAAGCCACGGTTTACGACGCCCGGGCCGAGGCGGTGGCCATCATGACCATGCACGCGGCCAAGGGGTTGGAGTTTCCGGTGGTCTTCCTGGCCGGGATCGAGGAAGAGGTGATCCCCTGCACCATCGCCACCCTGACGCCGGACGTGGCCGAGGAGCGACGGCTCTTCTACGTGGCCATGACCAGGGCCAGGGAACGGCTGGTGATCACCTCGGCCGCAAGCCGCACCGTCTTCAACCGCATGGCCGCCCACCGGCCCTCCCGCTTCATCCAGGAGATCCCCTCCTCGCTGCTCGCCAGAATCGACCGACCAGAACCGCGCACCAGGCCGGCCAACCGGCAGATGCGTCTCTTCTAACCCGAGCCAGACATAAGCCCATGCACCACCAGCAACCCAACGATATGCCCGCCCCCCGCACCATCCGAATCGGCAAGGCCAACATCGGCCTGATCGGCCTGGACGCTGCCCTGGCCAGAGCGCTCCAGGCGGGGCTCCCGCCGGATGAGGCGGCGGACCAGCTCCTTGTCGAGGTCGGCCTCAACAACTACATCCCCGACTCGGCCCGCGCCCTGTATCGGGAGGCGCTCCATGCCGAGTATCGGCGCAGGCTGGGCCAGGAAGTGGCAATGGAGGAGGGCCGCCTCGCCGTCCGGGTGCTCGGTTCCGGCTGCGTCACCTGCAACCAGCTCTCCGCCATGGTCTTTACGGCGCTGGCCAAGCTGGGACTCGCCGCGGACATGGAGTCAGTGCATGACCTCGACGAGATCTGGCGCTTCGGGGTGACCAAGACCCCGGCGATGATCATCAACCGCCGGGTGAAGTGCGCCGGCCGCATGCCGACCCAGGCGGAGGTCGAGGCGTGGCTGGCCGAGGAGGCCGCCGCCACGGACAAAGACGGCGACACCCCATCTTAACCCTTGAAAAAGCCGGAAAACGCGATAGAGTTTCTCGGACGGATCAGCCGCCCCCTAGCGGCCATCATGCACTCTCTTCCCGGAGGACTCCCCCATGAGCGGACACCACGACCATCACGATGATCCCCACGGCTACGGCCACGACGAACCCGAAGTGTGCGTCAAGGTCGGCATCATGTTCATCTGCGTGATCGGTGCACTCTTCCTGCTGGCTACCATGTAACCCTGCCGCCCATGGACTTCGAGGCGCGGCAGGCAGCCAGCGAGACCCGTATCACCAAGGCGGTCTTTCCCAACACCACCAACCACTACGCCACCCTGTTCGGCGGCACCGCGTTGCAGTGGATGGACGAGGCTGCCTTTATCACCGCGACCCGCTTCTGCCGGCAGAAGATCGTCACGGTCAGCTCCGACCGCATCGACTTCAAGACCCCCATCCCGGCAGGCACCTTTGTGGAGTTGATCGGCCGGGTCGTGCGGGTGGGCAGGACCAGCATCCAGGTGCAGGTGAGCGTCTATCTCGAACAGATGTATGATGCCACCCGCCAGAAGGCCATAGAAGGGACCTTCACCTTCGTGGCCGTGGATGAGGCCATGCGCCCTGTTCCGGTGGACCGCTGACCACGCCCCCACGCAACCTCTCGATTTTACCACCAAAATACATTTTCCCCATCACGCGAACTTTTTTTCATCCTCGCCCGCAAGAATCTGTATACTGAATTCAGGAAGCCGTCATTGGCCCACAACAGCCAAACAGCATCCCTGAAACAGTGAGCGAGGTTGTCCATGCCCCTCTCCAACTTTCCCCAGGCAGCAATCACCTTCGAAATCCAGGCCTACCAGCGCCCCAAGAACGAAAAACGGCTGCGTGACACCCACGTTCCCTTTTCCGGCGCCCCCCAGAAACATCCCCACAACCCGGAAAAGATCATTCTGGTGGTGGACCCGTACAGCACCAACACCTTCTACTACGAGTTCAACACCATGGACATCTCCTTTGTCGAGGAGCTTGCCAACCTGGTCAACATGGACGGGGTGGTGGTGCCCATGGCCCGCATCTGGATCAAGAAAGGGTGCCTGGCGGTGCGTTGCACCCCGTTTATGGTTGCCAACACCATGCCGGGCTGAACCAAGACCCACCCGCAGGTTCCCTCGGGTCTCGAAGGAATCAGCCTTTTCCGTATTCGCGTTCAGGGAGGTTGCCATGAACGACATCAAGAAGATTCTGGTGCCCACCGACTTCAGCCAGGACACGGTGCGGGTGCTCGAAACCGCCGCCACCATCGCCCGCAAGTTCGGGGCATCCATCCATCTGGCCTTTGTGGTGGAAAGCCTGGACGCCTACGCCGGCTTCGCGGTACCCCACCCCTCCCTGAGCAAGCTCGAACAGGATCTGCTTGAGCGGGCTGGACGCAAGATGGAGGAGTTTGCCGCAGCCCATGCGTCCAAGGAAATCCCCTGCGTCACCACCATCCTGCACGGCAAGGTGCCGGAGCAGATAGTTCGCCACGCCGCGATGGAAGGCATTGACCTCATCGTCATCGGCACCCGCACCTGCAAGGAGGTGCAGCGCGCCCTGTTCGGCAGCGTCACCGAACGGGTGGTCCGCACCGCATCCTGCCCCGTGCTCACCATGAACCCCTGTTCCCAGGAGTAAACCATCGGTCCCGCGCGGATCGTGCACCTTACGAGGAGGAGCACCATGAAAATGCAAGAGGTCAAGGAAAAAGCCAAAGCGCTCGGCATCAAGCCAGGCAACATGAAGAAGGCGGATCTCATCCGCGTCATCCAGGAAAGGGAGGGCAACTTCCCCTGCTTCCAAACCTCGGAGGGAGAGTGCAGCCAGTGGGAGTGCTGCTGGCGGACCGAATGCCTGAGCAGTTAAGCGCGCCGTAGTCGTTCTCCGCCCCTGGTCCGGGGCCCGGGAGCACCTCAGCAAACCGGAGGAAGCCATGCCAGCCGCCATGGAGCCAGTCGAGGGAAACTGGTACGAATCGATGGAGAATGGTGAACTCTTCTTCGTGGTCACCGTGGACGAGGAAGAAGGGATTATCGAGGTGCAATACCAGGACGGCGCCACCGAGGAAATCGAGCTGTCCGCCTGGGAGGAACTGGACATCGAGCCGGCCGAACAGCCCGACGATTTCGCCGATCGCCTCGAAGAACTGGATGACGAGGAGGAAGGCGGACGATACGACCGGGAGGATCTCGACGGGGAGGGATGGGGAGAGCCAGACCGGGATGGCGAGGTGTGACCCTGCTGCCTCTTCTCCTGCCGGACAGAGGGTCAAGGCCTTCATAACCACGACGGGCTGGGGGGCAGAATGGGCAGGAAAGCAAGAACCATGGGGCGGCTGACGAGCCGGGCGCCCCGGCAAACCGACGGCGGCATCAGCCATGTCGCCGGAAACACTACCCGTTTGGGAGGAAAGCATGACCAGACAGCTTTCGTTCAGCAAGTACGAACAAGCCATCCTGCCCGGGTTCCGCGAAAGGATCAACCAGGCGGAATCCACCGAGGATGTGAAAAAGTTCTTCGGTCAAACCACCGACGAACTGATGAAGAACGCCTTTCAGGGATCCCTGGCCACGGCCTGGAATGACATCACCCTGGACGAGAAGGCGGAAGGGGGATTCGCCGTAAGCGGGCGGCTCCTTGCCTCGGAAGAGTTTACCTCGGTCTGGAACAGCTCCGACCTGCCCAACGTGGTGAGCCGCTTCGCCAAAACCGCGATGAACCACTACAAGCATCTGCTCAAACACCCGGAAAAGACCAACGCCAAGATCCGCATGTAACCACTGCGGCCGGGAGGGCGGCCTTCGCCCGTCCTCCCCTCACCACTCGTCCCGGCGCGACATGACCTTCTCGATGTTTTCCCGCAGATCCTCCCTGGTGAATGGCTTGACCACATAGGCGCTGACCCTGGCCTGGATCGCCTCCAGAATCAGATGCGGCTGGGCCTCGGCGGTCACCATGATGAAGGGGATCTCCCTGGTCGCCTCGTTGGCCCGGACCTCCCGCAGCACATCGATGCCGTGCATGCCCCGCATGCACCAGTCGGAGAGGATGAGATCGATCTTCTCCTCCCCAAGCATCCGCAGGGCTGCCCGACCGCTGTCCGTCTCGAGCACGGAGGAAACCCCCATGGCGTGCAGGTGGTTCTTGATGATGCGGCGCATGACCAGCGAATCGTCCACCACCAGTATGCGTATGTTGGGATCGATCTCCATGGGCAAGGCCGCTCAAGAGGAAAGAGGGAACATCCCAGCGCTCTGTTCAATAATAGAATGGCCCCGCAAAAGTGTCCACTCTCCTTCGCGCGACTTAGGGCGCATACCAGGCCGCCACCTCCGGTGTGTAGGCGCCCCCTTGCTCCTGGTAGACAAAGAGGGGCGGCAACACCGCAAGCTCCTCGCCCCCGTTCTTCACCGCCTCCACCAGCACCAGCCGCGCCGCGCCACCGGGATAGCTGTGCACCATCCGGAGCCGCTTCATCGCAAGGTTCGCCGCCGCCAGGGCCCGGCAGAGGGCGGCCAGGCGGCTGGCCGGGTAGACAAAGGCTGCCCGCCCCCTGGTGCGCAAGGCAAAGGATGCGGCTCCCGCCACCTGGTCGATGTCGGCAAGCAGCTCGTGGCGGGCAATGGCCTCTTCCAGGTTGGGATTCTGGCGGCCGGTCTCGGCCTTGTAAAAGGGCGGATTGGCCACCACCCAGTCGAAGCTGCCCGCGGCGATCAGTGCCCCTGCCTCCCGGCAGTCGCCGGTAAGCACGGCAATCCGCTCGTCATAGCCGTTATGCCCCACGCTCTCGCGGGCCAGAGCGGCCAGGGCGGGCTGCACTTCCAGCGCGGTGATGGTGAGGGTTGTGTGACGGTAGGCAAGGATGAGGGAAATCACCCCGCTGCCGGCGCAGAGGTCGAGGAGGCGATCCCCCTTGGCCGGCGAGACAAAATGGGCCAGCAAGACGGCATCGATGGAAAAACGATAGCCGTCACGATGTTGCAGACAAAGCAGCCGGCCGCCAAAGAGACTGGTGCCGTCGACAACGGGGCCGCCGCCCCCTTCGGCCTCCTCCATACGGCGTTGCCCCGACCTCAGGCGGAGATCCGCTCCTCGGGCACGATCTTGTTGAGCAGCAGGCCGGTGAGCGCCTTGGGGTAGAAGTAGGTGGACTTGTGCGGCATCACCAGATTCTCGTCCGCCACCCGCTTCACCTGGCCGACCCGGGTGGAGTTCATCAGGAAGAGCAGCGGCGTCGCCCCCTCCATCCCCTCGGCCTGCTTGACCGCCACGTCCAGCGCCTCGTCCGGATCGCTGAAGTAGTCGACCAGCCCCTCCGCCTCGCACCGGCCATGGCTCAAATCAAGCAGCCGTTCAAGGATCAGGTCGGAGAGCACCACCACATCGAGTTCCCGCAGGCAGGCGGGTTGCTGGTTGCCGAACTCCCGATCCATGACCCCGTCGGCCAGGGTGAGCAGGAAGCAGCGGTCTTCTTCCGGGTGATAGAGGCCAAAGCGGGTGGCGTGGCCGGGATTCTCCTCCATCCGGGAGAGCACCGCCTCCACCAGCGACTCGCGGCTGGAGCCGCTGATTTCCTCCATATCAAAGTCCCGGCCCAACGTGGCCAGAAGCGCGTCGACGCTTACCTTTCCGGGCTTGCGCACCAGACGATGGGTGGGCAGCACCGAAAGCCCGGGGTCTTCCATGCCACAGAGATACATCATGGTATGGTTGTAGGGACTCTCCTCGGCGACCGCGCCCTGCCGCTCCGCCATCAGACGGCGGAACTGGAGGGCGGTGGTGTAGCGATGGTGGCCATCGGCGATATAGAGCGCCTTATCCCGGAACAAGGCCACCACCTTGCCCACCACCGCCGGATCGGATACCGCCCAGATCCGGTGCACGCAACCATCATGGTCGGTCACCTCGCAAAGGGGCGTTGCCGGGCAGGCGGCCTCCAAAAGGGCCATCACCGCGCCCTCTGGGTCGGGATAGAGGGAGAAGATCGGGCTGAACTGGCAGTGGCAGGCATCCAGCAGACGCAACCGGTCGGAGGTTACCCCGGAGAAGGTTTTCTCGTGCGGCTTGACGATGCCCTCGCTGAATTCGGCCAGCCGCACCAGGGAGAGCAGTCCCTTGCGGGTCAAGCGCCGCCCCGAAGGCAGGCCGTACTCGACATGATAGAGGTAGAGGGCGGGCTCGGCATCCCGCACCAACACCTCCTGCGCCTGCCAGTCGGCGAAGGTTTCCCGGGCCTGTTGGTAGCGGGCATCGGTGAGCTGCTCCGGGCTGACGCTCTTGGAAAGGTCCAGGTGAATCATGTTGAAGGGGTTCTTGCGGGCAAAGGCGGCCTGGGCCTGGGCGTCGATGACGTCGTAGGGCGGGGTCACCACCTCTTCCATGTCGCGGATCTTGGCCGGATTGTAACGGAGGGCGCGAAAGGGCGCGATCACTGCCATGCTGATTCTCCTGAAACAAAGAGAGAAAGCCCAGCATCGGCCCTCTTGGCCAAGGCATGAGCCATTGACTTCTCCGGGGGGAGAGAATATGTTTGCGAAAAGCGGCCGGGGTTCCGATCCTGTCGGACCGGCCGGACGCAACTGGTTGTCATATAGTCAATAACCGCCCGCTTTTCAAGTGGGCATTTCGCCGGGAGGCCTGCGCGCCCCCAGACCAAGGAACAAAACCATGTTCGACATCTCCGCACGCAGCCACTTCTCCTCCGGTCACCACCTCCGCAACTACCCAGGCAACTGCGAGAAGCCCCATGGTCACAACTGGAAGGTGGAGGTGACCGTCCGGGCCACCGAACTCGACGAACTGGGCATGGGCATCGATTTCAAGGTGGTCAAACGAGCCTTGAACGCCATCATGGATGATCTCGACCACCGCGACCTCAACGAGCATCCGGCCTTCCAGACCACGAACCCCTCGTCCGAGAACATCGCCCTCTACATCTTCGGGCAGCTCAAAGGCTCCCTCACCACCGAGCGCTACCGCCCATACAGCGTCACGGTCTGCGAGACCGACAACTGCTGCGTGACCTACCGTGAGGGATAACCTCCTCACGATCTCCGAGATCTTTTACAGCATCCAGGGCGAATCCTCCCACGCCGGGCTGCCCTGCCTCTTCTTCCGCCTCTCCGGCTGCAACCTGCGGTGCTCCTATTGCGACGCCAGATACGCCTGCGATGAGCCGGGCGAGGTGATGCCGATCGACGCCCTGCTCGCCGAGGCGGCCCGTCACCCCGGGGTGCTGGTCGAGATCACCGGCGGCGAGCCGCTGCTCCAGGAAGGAGTCTATCCGCTCATGGAGGGGCTGCTGGCGGCTGGCCGCACCGTGCTGCTCGAAACCAACGGCAGTCTCCCCATCGACCGGGTCCCGGCCGGGGTCTGCCGGATCCTGGACCTCAAGTGCCCGGACAGCGGCATGAACGACTGGGTGGAGTGGGCCAATCTTTCGTTGCTCACCCCCCGCGACGAGATCAAGTTCGTGGTCTCCTCCCGCCGCGACTACGAATGGGCAAGGGAGATCCTGCGCATGCATGGCTTAGGCGCGCGGGTCAACACCATCCTCTCGCCGGTGACCACCCGCCTCGCCCCCGCCGAGCTGGCGAGCTGGCTGCTTGAGGACCGCCTACCGGCCCGCTTGCAACTCCAGCTGCACACCCTGCTCTGGCCGGGAAAAAAACGAGGCGCCTGAAAACGGGACATTTCGTGATCGTACACGGATATTTCCCCCGCGCCACCGCGCCCCCGCATCCTCGCGCAACCCGACCAAGGATCCAACCAGATGGCCGAGACAATTCCACCCGACATCCAGGCTGATTTGGAGAAGGCCGCCGTCCTGCACCAACGTGCCTCTTCCGATTACGAGAAATGCCAGCAGTTCAACAGGCTGATGTCCGAACTGCTCAACCGCCTGGAAGACGCTGGCTGCTATCGGACAGCGGACAAGGTGATGGGGATCCTGGTCGACTGCAACCCCAAACAGGGATCGCAATGCGACAAGGCTACCCGGATTGGCGAGAAGATGAAGAAGTTCTAAGGCAAAGAGAAACAACCACCCTCTTTGCCTCTTGTTTATCCCTTTTTGAACAGCTTATAGACCGCCGAGAAGTCCTCCTGGGCGATGCCCGCCCCGAAGGTTTTCGCGTAAAGTTCCTTGACCACCGCGCCGGTGAAGAGCGGCCTCTTCTCCTCATAGGCCAGATCCTGCAGACAGTGGAGGTCCTTGTAAATCAGGGCGCCGGAGAAGTGGGTGGAGAAATCCTCGGACAGCAACTTGTTGCGCTTGGCATTGAGCACCAGCGAGTTGCCGCCGCCCACGGAGAGGATCTCCAGGATCTCCTCCTTGGCGATGCCGACCTGCTCTCCCAACGACAGCGCCTCGGCGATGGTGGCCATGAAGCTGCCCAGGGCCAGGTTGTTGATGAGCTTCATCTTGGTGGCAAGGCCCGGCTCCTTGAGATAGAAGAGATGTTTGCCGATGTTTTCCAGCACCGACCGCGCCGTTTCGTACCCAGCGGCATCGCCGCTCACCAGCACGGTGAGCGCCCCCTGCGAGGCAGGCACCACGCTGCCCAAAACCGGCGCCTCCAGATAGCTCGCCCCGGCCTCCCGGCAGAGGGCGTGGAAACGGGCCACCTCCCGAAAGTGGTTGGTGGAAAGATCCACGATAACCTTGCCGGCAAGATCGCCGGCAAGCAGCCCATCCTCCCGGCTGAGCACGCTCTGCACCGCGCTGCTGTCGAACATGCAGACAAAGACGATCTGCGCCTTGGCCGCTACTTCGCAAGGCGAGGCGGCAACCGAGGCCCGCAACCCTTCCGCCTTGGCGGCGGTTCGGTTCCAGACAGTCAGAGTATGGCCGCACTCCAAAAGCCGGCCGGCGATTGCCTTGCCAAGATGCCCGAGGCCAATGAAACCCAAGTCCATGGTGGTTTCCTCCGAAGGTGGTTGTTTGGCTCAACAGGGATACTGCGGGAACGCCATGGGGGCTGCATCATCCGCAACCCATCCTTTGGGGGGATGGGAAACATCGTCGGAATCCGCGAAGTGAAGAACCGGGAGCGAATACTCCCGTTGTGATGATGGTGGGCGATACTGGGTTCGAACCAGTGACCCCTGCCGTGTGAAGGCAGTGCTCTCCCGCTGAGCTAATCGCCCCTGAGGTTTCAAGGACTATAGTACATTTTGTCGAAGCCAACAAGTGAACTTTGCTTTTGCAAACGCCTTCACCTTCCTCGACAGTCACCCCGCTTGCGGCGCGCGTTGATGCAACCGCTCAGTCTTATCCCTCGATGGTTATGATGTCGTAGTTGGAGCCGGACACGGACTTCCCGCCCTCCGCGGTCACCTCGAAGGTGTTTTCCGTGCCCACCATGCCCAGGCCGGAAATGCCGATCTTCGGCTCGATGGCCAGCACCATGCCCTCTTCCAGCGGTTGATCAAAGCCCTTGGCCAGGACCGGATATTCGTCAATGGCCAGCCCGATGCCGTGGCCGACAAACCTGACCTTGTTGTTGCCAAGCCCCATGAAGCCGTCCGCCCAGGCGCTTTGCAGGGCCAGTTCCTCGCACTCCCGCCAGATGCTGCTGGGAATGGCGCCGGGCCGCAGCTGGGCCGCGATCCTGGCCAGCAGTTCCACGCAGAAATCGTGGGCCGCCTGGAGGTGATCAGGGATGGAGGACCTGGAGCCGAGCCAATAGACCTGGGTCTTGTCGGTGTGGTAGCCGGCCAGGGTAAAGCCGTTGTCAATGGTGAGCGGATAACCGGCCGTCCAGCACACCTCCTCGGCCCCCATGAACGGAACAGCCGGATGCGCGCCCCTGAGCCCAACCGGCCCGTTGAAGACACTGGGGTAGTTGGCGCTGTCGCCCACCGCGATGTGGCCAAGATAGGCCTCCTCGCCAAAGGTTTCCATGCGCAGGATGCCATGGTGCCCCTGGGCAAAGAAGAGTTCCGAAAGCCGGTGGGAGATCTCCAGCTCGTTGATTCCCTCTTGCAACAGAGGCGGCAGGAGTTGGGTCAAACACTTGTCATGCCTGGCTCCTGCCTCCCGGATGATCCGCAACTCCCACTCGGACTTCTTCGCGCGGGTCATGGCAATGAGCCGGTCGGCAGGCTGGAATTTGACCTCGGGCAGATACTTGAGCAGGCTGTTGGCAAGCGCCCACGGCAGGCCGCCCATCTCGGCGGCAATGGTGCTGGGCTGGGAAAGGCCATACTCGTTGAAGGTCTTGGGGATATCCCCATAGGAGTTAAACGGAACGATGACCTCGACAGAGGACTCGATAGCCGCCCGTTCGATCCCACGCCGGCAGAAGAGGATGGGCTTCCCTTCCCTTGGCAGCCACAGCACGCCGTTGGCAAAGCTGCCTGTGAAGTAGAAGATGTTCAAGCGGGAAAAGACAAGACTCCCCTCGGCCTGGGAAAGGTATTGCTGGAGCAGTGCCTGAAATCGATTCAGGCGGGAGGCTATCTCGTCGGCGGGGGTGTGATTATTCATAAGGTGGCAGGGATTATCTATAACGGCTTGGGCGACGTGTTATACGCACGGCAACTCCCAAGGCCACTTGTTTTTACCAAGGCATTCTTTTTCCATATTCCCAACGATATTCTTCACCGTTGCCAGAATGACATCTCTGCTGACTTGGTGATTATCTGTATAGGTGTGCTTATTGTCACCTGGAATATATGTGGCATTAAACAATGGAAAATCAAAGTTGTGTACTGCCTCTCCCCGCATAAACCGATAAAGGATTTGGTTGTTCGAAAACAGCTCGATGTGTTTTTGAAAATTACTCTCATCAAACCAAACAGAATTTTTATTTTTGACTGAGCTGATGAGCTTTTCGCGTTTTTGATACCTCTTATTAGGATCGCTTTTGATTTCGTCTTCGCCCCCGAAGGCGCTTTTGAATATGCTGGCAAGTTCTGAATGGTTTTTGATACATTTGTATACTTTATCGTTGGCGCATTTCGAGCTGGGCCATTGGCAAAAGAACAAGAGGTCAATGTTTTCATAAATGTTTTTCTGACCAGAATACTCCCAGACGACATTTTTGTATGATTTCCAATCCTTGGTCTCTTGGGGAAAACGCGCCCTCGCAAGCGCACCGATGTAGCAGGACAGAACAAGTACGCCTTCCAGAAAATATTCATTACTGGTAAGCAAGGCTTCTGCCCGCGCCACATCGCGGCACCATTGCTTAAAGTACTCGGTGATCAATTGCAATTTAGCCTCAGTCATTAAATTAGGGCGTATAACAAAATATTATATGGTAGTCGGCTTGCTGACCGGATTTAGGATGTTAAGCGCTTCCTTGTAACATCCCGAATCCGGACAAAATATGGAAAATTGACAAGCCAGGATCAGGATTCACAATCACCTATCCTTGCATGCCCACAGTGGCACTCCTCCCTCTGGGCAACGAACGGAAGAGACTCCATGAGAATTCCCAGTACTTCGTCCATAGACCACCCCACCTCCCATGGACTTGCCTATCCATGCCCAAAATTAACAAACAATAGAGGGAAGCGCAACTTTTGAACGGGTAAGACTCCCCTCCAATACCCACCTCACCGCAACCACTCCGGCGCAAAGAGCATTGCCGCCCCCAGCACCACCAGCACCAAACCGCCCACCAGCTTGCCGTAGCGGTCGTAGCCGCTGGCAATGGTGGTCTGCATGGCAAAGGCGGCCAGGGCAAAGATTATCAGGTCGTCCAGCATGAAGAAGAAGTCGTAGAGCAGGATGTAGCCGTAGTAGGAGGGCCACGGCATGGGGTGGAGGGTAAGGGCGTGGGTGAAGATGGCGGGCAGCGCCGCGGAGCAGGCAAACTCGATGGTGTTGACCACAAAGGCCAAGGCGATGATGCCCAGGAAGGTGGCCACGGTCATGGGCGCGGCCACCAGCCGCTCCATCCTTCCCATGGTGCGTTGCTTGAAGGCGGCGTTGCCCACCGGGCAGGCCGAGCCCCCCTTGGAACGGAGGAAGGAACGCAGGTCGAGCACCCCCACTGCCAGGGCGCCCACGCCGATGGCAATGGTCACCGGCCGCAGGTAGCCCATGAGCAGAAAGACGTTGAGCCAGGCGGTCATGAAGAGGAAGTAGAGCACCCCCGAGGCCAGAACAAAGGAGCCGACCAGCAGCCAGACCCGACTCCGGTCCCCCACCGAGACCACCAGCGAGAGCAGGTAGACCAGGGCCCACATGGCGCAGGGGTTGAAGCCATCGGCAAGCCCGAGGAGGACAGCCAGCGTGGGCAGGGAGTAGTCGGCGGGACGGATGTCGCCGATGAACGGGAGGTGGACGGTCTCGGGATGCCAGACCTCTGGGCCGCCGGAGGAATCCCCGACCGCGGCCCAGGCGAGGTTGCCAACAGGAGCGGGAAGGAGCTGCGTAACGCCAACCGCGGCGAGGCAGAGGAGGGCCGCCAGGAAGAACATCGACTTGCGTGGTCTTGGCTCCATGGTTGCCCCTCACCCCTGCCCTCTCCCCCAAGGGGAGAGGGAGAATAGTATGCGCGAATTTCAGAAAGTGGCCCGGCGACTCCGCAACATGAAGTAGAGCACCGGCACCGCCATACGGCTGATTGCCAGCGAGGCAATCTCGCCGAACATCAGCGAGATCGCCAGCCCCTGGAAGATCGGGTCAGCCAGGATCACCGAGGCGCCCACCACCACCGCCAGGGCGGTGAGCAGCATGGGCCGGAAGCGGATGGCGCCCGCCTCCACCACCGCCTCGGCCAGCGGCAGGCCGTGGCTGATGCGCAGCTCGATGAAGTCAACGAGGATGATGGAGTTGCGCACCACGATGCCGGCGCCAGCCATGAAGCCGATCATGGAGGTGGCGGTGAAGAAGGCGCCGAAGGCCCAGTGGGCCGGCAGGATGCCGATGAGCGAAAAGGGGATGGCGGCCATCACCACCAGCGGCACCAGGTAGTCCTTGAACCACCCCACCATGAGCATGTAGATCAGCACCATGACCACGCAGAAGGCGACCCCCAGGTCACGGAAGACCTCCAGGGTGATGTGCCACTCGCCGTCCCACTTGATGGCGGTCTCCGACTCCAGGAAGGGCTGCTTGAGGTTGTAGATGGCGATCCGCTGCTCAGCCCCGCCGAAGTCGCGGCCGTCCAACGTGGCCAGCTTCTCGTTCATGGCGAAAATCGCGTAGCTCGGACTCTCGGCCGCGCCGGCCACATCGCCGGTCACATAGACCACCGGCCTCAGGTTCTTGCGGTAGATGGGCTGGTCGATGGGCTTCTGGCTCACTGTCACCAGCTCGGCAAGCGGCACCAGCGGGGCGGCTGGGTTGCGACCGCTCCGAAGCTGGAGGTTCAGGATGGACTCCACCCTGGCCTTCTGGCCGGGCGGCAGTTCCAGGACGATGTTGATATCCTCCTTGTCCCCGGGCTGGTGGTAGAGGTCCACCGGCGCGCCGGAAAGGCCGGTCTGCACGGCCTGATTGATCTCCGCCTCGGTAATCCCGTGCAGGGCCGCCTTCTCCTGGTCAACGGCGAGCACGGTCTTGAGCCGGTCGTCCTCCCGGTACCAATCAACGTCGACCACGCCTGGGGTGGAGGAGAAGATCTCCTTCACCTTGGTGGCGAGGCCCACCCGCACCGCGTCGGTGGCGCCGTAGATCTCGGCCACCAGGGTCTGCAACACTGGCGGGCCGGGCGGCACCTCGGCCACCGCCAGGGCGGCACCGTACTTCTGGGCAATGGCCGTCACCTTGGGCCGGATGCGCTTGGCAATGTCGTGGCTCTGCAGTTTGCGCTCGCCCTTGGGCAGCAGGTTGACCTGGATGTCGGCCACGTTGGGCCCGCCCCGCATGTAGTAATGGCGAACCAGTCCATTGAAGTTGAAGGCCGAGGCGGTGCCGGCGTAGACCTGGTAGTTGGTCACCTCCGGCTCCCTGGCCACCTCGGCCGCCATCTCCCGGGCCACTTGGGTGGTATGCTCCAGGGTGGAGCCCTCGGGCATGTCGATGATGATCTGAAACTCGCTCTTGTTGTCGAAGGGCAGCATCTTTACCTTGACCAGCCCCACGTAGACCATGCCGCAGGAAAGAAGCAGCAGCCCGGCCACCCCGGCAAAAAAGATCAGCCGCCACTGTGCCGAGGCAAGGAGCGGGTCCATGATCCGGTGGTAAAGGCGGGTGAAGATGTCGTCCGGGGCGTGGTCGTGGTCGGATGCACTCTCCGGCTCCACCGCGCACTCGGCAGGCCCGCACTTCTTCCTGAGCACCCGGATGGCGGCCCAGGGGGTAACGGTAAAGGCGATCACCAGCGAGAAGAGCATGGCCGCCGAGGAGCCGATGGGGATCGGCCGCATGTACGGCCCCATCAACCCGCCCACAAAGGCCATGGGCAGGATGGCGGCGATCACCGCCCAGGTGGCAAGGACCGTGGGGTTGCCCACCTCGGAGACCGCCTCGATGGCGATCTCCAGCAATCCTTTATTCTTGTTGCCTGGCAGCCGCAGGTGGCGGACAATGTTCTCCACCACCACGATGGCGTCGTCCACCAGGATGCCGATGGAGAAGATCAGGGCAAAGAGGGTGATCCGGTTCAGCGTGTAGCCGTAGAGGTAGAAGAGCAGCAGGGTCAGGGCCAGGGTGGAGGGGATGGCCAGGATGACGATGATCGACTCCCGCCAGCCCAGAAAAAAGAGGATCAGCAGCGCCACGCCGAAGACGGCGATGCCCATGTGCAGCAACAGCTCGTTGGACTTCTCCGCCGCGGTCTCGCCGTAGTCCCGGGTAACGCTCACCTCCACGTCGGACGGAATGAGATTGCCCTTGAGCGACTCCACCTTGGCGAGCACCGCCTCCACCACATGCACCGCGTTGGCGCCGGGCCGCTTGGCAACGGAGAGGGTCACCGCCGCTTCCTCGACGCCGCCGCCACGCCCATGGCCGAAGAGCACGTAAGAGTCCGGCTCGCCCGGGCCATCCACCACCCGCGCCACGTCATCGAGGTAGACCGGCTTGCCACCATGGACGCCCACCACCACCCGACCGATATCCCTGGCAGAGGAGACGAAGCCGCCAATTTCCAAAAGCGCCTCGCGGTCATTGGCCCGCAGCACGCCGGCGTGGGCCTGCTGGTTGGCCATGCGCAGGGCCGGGGGCAGATCGGCCACGGTGAGGTTGCGGGAGGCCAGACGGGCCGGGTCGAAGAGGACGCGCAGCTGCCGTTTCGCGCCGCCGATGAGCTTGGTCTCCGCCACGGCGTGGATGTTCTTCACCGCATCGTCCACCTGGGCGGCCAGACGGCGGAGGGTGTAATGGTCGTACCGGTCGGAATGGAAGGTGAGGGTCAACACCGGCACGTCATCGATGGTGTGCGGCTTGACCAAGGGGAAGGAAACCCCCTTGGGGATGCGATCAAAGTTGGTGGCCAGCTTCTGGTTGAGACGCACGATGGCGTCCTCCAGGTTCTCCCCCACGTAGAACCGGGCGATGAGCAGCGACTGGCCAGGCATGGAGGTGGAGTAGATATATTCGATGCCAGGCAGCTCGTAGAGCAGCTTCTCCATGGGGATGGAAACCCGCTCCTCCACCTCCTTGGGGGTGGCACCGGGCATGGAGACCATGACGTCGATCATCGGCACCTTGATCTGCGGCTCCTCCTCGCGGGGCAGCAGTACCACGGCGAGGATGCCGAGCAGAATCGAGGCGGCGATGACGATGGGGGTCAGCCGGGAGTCGACAAAGACCGAGGCCAGCCGACCGGCAAATCCATGGGGGCCTGTATGGGGGGTATGCTCTTTCATGGCACGATCTGGACCGGTTGTCCGTCGCTCAGTTTGTCCGCCGCGGCTACAACCTTTTCCCCGGAGACAAGGCCGCTTATGATCTCCACCATTCCCGCCTGTTGCTCGCCGGTGCGCACCAGCCGCAGGCGCGCCACATCATCTCGCACCACGAAGAGCTGTTCCATCTGCCCTTGCCGCCGCACCGCCGCAACCGGCACCAGCACCGCGGGGCTGGCCGCGCCGGGCATGGTCACCTGGGCATACTGACCGGTTCGGAGGCCAGCGGCATTGGCAAGGCGCAACTTGACCACACTGGAACGGGTGGCAGGATCCGCGCCAGGAGAGAGATGTTCGACCACCCCCTCGGTGGCCAGATTGGTGCTGGGCACCGAAACCGCTACGCTGTCGCCCACCTTGAGGCCCGCGACCATGGATTCCGGCGCCGAGGCGACCACCTGAAGGCGGGCCGGGTTGGCCACCTCCAGAAGCGGCAGACCGGGAGTGGCCAGATCGCCAACCTTGATGAGCTTTTTGGTGACCACACCGTCAAAGGGCGCCACCAAACGCGCATTGGCCAGCATGCCGCTCGCCTCGCGCACCCCGGCCTCGGCAATGCGCACCCCCTCTTCCTGAAGTTTAACCCCCTCGCGGGTGGCGGCATCCTTTTCGAGCAAGCGTTTCTCCCGCTCGTAATTGCGGCGGGCCTGCTCAAGGCCTATCTGGGCTTGGGCCAGGCGCGCCTCGATCTCCGGGGCGGCCATGGTGAGCAACAGCTGGCCTTTCTTCACCGGACTGCCGATCTCCACCGGGATGGCCTGAACCAGGCCGGGCATCTTGGCCGCCATCACCGCCTGCTCCACCGCCTCCACGGAGCCTGCCACCTGGCGAGCCTGCACCGACTGCTGGTCGGCCACGCTGAAGACCTTGACCTGCGCCTTGGCCAGCGGTGGCTTGCCGGACTGGCCATGCTCGCTCCCCCGGCCACAGCCGGCGGCAGGAAGCAGGAGCGCGCCACAGAGCAGGAATCGCAATACATTTTGGATTGCCATGGAAAAACTCCTTCTATCATTGCCCGGCGGACGGAGCTGATTCCTCAAACTGCGGCAGCCCCAAGGACCGCCGCATCTCCGCCGTGGCGATGGCATCGGCCGACTCGGCCATGATCCGACGCACCTTGGCCTCGGTGAGCCTGGCCTCGACCCCGATCAGGTCGGCAGCCTTGACCTGCCCTTCCTTGAAGCGCTCGCGGGTGATCCTGGCACTCTCGCCGGCCTGCTCCACCACGCCGGCGGTGACCGCCAACCGCTCCTTGGCGTCGAGCTGGCCCAACCGCGCCTGCTCCACCTCAAGACCAATGGCCAGGGCCAGCTTGCGCCGCTGCTCCTGCGCCTCGGCAAGTCCAGCCCGGGCGGTAGAGCGCATGGCTGAGGAACGGCCACCGTCAAAGAGGGGGTAGCGCAGCATCACCCCCGCCTCCCAGGAGTCACCAGAGCTGTCGAGTTCAAAGCCCTTCTCGGTATTGTAACCGGCATACCCCTCCACCTCCGGGAAGAGGGTGGCATTGGCCTGGCGCACCCTGGCCTGGGCAACGCGGATCATCGCATCCACCCCCTCCAGTTCCGGGCGGTGGACAGGGGTTTCGACGGGCGGCGTGGCAGGCTGATCGTTGACCACGGTGTCGATGCGCATCGCGCCGGCCTCAAGCCCGAGCAGATTGGCAAAAACCCGTTGCGCCAAGGCCAGACCATGCCGGGCCTGCAACAGGGCCTCGCGGCTTGCCGCCTGGCGAACCTCCAGATCGAGCAGTTCAGAGCGCAGCAGCACCCCTTCATCATGGCGGGCCTTGGCCACCTTCGCCGCTGCCTCGGCGGACTTCACCGCCTCCTCCTGGGCACGCACCATGCCCTCGGCCTGGCGGATTGCGTTGAAACCGCGCACCACCTCAAAGGCGAGCTGGGAATGCACCGAGGCAAGTTCCATGCGGCTTGCCTCTTCCCGCGCCTTGGCGCCATCGAGGCCGGCGATATCCTGCCAGCCATTGAAAAGACGGTAGCCAATCCGCACCCCCAGGGAGAGGGCGTCGGTACGGCCGGGACTGTTGAAATCGATGCCGGGATGGAAAGCACCCTGATTGAGGATGTTTCCGAAGGAGTACATGGGATTGTTGGTCTGGCCGTAGCGGGACTGCACGGACAGCTGCGGCAGAAAGGCGGAGCGCTCGGCGGTGACCCCAGCCCGGGCTGCCTCGATGCGGGCAAGACCCGCCTTGCTGTCCGGGCTGTTGGCCAGGGCGAAACGCACGGCCTCGCGCAGGGTCCACGCCTCGGGCAAGGACTGCTGCATCGACGCCGCCGTGCTTGCCGCAGGATTGGCCAGGGAAAGCAGCACGGCAAGAAGCAGGGCCACCGCGACCGCCGCCGGAAACCGCCCCCCCTTGTTGGAGCAAGGAGCCTGTCCTGCCTGGGAAACCAACACCATTCGCTGTCGCGCTCTCACGGATCACCACCTCAAACAGTTGTCACCCAAGGGAAAGGCCCCTCGGAAAACCCTACAGAGCCTGCGCCGCCTTCTCCACCGCAGTGCGGATCTGGTCAAGCCGCTCAGCGGAGAGCTTGACCGGCACCGGATAGACCAGCAGGCGATCCATGATGGCCGCCGACTTGGGGAGCAGGTTGGCGTCGTAAACCACCCTTTTTTTGCCGCCCGGCTCGTTGAAGGGCCAACCGGACCTGGCCAGGGTCGCCCCTCCAAGCAGGTGCTCCCACTTGGGGTAGTAGTGCCAGGTGTTCTCGGCAAAGTAGACTGCGGGCGCGCCGTTCTCTGCCAGCGCCTTCTTCACCGCCTGGGCCTTGTCCTTGTCGGGCATAAAGAAGGCAAGGAAGGAGGCGTTGTCGCCCTTCTCGTCCAGGATGGTGCGGAAGGACACCCCGGGCAGCGTGGCGACGATCTCCTTGATGGCCTTCTTGTTCTTCTGCTGCGAGGCCACAATGCCATCCAGCTTGCCAAGCTGTGCCAGGCCGATGGCGCCCTGCAGCTCCATCATCCGGTAGTTGAAGCCGATGAAGCTCCGGCCCTCGCCACCACGGCCACCCGGATTCTGAACATGATCGTGACCATGGTCGTGGTACTCGCTCATATCACGCCACAGCTTCTCGTCATTGGTGACGATCATGCCGCCCTCGCCAGTGGTCATGGTCTTGACCGGGTCGAAGGAGAAGGTGCCGCAGGCGCCGAAGGAGCCGAGCCGCTTGCCGTTGAGGCTGGCGCCGGCTGCCTGGGCGGTATCCTCCAGGACCGGGATCCCGTGACGGTCGGCAATGGCCTTGATCTCCACGATGCGGGCCGGCGCGCCCATCATGTGCACAGGCACGATCAGCTTGGTCCGCTCGGTGATCTTCTTTTCCAGATCCGCTGGATCCATGTTGAGGGTCTCATCCACCTCGGCAAAGACCGCGACGGCGCCGATGTCCAGAATCGCCTCCCAGGTGGCCACAAAGGTGAAGCCCTGGGTGATCACCTCGTCGCCCGGTCCGATGCCAAGGGCGGCCATGGCCACCTTGAGCGCGGCAGTGCCGGAGGTGACCGCCTGCCCGTGCTTGACCCCGCAGTAGGCGGCAAACTTCTCCTCGAACTCGCGCACCTTGTAGATACCGCGCCGCTCGTTGGGAAACTCGTAGCGGAACAGCACCCCGGTCTCCAGGACCTCCAGGATCTCTTTCTTCTCTTCTTCGCCGAAAATCTCAAAACCAGGCATGGGTGCTCCTCTCTGCGATTAACAATATTTTAGCATTTAATTTTTATCTTTAAAAGATTTTTCTTCAACTCTCTCGAATCACATCATCCCCGGCTTTCTCAGCCCCAGCCCTCCATGGCGGTCTCGTACACCCGAATCACCTCATCCAGCGTCGGCTTGCGGGGGTTGTTCTCCACCGGCCGGGTAACGGTGAGGGCGATCTTCGCCATTTCCGGGATCTTGTCGGCAGGGATATCAAGCTCGGCAAGGCTCGAGGGGATGCCGATGTCCTGATTGAGGCGGTACACCGTCTCCACCGCCGCTTCGGCTGCGTCACGCAGCGACTTGCCCTCCACCTCCGCGCCGAGAATCTCGGCGAGCATGGCGAACTTGCGGGGGTTGCCGATGAGATTGTAAGCCATCACGTAGGGAAGCAGTACCGCGTTGGCCAGACCGTGCGGGATGCCGAACATGCCGCCCAGCGGATAAGCCATGGCATGGACCAGCCCCACCCCGGCGGTGGCCAGGGCCTTGCCGGCCAGCATGCTGCCCAAAAGCATGTTGGCGCGCGCCTCCATGTTGCCGCCATGGGCGCAGGCCATGGCCAGGTTGCCCGCAATAAGATCGATGGCCTCCATGGCGTACATGTCGGAAATGGCATGGGACTGGGTGGAGACATAGGCCTCCAGGGCATGGGTCAGGGCGTCGATTCCGGTGGCGGCGGTGACGTGCGGCGGCACCGAGACGGTAAGAGCGGGGTCGAGGATGGCCGCCTCGGGATAGAGGGGATCCCCGTTCATGCCGCCCTTGGACTTGGTCTTCTCGTTGATGAACACGGCGGTGAAGGTCACCTCCGCCCCGGTGCCGGCGGTGGTGGGGATCATGATCTTCGGCACTCCCGGCTTCTTGATCTTGCCGAGACCCAGGTAATCCTCGGCCTTGCCGCCGTTGGTGAGCAGGATGCTCACCGCTTTGGCCACGTCCATGGCCGAGCCGCCGCCCGCGCCCACCACGCAGTCGCATTTGGCCTTCTTGGCCAGCTTGGCGCCGTTGTCGGCCAGCTTCAAACCCGGCTCGGGATCGACCTTGTCGTAGAGCTCAAAGGGGATCTTGGCGCTGGCAAGCGGCGCGGTGATCCGCTCCACCAGCCCTGCATTCTTGAGGCCTGGATCGACTACCAGAAAAACCTTGCTGCCGCCCAAATCCTTGACCATGGCAGGCAGATCGTTGATGCTGTTCACCCCGAAGCGGATACGGGTGGGCTGGGTTACAGTGAAGGATTGGGAAAGCATGAAAAAGTCCTCTCGGTTGGGCAGGCAGCACTCGATATGCATGCCGCCGCTGGTTGATGGCTGGCATTGATCCGGTTGTGGGAACAACCCGCGCCAGCTTTTTTGTTTGAAAAATGCGCGACCGGTGATACTGTCTGGAAACAGGACAAAACTTCCTGAAAATTATCAATAAATTTTAACTGAGCAGGAAGTGTGATGGCAACCAAAAAATCAGAAGCCGGCCAGGCAATCGTTCCGGATATCTACGTAAGCCGATCAGAGAAAAAACGGCAGGCAAAGAATATCGAAGAAATTGCCAAGGAACTTGTCGACCTTTCCGCTGCCGACCTGCGCTTACTTCCCTGCCCGGAATACATCAAGGAAGAGATCAAAGTCAGCAAAGGGCTCACCGGCGGCGCACTCAAGCGGCAGACCAAGTATATCGCCAAAGAGCTTCGCGATATACCGACGGACGAGATCCTGGACTTCCTGGCCCAACGCAAGGGCTCCCGCCTCAAGGAGGCCAACGCCTTCCACGAACTGGAACACCTGCGCGAGGAGATCATCACCGAGGCTATCACCGCCTGGGATGAGGCCAGACAAGAGGGAGAACGGCTGGACGAAGGCTGGGAATCGGAAACCATCGCCGCAGCCAGCACCCGTTTCGACAACCTGGACAGCGCCTCGCTCAAAAAATCCGCCCTGCGTTACGCCGCCACCCGCAAGCCAGCGCATCGGCGCGAGTTATTCCGCCTGCTTCAGGCCGCGCATGAACGGCAACAGTTTGCCTTGAAAGCTCAAAAGTCCTCAACCTAAGGGATAACGACATGGAATACCGCACCGGCGCCATCAAGCGCGTCTTCACTGTCCGCTTCGACGAAGGGGATGACTTTCTCGGCGGCTTGCGAGAACTGATCATCAAGGAGAACATCCGCTGCGCCTGGTTCCATATCCTGGGAGGACTGCGGGAGGCCGGCGTGGTCACCGGCCCCAGGGAACCGGTGATGCCGCCCGACCCGGTCTGGACAACGGTGGACACCGCCCGCGAAACACTGGGGAGCGGTTCCATCTACTGGGACGAGACCGAGCCGCGCATCCATCTGCACGCCGCCATGGGCCACCACGGCGACACCCTTACCGCTTGCGTACGCAAGGACACCAGGGTGTACCTCGTCCTGGAAGTATTGCTCATCGAGATCGAGGGCATCGACGCCACCCGGCCCTGGTACGACCCGGGCGGGTTCAACCGCCTCACCTTCTCCTAACCTAATTTTCCATTTGACATTTGCATCCCCCCTCCCCCATGATAAGACCAATCAGTCAGTGCGATGCAGTTTACCACGCAACCATGGCCAGATAGTTTAGCAGCAAGGGAGGCGCCTATGACCACCGCAAAGAGGAGTTCGACACAATCGACAGCCACCAGGAAGAAGGCCGATTCATCCATCGAATTCAGCATCATCGCCCCGGAGGCGAGCGAGGTCTATCTGGTGGGCGACTTCAACGACTGGAACGCCGCCGGCTCCAAGATGCGTAAGTTCAAGGACGGCTCCTGCAAGAAAAAGGTGCAGCTGAAGCCAGGCCGGTACGAATACCTTTTCCTGGTGGACGGCACCTGGAAGATAGACCCGACCAACGAGTCGCGCTGCATCAACCCCTTCGGCTCGGAAAACTCGGTGATCCAGATCGGCCACTGAGTATTGACCAGAGACAACGCAAAAAGGCCCGACCTCCTTCCAGGGAGTCGGGCCTTTTCCGTTCCAATCGGCTTATAGAGGCTGATCAGCCCGCCGGGGTCACCTTGACCAGCTCGTCGCCGGGCTGGGCGGCGTCGCCTACCTTGGCGACCACCTTGGCCACGGTGCCGTTCACCACGCTGACCACCGGGGTCTGCATCTTCATGGCTTCCAGGATGACCAGCTTGTCGCCGGCCTTAACCTCCTGGCCTTCCTTGACCGCGATCTCGCAGACGTTGGCGGCAAAGGGGGCGCGTACGTCGCCGGCCTTGGCCAGATCCTCGATCTCGCGCTTGCTCAGCTTGACCGCCTTGGCCTCGCCCGCCTCGGCGACCGCGTTCTCAAAGACATAGACCCGCTGGTGATGATCGACGTTGAGGTAGACGTTGGTCTCCTTGCCGTCGTTGTTCTCCTGCATGGGACCCACCTCGACAAGGTGCTCCTTGCCGTTGTGATCCTTGAAGGTGATGGTTTCGCCCAGCTTGAAGCCGCCCCGGCGGAAGAGGATGCTCGGCGGCAGCACGTAGACCTTGCCGAACTTCTCCTCGAACTTGAAGAAGTTCACCGCGTCGTTGGGGTGCTGGAGGTAGGTGACCAGCTGCTGCTCGGTGGGCGCGTAGCCGAGCTTCTCAGCCAGCTTGGCCCGCTCCTGCTCGATGTCGATGTCGCCGATGGCCTCCATGCCGCCCTGCTCCTCGAGCACCTTCTTCCAATCCGGGCCGAAGGCCTTCTCGTAGATCCAGTCCGGCGGCTGATAGAAGGGGAACGGCCCGTACTTGCCGAGCAGCAGGTTCTTGAGGTCGCCGGAGCAGTTGCCGTAACGCTCGCCACCCTGGACGTTGCTCACCGCCGTGGTCCAGAGGATCTGGGAGCCGGGGGTGACGCTCCAGTAGTTGCCCAGCTCGATCTGCACCTTGGGCAGCTCCTTGTGGAGAATCTCCGGCATCTTGTCCAGGAAGCCGCCCTTGGCGGCCTGCTCGAGGCTCGATCCCATGGCGCCGCCGGGCAGCTTGTGGATCTGCACGGTCGGGTCGAACCCCTTGATCTGGGACTCGAAATACTCGTAGTACTTCCGCTCGGGCTGGAGCACCTCGGAGGTCTCCATCACCGCATCCTCGTTGATGCCCACCGCATTGATCCCCATATCCTTCAGGGTGTGGATGACGCTCAGGATGGGCGGCGGCCCATAATAGCCAGTGAAGGCATGGTCGGAGGCGTCGACGATCTTGGCGCCGGCCTCAGCCGCAGCCACGATGCGGCCGATGTCGTTGCCGTCGGTGTTGTGGCCATGGTAGTGGATAACCATGTCGGGGTACTTTTGCAGAATGGCCTCCACCAGCGAACCGATCCGCTTGGGGGTACCCAGGCCGCCATGGTTCTTGATGCAGAGGATGATCTCGTTGCCGGTGACGTCCAGGATATCCTGGACCTTTTTCACGTAGAACTCGTTGGTGTGCTCCGGTCCGGTGGAGAAGCAGATGCACGGCTCCAGAATCTTGCCCGCCGCCTGCACCTCCTCGAAGACCGCCTGCATGTTGGGCACATGGTTCAGGAAGTCGAAGACCCGCCACACATCAACATACTTGGCGAACTCCTTGACGACAAAACGGATGACGTTCTGCGGATAGGGCCGGTAGCCAAAGAGGTTGATGCCCCGGCACAGGGTCTGGAACATGGTCTTGGGCATCTTCTCGCGAAGCAGTTCCAGCTTGAGAAAGGGGTCCACCTGCTTGCGGAGAATATCCACATGCACCGAAGCGCCGCCGGTGATCTCCAGGGAGAAGTAGCCAGCCTCCTCGCGGGAAGGCGCGGCCAGAAGGTCGGTGTGCAGCAGAATGCGGTTCTTGTAGTCCGACTGCGACATATCGCGGGCGGTGTTGGTGATGTAGTACCCATCCGCCTGCCGCATGATCTTGAGTACCTCGGCGATACCCATGCCTTGTACGATGCGTTCCATGACCACTCCTAATTCGTGAGCCCCAGCCCAGGCCTCCACCCGGTTGGCGCGTTATTCCCAATTCGGTTATCAGATGGCGTAGGGGTTTTCCCCTTTGTAATGGATCTCCGCGATCAGGTGGGCCAACTTGTTGCCCTCGCTTACCTGCTCGTCATACTCGATCAGATGCGGATGGGTCTCGATGAAGGAGGTATCGAAGTCGCCCCGCTTGAAATCGGGATCCTGCACCAGGTTGACATAGTAGGGGATGGTGGTCTTAGGCCCGGTGATCACGAAGTTATTGAGGCAGCGGAGCAGCCGGTCCACTGTTTCGTTCCAGGAGAAGCCAAAGACGGTCATCTTGACCAGCAGCGAGTCGTATACCTTGGGGATGGTGAAACCTTGGTAAACGAAACCGTCAAGGCGCACGCCGTAGCCGCCCGGCGACCGGTAGACAGACACGGTCTTGCCGCCCTCGGGCATGAAGTTGTTCTGCGGGTCCTCGGCGTTGATCCGCATCTCCACCGCATAGCCGCGGATCTTGACGTCATCCTGGGTGAAGGAGAGCTTCTTGCCCAAGGCCAGCTTGATCTGGGTGCGGACGATGTCGATGCCGGTGACCATCTCGGTGACCGTATGCTCCACCTGCACACGGGTGTTGATCTCCATGAAATAGAAGCTCCAGTCCTTGTCGACCAGGAACTCCACAGTGCCGGCGTTGAAATAGTTGGAGGCCTTAGCCGCCTTGACCGCGGTTTCGCAGATGCGGTTCACCAGGTCCTTGTCCGGGATGAGCGAGGGCGCGATCTCGACCAGCTTCTGGTTGCGGCGCTGGATGGAGCAGTCGCGGGAGCCGAGGTGGACGGTGTTGCCATCACGGTCGGCGATGATCTGCACCTCAACGTGCTTGGGGTTGATCACCACCTTCTCGAGATAGACCGCATCGTTGTTGAAGGCGGCCTTGGCCTCTGCCCGGGCCACCGGCAGCTCCTCCAGGAGCTGTTTCTCGTTCTCCACCCGCCGGATGCCCCGGCCGCCGCCGCCGGCGGTGGCCTTGAGCATCACCGGGTAGCCGTACTTGTCGGCGAAGGCCTTGGCCTCGGCCAACCCGGCATCCCCGGCCGCCAGGTTCTGCGTGCCGGGCACCATGGCGATGCCGGCCTCCTGCATGATCCTGCGGGCGGTGACCTTGTCGCCCAGATCCTGAATCACCTTGGAGGAGGGGCCGATGAAGATGATGCCATTGTCCTCGCACGCCTTGGCAAAGTCCGGGTTCTCGGCAAGGAAGCCGTAACCGGGGTGGATGGCGTCCACCTGATGCTGCTTGGCGGCGGTGATCACCTTATCAATATTGAGATAATCACACCGCGGGCCATTGCCGATCCAGACCGCCTCATCGGCGGTGCGGATATGCAGGGCGTCCTTGTCCGGCGTTTCGTAGATGGCAACGGCGATGTGCCCCAACTCCTGCACCGCCCGGATGATGCGCAGAGCGATCTCCCCTCGATTGGCGATTAAAATCTTCTTTTTTTCCAAAACGATCACCTCATTACGGTTGCAACACGTCAACGCATGGATTGAGGAGGAGGTGTGGTCCCCCCTGTCAACGAAAAGACTCATGGTCGCCTGCCCCCGCACAGGGGAAAACAACGCAACCAATTAAAATTACGATAAATACCGAACAAGAAAAACAACAAAAAACAAAGCCACGCAAAACGCTCAATTTTTGAGTCTAGCATAACCACAAACCAAGAGCAACAGCAATATGGCCTGCCAATCCACAAACTCTCCCCCCTCCCTTTCCCTTCCAAATGCGACGGGGCATGCGTGGCAAAATGCCGCCCTGACCAAACAGTGCTTTCCGCTTGACACCCCATTTTTTTCCCTGTAGACGATATGAATGAATTCGCTCCAATCCTGCGAAGGGCCAAGGTTTTCCCACCGGCAGTCCACCCAACACGACAGCCAGACGAGGGTATCCCGTGGCCTTGCCACAGGAAATCGCCAGCATTCCGTCTTTTGTGGCTCTTCCATAAACCTTTGACAGCAGGGACGCTCGCACCATGCGTGACTTCATCCTGACCGCGGACATCCTGGAAAAGGCGCGCTCCGCCATCGACACCTCACTGATTGCGGCGGGGGTCCGCACGGCGCTGCTCATCGACAGTGCAGGCAACATCCTCTCCAACTGCGGCCAAGGCACCAACGATATCGACGCCATCTCCCTGGCGGCCCTTGCCGCGGCCAATCTGGGAGCCACCTCGCAGATCGCCAAGCTGATCGGCGAGGAGGACTTTTCCCTGCTTTTCCACAAGGGGAAAAACGGCAATATCCATTTCGCCAGAATCGGGGAGGAACTGATCCTCATCACCATTTTTGGCGAGGATGTCTCTCTGGGCCTTGTGCGCTGCCGGGTAACAGACCTGTCCGATGCCCTCCAGAAAATCTTTGAGGGATAACCTTCCATGGCCCTGATCGACCTCAGCAAGAAGGAAGTGCACTGCAAGATCGTCTACTACGGCCCAGGCCGGTGTGGAAAGACCACCAACCTGCTCACCGTTCACAACTCCATGGCCGACAACGCCCGTGGCAAGATGCTGACCATCGAAACCAAGGGAGACCGCACCCTGTTTTTCGACCTGCTGCCGCTCAACCTTGGCACCATCCGTGGATTCAACATCCGCATCCAACTCTATACCGTCCCCGGCCAGGTGATGTACGCCGCCACTCGCAAGCTGGTACTCAAGGGAGTGGATGGTCTGGTGTTTGTTGCCGATCCCTTGCAGGTCCGACGGGAAAGCAACATCGAGAGCCTGGCCGACCTGCGCCAGAACCTGCTGGAGTATGGGCTCAAGCTGGAGGAGATGCCGCTGGTCATCCAGTACAACAAACGGGACTTGGTGGACACCCCCATTCCGACGCTCTCCATTGAAGAGCTGGAAGCGGATCTGAACTCCACCCTCAAGGTTAAAACCTTCGAAGCCTCCGCGGTTTCTGGCATGGGCGTTTTTGAGACCCTGCGGGAGATAAGCAAACAAACTGTACGGTACGTGACCAACAAACACCTGCTGCACGAAATCAAATAGCCTTTCACCCGCCACCGGTTTCAGCATTCCTCCGCCTGGCGGTTTTCCCAGGAGATGCAAGGCATGACGGATCATTCGAGCAACAAGGATTTCCACAGCGAGATAGATGACGCCATCGACAACCTGTTCATCCCGTCTGGAGGGGGGGGGGCGACAGTGCCATCTCCCGCATCCCCGACTCCTGCTCCGCCCACCCAGTCGACGGCACCAATGACCCAGGCCGCCCCGCAAGCAAACGGCGGCACGGATGTCTTTGCCGCCATGGACGAAGCCCTGCTCTCCCTGGACTGGGAGATATCGGCCGCCAACGTGACACGAGCCCGATCCTGTCTCCAGGCGATCCGTCAGACCCAACCCGAATCGGCACCCGCATCCCTGCAGGAGTTGTTCCAGCTTATGGACACTCTCCTGGTGGCGATGTCGGAAGCGCCCCAAAGCCTGCCGACCTCGGCTCCCAAACTCCTTCGGGAAGGGTTACGCACTCTGCAGGCCGTCGCAGGCGCCGAAGATATGGCGCTGATCGAACAGACCATAATCGACCCAACTCTTTCGGAGCTGCGGTCGGTGGCGCCAGCGACTGGCCCCAAGGATTACAGCAAGTTGCTTGGCGTGGGCGGAGCCTCCGCACCATCAGCCACGCCGGCCCCCGCCATGGCGGCCCCAACCCCGCCTTCGCCCAACCCGGCCGCCACGCCCACCCAGGCTCAAACGCAGCCCCTCCCGCCGGGACTTATTGACACCGTCAACACGCATCTGGCGGTGGTTGGCAAATGCATCTCCAAACGGATTGTTCCACTGGAAAACCTGTTCGCCAAAAACCCTGGCTATGAAAAGCTGCACGCCATCGTCAGCGAGCTGCGCGAACGGCTGGAAGAGCAACAGCAGGCCCTGATCCAGGCCCTTGGCCCCGATCATTGCCAGGTCGCCGCACCGGCCGACCCACCCTCCCCAAGACAAACCAGTCAGTATCCACCGTGGCGTACACTTGTTCGCGCCACCTGGAACGGAACGCCGGTCTGCTTCCTCCCGGAACAGCTTGCATACGAAGGGGACCCTCCCAATCGCAAGGACGGCGCCTTCTTTCCGCTCAAGTATCTCAAAAAGGGCTTTTTCGGTAAACTCAGGCCGCTTCTCTCCGGACCCCTCGCCGTCCATTCCGAGGCCACCCTCAAGGGGCTTTCCGTGCCAGTGGCCATGCCCCCCAACACCAACGGGATTCCCCAGGTTTCCTCCCATCTACTCATCCTTTGCAAGGGTAACAGCTGCATGGCCTTCTGGACGGACAGCCCCTCGGAATCGATGGAGATTGATGGCAGCGCCACCTGGAACCCCAGCCAGTCAGCGGACACGCTGTTGGCGGGCACCTTGATCTGTCGCGGGCAGGCGTTCCCTGTATTGACCGTGCGGGGCGTGTGATTCCTGCGTTTTATGCCTTCGCCCATCACGGACAGACCACATCCGCCGGAGCCTGAACCGAAGTGAGCAGTCGGGAAACCATCGAAACAAAACTTATCGAAGCGGACCTCTATGCGGACCAGGGCCTGCAGGACGAGGCCGTTGCAATATACCTCGAACTGCTCCCCAACGTCGCTCCCCAGGACGCCATCCTGCGGGACAAGATCACCGAACGGCTCGCCGCGCTCCATACCCCTGCTCCGGAAACCCCGGCCATTCGCCCGGACTCCCATCAACCCGGCACGTCGTCGGCGCCTTCCGCCGACGAGACCATCTTCGAAAACTGCCTGGGATTGATGGTGGCCGGGTTCTACGCGGAGGCCGACCAGGAATTACGCATTCTCCTCAACACCGGCTACGAACCAGCCGCGGTGCTCGCTCGGCTGGGGGAATGCTGCCTGCAACTCGATCGCCCCTTTGAGGCCATCGAGCACTTCGAGAAGGCGCGCAAGGCCGAAGGGCGGACCGGCAAAACTGAACGCCTCCAACTCTTGGACCTGCTTGCCATCACCTACGAGCGGACCGGGTCGGTGGCGCAGGCCATTAAGGTCATGGAAGAAATGGCCGCAATCGACCCCGGCTTCCACGAGGTCAAAAAACGGCTTGCCAACCTCTCCCAGACCACCACCAAGTATGGCCAGTTCTATGGGCTGATCCGCAACGCGGCGCTTACCCCGCTCCAGTTCGACGAGGCGCGGCAGAAGGCCCGCCAGTTGAACAAGCTCCTGGAAACTGTGCTGCTCAATGACTTCAGCGTCGAAAAAAGGCAGCTCGGCCAATCCCTGGCCGAATACTACGAGTGTCCCTTCGTCGAATTTTCCGAGACCGATATCCCGGAACCGCCCTCGTGCCTGCAGGGGGTGAAGGAAAACTACTTCCGCACCAACGCCTTTGTCCCGGTCCGACAGGAAGGCGCGACCGTGCTGGTGCTGACCGACAACCCCAACGACCCTGGCAAACAGAATCACATCCGCTCCCTGCTCCACGGCGCTCCCTTCCGTTGCGCGGTTGCTCTCAAGGAAGACATCAACCGTTACATCGATTTCTTCTATGGCAGGCTGAATCCGACTCCTTCCGCGAAAAACGATGTATTCGAACGGATTGAGCTCCAGGAGGAAACCTCCGACCAGCACGACGAGGACGATGCCGGTCTTGCCTCCAACGCCGAAGGCGTGGTGGTGGAGATGGCCAACAGGATCATCGAGGACGCGGTGTCCAGGAACGCCTCGGACATCCATATCGAAACCCTTCCCGGCAAGCGGGGCACCACCATCCGCTTCCGGGTCGACGGCGCCTGCTCCTTGTACAAGCAGATCCCGGCGGCCTACAAGCGGTCGCTGATCTCCCGTCTCAAGATTCTGGCCAAACTGGACATCTCCGAGCGCCGCCTCCCACAGGACGGCAAGATCAAACTCAAAACCACCCGCGGCGGCATTGAACTGCGGGTTGCTACCATTCCCACCCATGGCGGCAACGAGGACATGGTCCTCCGCATCCTGACCTCGGGCTCGGCAGTTCCCATCGACAAGATGGGGATGTCGCCACGCAACCTTACGGAACTTCGCCGCCTGCTCGATCTGCCCTACGGGCTGATGCTGGTGGTGGGACCCACCGGCAGCGGCAAGACCACCACCCTCCACGCTGCCCTGAAGTACGTCAATCGGCCCGAGAAAAAGATCTGGACCGTGGAGGACCCGGTGGAAATCGTGCAGGACGGCCTGCGCCAGGTACAGGTGGATCCGAAGATCGGCCTCGACTTCGCCCGGGTGCTGCGCTCCTTCCTGCGGGCTGATCCGGACGTCATCATGGTCGGCGAAACCCGTGACCAGGAGACCGCCGAAATCGTCGTGGAAGCCGCTCTCACCGGCCATCTGGTCTTCTCCACCCTGCACACCAACTCGGCCCCCGAGACGGTCACCCGCCTGCTGGGCATGGGGGTCGACCCCTTCAACTTCGCCGATTCGCTCCTCGGCGTGCTGGCCCAACGGCTAGTGCGTCGGCTGTGTCCCCATTGCCGCGAGGCTTACCACCCGCCCCTGGAAGAGGTGGAGTTGCTGATCGCCGAGTACGGCGCCCATCCGACCTCTCCTTTGGTAGCCAATGAGTGCGCGGCGCTGACCCTGCACCGGGCCAGGGGATGTGAACACTGCAAACAGACCGGCTACAAGGGGCGGCTGGCCATCCACGAACTGCTCACAGTCACTGACCCCCTCAAAGTCATGATCGTCAAAAACAAACCTGTTTCAGAGATCCGCGAGGCTGCCATGGCCGAAGGCATGCTCACCCTGAAACAGGACGGTATCCGCAAGGTGCTGGAGGGCCACACCGACCTCCAGCAAGTCCGGGCCGCATGTATCAAGTAACACCCTCCATGACCCATATTCCTGATCCAACTCTTTCACTGGGGATCGCATCGTGAAAAACGTATTGATTGTCGACGACGAGCAGGGGTTCCTGTTAAGCCTTCAGGAGCTGTGCAAGGAGCATGTGGACAAATTCCGCATCATCACCGCCGGCAATGGCAAGGAAGCGCTGGACATCATGGCCAGTCAGGACATCAGCCTGGTGGTCACCGACCTCAAGATGCCGGTGATGGACGGTTTCGAACTGGCCAGCCGGATCAGCAGACTCGACAAATCAGTGCCAGTCATCGTCATGACCGCCTTCGGCACGCCTGAGATGGAAGACCGGCTGATGAACATGGGGGCCTTCCAATACATCGAAAAGCCCATCGACTATGCGCTTTTGCTCCAGAAAATCCAGGACGGACTTGCCGCCGGCACCCGAGGGCATGTGACCGGCATTTCCCTCCCCTCATTTCTGCAGCTCCTGGAACTGGACAGCAAGACCTGCACCATCGTAGCAAAATCCGGGCCTCGGGTCGGTCTCCTTTTCTTCTTGAGCGGCGCCCTGATCAACGCCTACACCGACCCGCTGGAAGGGCTTGACGCCGCCTTTGAGATCATCGGCTGGCAACAGGCCGAAATCACCATCTACGACTTCTGCCAAAATCGCAAGCGAACCATCGACGCGCCGCTCGGCTTCATCCTCATCGAGGGAATGCGCAGACTTGATGAACAGACGGAAAAAACCGCCGCCGATGCCGACGCCCCGAGTCAGGACGACGAGCTCGACAGGCTCGACGAGCTCGACTTTGCCACCGCGCCCCTGCCTCCGCCGCCCACGGAACTGGGAGGAGTTCCGTCGCCTGCCGCCATGGAAGAACGGACCAAGGCACCCCCGGAAGCTGCCCAACCACCGCCTACACCAGCCCAACCGACCGGCGGCGGGGTAAGCTTTGCGCAGGCCCAGAACGAAGAGCCGCTGAAAAGCGCCCTCCCGGTCTTCCAGGATGCGCTGGCCAGGGCCATCGGCCCCATCGCCGCCATCATCACCAAGGAACTCACCGAGAAATGGCTGCAGGCTGGCGCGTGTTCCGCCGCACGCTTCCCGGAACTGGCCGATGCGTTCTGCACCGAGATCGGCGATCCGCCTTTGGAAAAGGCCTTCCGCAACGAGGTGGAGCGCTTGCTCGGGTTCAACTGAGCCAAAGTCCACCTTCTCCGCGAAGCAGAGCATGCCGAAGCGGGATGATTTTTCCGATGCAGCCATAACAAAAAAGGCGCCCTTAGGGCGCCTTTTTTGTTATGGCTCTGTTCAGCACATCACGCAACGGGCAAACGAATCGCCTCGGTTTTCTGCTTTCACCGAACCCGCTTGAACTCCACCCTCCGATTCAGCATGCGGTTCTCGGCGGTTGTATTGGGAGCCACCGGCCTGACCTTGCCATAGGCTGCCACCACCAGCCGCTTGGGATCGATACTGGCGTTCTCCACCAGATACTTCCGCACCGCCTCCGCCCGCTTCCGGGACATCTCCACGCTGACCTCCTCGCTGCCTGAATCGTCGGAGTATCCCCCCACTTCGAAAACCGCCTCCTTGAGAGCGGGGCTCTGCAACGCCCTGCCGATCACCAGTGACAGGTAGTCGCCGGTTTCGTCGGTCAGCTTGGCGGGATCGTTCTTGGCCGACAACACCACCACCCGCAGGACCGGCCCTTCCACCGGCGGCGCATCAGCCTCCTTGGGCTGGTCGCTTTTCTTCATGACCTTGACGAACTCCTCCGAACTGATCATGCCGCCGCTCTGGGACTTGAGTTTGATGCGCGCCGTCTCCAAGGAGTGCTTGGCGCGGCCATCGTTGGGATCGAGTTTCAATCCCTTTTCGTATGCCGCTACCGCGCCGGGGATGTCGCCCAGGATGGTGCTGACATCCCCCATTCCTTGAAATGCCTTGGCATGCCGGGGATTCAACCGCACTGCCGCCCCATAGTATTTCAAGGCATCTTCATACTTCCGCAGCCGCTCCAGACTGGCACCATAGAGATAGTTGAGTTCCGCGTCGTTGCCACAGCGGCCTATGGCCTCGGCGAGCAGGTCCCGTTTGGCAATGAGGCTCATCTCCTGGCGCGCCGCCTCCGCCACCTGGGGACAGTCGGCTACCGTCGCAGCCACAGCCCCCCCCGGAGCGGACACGCCGCACCAACTTGCCAGCGCCAGGCCAAGCCACACCTTTCTCCGTTTGCGTGATATCGTTCCCATGCCGTTCACCGTTTGAGAATACGGACCATGCTGATCCGCAACCGTTCGATTGCCGCGGCCAGGGCGCCGATCTCGTCATTCTGCTTGATGCCGACCCCCTCTTCCATGTTCTTGCCGAGACTGATCTCCTCGGCCTTGACGCTCAAGCGGACAATGGGATTGACCACGAAACGGTCCATCAGCACCCACACGCCAACCAGGGCGATCAACAGGCAGCCGGCGCCGATCAGGTAGAGCACGATGGCGCTCTTCTTTGCCGCCGACAGTGCCTCCTCCACGGAAACGTAGACCACGTAGGCTGCCACGGTATCTCCCTTCTTCCAATTATACCCGTGATCCGTACCGTAGATCTCCACCTGATCCTTGGGCGCGTCGTTGACGTTGCCATGACAGCGGAGACAGGCATCATTGGAAACGGCTATTGGCTTGGCCATATAGAAAAACCGCTCCTCGCGCCCGTCCTTTCCCGTGCGGGTCATCAATCCCTCGTCGGTCTTCATCTCCTTTTGGGTACGGAACTTCTCGATGAGAGCAGTTTCCCAGGCATCGGCCTTGTTGGGAGGATACAGCGGATCAAGGGTGGCCTGTTTGAACTCATACCCTTCCAGGGATCCCTTGAAGAGGTCAAAGGTACTGCGGGTGAGCACAAAGCCGGACATCAGTTCGGGATAAAAACGATCCTTTTCAAAGACCTCCATGATGAGCGGCTGCTGCTTGGTCACAAAAAAGTCCCGGGTGGCGAGGATGTAGTTGAAGATCAACTGCCCCTTGCTCTTGGCCTCCGCCATGGCGTTCCGCTCGCTGAAACGGTAACTGGCCGTGCCGATCAGTATGGTGGCCACACCGAAGATGATCGCCATGATGACAATAAATCGAGTCCGAATCCCCATCCTTCCTCCCTCCCCTATTACTCCGCCAACGAAAACGATCAGCAGCCCCGCAATTGCGGGGGCAGTCGCCTCTCCTCGCAAGTTCCCGCCTCAAAAAACGCCTCTCAGGCGGCTCCTCTTTGCAACTTCATCTCGCCACGGGGCAACACCAAGGTGAAGGTGGTTCCCCGCCCCTTCTCGCTGACAACCTCGATCCCGCAGTTCATCTGGGTCAGCATCTTTTTGGAAATCACCAGTCCCAGGCCGGTGCCGTGGGGTTTCGTGGTAAAAAACGGTTTGAAGACATCCCGGAGCAACTCCTCCGACATGCCGCACCCGTTGTCGCTGATGGACAGAAGCACAGTGTTGCTACGGTTTTTACTGCGCACCACCAGCTTTGGCCGCTCCACCCCGGCCATGGCGTCGATGGCGTTGGCGAACAGGTTCATGACCACATGCTGGAACGCCCTGGCATCCACCAAAGCCCGATGGGCGTCAGGGTTCAGGGCGATTTCCACTTCCACCTGCTTGCTGCGGATATCCGCCCCCAGCAGGTGCATGAGGTTATCGAAGAAAACCACCAGATCCACGTCGCTGGTCTTGGGAGTTTCGAACATGCTGAAGTTCTTGAGCGACTTGAGCAGTGCCTCCATCTTGCCGATTTCACTGGAAATTCTGTTAAAATAAACATCGATCTCTTCCGGAGAATACTTATGGATGTTGTTTTGCAACACCGTCAAGGCCATCTTGATCGAGTTGAGCGGATTGCCGATCTCATGCCGGATGCCGGAAAAGAGACAGCTGATGTTGTTCATCATCTCCGCCGCCTCGTCGATGGCGGCCAGGCGATGCCGATCGGTGATGTCCTGAATGAAGATGGAGACATAGCGCTCATCGCCAGGCAGCCGGTAGCCGGTATAACCGAATACCCGGTGCTCATGGCGGATGATGGTCTGCCTGCTGCGGGTACGGCCCGGCGCTTGCAGGCTGTCCAGATCATCGCAGAGGAGACTCTTGAGGCCCTGGTAATCCTGGGTTGCCCCAAGCGCCTCCAAGATCTTCGTGGCGTGCCAGTTGCGGAAAAAGACCTGCTCGTCGATGGTGTCGAGAATAATGAGGCCGGTATCGATGTCCCGCAGGACATCGGTAAAGATGCAGGGCGCCACGCACTGTGAACCAACCGATTCAGGCGCTGGCGGAGAGGCGACGGGGAAGAATCTTTTGAAAAGTCCTACCATCAATGACACGACCGGACAAGGGAAGCCAAGGGATGCACCAAGAAACGATTGGGATCATCTTAGCAGATTTGTACGGAAAGAAAAGCCATGCGCTAAAAAAATCAGCCTCTGCCGGGGGCATGCACTTTCCCCCGGGACTTCGCCCAAATTCCGCTGGAGCCGAATCCGGCAAGCGGGTATAGTTGTGAACTACCCAAGCCCACCATTGGATCGGGAGATTCCATCATGCCCCTCCGCACCTGCGTCCATCCTTCCGGCCGTTTCCTTTATGGCATCCACAAGCCAGCCTATGGGGTGACCAACCTGAGGGAAAACGAGTTTCCCGCCACACTGGGCACCCTTCCAGACGGAACCCCCTGTGACAACCGGGCGAACTTCCCTTCCGACGACGTGACCGTGAATGGGGCGGACTGGGTTTACGAGATCGCCAATCCCCTGCCCTTCCGCGGGGCCACCTTCATCAGCAGGAGCTGGGCGGACGCCAAGGCTGCCAACCCGGCATCCATCCGCCTTCCAGAGCCGGTTTCCCTCTCCATGACCGCCACCCTCAGCGCCCTGCTGCCGCAGGGCGCCACGGAGGCTGATCGGCTCCTGCAACAGCTGCCCATGCCGCTGCTGCTCACCCTCGCGGCCACCTCCACCGACCCGGACGATCTGGCCGCATTGGCGCGGGCAAGCTGCGAGTTCGTCCTTGATTCGGCGGGCACCCCCTGCGGCCTCGGCCATCGCCTGGGCCATGACGGCAAGCCCCGGCCGTTGATTCATCACCACGACCTGTTCGAGACCGTTGCCAACAATCCCCACCTGCCGTATCCCTATCAGCGGGCCATGGTCTTGCGGCCCGGCGCCCAAGGGGCGAGCGAGATCGTCGGCGAGTACAGCGACCGGCATGGTTCCAGCCATGTCTTCGAATATCTGCGCCGCAACAGTTATATCCCCTGGGGCCACTATGCCGCCAACATGGCCGACGACGCAGTGCGCTACCGCACCAGCGAGCTCAGCTGGGCCGACATGCAGGGCCTGCGCCATCTTTACTACCAGCGCACCTACCTGCGCCTTGCCGAACTGCTGGGGCTGGTCCCGGCGCATAAACGGCGCTCCCTCTCCGCCGAGGAGCTGGAGGCATTGCGGGTCACAGTGCGGGACTGCCTGGCAAAACAGCAGGGAGAACCAGGCTTCACCGCCACGCTCTGGGGCTGGAACTTCGGCTATGACTTCGCCGCCAGCGGCTACCGCCTGCACGCCTCTCACCAGCAAATCCACCAGCAGTATGCCCTGCTGCCGGGCTCGGTCGAGGCCTGGCACGATGGCCGCACCCCGGCTGGCCAAACGGTGGACAGCTTCGCCTGCGGCGATCAGGTGGCCGACTTCTGCAGGCAGTATCGACAAGAAACCGGCAGGCCCTTCTTCGCCGCCTACCTTGAAGCCATCCGCAACAACCGGCGCATGGACGAGCGCGACACCCCGCAAAGCCTGGTGATCCACGAAGACGAACGGGTGATCCTCTTTGTGCCCAAGGCGCAAACCTCGCAGTGGGAACTGCAGATCATGACCCGCGGGGAGGAGGGCAACATCCTGGAAACCGATTCCCTCTCCCGCCGCTCCCTGGACCGCGCCCTGCTGGTGGCGCAGCGGCTGCTGGCCTGCCTCGGCGCACGGCTGGTCACCAGCATCGAGTATGCGAAACGGATCGACAACCCCGACCGGGACCAACGGCTCCTCTACGCCCTGCTGCCCAAGCTGCCTCACTCCATGGGCGCTTTCAGCGAGGCGCAGCTCCGCTGGATCAATGGCCACTTCCCGGAGGACTTCGCCGAGGCCTGCCGTCGGCATGTGCCCACGGTGCTGGCCAGCCTCAACCGCTGAACCATGCGGCCCGCCGGGGTGCCCCTGGCACGAATCGGCGCGACACGGTGGTCCGGCCGGATTCACCCCCGAAAACGACCGTAATCCCGAGGAATAATTATTGTGCGCCTTCACGAGAAGTGCTAGGATAGGTATTTATTTCCATCCTTAAACGTACTCTTTGCCCGCGTCTCGCCGCACAGGATAACCAACATGTCCCACGCCCCCAAACGCCCCTTCAAAAAGCTCCTGTTGATCTCCCTCTGCGCTCTTTTGGGCTCCCTGGTGCTCTGGAACTACTCCACCGTCACCGCCACCCCTCAGGATGCTTACAAGAGCCTGGAGTCCTTCTCCAACGTCCTGAGCCTGGTGCAGGAAAACTATGTGGAAGAGGTGGACACCTCCAAGGCCATCGAGGGCGCGATCAAGGGGATGCTTTCCACCCTTGACCCCCACTCCTCCTACATGAAGCCCGAGGACTTCAAGGAGTTGCAGGTGGAGACCCAGGGGAGCTTCACCGGCATCGGCATCGAGATCACCATGAAGGACAACATCCTCACCGTGGTATCGCCCATCGAGGGGACCCCCGCCTTCCACAAGGGGCTCAAGGCCGGGGACAAGATCGTCAAGATCGGCGAGGAGTCCACCCAGGAGATGAGTCTGATGGAGGCGGTGAAACGGCTGCGTGGCCCCAAAGGCACCGAGGTCACCATCTCCATCCACCGCAAGGGCTGGACCGACATCAAGGAGGTCACCATCGTCCGGGACGTGATTCCCATCCACAGCGTCAAGTCCAAGATGCTGGAGCCCGGCTATCCCTACATCCGCATCATCAACTTCCAGGCGCAGACCACCGCCGACGTCAAAAAGGCCATGGCCGACCTCGGCAAGTCCGGCCCGACCAAGGGGCTGGTTCTCGACCTGCGCAACAACCCCGGGGGCTTGCTGGATCAAGCGGTGAAGATCGCCGATCTCTTCATCGACGAAGGGGTGATCGTCTCCACCAAGGGCCGGATCAAGGAACAGAATTCGGTCTTTCACGCCCACGACAACAGCAACAAGGCCAACTTCCCCATGGTGGTGCTGGTGAACGAAGGCAGTGCCAGCGCCTCCGAGATCGTGGCCGGCGCGCTGCAGGACCACAAGAAGGCGCTGATCCTCGGCACCCAGACTTTTGGCAAGGGCTCGGTGCAGACCATCATCCCCATGGACAACGGCGCCGGTCTGCGCCTGACCACCGCCCGTTACTACACCCCGAGCGGCCGCTCGATACAGGCCACCGGCATCACGCCGGACATCGTTGTGGAGGCGACTCCGGTGGAGGGTACAGAACCGCCTGCCAAGGAGGAAAAGCAGGACAAGAAACCCAAGATCCTGCGCGAAAAAGACCTGAAGCACCACATCGGCAATGGCCTGGATGACGGCAAGACAGAGGGCACCAAGCCCGAGACCAAGGAAAAGAAGGAAGAGCCCAAGGAAAAACGGCAGAATCAGAGCCTGGATGAAAAGCCCCAGGCTGAGACGGAAAAGGAAGACAAGCAGCTGAACACCGCGCTGATGGTGCTCAAGGGACTGAGTGTCTTCAAGGGCACGGTGCGAAACTGAGCGCGAGATCCCCCGCCCACTCCACTGTTTCATGCAAAAAGGGGAGGAGCCAGCCGGCTTCCTCCCCTTTTTTTCGTTGCGGCAGCTGCCAAGCCCTTGGCCAGGGATCAGGCGGTGGCCACCATCTGGTAGTAATCACGGCCGGCGCAATCGTTGATCACCACCGCCGGAAATCCCTCCACCTCGAAGCGAAAAAGCGCCTCGGGCCCGGCATCCTCGAAGGCCACCAGCTCGGAGCTGCACACGCACTTCCCAAGCAAGGCCCCAGCTCCGCCGATGGTAGCCAGGTAGACCGCGCCATGCTGCTGCATGGCGGCGCGCACCTCCGGCGACCGGGCCCCCTTGCCCATGGTTCCCGCCAACCCCAGCTCCAGCAACCTCGGGGTATAGAGGTCCATGCGGTAACTGGTTGTGGGGCCGGCGGCGCCGATCACCCTGCCGGGCCGCGGTGGGGTAGGCCCCACGTAGTAGAGCAGCTGGCCAGTCAGATCCACCGGCAACTCCCGGCCCTCGTCGAGCAGGGCGCAGAGGCGACGATGGGTCTGATCCCTGCCAGTATAGAGCATGCCGGTCAGACTGATCAGTTCGCCGGCGACCAACTCCTCCCGCACCCCGGGCTCGAAGGGGAGGCGCACCTCCTTGATGCCATCGAAAAAATCGGGCCGGTATCGCAACAGAGACATGGCGTGGCTCCAACCGCTGGGTTCAAAGGGTTATCCGCTTGTAGCGGTGGGCATGGCACTGGATATTCACCGCCACCGGCAGGCTGGCGATATGGCAGGGAAAGGTCTCCACATGCACGGCCAATGCGGTGGTGGCGCCGCCGAAGCCGTGGACGCCGTTGCCCTCGGCGTTGATGCGGCTCAGGAGCCGCGCCTCCAGTTCGGCCACATCCCGACGTGGGCTGGGCTGCCCCACCGGCCGCAACAGGGCCTGCTTGGCAAGGGTGGCCGCTTTCTCGAAGGTGCCGCCCACCCCGACCCCGACCACCCCGGGCGGACAGGGGTTGGAGCCAGCCTGGAGCACCCGCTCCACCACATAGCGTTCCACGCCCTCGATCCCGGCGGAGGGGGGCAGCATGGCCAGCCCGCTCATGTTTTCGCTGCCGCAGCCCTTGGGAAGAAAGGCGATGGTGCAGGCGTCACCCGGAACCAACTCCACATGGACCACCGCCGGGGTGTTGTCTCCGGTGTTTTTGCGGGTGAGGGGGTCGCACACCGAGTTGCGCAGGTAGCCGTCTCGATAGCCATCCCGCACCCCATCCTGCAAGGCCTGGGAGAGGTCTCCCAGAACCCGTACCTCCTGGCCCATGGCCAGAAAGATCACCCCGGTGCCGGTGTCCTGGCAGACCGGGATGCGCTCCCGGCTGGCGATGTCGGCGTTCTGCAGCAGCAGGTCGAGCACGTTGCGGGGCAGTCCCTCCGGCTCACGGTCCCGCGCCGTCACCAGGGCGTCAAGGATATCCGGCTCCAGGTCGTGGGCCGCGGCAATGGCCAGATCCCGCACCGCCTGACGGATCGCCTGGCTGTCGATCTCCCTCATAGCACGTCTCCCGCTTCCTCGGCGCGCAGCCGTCGATTGCGCAAGGCAAGACTCTGCAGCCGGAAGGTATGCTGAATGATCTTCTCGCGATCCTCCTCCATGATCAGGGCAAACTCCACCGCCACCCGGACTTTGCCGCGCTCCGCCTCCTCGGCGGTCGCCGGCGCGCAGGAGATGACCTTGCCAATACTGTAGATATGCACATAGGCCGGCAGCAGCACCAGATGCAGCTCGAGAACCTCGCCGGCATGCGCCTCGCGATCGCAATGAAAGGCGATACCGTCACCGCTGAGATTGATTTTCTGCATGACCAGCGCGTCATAGGGGCTCTTGCCCCCCTGTTCCCGCCGGATCAGCAGATTGATCTTATTGTCGAGGTGCTGGAGGAACTCGGCCAGGTCGGGATCCTTCTCCCGCACCCTGGCAAGGGCGTTCTGGGCGCCGACGAACATACGGATGTCGGCAAGGCCCTCCTGGCTGTACAGGGAGATTCCCTGGCTGGCCTCATCGCTCAGCGCCCGCAGCCGCTCCGACGAAATCCGCACCGCCGAGAGGAGAACCCGGTCGTCCACACGCACCGACTGCCTCCGGTTGATCTTCTCCGTCATAGTCTGCCCTCCCCTTTTCCTCAACGCGCTGCCTTGCGTTTGCCCTTGCCCGTCAGAACCGCTGGATCAAGCTGCATGGTAAAGCTGTGCTCCTGGCCCGGATAGATCCCAGCCTTGGCCTCGTCGCGGAAAGCGGCCACCGCCTCGCGCATCTGGCTGGCCAGGTTGGCGTACTGCTTGACAAAGCGCGGCACGAAACGGTCGAACATCCCCAGCAGGTCGTGGGTGACCAGCACCTGCCCATCGCACCGTGCGCTCGCGCCGATGCCGATGGTGGGAATATCGATGCTGCTGGTGATGACGGCGGCGAGCTTGTCCGGAATGCACTCCAGCACCACCGCGAAGGCGCCGGCCTCGGCAAGGCCCTTGGCCTCGGCAAGGATCCGGCTGGCCGACTCGGCATCCCGGCCCTGCACCTTGTAGCCGCCCAGTGAGCCGGCGGTCTGGGGGGTGAGGCCGATATGGCCCATCACCGGGATACCGGCCCGCACCATGGCGGCCACGGTATCGCACACCTCAAGCCCCCCCTCCAGCTTCACCGCGTCGCAGCCAGCCTCCTTCATGAAGCGGCCGGCATTGGCGATGGCCTGGCTCTTCTCGACCTGATAGGAGAGGAAAGGCATATCCCCCACCAGCACCGCCCGCTTCACGCCGTGCCGCACCGCCCGGGCATGATGCACCATCTCGTCCATGGTCACCGGCACGGTGGAGTCGTAGCCCAGGGCCACCATGCCCAGGGAGTCACCCACCAGCACCACCTCCACCCCGCACTGGTCGAGAAGACGACCGAAGCTGGCGTCGTAGGCGGTGAGCATGATGATCTTCTCGCCAGCCGCCTTCATCTCGACGATGTCGCGGACGGTCAGTCTTTTGTCGCTCATGGTAGCACCTCCGTGCGTAACAATCCAGAAGTCAGAAGAGAGCGTTCGGGGATCGGAACTCGCAACGCGGCACGCCCCGGAAGGGCCCGACATTCAGGGCAGGCCAACAGGCGGTGGCGCTTGGGTTCGCCCCTGCCCGAGCGGAAGCCATGGCCACGCCTCCTCCCGGCCTCTGGATTCCCTCTTCCGCCCCCTGCATCATGTTCAAAACAACAGCCCGCTCGGATCCGCGTCGCTCTTGCGGGTAAAGGTTCTGCCGAAATGCTCATAGGCCGCCAGGGTCGCCATGCGGCCGCGCGGGGTGCGGATCAGATAGCCGGTCTGGATGAGAAAGGGCTCGTAGACGTCTTCCAGGGTGGTCTTTTCCTCGCAGGCCATGGTGGCCAGGGTCTCCAGCCCGATGGGACCGCCCTGGAACTTGTCGATGATGGTGAGCAGGATGCGACGGTCCATCTCGTCGAGCCCCTCCTGATCCACGCCGATCATGGTGAGCGCCTCGTCGGCCACCTGGGCGGTGATGCAGCCCTGGGCCCGCACCTGGGCAAAATCGCGGAGTCTCTTCAGCAGCCGGTTGGCGATACGGGGGGTGCCCCGGGAACGGCGGCCGATCTCGAGCGCGCCGCCCTCATCGATGGCAACCCCCAGCAGCCCGGCGGAACGCTTGACGATGGACACCAGTTCCTCGGGGGTATAGAAGTCGAGCCTGAGCACCAGGCCAAAACGGTCGCGCAGCGGCGGGGTCAAGAGGCCGGTGCGGGTTGTGGCCCCCACCAGGGTGAAGCGGGGCAGATCCATTTTGACGCTGCGCGCCCCCGGCCCCTGGCCGATGACCAGATCGAGCTGGTAATCCTCCATGGCGGGGTAGAGGATCTCCTCCACCACATGATTGAGGCGGTGGATCTCGTCGATGAAGAGGACATCGCCCTCCTGCAGGGAGGTGAGGATGGCGGCGAGATCCCCGGCCCGCTCGATGACCGGGCCGGAGGTGACCCGGATGCTGGCGCCCATTTCGTTGGCGATCACGTAGGCGAGGGTGGTTTTGCCCAGACCGGGGAAACCGTGGAAGAGCACATGGTCCAGCGCCTCGCCCCGCGCCTTGGCGGCCTGGATGGCGATGGTCAGGTTGGTCTTGAGCTGTTCCTGGCCGATGTACTGGGCAAGCAGCTTGGGCCTGAGGTCGTTGTCCGCCGGCTCGTCAAAAACGGTCCGGGGAGAGACCAGTCGTTCCTCGTGGTTCACGCCAGGGCCCTCAACGCATGTCGCAGCAGCTCCTCAATCCGCATGGCGGCAAACTCCTCGTCACCGGCTCGCTGGCGCACCGACTCCATGGCCTCGCGGGCCCGGGCCACCGGGTAACCCAGATTGACCAGCGCCGAAATGGCGTCGGCCAGCCGCTGCTCTTCCGGCTGGGCGGCGGGATGATGGGTGGCCGCCGCCATGGCGGCCGGTACGAAGCGGACCTTGTCCTTGAGTTCGAGGCAAAGCCGCTCGGCGGTCTTCTTGCCCACCCCGGGCAGGCGGGTGAGCCGGGCCAGATCGTCGTGGAGGATCGCCTGGGAAAGGACGTCCGGCGCCATGCCGGACAGCATGTTCATGGCAACCTTGGGACCGATGCCGGAGACGGTGTTCAACAGCTGGAACATCTCCTTCTCCTCGGGAGAAAGAAAACCGAAGAGCAGGAAGGCGTCCTCCCGCACCACGGTCTGGATGTGCAGCATCAGCTCGCCCCCGGCTGGAGGCAGCCGGTCGTGGCCGGCCTGGGGGAAGAAGACCTCGTAGCCCACCCCGCCGACCTCCACCACCAGGGTTTCCTGGTTCTTCAGCAGCAGCACTCCGCGCAGACTGGCGATCATAGGATTATCACGCTCACCGTTTCCAACAAGACAAGGCGGTCATCGCCTGCCGGCAACGGCCATATTCAGATGGTTGGCCCGGCAGATGGCCACCGCCAGGGCGTCGGCGGCGTCCTGACTGGGGGAGGCGGAAAGGCCAAGGAGCAGGCGGACCATCTGCTGCACCTGCTCCTTGGGAGCCCTGCCGTAGCCGGCCACCGCCTGCTTGACCTGCATGGGCACGAACTCGGCCAAGGGCAGCCCACGCTGGGTCACGGCCAGCATCAGCACCCCGCGGGCATGCCCCAGCTTCAGGGCCGACCTGGGATTGACCGCGGAGAAGATGTCCTCGATGCCGGCCAGGGTCGGACCATGCTTGTCGATCACCTCGCAGATGCCATCGTGCAGCTCCACCAACCGCGTAGCCAGCGGCTGCTTTTCCGAGGTGCGGATCACCCCGCAGCTGACAAAGGCAAGTGAGTTGCCCAGCTTCTCCACCACCCCGTAGCCGGTGATCCGCGTGCCGGGATCGATGCCCAGAATGCGCACCGGCCGGTTGTCCGCGCTCTCCTGCCGCAACGCCATGTCCTAGGAGAGCTTCTCCATCAGCTCATCGGGGATGTCGAAGTTGGCATGCACCTTCTGCACGTCATCGTTGTCCTCCAGGTTGTCGAGCATCTTCATCAGCTGGGTGGCGGTCTTCTCATCGGCCACCTCAACGCTGTTCTGGGGGATCATCGAGATGCCGGCCTCGACAAAGGTGATGCCCGCCTGGTCCAGGGCGTCGCGCACCGCGTCGAAGTCGTCCGGAGCGGTGATCACCTCGAAGGTATCGCCATCCTCCACCACGTCCTCGGCGCCGGACTCCAAGGCCAGCTCCATGAGCTTTTCCTCGTCCACCCCGGCTTTGTCCACCACCATGGAGCCCTTCTTGTCGAACATCCAGTTGACGCAGCCCGACTCGCCCATGTTGCCGCCGGCCTTGCTGAAGATGAAGCGCACCTCGCCCACCGTCCGGTTGCGGTTGTCGGTCATGCACTCCACCAATACCGCCACGCCGCCCGGGCCGTAGCCCTCGTAGGTGATCTCCTCGTAGTTGACGCCCTCCAGGCCACCCGCGCCCTTCTTGATCGCCCGCTCGATGTTGTCCTTGGGCATGTTTACCGCCCTGGCCGCGATGATGCCGGCGCGCAGGCGGGGATTGGCGTCCGGATCGCCGCCGCCCATGCGGGCGGCCACGGCGATTTCCTTGGCCAGCTTGGTGAATATCTTGCCCCGCTTGGCGTCCTGTCCGGCCTTACGGTGTTTGGTGTTTGCCCATTTAGAATGTCCTGCCATGCCAACTTCTCCTGCAAAATGAAACGGTTATTATTTCACGCCGTACTACAAACCTCAATACTATACCACTGCAACCCGATTACGGCCATCCTGCTTTGCCTGGTAAAGCCCCGTATCGGCACGGGCAACAAAGGCCTCTTCAGGTTCTCCGCAAATATGGCTGGCAACCCCGAAACTAACGGTGAGCTGCTCAACAACGCCAAACGGATGCCGGGCGATCATCTCCCGCAATATTTCAGCCAGCCGCACAGCCTCGTCCCGATCGCATCCTGGCAGAAGCAATGCAAACTCCTCGCCGCCCCAACGCCCAAAAATATCAAGGCTTCGGATTCGTCCCGACACAATGCGGCACATCTCTTGGAGAACCTGATCACCCACCGCATGGCCATTGGAGTCATTTATCCGCTTGAAATGGTCAATATCAAGCATTACCAAGGCAAGCGGTGTCTTGTAGCGACTCGCCCTGGCCATCTCCGCGACCATCAGGGCTGTGAACTTCCGACGGTTGTAAATATCGGTCAAAAAATCATGGGTTGCCTGATGTTCCAGTTTCTCATTGAACCTTTGCAACTCCTGTTGCGCCATCCTTTCTCGATCCGCGTGGTGTTGCAGGAGAAGCATGAGCTTGAACCCGCACATGGCCACCATCAGGAAACCGAGTGCCTGCACCAGGGCCTCCTGTCGCCACCGGCGCAAAATCGAGGCCGGGCTACGACTGACAATGATCACCAGGGGCTTATCCATCTTGAGCGTTGGCGACTGCACCGTGAGCAATGCCACCAAACGATTTTCACCGGTCGCATACGCACGTCCTTCAAAAATACTTTCCGCCCGGCCACTCTCCTTGTGGCGAGTAAACATGGAGCCGGGCACCGCGAGGTTCTTCCCGGCCTGCCCTTCGCGAAACGGCACGGTGATAAATCGCAGGCCATCGCCATGGTTCAGGGTATTCCACATATCCGGCGCATAGAGCACCGACTGCAAGATGGTTTCAAAGTAGGCCGGATCAAGCGTCGCCGTGACGACCCCCCTAAATCCGCCATCAGGGCCAGGGATCATCCGGGTGACATTCAGGACATAGACCCCCAATGCTGACTTGAAGGGCGGCGACACATAGAGGGTGGCCGGATCAGGGTGCCGCAGCGGCTCCAGGTAATACTCGCGCTGTTTGAAGTTACGCCCTACCAGCTCAGGCCTGTTACAGGCCTGAATCGTCCCCTCGGCGTCCGTGAAAAACAGGGTACGGATACCTGGCATGGCGTCCACAAGCAGTGCGAGCCTGGTGTCCGTCACCTGCAACGAACGGAAATCACGCATCAGATCTACATCGGCCTGGATCTTGGAAAGGACAAGACTGGTGGCTTCGAGCTGACGCTCTATGTTCTTGCCTATGGCCCTGGCCTGCACCATCAGATGATATCGTTCCTGATCCATGATGGTGTTGTACATATGCAGCTGATTATAGGTGACAAAGCCACCGAGCAGCAGCAAAATCAGCCAGAAAACGCCCCAGCGCAAAGAAGGGTTATTGAAGACTCGAGTCATCATGAAAGGGGATCTTTGGCTGAAAGGAAACAGGGCCCCATCACCCTGCCGGAGTTGAAACAATACCCGTTCCATGCAATCCCATGCCGAGCACGAAGACCTCGCGGCTCTCGGGACGGGAGCTTTTCGGCTTGACGATCTTGGTGGCGCTAAAATGGCGCCGCACCTCGTCGACAAACTCCTTGAAATCCTCGCCCTCGAAGACCTTGCAGTAGAGGTTGCCGCCCGGCGCCAGCATGGCGAGGGCGATCTCCAGCACCCGACGGGAGAGCGCCAGGGACTGCTGCTGGTCCGCCCACTTGTTGCCGGTGGTGCGGGGCGCCATGTCGCTCAGGAGCACGTCGCAACTGGGGCAGATCTCCCGCACCCGCTCGAGGACCGCGTCGGTCATGATGTCGCCGTGCAGAAAGTGAACCGGCGCGCTCTTGCCCTTGGTGCGGATCTGGCCGAAGTTGAGGTCCACCCCCACCACCAGCCCCTCCGGACCTACCACTGCGGCGGCGTACATGGTCCAGCTGCCCGGCTGGCAACCCAGGTCGAGCACCCGGTCCCCTCGCTTGAGCAGCCGGTGCTTGAGCTGGGCTTCTTCCAGCTTGTAGACCGAGCGGGCAGGGTAGCCTTCCTTCTTTGCCTTCTTGAAATAGTAGTCCTGGACTTCCTTCACGGCTCTTCCGCCCGGTATAACAGCAGGTCAGCGTCAGCCGCCGCCCAAAACGCTGTTATTTAGCCCATTTGCTCATTTTTGACAAGCGGAATCCCCGCCGGTCTTCCACACCGCCAGGGCCTGCTGATAGACCTCGGAACGGGAGAGGCCCAGGTCGCCGGCGATCCGCTTGGCCGCGTCCTTGAGCGACAACCCCGATTGATCCCGATACCAGATGAGCAGTTCGTCCAGGTTGGTCGCCTCCGGTTGTTCCCGCGCCTCGCCCGGTTCCACCAGCACCACGAACTCGCCCTTGAGCGGTTCCCGGCGCCGGAACTCTTCGAGCAGGGAGGTGAGGGTCCCGCCAACCACCTCCTCGTGCAGTTTGGTCAGCTCCCGCCCCACCACCGCCGACCGTTCCCCCAACACAGCCAGACAGTCGGCCAGGCTGTCCACAACCCGGCGGGGCGACTCGTAAAAAACCAGGGCATGGGGAAGTTCGGCTACGCTGGCGAGCAGCTTGCGCCGCTCGTTGCCCCGACTGGGGAGAAAACCGAAAAACAGATGGGAGGGCTGGGTCGCACCACGGACACTCAGCAGGGTGGCCAGCGCCGAGACCCCCGGCACCGGCACCACCGGGATTCCCTGCTCCCGGGCCAGCCGGACCAGTACGCCGCCGGGATCGGAGATGCCGGGGGTGCCGGCGTCGGAAACCAGGGCGATATCTTTCCCGGCCTGCAATTCCGCCACCAGTTCCTGGCCGCGTTCCATCTCCTTTTCCTTGTAGTAACTGACCAGCTGGGTGTGGATGTCGAAATGACTCAAGAGCTTGCGGGTGTGACGGGTGTCCTCCGAGGCGATCAGCCCCACTTCCTTGAGCACCCGCAGGGCGCGCAGGGTGATGTCCTCCAGGTTGCCGATGGGGGTGGCCACCACGTAGAGGCAGCCCGTCGGCGTTTGATTTCCCGCGGGGATCGCACTGTCTCGCTTCACGCCAGCACCGCTTGCCTGGGGATGGTCAGCACAAAGACGGTCCGGCCGGGTTCGCTTTCACAGTCTATCCGAGCACCGAACCGCGCCGCCAGGGAGCGGGCCAGATGGAGGCCAAGACCGGCATGGCCCTCGCGGGTCGAGAAAAACGGCTCGCACATTCGAGCCTGCACCTCGGGCGAAATCCCTGGGCCGTTATCCTCAATCCGCAACAGCAAGACATCGCCGCCCTGCTCAAGAGATACCTCCACCCTGGGCGACTCAACCTCATCGCGCACGGCATCCAGGGCGTTATCCAGCAAGAGTTGTACGATCTGATGCAGTCCGGCCTGTTGTCCAATCAGGGGCTGATCCCCCGCGGCCAGTTCCAGCCGGCGCTCCACCCTGTGTTTGAAAAAGGAATCCGCGCAGAGGAAGGCTATCTCCGTTTCCACCAGCTGCTTGAGGGTTTCGTTTTCAATCTGGGAAGCCTTTCGAAGATCTGGCAGTACCAGGGTGCGCTCCAAGAGCATCCTGGCCTCCTCGACCTTGTCCTGCAATTGCGAAAGCCCCGCCGCGCGTTGCCGCAGGATGCCGAGCACCCCGGCGGCCTCCGCCCCGGCCGGACCGGCCTCCATCTCGGCAAGCCGCGCCATGGCCTTATCCATGGTCATCCCCAGGAGCTCGGCATGCAAGGAGAATACCTGCACAACCCCGTTGAGGTTGTGGACGATTCCCCTGAACAATCGCCCGATAGCCGCGTCCTGACTCTGGGCCAGATACGCATCCTCCCATTGCTCGCCTTCCATTGGCATTCCTCCCGTAATGTTCCACCGTGGCCGCGCTGGTGAAGTCGCCTCCTTCAAGCTTACCCGGAACATCCTGAAAAAATCCAGCATATTGTCTCTTGTCCGGGATCATGGGGAACTGCTATAAAAAAGTATGCAGGGAAATTCGCACGCCTCAATGACCCTGCCGTGCGTCCTTTTGGCGCCGCGTCCTCTCCCCAGATCAATGGAGCCCCCATGCCTGCCAGCAAACGCCTCCCAGCCAGCCGAGTCATCCAACCTCCCCCCACCCTCCATCTGCCGCCCGATTTTTTGTGGGGCGCCTCCACCGCCGCCTACCAGATCGAAGGCGCCGCCGCCGAGGACGGACGGGGGGCCAGCATCTGGGACATCCACTGCCGGATGCCAGGACGGGTGGCCAATGGCGACACCGGCGACGTGGCCTGCGACCACTACCACCGCTACGAGGAAGATATCGGCCTCATGCGGGAGATCGGCATCAAGGCCTACCGCTTCTCGATTTCCTGGCCCAGGGTGCTGCCGCGCGGTCGCGGAGCGGTGAACGAAAAGGGTCTCGACTTCTACGACCGTCTTATCGACGGCCTGCTTGCGGCCGGAATCGAGCCATGGCTCTGCCTCTACCACTGGGATCTGCCCCAGTCTCTGGACGACCTGGGCGGCTGGACCAGCCGCGACGTGGCCGGCTGGTTCGCCGACTACGCCACCATCGTGGCCCGGCGTTACGGCGACCGGGTCAAACGCTTCGCCACCTTCAACGAGCCCTCGGTCTCCACCTTCTTTGGCTACGCCATGAACTGGAACGCCCCCGGCGCCTCGGACCGGACCGCCTATCTCCGGGCGGCCCATCACCTCAACCTGGCCCACGGCCGAGGAGTTGCGGCCCTGCGCGCTCATGTGGCCGGGGTGAAAATCGGCGCCATCCACAACTGCCAGCCGGTTTTTCCGGAAAACAACAGCAAGGCGGCCAGGCACGCGGCGGCGCTGTTTGACGAGCACTGGAACCTGATCTACGCCGATCCCCAAAACCTGGGCCACTATCCGCCCCATTCGTGGCCGGACTTCGAGCCTTACGTACAGGCCGGCGACCTGGACACCATCCATCAACCCGCCGACTGGTTCGGCATCAATCACTACGGCCCCATCTACGCCAAGGCCGACCCGGCCAGCCAGCTCGGCTTCGGCTGGGGCGCCAGCCCCCCGGCGGAAAACCACCCGGTGGTGGGCTGGCCCATCCACCCCTGGGCCTTCCGCGACGAACTGCTGCGGGTGAGCAAACGCTACGGCCTGCCGGTCTACGTCACCGAGAACGGCTGCGGCGGCCGCGACCGCGACTCGGTGGACAAGCAGGGCCGGGTGATCGACCCCCACCGCATCGCCTTCCTCGGGGAGTACACCGAGAGCATGGCCGAGGCGATCCGCCGTGGAGCCGATGTGCGCGGCTACTTTGTCTGGTCGTTTCTGGACAATTTCGAATGGGGCGCCGGCTTTGCCGACCGCTTCGGCCTGGTCTTCGTGGACTATGCCAATCGGCAGCGTCGCATCCTCAAGGAGTCGGGCCGCTGGTACGCTGAGCTGATCCGCCGGAACAGCGCCCCGGGAAGGCCCAAAAAGAAGAAGCCCTGATTGCGATACAAAACCGGAAAGCGCATCTCTTGATGGTAGGCAGCAGTGTCGACCATGGGTGGAACGCCTGCCCCGGCCCGCAAAAGGTTTGAAGCTGACCAATTTGGAGAGCACACCCCACACACCCTGCACAGGAGGCCATCATGAGCCCTGCCAAGAAGCCCGCCCCCCAGAAATCCGCCAAAAAGACCGCCGCCAAACCGGCATCCAAGGCGTCCGCCAAGGAAACCGTGCTCAAGCTGCCCAAGGGCTTCCTCTGGGGCGCCTCCACCGCCGCCTTCCAGGTTGAAGGCGCGGCCAACGAGGACGGCCGGGGCCAGAGCATCTGGGATACCCACTGCAAGCTCACAGGCCGGGTCGCCAACAACGACACCGGCGACGTGGCCTGCGACCACTACCACCGCTACAAGGAAGACATCGGCCTCATGAAGGAGATCGGCCTTCAGGTATACCGCTTTTCGGTCTCCTGGCCCAGGGTGCTGCCGCGCGGCCGGGGCGCGGTGAACGAAAAGGGCCTCGACTTCTACGACCGCCTCATCGACCAACTGCTCAAGGCGGGCATCGAGCCGTGGCTCTGCCTCTACCACTGGGACCTGCCCCAGTCGCTGGACGACCTGGGCGGCTGGACGAGCCGCGACATCGCCGGCTGGTTCGCCGACTACGCTACGTTGGTGGGCAGGCGCTACGGCGACCGGGTCAAGCATTTCGCCACCTTCAACGAGGCGGCGGTGGCCACCTTCTTTGGTTACGCCCTCAACTGGAACGCGCCGGGCATCTCGGACAAGACTTCCTATCTCCGGGCGGTCCACCACCTCAACATGGCTCATGGCCGGGCCATCCAGGCGCTGCGCGCCATGGTGCCGAACGCCTCCCTGGGGGTGATCCACAACCGCCAGGCGGTGCTGCCCGAGCACAACACCGCCAAGGACCGTGCCGCGGCAGTGCTCTTTGACGAGCATTGGAACCTGGTCTTCCCGGAGCCGCAGCTCATGGGCTACTATCCCCCCCAGACCGCCAAGGACATCGAGCCCTATGTGCAGGCCGGCGACATGGCCACCATCTGCCAACCCCTGGACTGGTTCGGATTGAACCACTACAGCCCCATCTACGCCCGCCACGATGAAAACGGCGTGCTCGGCTTCGGATGGGGAGCGGCGCCCGACGAAGTACCCAAGACCCACATCGGTTGGCCCATCCAGCCGGAGTCCTTCCGCGACGAACTGATTGCCCTGACCAAACGCTACAGGCTGCCCATCTACGTCACCGAGAACGGCTACGGCAGCAACCAGGAGAAACTGGACAAGAAGGGGCAGCTCAACGACCCCCACCGCATCGACTTCCTGCGCTCCTACATCGCCGCGATGAACGAGGCGGTGCAAAAGGGCGCCGACGTACGCGGCTACTTTGTCTGGTCGCTCTTGGACAACTTCGAGTGGGGCCAGGGCTACGCGGTGCGCTTCGGCCTGGTCTTCGTGGACTACGCCAACAAGCAGCAGCGCACCCCCAAGGCCTCGGCCCGCTGGTTTGGCGAGGTCATCAAGAGTGGCAAGCTGAAATAGCCGGAAGGAGAGGGTATCAGGGAGGGAGCGGGGCGAACGCTTCGGGATCCCTCCCTACTCGCTTTCCCAGTAGGGTACCGACGGGAAAAGGCTGTGGTCGGTGTGGGGGATGAAACGGGAGCCGGAGAAACGGATCATGAACTCCTGATTGACGTTCAGCTCGATATAGGTGATCTTGCGCATCAATTCACAGCACCGCTCCCTGGCCCGCCGGTCCAGCAGCACCAAGCGGGCGCCGGCCAGGGAGCTGTTGCCCACCGGCTGATAGGTCTCGATGGCAAGGTCGGGCAGCATGCCCAGCACGATGGCCTGCCGGGGCGCGATATGGCGGCCAAAAGCGCCGGCCACATAGATGCGGTGCAGATCGCCAAAGGCGACCCCCACCTGGTTGGTCAGGGTGGTGAGAATGGCGTACATGGCCGCCTTGGAACGCATCAACGCGTCCAGATCCACCTGGGAGAGGGCCACCGGCCCGCCGTCCGCCGATTCCTCCGCAAAGGCCACCACGAACTGCCAGCCCTCCGCGGTCTCGACCAGACGGTCGCTTGCCGCCTGGGGCCGGAACTTGCCCCGGATATCGATGATCCGGTTGAGGTAGAGTTCGGCCACCAGATCGATGATGCCGGAGCCACAGATCCCCCTGGGCTTGGCCTTGCCGATGGTGGTGTAATGAAGTCCACCGTTCTCCGGATCGATCCGCACATGTTCGATGGCCCCTGGCCCGGCCCGCATTCCCATCCTCGCCACCCCCCCCTCCAGGGCCGGTCCGGCGGCACCGGCGCAGGCGATCAGCCAGTCGCGGTTGCCCACCACCACCTCGGCGTTGGTACCCACGTCGATGAGCATGCAGGTCTCCGCCTGGCAGTCCAGGCCGCTGGCCAGAATCCCCGAAATCAGGTCGCCGCCGAAATAACTGCCCACGCTGGGCAGCACCCATACCGGTGCGGCCGGATGGATGGCGAGGCCAAGTTCCGAAGCCAAACAGGGGTCCGGGGCGTTGACCAGGGGAATGTAAGGCTCCCGGCAGATGTGATAGGGGCTCACGTTCAGGAAGAAATGCACCATGGTGGTGTTGCCGGAGACAGAGAGCGCCCGGATCCCGGCCGGATCGATTCCGGCCTGTCGAGCCAGTTCCCCGGCCAGCCGGTTGATGCAGCCGATGATCTCCCCGTGCAGGGTTGCGAGGCCTTCTTCCCTGGCGGCGAAATGAATGCGGGAGAGGATATCCGCGCCATAGCGGATCTGGCTGTTTTCCAAATCGCTCCGGGCCAGGATGTTGCCGCTCGCCAGATCAACCAGGGTCGCCTCCAGGTGGGTGGTCCCGAGATCCAAAGCCATGCCGGCCAGGCAGGCGGGAGGCCCGGGCAGAAAATCCACCACCTCCGGCCCCCAGGGCATGTCGTTGACAATGGCGGTGCCGCCAAAGCCGGCCTGCCGGAAGCGGGCAGCCACCGTGGCCAGCCACCGGAAGGGCACGGCCGGCGCCACCTCGCCCAGCAACGGGACAAGCGCCTTTTTGAGACGATCGATGTCGCCGGTGTTGTCCCCGAGGCTGGGAGGCGCCGCCGCCACTGCCACGGCGCGCACGATGCTGATGGTCATGATGCCTTTCCCATGCAAAACGTCCTTGCTCCCTTGCGTCAACACCTTTCTCCAGCCGAGGAACACCGCCGACAAGATACCCCTTTCGAGTCAGAAGGCGCAACCATGCGTTCCAGCCGGGAGTGAAAAAATCACTGGACAGCCATCCTCTCTTTCTGCCAGCATGACCATATCCATCTATTGCATTAACCCTTCTTTTGGCGCGACGAATGTGGAGGAGATGTCATGCAACTGCTCAACAGGATGAAGGTGGGAAGCCGCGTGTTTCTGATCGTGCTGACGCTGCTGGCGTTGACCGGCATCGTCGCCGCGGTGGGGATCGTGAAAATGAATCAGATCGGAGGCGAGCTGCAAGCAATCGCCGAACAGGATCTGCCGCTCACCAACACCATCACCGCCGCCGCAGAAAGCCAGCTCGAGATCGGCATCCTCTTCGAACGGGGCTACCGGCATGGCGAGAAAGGCAACAAGAACGGCTTGCAGCATGCCTTGGACGGAATCAAGGCCAAGGGCATCGAAGCCACCGACAAAATCCACGAGGCGGAAAAAATCGCCGAATCGGCATTGCAGCACGCGCGGACTCCTGATGAACGCCGGGAGTTCGAAACAGTGTTGGGTGAACTGAAGGCGGTGGAAAAAGAGCACAACGACGTGGCGGAGCACACCACAAAATGCTTCGACCTGCTGGCCGCCGGCAATCTTCGTGAAGCGGAAGCACTCTGCGACAAGGTATCCAAGGAATCCGAGGACGTGGACCACAAGATCACCGCCATCCTGAACGAGGTGGAAAAATTCAGCCAGGCAGCGGCCCTCCAGGCCGAACACGACGAACAAACCGGCTTGCGGATCGTCCTGGTAGTCACCGCCATCGGCATGGTTGTCGGTTTTGTCCTGGGGGTGCTGGTCACCAGGAGCGTCACCAACTCGCTCCTCAACGTGGGAACCATCGCCGATCATGTGACCTCCGCCAGCCACGAGCTGAGCTCCACCGCCCAGCAAGTCTCCCAGGGCGCCAGCGAACAGGCGGCGGCGGTGGAGGAGTCCACCGCCTCGGTGGAAGAGATGAGTGCCACCATCCGCCAGAACATGGATAATGCCCAGCAGACCGAACGGATCGGGGTACAGGCGGCCAAGGACACCGAGGAAAGTGGCAAGGCGGTGGCCCAGACCGTGAGCGCCATGAAACAGATCGCCGACAAGATCTCCATCATCGAGGAGATCGCCCGCCAAACCAACCTGCTCGCCTTGAACGCCGCCATCGAGGCGGCCCGCGCCGGCGAACACGGCAAGGGCTTCGCGGTGGTGGCCGCCGAGGTGCGCAAGCTGGCGGAACGCAGCCAACGGGCGGCGGCGGAGATCAGCGAGCTTTCAACCACCAGCGTGGCGGTGGCCGACAAGGCCGGGGCGATGCTCGCCAAGATCATGCCGGACATCCAGAAAACCGCCACCCTGGTGCAGGAGATCGCCGCGGCCAGCATAGAGCAGAACGCCGGCATCGACCAGATCAACCAGGGCATGCAGCAACTGGATATCGTGGTGCAGCAGAACTCCAGCGCCTCCGAGGAGATGGCCGCCACCGCCGAGGAACTCTCCGCCCAGGCCAGCGAGCTGCAAGGGGTCATCGCCTCGCTCATCGACACGGGGAAGATGGAACGCTCCTTCCGGCCTTCACCGCCCGCCACCAAGATCGCCCATCTGGGTGGCAAGAAACTGACCGCTCCACCGAAGGGCGCTCGCGGCGCCCGCCTGCAACTTGGCCAGCACGCTGGAGGCGACGATTTGGATCAGGACTTCGAACGAATGTAGACCGGGGCAGGAATGAACAAGGCCCATTCACATCTCTTCACCCTGACCGCGGCGGAGGATTCCGGCGGCCAATGGCGGCTCTTGCGGGCACATCTTGAGAATCTCTCCCACCTCAAGGACCAGCATATCCACCAGGAGCTGCTCTCTTCCATGGTGACGAAGTTCGTCGCCCTGGAACAGCGGGTGGACGAGCTGCTCAAAAACACCCTGCCGCCGGAGGTCGCGGAGGAGATCAAGTACCAAGGCGCCTTCCCGCCGCGCACGTACGACTGCTCCATCCTGTTCACCGATGTCGCCGGTTTCACCAAACTGGCGGAGCACCTCTCCTCGTCCGAGTTGGTCGCCATCATCGACGGGATCTTCCGCGCCTTCGATCAGGTGGTGCGCCGCCATGATGGCACCAAGATCAAAACCATTGGCGATGCCTACATGGCGGTGTTCGGCGCACCACGGGAAAATCCCGACCACCCCTCCCAGGCGGTCCGTGCAGCGATAAGCCTTCAGGAAGGGCTGGCCGCCTTCAACCGCCACCATTTCGGCCAGGCCGAGGACCGCTACTTCCAGTGCCGAATCGGTATCCACAGCGGCATGGTCACCGCCGGCGTGGTGGGGCAAGACCGGATGCAGTTCGATGTCTTTGGCGACAACGTCAACATCGCCTCAAGATTTGAGTCGTCGGGAATGGTCGGCCGGGTTAATATATCCGAAGAAACCAGACGCCGTCTTCCCGCTGGCTTCCTTTGCGAGGACCGGGGCGAAATCCCCCTCAAGAACAAGGCCCCGATGAAGGCCTACTTCGTGACCGTGGCGCCGGACATGGGCTGAAAGGAGAACAGGGTGGAACAGGAACGTCAGTATGACCGCCCAATCAAGATCGCAGACGGCATCTTCTGGGTGGGCTTTTTCGAACAGGAAAGCAACCTGCACTGCAATCCCTACCTGCTCACCGCCAACGGCCAGGCCGTGGTTATCGATGGCGGCAGCCGGCCGGACTTCGCAGTGGTGATGACCAAGATCTTGCAGACCGGCATCGACCCCAACACCATCAGCCACTTGATCTACCAGCACTACGACCCTGACCTGTGCGGCTCCATCCCTCACTTCATCGACACCTGCGAAAACCCCGATATCCAGATCCTCTCCCACCCGGCCAACAACATCTTCCTCCGGTACTACACCGGCCCGGAACACCATCATCATATCGCCTCCATCAAGGCCAACCACAACACCCTGCAACTCGGGGATCGGCAGTTGCGCTTCATCCCGACCCCATACTGCCATACCTGCGGCAGCTTCGTCACCTATGACGAAGAGACCAAAACCCTCTTTACCAGTGACCTTTTCGGCAGTTTCTCCTCCCAGTGGGAACTCTACCTGAACCTGACCGACGACTGCTTTGCCTGTGCCGATTTCGCCCGCTGCCCAAACGGCAGAAGCTACTGCGCCATGGCGGACATCGTCGCCTTCCACCGGCACGTGATGCCCAACGGCAAGGCGCTAAACAACGCAATGCGCGCCATCAAGGATCTTGACATCGCACTGATCGCTCCGCAGCACGGCAGCCTCATCGCCGACCCGCCGCGGATCGCTCGCCTGATCGACCTGCTCGCCAACCTCGACCGCGTCGGCATCGACGGGATCTGCTGACCCTGGCCACGAACTCCGAATGACCCCCGAACCTGTACTCAAGCCCTACCAGGAAAAAATCATCTCCCTGATGATCCGTCAGGAAACCTTGCTGGCCACTCTCTACCAGTCCTTTGCCCGACAGTTCCCTGAATACGAAGCGTTCTGGAACAAACTGTCCCTCGAAGAAAGAAAGCACGCCGGATGGCTGGAACAACTGCGCGACGCCACAGCGAAGAAGGTGGTGCTCTTCAGCGAAGGCCGCATCAAGACATACACCCTGGAAACCCTGGTCAAGGGGGTGGAAGAAAAACTGCGCCGCGCCGAGGCGGGAGGATTTGATCTCCGGCAGGCCATGGCCTGCACCGTTGATCTGGAACGGGCCCTGCTTGAAAAAAACATCTTCTCCCATTTCGTGGGCATGACCACGAAGGCGGAAAACGTCATGAAATTCCTCGCCCAGGAAACCCAGGCACACCAAACCCTGGCGCAGCAGCTTCAGGACGAGATCTGTCGCCGCGCGTCAGGGAAACCCTGAAACTCACGGCAGCGCCGTAAAGCCGCCGTGGGCAGTTGACCTCCAGTGTTGTCAGTGGTAAAGATTGTAAGATTATCCTTGCCGGACACGGCCTCCGTTTTCGCCTTCAGCCAATGGACGCCCCCATGAGACGCTCCCCCCGCATCGCTCTCACCCTGCTCGCCTCGATCTCTCTGGCCGCCTGCGATTCCGCCGATCAGCCGACCAGCCAGTCCGTCTACCTGAATCGGCAGGACTGCGCCGAGGAGTGGAGCGACGACGACTGCGAGACCGACAGCGACGGCCACTGGCGCGGCCCGCACTATTACTACCACAGCGGCCGCCACTACTATTACCCCCGCGCCGCCACCGCGCCAGCCCCGGTTACCAAGAGCGCCACCCTCGCTCGGCTTTTCGCGGGCGCCCCTGGCCGAACCATGGCCACCGCCAGCGGCAGCAAAAGCGTCTCCCGAGGCGGGTTCGGCTCCATGGCCAGTCGGCTGGGAGGCAGCGGCTCGTGAAAAGAACCGCTGTACCGTTACGGGACCATTGGCAGGAGCGCTGCGAAGAGGCGGGCTTTGCCTTCCACTCCATGGACGGCCTGTACTGGCGGGAGGGGTTCTGCTACCAGTTCACCGCCGACCAGGTGGATGCCGTGGAGGACGCCTCAACCGAGTTGCATGCCCTCTGCCTCGAGGCGGTGGAACGGGTGGTGGCCGAAAACCTCTTTGGCAGGCTGGGCATTCCGGATGCCTGTGGTGAGCTGATCCGCCGCTCCTGGCACCGCCGGGACCGCTCCCTCTATGGCCGCTTCGACCTGGTCTGGAATGGCGATGGCCCTCCCAAGCTGCTGGAGTACAACGCCGACACCCCCACCGCGCTCTTTGAATCCTCCATCGTCCAGTGGCTCTGGCTGGAGGATCTTTTCCCGCACCAGGACCAGTTCAACTCCATCCACGAAAAGCTTGGCGAGGGGTTCGCCGCCATCCAGGCCGAGCTACCGCCCGAAGCCCTGTTCCACTTCACCTGCGTGCGGGACCACCAGGAGGATCTCACCACGGTGGAGTACCTGCGGGACGTGGCATGTCAGGCCGGCATCGACGGCCGCCACCTCTTCGTGGAGGAGATCGGCCACGACGCCGCCACCGGCCGCTTCGTGGACCTTGCCGGCAACCCCATCGAGCGCCTTTTCAAGCTCTACCCCTGGGAGTGGCTGCTGGCCGAGGACTTTGGCCGCCATCTCCTGGCTGAACCGTTCAAGACCGTCATCGAGCCGGCCTGGAAGATCGTGCTCGGCAGCAAGGGGATCCTCGGCCTGCTCTGGGAGATGTTCCCCAATCATCCCAACCTGCTCCCGGCCCAGTTCACCCCACCGGCCAGCGGCCGCTTCGTGCGCAAGCCCTTCTTCTCCCGCGAGGGAGCGAACATCGCCATCCTGGACGGCGGCCGGGTGGTGGCGGAAACCGAGGGCGGCTACGGTGCCGAGGGATACATCTACCAGCAGTACCAGGAGCTGCCCTGCTTCGACGGCCAGTATGCCCTGATCGGCAGCTGGATCGTGGATGGCCGCCCCGCCGGCATGGGCATCCGCGAGGACAGCTCGCCGGTCACCAAGAACTCCTCAACCTTCGTGCCCCATCTGTTCATCCCCTGACCCAGGAGAATCGCCATGGAATGCCCCATCCCGCTTGCCGGCCTCACCGCCTTTGCCACGTACTTCGCCGTTTCCATCGTACTGCTGGCTGCCTTTGTCTTTCTCTACTCGCTGGTCACCCCCTACCATGAGTTCGCCTTGATCGCCGGGGGCAACGTGGCGGCGGCATGCAGCCTGGGCGGCTCCCTGGCCGGTTTTGCCATGCCGCTGGCCAGCGCGGTGGCCCACAGCGTCGACCTGATCGACATGGTGGTCTGGGGGGCGATCGCCCTCATCGTGCAGATCCTGACCTTCCTGGCGTTGCGGTTCTGCTATCCCGCCATCCTGAGCGACATCCCGGCGGACCGCGTCGCCAGAGGCATCTTCCTCGGGGTGATTTCCATGGTGGTCGGCCTGCTCAACGCCGCCTGCATGACCTACTGATTCAGGAACGCCATGAAGATTCTCGCCATCCTGGTCGGCGGCGGCATTGGCTCTCTGACCCGCTACGGCCTGTTCATGCTGATCCAGCGGCCGGCTGGAGCCGATTTCCCCATGGGCACCCTGGCCGCCAACCTGCTGGGCTGCCTGCTCATCGGCTTTCTCTGGGGCAGCTTCGAGACCACCCGGCTGGCCAACGAGTGGCGCCTGCTGATCTTCACCGGCTTTTTGGGGGGACTCACCACCTTCTCCACCATCATCTGGGAAACCATCCAGCTCGCCCAGACAGGTGCCACGCGGACCGCCCTGCTCTACCTCGGCATGAGCAACACCCTGGGCATCGCCCTGGCGGTGGCGGGTCATGGCCTGGCCAGGCGGCTGCAGCCGTTCGGCGGTTGACCGCCGAAAACGGAAATAACCCATGAGCCATCCCCAGGCTTGTGGTATATTTGCCGGCGAAAAGCGCGTCACAGCCACTGCCGGGTACACGCCATGCCACTCTTGCTCTACACCTACATCGCCACCGAGATCCTGGCCCCCTTCTTCGGCAGCCTGGTGATCCTCAACGCCATCCTCTTCCTGGGCAGGATGGTGCCGTTGATGAACAACCTGCTGGGCTTCGGCATCGGCGGCCCCGATTTCCTGCGGCTCTGCGTCTTCATGCTCCCCAAGCTCCTGATCTTCACCGTGCCCATGGCCAGCATGATGGCGGTGGTGGTGGCGATCACCCGCATGGTCAACGACAACGAGATCATGGCCCTCAAGGCGAGCGGCATCGGACTCTCCCGCCTGCTGCCGCCGGTGGCCATCATCGGCGCGGCCACGGCGCTGCTTACCCTCTATGCCGCCACCACCCTGGTTCCCTGGGGCACCCGGGCCACGCAACGGCTCTTTCTGCATCTGGCCAAGGAAAAGCTCGACCGGGGCATCCAGCCCCGCCAGTTCAGCGAAGGACTGGGCAAGGTGGTCCTTTATGTGGACCAAGTCAATCCGGACACCAACGAATGGCGGGGGGTCTATCTCTCCGACCTCCGCCACGGCGACACCCCGCTCACCATCGTGGCCAGAAGCGGTAGAATCGTCCCGCGCCTCCAGGAGATGCAGATCGACGTCAGCCTGGTGGACGGCACCCTCAACCGGGCCCAGGACGGGATTACCCAGGCCATCAGCTTCGCCCGCTACCAGCTCACTCTGCCCATCGCCATTCCAACCAACATCGGCGGCACCTCCCTGGCGGAAGCCAACAAGAACGCCCTCACCCAGCGCCAGCTCCTCGAGCAGGCCGTCCAGCGTGGCGCAGCCACCCAGGAAGGGATTGGGCTGCTCATCGAACATCAACTCCGCCAGGCCCTGCCGGTGGGCTGCCTGCTCCTCTCCCTGCTGGGGCTGCCCCTGGCCATGCTGGCCAGGCCGGGCCGCCGGCCGCCGGGCATCCCGCTCGCCCTGCTCTGTTTTATCGGCTACTATGTGTTGTTCACCGCCGGCAAGGCCATGGTGGAAAGCGGCCGTCTGCCGCTGTCCCTCGGCATGTGGGGACCCAATTTGATCCTGGCCGCGCTGACGGCGCTGCTCATCCGCCAGGCGGCCAGCGAGATCCCCTCCGCCACCCTGGACCGGCTTGCCGGGCTCTGGCAGGGGCTGCTTTCCATGCTGCCGGGCAGACGCGCCCCTGAGGCTGAGCAATGAAGCTTTTGGACCGCTATCTCATGGCGCAGTTCGCCCGAAACCTGGCGCTGGTGCTCGCGGCGCTGGTTTCCATCTACCTGCTCGTCGATTTCTTCGAACGGGTGGACAACTTTCTGGAGGCCGGCAAGGGGGTGGGGCTGACGGTGAAGTACCTGCTCTTCCGGCTGCCCGCCATCTGCGACCAACTGCTGCCGGTCTGCATCCTGCTCGCCGGGGTGATCACCCTGGGGGTGCTCAACCTCCACTTCGAATTCATGGCGCTCATGGCGTCCGGCATCAGCGTCTTCCGCATCATCCGCCCGTTGCTGGTGGCGGGTGGTCTGGTCACCCTGCTGGCGGTGGCCGCCGGCCAGTGGCTGCTGCCGCCCACCTCGGCCAGGGCCAACCGGATCTGGTTCGAGGAGGTCAACCGGCAGGTGCCCAGGGGAATCATCCGGGAAGGCCGCACCTTCTATCGGGGCAGTGACGGCATTTTCACCTTTGTCCGACCCGACCCGGCCAAGTACGAGTTCCTCGGCTTCTGCTTCGCCGCCTTCGACGAGCAACAGGGGCTCACCACCCTGCTCACCGCCAGGACCGCCACCTGGCGGGACGGGGTGTGGCACTTCACCGACGGCCAGATCAAGGAGCGGGGCAAGAACGGCGACGCCATCCAGGTCTTTTCCAGTTATGAGCGATCCTTCGCCGAAACCCCCGACGATCTCTTCATGCCGCCGTATAAGGTCAAGGAGCTTTCCTACATCCAGCTCCTCCGCGAGGGGAACCGCGAGCAGCGCCCCGACGGCGGCGCGCGCCAAGAATTCCACCGGCGGCTCTCCTACATCTTCCTGGGGATGCCCCTCCTGCTACTCGGCTTGCCGGTGCTGCTCTCCATGCACCGCAGCCGGGGGCGCGACCTGGCCCTGGCCATCCCGATCAGCTGCGGCTTGGCCTTCGCGGTATGGGGAGGCTGGAACACCGGCCAGTCGCTGGCACAGGCTGGCGCCCTCCCGCTGCTGCCGGCGGCATGGGCCATGCATTTCCTGGCCGGCGGGGCAGGACTCTTTCTCCTCCATCGCCATAACCGGGGATGACGATGCGCTGGGTAGCAACGCGGAGGCTAGGGCGGTGAACACCGGCATCCCACAGGTCCCCCCCTTACAGGAAGAGCTGCTGGCGGCGGTGCGCGGCCGCCAACGGGTGGGGATCGTCGGGGTGCCACCGCTGGCGGTCATCCACGCCCTCAACCAGCAGGGCAGCACGATCATCGACCTGGACGAACCCCAGACCCGCGCCGGGCTCGAAACCGCCAACTCCCATCTGCCCCAGGTCTACTGCGCCATCCTGCGCACCGTGGTGGTCAACGCCCTCCACCTTGCCCTCGACGCCATCGTCATCGACACCGGCCCGGGCAAGTGCGACGCTGCCCTGCACACCGCCACGGTGCTGGCCGACACCCTGGCCATCCCGGTGATCCCCACGCAAAACCGCGACACCACCCCCTTCGGCACCCCGCTCTGCGAGAGCCAGGGCCCACTGCTCGAACGCATGCAGGCCATCACCGCCGGAGTGCGCTCGGCAACGCCCTCGCCGGCCCCCCAGCCGGCCTGCCATCCCACTGCCTGTTTCTGGGGGGTGCCGCCTCGGGATTTCTCCATCCTCACCTGCTTTCCCGATACCACCCATATCCACGGCTGGACCCGCTGCATGGAGAACAAGACCCCGGCGGACCACGCCCTGGAGGCATTGATCAACCCGGCGGTGCCCACCGTCTTCTTCGCTCAGTCCTTCTGCGCCAAGACCGCCCTGGCCCGCCATCTGGCCAGCCGCCATCCGCACGCCCTCTATCTGGATGTGGACACCCACACCAGCGGCAGCGCCAAGGCCAAGGTGGAGGCCTTCCTCGAACTGGCGGGGGCATGGCGATGATCCTGGGTGATTTCGGCACCTCTTACTGCAAGTTCCTGGAACTGGGCCGCGACCAGGCAGAGCCGACCATCATGGCCACCCGGGAGCTGCCGCCGGACCTCAGGGTGGACCTGGCCACCGGCCACAACGGTAAGCGATTCGCCGGCAGCTACGTCAACGAGCTGATCGCCCTGGCCCGCGGCGGCCAGGCGCTGATCGACGAGCCCGACTACGTGCTGCTCGACTGCGGCAGCCGCGACATCAAGTTCGTCTCCTGCCAGGACGGCAAGCCAGCCGACATGGGCTGGAACGCCGAGTGCGGCGCCTCGATGGGCTTCACCATCGAACTATTGGAACAGTATTACCAGCTGGACTACCATGCCCTGCGGGTGCCGGACCGCTCCTTTTCGGTGACCTGCGGCGTGCTCGGGATGAGCGACATCTTCGACGCCGTGGTCTCCGGCATCCCGGTGGAGGAGGCGGTGGCCCGTTTTGTCCGGGGGATCGCCATCAATGCCTTCCGCTTCGCCGGCTCCCCCCAGCGGCTCCACCTCTCCGGCGGCCTTTGCGACAATCCCCTCTTCGTGGGCAGCTTCCCCTGCGAGGTGGTGCCGCTGGGCCGCTTCGTGCTGCTGGCCGGGCTGGCCGCCCAGGCAGGCCAGGGGGCCGGATCATGAGCGAATCGGCCGCCTCGCCCGATTGCCGGGCCTGCCGCCACTTCTACATCACCCATCAGCCGGCGCATCCCTATGGCTGCCGGGCCATGGGCTTCATCTCCGCCCGGCTGCCGGCCAGCGTGGTGCAGGAAAACTCCGGCCTGCCCTGCCAGGGTTTTTCCCCCAAGCCTCGCCACGGCGTGGACGGATGAGTCCTTCCAAACGAGAGCGCCGTTTTTTGCTGACTTCTCGAGCCCGCCATCGTAAAAGGATGCATTGCCACGTTTCACAGCCCTGAACCACCACCTCCAATCCATTTTGCGGAGAGATGATGCCTTGGTTTTTTCCGGCAACCGCCGCCCTTGCCTTCCCCCTCCTGCTGCTGCAAGGAGCCTTCCTCTGGCTCGCCGGTCAGAAGCGGCACCCCTTTTTCCGCTTCTTGACCTGCGGATGGGCCTTGCTCCTGCTGCACCTGCTCCTTGAATTCGCCTCGCTTATAGAGCCGTCGGAGCTGCTCATCACCTTGGCCAGCCGATTGAGTTTCGCGCTCGGACTCGTGCTGCTGCTGCAGAGCTGCCGTTTTCTGCTGGACCGCCCCGTTTCCGGCTGGACCGCGGCCCTGCTGGTCAGCGGCTTCAGCCTCTGGCTTATCCCCAGCCATCTCTTGCTGGATTCCAGACTGCTCATCGAGGCACCGACCTCCTTCTTTTTCGCCATCCTGCTCCTGCTGGCCGCGGGGCACCTGTATCAGGCCACTGGAGCCAACCCGGACCTCAAACCCCTGCCCGCCGCCCTGACCATGGCGGTCTGGGCCGCCTTCTTCATCGCCTCCCCGTTCATCCTCTCCCCACTCCACTTTGGCGCTTCGCTTGGCAATGCCTTGCTGATGCTCCTCACCGGCCTTGCCCTGCTGCCGATCTGCCTCGGCCTGTGGATACGCCGCGCCCATGCCTTTGGGGAACGGTGCCGTACCCTGTTCACGGAAGGGCAGGACGCGATGTTTGTATACCGCCTCAACAGCAGCGGCTCGCCCGACTGCCCGCTCGAGGTCAACAACGCCGCCTGCCGACTGCTTGGCTATCCCCGCGAGGAACTGCTCCACCGCTCGCTGCGCCAGATCACCGCCCCGGATTATTTCGACAACCAGCGCGCCCTGCTCGAGGCGCTCTCCACCAGCGATTCCGCTCATTTCCCCTGGCAACTGGTGAGCAAGACCGGCGCCATCATCCCGGTTGAGGTCTCAGCGCACCGTTTCTCCCTGAACGGAGAACCCGCCATTATGGCCTCGGCTCGAAATCTCTCCGAGCAGCAGCGGGCCAGGGACGAGCTGGTCCTCTCCCACCAGCGGCTGCTCCGGGTGCTGGACAGCCTGGACAGCCTGGTCTACGTGGCCGAGATGGACACCTATGAAATCCTCTACGCCAATCGGGCGGTACTGCGCGAATTCGGGGATGCCATGGGCAAACGCTGCTGGCAGGTCTTCCATCACGGCCGCCAGACCCCCTGCGCCTTCTGCCCTGGCAAGGAACTGCTCAACCCGGCGGGAATGCCGGCGGAACCCCGTAGCCATGAGGTGCGCAACCCCATTACCGGCAAATGGTACCACATCACCAGCAAGGCCATTGAATGGCAGGATAGCCGCCTGGTGCGCTTCGAAATCGCCACCGACATCACCGACCGCATCGAGGCGGAACAGGGGCGTGAACGGGAAATGTCCATCCGCTCAGCCATCTCCATGGCCTCCGAGGCCCTGCTCGCCGAACCGCTCTCCCTGCCGGCGGTGGCCACCATCATCCTGCCGCAGGCCCGCAAACTCACCGCCAGCGAGCATGGCGTGGTCGGAATCGTCACGCCGGAGGGCAGCCTGGACATCGTGGCCCACACTGGCATGATGGCCGCTTGCACCGACCACGGCCGCCGCTCTCCCTTGCCGGCAGCCCGCCGTGGCCTGTGGGGCCAGGCGCTCGATACCGGCCGCTCCTTCTTCACCAATGCCCCGGCGGGTCACCTGGTCACGGAAGAGATGCCGGACGTCCCCCTGGAGATCACCAACTTTCTGGCGGTACCGCTGACCCTCGCCGACGGCGTGGTCGGCGAGATCGCCCTGGCCAACTCGTCCCAGGGGTACACCGAGGTCGATATCGCCACGGTGGAGCGGCTCGGCCAGATCCTGGCCCTGGCGATCCAACGCCAGCGGGTTCAGCAGGAACGGGAACGCCTGATCACCGAGCTGCGCCAATCCCAGAAGATGGAGGCCATAGGCACCCTGGCAGGTGGGATTGCCCATGATTTCAACAACATCCTCTCGACGATCCTTGGCTACGCCGAGCTGACCCAGTTTGCCCTTTCCGCCGAGAACCCGGCCGCAAGCAACCTCCAGCAGATCATCGAGGGCTGCCGGCGCGCCACGGAACTGATCGGACAACTCCAGGCGTTCAGTCGTTCCTTCGGGGAGGAAAAGCGGCCGCTGGCCTTGCAGTTCGTGCTCAAGGAGTCCCTGAAGCTCCTGCGCGCCACCATCCCGAGCACTATCCAGTTCAGGGAGGAGATCGACATCGACTGCTCCCCCATCCTGGGCGATATCGCGGCGCTGCACCAGATCGTCATCAACCTTTGCACCAATGCCTACCAGGCCATGATGCCGGAAGGCGGCCTGCTCGGCGTCTCCCTCAGGGAAACCGAGGTGACCGTGGCCAACGCCTCGGACTACCCCGCCCTGGCAACCGGTCCCTATGTGAAACTCATCATTCAGGACACCGGCCGCGGCATGGACCAAGCCACTCTGAAGCGGATCTTCGACCCTTCCTTTACCACCAGACGCCAGTCGGGCGGCAGCGGCCTGGGGCTAGCCACGGTGCGGCATCTGGTCGCCAGCCTGGGCGGCGCCATCACCGTACAGAGCGAACCAGGCCTGGGCAGCACCTTTGAAGTGCTCTTTCCGGCGCTGCCGCGGCAACTGGAGAACAAACAACCCGCCCGCCCCAGACTGCCGCGGTTCCACGCCAGCGTCTTGTTCGTGGACGACGACCTGAGCATCACCACCCTGGGCAGAACCCTTCTTGAAACCATGGGCTGCACGGTGAAGACCTTCAGCAGCAGCGTGGCGGCCCTGGCCTGCTTCACCGCCTCTCCATCCGGCTTCGACCTGGTGATCACCGATCAGACCATGCCTGAGTTGACCGGCTTCGACCTGGCCAAACAGTTGCTGGCCATCCGCCCCGATCTGCCGGTGATCCTGGCCACTGGCTACAGCGAGACCATTTCCGCCGAAACGGCGGCCAAAGCAGGCATTGCCGAATACATGCTCAAGCCGCTCTCCCTGGAAAAACTGGCGGCCTGCCTCACGCGGCTCCTGCCGAAGGAAACGCAGGGAGAATGAAATGGCGCTGCTCAACGAAGAAACCGTGATCAAAAAGGTGCTGGCCGGACTGGCCAAGACGGGGGTCGGGCAAGGATACGAGGTGCTCTCCTACAAACGCAACCGTGGGGTGGACATCATCCGGACCGGACCGGACACCGCGCGGGTGCGGGAACGGGGTTATCGGGAACAGGAGATGGCCGTCAGCCTGGAGAGCCTGCCTCGGTTGCTCGAAGCGATCTTCCGGCATGAGTTTCCCCGCAGTACCAAGCTGCGGCTCTACCAGATCAGGAGTCCGGAACAGCTCGATCAACCGAGGAAGAAGCTGTAGCCCAATCAAGGGGGGAAAGGGCTCAGAGAAGGCCGCCCATCAGGAGGTGCTCAATCCGAGCCATGGGGAGTGGTGGCTGGTGGTGGGGTTTCTGCACGAGGAGGGCGTCCAGGCAAAAACCGAAAAACCGAGAGGGGCCGGAGGCGAGCATCGAGGCCAACCCTGATGACGAGGGTTTCGCCCACCCCCGGCCGGATCCCCTTACTGCTCCCGCCAGACGATCGCCAGGAACTGGGAGGCGGTCACCCCCCAGAGCGAGGTGAAGAGAAACCCCCACACCGGCGCGCCGGCCCCCAACGCCAGTCCGAACATTCCGGCCTGCATCTTCATGGGGAAGACCACCAGCATCATCACCAGCCAGAGCGGCAGACTCAGCACCAACCCCTTGCGCAACAAGGCATCCTTCCAGAAGGGGAGCAGAAACAGCAGTCCCCATATGGCGCTGGGCACGAGCCGCTGCATGAGCCAAGGCATGGTAAGCTCCGGAGCAAGGTTGAATCCCAGGGCCGGGGTGATCCCCAAATCGCCCAAAAGCCAGAGCGTCAGGCTGTTGACCAGTCCTCCCGTGGCGCCGGCCACCAGACAACGGGCAGCGTTGATTGCCGTCTTCATCGAATCCTCCTCCTTGTCGTTATGCACAGCGTAATGCGCATTCCTCTTGCACAGAGGAGACTACAGCAAGTGCGACAATTTGTCCACCACTGTCCGCGCGGAAGGACTCCCCCTCACTCCGCCAGTGAGAGCTCCACCGTCATCCGTTGCTGACAATCGGAAAAAACCACGTCGACGCCATCCAGCAGCCCGAGTGCGGCAAGCCGCTTCATCCCGATCCCCCGCTGCCCCCGGAATATGGAGTGATCCGCGCTGGCGATGGCGAGCCGATGGGGTTTTCCCCTCTCCCTAGCACACAGGCATCGGCGCGCCGCGTTGAAGAGTTGCCGGGAAAGGACAAGTTCACCAAAGGCGGGATGATGGGGGCCGGCCAGGAGGGAGGCATCCAGGGAGGCGGAGGGTTGCAGCCCCATCCGCGCCACTGGGATGTCGCAAGAGGCGAAGATCCGCCACATCCGCCCGGCCAGGGCCACCGCTTTGTGCAGGGACAGAGGCGCGTACCGCCCCTGCCGGTACAGGGCGGACAGCGGGCTTCCCTCGATGACCAAAGTGGGATAGAGGCGTACCAGATCGGGACGCAGGGCGGCCGCTGCCTCGGCGCTGGCCCGGGCCCGCCTGGTGGAATCGCCGGGCAGACCCAGCATCAGCTGGAGGCCAACCCGCAGGCCGGCCCGGCGCAGGCAGGCCACCGCCTCGCCCACCTGGGCCGCGGTGTGGCCGCGCCTGCTTCCGGCCAACACGGAGTCGGAGAGCGATTGCGCCCCCAACTCCACCATGGAAACCCGGTGCCGCCGCAAAAAATCGGCAATCCCATCGTCAATGGCGTCTGGCCGGGTGGAGAGTCGGATGCCCCCCACCTGTCCGGCCCGCAGGAAAGGCTGCACCGCCGCGAGCAGCTCCTCCTGGCGGGAGCGGGGGAGCATGGTGAAGCTGCCGCCGTAGAAGGCCACCTCCACCGGGGCTCCGCCATGGCGCCGTGGGCGGGAGAGCCAGAGCCGGACGGTTTCGACCACCTGCGCCGGCCCCACCGCCTCGCCGCCCGCGCCGGAGATGGCGCGCTGGTCGCAGAAGAGGCAGCGGTGCGGACAGCCCTCATGGGCAATGAAGATCGGGATGACCAGCGGGGAAATCATGACAGGCAAGCCAGCGGGCCATCACCCCACCGGCAGGGAGCGGGCAATGTCCTGGATGGCCACGGCGGCGGCCTCCTGCTCGGCCTCCTTCTTGCTGCGGGCGCTGCCCCGGCCAAGCACCTGCTCACGGAAACGGACCGAAACATGGAAGGTCTTGTGATGGTCCGGCCCGTCGCTGCCCTCCAGCACGTAACGGGGCGCCTCGCCAAAGCGCTCCTGCAACAGTTCCTGCAGGGAACTCTTGGCATCGGCCAGAAACATGGTGTGGCGGCCGTGCTCGAACCACGGCACGAACTGGTGTTCGACGAAATCCACCGCCGCCTGGTAGCCGCCATCCAGAAAGATGGCTCCCGCCACCGCCTCGTAGGTGCTCGCCAGAATGGAGGGTTTCTCGCGACCGTGGCTCGCCTCCTCGCCCCGCCCGAGGAGCAGGTGCTCTCCGAGCCCAAGTCCGCCGGCCATCCGAGCCAGATGCCGCTCGTTGACCAGGGCGGCCCGCAGCCGGGTGAGATCGCCCTCCCGCAACTCCGGAAAGTGGCGGATCAGGGCATGACCCACGGCCAGGTCCAGCACCGCGTCGCCAAGGAACTCCAGGGTTTCGTTGTCCCGCAGGGCGCGTCCCTGTTCGAAGGCGTGGGAGCTGTGCACCAGGGCCTGCCGAAGCAGGGTTGGATCACGGAATTGGTAGCCAAGCCGCTCGGAAAGCGCAAACGGGTCGGACTGCTGTTCGCTGGAGGAATCGGTAGGGTGCATGGGCCTGCCAAAAGGGTTATTTTTATCGAACATAGCGTGAATTCCCTCCGATGGCAACGGAAAGACTCGCCCGGCCAACCGGGACGCATCGCGGTGATCTTGCCTCTTCCTTGTTGCATAAATCAAAACACAGTGGTAAAAGATTCGGGTTCAAATGCCGGGGATACCGTATCAAATGCTCCGGCAAAATCCAGCCCGCCCAACGCTATGTCCCTCTGGTGCCCGGCACCGCCGGGTTGGGACGACGGGCGGAAGAGACAACCAAAATTCATCACAAGGAGCTGTACCATGAGTCACATCAGTATGAAGGAGATGCTGGAGGCTGGCATGCACTTCGGCCACCAGACCCGCCGCTGGAACCCCAAGATGAAGCCGTATATCTTCGGCGCCCGCAACAAGATCTACATCATCAACCTGGACAAGACCCTGCCGATGTTCAACAAGGCCTACGACGTCATCACCTCGGTGGCGGCCAAGGGTGGCACCATCCTCTTTGTCGGCACCAAGCGTCAGGCCCAGGACATCATCAAGGAAGAGGCCGAGCGTTGCGGCATGTACTACGTCAACAACCGCTGGCTGGGCGGCATGCTCACCAACCACCAGACCATCAAGAACAGCGTCGAGCGGTTGAAGCGTTACGAGACCATGCAGGAAGACGGCACCATCCACCACTATACCAAGAAGGAAGCGCTCACCATCCAGAAGGAAGCGGTAAAGCTCGAGCGCAACGTCGGCGGCATCAAGAACATGAAGGGGTTGCCCGCCGCCATCTTCATCGTTGATCCCAAGCGGGAGCGCATCGCGGTGGAAGAGGCCAATCGCCTCGGCATCCCGGTCATCGCCCTCACCGACACCAACTGCGATCCCAGGGGCATCGACCACCTGATCCCGGGCAACGACGACGCCATCCGCTCCATCAAGCTCATCGTCGGCAAGATGGCCGACGCCATCCTGAGCGGCAAGGAGCGCCTGGCCACCGCCAAGCAGGCGGCCACCGACAAGGACGCCGACGCCGAGGCCATCGCCGCCAAGGGCGACTGATCCCCTGCCACCGCATGAAACAGCCCGTCCTCCGGGGCGGGCTGCTCCTTATGAATACGTAGACGAATAAAGGTAGAACCGTGGAAATTACAAGCCAGATGGTAAAAGAGCTCCGCGACAAGACCAACGCGGGCATGATGGACTGCAAGAAGGCGCTTTCCGAGACGGGCGGCGACATGGAGAAGGCCATTGACCTGCTCCGCCAGAAGGGTCTGGCCGTGGCCCAGAAGCGGGCCGGCCGCGCCACCAGCGAGGGGCTGATCGAGACGCTCATCTCCGCCGACGGCAAACTGGGCGTCATGGTCGAGGTAAACTGCGAGACCGACTTCGTGGCCAAGAGCGACGCCTTCATCGAGTTCGCCAAGAATGTCGCCACTCAGGTGGCAGAGGCCTCGCCCAACTCCACCGCCGAGATCATGGAGCAAAAATTCGTTAAAAACTCCGCGCTCACCATACAGGACATGCTCAACGAAATGGTGGCGAAGCTCGGGGAGAACAGCGGCATCAAACGCTTCGCCAGGTTCAACGAAGGTTTGATTGAGACCTACATCCATGCCGGAGGCAAGCTGGGCGTCATGGTCGAACTGGCCTGCGACAACGATGCCGCTGCCAAAAACGGCGAATTCACCGAGTTCGCCAAGAATATCTGCATGCATATTGCCGCAGCCAACCCGGTTTCCATTAGCCGCGAAGAGGTTCCTGCGGATCTGGCGGAACGTGAGCGCAACATCTTCATCCAGCAGGCCATCGACTCCGGCAAGCCGGCCAACATCGCCGAGAAAATGGTGGGCGGCAAAATGGACCGCTTCTATGCCGAGAGCTGCCTGCTTGAGCAAAAATTCGTCAAGAACCCCGACATCTCCATCCAGGATCTGATCAAGGAAGTTGCCGCCAAGTTTGGCGCACAAATCAGCGTTAAGCGGTTCGCCCGTTTCCAGGTGGGCGTCTGATCCTCAAACCAGGAGGGCTCGCGCGGTGAGCACGGCCAAATACAAGCGGGTTCTTCTCAAGCTGAGCGGCGAAGCCCTGATGGGCAACGCCGCTTACGGCATCGACCCCACGGTCCTCAACTACCTGGCGGACGAGATCCAGAGCGTGGTGGCGCTCAACGTGCAGACCAGTCTGGTAATCGGCGCGGGCAACATCTTCCGGGGGGTCTCCGGGGCCGCCGCCGGCATGGACCGGGCCGCCGCCGACAACATGGGCATGCTGGCCACGGTACTGAACGCCCTGGCCCTGCAGGACGCCTTGACCCACAAGAAGGTGGCGGTGCGGGTGCTTTCCGCCATCCCGATGGTGACGGTGTGCGAGTCCTACTCCAGGCAGAAGGCCATCCACCATCTCAAGAAGGGGCGGGTGGTGATCTTCGCGGCCGGCACCGCCAATCCCTATTTCACCACCGACACCGCCGCGGTGCTCCGCGCCCTGGAGGTGGATGCCGAGCTGGTCTGCAAGGCCACCCGGGTGGACGGGGTCTACGACAAGGATCCGCTCAAGCACGACGACGCGAAACGCTTTGAGCATCTCAGCTTCAGCGAGGTGCTTCGGCGCAGGCTCAAGGTCATGGACACGGCGGCCATCTCGCTGGCCATGGACAACCGCAAGGCCATCATGGTCTTCGACATGAACATCCCCGGCAACATGGCCAAAGCCGTGCGCGGCGAACAGATCGGCACTCTGATCGAGGGAGAGGACTAATGACCAAGACAATCGACGCCATGACCGAGAAGATGGCTGCCAGCATCGAGGCCTACCGCCGCGAACTTTCCAAGATCCGCACCGGCCGCGCCTCGGTTTCCCTGCTCGACTCCATCCGGGTCACCGCCTATGGCTCGCCCATGCCGCTCAACCAGGTGGGTGCCATCACGGTGCCGGAAAGCCGGATGATCGTCATCCAGCCCTGGGATCTCCAGCTGCTCTCCGCCATCGAGAAGGCCATCTTCTCCTCGGACCTGGGGCTCAACCCCACCAACGACGGCAAGGTGATCCGCATCTCCATCCCGCAACTCACCGAGGAACGGCGCAAGGACCTGGTCAAGAACGTCAAGAAGGTCAGCGAGGAGTACCGGGTGGCGGTACGCAACCTGCGGCGCGAGGCCATCGATGTCTTGAAGAAGCAGAAGGCCAACAAGGAAATCCCGGAGGACGACTTCTTCAAGCAGCAGGACGAGGCCCAGCACGCCACCGACAAGTTCATCAAGCAGATCGACGATATCCTGGCGGAAAAAGAAAAAGAGATCATGGAAGTGTGAGGGTTCCCGGTCCCGTGCCGTCCCGAGCCGCCATGCTGACCGTTGATCCGGACAGGCTGCCCAGGCATGTTGCCATCATCATGGATGGCAACGGCCGCTGGGCCCGTCAGCGCGGCATGCCTAGGGTCATGGGGCACCGGGCCGGGGTGGAGTCGGTGCGGGAGGTAGTGCGCACCTGCCGGGAACTCGCCATCGAGGCGCTCACCCTCTATGCCTTTTCCTCCGAGAACTGGCAGCGGCCGGCCATGGAGGTGCAGGCGCTGATGGGGCTGCTCAAGAGCTTCCTGGCCAGCGAACTGAACGGGCTGCTTGAAAACAATGTCCGCCTGCACGCCATCGGCCAACGGGACCGCATGGCTACGGAGGTGCGGGAGATGCTGGAACGCGCCATCGAGGCCACTGCCTCAAACAGCGGCCTTACCCTCACCCTGGCGCTGAGTTACGGCAGCCGCGATGAGCTGGTCCGGGCCTGCCGTACCATTGCCGGCAAGTGCCGGGACGGCCTACTGACCCCGGAAGGGATAGACGACCAGACCATCGTGGACCACCTGGATACTGCCGGCCTGCCGGACCCCGACCTGCTGATCCGCACCGGCGGCGAACTCCGGTTGAGCAACTTCCTGCTCTGGCAGGCATCCTACGCGGAACTGTTCTTTACCCCCACTCTCTGGCCGGACTTCCGGCGAGAAGATCTCCTGGCCGCCCTCAACGACTTCCAGCAACGCCAACGCCGCTTCGGCAGGGTGCCGGAACAGGCTGCCGCCGAACCCGACCAGAGGGAGCCGGCATGAAACGACTGCTCACCGGCATCCTCGCCGCCACCGCCTGGGTTTTCCTGCTGCTTGCCGGCCCGATCCCGCTGTTCAACCTGGCGGTGGCCGGGCTCACCGCCCTTGCCCTGGCGGAATTCCTCACCATGGTGCTGCCGGAAACCTCCCTGCGCCTGCGGCTCGCCGTCACCCTTTTCGGGATGCTCCCCCTGCTCGGCGCTTCCAGCGGCAGGGCGGACCTGCTGCTGGCCGGGCTGATGGCCGCGCTCCTCTGCCTGCTCTTCCTGACCGTACTCGGCTACGCCAGCCTGGATGACCCCTTTGCCCTGGCCAGCCGGTGCGGCTTCGGTTTACTCTACATCGCCGCCAGCAGCGCTTACCTGCTCCTGCTCGCCACCCTGCCACAGGGACGACATTGGCTGCTGCTGCTCACCACCATCACCGCCGCCTCGGACACCGCCGCCTACTACACCGGCACCCTCCTGGGACGACACAAGTTGCACCCCGCCATCAGCCCTGGCAAAACCTGGGAAGGATTCGCCGGCGGCCTTACCGGCGGACTGCTGGCCGCCCTGGTGGTGGCCAGCTTCTTCCTTCCGGAAACCGGCCCGGCGGGAATCGGCCTCCTGGCCATCCTGATCGGCTGCGTCGGCGCCCTGGGGGATCTGGTGGAATCGGTGGTGAAACGGGCTTTCGGCATCAAGGATTCAGGGTGCATCCTCCCGGGGCACGGTGGCCTGCTCGACCGCATCGACTCGCTGCTCCTGGCGGCGCCGGTCCTCTACTACCTCCTCTCCTTCATGATTCCCTCCTGGTAGGCGGACCGCTCTGAACGAGGAACCTCCATGCCCATGAAACAGATCGCCCTGCTCGGCTCCACCGGCTCCATCGGCAAGAACGTCCTTGAGGTGGTGCGCCAGTTCCCCGGACGCTTCCGGGTCTTGGGGATGGCGGCGGGCAACAACGTCAAGCTGCTTCGCGAGCAGATCGAGGCATTCAACCCGGAGCGGGTTTCGGTGTCGGACGCCAGATTGGCCGGCGATCTGGCCCAGAGCCTGCCAGCGGGGTGGACCGAACGTATCGGCGTCGGCGTGGAAGGCAACATCCAGGTAGCCACCGTGGAGGGGGCGGACACAGTGGTCTCCGCCATTGTCGGGGCCGCCGGCCTCGCCCCCACCGTGGCCGCCATCGAAGCGGGCAAGAACATTGCCCTGGCCAACAAGGAAACCTTGGTCATGGCCGGTCATCTGGTGATGGAGGCGGCCAGGAAACGCAAGCTGGCGGTGCTGCCCATCGACTCCGAGCACAGCGCCATTGCCCAATCCCTGCTCTCCGGCCAGCGACAGGACGTGGCCAAGCTGATCCTCACCGCCTCGGGAGGGCCATTCCGCACCATGCCGGCCAAGGATCTCTGGCAGGTGACCCCGGAGCAGGCCCTGGCCCATCCCAACTGGGACATGGGCAGAAAGATCTCCATCGACTCGGCGACCCTGATGAACAAGGGGTTGGAGGTCATCGAGGCACGCTGGCTCTTCGACATCCCTGTAGAGGACATCGAGGTGCTGGTCCACCCCCAGTCCATCGTCCACTCCATGGTGGAGTTCATCGACGGCTCAGTGGTGGCCCAGCTCGGCATTCCGGACATGCGCATCCCCATTGCCTACGCCCTCTCCTATCCGGAACGGCTGCGCTTGAACCTGCCCCGCCTCAACCTGGCCACCGCCCAGGACCTCACCTTCTCCCGGCCCGATTTCGAACGCTTCCCGGCCCTCAAGCTCGCCTATCAGGTATGCAAGCGGGGCGGCAGTCTGCCGGCGGTGCTGAACGCCGCCAACGAGGTGGCGGTGGAGGCCTTTCTGGCCCGGAAGATCCGCTTCCCGGAGATCGCCCTGGTGGTGGCGGAGACGGTGGGCCGTCTGCCCGGCGGCGAGGCCGGCACGGTGGCGGCGGTGCTTGACGCCGACCTGGCCGCCCGCATGCAGGCGGAGTCGATTATCGACGCCCTGCACATCAAGATGAAACAACGGTTGGGCGAGGAGGTCGGAGCACCCGACCTGCCCCCCGGCCACAGCCCCCTGCCGGTCTGATCGCCATGAACTCGGTAATCGCCTTTATCCTCGTGCTGGGGCCGCTCATCTTCATCCACGAGTTGGGCCACTTCCTCTGCGCCCGCATCTTCGGCATCCGCATCCTCAAGTTTTCCCTGGGCTTTGGCCCCAGGGTGGCCGGGTACAAGTCCGGCGAAACCGAATACCTGCTCTCCGCCCTGCCGCTGGGCGGTTATGTGAAGATGTACGGCGAAAGTCCCACCGAGGAGGTGGCTCCGGGCGAGGAACGCTTCTCCTTCTCCCACAAGCCCACCTGGCAGCGCTTCCTGGTGGTGCTGTGCGGGCCACTCTTCAACCTTCTCTTCGCGGTGGCCCTCTTCACGGTCACCTTCGCGTTCACCGGCCTGCCCCGCCCGGTGAACGAGGCGCGGATCGGCGCGGTGACCAGCGGCTCGCCGGCGGATATGGCAGGGATCAAGACAGGGGATCTGATCGTGGCCATAGACAACACTCCTGTTGCCGCCTGGAGCGAGATCTCCCGGCTGGTAAGCCAGAGCAACGGGCGGGAGCTCGCCATCGCCATCCAGCGCGACAAGGAACGCCTCACCCTCACCGCCCGTCCCACCATGGAGCAGGACAAGAACATCTTCGGCGAGGTGCTCGGGACCCGCTACATGCTCGGCATCCGGGTGGCGGAAGAGATCGTGGCCATCTCGCCGCTGGAGGCGGCGCGGTCCGGGCTCTCCCACACCGCCGGCCTCATTGAGATCAGCCTGCTCGGGGTGGTGAAGATCATCCAGAAGGTGGTGCCGGCCAGCGAGCTGGGCGGCCCGATCCGTATCGCCCAGATGGCGGGCGAGCAGATGCAGGCGGGCTGGCTGAACCTGGTCCATTTCGCGGGGCTGCTCAGCGTCAGCCTGGGGGTGCTCAACCTCTTCCCCATCCCGATCCTGGACGGCGGCCATCTGGTTTTCTTCGCGGTGGAGGCGATCCGCCGCAAACCGCTCAGCATGGAAACCCGGGAACGGCTGCAGATCATCGGCCTGGTGCTGCTGGTCTCCCTGATGCTCTTCGTCTTCTACAACGATGTCCTCTTCATCCGGAACAGCGGCTAAGCGCCCGGTCCCGCTCGCATCCCCGCTGCTCCTCGCCATCGAAACCGCGGGGGCCTGCGGTGGCGCGGCCCTGGTCAGCCCGGCAGGCTGTCTGGCGGAGTTCTCGCTCACCACCAAGGGCTCCCATTCGAGCCGCTTGCTGCCGGGGATCGAATGGATGCTCAGCCAGGCGGAGATCGCCTGGGAACAGCTGGACGCCATCGCGGTCAACCAGGGACCAGGCAGCTTCACCGGCCTGCGCATCGGGCTGGCCACCGCCAAGGGGCTGGCCGTGGCCACCGGCAGACCGCTGATCGGAATCTCTTCCCTGGAGGCTCTTGCCTGCCAGTTCCCGCATGCCAGCCTGCCCATCCGGCCGATGGTGGACGCGCGCAAGGGCGAACTCTACACAGCGCTGTACCGTTGCAACCGGCAGGGGGTGCCGGTAAGGGTTTCCGACTACCAGCTCATCGCGCCCGCCCGCCTGACCGAGCTGGTAGGGGAGCCCACCCTGCTTGCGGGCGACGGCCTGTTGGCGCACGGACCACTGATCCGTGAATTGCTGGGCGACCTGGCCCTGGCCGCGCCGGGAGAACTCTGTTTTGCCCGGCCAAGCGCCATCGGTCATGTGGCCCTGCGTCTCTTCAGGGAAGGCTGCTTTCTGGACCTGGCCTCGGCGACCCCTCTCTATGTGCGCGCCTCAGACGCGGAACTGCAACTGGGCAACCGGACTTCCTGACCAGCCTTACTCCTGCCCGAGCAACCTTTTTCCCCAGCGATAGACCTGTTCCAGCAAAGTGGGCGATGCTGGCTGCTCCTCCCGTTGCGACACAGCCCCGCGTTTCCTGCCCTGCCGCCGCCACTCCCACGGCGGCTGCCGCTCTGCCTCGGGGAGTCCCCACAGCCCGACCTTATCCCGCCGTGCCTGCTCCTCCAGGCCATACAGGGTCTGATCGGTCGCGTATCGCCGGTACACCCAGGCCGCCCCCTGCCGCACCATCTCGGCGTTGACATCCACCCCATCCACGGCAAGGCGGGCGATGAGCCGGCCATAGCGGTCGGTGTCCCGCTCCGCCACCTCCACCCGCCGGCCATGCACCAAGCCGGCCAGGATTTCTTTCGCCCGATGCCCATACGGCTGGCCGGACTCGGGGGTGTCTATCTCGGCAAGCCGCACCTTGTGTTGCCGCTTGTCCTCGTCAAGCACGGTTACCGTGTCGCCGTCCATCACCGCAATCACGGTGGCCACGAAGTCCGCGGCCCAGACGCCGACTGCGGGCCAGATGGCAAGTATAATCAGAATGGCAAGCACACGGAGCGGGAACTTTGGCATGGGAAGGCTTCTCCAATCGAACCCCGGTTACGGGATCAGCGACGGAAGGAGATGGAAATGCGAGCAGAAGCGAGGGCGTGCAAGTCCGCCCAACAGGGAGGAAATAACTAGAAACCGAATTCGGCCAACAGATCGTCCACCAGATCCTGCTTGAGGGAGGGGGGCGCACTCTGGGCATGCACGCCGCGCAGGAGCTCGGCCTTTTTTTCGACGTTCTCGATGGAGCCATCCTTCTGGATGTTCAGGATCACCAGCACCTCGATGAGCCAGTCGCGGATCTGGTTGAGGTCGCCGATGATCTTCTCCATCTTTTGCCTGGCCACGTCCTGGTATGACTGGGAGGCGATGATGTCGTACATGGCCGCCTTCATTTCGATCATGGAGGCCTCTACCTCGGAGGGATGCCCGCCCCAGGTGGTGCGCACCTCCTCCTCCATCTTTTCCAGCCGGATGATCACTCGGTCGGACTTGTCCAGCACCTCGCTGGTGGACTGCTCCATGAGCTGCACCACGTCCTGGGCGTGGCTGAGCACGAAGGGCGCCTGTTCGCCGGCATTGGCCAGGGGAACCTGCACCGTCTTCATATTGACCAGCATGGCGTTGATCTTCTTGGCCAGGATGGAGAGCACGCCCTCGGCATTGATCTCGGGCAGTTCTTCCTTGAACTCGCCACGAAGCAACGCATCGGTCACCTCCACCAGGGAGGCGATGCTCTTTTCAAGATCGGAACCGTTGTTCTTCGCCATACCTGCCCGTACTTCCTTCTCAAGATCCAGCCGCATCGTAAGTTTGATACAAGATCGTGTTAATCTTAACGACCTCTTCCCCAAAACGCAACAAAAGAAGGAGTCACCTCCCTCCCCAATTCCGTTAGCGGTATCGCTCCACCGTCTCGTAAAATCGTTCTTTTTCCGCATACATCGCTTGATCCGCCTCTCTGAGCAGGGAGTCGGATCCAAAGCGGTCCGACCCCGCCTTGCCAAGGCTAACCCGTACCGGAAATCTGGTGCCATCGGGCATGGTGATAGCGAGCTTGGCAAAAGCCTCTCGCTGGAGCCGCTCCACGAAGTGGCCAGCCTCCTCGTCGGTGGTCCCGGTGAGCAGAACCACAAACTCGTCGCCGCCTGTGCGGGCGGCGATATCGGTGCTGCGCAGGCAGTCGCGGATCGCGTCGGCGGCGGCGGTGATCAACTGATCACCGGAATCATGGCCATATTTGTCATTGACCATCTTCAGTCGGTTGACATCCGCCACCACCACGGCGTAGTGGATGCCGTAGCGGGCGTGCTTTTCCTTTTCCTCTTCCAGGGCCCGAGTCAGGTAGCCGCGGTTGTAAAGGCCGGTAAAGGCGTCCCGGTTGGCGCGGTCCTCAATCTGCCGCAACAGCAGCTGGTTCTGGAAGTAGGCACCCAGCGGCTCGGTGACCAGCTGCAGCATACCCAGCTCCTCGATGCCAGGCTCCCCCTCCAGCACCACCAGGCCGATGCGCTGGCCAGTGGCGCCAACCAGCGGAATCTGCCCAAAATCCTCCCAGGGGACCACTACCCCATCGAGCAAGGCCTCGCTCTTCTCCTGCTGCATCTCTCTGCTCAGACAGGCCCGGCCCAACTCGGCCAGCCCCTCGTCCGACATGCCCCGCTGCCCGGTGAGCCACAGATTGCCGGCACGGCTATCGTTGACGATCACCGCGGCGCCGCCCTCATGCAACCCAGGAAGCACCTGATCGAGAAAGTATTCGAGCACCTCGGCGGGATCGTCCTCCTTCTGCAGATAGGTACCGAACTCCACCAGCATGGAGAGGGCGGCGTTTTTGCGATCGATCTCCTCCTGATTGATGCGGATCTGCTCGATCAGACCAATCTGGCGGGTGGTGTCCCGAAAGAGCAGCATGCCGCCCCTGCCTCCAGGGGAGACGGAAAAAAGCTCCGTATAGAACCTCTCGCCAAGGACCTGCCGTTTCCGCTGACCTCCCACCGCGCCGAATCCCTGCAATGCGGGGCACCCGGTGCAGGGCCGGTCGTGGCCGAAGATGGCGTAGCAGTGAGCGATCTGCTCGGAACCGGGAAACATCTCGCCGCCGGCCTTGTTGCGTCGCTGGATCTGAAAGTTTTCGTCCACCGTGACAAGGGCTTCCGGCAGGTTGTCCATGAGCTGGGCGAGGAACTGCTGCTCATCCTGGTTCTGCTTGCGCCGTCGCTCAAGGAGGATGTTCTTGGCCAACAGCTCCTTCCGGTCAAAATCGGAGCGGCGCAGCAGAGTGATCTCCTGGGTGACGTCGTGCAGGGTGATAAGCCGCATTCCCGACCAGCAGCGGCAGAACACCTTGAGGTAGACATCCCCCTCCGGCCCTTTCAACGCAAGGGAATTATGCCTTTCCCCGCAGGAGGCGCCTGTACAGGGACATTCCTCGCAGGGCGCATCACTGCCGAAAAGGAAAGAATGGCAGAAGCGCCCCTCCGCCTCCACTCCCGCCCGCCGCAGTATCGCCTCGGCGATCCGGTTGGCAAAGAGGAATTGACTTTCCACGTTGCAGAGGGCAACGCCGGTCTGCAACGCATCGAGCAACCGCCGCACTGTTTCGTCGGGCTGAAGCCCCTTGCTCTTCCCCATCCGCCCCACTCATTGCCCAGCACGGGATCACGAACCGAACAGGCAGGCTCGCGCAGCCAACTCATTCCCAACGGCTCTCCGGTTCAGGGTCCAAAGCAGTAGCAGCCGGGATGACCGTCCAAGTTCAACATTTAGCAGTGTGTATCCTTGTACTTTTAGCAGAAACAAGACCAAAAATGGGGGAATTTTTCAGGAAATTCTCCAAAATACAGAGTGCTCCCCATGTTGATAACACGCTGTTGCCACACAAACACATTACCGTAGCAGCTCAACCTCTCGCCACTTCTCCTCCAGCCGTTTGGCCGATACCGGGAAGGCGGTCCCCAACTCCTGGGCAAAAAGGGACACCTTGAACTCTTCGATCATCTCCCGGTATTCATGCAATTTCTCCGTAAGCTCCGCCGAGGGCCGGGGGCTTGCCGCAGCCAAGGCGAATCGTTCCTCGTGGGCGGCCACCTGGGCCGCCTTGGCCGCATCCTTGCCAGGGGCGACCCGGGCCCGCTCCGCCCGGATCCGCAGGGCCTTAAGATAGCGGCACAGAGAGGGGAAGCGGGACTGGGACATCCCGAGCGGGAAGGTTGGCGGCACGATCAGGGAAACCTGCTGCCGCAGCTCTGCCAGGCCCGCCGGCAGTCCGGCCAAGGCGTCCAGGGTGGCCCGCCGCTCCCGCAAGACCTGCAGGATGGCCTCAAAACCCTTTCTGGCCGCAAGTCCGAGCCCCTGACCACGCACCGCCTCCACCACGGCGGCAAACCGGGCCGCGTCCGGAATGCCGCCATAGGCAAGACTGAAGACCGAACCCAGGACCACCTCCCAGATGCGGCCATTGAGTTCCTCCATGGACCCCAACCCCTCCGCCAGGGCCCACTGGGGTGAGGCAATGGCCAGGTCTTTCTTCAAGGTCCTGATCTGCTTGGGGAACTCGGCGCAGTAGAGGTGGAGAAGCGCCAGCCGGGTGCTGGCCGCAGCCTCCTCGGCCGAAGGGAAAATCCTCTGCTCCACCCCTTGCTGGCCTGCAAGCGCCAGGCCAGGATAGGCATACCCCACGAGGCCGCCCGCCGCGTCGCTCACCGGGATTGCCGTCGGGGCGCCACGCAGTTCCTCCGGTCGGATGGCCTTCCGCTCGAAGCGTCGGGCCACCTCGCCGAGCCGCTGCCGGTCAAGCCCGCTCCCCGTACCGGTCGCGCCGGCCAGCGCGGCTAGGTCCCGGCCCGCGGCAAGTTCCCTGCCCTCCCCGTCCACCAGGGAGAAGCGAAAACAAAGATGAATGGGCAAATCAGCGAGCGGCCACTCCCGCACCGCCACCCGCACCCGGTGGCTGTCGTTGATCGCCTGGGCCAGGGCCTGACAGAGGGAGCCGCGATACGGGATCAGGTCGCGCACCAGTTCGGCGGCGGTCTGGGGCACCGGCACCAGCAGGCGGCGGGTGGCCTTGGGCAGCCCCTTGAGCAGAAAGGTCACCTTTTCGAGCAGCAGCCCCGGCACCAGCCACTCGAAAGGCTCCGGCCGCAGGTGGGGAAACAGGCTCGCCGGTACCCGGGCGGTTACCCCGTCATCCTCCTCCCCCGGCGCGAAGCGGTAGGACAGGGAAAGCTCGAATTCGCCCACCGTGAGGGTTTTGGGAAACTTCTCCAGCGCCTCGCCGTCCGGGGCGCCCACGGCGAGATCCGCCTCGGTCATCAGCAGCCGCTCGCGGTGGCCGGGCTGCTTGAGCCAGCGGTTGAGGCTCTGCTGGTCGCGCACCTCGCCGTCCAACCGCTCTTCGTAGAAACGGATCAACGTCTGATCATCCACCATGAAGGTGCGTTGCCGGAGCCGGTCTTCCAACTCCTCGAGCTTGGCCAGCAACTCCTGGTTCTGGCGCAGGAAGTCGTAATCCCCCCGCAGCTCGCCGCCCACCAGGGCGGCCTGGATGAAGATCGCCCGCGCCTCCTCCGGCTTGATCGGGCCGTAGTTGACCTTGCGGCCTGATACGATGGTGAGGCCGAAGAGGGTGACCCGCTCGCACGCCACCACCTGGCCGCGCCCCTTTTCCCAGTGCGGATCGGCGTAAGTGGAGCGGGTGATCCCCCTGGCCAGCGGCTCGATCCACTCCGGCTCGATGGTGGCCACGGTACGGGCAAAGAGACGGGTGGTTTCCACCAGTTCGGCCGCCATGATCCATTGGCCGCTGCGTCCATACTGGCAGGAGCCGGGGAAAACGGCAAGCTCGCGGCCGCCGGCCCCCAGGTAGAGGTTCTTCTCCCTCTTGAGTCCCAGGTTGCGCAGGTTGCCGCTGAGTATGGCCCGATGGACGGCTACCGGCGGTGCCGGCTGGGTGTTGATCGCAAAACCTGGCTCCTCGGCGAGGATCAGGCAGATCTGCTCGTGGATGTCCCGCCACTCCCGCATCCGCGGAAAAGAGAGATAGTGGGCCTTGCAGTACTTGCGCATCCTGGCAAGGCTGCCCAGGTTGTCCAGGACGGCATGGTAGGCGTCCCAAAGGGCCAGGAAGAAAAGAAAATCCGAGGCAGCGCCGGAGAACCTGGCATGGGCGGCGTCCGCCTCCGCCTCCTTGCCCGGCGGCCGCAACCGAGGGTCCTGGATGCTCAAGGCCGAGGCGATGACCACCACCTCGCGCAGGGCGTTCTGGTCCCGCGCCTCGATGATCATCCGGGCGATACGCGGGTCCAGGGGCAGACGGGCCATCAGCCTGCCGCGCTGGGTCAGGTGGCGCTTTTCATCCAGCGCCCCCAGCTCGGCAAGCAGGGCATAGCCGTCGCGGATGGCCCGACCCGAGGGCGGATCCACGAAGGGAAAGGTGGCGGGTTCTCCCAGGCGCAGGCTCACCATGCGCAGGATCACCTCGGCCAGGTTGGCGCGCTGGATCTCGGGCGGGGTGTATTCGGGCCGGTTGGCGTAGTCCTCCTCGGCAAAGAGGCGCACGCAGATGCCCGGCCCCACCCGGCCGCAGCGGCCCAGGCGCTGGTTGCAGCTGGCGCGGGAGATCGGCGACACCGGCAGCTTGCTGGTGCGCGCCCTGGGGTTGTAGCTGGCGATTCTGGCCAGGCCGGTGTCCACCACGCAACGGATCCCGGGCACGGTGATGGAGGTCTCGGCCACGTTGGTGGCCACCACGATCTTCTGGGTCTTGGCCGGCAGGAAGATCTTCTTCTGGTCGCTGGCCGAGAGGCGGCCAAAGAGGGGGAGCAACAGCGGCGCCGGCCCATGGCGATCTCCCTTGCCCAAGGCCGCCGCAAGCCCATCCACCGTCTCGAGGATGTCGCGCTCGGTGGGCATGAAGACCAGCACATCGCCCCTGGTTTCGGCCCGCAAGGCCATCACCGCGGCAACCGCCTGATCGACGTAACTCTGCTCCCCCTCCTCTTCCTGCTCCGGATCGAGGGCCTGGTAGCGCACCTCCACCGGATGGGCGCGGCCGGAAACCTCGATCACCGGTGCCTTGTCAAAATGGCGCGAGAATTTTTCCGTATCGATGGTGGCCGAGGTGATGATCACCGAAAGCTCGGGCCGCCTTTCGAGGAGCTGCCTGAGCAGCCCGAGCAGGAAGTCGATGTTGAGGCTGCGCTCGTGGGCCTCGTCGATGATGATGGTGTCGTAGGCGGCAAGATCGCGGTCGTGCTGTGCCTCGGCGAGCAGGATGCCGTCGGTCATGAACTTGACCCGGGTGGCCCGGCTGGTCTGGTCGCGGAAACGGATCTTGTAGCCCACCAGGTTGCCGTGCTCGCCCAGCTCCTCGGCCACCCGTTCGGCCACCGAGATGGCGGCAATCCGCCGGGGCTGGGTACAGCCTATGCGCCCCCGCGTCCCCCGCCCGGCCTCCAGGCACATCTTGGGCAGCTGGGTGGTCTTGCCGGAGCCGGTCTCGCCGGCTATCACCAACACCCGGTGGTTGCGGATCGCCTCGACGATCTCGTCCCGGCGGTCGACAATGGGCAGCCCTTCCGGATAGACGATGGGAATGGCCTGGCAATCCACGGCCAGCAGCGGGCGACGCCGGGAACGAGATCGCCCGCCGGCCTCCCTCTCCCTTTTGTTTTTTGGGGGATCTGTCATTTTTTTCTCAAGAAGAACAAGACGATGGACGAATACTGGAATATTGCCTTCCCTCCGGCGGCAGGCGGCAAAGCCCGTTTCGGAGAAAAATTTGGGCCAGCCCGATGCGCTGCCTCGTCAAAACATGAATAACACCTCAAAAATGAAGTAGAATTTTTACCATGACCCCAGTACAATTGACAGAGGTTTTCCCCCCTCCTGCAGGGAAGGATCGGAAATCATCACGCACAGCGCGCTCCCGGCGCATCCTGGACGGACAAGTTGTCCCATGGCGCCGGCGGAGGCAAGCACAGGGGGTTGCACGGTGAAGAAGCGGCACGGATCGCCCTTCCGGTTCGGTGGCGAGCCACCCCGTCCCCCGGACCAGCAACAACGGCAACAGCCGCACGCGGGGACTCCGCGGGACGGGCACGGATCAGACGGCGAAAGCAGTTGGCAACCCGGCCATTCGGGAAGCCAACACGAGATGAGCACAAGGAGAATCGGGATGATCGAAGAAAGGGGCAACATCGAGACGGCCATCGAGGCATCGCAGAAGACCGTGGTTTCGCGGGAGAAGGAGATCGGCGAGGAGGCGGAGCGCCCCAGGGGTCCGGTGGGGCTCGACATCGGCACCAGCCACATCGTCATGGCCCAGAACAAGGGCAAAAACATCCACACCATCAAGCAACTCAACGCCTTCTTCACCATCCCCTACTCCAAGTTCACCAAGAAGATCCTGGAGGACAACGAGGTCACCTTCTTCGAAAAGGGCGATCTCTTCTACATCCTCGGCTACTCGGCGGAGAACTTCGCCAACATGTTCAACACCAACACCCGCCGCACCATGGAGAAGGGATTGCTCTCCGCCCGCGAGGACGAGGGCATCACCGTGCTCCAGGCGATCATCTCCACCCTGATCAAGCGGCCCAAGAATCCCGGCGAGGTGATCTGCTTCAGCATGCCGGGCAACCCCATCGACAGCGGCAACTCGGTGGTCTACCACGAGTCGATCATCAAGATGTACCTGGCCTCCCTGGGCTACAACCCCATCTCCATCAACGAAGGCCTGGCCACGGTGATGTCGGAGCTGGCCGAGGACAACTTCACCGGCATCGGCATCAGCATGGGCGGCGGCATGTGCAACATCTGCCTGGCCTACCTTTCGGTGCCGGTCATCACCTACAGCATCCAGAAGGGCGGCGACTACATCGACCAGATGGTCGGGGTCTCCGTGGGCGAGCCGGCCACCAAGGTCAAGACCGTCAAGGAAAACAGCTTCAAGCTGGCCAAGGCGCCGCGCAATCGCATCGAGACCGCCCTGCACATCTACTACGATGATCTGATCCACACCCTGCTCCACAGCCTGCAGGACGTGCTCCACTCCTCGGACAAGATCCCCAAGATCTCCAAACCGATCCCCATCGTACTGGCGGGCGGCACCGCCATGCCCACCGGCTTCAAGGAGCACTTCGAGCGGGCGCTCAAGGATTTCAACCTGCCCATCGACATCGCCGAGGTGCGCATCGCCGAGGATCCGCTCAACACCACGGCCAAGGGCGCCATGGTCATGGCGCTCTCCGAAGAGCTCTGATCCATTCTTGCCTATTGTCCAATTCAAAGGCGCCCTCCCGGGGGCGCCTTTTTTTTGTTCATTGCCGGCCGGCTGAGGCTGCACAACAAAAAAATCCTCACAAAACCCCGCCGCTGATATACAATAATGACACCTGCAACGCCTCGCCCCTTCCTCCCAAGGAGCCAGTGCCATGCCCGCCACCAACCACGGTTCCCTGAACCATTCCAGCGAGCTTGCCCAGGAACTCACTGCCTGGCGCGCCATGGCCGAGACCGACAGCCACCGCTTCCAACGCATCGTCGAAGAGGCCAACGAGGCGATCATGGTGATCCAGGACGGCATGATCCGCTTCTTCAATCACAAGGCCCTGGCCATCACCGGCTACACCGCCCGCGATTACCTGGAAACCCCTTTCCACGCCTTCATCCATCCCGACGATCGTCAGATGGTGCTCCGTCGGTACCAACAGCGCCTGGCCGGCGAGGACGCCCCGGTCAACTATCAGTTCCGGATTATTGCCGCCAACGGCAGCACCCTCTGGTTGCAGATCAATGCCCAACGCATCGAATGGGACGGCAGACCCGCCATCCTGGCCTTCCTGCCCGATGTCAGCCAGATGCACCGCACGGAGCGCGCCCTTCGCGAAAGCCAGATCCTCTTGCAGATGATCACCGAAAACACCCGGGACATGATCATCCTCAGCCTCGGACTGGGCAGGACCGTCTTCGTCAACTCCGCCCTGGAGTCCCTGCTCGGCTATAGCCACGACGAGGTCACCTCCATCCCGTTGCGAGAACTTGTCCACCCCGCCCATCTCCAGACCGTGCGCAACCTCTGGAAACGGGCCAGGGCCGGTCGCCCCGCCCCGCCCCAGGAGATTCTCCTGCTCTGCCGGCAGGGATTGCCGTTCGCGGTGGAGATGAGCTGCTTCGCCATTGAACGGGGAAACCGCGAGATCTACATGGGCGCCATCATGCGGGACATCACCACCCGCAAACAGGCGGAACAGGAGCTGGAACAGTACCGAGACCATCTGGAGAAACTGGTCGGTGAACGGACCTACGAACTGACCCGCGCCAACGCCAAGCTCCAACAGACGATCATCGACCAGGAGATGGCCGAGGAGAACCTCTCCCAGGAGAAGAACAAGCTGGAAGCGGTTTTTTCCGCCATCGGAGACGGACTGACGGTACTGGACCGCGATCACCGCATCCTCTTTCAGAACGCCGTCCTCTCCGAACGCTACGGCGACTGCACCGGCCGCCTCTGCTACGACGCCTATCACCAGCGCCAGCAACCATGCCCGGAATGCCAGCTGCACCTGTGTCTGGCGGACGGCACTGTTTGCCGGTTTGAAACGGTTTCCGCCAGGAACAGGGAGCGGACCTATTATGAACTGAGCATCGGGCCAGTGCGGGACAGCAAGGGAGGGATCATCGCCGCCGTGGAGGTGGTCCGGGAGGTGACCGAGCAGAAGCAGTTGGCCGAACAACTACTCCAGGCCCAGAAGATGGAGGCCATTGGCACCCTGGCTGGCGGCATCGCCCATGACTTCAACAACATCCTCACCGCCATCCTCGGCTACGCGGAACTTTCCCGCTGCGCGGTGGAGCACGGCAGCGAACTGCACGGGAACCTCAACGAGATCGTCAATGCCAGCCGGCGGGCCGGCGAGTTGATCCGGCAGATCCTCACCTTCAGCCGCAAGAGCGAGTTCAAGAAGCAACCTGTTCAGATTCAGCCGGTGGTCAAGGAGGCGATCAAACTTCTGCGCGGCACCATCCCCTCCACCATCACGGTGCGCCAGGAAATCGGCAGCGAATGTGGCACGATCATGGCGGACATCACCCAGATCCATCAGGTGTTGATGAACCTCAGCACCAACGCCTACCACGCCATGCGGCAGGAGGGAGGCCTGCTCTCCATCGGCCTTGGGAACATCACCCTCCACGCCTCACTGGATGGGATTGCCCCCGGGGAGTATGTGCGGCTGACCGTGGCCGACACCGGCCACGGCATGGACAAGGCCACCCTGGCGCGAATCTTCGAGCCCTACTTCTCCACCAAACAACAGGGGGAAGGCACCGGCCTGGGGCTGGCCACGGTGCATGGCATTGTGGAAAACCACGGCGGCGGCATCACCGTGCAAAGCACACCTGGCAAGGGCACCACCTTCGAGGTCTACTTCCCCCGCATCGCCGCGCCCGCCATGCCCACCCGAATCGGCGAGGAGCCAGCCCGCCTGGACATCGCCGCCCGCATCCTCTTCGTGGATGACGAGGAAATGCTGACCCGCCTCGGCCACAGCGTGCTCACCAAAATCGGTTTTACGGTCACCGCCTGCAACGACGGTCTCCATGCCTTTGAGACCTTCCGGCGCAAGCCGGACAGCTTCGATCTGCTCGTCACCGACCAGATGATGCCCGGCATCACCGGCCTTGAGCTGGCACGGCAATGCCGGCAGCTTCGTCCGGAGTTGCCCGTGATCCTGGCAACCGGTTATGGGGAATCCATAGGAGATGAGACGAGCCGCAGGGGACTGGTTGACGAAGTGCTTTTAAAACCACTCAGCATCAACACCCTGGCCGAGGCCATCCAGCGGACGGTGGCCAAACAGACGGGGTGATGGGAGTAAGGGAAAAGGATCCCGCCATGCTACATTCTGTCTTCTGAATTTTTTCCTGTTCCCGGGCCCTACAGCACCACCCCGCCAGGCAGCGATGCCTCGTACTGCCCGGGCTTCTTCAGCTCCAGCCGCTGTTCGCCCAACAACCGGTCCTGATGGAGGACGCGCACCGTCCAGGTGCCATGCACCATCCCCCCCTTGCCGGAAGGCACAAAAGCCTCCACCTGCCGCTGCATGCAACGAAGCTGATACTTGGCGCTCCGGGCCAAGCGGCCGTCGGGCCCGACCCACTGCACCACCACCGGCAACGGCCTATCGCCGGGGACGAAATTGGCCCAGAAGAGAACACCGATGGCGCCAGACTCCTTGGTGTCGCCACTCGCCGGGGCATCGCCGAACATGCGGTGCTTCATCAGGGCCGCCTCGAGATCGCTCAGGTTTTCATAGGCAGCGGTAAGATCGGCCACCTGTTTGAACTCCTGCCGCACCATGCCGGCCTTTTCGATCTGGAGCTTCCACACCTTCACCTGCCGGGCGTCGCCATTGTCCGGCGTACCCGTCCCGGGCTCGCCAGGGACGGAGGGCTGCGCGGCAGCAACTTTCCCGCCGGAGTCGACGGCCGCGACGGCGACGTTCACCCCCTTGGCCGAGGCCAGCTTACGAGCCTTATCCAGGTTTTTCGCGCCCTGCACCGTGGCCCCGCTCAGGTCGGCATCCTCCAGGTTGGCACGGCTCAGATCGGCATCGGAGAGGTTGGCGCGGCTCAGATTGGCGCGGCTCAGGTCGGCGGTGGCCAGGCTGGCCCAGCGCAGATCGGCGTCGGAGAGGTTTGCCCCCGCCAGCATGGCATTGCTCAGGTCGGCGTTGCTCAGGTCGGCCTGGCTGAGATCGGCGCCCTCAAGATTGGCGTCTGCCAGGTTGGCGTTACGCAGATCGAAACGGACCAGCCGCGCATCGGTCAGGACAGTGCCGCGCAGGTTCTTGGCGTCGGTCCGCTCCGCCTCGGCAAGGTTGACCCCGGTGAGAATGGCCCCCTTGAGATCGGCGCCGCCCAGATCGGCGTCGGCAAGATCGGCCCGGCTCAAATCGGCGCGATTCAGGTAAGCGTTGGCCAGCTTGGCCTTGGAAAGATCGGCATTGGCGAGATTGGCGCTGTTCAGGTTGGCCTTGGAAAGGTCGGCTGCGTCGAGTCGTGCCCCGCTCAGATCGGCGTGGGTGAGATTGGCCCGCTCCAGGCGGACGCGGTCGGTCAGAGTCGCCTCCCGGAGAATGGCTCCGGTCAGATTGGCTTCGGTCAGGTCGGCCCGCTCCAGACGCGCCTTGACACCGTCCACCCCGGTGAGGTTGGCCTGGCGGAAGAGGGCGCCGTCCAACCGGCCTTCCGTCAGCTTGGCCCCGGTCAAATTGGCGTTGCAGAGGTTGGCGTCCCCGGCCTCGACGCCGGTCAAATTGGCCCCGGACAGATCGGTGCCGCTCAGATTGGCCTCGCCGAGCCGGGCCGAGGTCAGGTTGGCCCGGCCAAGCACGGCGTTGCTCAAATCCACCTGCCGGAGGTCCTGCCCCGCCAGATCGGCCCCGCCCAGGGCGGCATCCTTGAGGTCGACTCCTTCCAGCCTGGCGGAACGCAGGTCAAGCCGCGTCAATGCAGCGCCAGTGAGGATGGCGCAGTTCAGGTCGGTCTTCTGCAGGGAAGCGCCGTCCAGCACCGCGCCGGTCATTTTGGTCTTGGAGAGATCGGCCCCGTCCAGCATGGCCCGGCGCAGGTTGGCCTCGGAAAGATCGGCCTTGCCGGCCTCGGCCCCGCGCCAGTCGGTTTCCTCCAACACCGCCTTGGCCAGATTGGCCTCGAGCAGCTGGGCTTCCCGTAAGGAGGCCCCGGCCAGGTCGGCGCCACGCAGGTCGGCACCCACCAGCCGGGCCTTGGCAAGGTCCGCCTTGCCAAGCCTGGCTCCGGCCAGGATGGCGCCGCGCAGGTCGGCACCACGCAGGTCAGCGCCCAGCAGGTTGGCGCCCCGGAAGTTGACCCCGCGCGCATCGGCACCGCGCAGATCGCCGCCCGCCAGGTCGGCGGCCTCGTAGTTTTGGCCACGCAGGTTCTTGCCGGCGAGCTTCACCCCATTGTGGCGCGGCTCGGGCGGGGCAGCAAGGACAGGGGCCGGAACCGGCGCGGAAGCGCTCTCCCCCGATGTAATCGTCACTGGTTGCGGTTGCGGGATCAGGGCGGAGATCACGCCCCGCACCGTCGCCCCATCGTCCCGCCACAACCGCTCCACTCCCCAACCGGCCAGCAGGAGCAACGCCAGGCTGACCATGATCGCCAGCCCCCGCCGCCACTCCCCAGGCGACGACTGCCGTTGCCGGCGCTCCCGAATGGCGAGCTGGATCGAGGTCTTTTCCGAATGGCACTGCGGACAGGGCACCTTCCTGCCGATGAACACCGCGGGCACCGCCTTGCGGAATCCGCAGCGGGCGCAGGCGAACACCGCCCCATTCCGACGGGGATCGGCGGGTGGCGCATCCGCACCCACCACCACCACCTGACGGCACTTGGGACAGGGAACCGACTTGCCGGCGTGGCGGTCCTCCACCTCGGTGGCGTAGTGGCAGGTTTTGCAGTAGAAGATCATGAACGGTCTCGCTCCATCGCGGCCTGGCTTTCTGCGCCCGACTCGCATTGACTATCGGTCATTTCAGCAAGATACTTCATCCTTTTTCCCAAATGCAAGGGGCTGGCACCGAGATCCAGAAGGACCACCGCCACGCCGGCACGGTTTTTTCCATGCCTTGTGGCTCTTATTAACCAAGATTACTTGACTTTTTCTCCGCCGTGTTTTTCTATCTGAAGGTACAGGGAATTCCCCCCGGCCAACCCAAGACGCTTTCCCGTGGACACCAACGACAAGCAGCCCCCCAAGGCAAAACCCAGGTCCTCCGACAAGAAGGCGGCCTTTGATCCCCGCGAGCAGGCGATCAAGTACAAGGCATACCGCCACATCTTCTCGGACAAGGACGTCAAGAAAGGGCTGGACGAAAAGACCATCCTCCGCAAACTCAAGAAGAGCAAGACCCTGGCCGGCCGCTACCAGCAGTACCTGGAGGCCTTGGAGAGCGACAGCCGCGCCGGCCGGATGCAGCCGTGGCAGAACCCCTTCAACCTCTGCCTGTTCTGGACCGCCTACTGGCTGCCGCGCCTCCTGAAATGGGGCAGTCTGGTGGCCCTGATCCTCTTTGTGATCAACTACATCCCCGGCCCCACCCAGCACATCGTCGAGGTGCTGGTGATGCGCTCCATCTACGATACCGCCCCCATCGCCCGCCTGCCCGACGACCTGGAGACCTACGCCCACTCGGCCAGCATCAACGACAACCACGGCGCCATCATCAAGTCCTACGGCAAGCGCAAGGTGACCCAGCAGCTGCCGGAGAATGCCAAGAAAGCGTTGATGGCCTGCGAAGACCATTACTTCCTTCCCCATCCCAACAACCGCTGGTACGAAAACCTCTTTCTCATCCATCCCGGCGTGAGCTGGCCCAACCTGCTGAGTGCGGTCAAGGACGCCATCGTTTCCGGCGAGACCCGCGGCGCCAGTACCCTGGTAATGCAGAACGCCAAGAAGATCCTGGGCAACCAGGACCGCACCATCGCCAACAAGCTGGAGGAGATCGTCATCGCCTACATGATGGTCTCCAAGTTCGGCAAGGAGAAAAATCTCAACTTCTACGTCAACACCGTGCCGGTGGGCGCCAACCTCTACGGTTTCCCGGCGGCGGCGGCCAACTACTTCAAGCGCGACCTGAGCGAGCTCAACTATCAGCAGCTGGTGGCCATCGGCTCCTTCATCCCCAACCACAACCGCCAGGTGGCCTTCTACGAGATCGCCCGCGGCAAGAACTTCAACGAGCTTTCTCCGGCCATGCTGGGCCACGCCAAGTCGGCGATCAACAAGATCAACCTGGCCCTGACCTACCTTTACGAACACGGCGAGATTCCGGAGAACCAGTACCGCGCCTGGCTGCTTTCCGACGAGGAGTCCATCCGCTCCATCGGCTTCCGCGACTTCCGTTCGCCGCTCTACGGCGAGGAGGAGTGGACCTCCTGGAACGTCATCAAGGAGGTGACCTCCCGCTCCTACAAGGTCGACGGCCGCGATGTCTCCGGCTCCCAGCTTCTCCTGGAGGAACGGGGCGACGTGGTCATCGAGACCAGCGTCGACCTGGCCCTGATCGAGAAGATGAAGGAAATCATCAACCAGTACCTGCGCAGCGATTCCTTCAAGGAGATCCTCCGCACCCACAACGAACGGCTCTGGACCCGCGACCGGGAACGCTACACCTCGCGCGGCCTCACCCCGCCCTACTCCGACTTCGAGGGCTTCATGGCCGAGCTGATGCGTACCATCAACGTGGGGATCATCGCGGTCAACCCGAAGGGCGAGATGGTCGCCTACGTGGGCGGCAAGGAGTTCCTGCGCCAGTCTTCGGAAAATGATGACGCAGTGGTGGCCGAGGCCGCCGACCAGACCCAGAAGGAGGAGCCCCCGGAGCGGGAGGCGGTGATCATCGATCTGATGAGCCGCAAGGCCAAGGTCTTCCCCAGCTCCACCATCAAGCCGCTCATCGCCTACTACGCCATGGCGGTCAACAACGCCCGCCTGCTGGACCGCTTCGCGGACAAGCCTTTGGAGTACAAGTACTCGGAGACCGAGGGCCGCCAGGTGTGGCTGCCGGGCAACTGGTACGATTACGGCGGCGCGCATCCGCTCGGCAAGGAGTACACCCTGGAGGAGGCGCAGGTGATCTCCATCAACACCATCTTCGCCCGCCTCTATACCAACCGGCAGCTCCGCGACGCCATGCTGCTCGACTTCGACCAGGTGGGGCTGAACTACAGCAAGGAGGACGCCAAGTACTGGCCCTTCGGCATCGGTGCCTCCGAGGTCTCGGTGCAGCAATGGCTGGGGATCTACAACGCCTTCCTGGACGGCCGCTACCGGGAGCCCTCCTTTGTGCGGCGCATCCGGGTCAACGGCAAGGTGATCTACGACCGCGACCAGGATGAGAAGTACGGAGCCATTCCGCTCTTCGATTCCAAGAAGGATCGGGAGGCGGAGCTGGGTGTGCTCTACGAGATCTGCAACCGGGGCACCGCCTCCTCCATGAAAACGGAGTTCAAGCTGCACAAGAACCTGGTCTCCGGCAAGACCGGCACCGCGCCCAAGGGCAAGTCGGCACTCTTCATCAGCCACTTCAGCCCCTACCGCAACCGACAGACCCACGCCGACCAGACCATGACCATGCTCGTCTCGGTGACCACCAACAGCGGCGGCTACAAGAGCGTCGGCGCCTCGGGCTACGCGCCGGCCAAGATCGCCGGGCGCATCTACAACCACATGTTCCACAGCGAACTGCAGCGGATGATCGACCGCAACACTGAGCAGGCCAAGCGCGACAACGCCCACTTCCGCAACAACAACGTCTACGCGAGCAACGTCACCCGCTACATGGAGGAGCTGCTCAACAACAAATGCGGCGGCGAAACCTTCATCCACGACACCATCATCGGGGTGGACGGCTACGAGGAGGCGCTCCAGCAGATACTGAACGGCAACAATCGCATCTATGCCGGCCAGGACAACATCTTCAACGAGCTGACCCGCTACTACTGCAACCAGGGCCGGGTGGAACGGGCGGTCGGCGAGGAAAGCGACGGCCGCTGAGGCCGACTTTACAAATCAGGCCGGCCGTGGCATAGTGGCCTGCGGCCCAAGTGCCAGGCTAAAAAAAATTCTCCCGGCGCTGCGCCGGGAATGTTTCGCAACCACCATTCTGAATAGAGAAGAAACGATGCCCAAACCAGGAAGAAACGATCTCTGCCCCTGCGGCAGCGGCCAGAAGTACAAGAAGTGCTGTCTCGGCAAGCGGGCGGCCGTTCCGGCCCGTCCGGCCATCCCCTCTGTGACGGCGGCGGTGGTCAGGCTCCAGGAGACCGCAGCGGCCAAGAAGGCAGTGCTGCGGGCCATGGGGGTCTTCATCCTCTTTGCAACTCCGGCGGGCGATGCCTGGCTGCTGGAGGTCACCGACATGGACGCCATCCAGGTGGCCAGGGCCGGCGATAAGCTGGAGGTGGAGATCGAGGAGAGCCCGGAGACCATCGAGATCAACTGGACCCACCGCTTCGCCATCCGCGACCGCCGCTTCGTCCTCACCGCCTATGCCGACAACAGCGAGGAGGTGCGGACCGACTACCCGGCCCACGCCATCAAGAGTACTCTCCAGAAGATCCGCAAGCGCATCCCGGCCGAGCTGCTGGGCTCCATCCACCTGGACGACCAGCCGGCCCAGGCGGCGGGCTGATCCTCCTCCCGCTGTCACGCAAAAAAAACCACGGGCCATCCCAGCTACCGGGATCGCTCCGTGGGTTTTCTTTTTGGGTTCCGGTGATCAGTTCAGGGCAAAGGGAAAGACGCCGCTCACCGTGACCGGCACCGTGAAGGTGCCGAAGCTGCCGACCTCGACCCTGGGCGAGCCATCGAAGCTGAAGGGCAGCTGGCTGATCATGCCGGTCGTGTCCACCGGCACGTCGATCAGCATATCGCCGCTGTATACCACATCCACCCCGCTGGTGTGCAGGCTCTCGCCGAAGGTGCCGCCGAAGAACAGCTCGCCGCCCTCCTGGAAGAGGCTGCCGCCGTAGTTGCCGTTCAGGGAGAAGGAAACCGGCACCGAGATCCCCATGTAGGTGACGGTGAAGGAGATCGCCGAGGAACTGTAGGTGCCGGAGGCGTGGCCGGTGATGGTCGCGCTGCCGTCCGCCCCGGGCACCACGGTGGCCACCCACTCCCCGGTTACGGTCAGGGTGGTGTCGATGGTCTCGTTCAGGCCGAACTGGGGCATGACAATGGGCACGCTCAGGTTCATGGTGGTGCTCAGCGGGCCGCTCAGCTGCCGGTCGGCGGGAAACTGGGTGCCGCTATAAAGGGAGGTTTCGGGGAGTTCCAGGGCAACGGCGATGTTGTAGGGCCGGCTTGCGCCGTCGACCACCACGCTGTCCGCCACGGAGGCCTGCCACTGGAGGCCTCCCTGATGGCTGAACTGGATATCCCGGGCGGTGGCATTGGCCGGATCGGTGTAGGTACCGGTCAGCACACCGGTGGCGGCGTTGTAGGAAACCGCATAGTTGATATGCACACCCAGGCCGCCGGTGCAGGAGGCAGTGCCGGTGACGGTGGCCACGACATTCCCCTGGCTGTCGGTACTGATGGCGACATCCCCGGAAACCGCCCCCTGCGGCGCCACCTGCTGCCCATTGGCGTCGGTGACCCAGCCGCCGACATCGCCGATCATCGAGCCGACCAGATTCGCGGCCGCAGCCTGCGAGGCCAGGCCCATCAGCAGACCGACCGACATGCAGCCCCAACCCAGCAGCACACGACCCATGCCCTTTTCCTTCATCTCCGTTCCTCCCGTGCCCTCGGTTGACCCTTGCGCTGGCCAGGCGGGAAAGCCAGGACAGCACGCGTATCCGTCCCTTGCCTTGTTCTTATTGTAGCATGGTTTCGCCCCGCTCGATGCCATTTTGCATGGCAAATCGCCATGGCGCGATTTTCCACTGGACAAAGATTAATGAAGTGCTTAAATTATTTTTATTGATGAATCGCATGGGGGCCATTGCCACGCCCCATGAATTGCCCCCATCCCATCCATTCCGAAGGAGGACGCCATGCCACTCTATGAGTACCGCTGCCAGGAGTGCAACGCCCTGTTCGAGGCCATAGTCTCCTCGCACGAATCCACCGAGGCCATGCACTGCAAGAAGTGCAACAGCACCAACGTCAAGAAGACCCTCTCCGCCGCGAGCTTCAAGATCTCCTCCGGCTCAAGCTCCATCCCGGCAGGGGCGCTTTCCGGCTGCTCCTCGCGGGGCGGCTTCTCCTGAGCGTGACCCCGACGCGGCCTGGATGGCCGCGCAAGAAAAGCCACCCGCAACGACAAAGGGGCGCAACCGGTTCACGGAGCGCCCCTTTGTTTTGGCAAGCGGCCACAGCCACGCCGCAGACCCAAAACCGCTACCCCGTCCCCCCACCGCCGGAATCGGCCGGGGCGGGCACAAAGACCTCCAGCGCCCCGGGGCACAGCTCGAACAGGGCCGGCGTCCTGGTGGTGATCTCGCCATCGGTGTTTACCCGCTTGGGGTGCACGGTGGCGATGCTGATCCTTTTCCCCTTCCACCGCCAGATTCCGATCCGCTCCCCAAACCTGCCGCGGCGCAGGGCCGGCAACAGAAAGAAGATATGCCACCAGTGCGGCATCTCCAGGCTGTAGAGATCAAGAAGCTGATCGTCGATGGCGGCATCCTCGGCCACGGTCATGCCGCCCCCGTAATAGCGGCCATTGCCCACTGCAATCTGCAGGGCGCAACGTCGCATCTCAGCGCCGTCGTCAACTTTTATCACCGCCTCGAACCGCCGGGCGGTCAACAGGGTCCGCAGGGTGGCGATGGCATAGGCAAGCACCCCCCAACGGCGCTTCAACCCCTTGGAAAGCTGCTGGGTGATGGCGATGCTGAGACCGCAACTGGCCACGTTGAAATAATACTTGCCGTTCACCCGCCCCAGATCGATGCGGCGGCGGTGCCCCTTGGCGATCACCGCGCAGACGTCGGGCAGAGAGGCGGGAAGCCCCAGGGTGCGGGCCAGGTCGTTGGCCGTGCCCAGCGGCAGGATCCCCAGGGGCAGGCCGCTCTCCACCAGGGCGTCCACCGCGACATTGAAGGTGCCGTCGCCGCCGCCGATCACCACCGCCGAGACCTTGTCCTGATAATGACGGATGGCGCGGGCAAAATCAGCAGACTCCCGGACCTGGCCCACGATATACTGCACGCCCAGATCGTTGAAGCAGGCAACCGCCTCGCCGAACCGCAGGAGGCCCTGCTTGGAGTGGAGGTTGATCAGCAGCAGGACAGGAAGATTCATATGTGATTACGGATATTCCCCTTCTTCAACCAGGCAACGAAGCCGCAGTCGCAGCGGATGCCGGCGTCGATCAGCACTTGCCGGATGGCGATGCATTGCGCCTGATTGATATCGTATTGCCGTTCAAGGTACTTCATGATCAACTCGAAGGAGTGATCACAGCCGCCGAGCGTCTCAAGGGAATACTCGATTCCCGACCCCATGCGGACAAAATACTCGTGCTCGATCGCAACCCCGGCCATCGCGTGTATCCGGCCGATGACCTCGCCCATGCTCTCGCAATCTGGTTGGCTCATGCCGCGATCCCCTCTGGATTACTCATACCACATCGCCGCGGGCGCGTCAGTCCTCTTACATGGGAATGGACGGAGATGCCGGGATGGCATTGGAGAAAACTCGACAGGAGCGAAGGCGCTCTCTCTCGCTGCGGTATTGGGATGATCCGGGCTGAAGAAGCCATGTCTGGCGTCTCGCCTCGGTGTCAACCGAGGCATCAAGCAGACTCCAGGACTCTTCTGGAAAGGCAGGCTGCCCGGTGCGGGAAAAATCTCGAACACGCTAGGAATTGTCGATGGATATTGGATGGGCAATCACCCCTGCTCCACGGCGACCTTGATCACCACCTTGTGGAGATGGTCCCGGGAAAGCAGAGGCATGTGCGCGTCATCAGGGAAAAAAACCACGAAGCACCCGGGATTGGTGGCGATCCAGGATGCCGGCTCGTCGGCAAAGAGCTGGAAGTCGGTTTCCTGGTCATACTCCCCGGACAACTCCGTGCATGCGGAGGCGGGCTTCCACCCCATGGTCTCGGTGCCGGCAAGCACGAGTTGAATATCGATGTACCGGCGGTGCGCCTCAAGTTCAGCCCCGTCCCGCGCCCTCCCCGCCACTCTGGAAACCATGGCATAGACGCGGTCGCCATCAAGCTCATATCGGCCGTCCGCCAGCATGGCCAGATCCTTCCGGGCCAGGAACGCCGCCGCCTTGGCAAAGCCTTTGCTCAGGGAAAGGTACTGGGGAAAATTTTCAATCCTATCCAGAATCATGCCTGGGACTCCTTCAAAAAAAATCGACCGAGGATAAATGCCATGGGCTCCCGGCGAGGGTTGAAGTATTCATCGCGCATTCTTGAACACTGACAGGCTGATCCCAAAATCAACCCTGCCCCAAATCAAACCGCCCTGCTCTCCTGAAAATCCCCCCCCACAAACCCCTCTCCGTCGAGAACCTTGCGGATTAATAAGGCCATGTCGTGACGATCGAAGGGCTTGGCCGCAAGCGCCCTTATTCCAAGGGACTCCCCTTTTTCAGTCGTCATTCTGGCGCTGAATCCGGTGCAGAGAACCACGGGCAAATCCGGCCTGATCTCCATGAGCCGGCAGGCAAGCTCGTCGCCGGTCATGCCGGGCATGGTCAGATCGGTGATGACCAGATCAAATCCTCGCGGGTTCGAGGCGAAAAGCCGGAATGCCTCCCGGCTGTCCCTGAGTCCAACCACCGAATACCCGAGCTGCTGAAGCATGTTGACGGACAACCGCACAATGGCCTCCTCGTCATCCACAACGAGAATACTTTCATTCCCTCGGGGAAGCGCCTCCGCCAACGTATCCGCCGGCTTTTCCCCGGCCTGGGCATGCGCGACGGCAACCGGCAGATACACCTTAAAGACGGCCCCCTCGCCCGGTTCACTGTACACGTCAATCCTGCCCCGATGGGCTTTGACGATGCCATGCACCAGGGCCAACCCCAGGCCGGTTCCCTTGCCCTGCGCCTTGGTGGTGTAATAGGGCTCGAAAATTCTCTCCAGCATCCCCTTTTCCATGCCATGCCCGGTATCGGAGACGACGAGGCGCAGATATTGTCCGACTGGAAGGGGATCGTGGAGAAACTCCTGCCCGGCGTCGATGGCAACCTGCCGCAGGGAAACATCCAAGGTTCCCCCCTTTTCCTCCATGGCATGGAAGGCATTGGTACAGAGGTTCATCACCACCTGCTGGATCTGGGTGGGATCGGCCAAAACCGGCCCGCAGGCTGCGTCGACGTCAACCCTGATCTCAATAGTGGCGGGCAGGGAGGCTCGCAGCAACTTGAGGCTTTCCTTGATTATGGGTTGCAGCGCAATGGAGACGTACTCCTGCTCCCGCTGTCGGCTGAAGGTGAGAATCTGTTGCACAAGATCCTTGGCCCGTTGCGCGGCTCGCAGAACCTCATCCACCGCCCACGCCTTTCTCTCCTGCTCCGACATCTCCAGTTGGGCCATCTCGGTGTAGCCGATGATGGGGGTGAGGATGTTGTTGAAGTCGTGAGCAATGCCGCCGGCCAAGGTGCCGATGGCTTCCATCTTCTGGGCCTGGCGGAGCAGGATCTCCATGCGCTCCCGCTCCTCGTCCACGGCCATGCGCTCCAGTTCGGCGGCAACCCTGGCCTGGAGAATGTGCATGACGTCCTTTGTCCTGGGAGGAGGCACGAGAGGGGTGCGGGAAATGCCGCAAAGAATGCCCAGAGACTCCTTGTCCCTGCCAACCACTGGCACGCCGACATACCCCTCGGCTCCCATGTCGGCCAGATCCCGGTCTTCTGGATAGAGCGCGGCAACCTGTTCAGGGAAAACGCAATAGCCTTTCCGGTCGACATCCTCGCAGGGGGTGCCATGGAGCGCATAGGAATAGCCAGAAACCGCCTTGCCGTCCACCTCCATGGCAAGGACGGAAACGGTGTCCGCCTCCTTGTCCAGACGGCCGAGAATGGCGCATTCACAACCAAGAAATTCGCAAAGATCGCGGACAATCGCGTCGAACAGTTTCTGCCCGGTAAGGCCGGCCGCGCTTTCCGAAAGCATCTGCACGGTGCGCTCCCCCTGCCGGTTCAGTTCGATGTCCTCCAGCAGGGTCTGCCGCATCTGGTTGATCGCCTTCACCACCAGGCCGATCTCATCCTTGCCCGCGCATTTGGACGAGCGCGGCACCGTAAGGGGCTCGGCCAGCCGATCGATGGTCAATGACCCGGCATAGGCGGCCATGGTCTTGAGATGGCGGCCCACCATGGCATGAAAGAGGAAAAAGATGAAGGACGAGACAAAGAAGGTTTTAATCCCCTGGGTAATCAGGATAACCACGACCCGGTCCCACAGTCGGGCATAGACCCCCTCCAGCCCGACGGTCACCATCAGGACGCCCAACTGCAATTCCTGGCCCCGGTGGGAGTAAGGGATGGCGAATTCTCCCCTTATCGCGCCGCCCCGAACCGGAGCCCCCACGCTCAGATAAGACGCCCCTTCCTTCCTGATCTCCACATACTCCACATCCGGCAGATCGAGGATGCCCTGAAGCTGGACGCGAAGCCCCCTTTCGTTGAAGGTCCAGAGCCCCTCGCCCAGGCTTTTGAGATAACTTTTTTCGATCTGCGCAAGGCTGGCGTCGATGGCCCGGATGTCGCGCTTATACTCGTAATAAAGCTGTATCGCCGTGCTGCACAGGGTAACCAACGAGCTGAACAGAAAGATGTACAGGATGAAGCGACGCCCAATGCTGTTCCACCACCAGTTGGAAGGCGAGGCCGAGGCGTCCCTGGATAAAGTCATTTCCAACTGGCCCTCCGCGGGAGTCAAGGTTCAGCGGCCAATCGACTGTTCGTAGCGACTAAGCACCTGCTGCAGGATGCGCTCATAGCTGCCGTCCTGTTTCATCTTCCGCAATTCCGCGTCGAAGCGCGGGATCAAGGCTTGATGCTTCTTGTGCAAGTAAAGGAACCAATCCCCGGTGACGAGAGGCGGCGAGAGGATCCGGATTCCCTTGATCCCCAGCCGCTTGACCGCATCCATCCCCACCAGCCGGTCGATGAGCGCGATATCCACCCGGCCCTGATCGAGCATCATGAAGAGCTGATCGATGCTCTCCACCGAGATGCGGGCGGGATGCTGCTGGGTGGCGCGCTCCAGGATCTTCCATCCGGTGACGATACCCAGCGCGTGGGGCGTGAGACTTTCCGGCCCCTCCACCTGGAAATATTTATCCCGGCTGAAGACCACCATCTGGAAGCTCATGACCGGTTCGGAGGTGTGTACCAGGTTGGTGTAGGTGGCCTCCAGCCCGGCAATCCGGCTGGTGTCCCCATCGTCGATGCCGGCGTTGGCGTTTTGCAGGCACCGTTCCGCGGGCAGAATCTGGATCACGATGGGAACTCCCAGCCTGGCGGAAAGCTCCCTGTAGAGAAGATCGAGAAAGCCTTCTTTGGCGGGGGTGTTGACCGGCGGAAACGAGGAGGTATTGAGCACCAGGGGAGAGGTCTGGCAAAACGCTGGCAGTGGCAAGCAGAAAACGAGAGTCCACAGGAGAAGGAGGGCATGCTTGTTCATGACTCACCCCGCTTGGCAAGCGATTGACGAAAAAGACGACGTGCGGCCCTATGCAATTTCACTATAGCACAATTTGGCGAATGATCGTCCAGCCAATTCGCGAGTCAAGAAAACCAATAAACTCAAAATGTTAATACATCCACCCACTGGCTGGCGAACTGCAATTGCCGCTCCCCAGACATCTCGCCTTCTCCTCCATTCCCTGGGATGGCGACCCTGCTCCACGAGCTTTCCCAAGCAGACTTTCCAATTGCCGCGAGACCCTTGCCCGGTGTACGCTGGGAACATGCGACCGGGTGTGCGCAATCTCGCGCCCGCCTTGGCCTGCCCCGCGAGAGATCATGACCGACCCTGCCCAAAATACCCTGGAGCTGCTGGCGCCGGCCGGCACCATCGAAGCCTTCGAGGCGGCTGTGGCTGCCGGCGCCGACGCCGTCTATATCGGCGCACCGTCCTTCAACGCGCGCGCCCTGGCCCGCCACTTTACCCTGGCCGAGGTGGCGGCCATGCTCGACCATGCCCACCGAAACGGGGTGAAGCTCTACCTGGCCATGAACAGCCTGATGAAGGAGGAGGAGATCCCCAGGGCGGTGGAGGTGCTGGACGCCCTCTCCTCCCTTGGGGCCGACGCCCTGATCATCCAGGACCTGGGCATCCACCATCTGGCCCGCACCTACTTTCCAAAGTTGCGACTGCACGCCTCCACCCTGACCGGCGCCCACAACAGCATGAACGTCCACCAGTTCAGCGCCATGGGCTTTGCGCGGGTGGTGCTGCCCAGGGAATTGACTATCGAGGAGGTCAGCGCCATCCACCAGGAATGCCCGGTGGAGTTGGAAGTCTTTGTCCACGGCGCCCTCTGCTTTGCCTACTCCGGCCTCTGCCTCTTCAGCAGCTACCTGGGCGGCAAGAGCGGCCTGCGCGGCCGCTGCGTCCAGCCATGCAGGCGGCGCTACGCCTGGGGCGGCAAGGGCCGCGAGGCAGGGAGCGCGGCGGGGTATCTCTTTTCCATGAACGACCTGGACAGCCTGGAGCTGCTGCCACGGCTGCACGAGGCCGGGGTGACCTCGCTCAAAATCGAGGGAAGAATGAAGAGCGCCCAGTACGTGGCCGCGGTGGTGCGCGCCTACCGCGTGGCCTTGGACGCGCCGGGCGACGCGGCCGCCCTTCGCGAGGCACGAGGGCTGCTTGACCAGGCCATGGGCCGGCGGGCCTCCTCGGGCTACTTTCTTGCCGCCCAGCCGGAAGGGATCATCGCGCCCCAGCACTCCGGCAACATCGGCCTCTTCCTGGGCAAGCTGGAGAAGAGCGGCCCGGATGGCGGCCAGCTCCGACTGCGCGAGGGGCTGCGGCTTGGCGACCGGTTGCGTTTGCACCAGGAGGGAAGCGGCGAGCGGCTGGCCTTTACCCTGAAATCCATGCGCCAGGGCAAGGCCCCCGTGGAGGCGGCCAAGGCCGGCGAGGCGGTGTGGCTTGCCATCCCCGGCGGCGCCAGGTCAGGCGACAGCCTCTACAAGGTGGATGTGGAGGAGCGGCGCAAGGTGACGGCCAAGGCGGTGCAGCCGAATCGCTTCAGCGCCATGGCGGCCAAGCTCGTCGATCCCAAGCGGGTGGGCCGCATTGTCCGCGAGTTGATTGGCGTCGCGACACCGAGGCTTCCAGCCAAACCCGCTGGCCCGCAAGCCGGATCGGCCAGGGGGCCGGTTGCAGTGCCGGCCCGGGGCCGCGAGCCGCGCCGTATCCCTTTGCCCAAGCGGGAAGGCGGCCGGCGCGGACAGGGAGCTGCCGCGAAATGGCCGTTTCCCTGGTGGCTGCGGATCGATGACCTGGAACTGCTCAAGCTGCGGCTGCCCGCGCCGCCCGCCCGGCTGGTCATCACCCTCTGCCGGGAGACCATGGCCCAGTACGCCAGAGGCCGCAAGTGGCTCACCCCCTTTCGGGGCAAGGTGGTCTGGGCCTTGCCGCCGGTGATCCTGGAGGCGGACCTCCCCTTCTATACCGAGGCGGTGGAGCGGCTGCGCAAAGCGGGCTTCCAGGCCTGGCAGCTTGGCCATGTCGGCCAACGGCTGCTCTTTGCCAATGCGCCCACCCCGGATACGGCCGACAGCCCCCGGCCGCGCGGCAAGGCGGCCAAGGGCGCCAGCCTGGAGCTTTTTGGCGACTACACCCTGAACGTGCTGAACAGCCTCACCCTCAAGGCGCTGAGCGGACTCGGCATCACCGCAAGCCTCGCCTCGGTGGAGACAGACCGGCAAAACCTCGCCGCCCTGCTCGGCAACAAGTCGGCCATCCCGGTGGGCATGGTGCTCGCCAGCCGGCCGCCCCTCTTCACCGCCCGGCTCAACGCGCCCTTCTTCCGCTACGACCGGCCGCTGGTCAGCCCCAAGGGAGAGCTGATCGTTCTCAAAAGGCGCTGGGAACAGACCATCGCCGTGGCCGACCGGCCCTTCTCCCTCCTGCCCCAGGCCAGCGACATCGCCTCCCTGGGCGTGGCCTACGGGGTGATCGATCTTTCCAACCAATCTCCCAGGCCCGAGGAGCTGGCCGCGCTTTTCCGGCAACTGGATACGCCGCCGCGCGGCCCGCGCCTCTCCACCTTCAACTGGCTGGGCAGCCTGCCGTGATCCGGGGCATCCTGGCCATAGCGTGGTGCACCGCCAGCCTCCTCTTCCCCTGCCCTAGGGCTTGGGCGGCCCAGGCCGCCGACCAGGAGGCCGTGGAAATCCTCCGCCAGGTGGACGACCTGTGGCGGGCCGGCTCGTCCAGCGGCACCATGCGCATGGAGGTCAAGACCGCCCATTACACCCGCACCCTGGTCATGGATGTCTGGTCCAAGGGCAAGGAGAAGTCGCTGGTCCGCATCGTCTCGCCGCTCAAGGAAAAGGACACCGCCAGCCTCAAGGACGGCCGGGCCATGTACACCTATCTCCCCGCCACCGACCGCACCATCCGCCTCACCTCGGCCATGATGATGGCCTCCTGGATGGGCAGTCACCTGACCAACGACGACCTGGTCAAGGAGTCGCGCCTCTCCGAGGACTACACCCCTTCGATCACCTTTAAGGGCGAGCGGCGCGGCAGGCGAATCATCGAGTTCACCCTGACCCCGCTCCCGGAGGCGGCGGTGGTCTGGGGCAGGATCGTCCTTGAGGTGACGGACCAGGACCATCTGCCCCTTGTCGCCCTTTACTACGACGAGGACGGCAGGCTGAGCCGCACCATCCATTTCAGCGAGATCAGGGAGATGGGCGGCAGGCTGCTGCCGACGGTGCTCACCGTAACCCCCACCGACAAGCCGGACGAGCACACCCTCCTGGTCTACCAGACGCTGCGCTTCAACCTGGAGCTGGCCGATGACTTCTTCTCCCTGCTCACCCTGCGGAGGCGCTGAGCCATGAAGGCCTGGGGGGCGTGGCCGACCATCCTCGGCCTTGCCATCAAAAACCTGGGCCGCGCCAGGGCGCGCACCTGGACCACCATCCTGGCCATGGCCCTGGCCGGCGGGGTGATGATCTTCTACGCCAGCCTGCTCAATGGCTGGCTGGCAGCCATGGAGCGCAACGCCGTCTCCATGGAGCTGGGCGAGTTCCAGCTTTCCGCGCCCGGCTACCGGGACGATCCCGACCTCTACACCATCATCCCGCAACCGGAGCAGACCCTCGCGCACCTGCGGGCCGCCGGCTTTGCCGCAGCCCCCCGCCTCTACGCCAGCGGTCTGGCGGCGGCTGGCTCCTCCTCGGCCGGGGTGCAGCTGCGCGGGGTGGACCTGACCGGCGAGCCGGAGGTCACCCTGCTTCATCGCCACGTGATGACCGGGGCGTGGCTGGCCGAGGACGACCCGGACGGGGTGGTCATCGGCCGCAAGCTGGCCCGCACCCTGGGGGTTGAGGTGGGCGGCGAACTGGTGGTGGTGGCGCAGGCGGCGGACGGCTCCACCGCCAACCGGCTCTACCGGGTGCGCGGCGTCCTCCGTTCGGTGAGCGACGGGGTGGACCGGAGCGCCCTGCTCTTGGGCGGCAACGCCTTCCGGCAGCTGATGGGGCTGCCCGAGGGGGTGCAGCTGATCGTGGCCAGGCGGCTTGCGACTGGCGAGCCGCTCCAGCAGGCGGGCCAGCGGCTCACCGCCCTCCTGCCCGGCCTTGAGATCCGCGACTGGCGGCAGCTCCAGCCGGTACTGGCCCGGCTGCTCGACCTCACCGACGTGTCGCTGGTGATCATGCTGCTGATCACCTACGTGGCCGTGGCCATCCTCACCTTGAACGCCATGCTGATGAGCGTCTTCGAACGCATCCCCGAGTTCGGGGTGATGAAGGCCCTGGGACTCTCGCCTGGCGCGCTCTTTGGCCTGATCGCCTGCGAGAGCCTGGCCCAGGTGAGCATCGCCGCCCTGCTCGCGGTGGCGGGCGGCCTGCCGCCGGCGCTCTACTGCACCACCCATCCGCTCGACCTCTCCGGCCTGGTGTCCACCTCCTCCACCATCGCCGGCATCGCCATCGAGGCCAAGTGGTACTGCGTGGTCACCCCGATGAGCGTCATCACCCCGCTGGCAGTGCTCTATCTGATGGCCGGCCTGGCCATCCTCTATCCGGCGGCCAAGGCGGCGCTGATCCGGCCGGTGGCGGCCATCCACCATCGCTGAGAGGGAAACGGCATGCGGCTGACCACCTGGGCATGGCGGAATCTGGCCCGCAACCGGCGGCGCACCGGGATCACCATCCTTTCGGTGGCCTTCGGGGTGGTGCTGGCGGTGACCTTCATCGGCTCGGCCGACTACTCCTACACCAGCATGATCAACACCAGCGCGGTGATGGGGCCGGGCCATCTCACCGTCCAGCATCCGGCTTACCAGGATTCGCCCAACCCGGAACACCGCCTGGCCGGGGCCGAGGCGATCCGGGCGGCCAGTCTGGGCCTTCCCGGGGTGGTGGCGGCCCGCGCCCGTATCCTGGGGCAGGCGATGTTCGCCAGTGGCAACAAGAGCAGCGGCGGCGGCTTCGTGGCCATCGACCCACACGAGGAAGAACCGGGCCACAACCTCTTTTTGCGCACCATTGTCCAGGGCCGCCCCTTTGCCGATTCGGAGAGCCGCGAGGTGGTGGTGGGGGAACGGCTGGCGGAACGGCTTTCCATCGGGCTGGGCAAGAAGCTGGTCTTCACGGTCACCGACGCCAACGGCGAACTGGTGAGCGAGATGGCCCGGGTCTGCGGCATCTTCCGCACCGGCGACGAGGCGGCGGACGGCGGCCTGGCCCTCTTGCCCATCGGCCTTGTCCGCCAGGCCCTGGGCTACGGCCCGGAGGACGCCTCGCTGGTGGCGGTCTTCCTGGCCGACCACCGTCGGGCCGATCCCCTGCGCGGCGCGCTTGCCAGGCTGCTCCCCACCCCCAATGCCGCCAGCGTGCTCACCTGGCAAGAGAGCCAGGCCGACCTGGCCGGGCTGATCGCGGTGGACCGCCTCTTCAACTACCTGTTGCAGCTCCTGGTGGGGCTGGTCATCGCGGCCGGGGTCATGAACACCCTGCTGATGAGCGTCATGGAACGGCGGCGGGAGTTCGGGATCATGCTGGCCATCGGCATGGGACCGGGCCAGCTCGCCTGGCTGGTGCTGCTGGAATCGTGCTGGATCGGCCTGGGGGGCCTTCTCTGCGGCGCGCTGCTCAGCACGCCCTGGGTGCTCTACATGCAGCGGGTCGGCATCGACCTGAGCCGCTTCATCGGCACCGACTACAGCGCCGGCGGGGTGCTGGTGGACCCGGTGCTGCGCTTTGCCATACATCCGCCCCACATGCTCGGCATCGGGGCGGTGGCGCTCGGCCTCACCCTCCTTGCCGCCCTGTTTCCTGCCTTCCGGGCCGGCCGCACCCCACCCATGGGCAGCCTGCGGCGATGATGAAGACGAATCATGACGAAAACGGAGACACGCCATGCCCTCTCCCCTGGTCCAGCTTGAGGCAGTGAGCCGCATCTATCCGCAGGGCAGTCAGCAGGTGCGGGCGGTGGACCGCGTTGATCTCACCGTGGCTTGCGGCGAGTTCAGCGCCCTGTGCGGCCCATCCGGCTCGGGCAAGACCACCATCCTGAACCTGATCGGCGGCCTGGACCTCCCCTCCGAGGGCCGGGTGATCCTGGAGGGCCGCGACCTGGCCGCCTGCCCGCCCGGCGAGCTTGCCCGGCTGCGGCGGGATCGCATCGGTTTTGTCTTCCAGGCCTACAACCTGATCCCGGTGCTGACCGCCTTTGAGAACGCCGAGTTTGTCCTGGCCCTGCAGGGGATGCCTGCCCTGGAGCGGCGGCAACGGGTGATGGAGGTGCTGGACGAGGTGGGCATGGCCGAGCTGGCAAACCGGCGGCCGGACGAGCTCTCCGGCGGCCAGCAGCAGCGGGTGGCCATCGCCAGGGCGGTGGCGCCCCAACCCGCCATCGTGCTGGCGGACGAACCCACCGCCAACGTGGACTCCCATGCCGCCGAGGCGATTCTCGACCTGATGGCCCGCCTCAATAAAGAACGCGGGGTGACCTTCCTCTTTGCCACCCACGACCCTAGGGTGATGGCGCGGGCCAGCCGGCTGATCCATCTGCGCGACGGCCGGCTGGAGCAGGAGGAGGCAAAAAATTGAGCAGGGCCAGAGGCCTTCGCGCCTGCTTGCTCCTCCTCGCCGCGGGGCTGCTCGCCGCCCAGCCGGCGCTGGCCAGCGAGGCAGCCGGAGACACGGCCGCACCCAGCCTGCGCGGCTTCACCAGCCTGAGTGTCGGCTGGAGCGACCCGGGAGCTCCCTCGCCCCTGACCGGCCATGACCGTGAGTTTCCCTGGAATCTCGATCAGCGGTTGCTGGCCGAGGCGCGCCCCAGCGAACGGTCCCGCATCGAGGCCAACCTGCTCCAGAACCTGCGCCACACCAGCCATGCCGCCGGGGTGGAGCGCTCCAGTCTGCTCGCCTGGCAACAACATCGCGGCGAGGCCGGCGAGGCCAGCTTGACGGCGGACAGCCTCAACGCCCGCTGGCAGAGCGGCGACACCGAGGTAACCCTCGGCCGCCAGCCCATCAGCCTGGCCACCACCTTTCTCTTCTCCCCCAACGATCTCTTCGCCCCCTTCAGCGCCCAGACCTTCTACCGGGTCTACAAGCCGGGCGTGGATGCGATCCGCTCCGAAACCAGACTTGCCAACCTCAGCCAACTCACCCTGCTGGGGGTGCTTGGCTATGATGGTGATCCGTCCAGCGCCAACGGCTGGAGCCAGGAGCCGGAGTGGTCGCGCGCCTCGCTGCTTGGCAGGTTCGTCAGGGAGGAGGGCGGTTTTGCCTGGGGGCTGATGGCGGGCACGGCGGGAGACCACCGGATCACCGGCGGCTCGCTCTCCGGCGAACTCTTCGACTGGCTGGGGATTCGACTGGAGGGGCACTACGCGGCACCGGAGCGGGAGGGGGTGGCGGGCGGCACCGAATTCTGCCTCGGCATCGAACACCGCTTCGAGAGCAGCCTGTTTCTCAGGCTGGAGCACTTCCTGCACGGCCAGGGCTACGATGCGGTGGAGGAGATCAATCGGGAGCTGGCGCTGGACACGCTTCGCCAGGGGCTGCTGGGCAAGAGCTACAGCGGCTTCGGCGCGGGCTACGAGTTCTCGCCCCTTGTCACCGGCGAATTCATCGCCCTGACCAACTGGAGCGACCACTCAGGCCTCATCAGCGCCAACCTGACGCGCTCCCTCTCCGACGAGGCGGAGCTGGCCGCCACCCTCACCCTGCCCTTTGGCGACAAGCCGGAGCCAGGCGGCATCGGCTCGGAGTTTGGTCAGGCAGGGGCCACTTTCCTGCTGGAATTCCGGACCTACTACTGACCGCCCTGCCCCGCCTTGGCGGCGGCCTGGTTGATCCGTTCGATCAGTTCGCCGATGTCCACCGGCTTCATCAGGTAGTCGAACAGCCCCAGCCGCATCCCCTCGATGCCGGCGGTGGTGGAGCCGTGACCGGTGAGGAGGATCACCTCCATGGCGGGATCGTGTTGCTTGAGCAGCGACAGGGTGGCGATGCCATCGAGCCCGGGCATCTTGAGGTCCACCACCACCACGGCGGGCCGCCAGCCGCCCTGGATTACCTCCATGGCCTCTTCGGCGCCGCCCACCGCCCGCGCCTCGAAATCCCGCAGCTCAAGCCGTTCCGCCAGGGTGGTGGCGAAATCGCGCTCGTCATCGATGATCAGAACCTTGACCGTATCCATCTCTCACATGTCCAGAAATCGGCGCCCATGAAAGGGACCGCCGTTGGTTGTCGCGCATCAGGCGGGCATGCCCGTGGCCCCGCTCCCACCCGCTTCGGTTCCCTCCTCGGGAATACCTGCCTTGAGCGGGAAGCCCAGGCTGAAGGTGGTGCCCTGTCCTTCGGTGCTGGCCACGGAGATCTCGCCGCCCAGTTTCTTCACCAGCCCGTAGGTGATCGAAAGTCCCAGGCCGGTGCCGTGCTTCTCGCTGTGTTGCTTGGTGGTGAAGAAGGGCTCGAAGATATTGTGGATCAGCTCTTCCGGGATGCCGGGGCCGCTGTCCGAGATTTCCACCAGCACCGTCTTGGGGCTCGCCAGCCGGGAACTTATCGCAATGTTCCCGTTCTTGTCGATGGCGTCAATGGCGTTGTTGATGATGTTGAGGAATATCTGCTGCAACTGGCCCTGGTCGCTCTCGACCACCGGCAGATCGGGTTGCAGGTCGAGGATGATCTTGATGTCGCGGTACATGGCCTCCTTGTCCAGAAAACCCAGCACCTCGGTGATCACCTCGTTGATTTGCACCTCCTGAAGTGAACTTTCCATCCGTCGGGCAAAACCCAGCAACCGATGGGTGATGATCCTGGCCCGCTTCACCGCGCCCTCCAGGGAGTCGAGCTGAGTCAGGAACTTCTCCTTTCTGGGAAACTCCTTTTCCAACCCCAGCAGATCCTTCATCAAGCCGGCCTTTTCGTTGATGATTGCCAGCGGGTTGTTGATCTCGTGGGCAACGCCGGCGGCCAGCCTGCCCAGGGAGGCGAGTTTGTTGGTGTGCTCGTTGTCGGCAAAAAGGCGCTCCCGCGACTCGTCCGCCTCCCGGACCCGGTTGGCGACGGAGCGCGAAATCCGCACGATGACCACCACCGCCGCCACCGACGCCATCACGAAGATGGCAAGCAACTGATTGCGGAAGGCAAGCCAGGCGTTCCGATCGGCGAAATTCTTCTGCTCCACCACCAGTAGCCAGGGAGTTCCCTGCACCACCCCGATGGCCTGGAGGATCGCCTTGCCTGCCATGACCTTTTCGGTGACCTCCACCTCCTTTTCGTTCAAACGGACCAGGAGGGGAAAGAAGTCGAGCACCTGCCCATGGTTCCGGGAGGCGGTCTGGAGATACCCATCCTGGCTGACCAGAAAGATATCCTCGGCCATATCGGTGGCGATGGATCCAAGAAACCGGTTCAGGGTTTCCGCGTCCACGCTGCCCCTGACCACCCAGTCGCCCCCTTCGCCCTCCCGCTTGGTGACCGCGACCACGAAGTGGGGCACCTTGCGAAAGCCTGAAAACATCTCGCTGATCAGCACCTTGCGTTCCAAGACCGCCTGGTACCAAGGGATATCGGCATAGCTTTTGCCCTGGAGGGCGAATGGCCCCACATACGCATGCTGGATGCCGTCCGGGCCGATGATGCTCATGTCCACCAGGCCGGGATGCTGCAGCCGCAGTTCGGCGAAGATATGCTCCAGCTTGCCCGGTGCGGCCAGTTCCGCCATGGTGTAGGTGTTGGCCACCACCACCATGGCGTCCTTGGCCCGCTCCAAAAAAACCTCCAGCGAGCGGCGGGCGCTCTCCGTGTGCCAGCGCAGGTTGTGAAGTGCCTCCTGCCTGGTGATCTGGCGATACCGGTGGAAGCTGAGCCAGGAGGTGATGAGCAATGGGGTGAGGGTGATCACCAGCATGATCACCAGCAGACTGCGGCGCAGACAGCGGTAGTGGTTGGCGCTGCCGAGCCGCAGGTCCTCCCGCCGGCAAAGAGAGAGAAGGAAATTGCATTGGGGCCTTGGCAGTTTCATGATTTCTCCTCCCTTGTCGGCTCGCTGCGCAGAATGGCGCCGGCCTTGAGTCCGCCGGCCAGGGCCAGCCCAATGGCCTGCCGCCAAGGGGCAATCACCCGGTCGATCACTCGGACCTTTTTCCAGGCAAGATACTGAAAATGGCTCTCCTCGATGCCACCGCAGACTACCATCCCCACCCCTTCCTTGAGGATCAGGGCGCACAACTCGTCGGCCGAAGGGCCGGGCAACAGAACGATCCGCGGTTCACCGGCCAGCCCGGCTTCGTCGCCCTCGGCGATCAACACCTCCACGGCCAGATCGAAACGGGGGGCAATCTGCTCCCCCAGAAGCGGCGCCAGGATCTTCATACAGTTATGCCGTGCTGTTTCATCTTGCGCCACAGGGTGCTCCTTCCCCAACCCAACATGCGGGCCGCCTCGCCACGGTTGCCGCGCGCGCGCAGCAGGGCGTCCATGACCATCTTCTTCTCCGCCGCCGACCAGTTGTCCTCGCCGGCCAGCGGGTCAAGGGGCTCTGCGGCTGCGGGCTCCCGGGTGACGGCAGAAGACGCAGGCTGCATCGACGTGGCCTTCCTGCTGGCCTTGACCATGACAACCGACTCGGGCAGATGCTCCACCCCGATCTCCCCTTCCCGGCAGACGCTCACCGCATACTCGACGATATTGCGCAACTCGCGCACATTGCCGGGATAGCCGTAACCACGCAGCAACTCCATGGCCTTGGCCGAAAAGCCCTTGATGGCGCGCTGCATGGCGGCGTTGAACCGGGCGAGGAAGTGATCGGCCAGGAGTCGCACGTCTCCGTCGCGCTCACGGAGCGGCGGCAGATGCACATTGAGGACATTGAGCCGATAGAAGAGATCCTGCCGGAACCTGCCCTGCTCCACCAGTTCCTTGAGGTTGCGGTGGGTGCCGGTGATCACCCGCACATCCACCTCCACCTTCTTGGAGCCCCCCACCGGGTAGAAGGCGCGGTCGTCGAGGACGGTGAGCAGCTTTACCTGCAAGGGAAGGGGCAGATCACCGATCTCGGTGAGGAACAGGGTGCCGCCCTGGGCCAGCCGGAACATGCCCGGCTTATCGGTGTGCGCGCCGGTGAAGGCGCCGCGCACATGCCCGAACAACTCCGACTCGAGAAGCGCCTCGGGCAGGGCGCCGCAGTTGACCTTGACAAAGGGATGGCCGGCGCGGCGGGAAACGTTGTGGATGGCCTCGGCCAGCAGATCCTTGCCGGTGCCGGTCTCACCGGTGATGAGCACCGTGGCGTCGGTGCCGGCCAGCACCGGCACGAAATCGAGCACCTCGCGCAGCCTGGGACTATGGCCAATGATGCCGGTCACTTCGCCGCCACCGGCCCGCTGTTTTTCCAGGGCGCGTACCAGGGAAAGATCCTCGACCACCAGCACAAGCCCGTCATCGCCGTCTTCGTCGCCAAAGGGGGTGACCGTGAAACGGACTGGAATCTTGCGTCGGTCGGCGGTGAGCAGGTCGCCTTCCGCCATGGCAGGGCCACCGCTTTCCAACGCCTGCCCAGGAAGAGGATTGCGGTGACTGAAGCTGCTGCGCAACACCAGATCCACGCTGATGCCGGCCACCTCGGCCGAGCCGTGGCCCGTGAGCCCTTCCAGCTGATGATTCATCCCCCGCAATCGCAGGTCGCGGTCCAACAGAGCAACGCCATGGGGAAGCCCGTTGAGGATTGAGAGGATATCGAATACCGACCATCGCTTCTGTTTCATAATGTATTCATATATACCGCGACCACGATGCCGTCAACCAAAATCAGCCACGCAACAACATGCGAAAAAACATACTATTACAAAACACGACACATCACAGATCAGCAATACCCATCGTCCACGCAAACACAAAACATGAAACACCTTTCCCAAGGTAATTCAAATCGTCTCTTATTGTTTCAATACCGTTTCACCACGCCGACACCCACTCTCCACAAAACCACCAATCATCTGAAATTATATAACTTTTACCAATGGCACGCTTCTTGGATATGCAAAAAGTCAAACGAACAAAGCACCCCAGGAGGTTCCCCCATGAAAAAGAGCGCGAGCAAGTTCGAGAACATGATGACCGCCATCACCTTCGCCGAGGAAGGTGAGTTCGACACCGCGATGGCCTTCCTGCCCCGCTGCGAGATGAAGCTCTGCAGCTGGTTGGAAAAGTTCTCCATGGCGGCGACCTTTGCCGAGGAAGGCATGCATGACGAGGCCATGCGAATGAGCGGCATGGGAAAACCGGATTACGCCATACTGGAGAAGCTCGCCATGGCCGTCGCCTTTGCCGAGGAAGGCATGCACGACGAGGCCATGCGGATTGGCGAGATCAAGAAACGCCCCAGCTGCGGCTGTTGCGAGATCTTCCTCGACACCCTGGGACTGAGCGAGGCGCCCATGAAGTTCGGATTGGTGCCGACGCCCTGTCTCAGCGGTGCCCGTTGAGCATGAGCCGAGCTTAAAGGCCCATGCAACCGGCCATCGGGATCGCCTCCACAGATCTGCCTTTTGCCGAGCTGCTGCGCGCCAAACTGCGCGAGTGGGGGCTGGATGTCATCCCCGACAGCCATGAGCCCGCCGACGCCATGACGGCAATCCAGCAGGGCCGCCTGCATGTGCTTCTCCTCGATGTCCGCCGGGAGGGCGACCAGACACTGAAACGCCTGGCGCCCTTCCTGAACAGGCCTCCAAACAACCCGGACATCATCCTCATTAACACCCAGGATGGCATCAGCGCCTCCATGGAAGGAATGCGGCTCGGCGCGGCGGAAGAGCTGACTACCCCCCTCGACGCCAACGCACTCCAGCAAGCGGTCATGGCCGCGGTGGAAAGGCAACGGGCACGGTGCCGCCCGAAGCGATCCCTGCGCGGCATGATCGAACAGGCCATGGCCGCGGTGACCTTTGCCCAGGCAGGAGAGTTCGACACCGCCATGCAGATGCTGGAAAGCTCAAGGACAGACCGGAACTCTGACAACAACAACTCGCCCAACGACTGAGACCCCCAATCGACCCGAAGGAGATCCCATGGAAGACATCAAGATCCTGCTCGTTGACGATGAAGAGGATTTTGTCCGCACCCTGTCCGAACGGCTCAATCTGCGAGACCTCTCCAGCCAGACCGCCATGAGCGGCCAGGAGGCGCTGGACCAAGTGGGCGACCGCCTGCCGGACATCATGGTCCTCGACCTGCGGATGCCCGGCATCGACGGCATGGAGGTGCTGCGCCGCACCCGCAAGCATTACCCGCATATCCAGGTGATCATCCTCACCGGGCACGGCAACGATCTGGACGAGGCCGAGGCCCGCCGCCTGGGCGTGTTCGACTACCTCAAAAAGCCGGTGGACATCGAATTGCTGGTGGATCGCATCCGGGCCGCCCGCGAGGCCCAGAAACAGGGCGATACCATGTCGGCCATGACCTTTGCCGAAGCGGGCGAGCACGACACCGCCCGCGCCATCCTCGACCGCTGAGCGCGCCCCCCACCATGAAGATTTACTCCGCCACCATACCGGCCGAGATGCTGCGGCTCAAGCCGCGGGAGGCGTATTACGCCCGCCAGAAGCAGCTCTTCATCCTGGTCTTCATCGGGGTTTCGGTGGTGCCGCTTTTCATGGTGACCTGGTACTCCTCCCGTCACTACCAGGAGTCGTGGCTGGCCCGGACCTCCACCGAGCTGGTGGGCATTGCCGCAAGCCGCCGCGAGATCATCAACCTCTTCCTGGATGACCGTGAGTCACAGCTGGCCGGGGTCGCCGGCTTCGCCTCCCTGGAACGCCTGGCAAGCCAGGACGAACTGGAACGCCTCTTCACCCAGCTCGCCAAGGATGGCGTCATCACCGACCTGGGAATCATCGACCAAGCCGGCAACCATCGCGCCTACGTCGGCCCCTTTGCCGCCGAACTTGCCGGCAAGAACTACGCCGATACCCCATGGTTCCGCGAAGTGATGACCGCCGGCAGCTACATCAGCGACACCTTCAGCGGCTACCGCAAGGTGCCGCATGTGATCGTCGCGGTGGCCGATGCCAAGCGGGAATGGATCCTGCGGGCCACCATCAACTCCGAGCTGTTCAACTCTTTGGTGGCCAGCGCCAATGTCGGGGAGGGCGGCGACGCCTTCATCATCAACCGAAACGGCGCACTGCAGACCCCCAGCCGCCGTGGCCGCGCCGCGGTTACCGAGCGGGAGATCGCCACCCTTTCCGGCATCGCCGAGGCAGCCACCCCACGCCGCCTCGGCAACCATCTCTATATGGTGGCGCCGCTTCGGGATGGCCGGTGGCTGCTGGTTCTGGAGGCGGACAGCAAGGCGGCCCTGGCGGAGTTTGCCGAAGCAAGCCGCTTCGGCTTGGCGATTGCAGGGATCGGCTCGCTGGGAATCGCCAGCGTGGCGTTCTTCCTGGTCGGCTCCATGATGAACCGCCTTGCCCGCGCCGACCGCCAGCGCATGGACATCGCCGACAACGTCCGTCAGGTGGAGAAGATGGCCCTGGTGGGCAGGCTCGCCGCCAGCGTGGCCCATGAAATCAACAACCCGCTCCAGATCATCACCGACCAGGCTGGATGGATGGACGAACTCCTGGACGACGAGACCCCGGAGAAGGTGGTCAACCTCGGCGAATACCGGGAGTCCATCGCCAAGATCCGGCGACAGGTGAAACGGGCCGGGGTCATCACCCACCGCCTCCTTGGATTCTCCCGGCTGCGCGACGACGATCGCGCCCCCACCGACATCAACCGGGTGGTGGAAGAAACGGTGGCTCTGTTGGAAAACGAGGCCAGAAACCACCAGATCCGCATCCAGCGCAACTACGCCGCCGACCTGCCCCAGGTTTCCACCGATGTTTCCCAGTTGCAGCAGGTCTTCCTGAACATCCTCAACAACGCCATGGACGCCATCGGCCAGCAGGGCAGCATCGAGGTCGCCACCAGCAAGGAAGGCGGCCGGGTGCTGGTACGCCTGGCGGACAGCGGCCCTGGCATGCCCGAGGAGCTGCTGGGCAAGGTGTTCGACTCCTTCTTCACCACCAAGCAGAAGGGCAAGGGAACCGGTCTGGGGCTCTCCATCTCCCACAACATCATGCAGCGCCTGGGCGGCGCCATCAGCGTGGCCAACCGCCCCGAAGGCGGCTGCGTCTTCACCGTCAGCCTCCCCTGCCTGGCCGGGCAGGCGGAAGAACCCATGGCCAAGGCGTGCTGAGATGACCCCACTGGACTCCATCCGCCTGCTGATCGTGGACGACGAGCAGGACTTTGTCGAGAGCCTCACCAAACGGCTGCGGCGGCGGGGCATCATCTGCGACGGCGCCCTGAACGGGACGGAAGCCCTCTCCCGCCTGCGGAAACAGCACAGCGACGTGGTGCTCCTGGACATGCTCCTCCCCGATCTGGACGGCAACACGGTGCTCCGCGAGATCAAGCGCCAATGGCCCGCCATCGAGGTGATCATCCTCACCGGCCACGTCTCGGTGGCCGCCGGCCAGGAAAGCCTGCGGGCAGGCGCCGCCGATTATCTGGTCAAGCCGGTGGAACTGGAAACCCTGCTCGACAAGCTCGCCGTCCTGGCAGGCCGCATTCAACAAACACACAACAAGGAGGTCGCGGCCGGCATCCCCGCCGGAGCGCCCCCCTCTTATCCATTCCAAACCATCATGGAGGAGAACCACAGATGAACTTTTTACGGCAGTTCCACGATTTGATGCTCGCGGGCGGCAGGGCGTACGCCGCCTGGGAGGTCGACACCTCGAAACGGATCATGGGCGACCGCAAGCGGCTTGCGATGCTCGGGCTCCTGCTTCTTCCCATCCTCCTCGGCGGCATCGCCTTCGCCGACGAGGTGGCTGGCGCGCTGCCCTCCATGCTGGGCGGCAAGACCGCCTACACCCCGGCCTTCTACACCCCGACCATCTTCTTCGCCTCCATCGCCGTGGGCGTGGTGGCGGGCCTTATCACCGGTTGCATCGGCGCGGGCGGCGGCTTCATCATCGCGCCGGCCCTGATGAGCGCCGGCGTCAAGGGTATCCTAGCGGTGGGCACCGACCTGTTCCACATCTTCGCCAAGGCGATCATGGGCAGCGTTCTGCATCGCAAGCTGGGCAACGTCTCCGTCTCCCTGGCTGTGGTCTTCCTGATCGGCTCCGTTGGCGGCGCCACCCTGGGCGGCTGGATCAACCGCAGCCTCTACGAGGCCAACCCGGTGCTCTCCGACGCCTTCATCACCACCATCTACGTCATCATGCTGGGCTTCCTCTGCTCCTACGCCCTCTATGACTGGTACCGCTCCACCCGGCCGAGCAACCAGCCTGCCCAGTCAAGCGGCGGCCACGGCGCTCAGACCGCCGGCACCCTGACTGGTCTGGCCCAGAAGCTCCAGGCCATCAACCTGCCGCCGATGATCACCTTTGACGAGGGCGTCACCCCCGGCGGCCGCAAGATCTCCTGGATCTTCCTGGTGCTGAGCGGCGCGCTGGTCGGTCTTGCCGCGGCGATCATGGGCGTGGGCGGCGGCTTCCTCACCTTCCCGATCTTCGTTTACGTGCTGGGTGTTTCCTCGGCCACCACCGTGGGCACCGACATCTTCCAGATCATCTTCACCGCCGGCTACGCTGGTCTTGGCCAGTACGCCATCTACGGCTTCATCTTCTACACCCTGGCCATGGGCATGCTGCTCGGCTCCCTGATCGGTATCCAGATCGGCTCCCTGGTCACCAAGGTCGTCAGCGGCCAGACCATCTGCGGCCTTTACGCGGTGGCCACCTCGGCCGGCTTCGTCAACCGGGCCTTTGCTCTGCCGCCCAAGCTGGCCAAGATGGGGTACTTCTCCATGACCAAGGAAACGGGGAAGATGCTTGATCTGGTGGGCAACCTCATCTTCTTCGTGGTACTGGGCGCCTTCGCCCTCTGGGTATTCTACATCTTCTTCAAGAACCTCGGCGTCCTCAAGGGCGAGGGGGAGCACGGCGCGGTTGGCGCCGAGGAGGCTGCGGCATGATTGCGGACAAGAAGGAATTCGGCACCGGCGTGCTGCTCATGACCGGCTTCTGGGTGGTTTTCGCCATCCTGCTCTCGCCGGTGTTCGGCGGCCAGAACCTGCTGGACTACATGGACAGCCTCTACAACTCCATCTCCAAGAAGTCGGCCTACTATATCCCGGACATGACCAAGAAGGCGGAAGGGCTGAAGGGCGCCAACTTCTCCCTGAAGATCAAGGTCGACGACAAAGCTTCCGCCCCGCGGGTAGCCGCCATGCTGCGCACCTCCGGCGCCACGGTGGAGGAAGGTGATGGCGAACTCAAGGTAAGCGGCGATCTGGGCGTGGTGCTGGCGTCGGCCATGGCCGACGCGGAGCTGGTGTACGCCAACGATGGCGAGGCAGTCAAGGCCAAGCACAACACCGAGGCCAAACAGGTGATGTTCGACTGGCACAACACCTTCTCCGCCCTGGAGAAGAGTTTCAGCAAGGAGAACAAGTTCGCCGAGTCCACCACCCTGAACAAGGCAAAAACCAAGGCCATCGAAACCGCCTACAACTACTATGGCATCAAGGCCGAGTCCATCAAGGACAAGCTGGTCATCGTGGTGCTCTCCCTGGCGGGCTACGTGGTCTACACCATGTGGTTCGGCTTCGCCATCCTCTTCATGTTCGAGGGCTGGGGACTGAAGCTGGAGCACTGATCCCAACATCCTGATCCCACAGGTTTGTTCCGGCAACCCTCCTAAGCCGGCACAACGGTCCCGCCCCCTGACCAAGGGCATGCGGCAAGTCACCCTTGATCAGAGGGCGGGACCACTCTAATCCCTAAACCGGAGCCGCAAGGCTCCACGTGGGCGCGGGGCCGCAAAACCCCCCCGCCCCCTCGACTCTCTCTCCTCACCATCGAACCTGGTGCAGTCGGACTGCGTATTTTTCCGTTCCCTCCAGCCCGCTGCTCCGCTATCCTGTGAAAGAATCGCCCAAGAGACCCTGCTCCCCCGTCGAGGAAACCGATCCGCGTGGCTCTCACCTCAAACATCCTGCAACGCCTGGCGGGATTCTTCCGCCCATCCCGCCCGCCCCAGCCATCGGCCGAGGAGTTGCGGGAGGCTTTTCGCGGGCACTACCGCCACTTCCGCTCCCTGCTCACCGCCAACAACAACGCCCTGGAGTTGATGGCCAGCCTGGAACAGGCGCTCACCTCGGGTCGCCCCTTCGGCATGGCCTTGGTCCGCGGCCACTGTACCGCGCTGATGGTGAATGTTCACAAGATGATCCAGTGCCTGCACAGCCTTTCCGACGGCCGTTATCCAGGACTCAAGCCTGCATTCGCCGAGGTGGTCCGTCAGGTGGAGACGATTCTCTCCCAGGAAAAAACGGTGACCGAGGGGGGATTCATCCTGCGCATGGACGAGATCGATCGCGACTGTGCCGATCAGGTGGGGGAGAAGATGGCCAACCTGGGCGAGGTGCGCAACCGGGTGGGGCTGACCACCCCGGATGGCTTTGCCATAACCGCCGCCGCGGCCAGACGCTTCATGGAGGCAAGCAACCTGCAGCCCGAGATCAACCGCCGCCTCAAGGCCATGGAGCCGGAAGACCTCGAACAGCTTTACACCACCAGCGCCGCCATCCAAAAATTGATCAGCACCGCTCCCTTGCCCGAGGACCTTGCCGCGCAGCTTAGCAGCGCCCACCAGGAGTTGCTGGCCCGCATGCACGGCAAAACCCTGGTCGCCTTGCGCTCCAGCGCCATCGGCGAGGACAGCATGAATGTCTCCTTTGCCGGCCAGTACCGGACCCAGCTCAACGTCGCCCCGGAGGAACTCTTCGAAACCTATCGGGAGATCGTCGCCGGCAAGTACCGGAGCCAGGCCATTGTCTATCGCCAGCAGCGCGGATTCCGCCATCAGGATGTCCACATGTGCGTGGGCTGCCTGGCCATGGTGGAGGCAACGGTGAGCGGGGTGGCCTACTCCCGGCCGCCGGGCAACCCGCGCTCGCCGCTGGTGGTGATCGAAGCGGCCAGGGGGCTTGCGGTACAGGTGGTGGACGGCAAGGAAGGCACTACGGTGATCCAGGTGGAGCGGCAACCACCCTTCGCGATTCGCGCCGGCGATGGCTTCCCTTCTTCGCCGCTCTCAGCGGCCCAGGCCGCCGAGCTGGCCCAGGCCGCGATCCGCCTGGAAGAACACTTTGGCGAGCCCCAGGACATCGAATGGTCCTTCGACGAACAGGGCCGGCTCTTTATCCTGCAAAGCCGGCCCATGGGCCATGCCGCGCCCGAGGCGGAACCGGCCGTTCCCCTGGCTGCATCCGAGCCGGACCATCTGCCCCCCCCCTTGCTTGCCGGCGGCATGACCGCCAGCCACGGGGTGGGATGCGGGCCGGTCTTCGTGGTGCGCACCAGCCTGGATCTGTTGCAGTTTCCCCAGGGCGCGGTTCTGGTGGTGTCCACCCCCTTCCCGGACTGGGCCACGGTGCTCGATCGCGCCACGGCGGTGGTGAGCGAGACCGGCCAGGTGGCCGCCCACCTGGCCACGGTAGCCAGGGAATTCGGGGTGCCGGCCATTTTCGGCCTGGCCGAGGCCACCACCCGCCTGGCCAACGGCCAGGAGATCACCGTGGACGCCACGGCCCGCCGCATCCATCCCGGCCGGGTGGAGGAGCTGCTGGCCCTGGCCGCGCCCCGCCCCAACCTCATGGCCGGCAGCCCGGTGCACCGGCTGCTCGGCGCGGCCATGGAACACATCTCCCCCCTCAACCTGACCGATCCGGGCTCCCCCTTCTTCCGGCCCTCCAACTGCCGCACCCTCCATGACCTCACCCGTTTCTGTCATGAAAAGTCGGTGACCGAGATGTTCTCCTTTGGCGAGCGGGTCGGCCTGCACAGTCAGGCGGCCAAGCAGCTGGTGGTGGAAAACTCGCCGGCCCAGTGGTGGGTGATCGACCTGGACGACGGCTTCCGGCCCGACCTCAACCCCAAAAGCCCTTTCATTCAGCTCTCCGACATCGTCTCCATCCCCATGCAGGCGGTGTGGGCCGGCATGACCGCCGTGCCATGGGCCGGCCCGCCGCCCATCAGCCTGCGCGGCTTCGGTTCCATCCTGTTCCAGTCTACCCGCAATCCACATCTCGACCCAGGGGTGCGCGCCAACCTCGGCAGCCGCAACTACTTCCTGGTCTCCAAAAACTTCTGCAACCTGAGCGTCCGGCTGGGATACCACTTCGCCCTGGTGGAGGCGAACATCAGCGACCTGCTCACCGAGAGCTACCTGAGCTTCCAGTTTAAGGGGGGAGCCGCCGATGAACACCGCCGCAGACAACGGGTGGAACTTTTGAAGGACTTTCTCACCCAGGCCGATTTCCGGGTGGAACAACGGGGCGACGCCCTCGCCGCCCGGGTGGAGAAGCGCCCGGCCGAATATCTGCTGGAGCGGCTCGCCATCCTGGGCTATCTGCTGATCCACACCCGCCAGATCGACATGGTGATGGGCGATCCGCAGGCCATGGCCCACCATATCGCCAAGATTGGCGCGGACATCGCCATGCTCCGCCGCCGCTACCACGACGAGGAAGGAAACCATGACCCAAAAACAACGCGTGCTGCTGATTGACGACGAGACGGATTTCCTGGAAACCACGGCCAAAAGACTGACCCGGCGCGGATTCGAGGTGCAGACCGCGCCCAGTTGCGGCGGAGGGATGGAAATCGTGGAATCGGGCTGGCCGCTGATCGTGGTGCTTGACGTGATGCTCCCCGATCAGGACGGCATCGAATGCCTGAAGAGGATCAAGGCGTGCAACCCGGCGTTGCCGGTGGTGATGCTCACCGGCCATGCCTCCCTGCGCGCCGGGCTCATGGGCATGGAACACGGCGCCAACGACTACTGCCTCAAGCCCATCGAGCTGGACGACCTCGTGGAGAAGCTGACCATCGCCCTGCGGGATGCGCCGGGAAATCAATAATCCAACCAAGGATGCATGTTCCGGGTTGCCAAACCGCCCGGCGAGACGTATATAGGAACAACACTCGGGGCTGTAGCTCAGCTGGGAGAGCGACGCGTTCGCAATGCGTAGGCCAGGGGTTCGATCCCCCTCAGCTCCACCAGACAGGAATCCGGCGCTGACCGGTCTCACATTCACAAAGCCCGCTCCCCATCACGAGGGGGGGCGGGCTTTTTTTCGCAAATCAACGCATAACGCATGCGCCCGCACAAGGGCCGCCGCATGCGTCATTATACCCATGGCATTCCCGTTCGAGTCTTGTTATTATTTAATGAGATTATTAATACCCCTTCAGATAAGAACACCACAATGCTACGATACAAGTATCAGACGAACAACCGGGAAGAGATCTGGGTCTGCGCCGCCTGCAAGAAAAACCACACGGAGCTCATCCTGCTGAGGTCATGGAAGCTTATCGACAGGAAGGATAGCAACTGCGTCTGTGAGCTGTGCGCGGGGAGTACCGGGCCAGCGCACCCGGGTGCCGAACTGCCCTCCCCTGCTTGAGGCGGACCTTAGACGGCCAGGGGAGGGAACAGAGTCCTTGCCGGCCGAAACACCACACCACCCATGAAGTTTTCGGAACATGGCCGACTCAGACATTGAAATAGTACGAGACCCTGCCGCGGTCAGCCGGATCTTTGAACTGATGCTGACCGGCCGCAAACCGCTTGGCCTGGTGCAGCGCGGGGAGCGCAGCGATGCCTGGGTGGTCAAGATGGCGGACGCCCGCCTGATCCTGGCCAAACGCGACAAGGGAACCAAATTCACCGCCGGCACGGTGGAACTCCAGTTCCGGTGCCCACTGGGACGCAACATCGCCGGCAAGAGCAAGATCCTCCGCCAGAACGAGGAGTACCTTGAACTCGCCCTCCCCGCCGAAATCGCCATCATCCAGCGCCGGCACGCCTACCGGGTGGTTCCGACCGCCGACAGCGTCGCCATCTTCCAGACCGCCGGCAACTGGCTGCTTTCGGGACGGATCGAGGACCTGAGCACCACCGGCATCCTTGTCCGTCTTCCCCAGGATACCCCGATCACGGTGCCCTGCGACATCAACACCCTCTGGATGCAGTTCACCCATCTGGTGCCGGTGGACGAGTTCACCCCGCCGGGAACGGTGGAGCGCTTCCTGATCATGCTCAAGGCCGCGACCATCGTCCGCAAGGCGGACAACGGCAAGACACGGCTGGCGGCCTATGGGATCAAGTTCGAGCCAACCCTTGCCGAGGAGCGGCAGTTGGCCAGGGTCACTGTCAGTTATGCCCGCGCGGCCCGCGCCAAGGGAGTGCCCGCCTGACCTGCCGGCCGTCTCGGCCTGGATGCCTCACCCCACCACGAAACCGCTCACCCGCTCCGGCCCGATGGTGATGGCCCGATCCTGCCCGGCAAGCGCGAAGTCCCCGGTCAGATTGAGCTGCATCCTGCCCCCCCGCCGAATTCCCACCAGCAGATGGCCTCGACGGCCGCACACCTCGGCCAGTTCGGCCGCCCGCGCCGGTTCGCCCCCCAGTTGGATGGGAGAGAAGTAGAGCTGCTGGCCACCGAGGTTGCTCAACAACTCGTCCACCACCTCCTGCACCCCCGGATTCAGCAGCTCCTGGCTGATGAAATGGGTGTCGAACCGGGAGGAGCAGACCACCCGGTCGCAGCCCGCCTTCTTGAGAAGCTCGGCAGTGCCGGGATCAACGCACTCCACCACCGTGTTGATCTTCTTGTTGCGGGCCTCGATGGCCAGGGTGATGGTGACGTTCAGGCTGTCCGAATGCGGGTCGCCCGGCGCCTTGCACAGCACCACGGCGTGACGGGCAGTGTCGATGGCGGCCCGCGCCAGGGTCTCGTCCCTGGTGGGATTGCCGCGCACGAAGCGAACCTCGCGACTATAGAGCTCCGAAGGCAACTCGACAAGATCCTCGTCGATGAGGATCACCGGCGCATCCTCTCCCACGGCGGGGTCGTGCCGCAACTCGGCGATGAGCCGCTCCACCTTGGCGATCTCCGGAAAATTGATGATGACGATGTGCCCATCCATGTCAAAAGCAGCCATACCCTTCAACTCCTCGCTTTTGGCGGTAATAAGCGCGGTGGCGACCACCGAGAGCGCATAGCCCAGCAGGCCGATGCCGATGAACATCAACGGCGCCCCCACGAACAGGCGGCCAGCATTGGTTTTTGGGAAAAAATCGCCATAGCCGACGGTGGTCATGGTCACCACCGAATACCAGAGCCCATCGCTCCAGGAAAGGTCGGGGTTCTGGGGCCGCTCAAAGTAAACAAACGCCACCGTGCCGTAGCCGAGCATACAACAGAGAAGCAACACGATGCGCAACCAGGCTCCCGCCTGCCCCTTGATGAAGACATGCACGAACCTGCGGATCATGCCAAGGATCATGGAACCCTCCTTTCCGTGGGCGTGGGTTGCGGGCTCGCCGTCCATCGCTGCCGGCCGCCCCGGCCGGGGCTCACCCCGGCGCCAGCTCGAAGGCGGCCGAGAACAGCGCCCTGGTGTACGGGTGGCTTGGCGCGGCAAAGACCTCGGCCGCCGGACCGCTCTCCACGATGCGGCCATGCCGCATCACCGCCACCTCGTCCGCCATGGCCCGCACCACCCGCAAATCGTGGGAGATGAAGAAGTAGGTGATGTTGTGCCTGGCCTGGAGCCCGCGCAACAGTTCGATGACCTGGGCCTGGATGGTCATGTCCAAGGCGCTGGTGGGCTCGTCCAGCACCAGGAAGCGCGGCTTCATGATCACCGCCCTGGCGATGGCGATGCGCTGGCGCTGGCCACCGGAAAACTCATGGGGAAAACGGCCGGCCACCCCGGGATCAAGCCCCACCTCGACCAGGGCCTCATCCACCAGCCTCCCCCGTTCGGCCGGAGTGCCGATGCCGTGCGCCTCCAGCCCCTCGCCGACGACCCTGCCCACGGGAAGCCGCGGAGAAAGGGAGGAGAAGGGATCCTGGAACACCACCTGCAGCTCCCTGCGGAGCGGCCGCCAGTGGCGATCGGAAAGCCCCAGCAGCTCGCGGCCCTGGTAGTGCATGGTCCCCTGGCTGCCCACCAGCTTGAGCAGGCACATTCCCAGGGTGGTCTTGCCGGAACCGGACTCGCCCACCACCCCGAAGGTGGTGCCCTCCCGCACCGTGAAGGAAACCCCGTCCACCGCCCGGATGGTGGCCACGGTCTTCTTGAAAAATCCCGACTTGACCGGGAAGTGGCAACGGATATCCCTGACCTCCAGCAAGGCGGGCCGCTCCGGCTTGGGCTCCGGCGCGCCGTGGGGAACGCTGGCCAGCAGATGCCTGGTATAGGGGTGTTGCGGCGCAGCGAAGATGGCGGCGGTGGGCCCGTGCTCGACGATCTCGCCATCCCGCATGATGGAGACCTGATCGGCGATCCGCTCCACCATGTTGAGATCGTGGGTGATCAGTAGCAGCGCCATGCCCAGTTCTTGCTGCACCTCCTTGATCAAGGCGAGGATCTGCGCCTGGATGGTGACGTCCAGCGCGGTGGTGGGCTCGTCGGCGATGAGCAGTGCCGGCCGGCAGGCCAGAGCCATGGCGATCATCACCCGCTGCCGCTGGCCGCCGGAGAGCTGGTGGGGAAAGCTCTGCATCCGCTCGGCGGGATCTTCGATCCCGCACCGCTCCAGGAGGCGGACCGCCTGGAGCCGCGCCTCCTTCTCGCCCATGCCCTGATGGAGCCGCAGCGGCTCGATCAGCTGCCTTTCGATGGAGAGGACCGGGTTGAGCGAGGTCATCGGCTCCTGAAAGATCATGGCGATCCGGTTGCCGCGCACCTGGCGCAACCTTTTCTCCGGGGCGGCCAACAGGTCCTCTCCCGCAAAGAGCACCTGGCCGGAGAACTCTACCGCCTCGCGCTCCAAGAGCCGCAGGATGGAAAGGGCAGTCACCGACTTGCCCGAGCCCGACTCCCCCACCAGGGCCACGGTCTGGCCCGGCCCGATGGCGAGCCCCACTTGGCGCAGCACTGGGACCGGCCCGCTGTCGGTGCGGAAGCGGGCGCAGAGATCCTTCACCTCAAGCAGCATGCCTTTCCCCTTGGGCAGAATGCGGAAACATGCCCCATCGCCTTCGCTGCATGATGGTGTCCTTCTCCTGACTCCTGAATCCTGATTTCTTGCTTCTCATTCTTCACGCCTTCCTCGGGTCAAAGGCATCCCGGAGCGCCTCGCCCACGAACTGCAGGAGCACCAGGGCGCCCACCAGCACCACGAAGGTGGTGAGGGAGAGCCACCACGCCTCGATGTTGTTCTTGCCCTGGGCAAGCAGCTCTCCCAGGCTGGGGGTAGGCGGCGGCACGCCCAGGCCGAGGAAGTCGAGACTGGTGAGCGCCAGGATCGCCCCGCTCATCCGGAAGGGCAGGAAGGTAATCACCGGGGTCATGGAGTTGGGCAAGAGATGCCGGAACATGATGGTGAGATTCCCCACCCCCAGGGCCTTGGCAGCCCGGACATATTCGAGATTCCGGCCCTTGAGGAACTCGGCGCGCACATAGTCGGAAAGCCCCATCCAGCCGAAGATGGAAAGCAGCACCAGCAGGAGGATGGCGCTGGGTTTGAAGATGGAGGCGAAGATGATCAGGAGGTACAGCTCGGGCATGGCGCTCCAGATCTCGATGAAGCGCTGCATCAAAAGATCGGTGCGGCCGCCCAGATACCCCTGCAGCGCGCCGGCGGCAATGCCGATGGCGGTGCCGATGGCGGTGAGCCCGAGGGCGAAGAGCATGGAGAGCCGGAAGCCATAGAGCAGCCGGGCCACCACGTCGCGGCCCCGGTCATCGGTACCCAGCCAGTTGATCCGGCTGGGCGGCGAGGGCACCGGCTCGCGCAGGTCCAGGTTGATGGAGGCGTAGCCGTGGGGGTTCACGGGAAAGAGGGCGAAGTTGCCGCCGCCGGTCAGCCGCTCGCGCACAAAGGGATCGCGGTAATCGGCCTCGGTGTCGAACGCGCCGCCAAAAGTGGTCTCCGGGTAGTGTTCGAACAGGGGGAAATAATACCTCCCTTCGTAGCGGACCAGGAAGGGCCGATCGTTGGAGACCAGCTCGGCGCCCAGACTCACCGCGCAGCAAAAGGCCAGGACAATCAGGCTCCAATAGCCGCGCCGGTTGGCCCGGAACCGCCGCCAGCGGCGGGAGGCGAGGGTCTGGCCGCTCATGACGACTCCACGCTCTCAAAGCTGATGCGCGGGTCGACCAGCACGTAGCTCAGATCCGAGAGCAGCCGCGAGATCAGGCCGATGATGGTGAACAGGTACAGGGTTCCCAGCACCACCGGGTAGTCGCGATTCAGGATTGACTCGTAGGCCAAGAGCCCCATGCCGTCCAGGGAGAAGATCGTCTCGATCAAGAGGCTACCGGTGAAGAAGGCGGTGATGAAGGAGCCGGGAAAACCGGTGATGATCGGGATAATGGCGTTCTTGAACACATGGCCGTAGAGCACCTGCTGTTCGGAGAGCCCCTTGGCCCGGGCGGTGAGCACATACTGCTTGCGGATCTCCTCGAGGAAGGAGTTCCTGGTGAGCAGGGTCATCACCGCCAGGCTGCCGACGGTGCTGGCCACCACGGGAAGCACCATGTGCCAGAGGTAATCGAGCACCTTGTGGGCCAGACCGAGCTCGGCCCAGTTGTCCGAGACCAGGCCGCGCAACGGGAAGACGGCCCAGAAGCTGCCGCCGCCGAAGAGGACGATCAGGGCGATGGCCAGCACGAAACCGGGAATGGCGTAGCCCACCAGGATGGCGGTGCTGGTGAGCATGTCGAAGCGGGAGCCCTCCCGCACCGCCTTGGCGATGCCGAGCGGGATGCAGGTGCCGTAAACGATGACAAAGGACCATAGCCCCAGCGACATGGAGACGGGCAGCTTGGAGACCACCAGGGAGACGACGCTGGCGTGGTGGTAGTAGGAGTCGCCGAAATCAAAGACCAGGTAGTTCTTCATCATGGCGATAAAGCGCTCCACCGGCGGCCGGTCGAAGCCGTAGAGCATTCGGAGTTCCGCCACCCGCTCCTCGTCGAGCCCCTTGTCGCCCTGGTAGATGTCGCTGGACCGGCTGGCGCGCACCTCGCCGCCGCCAGCCCGGTCCTGGCCCTGCAACTGGGCGAGCATCCGCTCCACCGGCCCGCCCGGCACGAACTGGGTCACGGTGAAGGTGACCAGCATGATGCCGAACAGGGTCGGGATCATCAAGAGCAGGCGACGGAGGATGTAGGCGGCCATGGGGGATCCTCAGCTACGGTTGGGGCTGCCGGGGCACGTTGCCCTGCCCCGGCGGGAGCCACCAGAGCATCAGCGCCTGGAAGGGAGAGTAGTAGAGGGGCAGCCGCGCCGGCCGCTCGAAGACGGCCCGGTAGGCGACCCGGTGGCTGCCGAGATACCAGTTGGGAACCACATAGTAGCCGAACCACAGCACCCTGTCCAGGGCACGGGCCGCGGCGGTGAGTTCCTCTTGGCTCTCCGCGTAGATGATCCGGTCCACCAGCGCGTCCACCACCGGGTCCTTGACCCCGATCAGGTTGCGGGAACCCTGGCGGTCGGCGGAGGCGGAATGCCAGTAGTTGCGCTGCTCGTTGCCCGGCGACTGCGACTGGACAAAGACGTTGATGGTCATGTCGAAGTCGAAGGTGTCCATGCGCCGCACATAGAGGGCCGGGTCGATCAGCCGGGAGTGGGCGGTGATGCCCAGCTTGGCCAGGTTGTTGATGTAGGGCTCCATCACCCGTTCGAAGCCGGCCCCCACCAGGAGGATCTCGAACTCCAGCGCCGCGCCGGCCTGGTTGACCAGCCTCCCCTCCCGAACCCGCCAGCCCGCCTCGGCCAGGAGCTGTTTCGCGGCCAACAGGTTGCTCCGCAGGCTGGCCGGCGCCTTGGTGGAGAAGGGAGCCGGCACGGTGGTGAAGACCTCCTCGGGCAATTGCCCCCGAAACGGCGCCAGCATGTCAAGCTCCAAACCGCTGGGCAGGCCGTGCGAGGCGGCCAGCGGCGAGTTGCTGAAGTAGCTGTCGCAGCGGGTGTACTGGTCGAAAAAGAGGGTGGTGTTGGCCCACTCGAAGTCAAAGGCCAGGGCCATCGCCTTGCGCACCCGCCGGTCCTGGAAGAGGGGCCGCCGCAGGTTCATGAGCAGCGCCTGCATGCCGGCGTTGTTGTGGTGGGGCAGGTTCTCCTTGACCAGCTCGCCCTTCTCGAAACGGGGGCCGTTCATGTTGCGCGCCCACTGCTTGGCGATGGAAACCGGCATGAAGTCGAACTCGCCGGCCTTGAAGGCCTCCAGCGCCACCAGCTGATCCTTGAAGTACTTCCAGGTGATGGTGTCGAAGTTGAACACGCCCCGCCGCACGTTGAGGTCGCGCGCCCAGTAGTCCGGATTCCTCGCATAGGTGATGGTCTTGCCGGCCACCACCTCCTTGACCACGTAGGGGCCGGAGCCGATGGGCGGGATGAGGCCCGGGGCGTCGAAGGGATGCTCGGTGTAGAACCGCTTGGAAAAGACCGGCAACTGGCTGGCGATCATGTGCAGCTCGCGGTTGCGGCGGCTGAAGTTGAAACGGATCCGGCGGCTGTCCAGGATGTCGGCCGAGGCGATGTCCTGAAAGTAGATCTGAAAGGAGGGGCTCGCCGCCTTGCTCTTCAGAGTTTCCAGGGAGAATTGCACATCTTCCGGAGTGATCGGGCTGCCGTCCGAGAAGCGCGCCTCGGGCCGCAGGGTGAAGGTGACCGAACGGCGGTCCTGGGCGACGCTGATATCTCCAGCGATCAGGCCATAGGCGGCAAAGGGCTCGTCCAGGCTGGGCACGGCCAGGGTTTCGAAGACCAGGTCGTCCAGCCCCTCGGGCGGGGTGCCCTTGAGGGTGAAGGGGTTGAGCTTGTCGAAGCCGCCCAGCCCGGCCAGCACCAGGCCGCCGCCCTTCTTGGCCTCGGGGGAGGCGTAGTCGAAATGGGAGAAACCCTCGCCGTACTTGACCCGGCCGTCGATGCTGATCCCCTGGCCGGCCAGGACGCCTGCCGGCATCAGCAGCAGCAACACCCACACCCAGGCGAGGAGAGCGGCTGGACGCATGCTCAGGCGGGCCGGGTGCAGAGCAGCCCGGCCATGACGTTGGCCAGCATGTTGGCCAGGATGGTGAGGATGTTCATGTGGTGGCGGGTGAAGGCATCGTCGCGGCGGTTGAGCATCTCCAGCGCCCCGACGCACTCGCCGTTGACAAAGATGGGCACGGCCAGGATCGAACGGGTGGAAAAATCGATGCACTGGTCCACCCCGCCGTCCCAGCGCTCATCGGCCTGGGCGTTGCCCACCATGGCGGGCTGGCCGTTGCGGTAGACCCAGCCGGCCAGCCCCTTGTCCATGGGAATCCGTTTGCCGTAGACCTCGTGGCGCCGAGGGCCGGTGGGCAGGGTCACCACCATCTCCTTCTCGTCCAGGTCGGCGATCAGGATGGAGCTGGCCTCGCACTCCAGAAGCTCGTTGACCATCTCCATCACCACCCCCAGGATCCACGGCCCGCGGCAGATATTCTGGAGCAGGATGGCGGCCTGGAGCAAAAAGTGCAGTTCGGCGGCGGAGAGCTCCACATGGAGGGGCGGCGGCAGCATCTGGGCGAGCAGGCCACGGGCCAGGGTGCGCGGGCTGAGCGCCCCCATTTCCATCAGGATGTCGCCCAGGCAGAGGCCGGGCTTGCTCTCGGAGTTGAACCACGGCAGCAGTTGGCCGCGCAGCTGGGTGGAGGCGGGCACATTGTCGGAACCGGGACGGGCCCGCTCCTGTTGCCGCAGCAGCGCCGCCTCGATCTGGGAACCCGAGGCAAGGCCCAGATCCTCGAGCACGTTGCCCAGCCGCCGCCAGTGCGCCTGGAGTTCCAACAGATGACAGGAGAGGTTGGCGGTGATGTTTTCCTGGTAGGGATTGCGCCCGGTACCGAAGTAGCTGGCCAGGTAGCGGTCCATGCGGCCCAGCCGGTTCAGGGTGGGCACCACGAACTGTTCGTAGAAGGCGATGGTGTTCTCCCGGATCTCCTGTACGTCCTTGTACACCCTGGCGCCGCGCTTGCGCAGCATCTCCGCCTCGAACTCGTAGGACTCGCGGAACTCGGCAAAAAGGTCGTCGATGCGCTGCAGGTAGCTGCTGTCCGCCATCTGGGCGACCAGATCGGCGGTGGCCACCATGCGGGCCAGGGTAATCAGCAGCGGCTCGTCGAAAAGGGCCGCCGGGTCGGCGGCCACCGAGTAGTCGGTCACCGAGATCATCCGGCAGACCGCCTCCACCCCGGCCTCGGGCCAGTGCTGCCCGGCAAGATGGGAGCGGGCCATCTCCATGCCGCGCGGCACATGGGTGAGGGTGAACTTGCCGCCGTGCCCTTCCTGATCGCCCTTGTCCTTGATATAGCCGGCGTCGTGGAAGAGGCCCGCCGCCATGGCCAGGTGGAAATGCTCCTCGCCCAGCGGCTGCCGGGGCTCGCTGAAGTTCCAGCCGGCGATCATCCGGGCCAGGGCGAGGGAGACGTCCAGGGCATGGCCCAGGCTGTGGTAGGGGGCGGCACACGCCTCGTGGCTCGGCCAGCGGCCGGCGTAGAGGTCGGCCACGTCGTCGAAGAGCCGCGCAAGCCGCGGCGCCACCCTGCCATACAGCTCACTGGCAATGGCAAAGATCTGCTCCACCGGCTGGCGGTGGTTGCCGTTCCGCTGACTGGCCGCGTTGCCGGAATCCTGTTGTTGCGAGGTACTCGCGTTTCCTTCTGCCTGCACCGTGTGGCCTCCCCTCCCTGACGGCTTTATTGCGTCATGATATACAGCCGGCGGTGCCAAGTCAAACCTAAAGTTTCCCAACAGGCCGCCCTGGTGGGCCATTGCCACCTCCAAGCAGGGGGAAGGGGGCAAGCCGACCCCGTGGAGGCCATTTTTTACCACCCCCTGCTCTTAGTCGTGGCCAATATGCGCCACTCTATGGTACAAATCGTGTTTACCATCTTATTTTGCACGGAGGATTTCGCACCATGGGCCAGACCATCGCCGAGAAGATCTTCGCCGCGCACCTGCGCGACACCCCCACCCCGGAAAACGTCATCCTGGACATCGACGTGGTGATGTGCCACGAGATCACCACCCCCATCGCCATCACCGACCTGGAGGCGCGCGGCCTGGACCGGGTCTGCGACCCGAAAAGGATCAAGGCGGTGATCGACCACGTCACCCCTTCCAAGGACTCCAAGACCGCCACCCAGGGCAAGATCCTGCGGGACTGGGCCCGGCGCCACAAGATCAAGGACTTCTTCGACATCGGCGCCAACGGGGTCTGCCACGCCCTCTTCCCGGAGAAGGGTTTCATCCGCCCCGGCTACACCGTGATCATGGGCGACTCCCACACCTGCACCCACGGCGCCTTTGGCGCCTTTGCCGCCGGCATCGGCACCACCGACCTGGAGGTGGGGATCTTGAAGGGGGTCTGCTCCTTCCGCAAGCCGGAGACCATGAAGTTCACCATCACCGGCACCCTGCAGAAGGGCGTCACCGCCAAGGACGTCATCCTCCACATCATCAAGCGGCTCACCGTCAACGGCGCCACCGACAAGGTGATGGAGTTCGTCGGCCCGGTGGTGGAGGCGATGAGCATGGAGGCGCGCATGACCCTGTGCAACATGGCCATCGAGGCGGGCGGCACCTGCGGCATCTGCCTGCCGGACCGCACCACCGCCGAGTACCTCTGGCCGTTCATCAAGGGCGAGTACGACTCCATCGAAACGGCGGTGACCGACTTTGCCAAGTGGCATCCCGATCCGGACGCGGTCTACGCCGCCGAATTCACCTTCAACGTCTCCGAGTTGGAGCCGCAGGTGACTTACGGCTACAAGCCCGACGAGGTGAAGGGCGTCAGCGAGATGGAGGGCACCCCGGTGGACCAGATCTACATCGGCTCCTGCACCAACGGCCGCATCGAGGACCTGCGCGCCGCCGCCGCCATCTTGAAGGGCAGGAAGCTCGACGCCAGCGTGCGCGGCATCCTCTCCCCGGCCACCCCCAAGATCTACAACCAGGCCATGGAAGAGGGGATCATCAAGATCTTCATGGACGCCGGCTTCTGCGTGACCAACCCCACCTGCGGCGCCTGCCTGGGCATGAGCAACGGCGTCCTGGCCGAGGGCGAGATCTGCGCCTCCACCACCAACCGCAACTTCAACGGTCGCATGGGCAAGGGCGGCATCGTCCACCTGATGAGCCCCTACACCGCCGCGGCCACCGCGGTCAAGGGCCACATCACCGACCCGCGCAAGCTGCTGTAGGGATAAAGCAGAAGAGAGCATTCAGAATACAGAATACAGGATCCAGGAGAGAAGCCAGAACAACCGAGCCCGATTCCGCTGTTCGCGTTTCATCCGGAATCCTGCCTTCTGGCCCCTGATTTCCGCACAAACGAATATCGACGGAGTACCCGAACATGAAAGAATTTGGCGGCGCCGTGCTGTTTCTTGACCGGAGCGACATCAACACCGACGAAATCATCCCGGCCAAATACCTGACCGAGAACACCAAGATGGCCCTGCAGCCCTTCGTGCTGGAGGATCTCAAGCTGAGCGGCTTCGACCCCAGGCGCGACATCGAGGGCAAAGGGGTGATCGTCACCCGGGCCAACTTCGGCTGCGGTTCCTCCCGCGAGCACGCGGTATGGGTCTTCGAGGTGAACGACATCAACGTGGTCATCGCCGAGAGCTTTGCCCGCATCTTCCGGCAGAACATGTACAACTGCGGCATGCTGGCCATCGAGCTGCCCCGCGCGGACATCGATACCCTCTTTGGCCTGGGCGACTCGGTGCGCATCAACGTGGATCTGCCTGGCGGGATGATTACCGCCAAGGGAGACCGCGAGGTGACCATCTCCTTCAAGCTGAACGCCTTCGACCAGAAGCTGGTGGAGGCTGGCGGCTGGCTGGCCTACGCCGATCAAAACTACTGATCCGGCGGATCATCCATCCCATCAAGGCCGGCCTGGGGCGCTGCTCCGTGGCCGGTTTTTTATTTCAAGCAAACAGGGGACAGCACGCCATGGAACTGACCATCGACAAGGTGATTAAAGGGGGGCTGGGCCTGGGACGGACAGCCGACGGCCAGGTGGTCATGGTGGGCCGCGCCCTGCCCGGCGAGACGGTACGGGTGGAGGTGACCCGCCGCCATCGCGGCTACCTGGAGGCTGATCTCTTGGAGGTGCTCACGCCCTCCAGCCAGCGGGTGACCCCATCCTGCCCTGTCTACGAGGAGTGCGGCGGCTGCGATCTCCAGCACGCCTCCTATCCGGAACAACTGCGCATCAAGAACTCCATCCTGGCGGAAACCCTCGGGCGGGCCGGACTCTGCAAGGAGAGCGGCGTGGAGGCGATCCTGGCGGAACCCCTGCCCTCCCCTAACACCACAGCCTACCGTCAACGGCTGCGCTTGCAGGTAGGCGAGGATGGCCGGATGGGTTTTTTTGGACGTCGCAGCCATGACCTGGTGGCGGTGAACCACTGCCCCTTGGCAGGAGAGCGTCTCAACCGGGTACTGGCCGCGCTGGTGGCCCACGAAGCTTCCTTTGCCCTGCTGGCCGAGGCTACGGCACTCGAACTGCTGGACGATCCGGGCCAGGAGCGGGTGGTGCTGCTGGTGCATGCAAAGAGCGGGGTGCGCAAGGCGGCACGCCGGGCAGCGGTGACCCTGTGCCGGGAGATCCCCACCGTTGCCACGGTCTGTTTTGCCAGGCAGGGACGGACCGAGCTTGCCTGCGTGGCCGATACGGAAGACGACTGGACCGACACGCCGTGGCTCTCCTTCCCCCTGCCCTCCGCACTCTGCAACCGGCCGCTTGCCATGGGGCTTGCGGCAGGCTCCTTCTGCCAGGTGAATCCGGGACAAAACGAAAACTGCATCCGGCTGCTGCTGGAGCTTGTAAAGGATGAGCCGCCCGGCCAGGCCCTGGACCTCTTCTGCGGCATGGGCAACTTTTCCCTGCCCCTGGCCGCAGCCGGCTGGCAGGTGACCGGCATGGACGTGCAGCGCTCCTCCATCACCAGCGCCATCCGCAACGCCGAGGCCAACGGGCTTGAGGAGAAGTGCCGCTTCGAGACGGCCAGCGCCAAGGCGGCAATTAATCGTTTGGTGGGCGAAGGCCGACGCTTCGATCTGATCCTGCTCGATCCGCCCCGCTCCGGCTGCGCCGACCTGATCCCGCTCCTGCCCGATCTTGGCGCCCGCCGCATCGTCTCCATCTCCTGCGACCCAGCCACCCTGGCCCGCGACCTCACCGGCCTGGTGGGGCATGGCTACCGCATCGAAAGCGGCCGCATGGTGGACATGTTCCCCCAAACCTCCCACCTGGAAAGCGTGGTCAGCCTGGTGCGCCAGGAAGACTAGCCGCCATGGAAAGCCAAACCCCGGAGGTCCGCATCGACAAATGGCTGTGGGCGGCCCGCTTCTTCAAGACCCGCTCCCTGGCCTCCCAGGCGGTGGCCAGCGGCAAGGTGCATGTCAACGGCGAGCGGGCCAAGCCTTCGCGTCTGGTCAGGATCGGCGACACCCTGCGCATCGCCGCTGGGCCTTACGAGTTCGAAGTACGGGTACTCATGGCGGGCAACCAGCGGCGCAGCGCGCCGGAGGCGCGGCTCCTTTACGAGGAGAGCGAGGAGAGTGTGAAACGGCGGGAGACGGAGCAGGAGGAACGGCGTCTGCAGCGCACCGCCGACGCCGCGCCGCCCAAAAGGCCGGACAAACGGCAACGCCGGCAGATCCGGCGCTTTACCCAAAAGGAGGAATGAGGGCCGCTGCTACCCCTCGCCACTCTGGGCGCGGGCGGCAAGCAGTTCGTGCATCTTGGCGACCAGGTCCGCCTCCCGGAAAGGCTTGAGCAGATAATCGGTGCAACCGCGTTTGTAGGCGGCTATGACGTTGCGGGGCCGCTGCTTGGCCGAAACCATCAGGATCGGCACCTCCGGATCGATGCCGAGCTCATGCTCAAGGCCCCGTATCTTCTCAAGCACATGGTAGCCATCCTTGCCGGGCATCTCGATGTCCAGCAGGATGACCTCAAAGGGCCGACGATCGGCCACCGCGAGCTGGTAGGCCTGCACCGCCTCAATGCCGTTGGCGGCAAAATCGAGATCGACCTCGGAGAAGCTGTTCGCGAGAATCTTTTTCACGGTACGGCGAACGATATACTCATCATCGACGACCAGCACCCGGATCCCCCTGGGCAACCGCGCCGCCGGCATGGCCGCTTCGTCATCCTCCTGTTCCAGAAAGGCCTCCGGCTCCTGGGCAATCTGGCTGCTCTGGCCGAAGTTCGCCAGGGTGAAGACCAGAAACTCGGTGTCGATGCGCTCGATGGAGTCCACATCGTTCAACATGATCTTCAACACGTCCACCGCCCGCATCAACAGGGTGACAAGATTGGTGCTGGCGGGCAGCTCCTTGTCGCGCACCTTGCCCAGCAGGGTTTCGATCTGATGGCAAAGATGCTGGGGCTTTTCCAGCCCAAGCAGCCCCGTTGAACTCTTCAGGTTGTGAAAGGTCCTGAAGATGGCATGGATATCCGCCTGTTCATTCGCCAGCTTGAAGATCTCCTCTTCCGCGTTCTCAACCTCTTCCACGAGGTCCTGGGCAAACCGCTTGATGAGTTTCCTGTCCATGGTGCGCTCCACTGACGATGCGTTGATGGTTTCCGCAAACAAGGACTCCCGGCCGAAACATTGCCGCCATTCAATGGTCGCACGGGCAATACAAGAAGTCAATCCCCTGGCTGGGATCGCCAAGACAAACAGTTTGGCATCCGAGCGCCTCCGCCCGACTTCGGCCCTCCGAACCGTGACTTGCCCCCTTGCATTCCACGCCTGATTCCGGGTACAGTTCGGACTGCTCCGCCGACCGCCTCCCGCCTGTCGGGAACTGTCGGCCGACCACCGCGCCCTGGGGCGCAAACCACACTTGAACCGATACCGTTTTCTTGAGACAATACAAGCAACCGAGGAGAGAAACCGATGAAGAAGATGGAACGCGCACTGATCAGTCTGACCGACAAGTCCGGGATCGAAGGATTCGCCAAGGAACTGGAGGCGCTGGGGATCGAGATCCTCTCCACCGGCGGCACCGCCAAAAAGATGCGGGACAGCGACATCAAGGTCAAGGACGTCTCCGAGTTCACCGGCTTTCCGGAGATGCTGGACGGCCGGGTCAAAACCCTGCACCCCAAGGTGCATGGCGGCATCCTCGCCCAGAAATCCAACCCCGACCACCTGCGCCAGATGGCCCAGCACGGGCTTGAGGCCATCGATCTGGTGGCGGTGAACCTCTACGCCTTTGAAAAGACCGTGGCCAACCCCGACTGTTCGCTGGCCGAGGCCATCGAGAACATCGACATCGGCGGCCCCACCATGCTGCGCTCCTCGGCCAAGAACTTCCAGGACGTCACCGTCATCGTCGATCCGGCCGACTACCCCCAGGTGCTCGCCGAGATCAAGGCGCACGGCAATACCACCCTCAAGACCCGTTTCCGCCTGGCGGTGAAGGTTTTCGCCCTGACCAGCACCTATGACACCGCCATCGTCAACTGGCTCAAGACCGTGGACGTTGACGCCAACCCCTACTTCAAATAGGTGGCCGCGATGAAGATGGCGGTACTGCTCTCCGGCTCGGGCCGGACCCTGGACAACTTCCACGACCGGATCAAGGCCGGCACCATGGCCGGCAGCATCGAGGTCGTGATCTCCAACGTTCCCGAGGTCCTGGGGCTTACCAAGGCCAGGGACTACGGCTATCCGGCCTTTGTGGCCAAGGACAGTGCCGCCACCAACGAGATCCTGGGCAGGTACGACATCGATCTGGTGCTGCTCGCCGGCTACCTCAAGCTCTACCAGCCGCCGGAGCACCTCAAACGGGCGGTGCTCAACATCCACCCCTCGCTGATCCCCTCCTTCTGCGGCCCAGGCATGTACGGCATGAAGGTGCACCGGGCGGTGAAGGCGCGTGGCGTCAAGGTGAGCGGTTGCACGGTCCACTTCGCCAACGAGGTGTACGACGAAGGGCCGATTGTAGTACAGAAGTGTGTTGCCTTGGCCGATGAGGACACACCGGACGATATCGCCCACAAGGTGTTCGATATCGAGTGCGAGGCATACCCGGAGGCCATCAACCGGGTGGCGGAAAAGGGAATCGATTATTTTTGGCGGTAATCGGCGGAGGGTGCGCATCTCCCCCCGCAGTCGTGCCCTGCCCGCCTGCCTACCGCTCACCGGACTGCGCAGAAGAGTACGCAACCAGGCCCAGCTACCAGGGGGGGGCAGACACGGGAAGAGGTGATGCGCCCAGCTGATGCCCCCGTGCCTCCGGAACGACGGGGCGAAAGACGTATCGGCGAACAGAGCGGAGAGCCCTGGACGGGAAAAAGACGGGAACTAGCCGCCACGGAGGAGAACCATGGAAAAACGGATCATGTCGGCGGACGATATCGACCGCTCCCTGCACCGCATCGCCCTGCAGATCGTGGAGAACAACCACGGGGTGAGCGACCTGGCCATCATCGGCATCCACACCGGCGGGGTCTTCCTGGCCGACCGCATCCAGAAGCTCATCCAGACGCGAGAAAAGATGGTGATGCCCACCGGCACCCTGGACATCACCCTCTACCGCGACGACTGGAGCCTGGCCTCCCAGAACCCGGTGGTGAAGAAGACCAACATCAAATTCCCGGTGGAGGGCAAGGTGGTGGTGCTGGTGGACGATGTCGTCTTCACCGGCCGCACCATCCGCGCCGCCATGGACGCCCTCATGGATATCGGCCGCCCCCGCTGCATCCAGCTCGCCGTGCTGGTGGACCGCGGCGGCCGCGAGCTGCCCATCCAGCCCGACTACGTGGGGGTGGATGTCCAGGTGAAGGCCAACGAGCACGTTCATGTCCGGCTGGCCGAAAAGGACGGCTGCGACGAGATCGTGCTTGAGGTTGCGGACTGACCAAGACGGGCCGGCCATGTCTTCCCGACGCAAACAGCATGCTGGAGACGACCTGGGTCAGCTGCGGACCAGGATCAAGGAAAAGCGGCACAACTACGCAAGCTACAACTTTAGCCCCGCCCAGAACGACCTGCTGCGCACCTTCTTTGATCTGGCCCAGGAGTACGACTCCAACGACGATTTCTGCCGGATGTGCGTGGCGGCTCTCTCCGAGTTCCTCGGCCTGGAAAGCCGCCTCTACCTGCTGGATCAGGGCGGACAGGGACTGATGCTGACCTGCTGCAGCGAACGGGGCCTGCTGGCGCAACCGGAGCCAGCCCCGGATTACGTGCAGCTCGCCTGCAAAACCAGCGAGGCAGGGGCGTCGCTGCTGGTGCCCATCCACCGCAAACCCTCCGATCTGCCGGAAGGGCAGAAACGGACGGTGGAAGCCTTGGTGATGGGGGTGCTGGAGGTCTACCCGCTGACCCGCATCTCCGAGGCGGACCGTTTCTTCCTGCGCAAGTACACCAACCGGATCGGCTACAACCTACACAATCGGATTATCGCCCACGAAAACATCCGCCACCTCAAATTCATCAATACCCTGGTGATGGACATCGAGCACAACGTCATCACCCCCAACATGTATTTCAAACACCTCTTCAACCAGCTCAAAAAGCGGATCACGGACATCGACGAGCTGGAACAGATGATCGCCGGCCTCAAGGCCACCCACGCCGTGCCCAGCGCCAGCTGCGAGCTGGTGATCAACAAGGTGAGCAGCCTGCACCAGGATCTCCTCGCCAACCACCGCGAACTGCTGGAGCACCACGCCAACTACAGCCTCTTTCTGGAAAGCCTTTTCCGCCGCGATCACTTCGCCAAGGGTCGCTTCGTACTCCGGCCCCGCAAATGCTCCATCGACCGGGAGATCGTCGCGCCCCAGCTCGATCACTACCTGAGTCGCCTCAAGGCCCGGGGCATCGAGGTGGAAAAGCCATCAAACATGGAGGAGGAACTCTTTCTCAGGGTCGACGTGGGGCTACTCTCCCAAGTGTACGCCAACCTCTTCTCCAACGCGGTCAAGTACACCGGCCCCATCATCACCCAGCGCGGAACCCACCGCAAGGCGATGGCGTATGGCCGTGAGATCATGGAGAATTTCTTTGGGTCCGGCCACGACGGCATCAAGTTCAACGTCTTCACCACCGGCGACCATCTCTCCGCCGGCGAGGCGAAGACGGTCTTTGCCGACGGAGTGCGGGGGGAACGCGGTAAATCCATGCCCGGCACCGGCCACGGCCTTGCCTTTGTCAAGCAGGTGGTGGAGATCCATGGCGGAGTGGTAGGCTACGAGGCCACCGAGGAGGGCAACAACTTCTACTTCGTGCTGCCGCTCCCCCATCCCGACAACCCTTCCATGGAACCGGAATAGCCAGCCGCCATGTTCCCCCTCAAGGATGACGTTCCCTCCCAACGCTTCCCGGCCGTCACCCTCTGGCTGATCCTGGTCAACATCCTCTGCTTCCTGTATCAGCTGCATCTGGGCGAAACGGTGGATTCCTTCCTGGCCAGCCACGGCTTCGTGCCCGCCCGCCTGAGCCAGGGACTCAGCCAGGGCACCCTCTCCCTCTCCCTCCTGACGCCGCTGGCAAGCTCCATGTTCCTGCACGGCAACCTGCTCCACCTGCTCTCCAACCTCTGGATGCTCTGGATCTTCGGCGACAACGTCGAGGATCGCATGGGCCGCGCGGCCTATCTGTTCTTCTATCTCTTTTGCGGGCTGGCCGCGGCCATGGCCCAGTTCGCGAGCAACCCCATCGCCAATGTCCCGATGATCGGCGCCAGCGGGGCCATTTCCGGGGTAATCGGCGCCTATCTGCTGCTCTACCCCCGCGCCAGAATCCTCACCCTGGTCCCGATCCTCATCCTCTTTTATCTTGTCGAGATCCCGGCATACTTCTACATCGGCTTCTGGTTCCTCATGCAGTTTCTGCAGGGAACGGTCCAGCAGCTGACAGTGGGAAGGGTGGCGGAAGGCGGGGTTGCCTGGTGGGCCCACGTGGGCGGATTCGTGGCAGGTGTGGTGTTTGGGGGAATCCTTGCCTTCGGGCGGGGGGAAGGCTGGCGGCGGAGAAATACGTAGCCGGCACCCGCTCACGCAGACGGGCACAGGCTAGCCCAGGGCGTCTTGCAACCCGCCTTCGTCACCCTGCTGGCCGCGGCTTGCCCCAAGCAAACGCAGGGAAGCGACCGGCTGGCGCCGACGACGTGGGGCCGTGGCCTCACCGGCGGGGTCGCCATCATACTCGGGCACGATGATCTTCAGCTGGGCCAGGATGGCGGCCATGTCCCTGGCAGCGGCGGCCCGCTCCAGCAGATCGAGCTGCTCAAGCAGCCACTCCCAGTCGATGCGGCGGCCGGCAGCCAGCTGCAGCTTGGGATGGGTGGTGCCGCACAGATTCTCCTGCTCGTGGAAGACCTCTTCGAAAAGCTTCTCTCCAGGCCGCAGCCCAGTGTAGACGATCTTGATATCGCGATCCGGCTCGAATCCAGACAGCCGGATCATCTGGCGGGCCAGTTCGCGGATGGCCACCGGCTCGCCCATGTCCAGCACAAAGACCTCGCCGCCCTTGCCCATGGCTCCGGCCTGCAGGATCAGCCCCACCGCCTCGGCGATGGTCATGAAGTACCGGGTGATCTCCCGGTGGGTGACGGTGACCGGCCCGCCCTCCCTGATCTGCCGCTCGAAAAGTGGAACCACCGAACCCGCCGAACCGAGGACATTGCCGAAACGGGTGGTGATGAAGCGGGTCTTGGAGCGCAAGGCCAGATTCTGGCAGTACAGCTCAGCGATCCGCTTGGTGGTGCCCATGACGCTGGTGGGGTTGACCGCCTTGTCGGTGGAGATGAGCACGAACCGTTCGACCCCGTGCCAGTGGGCGGCATCGGCCAAGACCCGGGTGCCGGTCACGTTGTTGCGCACCCCTTCGGCCGGATTGATCTCCAGCATGGGCACATGCTTGTAAGCCGCGGCGTGGAACACCACCTGGGGGGCAAAGGAGGCAAACAGCCACTCCACCCGCTTCGCATCCTTGATATCCCCCAACACCGTGGCCAGCGGTAAATCCGGGAACCGGTGGCGCAGTTCAAGATCGATCTCATAGAGATTGTACTCGCCGTGATCAAAGACCACCAGCATGGCCGGCCGTAATGCCGCGATCTGCCGGCACAACTCCGAGCCGATGGAACCGCCGCCGCCGGTGACCAGCACCACCCTGCCGGTTATGCAGTTGGCGATGGCCTGACTGTCCAGGCGTACCGGCTCGCGGCCAAGGAGATCCTCCAGGGTGATGGGCCTGAGCTCGCTGACTCCCACCACATCGCCCCGAGTGGAGCCGATGGCAGGCAGGGTCTGGCACTGAACCCCCAAGCCGGCGCAAAGCAGGGCGATCCGCTTGAGCAGATCCCTGTTGGCGGAGGGGATCGCCAGGAGTACCAGCCGGATATCCAGCTCGCCCACCAGCGACTCGATGTCCGCCAAGGTACCCCGCACGCGGATCCCCTGGATCTCCCTGCCCTGCTTGGCCGGGTCGTCATCCACGAACAGAACCGGCTGGTATTCAGGACGCCGCAACAGATCGCGGGCCAGGAGCTCTCCGCCCCTTCCGGCACCCACCAGCAGCACCCGCTTCACCTCGGCCTGACGGGTGGGCATGGCATGACGGTCCTTGTGCCACCGGTAGAAAAAGCGGGAGCCGGAGACCGTGATGGTGAGCAGCAAGGGGTAGAGCAGCATCACCGCGGCCGGGATTCCGGCCAGGACCCCTGAGAGGAAAGAGGCCAGCAGCATCGCCATGGAACCCACCGACACGGCGCTGAGGATCCGCACCAGGTCCGGGAGGGAGGCGAAGCGCCACATGCCGCGGTAGAGGCCACAGGCGCGGAAGAACAAGCCCTGCACCGGCACGGCAAGAACAATGAGAGGAAGGCTCTGGCGCAGGATACCGGCATCCAGGGAAAGATTGTGAACGAACCAGAACGCCAGGAGGATGGAGAGGGGGATGCACAGGAGGTCATGGGCAAAGGCGGCCCAGCGATTGAAGAGCAGATTGCGCAGATATGGACGCAGCATGGAGACCCCCCTCTCCGGTTCTATCGACAAAATAGCGATGGCGCTGGTGGCTTGGATGGCCCCCTGCTCAGGCGGCGAGGCCTTGGGAACCCTTCTCGACCCGGGCCGCCAGCCATGCCCTGGCCAACGATCCTCGCCCCTTTGAGCCCGGAATACTCAACACCAACCACCATATCGCATTCTTGGGGCGGACGGCAAGGAGATTGCGCATCCCTGCTGGGTTTTTTGGCTCTCTCATCAAACGGCTTCCAGGAACCGTTCCCCGCCCCTGCAAACACAGGTCGGCGACTCCCGTGATCCTCGAAAAAATCCCTTGCATTTCCGTCCTTTTTCCCATAATGTGACCACCCGGTCACAACCAAGGAGCCTTGCTTGATGGACGCACCACTTGCCCCGCCCAGAGCCACCTTTGTCAACCTGCCCCGAGACAGACAGGAATCCCTGCTGCGCGCGGCGGTGGCCGAGTTCGCCGAACAGGGCTTTCAACGGGCCAGCGTCAACAACATCGTCAGGACCCTGGGGATAGCCAAGGGATCCCTCTACCAGTACTTCGACAACAAGGAGGCGCTCTTTCTCCATGTTTTCGATCACTTCAGCGACACGGTGAAGCAGCAGGTCAGGCAGGCGGTCTCCGCCGCCGACCCAAACCTCTTCCAGGCCATCCGCGCGGTGCTCCTGGCGGGAATCGAATTCATCGACCGCCATCCCGATTACTTCCGCCTCTATCTCCGGGTGCTCACCGAGTCGGGGACACCCAGGCGGGAGGAGCTGCTGGCCCGGGTCCACCTGTTTTCGAGGGACTACTTCAGCCCCCTCTGCGAGGCGGCACGGGTTGCCGGACTGCTCCATCCGGAGGTTCCCATCGCCACGGCGGTCTTCCTCATCGATGCCGCCGTGGAGCGTTTTCTGCAGACCTACGCCCAGCCGCTGCTGGACAGCGGCCTCGGCTTGGCCGCCATGGACCCGGGCGGCTTGGCGCGGGAAATCGACATCATCATCAGGGTGCTGCGGCATGGCCTGTGTCCGCGCTCCCAAGGAGAATAGACCATGAAAGCAATGATCCACGCGGCGGGGCTCGGGGACATCCTCGACAAGATCACCTCAGGCGAGCGCCTTTCCTTTGAGGACGGGGTGCGCCTCTACAAAAGCCCAGACCTCCTCGCCGTGGGCTATCTGGCCAATTTGGTGCGGGAGCGGCAAAATAACGACCGCGCCTACTTCATCTACAACCAGCACGTCAACTACTCGAACATCTGCACCAACCTTTGCAAGTTCTGCGCCTTCGGCAAGGAGAAGGGCGCCGACCAGGCCTACGAGATGAGCATCGAGCAGGTCAAGGAGAAGATCCGTGAGCGGCTCGCCGAGCCGATCACCGAGGTGCACGTGGTGGGCGGCATCCACCCGGACCTGCCCTACTCCTACTATCTGGAGATGCTCCGGGGCATCAAGGAGGTGCGGCCGGAGATCCACATCCAGGGCTTCACCTGCGTCGAGATCGCCCATCTGGCCGAGCTGGCCGGCAAACCGGTCGCCGACACCCTCAGAGAGCTGGTGGACGCGGGGCTGGGCTCCATTCCCGGCGGCGGGGCCGAGGTATTCAGCCCGCGCATCCGCAAACTCACCTGCGAGAAAAAGCTTTCCGGCGAGGGCTGGCTGGAAGTGGCCAAGACCGCCCATCGCCTGGGTCTTAAGAGCAACGCCACCATGCTGTACGGCCACATCGAGACCATCGAGGAGCGGGTGGAGCACCTCTCCATGCTCCGCGACGCCCAGGACGAGACCCGCGGCTTCCTCACCTTCATCCCGCTTGCCTTCCACCCCAAGAATACCGAGATGCACGACCTCTCCCGCACCACCGGGGTGGACGACCTCAAGAACATCGCCGTGGCGCGCTGCTTCCTGGACAACTTCCCCCACATCAAGGCGTACTGGGTGATGATCGGCCCAAAGCTCGCCCAGGTGGCCCTCTCCTTCGGCGCCGACGACCTGGACGGCACGGTGAAGGAGGAGCGCATCACCCACATGGCCGGCGGCGAGACCAGCGGCGCCATGGCCGACACCGAGCTGATCCGGCTGATCCGCGAGGCGGGCCGGAAGCCGGTGGAACGCGATACCCTGTACAACGTGATCAGGGAGTGCTGACATGTCCCTGCAATCCATCCTCGATACCGTGCTTTCCGGCGGCCGCATCAGCCCCGACGAGGCGCTGATCCTGGCCGAAGAGGCCGATCTCTACCAGCTGGGTTTCGCGGCCAACGCCATCCGGCAACGCAAGCACCCGGAGCCTGTGGTCACCTATGTGATCGACCGCAACATCAACTACACCGACATCTGCATCTCGGCGTGCAAGTTCTGCGCCTTTTTCAAGGCGCCCGAGGACCCGGCCGGCTCGGTGCTCTCCTTCGAGGAACTGGGCAAGAAGATCGAGGAGACCCAGGCGCTTGGCGGCAACCAGATCCTGCTCCAGGGCGGCCTCCACCCGGACAAGCCCCTTTCCTTCTATGAGGAGATGCTCCGCTTCATCAAGGGCTACGGCGTGCATATCCACGGCTTCTCGCCGCCGGAGATCATCCACTTTGCCAACATCTCGGACCTCACCATCCAGGAGGTCCTGGCGCATCTCCGCGCCGCGGGCCTCGATTCCATCCCCGGCGGCGGAGCGGAAATCCTCTCCGACCGGGTGCGCCAGGAGACCGCGCCGCGCAAGGGCACGGCCGACCAGTGGATCGGGGTGATGGAGGAGGCGCACCACCAAGGGATGCGCACCACCGCCACCATGATGTTCGGACACCTCGAAACCATGGCGGAGCGGATCGAGCATCTCACCCGGGTGCGCGACCTGCAGGACCGCACCGGCGGCTTCACCGCCTTCATCCCCTGGCCCTTCCAGCCGGACAACACGGTGCTCGCCCACCTCCCCAAGACCACCGCCTTTGGTTACCTCAGGATGCTGGCCCTCTCCAGGATCTTCCTGGACAACGTCGACAACATCCAGGCCTCCTGGGTGACCCAGGGACCGAAGATCGCCCAGCTCTCGCTCTTCTTCGGGGCCAACGACTTCGGCAGCACCATGATCGAGGAGAACGTGGTGGCGGCAGCGGGCGTCGGCTTCCGCCTCTCCGAGCAGGAGATCAGAAAGCTCGTGGAAGGCGCTGGTTTTACGCCCAAGCAGCGCCGCATGGACTACACCCTGGTGGAGTAAGAAAAGGAGCGCCCGGTGTTCGACTATCCCCGCTATCTCTACCGCGCCCCCCTCGTGATCACCGGCCCTGGCCAGGTGATCGAGGACGGTGGGGTCATCACCGAGGACGGCCTGGTGACCGCGGTGGGGCGCTATGCCGACCTCAAGAGCGCCGACGCCGAGTTGGAGGAGTACGGCGGCCACGTCATCCTGCCGTCGCTCCTCAACTGCCACGCCCACCTGGAGCTCTCGGTGTTTGGCAGCCTTGGCCAGGCGCCTGTACCGGAAGGCGGCATCACCGGCTGGATCAGAGCGCTGCTTGCCCTGCGCGCCGAGAATCCGGGCGAGGAACTTATCCACGATGCGGCGATCATGGCGCTGGCCCGCCTCTATGCCGGCGGCTGCCGGCTGGTGCTGGACATCGGCAACCAGGAGGCGAGCAGCACCATCGGCCAGGGTTTCAAGACTGAATCCCGCTTCTTTCTGGAGCTGCTTGGTCTCTGCGGCGCCAGCGAACAGGCGGCCCTCGCCCGGCTGGCTGATCTCCCCGAAGCGCTGGCCTGCACAGCACACGCCCCATATTCCTGCGGCCCGGAGTTGCTGCAAGCCATCAAGACGCGGGCCAACGGCATGAGCCAGCTTCTGCCCATCCACGTGGCCGAGTCCGCCGAGGAGGTGGAGTTCCTCCACGCCGGCAGCGGCCCGTTCCGCGACTTCCTGCTTGCACGCGGCTTAGAGCTGGGCGGCTTCCAGCCACCCGGCCTTGTCCCCATCGCCTATCTGGATTCCCTGGGGCTGCTCGACCAGCATACCCTCTGCGTCCATGGTGTACATTTGAGCGAGGAGGAGATTGCCCTGTTGGCCGAGCGTCAGGCGAACCTCTGCCTCTGTCCCGGCAGCAACCGCCAGCTTGGCGTGGGCATCGCTCCGGCCGAGGCCCTTTTCGCCGCCGGCGTCCCCCTGGTGCTCGGCACCGACAGCCTGGCCAGCAACCCCTCCCTGAGCCTCTGGCAGGAGATGGCCACCCTGCGGCAGGACCATCCCGGCCTCGCCCCTGCCGCGGTGCTGGCCATGGCCACCGCCAACCCGGCGAAACTCCTCGGGGTGGAGGAACGCATGGGAATCATCGCCCCCGGGGTTTCTTCCGCGCTCCTGGCCGTGGAGTGTCCGGCCACCAACCCGGCGGCTGCCCTCGACTACCTCACCTCGGCGGGCAGCGACATCCGCCTGGAGTGGCTTGAATGAGCAGGCACGCCGAAGAGCCGGCCATGGCCCGTATCGGCATGGTCAACTTCATCAATACCGCGCCGCTTTACGAGGTGTGGCGGGAGACGGTGCATCGTCCCGAATGGCGGGTCACCGAGGCGGTGCCGGCGGTGCTCAACCGCATGTTGAGCACCGACAAGCTCGACCTGGGTTTTGTCTCCTCCCACGAGTATGCCCTGCACCCGGAACACTACCGCATCCTGGCCGGGCTTTCCATCTCCGCCTCCGGTCCGGTGGGCAGCGTGCTGCTCTTCTCGCGGGTGCCGGTTGCCGAACTGCACGACCGGCTGGTGTTGCTCACCCCCCAATCCCAGACCTCGGTGAGCCTGATCAAGATCATCCTGGAGGAGTTCAACGGCGTGCAGCCCCGCTATCGCTGCGGAACGCTGGACGGCCAGAACACCCTCCCCGAACCGGACGCCCGCCTCGCCATCGGCGACGAGGCGCTCCGGCTGGATATCGCCGGCGATTACCCTTACCGGCTCGATCTTGGCGAGGTGTGGCGCGAGCACACTGGCCTGCCCTTTGTCTTCGCGGTCTGGGCGGTACGGGAGGAGTTCTGCCGCAGCCAGCCGGCGGCGGTGTGCGCCATCCATCGGGAACTGAGCCGCTGCATCCAAGAGGGCGGGGAGCGGCTCGCCGAAATCAGCGCCCGGGTCGCCCCCCGCATCCCCATGGATCCCGAGGCCTGCCGCCGTTATCTCGCCGGGATCGAATACGACCTGCCCGCGCAAAAGCAGGAGGCGTTGCGGCGTTTTTTCGAGTATCTTATACAGCGTGGCGAGGTGCCGACCACGGCCCTGCCCATTCGCATCTGTGACAAATCCCTTCCCCGGTGAGCCGCGCGCCCCACAGGACCCCATGAACAACCCGGACGAAAAAAAGAAGTTTGTGCAGGCCAAATTCTCCGCAATCAGCGGGAAGTACGACCTCCTCAACTCGGTGCTCAGCTTCCAGATCGACCGCTACTGGCGCTGGATCACCACCCGCGAGCTCAGGCACTTCCCGGACGGCGCGGTGCTCGATCTCTGCGCCGGCACCCTGCCCCTTTCTCTGGAGCTGACCCGCCAGGCGCGTCGCCGCCAGGTGCTGGCGGTGGACTTCTGCGAGGACATGCTGCGGGCCGGCAAGTCCGCCCTGCCCGATGACAACAGAAAACCGCGGATCGGCCCGATCTGCGGGGACGGCGAACGCATCCCGGTCCGGGACAACGCGGTGTGGGGGGTGACGGTGGCCTTCGGCGTGCGCAACCTGGCCCGCACCCAGCAGGGGCTCGACGAGATGCACCGGGTGCTCAAGCCCGGCGGCAAGCTGCTGATCCTGGAGTTCTCCCGCCCCAAAAACCCTGTGATCAAGCCGCTTTACAGCTTCTATCTCAACCGGGTGCTGCCCAGGATTGCCGGAGTCGTCTCCGGCGACCAAGAAGCCTACGAATACCTGGCCAGCTCCATCGCCGCCTTCTACGAGCCGGACGAGTTGATGAACATGATGCGCCGCTCCGGCTTCCGCACCGTGAGCCACAAACCGCTCACCTTCGGGATCGTCACCGTCTACGTGGGCGTCAAATGAAGAAGAAACGCATCATCCTCGCCATCACCGGCGCCACCGGCGCCCTGTACGCGGTGGAGTTCCTGCGGCTCATGGCCGGCCGGCACGATGTGGAGCTGCACGGCATCATCTCCCAGGCCGGCGAGCAGGTGCTCGGCATCGAGCTTGGCATGGGCCGGAACGATCTTTCCCGCCTCGCGCCGGTCACCTGGCACGCGATCACCGATTTCGCCGCGCCCATGTCCAGCGGTTCCAGCGATTTTTCCGCCATGGCGGTGCTGCCCTGTACCATGGGAAGCCTCGCCGCCATCGCTGCCGGCGTCTGCGGCAACCTCATCCACCGGGCCGCCGACGTGATGCTCAAGGAACGGCGCCCCCTGGTGCTGGCCGCGCGGGAAAGCCCGCTCAACCGCACCCATCTCACCAACATGCTGAAAGCGCACGAGGCCGGGGCGATCATCTGCCCGCCCATGCCCGCCTTCTACCAGCAGCCAGCGGATCTCCCAGAAATGGCGCGCTTCTTTGCCGCCAGGGTGGCGGGACTCATGGGTATTGAGATGGCGGGGATGCCGCGCTGGCACGGCACGCCGGGTGACAAGGCCGATGGCTGAGGCAGGCAGGCCGAGGGCGACCGCAACCTTTTGCTTTCCGTCCCGGACGGTTTGGGGTAAGAATGTGGTTTCACCGTCTTTTGGGATAACACCTCGATCCGTGGCACGCCAGGAACGGAACTGTTCAACGCGATGATCGCCAAGATCAAAATCCTGCTCGAGATGATCAAGTTCGAGCACACCGTCTTCGCCCTGCCCTTCGCCCTGATGGGGGCGTTTCTGGCCCGTCGGGGCGTGCCGGACGGAGCCACCTTCGGCTGGGTGGTGCTGGCCATGACCGGCGCCCGCACCGCCGCCATGGGCTTCAACCGCATCGCCGACCGGAACTTCGACGCCGCCAATCCCCGCACCGCCGACCGGGCCATCCCGGCGGGCAGCGTGCGCCTCATCGAGGCCTGGGGGATGGTGGTGGTTTCGGCGGCGCTCTTCTTTTTCGCCTGCGCCAACCTCAACCCCCTCACCCTCTGGCTGTCGCCGCTGGCCCTGGGGCTGACCTTCCTCTACTCGCTCACCAAACGCTTCACCTGGCTCTGCCACGTGGTGCTGGGCGTTGCCCTCGCCTTTTCCCCCCTTGGCGGCTGGGTGGCGGTGCGCGGCGAGCTGGCGGGCTTCCCCTGGGTCCTCTCATTGGGGGTGATCTGCTGGGTGGCGGGCTTCGACACGGTCTACGCCTGTCTGGACGCCGACTTTGATCGCGCCGCCGGTCTCTTCTCCCTGCCGGCCCGTTTCGGCCGGGAACGAGCCTTCCGGCTGGCCGTCGCCCTCCATGTGGTCGCCTTTCTGCTCTTCGTGGCCACCGGGATGGCCGCCAACCTCAACGCCTACTACTACACCGGCGTGGCCCTCACCGCCGCCGCGCTCTTCTATCAGCATCTCGTTGTGAACCCGAAGGATCTCAGCCGCATCCAGCTCTCCTTCTTCACCATGAACGGCCTTATCAGCCTCACCCTGTTCATCGCCACCTGGCTTTCCCTGGTGGTCTGATCCGATCCCCCAAACCCAAAAGGATCCCACATGCGCTCCGCACAACTCCGCAGGAATCTCATCCCCCTCTTTTCGATCCTGGCCACCTTGCTCCTCGCCTCGCCGCTCATGGCGGCGGAAAAGGGCAAGAAGGCCGCAGCTCCCGCCAAGGCGACGGCAGCGGCCACGGTCAACGGCGAGGCCATCTCCGCCGCCACGGTACAGAGCGAGATCGACGGCATTCTCCAACGCGCCAAGGCCCAGGGGCAAACCCCTCCCGAGGCGGAGCTGGAAAAAATCCGCCAGGCCGTGCTCGACAAGCTGATCAAGATGGAACTGCTCCATCAGGAGAGCAAGAAGGCGGGCATCACCGTGGACAACGCGGCGGTGGATACCGAGCTGGCCGGCTACAAGAAGGGCTTTCCCGACGACAAAGCCTTTGCCGAGGTTCTGGCCAAGTCCGGCCTGAGCGAGGCGGAACTGAAGCGGCAGATCGGCCGCAATCAGGTGATCCAGAAGCTGATCGAAACCCGCTTCAAGCCCAAGGCCCAGGCCACCGAGCCGGAGGCCAAGGAGTTCTACGACAAGAACCAGGAGAAGTTCAAGCAGCCTGATCTGGTGCGGGCGCGCCACATCCTGCTCACCGTCAAGGAGGGTGAGTCGGCGGCGGAGAAGGACAAGAAGCGCGAGAAGATGAAGGAGATCAAGAAGCAGCTCAAGGACGGCGGCGACTTTGCCGCCCTGGCTAAGCAGTACTCCGACTGCCCCAGCAAGGAGCGGGGCGGCGACCTGGGCTTCTTCGCCAAAGGACAGATGGTCAAGCCCTTCGAGGATGCGGCCTTCGCCCTGAAGCAGGGCGAGTTGAGCGACATCGTGGAGACCCAGTTCGGCTTCCACATCATCAAGGCGGAGGAAAAGAAAGCTGCCCGCACTGTTGGCTTTGACGAGGCCAAGGAGCGGATTCTGGGCTTCCTCGGCCAGGACAAGCTGAACAAGACCATCGACGCCTTCCTGGCCGACGCCCGCGCCAAGGCGGATGTGAAGGTCAACGCCCCGGCCCAGCCGAAGAAGTAACTGCCATTACGCCGGCGGGAGCCTCCAACAGGGGCTTCCGCCGGCTTTACCTCTTTTCGCATTCCTCCCCCAACTTCCTACCAGCCTGGGGCAGGTGCAATGAGCCTGCCAGTAATACCTGGGAAAACACCTGTCACCCGATCAACCGTCCCTGCCGGATAAAGGTCGGAATGCTCAAATAGTCCTCCCTGGAACGCCAAAGCATGGGATGGGGCCTCTCTGTCCCGGTGCTGCGCCAGCCATGCCTGGCCACCTCCTGCCTGCCGCTTCCCTGCAACCATTCCAGCCATCCAGCTCCTGCCCTGCTGCCCATCTTGCTTCGCATCGCCACGTCTCCCTTAAATCCCGCGTCCTGATCCAGCCCAAACCGGCACAGCGCCGGAGAAAGCCCGTACTTTTTCTCTTGACTACACAGTATCATTAGACATAAGACATATAATGTCTGATGTTCTTTTTTTGCATGGGGAGAAAATATGGCGGGCAACAAATCACAACTGGCGCGGCTGCTCTTCATCGACCAGCAGATCCGGGAGGGGATGCGCTCAGGCAGGCTGGCCAACTGCACCAGCCTGTCCGGGGAGTACGAGGTGAGCGCCAAGACTATCCTGCGGGACATCGAATTTCTGCGGGTCAGTCACGACGCACCCATCGAATACGACCAGCAGCGCAAGGGGTACTATTACGCGGAGGAAAACTACGCCCTGCCTGCCCTCCACATCCGGGAGGGCGATCTGTTCAGCCTGCTGGTGGCGCAAAAGGGGTTGGAGCAGTATCGGGACACGCCGCTCTTCGACGCGCTCTCCTCGGTGTTCAAGAAGATCGAGCAATCCCTGCCCGACAAGGTTTCCGTGGATTCCGCCTGGCTAGGCAACCGCATCTCGGTGCTGCCGGAACAACATACCGTCATCGCGCCCGCGATCTGGGAGACAGTGGCCAGGGCACTGCAACACAACCAGGTGCTGCGCCTCGACTACCAGCGTCCCGGAGCAGCGAACCCGGCAAGCCGCCAGGTGGAGCCGTACCATCTGACCCGCCACCAGGGCGAATGGTACCTGATCGGCTTCTGCCATCTCCGCGCCGAGGTGCGCACCTTTGCGGTTTCCCGCATCGGCAGGGCCGAGGAGACCGGGCAGAGCTTCGTTATGCCGGAGCAATTTGATTATCAGACAAGCATGCGGGACAGCTTCGGGATATTCAGGGGGGAGCGCCAGTACCAGGTACGGCTGCGCTTTGAGGCGCGCCAGGCGCCTTTCATGCTGGAACGCATCTGGCATCGGGAACAACGGGTGCAACGCCACCGGGATGGGAGCGCCACCCTGACCCTGCCAGCCACCGATCTGGTGGAAATCCGGCGCTGGATACTCTCCTGGGGCGCCGGGGTGAAGGTGCTTGCCCCCAGGGAGCTGGCCGAGGCGGTACGCCAGGAGTTATCCCAAGCGCTTGCCGTGTACCCCAGGGAACAGGGAAGCTGAAGGGAAGACAGGATGCGGCAGGCCGGAGACGGATGCAGCCCGGCCTGCCGCATGGCGCTAAGAACAACCTCAGCAGATCTTGGCCAGGGCCGCCAAGGCCGCGGCATAATCCGGCTCCTGGGCGATCTCCGGCACCTGCTCGGCGTAGGCAACCTTGCCGCCTTTATCGATGATGACGATGGCCCGGGAGAGCAACCCCCGCAGAACCCCGCTGGCGATGGTCACGCCATAGCCCAACCCGAAGGCGGGGGAGCGGAACACCGATACGGCAATCACATTATTGAGACCTTCCACCTCGCAGAAGCGCCCGTGCGCAAAAGGCAGATCGGCGGAAACGCAGAGCACCGCCACGCCCTCCCGGTTGGCCGCCTCCTGATTGAAACGCCGCACCGAGGCGGCGCAGACCGGGGTGTCGATGCTGGGAAAGATGTTGAGCACCACCGCCTTGCCGGCAAAGTCATGGTTGGAGACCTCGGCAAGATCGGTCTTGGTCAGACTGAAGGGGGGCGCCGCCGCTCCGATCTTCGGCAGTTCGCCCACGGTTTCCAATGCCTCTCCATGCAGGGTTATCCGCGCCATACGCATTCTCCTTCCGTACTGGTTATTTTGGGAAAAGGACCGGCTCAAGGCGACGTAACGCCCCCTTTTGAGCAGTGTACGCTATCTGGATCGCCTAATCAACCCGGGCAGCACATTGGCAAACCCAGGCAGCCAATTCCAGTATCCGGCAGGCATAGGCATGTTCATTGTCATGCCAGATGAGGAGTTTTACCATCTCCCCGTGCATGTGGCTGAATGCCGCATCGATGATGCACGAATGGCTTTTGCCCCGAAAATCGCAGCTGACCAGCGGATCATGGTTCACTTGCAGAACAGGCGCCAGCGGCCCTTGGGCCGCCTCTTCGAAAGCCTGCAACAGGGCGGCGCGGTCGCCTGGCCGCCCCACCTTCACCACCAGATCCGCCAGGTGTACGACCGGCGTGGGCACCCGCAGGGCAAGGCCCGCCATCCTCCCGGCAAGTGAGGGAAAAAGCGCCTCCAAATGCTGGACCGCGCTGGTGGCGCTGGGAATGATATTGCCGGCGATCGCCCGGGAACGGCGCGGATCGGGATGCGGAGCATCCAGCAGCGACTGTTCGCTGGTATACGAATGGATAAAGGTCGCCATCATCTGCCGGATCCCGAAGGCGCGCTCAAGCACCAGGATGGCCGGGGCTGCCATGTTGGCGGTGCAGCTTGCCCCGCAGACCAAGCGATGGAGGGCCGGCTCGAAAAGATGGTGGTTTACGCCCATGCACAGGGTCACGTCGGCATCCGCCGCTGTCCCGGCCACGATCACTCGTTTGGCGCCCGCACGCAGATGCTCCCGGCTGCCGAGGGAGTTGCCGCAGCAGTCAAGCACCAGGTCGACCCCCAGCTTGCGCCAGGGCAACCGGGCAGGAGACTGCTCGGAAAAATATCGTACCGGCGACTTGTCGATCACCAGACGGCCCCCGGCAACCTCGACCGGAACCGGCAAGGGCCCCCACAGGCTGTCATGCTTCAACAGGTGGGCGCTCTCCTCGATGGGGGAAAGGGTATTTATCGCAACCAGATCCAGAGCCGAAGGCTCGCCGGAACAGAAGAGCCGACGCGCCAGTTGACGACCGATGCGGCCAAAACCGTTTATGGCGATCCGTGCCCTCATGACGGTCGATCTCCTCGCGCGTGGCCATGCCCCCTCCCCGACAGGAAGGCCACGCTTCCCTGTTCAGACACTGGCCGCCATGGAACCGACAACCTCGCGGGCGACCTTCCTGGCCTTGTCCATGCCCACCAGAAACCCTTTGGGTGTCTCATGCCTCTCCGAGAAAGGCCGGGGCCGATGGTGGACGAGCGGGCATTCGATACAGCCACCTTGCCGGCCATCCTCTGGTTGGTGGGTTTTTTCGATTATCTCCGCCAGCGCCGCCTCCTCGCTGGGGTAGATATTCTCGGCACCTATCCGCTCAAGCAGGCCGGTGCGCCGCAACACCGCCATGACGTTCTCCTTGACCCGGCAGAGGGCAAAGCCAAGTCCGGCGCTGCGAACCCGCTCCACCAGCAGGGCAAGGGCCTCCTCGCCGGAAGCATCCATGTCGTTGATGCCGTCGGCCACCAGCAGGATGAAGCGCAACTCCGGGTTGGCCGAGCGGATACGGAAGACCTGCTCATCCAGAAAGCTGGCATTGGCAAAAAAGAGGGTGCCGTCGAAGCGCACCGCCGCGATGTGAGCGCAAAGGCGCAGCCGGTGCTCGTCGGCGCACTGCAGCGTCCCCTCCTGGCTCATGGCCAGGGTGGCCACCTTGGGTCGCATCTTATTATGGAGAAACACCGCCAGTGACAGCGCCACCCCCAGACCGATACCCTTGTCCAGATGGGGGGCAAAGGCCAAGGTAGAGACAAAGGTGGTTACCGCGATGACGCCATCGCTTTTTTGGGCCTTCCAGGCATGGACAATCCCCTTGACTTGGATCAGCCCGGCCACCGCCATAATGATGATGACGGCCAGCACCGCCTGCGGCAGATGATAGAGAAGCGGGGTAAAGAGCAACAGGGTCACCAGCACGAAGAGGGCGCTGAAGACATTGGCAAGGCCCGTGACCCCGCCGGCCTGCAGATTGACGGCGGAACGGGAAAAAGAGCCGGAAACCGCGTAGCCTCCGCTGAAAGACCCCATGATGTTAGCCAGTCCTTGGCCAATCAGTTCCTGGTTCGCATCAAGTTTCTGGCCGGTCCTGGCCGCCATGGCCCTGGCGATGGAGATGGACTCCATGAAGCCCAGCAAGGAGATGATTATCGCATAGGGAAACAGTTGGGAAAGGACGTTGAGATCGAGGCGAGGGATCCGTAAATCCGGGAGCCCGCCAGGGATGGCGCCAATCACCGCCCCACCGCCCGCCAGCGGCAAGGCATCCGGCCGCAAGGGACCGTTGCCGACCTTGAGCCGCCATATCGATCCCTGAGCAGAAGCTGCTGTCGCTCCCGTCTCCCACGGGGAGAAGCTCCGCCCTTCCGCGCCCTCCTTCTCCACGAAACGAATGGTGCGGAGGGAAGCGCGCAGTTGTTGCGCCTGCCGCTTGGCTTGATCGAGCTCAACCCCCAGCAGATCCTGGCGGTAGCGCACCCCCAGGAGCATGACGCGATCGGGTTGCGGACCCTGCTCCACCCGCCCGATTTCGGCGGTGAGCCGCACCCGTTGCGCGGTGAGCCGTTCGATTTCAGCAACCGCGCGGTTGAGTTGGCCTATCTGATCCCGTACCCCGGATGCCGCTATTTGATCGAGACCAACCCGCTGCTGACGTTCGTAACCAATCGCCCAGGAGAACACGGTCGTCAGGATCACCGCCACCAGGATATTCGGAATCCTGGCATTGAACCGCCTCAGGCCGACCATGATGCCGAGGGCCAGCACAGCCATGGCCAGGGTGGGCCAATGGGCCTGGGACGGCAAGGTCCGCAGCCCAGCGAAGAGCGAAACAAAGGGGTGGCCTCCACCCTCCACCATGATCCCAAAAAGTTTGGGCACCTGAGAGAGCGCAATGATGATGGCGGCCGCATTGGTGAAGCCGATCACCACCGGATGGGAGAGAAAATTGACCAGCAGGCCGAGCCGCAATGCCCCCAGCAGAAACTGCGCAATGCCGACCACCAGGGCAAGGAGCACGGCATAGGCAATATAGGCATCGCTCCCCGCCGTGGCGAGCGGCTCCAGGGAGGTGGCGTAGAGCCCAGAGTGCGCCGGCAGCCCGGCAAGCTGGGCATAGGCCATGGACTGGGGAATCAGAACCAGGGCCACGGTGAGGCCGGCAAAGAAATCGGCCCGGAAGTGGGCGGGTCCATAGCCGTGCAGCCAGGAAAGAAACGGCATGATCCGCGCAAAGGATGGCATCAGAGTGTGCATGCCCGAGTCCTCCTCTCTCCTTCCCGGTCTGGCGAGTGCCTAATCAAGCTTCCCCTGCCGCAGCTTTTCCGATTTCTTCATCAGGCTCTGGCGGGTCTCTTCCCGAAAACGGGCAAGCGACTCGGCCAACTCCGGATACTTGATGGACATGATGGAACAGGCAAGATAAGCGGCATTCTTAGCGCCGTCGATGGCCACCGTGGCCACCGGAATCCCCGGTGGCATCTGCACCGTGGAATGGAGGGCGTCGGCGCCATTCAGGGGCCCGGAGGCGATCGGCACCCCGATCACCGGCAGGGTGGTGTGAGCAGCCACCACCCCGGCCAGGTGGGCGGCCATGCCGGCGCCGGCAATGAGCACCTCCAGCCCCCGTTCGCGGGCGGTTCGTGCGTACTCGGCGGTTTTGTCCGGCAAACGGTGGGCGGAGCTGATATCCATTTCATACGGCACGCCCATCTCCGCGAAGACTGCGGCGGCCTTTTTCATGACCGGCAGATCGGACTCGCTTCCCATGAGGATCCCAACCAGAGGTTCCTTGCGCATTGCCATCTCCTTTTTGATTTGCGTGCCTCGTTCGCACCATTGCTAAGAAATTCCGCGGCCGGCCCGGGAGGGACGGGAAGTGAACAGCGGATGGGACTCAATCGAGGGAGGATCTCCCGGACCGGCCCGCGGAATCTTTTGCCCGAAAACTCCGGGCGCAGTCTTGCCTGGAGGATCGGGGCGCTCTTGCCGACATCTCCGGCAAGCCGTCATGGCCTTGCCGGGTGCTCTCGCCCTTGTCACGCAGAGAAAAGGGCAAAAAAAAAGTCGAAGAGCTGCAGCGCAGCACTCTTCGACTTTTCTCCAGACCGTGTTCCGCAAGGACCCCGGCCCGGCTCTCAGCGAGTTATGGGCTCTGGCATAGACAAACCGCGCTGGAAGCAACCAGGCGGCGCATTATCGACAGGCTTGCGGCCCCTCGACACTCTGCCAAAGTTATCTGTATTTATAAAGCAAGAGCGTTTCTTGTCAAGAGGAAAGTTTTAGCTTTCAATTAAACTCCACCCTCCCCTCCAGGGTCAAAAGGATGATGCGCTCGCCGGTGATCGTGCTGATGTCGGTGTGCAGGCTCACAACCTTCCTGGCGGTGATCGACTCCACCACCGCCTCGAGCAGGGGACGCCCCTTTTCCAGCAGGGTGGTGCGCACCTTCTTGATCAGCCCTCTCCCCTCCGCATTATCGCCCGGGTTGGCCAATTGATGCTCGGCGCGGGTCAGCACGTTCTTCAAACGCACCAGCACCATATCTTCGATGATATAAGTCTTGGTCTCCAACGGGCCTCTGCCCATGTACTCCTTTTCGAACTGGATGATGGCCTCGCTGATCTCCGCCTCCATCTGCCCCTTGGTTTTCACATGACTCCCCCTCGGTTGTCGTTGGCAGTCCCGACCGGATGAAACTCCTTGCTCTGGATACAAAAAAGGCCGGGCTGAACCTTGCCCGGCCTTTTTCCAACAATTCACACGCGGCTTACTTCACTTCCTCGAAGTCGGCATCCACCACGTCGTCATCGTCCTTCTTCCCGCCAGAAGCCTGGCCACCGGCAGCACCGGCGTCCTTGTCCTTGGTGGCCTGGGCGTACATCATCTCGGCGAGCTTGTGGGAGGCCTGGGTCAGGGACTCGATGCCTTTCTTGATCTCCTCGGTGTCGTTGGTTTCCATCACCTTCTTGAGGTTGTCGATCTCGGCCTGCACCTTGCTCTTGAGCTCGGCGTCCACCTTGTCGCCCAGTTCCTTGAGGCTTTTTTCGGTGGCGTAAATCATGGAGTCGGCCTGGTTCTTGGTCTCCGCCGCCTCCTTGCGCTTGCGGTCCTCGTCGGCATGGGCCTCGGCGTCCTTCTGCATCCGCTTGATCTCGTCCTCGGAAAGGCCGCTCGAGGCGGTGATCCGGATGGACTGCTCCTTGCCGGTGCCGAGATCCTTGGCCGAGACGTGCAGGATACCGTTGGCGTCCAGATCGAAAGTCACCTCGATCTGCGGCACCCCACGCGGCGCCGGCGGGATGTCGGCCAGATCAAAACGGCCGATGGACTTGTTGTATCCCGCCATCTCACGCTCGCCCTGAAGGACGTGGATGGAGACCGCCGGCTGGTTGTCGGCCGCCGTGGAGAACACCTGGCTCTTCTTGGTGGGGATGGTGGTGTTCTTCTCAATGAGCTTGGTCATCACCCCGCCCAGGGTCTCGATGCCCAGGGAAAGCGGGGTGACATCGAGGAGCAGCACGTCCTTGACGTCGCCCTTCAAGACACCGCCCTGCACCGAGGCGCCGATGGCGACCACCTCGTCGGGGTTGACGCCCTTGTGCGGGTCCTTGCCAAAGATCTCCTTGACCTTCTCCTGCACCTTGGGCATACGGGTCATGCCGCCCACCAGGATAACCTCATCGATGTCCGCCGCGGAGATGCCGGCGTCCTTGAGGGCAGTCTGGCAGGGCTTCACCGTCCGCTCGATGAGATCCTCCACCAGCGCCTCCAGCTTGGCCCGGGAGAGGCTCATCTGCAGGTGCTTGGGGCCGGAGGCGTCGGCGGTGATGAAGGGCAGGTTGATGTTGGTCTCCATGGTGGTGGAGAGCTCCATCTTGGCCTTCTCCGCCTCTTCCTTGAGCCGCTGCAGGGCCATCTTGTCGTTGCGGAGATCGATACCCTGGTCGCGCTTGAACTCGTCAGCCATCCAGTTGACGATGCGCATGTCGAAGTCCTCGCCGCCCAGGAAGGTGTCGCCGTTGGTGGACTTGACCTCGAAAACGCCGTCGCCGATCTCCAGCACCGAGATGTCGAAGGTACCGCCGCCCAAGTCGAAGACTGCGATCTTCTCCTCGCCCTTCTTGTCCAAGCCGTAGGCCAGGGCCGCGGCGGTGGGCTCGTTGATGATACGCTGCACGTTGAGACCGGCGATGCGGCCGGCGTCCTTGGTGGCCTGGCGCTGGGAATCGTTGAAGTAGGCGGGCACGGTGATCACCGCCTCGGTGACCTCCTCGCCCAGGTACTCCTCGGCGGTCTGCTTCATCTTGGTGAGCACCATGGCCGAAACCTCGGCCGGCGCCATCTTCTTGCCGTCCACCTCCACGGCGGCGTCGCCCTCCTTGCCTTCGACGATATGGAAGGGGCTGATTTCGATGCTCTTCTTCACCTCGGCATCGCTGAACTTGCGACCGATGAGGCGCTTGATGGCGTACAGGGTCTTGGTGGGATTGGTAACCGCCTGGCGCTTGGCCACCTGGCCGACCAGCCGCTCGCCGGTGTTGGAAAAGGCCACCACCGAGGGGGTGGTGCGGTTGCCTTCGACGTTGGCGATGACCTTGGGCTCGCCGCCCTCCATCACCGCGACGCAGGAGTTGGTGGTGCCCAGGTCGATACCGATGATCTTGCCCATATCGTTATTCTCCTTTGGAATGAAAAGGGTTGAAGTCCCTTGTTATGCTTCCGCCGCCTTGCCCTGCGAGACCACCACCTTGGCGGCCCGGATCAGGCGATCCTTGAACATGTAGCCCTTCTGGTACTCCTGGAGGATGTGGTTGGCCTCCACCGTATCGCTGTGCTCCATGGCCAGCGCCTCGTGGAAGTTGGGATCGAAGGGCTGCCCCACCCCGTCCAACGGCTTGAGCCCGAACTTCTCCAGGGTAGAGGAAAGCATCTGACAGGTCATCTCCACGCCGGCCAGCAGCGGCGCGACATCGGGAGTGGTTTTGCCCTGGGCGATGGCCCGCTCCAGGTTGTCCACCGAGGGAAGCAGCTCGCGCAGGATGGACTCCTCGGCGTACTTGAGCGCCGTCTCCCGCTCCCGCTGCATCCGCTTCTTGAAGTTATCCAGATCGGCCGCCATGCGGAGCACCCGCTCCTCCAACTCCCGGTTTCTCGCCTGGGCCTGCTCCAATTGCGCGGCCAGATCAGGCGCCGCCTCTCCGGTTTCCGCCGCGGGCGGCGCCTCGGCCTCCGCCATCGGCGCTGCCTCGTCCTTGTGTTCGTTTTCCGACACCATGCTCTCCTCTGTCGCCCCAACCACGGCAAGGGCGGGAATAACCCCTTATCCGCTTGCAATGATTTGTTTTTTTCATCCCCTGCTTCCCAGGTTGGAACCAACAATAAGTATGCGTTTTTTCCTTGTCAAGGCGAGGAACTCCATTCCCTGGACGAAAAAGGAAAATGTTCGCCGGTCACGGAGGGAGAATGAAGCCACAAAACACTTCAGTTCGCCGACGCTCATCCGATACAATGGGGCGAGACCCCCACATCCATCAGCCGGAGCCAGAACCGATGCGCATTCGCACCCAGCTCATCTCCCTGCTTCTTTCCATCGTTATCCTTGCTCCTGCCGTCCATGCCGAGATGCTGCCAGTGCGCAAACTGCGGGTGGGACAGCCCCCCTTCGAGGTGCTGGAGGAAATGACCCGCCACAACGACCAGGTCGTGACCTCCATCCGCGAAGGCATGCCGCAACCGGTCTTCCCGGCCCCGCACATCACCTGGCTGGCGGACAGCGATGCCAGGCAACAGCCGGATCAGCTCTACCCCGACTTTGCCGAGAAGGTCTATCAGGTGCGCAGTCCAGGGGGACTCTTCGCGCCAGCCGCCTCTTCCATCGACTATGGCGTCAACGAACTGCACACCCCGGTGCTTCTGATCACCGCCGCCACCAATGGCGCAAGGCCACGGCGCTCCAGCGGCCCGGAGGCCAATGCGGCGGCATGGGCAGACCTGCCGGAGAAGTATGCCGCGCAACCGGCCGTAAAAGACAGAGCGCTCCAGCCAGTCCAACCCACGGCAGCGGGTCCTTTCCTGGCCAGCGCCGAGCAGAACGTGGACATCCAGGTGGCCGCGGCGGCAAGCCGCTACAGGAAGCGGATCGACAATGGCAGGCTGGTGGTGGTGGGGGCGGTGCTGGACCTGGCCGATCGCTATCGCCTGGGAGCGAGCCGGCTGGTTATCATCAACATCAACGGAGAAACCGACCCTGCCCGCTTGCGGACGATGAGCCATGCGGTCCGGCTGGAGCCTCGTCTGGTGGACATGGTGGGTCGCAGGCTTTCGGGAAAGGCCGAGCCGACGGCGGGGCCGCCCGCAAAGGCGGTGAAAAAAACCGGCAAGGGGAAAAAGCAGAAGGGAAACGCCCCGGCAAAGCCCAGCGCCAAGGCGGGCAAGGCAACGGCGGCAAAACCAGGCGGCAAGGGCAAGGCCACTCCTCCCCCGGAGCCGGAGGAGGAGGAGAACCGCAGTGGGCCGGCCTACGAGTTCAAGTACTGACGAATGCCGTCGGCGATGATCTTGAAGATGGTGACAAACCGCTCCTCGTCCCGCTCCAGCAGGGTGATCCGGAAGCCCTGCAGCTCGGTGGCGAAGGAGGAAAGCGGCACCACGCACACGCCGGTGGCGCCGAGAAGATAGTAGACAAAGCGCTTGTCCAGGGCCACATTGGCCCCTCCCACCAGGGTTTCCACCTGCGTCCGCACATCCGGGTTCTCGATCTTCAGGCTCTGCCGATGGTTGAGCACCCCATCCTTGAAGACCACGCTCATGTAGAAGGCGCCGTTGGTGCGGTTGACCAGTACGCCGTCGATCTCCTTAAGCGCGTCGTAGGCGATGTTGGAAAGCCGCTCGTAGCGGGCGATCCGCTCCTTCAAATACGGCATGTACTGCGGATGGCTGAGCAGATGCGGGATGGCGGTCTGCGGCAGGGTGGTGGAGCAGACCTCCACCATCTTGGCATTGAGGATCGAGTTGACATACTTCTCGAACATCGGGTCGTTGTGGCCATTGTACACCTCGATCCAGCCACAGCGCGAGCCGGGCCACGGCATCTCTTTGGAGATGCCACGCATGGCGATGGCAGGCACGTCGCCGATCACGTCGGAGAGCGGCAGGGTGGTCTGACCGTTGTAGATGATCGCCTGGTACACCTCGTCGCAGATGATGAAGAGGTCGTATTTTTTCGCCAAGGCCACCATGCCGCGCAGGATCGCCTCGGGGTAGACCGCGCCGGTGGGGTTGTCCGGGTTGATGATCAGGATGCCCGCCACCGCCGGATTGTACTTGATGCGCTTCTCCAGGTCGTCGAGGTCCGGGTACCAGTTGTTGTGCGGGTCGAGCCGGTAGGTGACCGGCCGATCGCCGGCGTGGGCGGCCTCGGCGGAGGAATGGGTGGTGTAGCTGGGCGAAGGCACCACCACGCGGGCGGTGTGGCGCAGAAAACCAAAGACCTTGCTGATCGCGTCGCCCAGGCCGTTGAAGAAGATGATGTCGTCCGGACCGATCTGCACGCCGCCGCGCTTGTTGGTCTCGGCGGCCAGAAACTCACGGGTGGCCAGCATGCCTCGAGTGGGGCAGTAGCCGTAGGTGGCGTCCTCCATGACCAGATCGGAGACCACCTTCTTCATCCACAGAGGGATCTCCTCGCCCTTGGCGATGGGATCGCCGATGTTCTCCCAGTATACCTTGGTGCCGAGTTTCTGGAGCTTCTCGCCCACATTGACGATGTTGCGGATCTCGTAGGTCAACTCACCAGCGCCGCTGTGCAAAATATTGGTACGCATCTATAACTCCCCAACAATAATCCTGGGTTGAATCAAGGAAGCAATAACCCTGCGCCGCCCGCATTCTCCAAAACGGCGCAACACCCGCCCTCCTCCGCGGACAGGTTCCGCCGATCACAAGGGCAAGGGAAACTTTTACCACCGGCCCAGGCAGGAAGTCAACAAGTCCTTTAGCCGGTAACCGAATCTTGGCCGCCGCTTTCTCGTGGTTTCGTGTGTTTTCCCTTATCACCCTTCTGAGTGTGCCGATAAAAAGGGTAAAGGCGGCCGGCAGGAAGGCCGGCCCGACGGCGGGAGGAATCGACATGACGGTGATCCGGTTTGCGATTCTCGACGAAGTGGTGCGGTTCGGTGGCAGGGAGCGGCAGATGCTCACGGCAAACGGCTGTAACGAGCCCTACAAGAACCGGTACTGGTGCCCCAAGCGGAAGTGGTTCAACAGCGAGCCATGCCCCTTCAGTTGCCAGCAGGAATGCGACAACTACCAGGCCATGTGCGGCGCGCTGTAACAGGGAATCAAACGCTGAAATTCATGGTGGGTTGCGGACGGTTCAAGCCCTGGATCAGGGATGACATTGCCCGCTGATCGGCGTTTGCCGGCGCGGCCTCGTTCCGACCGGTCTCCTCGGCTGCCTGACCGCCGGGCTGGCCAGCATCAGCGCCAGCGGCTGCCGCTCCGCCAACCTTGCCGGCCGACGGCTGCGCCTCGGAACCGTTGACCCGCCTGCTGGCCTGATCCAGTTCCATCATGCGCATCTCCTGGCCGGCCTGGGTCATCACCATGGAGGCGCGGGCCGCCACGTTCCGGTCCTGTGGAGAGGGGTTGGCCGGCGCAAGGGCGGCGGCGCGCACGGTCTGCATCTTGCTGATGGTGGCCTGCGGAGTGCGCTCTTCGGAGGTATCGATGCCCACCTCGCCACCGACCGCATACTGGCGGCCATCCGGGCCAGTGGCATACTGGAAGCTGGCGCCGCTCCGCACATAGGCCCCCGCCGCCGCCACATGGGCCATCTCGTGCGCCTTCACCTCAGTGTCGATCTGACGCAATTCCGAGACCCGCAACAGCTCAGCCTGGCTTAACGGCTCACCGTCCATGCCCTTGGGGCCGGTGACGGCGTTCTGCTCCGGCCTGGCAGCCCGGCTGTCCTGGGTTGCACCCGAACCGCCGCCCTGACCATTCTCCTGAGAGCCAACACCTTGGGCGCCATTCCCGGCAGCGCCGGGCATCGCAGCGGTATTGGTCGCGCCGCTCCCACCAGCCCCATTGCGGCTCGCTTCAGCCCCAGGGGCTGGCAACGGGGCCTGGCCGGCACCCTGCCGGCCGTAGGCGCGGGCGGCGCAGGCGGAACAACTCCCGCAACTGCAGGATGCACTCCCGGCAACCCGGCCGCTGGCAAGATTCTTCCACCACTCCCCTTGGGTGAATGCGTCGCCTGTTGCACTCCGCTGCCGCTCGCTGGACGTACCGCTCCGCTCCGGGACAGCATAGCCCTCGGCAGGAACCCTGGACACCATCGCTGCAAGCAACGTGTTGATTCGCATCACTTTTCCCTCAAACTTCAACGCATCCCGCCTAAGACGAGATCTCTCCTGTCAATCTTGTCGGCATGCCAGGGCCTGGACTTGAATTTTTTTTTATAGCCAACCGGACAAAAAAAAGGCCTGCTCGGGGCAGGCCTTGGAAACACTCTGGGAAGCAAAAAAATCACCCGAACATGGCGCTGATCTTGGCCTTGAAGTCTTCTTTGGAAAAGGGCTTGGTGATGAAATCCGTAACCCCTGCCTCCCGCGCCCGGTCGGACTGGCCCTTCTCCGATTCGGTGGTGGCCATCAGGATCGGCACGCCATCAAGATCAGAACGTTTGCGCAACTCGCGGGTCAGTTCAATGCCGTCCATGTTGGGCATGTTCATGTCGGTGATGATCAAGTCGAAACGGCTGTCCTGCTGGAGGTAGTCGAATGCCTCCTTGCCGTCGGTAACCGTGACCAGCTCCATGCCCAGGTCGGCGGCGACCCCTTTGTAGAAGAAGAGCATCGCCTTGGAGTCGTCCGCGGCCAGCAGCCTTTTCCCAGAAGCCTCGGCAACCGGGGCGGCGCTGAGTTTGGCTGCGTCGGCGCGGGCGTCATCGGTGCCAATTTGCTCGAGCACCGCCCGGAACACCGCCACCAGCTCGGCGTCGCCGGAAGAATGGATGACCTTGAGCAGCATGGGATTATGGCTGCCGTCCTTGTACAGCGCGGCGAAGAGGGCCTCGGCCCGGGCGGCGGCAATGGTCTTGGCCAACTGTTCGCTCTGGCCATCAGCCTTGGCGAGAGCCTCCTTGACCACCTTCACCACGCCAGGGTTGGTCAAATGGTCAAGGGCGGTGATCACCGCCATCAGCACCAGCTCATCCTGCTCGTTCAGGCCGTCGGCAAGGCCGATGACACTGCGGATGGAATTGATCCGGCCCAGCGCCTCGTAAACGGCAAACCGGAGATTGGGCTCCTTGGCCTCCTCCAGGTGGGCAACCAGGATGTCCGCCGCCTTCTTGTGTTGGGTGAACCCCAGGGTGTTGGCGGCCATGATCTTCTCATCCCGGTCGCCGCTCTCAAGGACCCGCTCCAAGGCAGGCAAGGCCACCTCGCCCATGGAGGCGATGGCGCCCAGCACCACCCGACGGAAGGAGGCATCGGCATGGTGGATAAAGGCAATAAGAAAATCGACCGCGGCCGCATCACCGAAACCGGCCAGACTCTCCACCGCCATGGCGGTACGCAGATCGCAACCGGGGGCGGTCCCCTTCACCTCGTCGCTGTTGTTGATCAGGCCTACGAGAACCTCGCGCACTTCCGGGGTGTTGATGGCGGAAAGCCCGCGCAAAGCCCAGGCCACCACGGTGTAGTCGTCATTATTCAAACAGGAGATAAATGCCTGCGCCAAGGCGGGATCATGATACTGGGAAAGGGCTCGAAGAATCTCGCCCTGCAGAGAGGCACTCTTGGTGGCTCCGAGCAGTTCGGCCAACGGCTCCTTCAGCATCTCCGCCTTCTCTTCGGTGGCGCGGCGGATGCACATCACCCGGACCGCGGCGGAGGGGTGGGAAAGTCCGTCCCGGATCGCTTCATGCTGGCCGGCCAGCAGCTCGAACAGGGCGTGGTACACCATCTCGTCAACGGCCTGGTCGCCCAACGGATTGGCATAGAGGTCGAAAAGGGCAGGAATGGCAGCGGGGTCACGGGACTCCCGAACCTGATCAAGCTCCATGATCTGTTCGATCATGTCCTTGTTTCTGAAATCGACCAGAACGTCCATAATGCTCCCTTTGTCGCGTTTATCCGAATGCAGCGTCGCATCGCGCACTGAGGGGGCGGAGTTCGCACCCCTTTTCTCTTACTCTACAGATTCCGGATCGCGGAATCAAACATTTTGCACACGCAGCACCTCGGCGGCAATTCTTTCCAGTGACAGGATCTTGTCCACGCCGCCCAAAACAACCGCCTCCTTGGGCATGCCGTATACCACGCAGCTCTGCTCGTCCTGGGCAATGGTGTAGGCTCCGGCATCCTTCATCTCCCGCATGCCGCGGGCGCCATCGTCACCCATGCCGGTCATGATCACGCCGATGGCATTCTTGCCAGCGTAGCGGGCGGTGGAACGAAACAGTACATCCACCGAGGGCCTATGACGGCAGACCAACGGCCCATCCTTCACCTCCACGAAATAGCGGGCGCCGCTGCGCTTGAGCATGGTATGGTGGTTTCCCGGCGCGATGAGGGCCTGACCGCGCAGCACCGTGTCGCCGTCCTCCGCCTCCTTGACCCGGATGCGGCAGATGCCGTTCAGCCGTTCGGCAAAGGCGCGGGTGAACCCCTCGGGCATGTGCTGCACAATGACAATGCCGGAACAGTCGCCTGGGAGCATCTCCAGAAACACCCGGAGCGCCTCGGTGCCGCCAGTAGAGGCGCCCACGGCCACCACCCGCTCGGTGGTCTGCACCATGGCGGCTGAGGAGGGAGGCGGCAACATCACGTCGGCGGTCAGCTTTTTCTCCACCGGTCGGGTGTGGGCGTGCAGGTGCCGGACCCGTACCTTGGCGGCGGCCTTCACCGCATCACAGATGCGGATACGCGACTCCTCGATGAACTGCTTGGTGCCAAGTTTGGGCTTGGTAATGATGTCCACCGCCCCGTACTCCAGCGCCTTGATGGTGGTTTCCGCCCCCTTTTCGGTGAGGGTCGAACAGATCACCACCGGGATGGGGTGCTGGGTCATGATCTTGTGCAGGAAGGTGATGCCGTCCATGCGGGGCATCTCCACATCGAGCACAATGACGTCCGGAACCTCCTTGGCGATATAGTCCGCTGCCACGAAAGGGTCGCGGGCCGCGCCCATGACGTCGATGCCCGGGTCGGACTGGAGGGTGTCGGTGAGGGCCTGACGAACCACTGCGGAATCATCGACAATGAGAACTCTGATCTTGGTATTCATGGCGCACCGCTGGAACGCGAGATGAATTTGAGATAGACCTCGCCGGTGTGGGTGTAGAAGAAGAGCTTGCACCCCCGGTCACCGCCGACATGCTCGTTGACAATGGGCACGCCGTGCTTCTTGAGGGCCGCCTTGGCAGCCAGGATGTTCTGGGATCCGATGGAGGGCGAGCTGAATTCCCCGTTCATCAGCGAAGAAAGCACGTCGGCGCCGCCAAAGAGCTTTGCTTCAAGCTTGGCGCAGGAAAAATGGCGCTGCCTGGCCATGACCTCCACCATGTAGCTCACCGAGGTATCCACGAAACGGAAGCTGTCGGCATCATGCTCCTGCTGGGCTGGCATTACCCCATGGCACATGGCCCCTGCCTTGCTGACCGGGCAGTAGAGGCAGACCGACACGCAGGAGCCAAGGATGGTGGTTATCAGGGTCGGCTCCTGGGCTACGAACAGCTCCCCTGGGTGGAGATGGACCTGGGGCAGGTCGGTCTGGAGGGGATCTATTTGAGGCATCGGTACACCGCCGAATCGATGCGCTCCATCCGGTTGCCGATCGCTTCCAGCGACTCGGAGTGGCCGGTGAAAAGATATCCGCCCGGCGCGAACTGCCGGTAGAACTTCTCAAAAAGCAACTGCTGGGTGGGTCGATCGAAGTAGATGATGACGTTGCGACAGAAAATGATGTCCATCTTCTTGCTGATGCCAAAATCCCGATCCATGAAGTTCAGTCGCTTGAAGGAAACCTTGCGCCGCAGCTCCGGCACCACCCGGTGAAAACCGGCATGGTGTCCCTTGCCCTTCATCAGGTACTTGTGTCGCAGGATGGTGGGCACCGGCGCCACCACATCGTCGCTGTAGATCGCCTCCTCGGCCGCGGCCAACGCCTGGGTGCAGATGTCGGTGGCCAGGATCTCGAAGTCGAAGGTCGGGTTCTTCTCGCAAAACTCCTGCAAGACCATGGCCAGGGTATAGGGCTCCTGGCCGGTGGAGCAGCCGGCGCTCCAGACGGTGAGCTTGTGCTGGAAGCCTTCCCGGAAACGGTACCGCTCCACGAACTCCGGCAGCACCCTGGCGTTCATCACATCAAAATGCTGCGGCTCCCGGAAGAAGTCGGTCTTGTTGGTGCTGACCACGTCGATCATGTGGTACAGCTCCTTGGCCTGTCCCTCCGGACTCAGGACATAGTCCAGGTACTCCTTGTAGGAAGACATCTCCAGCACCCGCAACCGCTTCTGCAGCCGCGAGGCGAGCATGGTCTTCTTGATGGGCGGCAGCTTGATGCCGCACACCTCGTAGATAAAGGAGCTGAACCGGTTGAAGTCCCGATCGCTCAGCGTGGGATGGGCAGTGACATCCACGTAGGGATCCCTCCCTGCCTATGCCTCGACGCTGGCGGCCTCGGACTCGCCCATGTCGAGGCTTGCAGCCTCCAGTTCGTTCCGCAGGGACGCCTCGCCCTCGCTGGCCAGGACCTTATCGATGTCCAGAATGATCAGGAACTTGTCGTCGCCATGACGCCCCATGCCCTTGATGAACTCGGTGTTGAGGTTGGTCCCCATGCGGGGCACCGCCTCGATGGCGTCGTCCTGCAGGTCGAGCACCATCTGCACAGAGTCGGTGAGCACACCCATCTCCACCATGTTGTTCTCCACCTCCAGTTCCACGATCATGATGCAGGTGTTCTTGGTATGGGAAATGGTTCCCATGCCGAGTTTCTGCCCCAGGTCCATCACCGGCACCACGCTGCCACGCAGGTTGATAACCCCGCTCAGATAGTCGGGCATGCGGGGAATCTTGGTGAGAGTGGTCACGTCGAGCACCTCGCGCACCTTGCCGATTTCGATGGCAAATCCCTCATCCCGCAGGGTGAAGGTGAGGTACTGGGTGGTCTGCTGGGTTGCGCTTTCGGTGTTGCTGGCCATGGTTTTCCTCCCGCGTTGTGAGTAGGTAAAGAGTCTGTAGGAGTTTAGACTGCAAGGAAAGATCGTCCTACTACAGTCCATCCAGCCACAGTCTACCCGCCTGACAATGTCCTGCTCGAACTCCGTAAAGAACGGATCAAAGCACCTAATACCTTTTCTGCTGCCAAAAAGTTCGCGTCATATCCGGCAAAGCTGTGTTCATCAAGGTATCCCAATCGCTTCGACAGTCCGAACTGATAACGCAACTCTCGAAGTGACCCAAACGCCATCTCAAGAAACAGAAGAAACTCGACCTGGCTCTCACGAGCACATCCTTCCACGATGTTTGAGGGCACCGACACCGCTGCTCGCCTCATCGGTGAGGCCAAACCGTACAGTTCGTCCTTTGGAAACTTCCTTGTTTCCCGACAAGTGAGGATCGCTCTCCCATCGGCGAGTTGAAAGGCTCTCACATTTTGCATGATCGCGCATGATCCGCCTTCCCCCACATACAGCCTCAATCGCTACTGGCTCTCCTCCCGCCGTCAATGCACCGTGCCGCCGACCAGTTCACGCTCCTCGACATGGGCGTGGCGCATGACGCTTGGCACGTCCAGAATCAGCGCCACCTCGCCGTTGCCCAAGATGGTGGAACCGGAGACTCCCACCGCGTTGCGGTAGACCCATCCCAGGGACTTGAGGACGGTCTGGTGCTCGCCAATGACATCGTCCAGCACCACCCCGATCTGCTCTTCGTTGATGCGGACGATGACCATCTGCTCAAGTTCCGGCCGCTGCCCGGGGATCAGGAAGAAGTCCCTCAACCGGACATAGGGGACCAGATGATCCCGCACCTGGAATACCCGCCGATCATGGAAACGGGCGATATCGGCGCTGGTCAGCTCCACGCACTCCAACACCTGGGAGAGTGGCAGTACGAAGTAGGTGTCTTCCACCCGCACCAGGAGGCCGTCGATAATCGCCAAGGTGAGCGGCAGAGTAATGGTGATCACCGTGCCCTTGCCCTTCTTGCTGCTGCTCACGGTCACCGACCCCTTCAAGGCCTCCACCGTACTCTTGACCACGTCCATGCCCACCCCGCGGCCGGAAACGCTGGTGACCGTGGCGGCGGTGGAAAGGCCGGGGGCGAAGATGGTGTTGTAGATGTCCACATCGCTCACCTCCGCATCGGCCTTGAGCAATCCCTTGGCGATGGCCTTCTCGCGGATCTTGTCCCTATCCAGGCCACGGCCGTCGTCGGAGACGGTGATCAGGACGTTGGCGCCGGAATGGATGGCGGAAAGCCGGATGGTGCCGCGCATCGGTTTGCCGGCCTGGGCCCGATCGTCGGGCGATTCTATGCCGTGGTCGATGCTGTTGCGGATCAAATGCACCAGCGGATCGCCCAACTGATCGAGCACGTTCTTGTCCAGCTCGGTCTCGGCGCCTTCGGTGATCATGGTGATGTCCTTGCCCAGCTCGGTGGAAAGATCCCGCACCAACCGCTTGAAACGGGCGAAGGTGGTGCCGATGGGCAGCATGCGGATGTTGAGCACGCAATCGCGCATCTCGGCGGTGAGCCGTTCGATCTGCTCCACCGGCTCCATCAGCTCCGCCGCGCCGAGCTGGGAAGAGACCTGGGTGAGCCGCGCCTGGTTGACCACCAGTTCGCCCACCAGGTTGATGAGCCGGTCAAGCTTGTCCGACCCGACCCGGATGGAGTCCACCGCCTTGGCCTTCTGGGCCGCCACCTTCTGGCGCTTGAGCATCTCCTGCTCGGCCAGGGCGGACTCCACCTTGCTGCGCGGCACCAGCTTGGCGTCCACCAGCAGTTCGCCCAGCGGCTTCTGGCTCTCCAGCACCTGGCGCAAGGTCTCCGGCGCGATCTCACCCCGCTCCACCAGGATTTCGCCAAGCCGCTTGTGCTCGCTGAAGTCCTCATCCCCCTGGGTGGCCAGTGGCACCACCTTGACCTCGCAGCTCGACTCGGCAAAGACGAAGACGTCCTTCACCGCGTTGAATCCCTTGTCGGTGGTGAGCAAGGCCTCCCAGGTGCCGTAGGTGCCGGCTTCGGCGTTTTCGGCCTCGTGGAGGAAGACGGTGCAGTCGCCGAGCTTGCGCAACTCGTCGAAAATCTGGTCCACCTCACCGCCCACGGTGATGAAGTCGGCGGAAGGCTTCAGGTAAATCCGGTAATGGGTCAGGTGGCCGATGGTTCGGTCGCTTTCGTCTTCCTCGGCCGCCGAGGCAGCTGCCTCTGGTGACGGCGCGGGAGGAGGAGGCGCCCCGCCGCCTGCCACCAGGGCTTGCAGGGAGGCGATAATTCCCTCCCCCTGGGCCGGATCCGCCGCGCCACCACCGGTGGCCGCATCAAGCAAGGCCAGGATATGGTCGCGCGAGGCCAGGGTGAGGTCGATCAGCTCCTTGGTGACCGGCACCACCCCGTCGCGCACCTTATCGAGCACCGTCTCCACATGGTGGGTAAAGCTCGCTATGTCGTCGAATCCGAACATCGCTCCGGAGCCCTTGATGGTGTGCATGGCCCGGAAAACCCGGCCGACGATCTTGAGATCGGTCGGGTCCTTCTCCAGTTCCAGCAGGGCATTCTCCAGCTCCTCCAGCAGCTCGGACGCCTCCTCGCGAAACACCTCGCCATACTCTGATTCAGCCATACGGATCTTTCCCTTTTTAAAAAATTGAGGAAAATGAGAGGTTCGAGGCTCAAGGTGAAAGGCCCAAGGGAACGGATCCGAATTTAATCCAGCTCCTTTTTCCTTTACCCTTTCTCCTTTCCCCTCCTAATACCGTTCCCGTGCGAACTCCGTTTCAGCGCTTTCGGCGAGCGCCAACTGCACCCCACTGCCCCTTGGCTTGCCATTCCCTTTCGCAACCCGCCCAGTCACCAAACCCTCTGGAATCGCGTCCCTTCGATTAACAGCTCCCCCGCAGATACATGCCAACACCGGCGTTTCCCACTTTAAAGGAAGCAAAACATCCGAAGCTGGGCAAACCTGATATTCTTTTCAATCCCCCGGGCTCGTTCGTTACGAAAGGCGTTGATCTTCTGCACCAGTTCAGAAATCCGCCCACCAATTTCGTGCCCACCTTCATATCAGCAAGCATATCATTTCCCCTCCTTCTATGAAGCGTTTTTGACTTTCCCCCTCCCCGCCTAATTTCACACCACCCTACCAATGATTTTCTGGGAGACGCCTTTCATCGTGTCCACTTTGAAAAAAGCGATAGTCTCCTGCAACTGCAAGGCCTGATCGGTCAATTCCTCACTGGTGGAAGCCATTTCCTGGGCGGCGGCGCTGTTGGACTGGATCTCCTGATCAAACTTCTGAATGGCCTTGGTGTTCTCCTCGATGCCCCGGGACTGCTCGTTGCTGGCTGCGTCGATCTCCTGGATCAGCTCGGCGGTTTTCTGAATCTGCGGCACGATATCATCAATCAGCTTGCCTGCGTTAGTGGCGGTCTCCACGCTAGTGAAGGCGACCCCCTTAATCTCCTGGGCAGAAACTTGGCTACGCTCGGCGAGCTTCCTCACCTCTGAGGCCACCACCGCGAAGCCTTTACCATGCTCACCAGCACGGGCGGCCTCGATGGCGGCGTTCAGGGCGAGCAGATTGGTCTGGCGGCTGATCTCCTCAATCAAAGCGATCTTTTCGGCGATATGCCGCATGGCCGCGACCGTCTCCGACACTGCCTTTCCCCCTTCCACCGCGGCGGCCGCGCTGGTGCTGGCAATGGCCGCCGTCTGCCGGGCATTTTCAGCGGTCTGGGCAACGGTACTCGCCAGTTCCTCCATGGCGCTGGAAATCCGCTCCACCGCCCCGGCCTGCTGGCTGGTGCCTTGCGCAACCTGCTGGGAACTGTTACTCAACTCATGACTCCCCGTGGCCACATGGTCAGCAGCCATGCGAACTTCGGAGATTACCCGGCGCAACCGGGCAATCATGCTCGATAGCGACTTGCCAAGACTATCCCGGTCTGAACGCAGTTCCACATCCACCCGCAAATCGCCCTCGGCAATCCGTTCGGCCGTGCTGGCTGTCTTTTTGAGATTCGCCACCATATTGGCCAAGGACTTTCCCAGGATGTCTTTTTCGGACAGAACTCTGACGTCCACATCCAGATCACCGACCGCAATCCGCTCCACCAGCGCAACGGTCTCCTTAAGGTTTCCGACCATGGTTTCCATGGATGCAAGCATCAACCCGACCTCATCCCCACGGTCATGGTGCAGTTCCACGCCAACATCCCCGAGCGCAAGCCGTCTGTTCACCTCCATAACCGCCGCAATGGGCTTCGAGATCGAGCGCTCGGTCAGCAGGGAGACCAGCAATCCGCCAGCCACGGCAACCACCCCGATAATCAGAATGGCAAGCCTGTTTGCCTCGACATTCTTTGTAACCTGTTCACCGGAAAGCATGTTTTCCTTGACCAGCGCGTTCGCCTTATTGAGCAACGCCTGAACCTTGGCCAGATTGACATTGGTTTCCTCGGTAAGGATCCGCACCGCTTTTTGTCGTTCTTGTGCGGTTGGCTGCGCCGAGGCGGTATCCCCCCCGGTCTTGCCCAGCGCTTCCTTGATTCTGCTGGCGGACTCATGCAGACGCTGGTGCGGTTCGGCAATGTCGGCAAAAGGCCCTCGGAGTATTGGAAGCAAGCCTTCCGCCCGCTTCCGGCCCTCTCCGTAGTACCACTTCCCGAAGCCGCACCGGGTATGGTCCAACTCCACTGTAAGTTCGGCGGCGTTGGCATCGTAGACATACGAGGACAAGGTTTTCGCCCAGTTCAAATGATCAATCTGCCGCTGCATCATCTCTTCGCGCAACGCATTCTTACTCACATCACGAACCAGACTGCCCAATCCCCAAAATGACCACGCACCAATGAAGACCAACAGCCCCAGGATGACGCCGTAGCCAATCATCAACTTCTTGCCAATTTTAAGGTTGTCCCACCGCATTTTCACAATCCTTTGCCACAACGCAGAGCTTTAAGGGGGACAATCCTCTTACCATATCCCATCAGCAGCTTTTTCACACGCTTTGCCCCCCTTGCCCTTTCTCCTCCTAATACCGCTCGAATTCAGCCTCTCCACCTTCGTGCAACGCCAACCGCACCCCCTTGTCGCCGGCGTCTCCCTTCCCTTTTCCCTTCGGGGCGGCGATGGTTTTGCCTTGTGCGGCGTTGCGCCGAGGCTGCGCCATTTTGCGATGGGTACCCCCCCCCTCCTCGGCCACCTTGAAGAAGGCGATGGTGTCCTGCAGGGTGGCTGCCTGGGCGGTCAGCTCCTCGCTGGTGGCGGCCATCTCCTCGGCGGCGGCGCTGTTGCCCTGGATCACCTGATCGAACTGCTGGATCGCCCTGGTGTTCTCCTCGATGCCGCGTGCCTGCTCGTTGCTGGCAGCGTCGATCTCCTGCACCAGCCCGGCGGTCTTTTGAATCTGCGGGACGATGTCGTTGATCAGCTTGCCGGCGTTGGTGGCGGTTTCGACGCTGGCCGAGGCGACCCCCTTGATCTCCTGGGCGGAAACCTGGCTCCGCTCGGCGAGCTTCCTCACCTCCGAGGCCACCACCGCGAAGCCCTTGCCGTGCTCGCCGGCCCGAGCCGCCTCGATGGCGGCGTTGAGAGCGAGGAGATTAGTCTGACGGCTGATCTCCTCGATCAACTCGATCTTCTCGGCAATGTGCTGCATGGCGGATACCGTCTCGCCAACCGCCCTGCCCCCCTCCACCGCATCGGCGGCACTCTTGGTGGCGATGGAGGCAGTCTGCCGGGCATGGTCGGCGGTCTGGGCCACGGTGGAGGCCAGTTCCTCCATGGAGGCCGAAATCTCCTCCACCGCCGCCGCCTGCTCGCTGGCTCCCTGGGAGACCTGCTGCGAGCTGCTGCTCAGTTCATGGCTGCCGGAGGCGACCTGATCCGAGGCGGCCCGCACGTCGGTGATCACCTGCCTGAGCTTGACGATCATGGAGGAGAGCGACTTGCCAAGGCTGTCCTTGTCGGAGAGCAACTCCACATCCACCCGCAGGTCGCCATCGGCGATTTGCTCCGCCTTGGCCGCGGTCTTTTTCAGATTCGCAACCATGTTGGCCAGCGACTTGCCCAGTACATCCTTGTCAGAGAGGATTCGAACATGCACATCCAAGTCGCCGAGGGCGATCTGTTCCGCCATGGCGGAGGTTTGCTTGAAATTCTCCACCACCTGATGCATGGCCCCCAACATGGCGCCGATCTCGTCCTTGCGGTCCGTGGCCATCCCCATCTCCACATCGCCGAGGGCAAGCCGCTCGTTGACCCGAAGCGCGTCCAGCAGGGGAACCGTGATGGAACGGGTGATGGTCATGGCCGTCACCACGGCAATGATCAGCCCGGTAAGGGCAACGGCCATGGCAAGCCTGCTCTTGGTGGCGATGGAGGAACGGGTCTCCTCGGATGCCTTGATCATTTCCTTGTCGGTTTCCTCCACCGCCTGCTCGGTCAGGGGCTCGATCTTATGCACCGCCGCGCGCATGGCCTCGATCAGCGTCTCGATCTTGCCGTCGATGCCGACCAATTCCTGGAAGGCGCCACGGTAGGCGGTCACGTTGTTCTTAAAAAGGGTCGCCTGCTCCGCGCCGAATTTTTCCCGCTCCACAGCGGCAACGAAGCCACTCAATGCCTTTTCGACCTGCTCGACATACTTTTTATCGCCCCGCAACAGGTAATCCTTTTCGAAGCGGCGGATCATCAGGTATTCTGCCATCAGGCCCCGGTTATCGCCCACCGCCTTTTCGAGGGTGTGGGCAGCATTGCGGAACGTTCCCTGCAGGCCGGACTTTTCATCCAGCCCCTTTTCCTTCCACGCCTCGGCCACCTGGGTAAAGGCAGAGATGTACTCTTCCACCGCCGCATTGATCTTGTTGACGATCTCAAGATCCTCGCTGTGCCCGGCGCCGCTTTCAAGCTTCTTCCAGGCCTCGGCCTCCTGCTTGATCTTGCCCACCGCCGCCTTCACCTTGTCCACGTACTTCCAATCCAGGCGGTTCAGGAAATCCTTTTCAGAGCGTCGTGCCTCCAACATGGCGATATCGATCGACATGGCGTGATTCTTCATGGCCTGATCACCCCGGAACATGGTCTCGTAGCTGTTCTGGGCCGAGGAGATGGTCTGCTGCATCAGCCCCATGCAGAGGATAAAGATTACCCCGATGAGACCAAAACCAACTCCCAGCTTCTTGGCCATCTTCTGATTATTGAACCATTCGTTCAGACCCATCTTTTTCTCCCCCGTTTATCTTTGTGAAACGGCAACCCCCGCAATCCTGCTTCGACAACCGCAAGGACCGAAATAGCCCGTCAATACCGCTCAAATTCGGACTCGCCCTTTTCGGTAAGGGCCAGCTGCACTCCCTTGCCGTCCGGCTGAGGCGGGGGATTTTTCCATCCCTTTTTCTGCATGACGGACTTGGCCCCTGGCAATGCCTGCCGGGACAGGTGGGTCTGTTCCCGGCCGTATGTCATGCCCGTGTTGCCGATTCTGAAAAACCCAATGGTGTCCTGCAACATGGCCGACTGAGCGGTCAGCTGTTCGCTGGTCGCCGCCATCTCCTCGGCAGCGGCGCTGTTGGCCTGGATCACCTGATCGAACTGCTGGATCGCCTTGGTGTTCTCCTCAATGCCCCGCGCCTGTTCGTTGCTGGCCGCGTCGATCTC
>JBMONS010000013.1:0-1774 GCA_049323635.1 Thermodesulfobacteriota bacterium
GGCCGTGGCGCTCTTGATCCGCATGGCCACCATGATCGCCCCCGGCGGCTGGCCGGTGGTGAACCTGCTGGTGGTGCTCTCGGTCGCTTCCATGTTCTACGGCAACCTCGTGGCCCTGGTGCAGAAGGACATCAAGCGCATGCTGGGCTTCTCCGGCATCGCCCATGCCGGCTACGTTTTGCTCGGCGTGCTGACCCTGGGGCAGACGGGCTATGCCGCGGCGATGTATTACATCATCGGCTACCTGGTCATGAACCTCGCCTGCTTCCTGGTGATCTGCGCGGTTTCGCAGAAGGGCGAGAACCTCCAGATCGACGACCTGAGCGGGCTCCATCAGCGCTCGCCGCTCCTGGCCCTGACGCTCGCGGTGGGCATGTTCGCCCTGGCCGGCATCCCGCCCTTTGTCGGTTTCATGGGCAAGTTCATGCTGCTGGCCAATGCCCTGAACGAGGGGTACCTGGCCCTGGTCATCCTCGCCGCCATCAACACGGCGATCTCCATCTTCTACTACCTCTCCGTGGTCCGCGTGGCCTACACCACCAGCCCGGAAGGGTACCCGGCCGTCCAGGTCGCCGGTACCACCAAGCTGGTGGGCGTGCTCCTGATGCTGGTCATCATTGCCATGGGCATCCTGCCCACCGCGGTGATGGACATCGCCACCAGCGCCGTCCGCGTCCTGCTGTAGTTTCTCTTGCCGCCGGCAGGTGCCTTTGGGCATCTGCCGGGTTTTTCGCAAGACAATTGGGAACAGTCAACTAGTACTCTGTAACGATTATAGATTCGGATAGAGGTGGCGCAATTTGAGGTCTGTCGGAAATAGTGGACACCAAAACCCTCACGCTGCTCGCTGCTGTTCGTAATACCGTTGTTCAAAAGCTGCCGGAGAAAGATTGCCGAGCCGCTTCTGACACCGTTGCCGGTTGTAGAATATCTCGATGTACTCCCTGATCTCCCGCATGGCCTCCGCCCTGGTGGCGTACTGTCTGTGATGCACCATCTCGTTCTTGAGCGTGCCCCAGAAGCTCTCCATCGGGGCATTGTCATAGCAGTTGCCCTTCCTGCTCATGGACGCCCGCATGCCGAACAACTCCAGAACCTTGCCGTAGCGGCGTGAGCAGTATTGACTGCCACGGTCGGAATGATGGATCAGCCCCCTCTCCGGCCGCCGCGAAGCCACCGCCCGGAACAGTGACTGAAGCACCAGACCCTTGGTGATCCTCGGCCCCATCGCGTGCCCCACGATCGCCCCGTTGAAAAGATCCTTGTGGGCTGCCAGGTAAAGCCACCCTTCGCCGGTGGCAACATACGTGATGTCGCTCACCCAGGCCTGATTTGGCCTAGTCACCTCAAATTTCTGATCCAGCAGATTCTCCGCTACCGGCAGATTGTGCCGGGAATCCGTCGTTGCCTTGAATTTCTTCTTCTGTTTGCATCTCAGCCCAAGCTTCTTGCGGATGCGACGGATCCGGTGAACTCCCACGCAAACGCCATGAACCGCCAGATCCGTTTGCAGTCGCTCTGCGCTATATGTCTCGCGGGTGCGCCTGTGGGCGGCCAGAATCTCTACCTCAAGGCGGCCTTCCTCCTGGCGCCGCCTTGAGGTAGGGGCCTCTTTCCATCGGTGGTAGCCGCTCCTCGATACTTCAAGAAGATCGCACAACACCGGAATCGCATACTGGAGCCGCAACTCTTCGATCATCGCGTATCGCGCTCCGACTCCCTGGCGAAATACGCTGCTGCTTTTTTTAGAATGTCACGCTCCATCTTCACCCGG
>JBMONS010000014.1:0-1744 GCA_049323635.1 Thermodesulfobacteriota bacterium
ATCCAATGACGCTTCTATTTCGTTGGAAATCAAGTGTTTGCAGAGATCTTTCTGCATGTGCCCCAAACCCATAAACCAAAGGAGATCAACATGTTGAAGAAGACACTCGAATGGACCATCCCGCTGGCCCTGGCCGGGATCATGACCGGCTGCGCCACCTACCGGCCTCCGGCCCAGATCCAGTCGGCGGTGGCCACCGTCAACCGCCACACGCCCGAGTACGTGACCGAGGCCAACAAGGCCCTGCGCGAGGTCGGCCACCCGGACGCCGAGCGCCTGACCGGTGTCGGCCTGCGCCTGCAGACCGCCGTGGACGCCCTTGACCAGTGGGCCAACGGCTCTAACCAGGAGGCGGGCCAATGAAAGAGATCCTTCAGGAAAACAGCGATGCCGTTCGCCAGGCCGGTGAGGCCCTGGTTGAAATCGGCACCGAACTGGCGGCGGGACGGATCGAGAACGCCCTCGGCCGTCTGGAAGCGGCCCAGCAGCAGTACCGGGCCTGGGCGGAGTTGGACCAGGCCATCATCGACATCCAGGAGGCTGTCCACGACCGGAAGAACACCCTGGCCGTCCAGAAGATCCTGACGGAACTGGTGGGCACCATCCTCGGCAGCGCCTTGAGGACGGGAATGCACTGATGGCGGTAACCGACAAGGAGCGCAAACTCGCGGCGACCCTGAGCGATCCCGTGTTGTGGGGGCAAGCCTACCTCTACAACCGGGATGGCTCAGGCCGCGACTACTGGCCGCACCAGGTGGAGGACCTGCGCTGCCCGGCCAAGAACATCATCCACCTCGACGGCCGGGACGTGGGCAAGTCCATCGTGCTCTCGACCGACGCGCTCCATTACGCCTTTACCACCCGGGGCGGCCAGGGCCTCATCGCGGCTCCGCACCAGGGGCACCTCGATACCATCATCGAGGAGATCGAGTTCCAGCTCGACAGCAACCCGGATCTGATGAACAGCATCGCCCTGACCAAGTACGGCAAGCCCAAGATCCACCGCAAACCCTATTTCCGGCTGGAGTTCACCAACGGTTCGGTGCTTTATTTCCGCCCGGCCGGGGCCTATGGCGACGCCTTCCGGTCCTTGCACGTGGGCCGCGTATGGGTCGATGAAGGAGCCTGGCTGACCGAACGGGCCTGGAAGGCGCTGCGCCAGTGCCTCAAGGCCGGGGGGACGCTACGCATCTACTCCACGCCCAACGGCCTGCGCGACACCACCTATTACCGGCTCACCTCGTCGGAGCAGTTCCATGTGTTCCGCTGGCCGTCCTGGCTCAATCCTCTGTGGAGCGAAGATCGCGAGGCCGAACTGCTGGAGTTCTACGGCGGCCGCGACAGTTCCGGTTGGCAGCACGAGGTGGCGGGTGAACACGGCAAGCCCTCCTATGGGGCCTTCAATGTCGAACAGTTCAACCTTTGTCGGCAGGATCTGCTGGAGTACCAGAAGATCGTCATCACCGATTCCGAGCTGCGCGATTGCGACACCGAGGAAGCAGCCCACGACCGGCTGGAGATGCTGCTCAACCTCACGCCCCGCAGCGGGCAGTTCTGGGTCGGCGGCGACCTGGGCTACACCAACGACCCCACCGAGATCGTCGTATTCCAGGAGATGGAGATCGGCGAGCGGACGCTGCTGAAGATGATCCTGCGCGTGCATCTTGAACACGTTTCCTATCCGCACATCGCCCAGATCATCGCGCTGCTGGAGCGTTACTACACCCCGGCGGGCATCGGCGTG
>JBMONS010000015.1:0-1658 GCA_049323635.1 Thermodesulfobacteriota bacterium
CGCACGGCCGGTCGCCTCTCGCTCCAACTCACCCGGAATATGCCATGGCCATCCAACGCCTCGCCATCCTTATCGCCGTGCTCCTGCTGGGCAGCCTTGCCGCCATCCGTCCCGCCGCCGCCGAGCCCAGAAAGGTGGTGATCAGCGGCGGACCGGCGGGCGGCACTTTTCAGGTCATGGCCGCCGCCATCCAGGACTGCAAGTTCCCCGGCAAGCAGAGCACCCTGGCGGTGCAGGCCACCCCTTCGGCTGGCTCCCTGGAAAACCTGCGCAACATCGAGGCCGGCAAGGCGGACTTCGGGGTGGTCTACGCCGGTCATCTCTACATGGCCCGCAACGGCCTGCTCAATGACGACCCAGGCCGCTACGAGCAGGTGATGGCGGTGGCCTCCCTCTACGGCGCGCCGGCCCAGCTCATCGTGCGCCAGGGCAACGGCATCCGGCGGGTTGAGGATCTGGCCGGCAAGCGGGTGGGGGTGGGGATGCCCGGCTCCGGCTCTTTCGCCAATTGCGAGCAGTTCTTCCGGCATCTGGGCGTCTGGGACCGGATCGAACGGGTGCAGATGGGCTACATGGACACCGCCACCGCCTTTGCCGAAGGCCGCCTCGACGCTCTCTGGCTCTTCACCGGCTTCCCGAGCAGCGCGGCCATGGTGGCGGCGCAACGGGGGGACATGGACCTGCTCGACCTGAACACCGAGGCCAAGGAGAGCGGCTTCTACGCCAAATACCCCTACTTCAGCCAGATCTCGGTGCCCAGCCGCACCTACCGTAACGTCAACCACCCCACTCCCACCTTCCAGGATTCCACCCTGCTGGTGGCCAGTGCCTCCCTGCCCGACGAGGTGGTCTACGAACTGCTCGCCACCATCTTCAGCAAGGCAGGCCTCAACCGCCTCCGCGGCGAGAAGGAGACCTTCCGGGAGATGCGGGTTGCCAACGGCACCAGGGGCATCGTCACTCCCATGCACCCGGGCGCGATCAAATTCTGGCAGCGGATGGGCGTCCGCCGGGGTTCCGGCCTGTAAATCACACCATCACCGTTGTCCGGGCTGTCAGGCTGTGTTAGATTGTCGGCCAAAGCAAACGGACAGGAGCGAGGAAACGATGCGAGACAAGGTGCAGGCTGCATTGGAAAAGGTTCGTCCCATCCTGCAGGCGGACGGCGGCGATGTGGTCCTGGTGGACGTGGCCGCGGACGGGGTGGTGACGGTGCAGCTCACCGGCGCCTGCAAGGGCTGCCCCATGTCGGGGATGACCCTGCGGGACGGGATCGAGAAGTTCCTCAAGGCCGAGGTGCCGGAGGTGACCGCGGTGGAATCGGCCTGACCCGTCCTGCCTTACTTGTGGTATCCGCTGCCGGCCCGGATGGAAAAGGCCCGGTACAACTGCTCAAGCAGCAAGAGACGCGCCATTTCGTGGGTAAAGGTCATTCTGGAGAGCGAAAGCGCCAGGTCCGCCTCCCGGACCAGCCGGGCGGGCAAACCGCAGGGGCCGCCGATCAGAAAGGCCACCTCCCGCACCCCCTGATCCCCCCAACGGCCGAGTAAAGCGGCCAGTTCCTCCGAGGCGAACTGCCGGCCATCCGGCGCAAGCGCCACCTTTCTCGCCCCCCCCGGCACACTGGCCATGAGCAGCTCGCCATCCTCGGCGGCAAA
>JBMONS010000016.1:0-79807 GCA_049323635.1 Thermodesulfobacteriota bacterium
TGGCCGAGCAGCAGTTGCCGGTGACCCCCTCGGCCCTGGTGGTGGGCGGCGGGCTTGCGGGCATGACCGCGGCCCTGGCCATTGCGGAGCAGGGCTTTGCGGTGACGCTGGTGGAGCGGGAAAGGGAGCTGGGCGGCAGGGCCAAGCTGCTCACTGCCGACCGCTTTGGCCGTGATCCGCGCCAAGCCGTGGCCGAGCTGATTGCCACGGTCAAGGCGCATCCGGAAATCACCGTGCATGCCAGGGCGGCGGTGGCGGCGGTTTCGGGCTATGTGGGCAACTTCACCACCACGGTGGATACCGGCAGCGGCTGCGTGGTGGTCAACCACGGCGTTGCGGTCATCGCCACCGGCGGCCGGCCTTATGAGCCGAAGCAGTACTGTTACGGCGAGTCCGCGAAAATCGTCACCCAACTGGAACTGGAGAAAAAACTGGCGTCAGGCCAGCCGCTTGCCAAAAACGCCAGACAGGTGGTGATGATCCAGTGCGTTGGCTCGCGCGGCGAGGATTTAAGCTATTGCAGCCGGGTCTGCTGCGGCCAGGCATTGAAGAACAGCCTGCGGCTCAAAAAACTCAAGCCCGAGCTGGGCATCACCGTGCTGTACCGGGACATGCGCGCCTACGGATTTCTGGAGGACGACTACCGGGCCGCCCGCGAGGCAGGGGTGATCTTTGTCCGCTACCAGCCGGAAAAGAAGCCGGAGGTGAGCATCGGCAAGAGGGGCGCGGTGCAGGTGCGCTACCACGACCCGCTGCTGCGGGACGAGGTGGAACTCGATGCCGATCTCCTGGTGCTCTCGACGGGGATTGTCCCGGAAGATCCCACCACCCTGGCCCGGATGCTCAAGGTGCCGGTGACCAGCGAGAAGTTCTTCCTTGAGGCGCACGTGAAACTCCAGCCCGTGGACCTGCCGGTGGACGGCACCTATGTCTGCGGCCTGGCCCACTCGCCCCGCTCCATGGACGAGACCATCGCCCAGGCCCAGGCCGCGGCAGGCCGCGCCTGCCACCCCCTGGCCCGCGGTTCCATTACGCCTGCGCCCATCGTCTCCAAGGTCGATCCCGAGCTGTGCATCGGCTGCGGGGCCTGCGAGACCTTCTGCCCCTACAAGGCCATCGAGATCTACAAGGCCGACAAAGGCCGCAAGGCCAGGACGCTCACCGCCTCCTGCAAGGGGTGCGGGGTCTGCGCGGCCCGCTGCCCCACCATGGCCATCGACATGGGCCGCTTCACCTTCGCCGGCATCATGGCGCAGATCAGGGCCTTTGGCGAGGCATGAGTGTGGACAGGGTTTTGGCAGCGCGTAAGCGTTGCCGGCCCCATGTCACGCCGCCGAGCACCGCAGAAGCTGCCGAAAAAGGAGCTTAAACTGTTTGAGTCCGCCGCAGGCGGGCGAGTTTTTAAGCTCCCGGCAGCTTCGAGGAGCGCAGGGCATCCCGCCAGGGGCGGGACCAGTGACCGGGTGCCCTTTCTTTGGTTCGTTTCTTTGGGCAAGCAAAGAAATGAACAGTTGAAGAAGGCAGCCAAAACAGAGAGACAACCGACCCCAACAGGGAGAAGAGAAATGTCCGACTATCAACCCAAGATCCTTGGCTTCCTCTGCAACTGGTGCTGCTACACCGCCGCCGATTCCGCGGGGGTCGGCCGCTACCAGTACCCCCCCAACCTGCGGGTCATCCGCATGATGTGCACCGGTCGCCTCGACCCCTCCTTCCCCTTGGAGGGACTGGCCAAGGGGGCGGACGGCATCTTTGTCGGCGGCTGCCATCCCGGCGAGTGCCATTACATCGACGGCAATTACCACGCCCTGGTCTCCGCCTCCCTGGTCCACGAGATGCTGGACCGGCTGGGGATCAAGAGGGAGCGCTTCCTCATCGACTGGGCCTCGGCCGCCGAGGGGCCGAATTTTGTCAGGATCATCACCGCCTTCACCAGACAGGTGGCGGCCCTCGGCCCCCTGGGCGCGGCGGAAGGACAGGAGCCAGAGGCCCTGCGCGCCCGTCTGGCCCAGGCCGCCGAGGCGGCAAGGGGCCGCAAGATCCGAACCGGCCTCATCAACGCCTCGCGCGAGATGATGCAGGGCGGAGATTTTTCCCGCAAGGCCATTGCCGGGCTGGTGGCTGGCAAATGCGCCAAGGCCCTGGAAGAATCGCTGGGGGCGGGGAGATGATGGATAATCCCGGCTTTTCCCGTGACAGCGACAAAAGGACGGGCCACACAATCCCGGAAATTCCGACAACAAGCAGCCGCTGCTTGTCGTTGACCATCGACGGCCGGCCGGTGACGGCAGCGGCCAGCGCCACCATCATGGAGGCCGCCGCGCTGGCCGGCATCGAGATCCCGCACCTTTGCCATCTGCCCGGCAGGGACGATTCCAGGCGGCCCTGCCTGCTCTGCCTGGTGGAGGCGGACGGCCAACAGGTCCGTGCCTGCCGCACCTTCGTGCAAGAGGGCATGGCGGTCGAGACCGCGACCCCGGCCCTGAAAAGGCACCGGGCCGAACGGCTCCGGTTGCTGGCCGAGGCGCATTACGGCGACTGCAAGGCGCCCTGCAACCTCACCTGCCCGGGCGGCATCAACGTGCAGGGCTATGTCCATCTGGTGGCCCAAGGGGAGTACGCGGCGGCCCTGGGGCTGATCCGGGAGAAGAACCCGTTGCCCGGCATCGTCTGCCGGGTCTGCCCCCGGTTCTGCGAAACCCGCTGCCGCCGGGTGCTGCTCGACGAGGCAATAGCCATCAACCATCTCAAGCGGTTCCTGGTGGAGTATGCCGAGCGGCAGAACCTGCCGGCCGAGCGGCCGGGCACCGCCACCGGCCACAATGTCGCCGTTATCGGTGGCGGTCCGGCCGGCCTGGCTGCTGCCCATACCCTGCGCAAACACGGCCACAGCGTCACCATCTTCGAGGCCGCCGGCGCGCTGGGCGGCATGACCCGCACCGCCATCCCCTCCTACAAGCTGCCTCGCAAGGCACTGCAACGGGAGATCGATGCCATCGTGGCCATGGGGACGCATGTCCGGGCCGGCAAGGCCTGGGGCCGGGATTTCACCCTGGCCGATCTCCGGGCGCAAGGCTTCAGGGCGGTGTTCATCGCCACCGGCATGGGCCGCCAGAAGAGGCTGGCCGTGCCGGGCGGCGAACTGGCCCTGGACGGCCTCGCTTTCCTGGCCCGGATCGCGGAGGGCGAGCAATCGCCGCTTACCGGCAGGGTTCTGGTGGTCGGCGGCAGCAAGGTGGCGGTGGAGGCGGCCCGCTCGGCGATTCGGCTGGGGGCGGCCGAGGTCACCGTGGTCCACGACCGTTCCCGCACCGAGATGGCGGCCCACCAGCGCGACATCGTCGAAGCGGAGAAGGAGGGGGTGCAGTTCTTCCTCATGGCCGCGCCGCTCGCCATCCGCGAGGAGGCCGGCGCCGGCTTCGCGGTCGAACTGGCCCGGACCGTGCTTTCGGAGGCCGATGCCGCCGGCGCCCGCAAGCCGATGCCGGTGGCCGGCTCCTTTCTCGTCTGGCAGGGGGAAACCGTGATCGGCGCCCTGGGACAGGAGGCGGACCCCGGCTTCCGCGCCTTTGGCGAACTGGAGGCCAGCCTTGCGCTGACCCCTCGCCTGACCATCAAGGTCGATCCCGTCACCCTGCGCACCAATCTGCCCGGCATCTACGCGGGCGGCGAGGTGGTCAGCGGACCGCGCTCGGTGATCCAGGCCGTGGATGCCGGGCGCCGGGCTGCCGAGACCATCCATCGGGAACTGACTGACGATTTCCCGCAGCCTCTTGACAGCCGCTTCAATTTCAGCCGGGGCCGGAAGTTCGAGGAGGTGGACATGGTCAACTTCCAGGGTTTTCCGGTCTTGCTGAGCGAGCAGATGCCGGTCCGGCCGCCGGAGCGGCGGGTCGGTGATTTCGCCGAGGTGGAACTCGGCTTCACCGAGGAGATGGCGGTGCGGGAGGCCAAGCGCTGCCTGGCCTGCGGCTGCCTGGGGCTGGCCAAATGCGCGCTCAGGCCGCTCTGCGCCGACCACAAGGTGCAGGCCACCGTGGCGCCGGGCCGGAGGCCGGCCGAGCCGGACGACTCCCACCGCTTCCTCGCCGTGGACCCAAACCGCTGCGTGGCCTGCCACCGCTGCGAACGGGTCTGCGAGTTCGAGGCCTTTACGGTTTCCTATGAGGAGAACGAAGGCCGGCTTGCCGATCTCAGCCTCGCCATCAGCGAGAACTGCGTCTCCTGCGGCGCCTGCGTCGATGCCTGCCCCACCGGGGCGCTTACCAAGAAGCAGTCGGGTCTGCCCCTGCTGCCCGGCGAGGCGACCGAGACCGCCAGCGTCTGCACTTACTGCGGCACCGGCTGCGAGGTGACGCTTCACACCAAGCAGGGGGTGCTGCTGGAGGTCAAGGCCCGGCCGGAGAGCCCGCCCAACCATGGCGACCTCTGCGTCAAGGGGCGGTTCGGCTTTGATTTTTACCGCCATCCGGAGCGCTTGACCCACCCGCTGATCCGGGAGAGGCTCGACGAGCCCTTCCGCCGGGCCACCTGGCAGGAGGCCCTCGATTTCGCGGCCCGTCGTTTCGCCTACCTCCGGGACACACACGGCCCGGAGGCGCTGGGGGTGCTCTCCTCCTCCCGTTGCGAGAACGAGGTCAACTACCTGGCCCAGAAGTTCTGCCGGCTGGTGTTCAAGACCAATTCGGTGGACAACTGCGCCCGCGTCTGCCACGCCCCCTCGGTGAGCGGCCTGCGCATCGCCCTGGGTTCCGGGGCGGCCACCAACTCGTTGGCGGACATCGAAGGGGCCGAGGTGCTGCTGGTCTGCGGCTCCAACACCAGCGAGGCCCATCCGGTGGTGGGGATGAAGGTGCGGCGCGCCGTCCGCAAGGGGGCGAAACTCATCGTCATCGATCCGCGCCGCACCGAAATGGCCGCGCTGGCCGACATCTGGCTGCGGCTGGTGCCGGGCACCAACGTCCTGCTCCTGAACTCGCTGCTCCACGCCATCCTGGACGAGGGGCTGGAGGACCGGGAGTTCATCGCCAGCCGCACCGAGAATCTGGAGGCGGTGCAGGAGCATGTCCGCCACTATGCCCCCGAGGCCGTGGCGGAACGGACCGGGGTCGAGCCGGCGCTGGTGCGGGCCGCGGCCCGCCTCTACTGCGCAACCAGGAAGGGCATGATCCTCTACGGCCTCGGCGTCACCGAACACCGCAACGGCACCCAGGGGGTGATGGGTCTGGCCAACATCGCCCTGGCCTCCGGCAACGTCGGCCGACCGCACGCCGGCATCAGTCCTTTGCGGGGCCAGAACAACGTCCAGGGTTCCTGCGACATGGGCGCGTTGCCTTACGTCTTCCCGGGGTATCAGGACGTGGCGGACGTGGCGGCCAGGGAACGGCTGGGTCAGGCCTGGGGCGGAGAGCTGCCGGCCAGCCAGGGACTCACCGAGCCGGAGATGTATCAAGCCGCACGGGAAGGGCGTTTCAAGGGGATGTATTGCATCGGCTACGATCCGCTCCACACCCAGGCCGATGTCAACAACATCCGCGCCGCCTACGCCAACATGGAGATGGTGGTGGTGCAGGACATTTTCCTCACCCGGAGCGCGGAGATGGCCCATGTGGTGCTGCCGGCCGCCTGCTTCTACGAAAAGGACGGCACCTTCACCAATGCCGAGCGCCGGGTGCGCCGGATCAGAAAGGCGGTGGCGCCGCCCGGCGAGGCCCTGCCCGACTGGGAGATCACCTGCCGCCTGGCAAGGGCCATGGGGTATCCCATGCAGTACGACGGCCCGGCCAGGATCATGGAGGAGATCGCCCGCTGCGCCCCCATCCTGGGCGGCATCCGCTACGAACGCCTCACGGGCGAGGGGCTGATCTGGCCCTGCCCGGACCGAAACCATCCCGGCACCCCGATCCTGCACCGCGAGAGCTTCACCCGCGGCAAGGGCCGCTTTTCGGTCTTGGCCAACGTGGAAACCCTGGAGCAGCCGGACGGCGACTACCCCCTCATCCTGGTCACCGGCCGCAGGCTCGCCCACTACAACAACGGCACCATGACCAGGCGCTGCCGGGGGCTCTTCGCCCTGGCGCCCGGGGAGAGGGTGGAGGTCCATCCGGACGACGCGGCGCGGCTTGGCATCGAGGACGGCCGGCGGGTCGTAGTGGTCTCCCGCCGGGGCGCCATCGAGGTCGAGGCGCACGTCACGGCGCGCAGCCGGCCCGGTTCGCTCTTCATGGCCTTCCACCATGCCGAACCCCTGGTCAATCTGCTCACCAGCCCAGGCGTGGACGAGATCGCCGGTACCCCGGAATACAAGGCCTGCGCGGTGCGCCTGGCGCCGGTCTGAAATACGCCGCCCGGCCTCGTCGGGAGGCAGGGCGGCAACGAACGATGGGTCGCGGCCCGTCACAGCGAAACAAGGAGAAGAAACATGCTCACGGTAACGGAATCAGCGATCAGCAACCTCAAGGAGTATCTGGACAAGAACAGGATCGACTCGCCCATCCGGGTGGCCATGCAGAGCAGCTGCGCCGGGGTGGGGCTGGGGCTGGCCCTGGACTCGGAAAAGCCGGAGGACAGGATCTTCCGGGAAGGGGGCCTCACCTTCCTGGTGAACGAGGGGGTTTTTGCCAGCGCCGGCGCCATCACCGTGGACTACGTCACCAAGTCGTCCTCGGGCTGCGGCTGTGGCGGGGGCGGCGGCTTCACCGTTACCCCGGAGAAGAAACTGGCCGGCGGCGGCTGTGGCGGCGGTTCCTGCTCCACCGGCTCCTGCGGCTGCTGACCTCGGTAGCAAAAATCCTACAAACCATACGGAGAAACATCATGAAAAGAAAGGGAATGATCGGCCTGTGCCTCCTCTGCCTCTTCAATGTGGCGGCAATCTTTGAAATCTACAACTGGGTAGAGCCAGACCAGTTCAAGCAGTGGCTGGAGGCGAAAAAGTCCATGATCCTGGTGGACATCCAGGACAAGCCCTCTTTTGCTGCCCACCATTTCCCCGGCGCTATCGAGACCAACGCCTTTCCGGTGGAGACGGAGGCGGAGCGGCACCGGCTCGACCCGGCGGTGGCGGCCGCGAAGAAGAGCGGCCAGGACGTGGTGGTGCTCTGCCCGCGTGGCGGCGGCGGCGCCAAACGGGCCTACGATTACCTCAAGGCCCAGGGCGTACCGGAGAAGAAGCTCTTCATCCTCACCGGCGGCGTGGATAAGTGGCCGCACCGCACCATGCTGGAGGCCACGAAGTAGCAGGAAGGTGTTCGGTGTGCCCGGCTGCTGGTTCCAGGGCCGGGCACCATGTCGACAGGGAACCATGTAAGGAAAAAAGACGTGGAGCGCGGGCTGCACGAGGAGAACGACAATGACGACTTTTGAGGTAACTGCCCACCCCGAGATGTGGGCGGCGCTTGATATGGATGTGGCCCGCTTCGACAAGGCGCGCCAGATGCTGGGCGAGGTGTACGGCAAGATGTACCTCGGCCAACCCAACCGGCCGCAGGGCATGGCCTATTTCGATGGGGTCATCCGTGAGATCTTCGGCGGCCGGGTGCGGGAACTGCTCGATGCCAAAAAGGAGGGCCGCCCTGTGGTGGGCACCTTCTGCGTCTATATTCCCGAGGAGATCGTGGTGGCGGCGGGCGGGGTCTGCGTCGGCCTCTGTGGCGGTTCGCCTGGTTCGATTCCGGACGCGGAAAAAATCCTGCCGCGCAACATCTGCCCCATGGTGAAATCCGCCTTCGGCTTCAAGGCGGGCCGCATCTGCCCCTATTTCCAGGCGGTGGATTTCGTCTATGGCGAGACCACCTGCGACGCCAAGAAAAAGACCTGGGAGATCCTCGACCGGCTGGTGCCCACCTACGTCATGGAGATTCCGCAGATGAAGAACCAGCGGGATAAGGTCTTGTGGCTGGAGGAGGTCCGCGACTTCAAGGCCAAGGTTGAGGAGGTTTGCAAAAAGAGCATTTCTGCGGCGGAGTTAGCCGGCGCCATAAAAATCATCAACGAGAAGCGCTGCGCGCTTCAGCGCTTGACCAGGCTGCGGGCCGCGAATCCTGCGCCGATCAGCGGCAAGGACGCGTTGCTCATCGAGCAGATTGCCTTCTACGACGAGCCGGTGCGGTTTGCCGCAAAGCTCAATGAGCTTTGCGACGAACTGGAAGAACGAGTGGCGAAGGGCGAGGGGGTAGCGTCTGCCTCGGCGCCCCGGATCATGGTCTCCGGCACGCCCATGGCGCTGCCGAACTGGAAGGTACATAACCTTGTGGAAAGTGCCGGCGCGGTGGTGGTGGGCGAGGAGTCCTGCATCGGCACCCGCTATTTCAAGGATCTGATCGACGAGTCCGCCACCGGCATGGACCGGCAGCTTGAGGTGTTGACTGACCGCTACATGCAGATCGACTGCTCCTGCTTCACCCCCAACAACGAGCGGATCGACCAGGTGCTCAAGGAATACCGCGACTCCAAGGCCCAGGGCGTGCTTCATTACTCGCTCCAGTTCTGCCATACCTACAACATCGAGGAAATCCGCATCCGCGAGGCGTGCGAAAAGGAGGGGATTCCCTACCTCTCCATCGAGTCGGACTACTCTCCCGAGGACGTGGGGCAGCTCCAGACCAGGGTTGAGGCATTTTTGGAGCGGCTGGGAGGATGAGGCATGTACATCGGGGTTGATTTGGGTTCCCGCACCGTCAAGATGGCGGTGTGGGACGGCGAGCGGCTGGTGGCCCACCGGATCGAGCCGTCGGGTTTTGCGCCGCACCAGCAGGTGGAGGCGATGATAGGCGGCTACCGGGCCAGGAAGGTGGTGGCCACCGGTTACGGCAGGCATCTGGCAGCCGAGCATTTCGCCGACGCGGTGATCACCGAGATCAAGGCGCACGCGGCAGGGATAGCGCACCAGCTTCCCGGCTGCTCCACCATCGTGGATGTGGGCGGCCAGGACTCCAAGGTGATCAGCCTGGACGGCCAGGGCCGGGTGGCGAACTTCCAGATGAACGACAAGTGCGCTGCCGGCACCGGCCGCTTTCTGGAGATCATGGCCGCCTCGCTCGCCTATTCCCTTGATGAGTTCGGACCGGCCGCGCTCGCGGCGGAGGGGGAGGCGCAGATCAACTCCATGTGCACGGTCTTTGCCGAATCCGAGGTGGTGTCCATGAAAAACCGGGGCATCCCCAGGGAACGGATCGCCCGAGCGGTGCATGCCTCGGTGGCCGACCGGCTGGCCGGGATGCTGGCCCGCCTTGGCCATGGCGAGCTGATCGCCTTTTCCGGCGGGGTGGCCCGAAACCCCTGCATGCTGGCGATGCTTGCCGCGCGCCTGCCCGGGGTACGGGTGGTGGCGCCGGAGCTGCCGGATCTTGCCGGAGCACTCGGCGCGGCCCTGCATGGGACAAGGGGGTGACATGCTCGAAATTCACCAAACCCGACGTTTTGCCAAGCGACTTGCCGCAATGGCCAAGGAGGGAAAGAACGAGCGGGTGGTGGCGGTGCGGGCGAGAAAGATCATCGCCGATCTTCAGGCCCACCCCCTGCACGAGGAGGCCGAGTGCAAGCGCACCCGCCACGGCGAGCTGCGCTTGGACGATTGCCGCAAGTACGATCTTTCCTGCGGATTCCGCCTCATTGCCCTAAAACGGGAGAATAGGCTGATCTTTTCCTGGATCGGCACCCACGACGATTGCCAACGCTGGATTGAGAACAACCGATATTGCCTGGAGGAAATCGATTCCGCGCCAGTCCCGGCTGAGGAGGCCATCGGGCCGAGCCAGCCAGAAACTGATGACGCCATGCTCCCCGAACCAGACGAATACGAAACATTGCTCATGGCAAAAATAGACCAGGGTATCCTGCGTGAAATCTTCGCTGGGCTTTTCCCCAAAGTGCGTCGCGCGCCAGGCAACCCCGAGGATCGTGCTGGTGGCTAACGGAAATCTGCATACAGATGCAACAACTATCGATACAGACCGGCCATCATCGCCTTCGCTGCCATAATCCGATTTGACTTTACCAGAAAGGCTTTCTATCGTAATAAAAGGGGCTCTCCCCGTGAGGTCCGGCTTACTCCGGAGGCGATTCTGTTCAGGCCAGCCAAGGATACTATTACGGTGACCTCCGACAAACCCTCTTTTTCTCTCGATGACTCAGCCCAGGCCCTCTATGCGCAGCTCGCCGGGGCCGGTCTGGACACCACCCGCCGCTTGGCGCCGGCCAGCGAGGGCAGGGAATCGGCGCTGCTTTCCATGCTGGGGGAGGAGGAGCAGCGGTTGGATCAGCACCGCCAGCGCCTGCTGGAGTGGATCTGCCTGCTGGCGGAGATCCTTAACAAGGGGCGCCTCCCCTCCCTGGCCGGGCAGGCGGTGAACAAGATCCCCGTTCTCCTGGAAAAGACCGCCCTCTTCGCCACCCTTCCCGGCTTTGACGGCCGCTTCGCCGTTCTCTACCGGGGGTCCGGCGTGCCCGGCCAACAGGAGGGATGGGAGAGCTTCGACTACGAGATCTCCGCGGGGCCGCTACTGCTCGATCTTGAGGTCACCGCCGCCATGGAGCAACGAGGTGGCGGTGACAAGTCGCTGTCCACCCAGCTGCTGACCGCCTGCAAGTCCTTCAGCGCCATGGAGATCAACACCCTCCACCTGGACTGCGGCCTGGACCGCGCCGCCGACCGCGCCGACCTCGGCATGGCCATCACCGCCCTGACCGCCTACTTCCGGGAAGTGACCAACCCGCAGGCTCCCTCCATTGTCCGCGACGAGTATGGCCTGCCCAACCCCAACCTCACTCTGCTCGCCGCCTGCAACAACCTGTCGGCCGCCACCATCCAGAAGCTGGTGCCCCAGATCCAGCCGATGCTTTTCGGCCCGGAGGCCCGCAAGGAGCTGGCCGGCTTCGCCACGGTATTCAACGCCATCTTCGCCTTCCCCACCCTCTGCAAGCAGCTCAAGAGGCCGCCCATCGAGGTGAACAACATCCAACGGCTGCTGCCGGAGTATGGCGATACCGCGGAGGAGCAGGCGCGGCTCCGTGTTTCCCGCCTGGCCATTGCCTCATACGGCCAGAGCCAGCATCAGGTGGCCGAGGCCATGGCCAGCGTCAGCAGCGACGGCTATCAGAGCATCTACGCCGAGGTGATGGGCAAACGCCTTTCCATCGCCTCGGACTTCCTCCAGCATGCCGCTTCCGCTGCGTCCGATCCGGAGTTGCAGGGGCAGATGGTCCGCAACATCGAAAACGGCCTCAAGCTGGCGCCGGAGACCCTCTACGACGACATCGACCTGGATGGCACGGCCCTGTTGGTCAAGACCCCCCAGGGCAAGACCCTCCGCTTCCCCCTGCACCAGGAACTCGCCGCCCTGCTCGCCTTCTTCAAGCGGCGTTCAGCCAGCCGCAAAAAGATGCGTGACCTAATGCGCACCCAGGTCAGCTTCGAGGAGGAAGACTACCGGGTGATCGCCAGGAATTTCGGGATCAGCGAGGCGGAGGCCCGCCATCTGATCGGGCTGCTCCTGGCCTGCTTCGACCAGAGCGGCCGCTTCCGGCGCAGCTCCTTTGAAAAAAGCCTGGACGAATTCGCCCGCCACGGCGGCACGGTCTTCGACTTTCTCTGGTACTACCTCAAGGAACTGGTGGTGCGCGAGGACCGGGTCTCCTTCCTGAACGCCATCCAGCACCTCATCGCCAGGCTGCCCCGTCCGGAGGAGGCCCTGGGGGTGCTGCTGCACGATGTCTTCGGCCAGCCGGGCCGCATCGGCTTCTCCGACCGCAACGCCCTGCTGCTCGCCAACCTGCTGCTACGCCGCTACAACAAGGAGCTTGGCAACCATATCGAACTGACCCCGGAGGAGGTGCTGGAGGTGAAGGAGGGACTCTCCCCCACCATGACCGCCCACGCCCGCGACTTTCTCGACCGGGAGCGCAACAACCTCTTCCGCAAGCTGCGCGCCATCCACGAGGCGATCCAGAGCCAGGTTGCCGGCCTGACCGGAACCGACGCCCAGACGGCGCCCTTCCACTATCTGATCACCCTGGAGCGGGAACTGCTGGTCTTCCTCTCCCTGGTGGGCGGCGAGGTGGCCCGTCGGCTGGTGCGCGGACTGGTCAAGGAGTATGGCAATCCCGATTCGGTCCTCTATGTGGCGAACACGCTCCCGGAAGGATACCGGCCCTGCCTGCAACTGCTGCAAGTGGCCCTGCGGGGACTGCGCCGCTTCAGCGGCGAGGATGACCTGCTCCTGCGCCAGCTGATCGCCGACCGCCGTCACGCCTTCCTGACCCTGGACCAGGGCGAGGAACACCAGACCCTGGTCCAACGGGTGCTCGGCTGGGCCAGCCGCTGAGCGCTCCGGCCGGGCGTCATGCTCCGCCGTTGCATTTCCGGCCGGAAGGGTGTATCAGTTGCCAACCATCGTCGACCGCACCAATAGGGCGGCGGACTCTTCCTTCAGACAGGAGACTTGCCATGGAATTCGATTCCTTTGAACAGGCGCTGCACATCTGCATGAACGCCGAAGCGGACAGCGAGCTGCAGGACGCCGCCCTGGCCTACTGCCTGGTTCATGCGCCGCCGGAGCTGCGCGCCCGGCTGGAGGAGAGCCTGGCCGCCTTTCACCGCCACACCAAGGATTCCGGACATGGCTCTGGTTGCGGCTGCGGCTGCGATCACGAGCATTGAGCACCGACATTAGCGGACTTTGACCAGGATCCACCCTTTCCCTTGTTTCCAGAACGATAATTTGCCACAATGATCCTGGCGCGGCCTTGTTTGTGGGTATCGCCGGCTGGGTGGCGGCCGCGCCAAACCCGGCCGGCCCGCTGGAAGCAGGAAATCCCGTGCAGGAGCCCGCGCCCGCCCCTTTCGGGGATGTCCCCCGCATGCAGTTGGCCCACCCGGCCCCCGATTGCCTGGAGCTGATCCTCTCCGGCACCTGGCGCCTGGCCGCCGCCCCCCCCTCCCTGGAGCCCCTGCGGCAACAGCTGGCCTCCGGCCGCCCGACCAGCATCTCCTTCGACTGCCGCCAGGTACGCAACTGGGACAGCACCCTGCCGACCTTTCTTTTGGCGGCGCACGCCCTCTGCGCCGGCCATGGCCTCACCCCCGACCAGGACGGGCTGCCCGCCGGGGTCCGTCGCCTGCTGACCCTGGCCCTCGCCTCCCCCGAACAACCCCTGGCGAATCGTGCCGACCGACCGACCCTGCTGGCCCGCCTCGGCGAACAGACCCTGGCCTGGGTCGCGGGAGGCCGCGAGGCCCTGACCTTCATTGGCGCCACCGTTCTGGCCCTGGTCAGCCTGTTCCGGGGCAGGGCCCGCTTTCGTGGCGCCGACCTGCTCCAGTTGCTCCACGACTGCGGCAGCCAGGCGCTGCCGATCATCGCCCTGGTCAGCGTGCTGGTGGGGCTGATCCTCGCCTTTGTCGGCGCGGTGCAGCTCAGGCTGTTCGGGGCGGAGATCTACGTGGCCGACCTGGTGGGCATCGGCATGACCAGAGAGATGGGGGCGATGATGGCGGCCATCGTCATGGCGGGCCGCACCGGCGCCGCCTTTGCCGCCCAACTCGGCACCATGCGGGTGAACGAGGAGGTGGACGCCCTGGAGACCCTGGGAATCGCGCCCATGGAGTTCCTGGTGCTGCCGCGGATGCTGGCCCTGGTGGCCATGATGCCGCTGCTCTGCCTCTATGCCGACTTCATGGGCATGCTGGGCGGATTGCTGGTGGGCACCACCCTGCTGGACCTGCCCCTGCGCCAGTACCTCAACCAGAGCCTCGGGGCGATCACCCTCAACCACTTCCTGCTCGGCGTGGCCAAGAGCGTGATCTTCGGGGTGCTGGTGGCCATGGCCGGCTGCCTGCGCGGCCTGCAGTGCGGCCGCAGCGCCCAGGCCGTCGGGCAGGTGGCCACCTCGGCTGTGGTGACCTCCATCGTGGCCATCATCGTGGCCGACGGCATCTTCGCGGTGGTCGCCCACCTCCTGGACATCTAGCCATGGCCGCCCAGCTTCCCCATATCGAGGTGCGCTCCCTCACCATGGCCTACGGCGAACAGGTGATCCAGCGCGACCTCAGCTTCAGGGTGCGCGAACGGGACATCTTCATCGTCATGGGCGGCAACGGCTGCGGCAAGAGCACCCTGCTCCGCCACCTGCTCGGCCTGCATCCGCCGCAAAGCGGCGAGGTGCTCTACCGCGGCAGGAGCCTCTGGACGGCGGGACCGGAGGAGCAGGCCGCCATCCTGCGCCGCTGCGGCATTCTCTACCAGGGCGGCGCCCTGTGGAGCTCCATGACCTTGGCCGAGAACGTCGCCTTGCCGCTGGAGGCACACACCGAGCTGCCCCGCGCCCGCATCCGGGAGATTGTCGCCTACAAGCTTGCCTTGGTGGGGCTGGCCGGCCAGGGGGATCTCTACCCGGCCGAGCTTTCCGGCGGCATGCGGCGTCGGGCCGGCCTGGCCCGCGCCATGGCCCTGGACCCGGAGGTGCTCTTCTTTGACGAGCCCTCCGCCGGGCTCGATCCCATCAACGCCCGGCGGCTCGACGACCTGATCCTGGAGCTGCGCGACAGCCTGGGCGCCACCGTGGTGGTGGTGACCCACGACCTGGCCAGCATCTTCGCCATTGGCGAGGATTCGGTCTTCCTGGACACCGAGGCGCGCACCATCATCGCGCGGGGCAACCCCAAGGATATGCTCCGCCAGGGCGGGGACCCACGGGTCCGCGCCTTCCTGAGCCGCGGCGAGCACGACGCCGTCTGAACCACAGGAGAAGAACCATGCCGGCGCAAGCCAACAAGACCCTGATCGGCGCCTTCATCTTCGGCGGCACCTGCCTGCTGCTTCTCGGCCTGGTGCTCTTCGGCTCTGGCCGGCTGTTCCGGCAAAGCCAGCCCTTCCTGCTCTGCTTCGAGGATTCGCTCAAGGGCCTGGACGTGGGCGCGCCGGTGATGTTCCGGGGGGTCAAGGTCGGCGCAGTCACCGACACCACCGTGGAAATCAACCGGGCCACCATGGACGTCCGCACCCCGGTGCGCATCGAGATCGAACACGAGCGCCTCACCGACGTCACCCCGGCGGATGCCCGCATGACGGTGGTTGACCAACACGAGATGACCCGCCACCTGATCGACAAGGGACTGCGGGCCCAATTGCAGATGCAGAGCCTGGTCACCGGCAAACTCTTTGTCGCCCTGGATTTTCATCCCGACAAGCCGGCCCGCTTCGTGACCCAGGACCCCGCCGTGCCGGAGCTGCCCACCATCCGCACCGGCCTGAGCGAGGCCGCCGACGTGCTGCAACGGATCGTCCAGCGGCTGGAGCGACTGCCCCTGGAAAAACTGCTGGCCAGCATGACGCAGACCTTTCAGAACACCAGCGCCCTGCTCGACTCCCGCGAGGCCAAGGAGAGTTTCCGCAACCTGAACAGCGCCCTTGCCTCCGCCAAAAAGCTCACCGATTCGCTGGACCGCCAGTTTCCACCCATGGCCGAGGAGTTCCGCCAGGCTGCCGCCGAAAGCCGCCTGGCCCTCCGCCAGCTCGACCTCACCCTGGCGGCGCTGGAAGGGATGGTGGCCGAGGGAAGCCCACCCCGGCAGGAGCTGCTCCGCGCCCTGGAAAATTTCTCGGCCGCGGCCCGCGCCGTAAACAGTCTGGCCGATTTTCTCGAACGCCATCCGGAGGCGCTACTCCGAGGCAAACCGAAAGCGGAGGAACGCTGATGATCGCACGACCTGGGAAATCCCCCCGATGGAGCTGGCTGCTGGGCCTCTGCCTGCTGCTTGGGGGTTGCGTCGGCCACAGCCCCCAGGCCCGCTTCTACCAGTTGAGCGCCCTGGCCGACGGCCCGGCCGTGGCCACCGGGTTGCCTTCAGGCAGCACCATCGCCGTCGGGCCGGTGCGCTTGCCCGATTCCCTGGACCGGCCCCAGTTGGTCAGCCGCTCCGGCGACAACGAGCTGCGGCTGGCCGAGTACCACCGCTGGGCCGGCAGCCTGCGGCAGGAGGTGACCCGGGTGGTTGGGGAGAATCTCGCCCGGCTGCTGCCCATGGCCCGGATCGAGCCCTACCCGTGGCACCACGGCAATCTGGTGCGCTATCAGGTGGAGGTGACCGTTACCCGCCTGGACGGGGTGCTGGGCCAGGAGGCGGCGCTGGACTGCCAGTGGTCGGTGGTCAGCCCCCAAGAAAACCGGCTGCTGCTGACCAGAACCACCAGCCTGCGCGAGCCGGTCGCCGAGACGGACCACAGTGCCCTGGTGGCGGCGCAGAGCCGGCTGTTGGGTCGGTTGAGTGGGGAGGTGGCGGAGGCGGTAGGGCAGATTGGCAAGTCGCCTTGATGGTCGGGGGGGGGAAAATCACAAAAACATGACTACAGACACTGCCACAGCTTGACAGGCAAGATTGCTGGCAGTAAAAAATGATGGAAGCTGATTCGCAGAAAATCTTCGGCCTAAAAACTTTTGGCGATAGACGTTGCTGTTCTTTTTCTTTGCGTGCCCAAAGAAAAAGAACCAAAAAGAAAGGGCACCCCGCCACTTGTCCCGCCTTCGGCGGAATGCCCTGTGCTCCTCGATGCTGCCGGGAGTTTGCAAACTCGGCTTCGCCTCAAACAGTGCAAACTCCTTTTTCGGCAGCCTCTGCGGTGCTCGGCGGCGTGGCAATGGGGGAAAAGCACTGGCAATTCAATTTGCCCTTATTTTTTTGAATTACTAAAGAGAAACCCATGACCAGTGCTACAGGGCAGATATATCGCATTACCAGCTTTGACCGATTCAAGGACGAATTCTTAGCCAAAGCTCTTGGCTTTGTTACTTACGACACTTGGATGGATCCATCCGAGGGACCGATCTTAAGAGCCCTCGATCTCGATGAAGGACGAAAAAAAATTCTGTCCTGGTTGGGAAAACATTCCAAAACTGACCTGCCACCTCAAGTGCTATTAGAAATCTTAACCAACCTCAGGAAGACCGTCCACATGCAATCTTGGTCGTATAATCCAGAAAGTAACCTAATGTGGGGTGCCTACTCACATCAGGGCCGGGCAATACGTATCTCAACCACCAAGGAATCTATCAGCCAGATAGGCGGAGTAAAAATCGTTCGCATGGACTACAAGGTCCTTCCCTTGAAGCATGAGCTAAGGCGGGTATTCAAAAAAGGAAAGCTTCATCTGGACGAGGTTTTCGCCAGAAAAAAGCCGGAATACAGAGATGAAAAGGAGCTTCGCCTGATCACGGATATCGACCTGGCGTGGCTCGAAAAGGCCACCTTACCTTGGGGAGTTCCTCCTTCTGCTATTCGTGCGAGTTGCCAGGGTATTGTAGAGCAGGGTGCGATGACCCCAGATGACCTTGAAAAAACAGTTGCAAGCTGGATACTGAAAGCGTGTGTGAAGCCAGTATCGTTTGGACATGTTAATGGATTCATTGAGTCGGTCCTAGTAGGGCCGACAGCAACCCCTGAATTTGTTTCCGAGGTGGAGATGTTCTGTGCAGAAAATGACCTTCACTTTAAAGGAAAATCAGAAGTGCTTACATACAAGTTACCAAAAGACTAATAGACTCGCCCATCCCCCTCCGTGCTCTTCGCGCCCTTCGTGGTGGAATCAAACCGAGAGTGAACGCGACCCACCCCCGCAAAAATCACGGAACCTGCTGACAAACTGTTCTTTTTCGGGTATATGAGGGGCGGGCCGGCTTCCGGCCCGTTTTCGTTTTCTCATCTTGAACCGACAGGAACACCGCCGTGAGCCAGCAACTTCTCCGCGAGATCGCCCGCCGCCGCACCTTCGGCATCATCAGCCACCCGGACGCCGGCAAGACCACCCTCACCGAAAAGCTCCTCCTCTTCGGCGGCGCCATCCAGATGGCCGGCGCGGTCAAGTCGCGCAAGACCGATGTCCGCGCCACCAGCGACTGGATGGCGGTGGAGCAGGAGCGCGGCATCTCGGTGACCACCTCGGTGATGCAGTTCGACTACCGGGATTACGAGGTGAACCTCCTGGACACCCCCGGCCACCAGGACTTCTCCGAGGACACCTACCGGGTGCTCACCGCGGTGGACAGCGCGCTGATGGTGATCGACAGCGCCAAGGGCGTCGAGACCCAGACCGAGAAGCTCATGGAGGTGTGCCGCCTCCGGAACACCCCGGTGATCACCTTCATCAACAAGCTGGACCGCGAGGGCCGCGACCCCTTGGAGATCCTCAGCGAGATCGAGGACAAGCTCCAGATCGAGTGCACCCCGCTTTCCTGGCCCATCGGCATGGGCAAGCGCTTCAAGGGCGTCTACAACATCATGCGCCAGGAGCTGAACCTCTTCACCCCCGGCCAGGACCGCAGGCCGCAGGACAATGTGGTGGTGAAAGGCCTGGACGACCCGCGCCTGGACGAGCTGTTGGGCAGCCAGGCGGACAAGCTCAGGGAGGACATCGAGCTGCTGGCCGGCGCGGCCAACCCCTTTGACCACGCCGAGTACCTCAAGGCCAGCCAGTCGCCGGTCTTCTTCGGCAGCGCCATCAACAACTTCGGCGTCAAGGAGCTGCTGGACGCCTTCGTGGAGCTGGCTCCAGCCCCTGGCCCCCGGCCGACCACCACCCGCATGGTTTCGCCGGAGGAGGAGGCCTTCTCCGGCTTCACCTTCAAGATCCAGGCAAACATGAACCCCGCCCACCGGGACCGCATCGCCTTCTTCCGCATCTGCTCCGGCAAGTTCACCCGCGGCATGAAGGTGCGCCACCATCGCCTCGGCAAGGAGGTGTCCCTGGCCAACGCCACCATCTTCATGGCCCAGGACCGCACCAACGTGGAGGAGGCGTGGCCCGGCGACATCATCGGCATCCACAACCACGGCACCATCAAGATCGGAGACACCTTCTCGGACAAGGAGGTGCTCAAGTTCACCGGCATCCCGAACTTCGCGCCCGAGCACTTCCGGCGGGTGCTCATCAAGAACCCCCTCAAGGTCAAGCAGCTCCACAAGGGGCTCACCCAGCTGGCTGAGGAGGGGGCAGTGCAGCTCTTCAAGCCGCTTCTGGGCAGCGACGCCATCCTGGGCGCGGTGGGCGTCCTGCAGTTCGAGGTGACCATGGCCAGACTCCAGGCGGAGTACGGGGTGGAGGCGGTCTACGAGCCGGTGAGCTACGCCACCGCGCGGTGGATCAGCTGTGAGGACCGCAAGAAGCTTGAGGAGTTCCGCCACAAGAACCAGGCCAACCTGGCCCTGGACGGCGAGGGCCACCTGGCCTATCTCGCCGAGAGCGAGTGGCGCCTGGGCCGGGTGCAGGAACAGTTCCCGGAGATCGTCTTCCACAAGACCCGCGAGCACAGCTGAGACGCGCTCAGATTCCCGCGGCATTCTTTTCATTGTCGCGCGCCGGGATTCGTGCGAATATACTCTCATTGCGGCAGGAGATGCCGCGGGGAACACCTCGCACGGAACATTCCAGGACGTTGCCCATGCACAAGACCCTGCACCGCCGGACCATCAAAAGACTCTTTCTCGGCTGGCTGCTGCTTTCCCTGGCCATCGGCTCGCTGGTGGCCTATGCCGAATTCGAGCGGATCGATGCCTATGTGGTCGGCCTGGCCCGGAACAACTCGTCCCAGCTGATCAGCGTCGCCCACCGCTACTTCCACGAGCCAAGCGAGGCAAACCTGCGCGGCCTGCGGGAAACCGCCGAAAAGATGGCCGGGGTGGACCATTTCCTCCTGGTGGAGTTCTACAACCAGCAAAAGGAGAAGATCGTCTCCCACAGCCTGCCCCACAGCCAGGAGATCGCCGAGAAGTTGGAGGAAAAGCGCCACGACTTCCTGATGGGCGAGCGGATCGACTACCAGAAGATCCTCCACGCCCGCTCCATCTACCTGAAGCTCCTCATGCCGATCCACGATCAGGAGGACCAGCGGATCATCGGCTACTTCGAAGGCATCTACCAGACCACCGCCCAGGAGCTGGACGAGGTGGTCGCGCGGGTGGTCTGGTCGATCATCCAGGTGGTGGCGGCGATCTTCCTGGCCACCGTGATCCTCTACCCGGTGATCATCGCCCTCAACCGCGATCTGATCGTGCTCTCCGGCAACCTGGCCCAGGCGAACCTGGGCATGCTCAAGGTGCTGGGCAGCGCCATCGCCAAGCGCGACAGCGACACCAACGCCCACAACTATCGGGTGACCATCTACGCCATCCGGCTGGCCGAGGCCATCGGCCTGGCAGACCAGGAGATGCAGGCGCTGATCAAGGGCGCCTTTCTGCACGACGTGGGCAAGATCGCCATCAGCGACACCATTCTCCTCAAACCCGGCAAGCTGAGCGACGAAGAGTTCGCGGTGATGAAGACCCACGTGGCGCACGGAGTGGACATCATCCGCTCCTACCCGTGGCTTGCCGACGCGGTGCCGGTGGTGCGGTTCCATCATGAGAAGTACGACGGCAAGGGCTACCAGGATGGGCTGCGGGAGGGCCAGATTCCCCGAAACGCCAGGATCTTCGCCATTGCCGACGTCTTCGACGCCCTGACCTCGAAAAGGCCCTACAAGGAGCCTTTCTCCTACGAACGCTCCGCAGCCATCCTGCAAGAGTCGTCGGGCAACCACTTCGACCCGGCCCTGGTCGGCGCCTTCCTGGCCATCGCGCCGGAGATGTATGCGCAACTGAGCGGCAACGAGCAAGAGGAGCAGCTGGAAGCACTGCTCGACCAACTGGTGCGCCGCTACTTCACCGACTGATCCGCCTGCCGGCGAAAAGCGCGCCGCCTTGCCCTTGACGCGACGCTTTCCTGCATTATAGAGCTATAGAAGACGATGGTCGCGGAAGATTCCGCGACCGCCTGGATACACCCCATTCCCTGGAGGATCGCATGCGTTCCCTGATCGTGCTCATTTCCCTGCTTGCCACCATCACCCTCTCCGGCTGCGGCTACAACACCATGCAGGCCCAGGACGAACAGATCAAGGCCGGCTGGGCCGAGGTGCTCAACCAGTACCAGCGCCGCGCCGACCTGGTGCCCAACCTGGTCAACGTGGTCAAGGGCTACGCCTCCCATGAGAAGGAGGTGCTCACCCAGGTGACCGAGGCCCGCGCCCAGGTAGGCTCCATCCAGGCCACCCCGGAGCTGCTCAACGATCCGGCGGCCTTCGCCAAGTTCCAGCAGGCCCAGGCCGCCATGACCTCGGCGCTGTCGCGGCTGCTGGTGGTGTCGGAAAACTACCCCAACCTCAAGGCGGACGGCGTCTTCCGCGATCTGCAGGCCCAGCTGGAAGGCACCGAGAACCGCATCACCGTGGCGCGCAACCGCTACATCAAGGCGGTGCAGGAGTACAATGTCACGGTGCGCTCCTTCCCCTCCAACCTCACCGCCATGGCCATGGGTTACACAACCAAGCCGAGCTTCGAGGTGGCCGACGAGAAGGCGATCTCCACCGCCCCGAAGGTTGACTTCAACGCCCCGGCGCCGGCCGCGAAATGAACCGCTGCCGGCCGTCGTTCCTCCTCCTCTGCCTCGCCCTGTGGCTGGCCGCCACGGCGGCGTGGGCGGAGGTGGCCATCCCGCCGCTGACAAGCCGGGTCACCGACCTGACCGCCACCCTCTCCGAACCCGAGCGCGCCGCCCTGGAAAGCGAGCTGCGCCTGATCGAGGAGCAAAACGGCAGCCAGGTGGCGGTGCTGCTCGTGCCCTCCACCCAGCCCGAGGGGGTCGAGCAGTATGCGCTCCGGGTGGTGGAGGCGTGGAAACTGGGCCAGAAGGGGAAGGACAACGGCCTGCTGCTGCTGGTGGCCAAGAACGACCGCAAGCTGCGCATCGAGGTGGGCTACGGCCTGGAAGGGGTCATCCCCGATGCCATCGCCAAGCGGATCATCGCCGAAACCATTGCCCCGCGCTTCAAGCAGGGGGACTTTGGCGGCGGCCTCCTGGCCGGGGTGGGGCAGATCAAGACCCTGCTCGCCGGCGAGCCCATGCCAGCTCCACCGGCACGCACCAGACCGGCGGCTGATGACTCCGGCGACGGCTTCCCCTTCTGGCTTCTGGTGGCGCTGCCCCTGGCGGCCATCGTGGCGCGCTGGCTCCTGGGCCCCCTCCTGGGAGGGCTGACCATGGGTAGCGCGGTGGGGATCGGGGCGTGGCTGCTTTCCGGTTCGCTGGCCCTGGCGCTGGTGGGCGCCCTGGTTGCCTTTGTGGTGGTGCTGGCCGGGCTGGCCAACTGGATCAGCTTGCCGTTTGGTGGCTCCTACTCCAGCGGCGGTGGCGGTTTTTCCGGCGGGGACGACTCCTTCAGCGGTGGCGGCGGCGACTTCGGTGGCGGCGGCGCCTCGGGGGACTGGTGAACTCCATGGACCTGACGAGAATCCTCAAGCATCTTCTCCTGCCCCAATGGCGGGTCCAGCAAGCCTTCCCGAAAAGCAGCCTCAAGGCAATCGAGCTGGCGGTCATGGCGTCGGAGACCGACCATGACGGCGAACTGCGCTTTGCCATCGAGGGCGGCCTGAACCTGGCCGACCTTCTGCGCGGCATGACGGCGCGGCAACGGGCGGTGGAGCTCTTTGCGCGGCTGCGGGTGTGGGACACCGCTCACAACAGCGGCGTGCTGATCTACGTGCAGCTGGCCGACCGAAGGGTGGAGATCCTCGCCGACCGGGGCATCAACCAGCGGGTGGGCGCGGCCACCTGGCAGCGCATCTGCGGGGAGATGCAAAAGGCATTTGGCGATGACCGTTTCGAGGCGGGGGCCGTGGCCGGGGTGCGGGCGGTGGGTAAGGTCCTAGCCGAACATTTCCCGGCCCGCCGGGAAAATCCCGATGAGCTGCCGGACGCGCCGGTGGTGCTCTAAAGCTGCCGGACACGGATCAGGAGCGGCAAGCAGTCGTCTGACCACACGCGAGTCCATAAAACAACAGGAGGCTCCCCTGCTCGGAAGCCTCCTGCCAACAACAGTGGCTCAATGGTGCGGTTGCATCATCCCGCCGGGAGCCATGCCTCCTCCCATGGGGCCATTGCCCATCGGTCCATGTCCCATCATGCCGCCTTTCATCATCCCACCTTCCGCCGTGGCTTGGTGGACCGCCAACTGCCAACCCTTGCCGGTCTTGCGCCAGACATGGGTATAGAGGTTGATCTGATCAACCATCGGTTGCGGCATCCCCTCCTTGTAGGCCACCATCTTGAACCTGCCGGTGCTGACCGCGGTATCGCCATAGACCCGCACCACCACCTGCTGGGGCACGATGGGCGCATGCTTGCGCTTGCCGCTCGCCAGGGATTCGACGTAGGTGGTCTTGTTCTCGATGGTGCCCGTGGCATGGACATGATACAGTTCCTCGGACAGCAGCGCATTCAGCGCGGCGCCATCGCCCTTGCCGGCGGCCTCGCCCCAGGCCATGTCCAGGGCCTTGATCTCCTGTTCGATTTTCGTGCCCTCCTCATCCGCCATGGCGGGCATGGCAATGCACAGCACCAGCAGCACTGCCGGGATAATCCGGGATAGCGCGCAAGAAACGCCGACTGCTTTCATGATTGTCTCCTCCAATGTCTCATGATGATGGAGCCGTTCCCCGGCCCTGGGTTTCATCCGTGCCGCTCGTCCACGATGCGACCGTCGCTCACCTGGAATATCCGATCGAATCCTTCCACCATGCGCTGATCGTGGGTGACCACCAGGATGGCGGAACGATGCTCCACGGCAAGCTGTTTGAGCAGCGCCATCACATGCCGGCCGTTCCCGGTGTCCAGGGCGGCGGTGGGCTCGTCGGCCAGCACCACCCTGGGCCGGTTGGCCAGGGCTCGGGCGATGGCGGTGCGCTGCGACTCGCCGCCGGAGAGATGGGCCGGATAATGATCCAGCCGGTGACCAAGACCGAGGCTGACCAGCAAATCGGCACTCCGCTGGCGTGCTTCGTTCACGGGCACCCCATTGTTCTCCAGGGCGATCATCACGTTCTCCACCGTGGTGAGGAAGGGGATGAGGTTGTGGGCCTGGAAGATGAAGCCGAGCTTTTCCCGTCTGAGTTTTTTCAAATCCAGACCTTGCGGCCAGCCGTTCTCCGCCACCAGTTGGCCATCCAGCCGCACCCTGCCCCGGGTCGGCTCGGTGATCAGGCCGATGGTGGTGAGCAGCGTCGTCTTGCCCGAGCCCGAAGGCCCCAGAATGGCCACCAACTCGCCCGGCTTCACCGCGAAGCTCGCGTCGGCCAGGGCCACCACCTCGGTGTCGCCGCTGCCGTAAATCTTGGTCAGTCCTTCCACCTCCACCGCGTACATGCTCACCCTCCCAGGGCCTGGGCCGGCTCGACCCGCATGGCCTTTCTGATGCCGGCGAGGCTTGCCGCAATGCAAATAAGGATCACCAGCACGAAAAGCATTCGCAGGTCGCTGGCCACCAGATCCACCCGACGCGGAAACTTGTCGTGGGTCAGCCCGATGAGGACAAATCCCACCGTGTAGGCAATCAACCCCATCAGCAGCGACTGCTGGAGAATCAGGCCAACGATAACCCGATTCCTGGTGCCGATGAGCTTCAAGGTGGCGATCACCCGCAGCTTGTCCAGGGTCATGGTGTAGATGATCAGCGAGATGATTACCCCGGAGATGATCAGCAGGATGGCCCGGAAGAGGCCGAGCTGCATCTTGGCCTTCTTGATCATCCCCTCGGTGAGGATGGCCTCCTGATCGAGCACGGAGAGCGGCCGGAAATGGTTCCAGCGACGGACCCGCTCCTGCACCTGGGAAAGGTCCGCGCCAGGGGCCAGCTTGGCCACCACGGTGTTGACGATGTGGGTGGAACCGGCAAGATCGGCCACCAGAGGGGTGAGCTGCTCCTGCTGGGCTGGGGCGAGAAAGCTCAGTTGGTCGAGTTGGGCGCCGACCCGCTCCCGGCTGTTGCGGATGGCGTTGTTGTCATCCTTGAACTGGATCTTCTGGGCGTCGGCCAGGGTGACGTAGGCCACCGGATCGCCAGCCGAGGAAACCATCCTCGCGGTGAGCCCCACCACGGTGTAATCGTCGCCGGCCAGTCGGATACGGCCGCCCACCGGGATGCCCATGGCCTTGTCGGCCACCATCTCGTAATGGCTGTGCTGGATGGCCCTGCCGCTCACGATGACCGGCGGCCCGCCCAGGCCGCCCAGTTCGTAGCCCACCAGAAAGAAACGGAAAAACGGCTTGCCGTTGCGTTCGATCTGGATATTCTGGAAGGAGAGCGGCGAGGCCTGCGCCACGCCCGGCACCGCCCGGATCCGGTGCTTGACCTCTTCGGGCAGCCGGGAGGTGGCGGCAAAGGGGCCGTTGGTATCCTGCTGCACCACCCACAGCTCGGCGTTGGTGGCGCGCAGCACTGCGGTGGCGTCGGTGAACAGCCCCCGGTAAATGCCGCTCATGCTCATCACCACCCCAAGCAGCAGGCCGAGCCCCAGACAGGTCTGGATGAAACGGCCCCGGTGGTGGCGGATGTCGCGGATGGCCAGATTCATCGGGTCACCCGCACCCGCTTGCCTTCGGCAAGTCCCACCAGCACATCATGGCTGGCCAGGGCCACGGATTCGCCGGCATCGATGCCGCTTGCCACCTCCACCATGCCATTGTGGTCCTCCAGGCCAGAAACGATCTCGCGGAAACGGAGGCGGCCACCATCCAGGCGCCACACCCCGTGCCGCTCGCCTTGGCGCACCACCGCGGCGGCCGGCAGGGCCACCACGCCGCGGCGCTCACCGGCCATGATCAGCACCTCGGCCTGCTCGCCCAGCCGGAAGTCGGCGCGGGGCGTGCTAAAGGCCACGTCCACTTCCAGCTCCTCGGTGACCCGATCGCTCTCCCGGCCCAGTCGCGCCACCGTGCCTTCAAAAGTGCGGCCAGGCGCGGAGCGCAGGGTGATGCGGGCAGGCTGCCCCACGGCCAGGCCGGCCAGCAGCGATTCGTCCACATTGGCCTTGACCCATACCGTGGCGGGATCGGCAAGCAGCAGAATGGGCAGGCCGCTGGTCACCGTGGCGCCAGGCTCCAGAGCGCGCCGGATGATGACCCCATCACTGGGTGCGGTGATCACCGCGTCGGCAAGCCGTGCCTCGCTCGCGGCCAGGCCGGCCGCGGTGGCCGCTTTGTCCCGATCGGCGGCGGCCAGGGCGGCGGCGGCGCGGGAAACCTCCTCCTGGGCAACCTGGGCGCTGGTGGCATACTGCTCCGATTCCAGCGCCGATACCAGCTCCTTGGCCGCCAAGGAGGCAAAACGCTTGGCGTTACGCTCGGCAAGGGCCTGATTGGCCTGGGCCTTGGCCAGGTTGGCTCGCTCCACCGCCGCCCCCGCGCTGGCCTTTTCCGCCAGGGCACGCGCCTGGCGGGTCTGTTCGTTCAGCTCGGCTTGGTCGAGCCGGGCCAGCACCTGGCCTGCCTTGACCAGATCGCCCTGATCCACCATTACCTCGACCAGGCGGCCGGTGATCTTGCTGGCCACGTTCACTACCACCCTGGCCTCCACCGTGCCGTTGCCATAGACCTGACGGACGAGATCGCGCTTCTCCGCCACCACCGCCCGCACCTTGGGAGGGCCGAAGACGACCAGCCGCAGGAATACCGCCACGACCAGCAACACCAGAGGGGCCACCAGCCATTTCTTGTTCCGCAATCCCGACAGAGCAGCCTGCATAGCTGTTTCTCCTCCCTATTCCCTGCCCAACGCCCGTTCCAGCCGGGCCATGGCAATCTTCCCATCATAGCGGGCCTGAATCAGCGCGCTCTCCGCGTTCATCGCCTGGGCCTGGGCGTCGATGGCCTCGACCAGGCTCCCCACCCCTTCCCGGTAACGGGCCATGGCCAAGGCCTCTCCATCCCGGGCCGCCACGAACTCCTGCTGGCTGGCCGCCACCCGCGCCTCGGCCTCGCGGCTCGCAAGCCAGGCGGCGTCCACTTCCCGCGCCACCTGCAAGCGCAGGTTCTTGTGCTGTGCCGCCACGGCGCGCTGGCCAGCCTCGGCCTCCCGCACCTGCTCCCGGGTGCTGAAACCGGAAAAGAGGGGCAGATTGACCGTCACGCCCACCGTCCACACCGACTCCTCGGGCAAGACGCTCTTGGCGGCCTCTCCCACGCTGGCGATGCCGGAAACCGTTGGCAGGTACCCGCCCCGCGCGGCCCGCAACCCGCCGGCTGCCGCCTCGGCGAGGCCGGCGAGCCGCTTCATCTCGGGACGGGCCGCCATGGCCTCTTCCCGCAGGGCAGCCACATCGCCGCCAATCCCGGCTTCACCGCCGCCCTCGTCCCAAACCAGCTCCCGGTCGGGCAGCGCCGGCAATCCCATGGCGTTGGCCAGCTCCAGCCGCGCCAGCTCGTGATTGTTCTCCGCCCGGAGCAACAGGCTCTTCGCGGCGAGCAGATTGGCCTCGGCCCGGGACTTCTCCACCCTGGAACGGACGCCGTGACTGAAAAACTCGGAGGCCTGGCGGAAGAGCGCCTCCCTCGCCTCCACGGTCTTGCGGCTGGCCGCCACCAGCTGCCCGGTCGAGCCGAGAAGATACCAGGCGGACTTGAGCCGCAATGTCACGTCCTGACGACTTGCGGCCACGGTCTGTTCAGCTGCCTGCCGCCCCCCCCGTGCCGCCGCATATGCCCCGCCGGTGCGGCCGAAATCCAAAAGGGTCTGCCGCACCGTCAAGGCGGTGGTGGCAAGCTCGGTCTCCTTGATCGCCCCCAGGACGGTAAAGTAGGACTCCCCACGGCTCCAGTCAGCGGAAAGATCCACCTTCGGCAGAAAACCGGCCATGGCCTGCCCTTGCTTTGCCTCGGCCGCAGCCAGCCCAGCGGCAGCCTCCTCCACCTGCGGGTGGTTGGCGCGGGCGATGGCCAGCGCTTCCGTCAGGGCCAGCGGCTCCGCCGCCCAAGCCTGGCCGGTCATGGCAAGACCGATCAGCAACAGGGCAACGGATCGTCTTCTGTTCGTGCGTGTATTCACCTGAACGCCCCCTTCCCCTTCTTTCGCCGGCATGCCGGCTCTGTTCCCTCACGGGACTCCTGGCACCACCCGGCTATCACAAAACGTGCCAGGCCGCACCGCAACTGCATCATGTCGGAATTATTCGTATTCACCATCTCTCCAAGCCCCCCGCCGGGAGATTCTGGGTAATATCTATCCAACCCGCCTGGCCGGCTGGATACTTTTTACGCGCCGGCGACGGAACCGCTGTCAGCGGTGACGAGCAAGGCGAAATTCTCCCACAACCGCTCCGCCTCCTCCTCGATGAGAACGCTCCCCCGGCTCACCGACCAGCGCAGCGCCGTGAACTGGATCATCCCCAGCATGGTGATGGCGGTTTCCCGCGGGACCAGGCCGGGACGCAGAACACCGGCCTCTATCCCCTCCCGGCACAAACCGGCGAGGATGGAGACGTACTCGCCCATGCGAGCGGACATCTTCTCGCCGAGCCGCCGGTCACCCAGGTGCACCTCCTCGGAGAACATGAAGCGCGGCACCCCTGGATTGGCGGCGACCAGCCCAGCATGGGCCACAAAGATCTTCCGGAGCCTGGCCAGGGCGCTTCCCCCCCCCGTCGCCACCGTGCCGGCCCGAACCATGATCTCCTCGCCGATGAAATCGGTGATGGCGAGCAGCACTTCCTGTTTGCCAGCCTTGAAGTGCCTATAGATGTTGGCGTCGCTCATCCCGGCCCTGCCGGCGAGTTCCGAGATGGTCAGCCCGCTGACCCCCTTATCGGCAATGACGGACAACGCCGCTGCCAGGATCTCCTGGCGACGGATCAGGGTGCTCTTGCGTGGCGGCATGCCTCCTCCCAATGTGAATACATATTCACATACGAGATCACAGATATTCCTGTCAAGATTTTTTTACGCCATTCCAATCAGATCGAGGCGGAACGACGCACAGGGATCGCCAAGGGAAGGGGGCCGAAAAAAAGAAAGCCCCGATGAGGCTTCGCCGTGATTACTGGGAGGGAGAACTCCGGGGGATGGAGCACGGCCATCGGGGCTTATGGGTATTGTCGGCCAGAACGGCCGCAAAAAGCAACCGAAAAAGAAGGGCTAGCCCACGTGGCCGGACTTGCGCAGGTAGTAATCGTAGTCGCCGTCGTAACCGCGCAGCTCGCCATGATCCACCTCCAGCACCCGGGTCACCAGGGAACGCAGGAAGTGGCGGTCGTGGCTGACCAGCACCACGGTGCCGGTGAAATTCTTGAGCGCCTCGAGCAGGATCTCCCTGGACTGAATGTCCAAGTGGTTGGTGGGCTCGTCCAGAATCAGGAGGTTCAGTGGCCGGGCCAACAGGGTGGCCAGCACCACCCTGCTCTTCTCGCCGCCGGAGAGAAGCTGGATGCGCTTTTCCACGCTGTCGCCCTGGAAAAGAAAGGCGGCGCAGAGGTTGCGGATGGTGCCGATGGTTGCCTGCGGCATGGCGTCCTGCACGGTCTCGAAGACGGTGCGCTCCGGGGTCAAGATATCCATGGCGTGCTGGCTGAAGTAGCCGATCCCGACGTTGGCGCCGACGGTGACCGTGCCGTGGCTTGCCTCGGTCTGGCCGGCCAGGATCTTCAAAAAGGTCGACTTGCCGGCGCCGTTGACCCCCACCACCGCCACCTTCTCGCCGCGTCGGATCATGCCGGAGATCCCGGAGAAGACCGGCTTTTCGCCGCCGCCTTCAAGCGGCCAGGACTTGGCGAGATTATCGAGGCGCAGCACGTCGTCGCCGCTTCGGGGCGGTTCGTTAAACTCGAAGCGGATCACCCGTTGCTCGGACGGCAGCTCGATGCGGTCGATCTTGTCGAGCTTCTTGATCCGCGACTGCACCTGGGAGGCGTGGGAGGCGCGGGCCGCGAACTTGGCGATGAAATCCTCCTCCTTGGCCATCATCTCCTGCTGGCGGCGGTGGCTGGCGATCAACTGCTCCCGCCGGATCTCCCGCTCGCGCAGATAGAAATCGTAGTTGCCCGAATAGGTGGTGACCGCCTGGTTGGCCACCTCGATGATCCGGCTTACCACCCGATTCATGAAGTCACGGTCGTGGCAGGTCATCAGCACCGCACCTTTATACTCCCCCACGATCCACTCCTCCAGCCAGACGATGGACTCCACGTCCAGATGGTTGGTGGGCTCGTCCAGCAGCAGCACGTCCGGGTTCATCACCAGGATCTTGGCCAAAGCGATGCGCATCTTCCAGCCACCGCTGAAGGACTCCACCGGCCGGTTGTACTCCTCCGGCCCGATGCCAAGGCCGGTGAGCACCGCCTGGGCGCGGGACTCCAGGTCGTAGCCGCCCCGGTGTTCGAACTCCTCCATGACCTCGCCGTACTTTGCAAGCAAGTCCGCCATGGCGTCATCCTCCATGGGCTCGGCCATGGCCGCCTCCATTCGCCGCAGCTCCTCGCCCAGGCTTACCACGTCGCCGGCCGCGGACATCGTCTCTTCCAGGGCGGAACGGCCGCTCATCTCGCCGGTCTCCTGGGAGAAATGACCGATCACCGTCCGTTTGGCGCAGGAAATATCGCCGGAATCCGGATGCTCCTCGCCGGTGATCAGCCGAAAGATCGTGGATTTGCCGGCGCCGTTGGGACCGACCAGGCCGGTGCGCACTCCGGGCAGGATCTGGAAGCTGGCGTTCTTGAAAAGGATCTGGCTGCCGTGCTGGCGGGTGATGTCGGTGAGGTGGATCATCGGGTATCTCCAAGAAAAATCGCTCTTGTAGCACGATGATCCCGAGGCCGCAACCCTATTCTCGCTCCCTGCGTATCCAGAGGCAACGGCCATCATCCGCGCCAGGCGGAATGGCAGGCGCGCGGCTGGCTCAGGCCAAAGTCGCCAGGGTCTTGCGGAACCGGGCCAAGGAGAAGGCAAACAGGGCGGCCCCGATCACGGCCAGGCTGACGAACTGGGGCCAGACGACCCCGAAGCCAGCGCCACGGTAGAGGATTGCCTGGGACAGGATGACGAAATGGGTGTCCGGCGCCGCCAGCATTATGAACTGTACCACTCCTGGCATGCTTTCGCGGGGGGTGACGCTGCCGGAAAGAATCTGCAGCGGCATGAGAACCAGCATGGCCAACAGGCCGAATTGCGGCATGGAGCGGGCAAGGGCGCCGAGAAAGATGCCCAGGGAGGTGGTGGCAAAGAGGTGCAGGAGAGCGCCTGCCAGGAAGAGAGGAATGGAGCCCTCGATCGGCACCCCGAGCGCGCCCTGCACCACCACCAGCAGCGAGCAGGTCGCGGCGGCCAGCACCACCAGGGCCATGGAGCATACCTTGCTGGCCATGATCTCGAACGGCGTCACCGGCATCACCAGCAGGTGTTCCACCGTGCCATGTTCCCGCTCGCGGAGCAGCGCGGCGCCGGTGAGGACGATGGCCAGCATGGTGATGTGATTGATCAACTCCATCACCCCGCCGAACCACGCCTTGTTAAGCTGCGGATTGAAGCGGGCCCGCAGGGCCAGCGCCACGCCGGGCTCGTGGTTGACGCGGTATCCCCGCAAAAAGGCGTCCACCTCGCTGGCGATGATGGCCTGGATGGAGCCGCTGCCGGTGAAGGCCTGGCTCATCCGGGTGGCGTCGACATTGAGCTGGATGGCGGGCGAGCGGCCGGCCAGCACGTCGCGCTGGAAGTTGGGGGGGATGTCGAGGGCGAAGGTGTCGAAGCCCGCATCCATCCGGCTATCCATCTCCTTTTGGGTGATCAGCACCGGGGGTTTGAAGTGGGGCGGATACAAGGCGTCGATGAGTCGTTGCGACAACTGGGAACGGTCCTCGTCGACCACCGCGATCGGCGCCTTGTGCAGGGTTTCTGGCATGGCGGTGGCGGCGGAGTAGATCGAGACAGTGAAGGCGTAGACGATCAGCACCAGCATCACCGGATCGCGCAGCAGGCTGCGCAACTCCTTGCCGCCAAGCTGGAGGATGTTGGCCGGTCGCATGGTCAGCGCTCCTGTTTCCTGAGCAAGGCAACGCCCAGGATGGTCAGCAGGGGCACGGCCAGCAACAGGGGGATGAACGAATCGCGCAGGTGATGGAAATCAAGCGCCTTGGCAAAGGCGCCGCGGGCGATGGTCAGAAAGTGGGTGGTCGGATAGATGCCGCCGATGACGGCGCCAGCCCCCTCCAGAGTGGAAACCGGCTCCGTCATGCCCGAAAACTGAACCGCCGGCAGGATGGTCAGCACCGCCGTTCCAAACAGGGCGGCAACCTGACTGCGGGTGAAGGCCGAGATCACCAGCCCGATGGAGGTGGCCGCCGTGACATAGAGCGCCGCCCCACCAGCCAGGGTCAGGAAACTCCCCTTGACCGGCACGCCAAACTGCGCCACCGCCATGGCGGTCAGCATCAGAAAATTGAGCATTGCCAGGCCAATGTAGGGCAGCTGCTTGCCGAGCAGGAACTCCAGCCGGGTCACCGGGGTGACGTAGAGATTCACAATCGAGCCCAGCTCCTTTTCCCGCACCACCGCCAGGGCGCTCAGGATGGCCGGGATCATCATGAGCAGCAGCGGGATCACCGCCGGCACCATGGCGGGCAGGCTTTTCACCTCCGGATTGTAACGGAAGCGGGTCTCCACCCTGGCCGCTTCCGGGGCGGCTGCCTCCGGGCCCTGGCGGACCAGACTACTCAGCCAGTGGGCATGCATCCCCTGCACGTAGCCCTGCACCGTTTCGGCGCGCTGCGGCATGGCGCCATCGATCCAGGCGCCGACGCCGACCGGCGAGCCGCGCTGAAGGTCGCGGGCAAACCCCGGCGGGATCTCGATGGCCAGGCTGATCTCGCCGGAGCGCATCCGCTGATCCAGTTCGGCGTAGTCCTGGATGGGGGGGCGCTCGCGAAAGTAGCGCGAGCCGGCGAGGTTGAGGGTGTAGTCGCGGCTGATGGCGGTCTGGTCGCGGTCGAGCACGGCAAAGGTGAGGCCCTCCACATCCATGGTGATCCCGTAGCCCATGACCAGCATCAGGATCGCGCTTCCCAGCAGGGCCATGGTCAGCCGGATCGGGTCGCGGCGCAGCTCCAGCCCCTCGCGCCGGGTGTAGCTGAAGAGGCGACGCGGGCTGAAGAAGTCGGATTCCGCCTTGGAGACGAGCGCCCCGGACGCGGGAGTGGAGGGCGGTGGCGCGGCGATCGAAGCGGCCAGGCCGAAGTCGGCTGTATCGGCCGCCTCTTCCAGGTAGCCGATAAATGCCTCCTCCAGCGTCCGCGCCCCACGCCTGGCCAGCAACGCGGCCGGCGCGTCGCTCACCAACACCCGGCCCGCGTGCATCAGCGAGATGCGATCGCAGCGCTCCGCCTCGTTCATGAAGTGGGTGGAGATGAAGATGGTCACCTTGTCCCGGCGGGCCAGTTCGATCATGATCCGCCAGAAGCCATCCCGCGCCACCGGATCCACCCCGGAGGTGGGTTCGTCCAGGATCAACATCTCCGGGCCGTGGATCATCGCCACCGCCAGGGAGAGCCGCTGACGCTGCCCCAGCGGCAGGGCGCCTGGCAGACTCTCCATCACCTCCTCCAAGCCAAAACGACGGGCCATCTCCCCTACCCGACCGGGGATCCGCGCTTCCGCCATGCCGAACAACCGGGCATGGAGCAGCAGATTCTGCCGCACCGTCAGTTCGTTATACAGGGAGAAGGACTGGGACATGTAGCCGACTCGCCGCCGGGTTTCGAGATCATGCGGATCAACCGGATGGCCAAAGAGCCAGGCCTCTCCGGCGCTGGCCGGCAACAGGCCGGTGAGCATCTTCATGGTGGTGGTCTTGCCGCAGCCGTTGGATCCCAGGAAACCGAAGATCTCCCCCCGGCCGATTCGGAAGCTCACCTGATCAACCGCGGTAAAATCCCCGAAACGCATGGTGAGATCGTGCGCCTCGATGGCCGCCTCCCCGGCTTCGCCCAACGCGCGGGGCGGGATGACCACCGGCTGGTAGCCGTCCCTTTGGGCCTTGGGCAACAGGGCGATGAATGCCTCCTCCAAGGTGGTGGCGCCGGTTTGGGCCAGGAGTTCGCCCGGAACGCCGGTGGCCAGCACCTGGCCGCCGCTCATGGCCACCAGCCAGTCGAAGCGGGCGGCCTCCTCCATGTAGGCGGTGGCGACCAGGACGTTCATGCCGCGCCGCTTGGCGCGGATGCGGTCGATCAGCTCCCAGAACTGACGGCGGGACAGGGGATCGACCCCGGTGGTGGGTTCGTCCAGGATCAGCAGGTCGGGGTCGTGGATCAGGGCGCAGCAGAGGCCCAACTTCTGCCTCATGCCGCCGGAGAGCTTGCCGGCCGGGCGGTCGGCAAAGGGGGCCAGGCCGGTGGCCCGCAGCAATTCGGTGATACGGCGTTGCCGTTCCTCACACCCGTGGCCGAAAAGGCGGGCGAAAAAATCAACGTTCTCGAAGACCGACAGGGCGGGGGAAAGATTTTTACCCAATCCCTGCGGCATGTAGGCCACCTGGGAGCACATCCGCCGCCGGTGGCGAGGGTCGGCCATGTCGCCGCCCAGCACCTCGATCCGGCCTGACTGGATTTTTCTGGCCCCGGCGATCAGGGCAAAAAGGCTCGACTTGCCCACCCCGTCTGGACCGATCACCCCGACCATGCAACCAGCCGGCACGACAAGATCAATGCCGTCCAAGGCCACTTTTTTGCCGTAGCGCAGGCCAACCCCATGCAACCGGATCACCGCCGCGGCCGAGGGCGGCGCGGCTGGAGCGGCAAGGGGACTCATTGGGGGAGTTTCACCTGGAGATGGACGGGCCAGGGCCTGGCGGCATCAAGACGCACGTAGGCCATGCCAGGCAGTCCGGTCTTGACCCGATCGATATGCTTGTCGAGGAAATCCTGCGGCAACTGGGCCCGGACCCGGAACATCAGCTTTTCCCGCTCGCTGGCCGTTTCCACGGTCTTGGGGGTAAACTGGGCCACATCCGCGACAAACGATACCCTGGCGGGCAGGACATACTCCGGGGCGGCATCCAGCACCAGCCGCACTTCGCTACCCAGGACAATCCTGCCCGCGGCGGCGGTGGGCAGGAAGAAGGTCATGTAGACATCGCCCAGATCAACCAGGTTCAGCACCCGGCCACCGGCGCCCACCACCTCGCCGGGCTGGGCGACCCGATACTGGACCCGACCGTTGCGGGGCGCCTTGAGCGCGCTGTCCTTAATATCCGCTTGAATCCGCTCCACCGTGGCCTGGGCTGCGGCAACCGCCGCTTCCGCCCCGGCTATCTGGGTCTGGGCCGTGACCACGGCCGCCTCGACGGCGGCAACCTGGGCCTTGGCCGACACCACCGCCGCGCCGGCGCTCTTCAACCGTGTGGCATCGTCATCCGCCTCTTGCCTGGACATGGCGCCCTGCGCCACCAGCCCCGCCGAGCGATCCCGCCGGGTGCGCGCATTGTCCAGTTCCGCCTCGCGCTGCCCCAGCGCGGCCAAGGCGGCCACCCTCTCGCTTTGCCGCTGGGCCAGTTGGCTTTGCGCCGTGGCAACCGCGGTCCGGGCCTGATGCAACTGGGCCTCGGCCTGGCGGAACTGGGCATCCAGAACTTCCGTATCCATGACCGCCAACACCTGCCCGACGCCGACCAAATCGCCTTCCCGAACCAGGATCTCTTTCACCCGGCCGGAGGACTTGGTGGCGACATCGATCTCCACCGCCTCGATCCTGCCGTTGCCGCTGGCCAGGTTGTTGTCCTCGCGACCCTTGCCGAACTTCTGCCAGACAAGGATGGCCAAGAGCATGAGCGCCAACAGCCCCGCGCCGCGGACCACCCATTTTTGCCGTTGACCGGTCATGGCGCCCTCCCGTGCGAATCCCTAACCTCCTGCCCCTTTGTAGTCATCCTACCACATTCGCCCCCTTCGCGGGAATGGAGTGACACCCCCCCACCAGGTTGATTTCCCGGAAACAGCCCGGGGATTACGGGGCAGAGGCGGCCTCCCCACCGCCACCCAGCACCTTGTACAGGGTGACCAGATTCTGGAGCCGCGCCAGACGGGTGGTGATCAGCCCCTGCTGGGCGCCGTAGAGCGAACGCTGGGAGTCAAGCACCGCCAGGTAGCTGTCCACCCCCTTTTCGTAGCGTGCCTGGGAGAGGCGCAGGCTGGCGGCGGTGGCCTCGGCAAGCGCCTGCTGCGCCGCCAGCTGCTCGTCGATGGTCCCCCGCTGCGCCAGGGCGTCGGCTACCTCCCGGAAGGCGATCTGGATGGTCTTTTCGTAACGGGCCAGGGCGATGTCCCTCTCCGCCTCCGCCACCGTGAGGCTGGCCCAACGCGAACCAGCGTCGAAGATGGGCAGGGTGATCCTGGGGGTAAAGGCCCAGGCACCGGAGCCATCGCTAAAGAGGCCGGAGAGCTCGTTGCTGCCCACCCCCAGCGAGCCGGTCAGGATGATGCGCGGGAAGAACGCCGCCCTGGCCGCGCCGATGCTGGCGTTGAATCCCTTGAGCTGCGCTTCGGCCGCCAGCACGTCAGGCCTCTTGAGCAGCACCTCGGAAGGCAGGCCGGGCGCGATGTCCCGCACCGGCGGCAGGGTGGTGGAAAGCGCCTGGGGCAACAACTCGGCCGGCGCCGTGGCGCCGACCACCAGGTTGAGACCGTTTTCGTCCTGGGCCACCAGAGTGGTATAGCGGGCCACATCCAGCCGCGCCGCCTCCAGACGGGTCTGGGCCTGCCGCAGATCGAGCTCCGAGGAGACCCCGGCCTCGAAACGCCGCTGCATCAACTGATAAGTGGACTGCTGGGCCGCCAGGGTCTCCTGGGCCAGGTGCAGTCGTTCACGATCGGCGGCGAGATTCAAGGCGTTGGCCGCCACCTCGGCGATCAGGCTGATGCGCACGGCGCGGCCCGCCTCCTCGGTGGCGAGATACTGTGCCAGCGCCTGGTCCTTCAGGCTTTGCAGCCGGCCGAACAGGTCAAGCTCGAAGCTGCTCACCCCGAGCCCCACACTATACTGCTCCACGGTTTGCGCCTGGCCGGTGGTGGAGAGATCCTCCGGCACCCGCTGCTTGGTGCCGGTGGCGCTGGCGTCGAGCTTCGGCAGCAGCTCGGCGCGCTGGATCCGGTACTGGGCCCGGGACTTCTCGATGTTCAGGGCGGCGATCCGCAGGTCGCGGTTGTTGTCAAGCGCCATGGCGATGAGCTGCTGGAGCCGCGCCTCGGCAAAGAACTCCCGCCAAGGCAGATCCTCCACCGCCCTGGCGGCCTCATCCCGCTGTTGCCCTTGATACGCCGGGCCATCGGGCCACGCCGCCGGCGCCGGTGGCGCCGGCCGGCTGTAGCTGGGGGCCAGGGAGCAGCCCGCCAGGCAAAGCAGCGCCACCACCGGCAGAGAGAAGACTGTACGCTTGGGGTTCATATCAATGCACCTCCGGGACGTTATCGCCCCCTCCGTGACCGGCCCGCGTTTTGGCAAAACGCCGCGACACCAAGACAAAGAAGAAGGGGATAAAGATCAGGTCGATAAAGGTCGCCGAGAGCAGACCGCCGGTGACCGCCGTGCCGATGGCGTTCTGGGCCGCCGCCCCGGCGCCGCGGGTCAGGGCCATGGGCAAGGTGCCGAAGAAGAAGGCCAGCGAGGTCATGATCACCGGCCTGAGCCTGATCTTCACCGCCGCCAGGGTGGCCTCCATCAGCTCCTGCCCCTGCCGCATCCGCTCCTTGATGAACTGGATGATCAGGATGGCGTTCTTGGTGGAAAGTCCCACCGTGGTGAGCAACCCGATCTGGAGATAGACATCGTTGGGCAGCCCCCGCATGGTAACCGCCATGACCGCGCCTACCAGCCCCAGCGGCAACATCAGCAGATTGACGAAAGGAATGGTCCAGCTCTCGTACAATGCCGCCACGCTCAAGAATACCACCAGGAGCGAGATGGCGTACAGAGCGGGCGCCTGGGCGCCGGCCTGTTTTTCCTCGTAGGAGAGGCCGGACCACTCAAAACCGAAGCCCCGCGGCAGCTGGGCCGCCATCTTCTCCAGCTCGGCCATGGCCTCGCCGGTGCTCACCCCAGGGGCAGCCTGCCCCATAATCTGCACGGAGGGAATGCCGTTGTACCGCTCCAGCCGGGGCGAGCCATACTGCCAGCGGGCGGTGGCGAAGGCGGAGAACGGCACCATCTCGCCCTTGGCGTTGCGGACGTGCCAGGTGTTGATATCCTCCGGCAGCATCCGGTACTTGGGATCGGCCTGCACATAGACCTTCTTGACCCGACCGTTCTGGATGAAATCATTGACGTAGGAACTGCTCCAGGCGGTGGCCAACACCGCATTGATGTCGGCGGGCGAGAGCCCCAGGGCGCCGGCCCGCACATCGTCGATATCCAGCTTGAACTGGGGCGAGTCATCCTGGCCGTTGGGCCGCACCGCGGTCAGCTTGGGATTCTGCCTGGCCAGGCCCAGCAGTTGGTTGCGCGCCTCCATCAGCCGGTCGTGACCGAGACCGCCGCGATCCTGCAACTGGAAGTCAAAGCCGTTGGCCTGCCCCAGCTCGATGACCGCCGGCGGCGAGAAGGCAAAGGCCAGCCCGTCCCGAATCCCCGCGAAGGCCCGCATGGCCCGGCCCGCCACGGCCGGCGCCTTCAGCTCCTTGGATTTGCGCAGCTTCCAGTCCTTGAGCCGCACAAAGGCCAGGCCCATGTTCTGGCCGCGGCCGGCGAAACTGAAGCCGGAGACGGTGATGATCGCCTCCACCGCCTTGGCCTCGCGCTCCAGAAAATGGTGCTCCAACTGCTCGATCACCTTCAGGGTCCGCTCCTGGGTGGCGCCGGCCGGCAGCTGCACCTGGCAGATGATGAACCCCTGGTCCTCATCCGGCAGAAAGGCGGTGGGAAGCCGCAGGAAGAAGAAGACCATGGCCGCCACGATGCCGCCGTAGACCACCAGGTAACGCACCGGCTTGCCAAAGGAACGGCCAACCAGCCCCTCGTACTGCTCCCGACGCCGCTCGAACCAGCCGTTGAACCAGCGAAAGAAGGGGCAATACCAGCCGCTCTCGCACGGCTCATGCCCCTTCGCCACCGGCTTGAGCAGGGTGGCGCACAGAGCCGGGGTGAGGATCATGGCCACCAGCACCGACAGGATCATCGAGGAGACGATGGTGATGGAGAACTGGCGGTAGATCACCCCGGTGGAGCCGCCGAAGAAGGCCATGGGCACGAAGACCGCGGCGAGCACCGTGGCGATGCCCCACAGCGCGCTGGTGATCTGCCCCATGGATTTGATGGTGGCGTCACGGGGCGAGAGCCCCTCCTCGGACATGATCCGCTCGACGTTCTCCACCACCACGATGGCGTCGTCCACCAACAGGCCGATGGCAATGACCAGGGCGAACATGGTGAGGGTGTTGATGGAAAAGCCGCTGGCCGACAGCACCCCGAAGGTGCCGAGCAGCACCACCGGCACGGCGATGGTGGGGATCAGGGTGGCCCGGAAGTTCTGGAGGAAGAGGAACATGATGATGAAGACCAGGCAGACCGCCTCCAGCAGGGTCCGCACCACCTCTTCCATGGAGATCTTGACAAAGGGGGTGGTGTCGTAGGGGTAGACCACCTTCATACCCGGCGGGAAGTATCTGGACAGCTCCGCCATCTTGGCCTTGACCCGGTCGCCGGTGTCCAGGGCGTTGGCGCCGGCGGCCAGCCGGATGGCCATGCCGCCCACCGGTTTTCCCTTGTAGCGCGACTGCATGTCGTAGTTTTCGGTGCCGATCCTGCTCTCGGCCACGTCCTTGAGCCGGACCGTGGAACCGTCCGGGTTGGTGCGCAGGATGATGGCGTCGAACTGCTCCGGGGTCTGCAACAGGGTGCGGGCGGTGATGGTGGCGTTGAGCTGCTGCCCCGGCACCGCCGGGGTTCCGCCGAACTGGCCGGCGGAGACCTGGGCGTTCTGGGACTGGAGCGCCGCGATCACGTCGTTGCTGGTCAGCTGGAAGCTTTTGAGCTTGGCCGGGTTCAGCCAGATACGCATGGCGTTCTGGAAGCCGAAGAGCTGGAGTTCGCCCACCCCCTCCACCCGGCTGATGATGTCCTGGATGTTGGAGACCATGTAGTCGGCCAGGGAGTTACGGTCCATGGAGCCGTCTTCCGAGACCAGGCCGATGATCAGCAGGAAGTTCTTGGTGGACTTGACCACCGAGATGCCCTGCCGCTGCACGATCTGGGGCAGCAGCGGGGTGGCCAGTTGCAGCTTGTTCTGCACCTGCACCTGGGCGATGTTCGGATCGGTGCCTGCCCGGAAGGTCAGGTTGATGGCCACCGCCCCGGCGGAGTCGCTGGAGGAGGACATGTAGATCAGGTTGTCGATGCCGTTCAGCTTCTGCTCGATAACCTGGGTGACCGTATCCTGCACGGTCTGGGCGGAGGCGCCCGGATACATCGCGTTGATGGTGATCTGGGGCGGCGCGATGGGCGGATACTGGGAGACAGGCAGGGCCTTGATCGCCAAGAGCCCGGCCAACATGACCATGATGGCGAGCACCCAGGCAAAGATCGGGCGTTGGATGAAAAAACGGGACATGGGAAAGCTCCTTTACCTGTTGCCCGATTGGGGCTGCGACGCAGCCTCCGGCTTGCTCCCGAATGGCACCGCCTTGACCGGGGTCCCCGGCCTCGCCTTCTGCACCCCTTCCAGGATCACCCGGTCGCCCGGGTTGACCCCTGCAGTCACCAGCCAGTTTTCTCCCACGGTACGCGCCACTGTGATGATCCGCTGCTCAGCCTTGTCCTCGGCGCCCACCACCATGACCATGGCCTCCCCCTTCGGGTTCCTGGTAACCCCCCGTTGCGGCACCAGGATCGCCTGCTCGTTGACCCCCTCCCGCACCACCGCCCGAACGAACATCCCCGGGAGCAGCAGGTGGTTGGGGTTGGGAAAGAGCGCCCGCAGGGTGATGGAGCCGGTCCCCGGCTCCACGGTCACCTCGCTGAACTTCATGGTCCCCTCCAGGGGATAGGGGGAACCATCCTCCAGGAGCAGCTGGACCCTGGCCTGATTGCCCCCCTCCCTTCTGATCGTGCCCAGGGCCAGATCGCGCTTCAGTCGGAGCAGCTCGGCGCTGGACTGGCTCACATCCACATAGACCGGATCGAGCTGCTGGATAACCGCCAGGGCTGTTGCCTGATTGGCGGTCACCAGGGCGCCGGCGGTCACGGCCGAACGGCCGATCCGGCCGGAGATCGGCGCGGTGATGGCGGTGTAGGCCAGGTTGATGCGGGCGGTCTCCACGGCCGCCTTGGCCACCGCCACCTCGGCCTCCACCTGCTTGCGCATGGCGCTGGCGTCATCGTACTCCTGCTGGCTCACCGCCTTGACCGCCACCAACTCCCGGAATCGCTCCTGCTTGAGCCGGGCCGGAACCAGATTGCCCTCGGCCTTGGCCAACGCCGCCCTGGCGCTGTCAAAGGCGGCCTGGTAGGTGGCGCTGTCGATCTGATAGAGCGGCTGCCCGGCCTTCACCTCGGCCCCCTCCTCGAAAAGCCGCTTCTGGATGATCCCCCCCACTTGGGGCCGCACCTCGGCAAGCAGGTGGGGAGTGACCCGCCCCGACAACTCGGTGGTCAGGGCCACCGGCGCGGGCGCCACCGCCACCACCCCCACCTCGGGCATCCCCTGGGGCAACGGCTTGGCGGATTGCCGATCGCAACCGGCCATCGCCAGCAGGCTCCACAACACCCCCGCCAGGGCAAGCAGTTTGATTCGTTCAGTGGATCTCATCACAGCGGTACCTCACTTGGTGGTTATCCAAATTTTCTGCCGGGATCCCGGATGGAATTCGCCATCGCCAAAAGAGTGAACATTCCCTCCGACACGAAAGAGAGCCCCTCCCCCCTGCCGTTATTTTTTAATGCCGTCCCAGCAAGCCTGGGCGGCCTGGACGAGCAATACCTCGTCCAGCTCGATAAAACCAAGGATGTGATCCCGGGCCACGGCCAGCAACGGCCCGAACGCCAGGGCGAAGAGCACCACCAGGGGGAAATCCTTGACAAGCCCTCGAGTCACCCCCTCTTCCAGAAGCTGGCGATACGGATCGTCGTCCTCTTCGCCAGCCCCCATGAGCCGGACACGTCGAAACGCCGTGCCATAGGGAGAGTTGAGGTACTGCTCAATAAAGCGGAATTCGAGGGGATTATCGATGAAATAGCGGAGCAGCGCCGTGCTCAGGTGGACAAACCGTTCCCGGAGCGGCCTCTCCGTTCGGTATCCCTCCAGAATTCCTGTACAGATTCTATCATGCAACTCCTGGAACAGCGCATTGATCAGCACATCCTTGTTTTCAAAGTAGCGATAAATGGTCCCCGCCCCCACCCTGGCCCGTTCGGCAATGGCGGCGATGGGGGCGCCATGGAAGCCATGCTCGGCGATCAGCTCCAAGGCGGCGCGCAGTATCTCGTGACGTTTTCCGGAAACAGCCATCCTGCCCCTCCGTGCGGAATGAATATTCACTCCATATAGCGTCACGCCCCTCCCCTTGTCAAGAGCCGCCTTGCCCCGGCCAAGGCACCCCAGAACGACGGCCATGTACTTCTTCCCCGTTCTGTACTACAATGTGACAGAGAGAACCGCTCCCACCCCTTGCACGGACAGACCCATGGCCTTTGCCGCCCACGACATACATCCGGTACTCATGGCCCTGCTGGCCACCCTCTTCACCTGGGGGCTCACCGCCGCCGGCGCCTCCCTGGTCTTTGCCGCCAGGGAGATGAACGCCAAGCTGCTGGACGCCATGCTCGGCTTCGCCGCCGGGGTGATGGTCGCGGCCAGCTTCTGGTCGCTGCTGTCGCCGGGCATCGAGATGGCTGGAGAGCTGGGCCAGACGCCCTGGCTGACCGCCGTCATCGGCTTCATGGCCGGCGGCCTCTTCATGCGGCTCATCGACGCCTTCCTGCCCCATCTCCACCCAGGCCTGGCCATGGAACAGAGCGAAGGGGTCAAGACCTCCTGGCAACGCTCCACCCTGCTGGTGCTGGCCATCACCCTGCACAACATCCCGGAGGGACTGGCGGTGGGAGTAGCCTTCGGCGCGGTGGCCGCGGATCTTCCCTCGGCCAGCCTGGGCGGCGCCATTGCCCTGGCCATCGGCATCGGCCTGCAGAACTTCCCGGAAGGCGCGGCGGTCTCCATGCCCCTGCGCCGGGAAGGGCTGAGCCGGGGCAAGAGCTTTCTGCTGGGGCAGGCCTCGGGCATGGTGGAACCGGTGGCCGGGGTGCTGGGCGCCGCCTTTGCCCTCTCCATGCGGACAGTGCTGCCCTACGCCCTCTGCTTTGCCGCCGGCGCCATGATCTTCGTGGTGGTGGAGGAACTGATCCCGGAATCCCAGACCAACCAGGACCACATCGACCTGGTGACCATGGCGACCATGCTTGGTTTCGCGGTGATGATGTCCCTTGACGTGGGGCTTGGCTGACCATGCGAAAAAAACAACCCACCCCGCCTCTCCCCTCCCATCCCTTCCACCACCTGCACCCGGACGCGGTGCTTTCCGTGGTGGAGGCGGCCTTGGATCTCCGCTGCACCAACCTGTGCCGGCCGCTGGCCAGCTACATCAATCGGGTTTACGAGCTGGAGGGAGAGGATGGCGCCGGCCTGATCGCCAAGTTCTACCGGCCGGGTCGCTGGTCACGGGCCGCGCTGCGGGACGAGCACGAATTCCTGCTGGATCTCAGCGAGCGGGAGATCCCGGTGATCCCGCCCATGACGCTGCAAGACGGCCAAACCCTGGGCGAGCACGACGGGATGTGCTTCGCCCTCTTTCCCAAGTGCGGCGGCCGCAGCTTCGACGAGTACAACGACGACCAGTGGCTGGAGATCGGCCGCCTGCTGGGACGCACCCACGCGGTGGGCTCCCTGCGCCGGCCGGAGGAACGGATCACCATGACCCCGTCGGCGATGACCCAAGGCCAGGCCGCCATGCTCCTGGCAAGCGGCCTGATGCCCAGGGAGCTGGCCCAGGAGTTCTCCCGGCTCACCGCGAGCCTGATCAGCCAGATCGGCCCGCTCTTCGCCGACACAGAGCTGATCCGCATCCACGGCGACTGCCACTTCGCCAACCTCATTCACCGGCCCGACGAGTCCTTCTTCCTCATCGATTTCGACGACATGGCGATTGGGCCGCCGGTCCAGGATCTCTGGATGCTGCTGCCTGGCGAGCCCAGCGAGGCGGCGGCCGAGATCGATCTCTTCCTGGAGGGTTACGAAACCTTCCGCGACTTCGACCGGAGGAGCCTGAGCCTTATCGAACCGCTCCGCGCCATGCGCTTCATCCACTACATGGCCTGGGGCGCCTGCCAGGTGGCCGAAGACGGCGAGAGCCGCGCCATCCCGGATTTCGGAACCAGAGAGTACTGGCAGCGGGAGCTGAACGACCTGGCCGATCAGCTGGAACGGATCCGCCATCCCTCCTGGCTGGGCGGCAACCGCTGAACGAGGGGGGTCCGGTCACTGGGAAGAGACCGCCCCCGAGACGATAAGCTTCATCACCTCGCCCGGATCGGCGGCGAGTTCCACCACCCGGCTCCGCTCCACCACGATGAGGTTCCCCGCGAAGTTGTAAGACTGGGGCAGATAGACGGCAACACTGCCCGGAAGCCCCAGCCCGGCCAGATCCTCCTTGGTGACAAACCCCAGCACCCGGATGGCGCCCTCGGCGTCGAGGGCCACCTGCACCGGCCGGTTGAAGCTCTTCTTCTCCCCGACAAAGGCGTGCATCAGATCCTTGATGGAGGCATAGAGCATGGCGATAAGCGGCAGCCGGGCAAAGATGCCGTCCACCAACTGTTCCATCCGGTTGGCCAGCAGGGTGGAGGTCACGAACCCCACCCCGAGAATGGCCGCGATGGTGGCCAGGAAGCCGAGCCCCGGGATGTCGAAGCGGAAGATGCCGTCGATCTTGGCGAAGATCAGGTAGACCACGTAGACGGTTGCCACCACCGGCACCAGCAGGAGAAGCCCCCGCAGGAAGTACTGACTCAGTTTCTTCATGATGCGATCCCGTGCGTGTTGAGGTTGACCGGCGAATCTGCGCCCACAGCCGCGCCTGCCGGCAGCAGGCGTGAAAACGCCGGCGGCGCCGGGGAACGGAACTCCATCTCCCGGCCACTCTCCGGGTGACGGATGCAAAGCCGCGCCGCGTGCAGGGCCTGGCGCTCCAGGCGCAGCAGGGCGCGATCCGCATCGGTGAGCCCATCCTCCATGAAGCGCAGGAAGAGAGTCTCGTCCAGGCCATAGAGCTTGTCGCCCACCACCGGCAGCCCCAGGGCGAACAGGGTGGCGCGGATCTGGTGGCAGCGGCCGGTACGCGGCATGACGGCGAGCAGGCTCAGGCCAGCGCGGGCCACCAGCCGCCGCAGTGCGGTGACGCAGGCCACCCCGCCGGACTCCGCCTTGGCGGGCAGGGGGTGGAAGCGCACCTTCTTGCGCACCTGGCTTGCCGGATCAGGGGCAAGCCATCCAACCGCCTCATGCTCCCAAAATTCCGCCTCGCCTTCCACCAGCGCCAGATACTCCTTTTCCACCGCCCCGGCCAGAAACTGCTCCTGGCAAGACCGCGCCGCTCCCCGCGTCTTTGCCACCAGCACGATCCCGGAAGTCTCCCGGTCCAACCGGTTGACCAGGGCCGGCCGCGCCAGCCCCTGTCGCTCGCGGAGCAACGCCCAGAGGGTATGCGAAAAAAAACGACCGCCAGGATGACAGGGCAACGGCGCCGGCTTGTCCACCACCAGGAGATGCTCGTCTTCATAGAGCACCCCATAATCGAGGACAACCGGCGGCTCAGCCAGCGCGGCAACGGAGGGAAGGTAGACAAGCAGATCGCCCGCCGCCAGGAGGGCGTCGGGTTGGCCTGACCGGTCATTCAGCAGCAGATGGCCGACCGCCAGCTCCGCCCGCCAAGCCTGCCGGCTCAGGTAGGTGAAACGGCGGGCCAGATAGTCGAGCAGGGACGAGCCGGCCGCGTCGGGGGACACGGTGACGCGAAGCTGACGCTGCATCAGAGAAAAACGGGCAGGAAGGCGCGCGCCGACCTAGAAGCCCATCTCCGCAAGCAGAGAGTTGATGGCATCCTGATCCAGGGCGCCCTGGCCGCCCACCTCCTCGGTGGTCATGGAGCCCAGGTACTTGTCCACGTCCTGCTGGGCCAGCAGCTTGCTCTCCTCCACGCTGAGCTCCGCGTTCTGCTCCTTGCTCTTGAGCTGGGAGCCGAAGGAAACGACGATGGCCAGGAGCTGCACCTGGAAGTCGGAAAGCAGCTTGATGATCTTCAGAATCTGCTGGCCGGAGAGATCCTGGAAGCTCAATGCCTCGGTGATCCGGATGATCTCCTCGGCAATGGTGCCCATGGAGAGGTGGGCCTCCTCGATCTTGTTGAAGATGTCCTGCTGGTCCGCCAGGGTCATCAGGCTCATGGCGCCGGGCTGGCAGGACGGCATGACGGCGAGTTCCCGCTCCATGGCCTCCGCCAGATCGAGCCCCTCTGAAACCATGGCCGCCAGCTGCCCCACCCGGGGATCCGCCCCCGGGCCGCCCGACGAAGGCGGCAACTCCGCCGCGGTCAGGTCAACAACCTCCCCGGCCACCAACTCCTCCACCTCCTCGGTGGGAGGCGCCTCCAGCGGCAGGCTCTGGTCGAGGAAGATCTCCTGCTGGTTCAGATCCATCTTCTTGAGCAGATTCTGGATCTTCTGATCGGAACAGGCGCCGAGCAGCGATTGCAGGACGTCGGAGAGCGGCACCGTGAAGAAGTTGTCCCCGTCCGGCGCCAACCCCGCGCTGGCGATCCGCTCGCCAAGCTGGTCGATGAAGGTATCGTGGTTGAAGATCTCGTTGGCCGCCTTGCGGGCCGCAGTGATGTGGGTTTTAACCGTTTCGTTGGTGCACAGCTCGTACATGGTCTGGAAGATCACGTCGATTTCGAAGAGATGCCGGGTCTTCCGGATCACCTGCGGCTCGGGCGCCACCGGGACGGGCGCGGCGGCGGGGGCGTCCTGCAAGGAGGCCGCCAGGGCCACCGCTTCGGCCAGCTTCGCCAGCAACGGCCGCAGGGAGGCGGGGCCGCCGGCGGCCTCCTCCCCCGCTATTGAGGAGGTTTCTTCTTCCCCCTCCTCACCCGGAGCGGCCGGCCGGAAGGCGTTGTGTTCCTTGAGCAGAGCCAGCAGTTCCTGGACCCCCTCGGTCTGCTGCTGCACCTTCTCCACCTGGTCCATGATCTCCATGGTGGCCCGCTCGGTCATGGAGACGATGTCCTGGAGCTGGGCCTTGGCGCTCTCGATCTTTTCGCCGGCCTCGTCGAGATCCACCCGCCGCAAACGCCGGTCCTCGGCGGGCAGGTCTACCAGGGTGGAGCTGAGGCTCTTGGCCAGCTTGCCGATATCGTGGAAGATGTCATGGGAGACCTTTTTGTAGTAATCGTCCCCCTGCTCCTGCTCGGCCATCTGGTCCATGGCCAGCTCCGGGTCCACTGGGGCGGCCACCGGCGGCAACGCCGCCTGCGGGACCGCCCCCTCCTCGACCAGGATCTGGCGCACCACCCGGCTGGCGCCGCTCTCGCCGCCACCGAGCACCGTGATGTTGTACACCACGGTATCCGTGGATATCCTGAAAAATCCAGTTCCTATCTCAAGATTGACTTCCGACTTTCCCGCCGTGGACATCGCGTCTCTCCCCGTCATCCTTCTCCCACCGGCCAAGGCCGAACCCGCACTCCCGTGCTTCTTCCCTTCGGCATCATCGGTGCATTCTTGAGCGCTTTATCGCAACAATACGTTCTTTTAGGCCTCTCACATATCCAGGGTGCCGGCAAAACGGACCCCGGTTTCCCACTGTCCCGCCTCGTCATGGCCGGAAGCCACCCAGACCACCAGCCCCACCGCCCGCAGCACCCCTACATCGCCGATCGACCCGGTGGCGGTCCATTCACCGTCATGTTCGCGCCAGCCCACGAAGTTAAGCACTATCACCAGTTGGCTGCCCGGCTCGAACCGCTCAGCGGCAAGGAAACTCAAACCGCCGCCGCCCAGGTCCACCAGCCCCCCTTCCAGCCAGGAGTCGTGGTGCAACAAATCCTCCAGCCGCTTGTAGCGGATGGCCAGATGCCTGGCGACCCGCGTCTCCCGGCGCCGCTCGTGCGCTGCCTGCTGCATAGCTCCACCTCCAGTTGCCCTGCCTGTCCATCCCGTTCGGGCGACGGGTGTTCTTTTTTGTTCTACCTGTTTTTCCCCGAACAAAGCAACCAGCATCCCCAAAATGGGTATGAATTCCACCGGCTTTGCCAACAACAGGAAAAATTGTCGCACCCCCCGCATTTCACGGGAAAACCAGCTGATTTAATTTCCCCGTAGGTCTTGCCCATGCAATAATGACAATATTCATAGTCCTTTTTTCCGAGACCGGAAGGAGCTGGCCATGACACCCTCAAAAACCCTCCCCCGCAAGGGCACCGACCTCAAGGAACGCTGGGCCAAGCTCACCGAGTGTTTCCTGCACTTCGGCCCTCACCCTCTTGAAAACATCAATTTGTTGACCGCGCTGGGAGGCTCGCTGCTGGGCGGCGCCTGCGCCCTGTACAACCGCCTGCACGAAGGCAAATTGATCTCCTGGGGCCAATGGAACACCCCGGAAGGATACAATCCCGTCGATGAACCGGACGGACACATCTGCTACGATGTCATCCGGCTCAATCCCGACGGCCTCTATCTGGTACGCGACCTTCTGAACAGCCCCTACGCGGAGAGCGACCCCAACGTCAAGCACTACCAGCTGCGGACATACCTGGGCGCCCCGGCGCGGCTCGGCAACCAGTGCGTCGGCTCCCTCTGCATTGTTTTTCAGTCGGACTTCATCCCCACCCCAGAGGACGAAAACCTGCTGCAGATACTCAGCCGCGCCATTGGGGTCGAGGAAAAACGGATGGAGGCGGAACACGAACTCAAACAATCGCACCAGCGGCTGCTGACCGTGTTCGACAGCATCGAGGCGGTTGTCTATGTGGCCGACATGAAGAGCCATGAGCTGCTCTTCATGAATCACTATGCCCAGTACATCTTCGGTAACGGGGTAGGGAAAAAATGCTGGGAGATATTCCAGAAGGAGCAACACGGACCCTGCCCGGACTGTGTTCCCCTGGGGCTGAGTCTGAATGGCGCCAGTTGCAGCAGGGAAACACAGAACAGCCGCAACGGCCGCTGGTACACCATGCTGGATCGGGCGGTGGAGTGGCTTGACCACAGGCCGGTACGCCTGCAGATCGCCATCGACATCACCGAACGGAAGGAGGCGGAAACAGCGTTGCGCCAAAGCGAATCCACGGTGCGGGCAATTCTCCGGGCCGCCCCTGTTGGCCTTGCCTTGGTCAAGGACCGCAAAATGCTCTGGCTCAACGACAACCTTCTTGCGCTGACCGGCTATGCCCAAGAAGATCTCCAGGGCAAAAGCACCCGGCTGTTCTATGAAAACGATGAGGAGCATGAGCAAGCCAGCAGACTGACCGGGGAGCTTGAAACCCACTTCCGCCGCCGGAACGGGCAAAGCATCGACGTGCATCTGCAAACCGCCCTTTTCGACCCGCAAGACCCCTCAGCCGGGGTCATCTGGGCAGCAACGGACATCAGCGAAATCAAAAAATACGCCCTGGAACGGGAGCATCTCATCACCGAACTCCAGGCCGCCATGCAGCAAATCAAGACCCTGAAGGGCATCGTGCCCATCTGTTCCTACTGCAAGAAAATCCGCGATGATTCGGGGTATTGGCAGCTGCTGGAAAAATTTATCAGCGACCACACCGAGGCCTCTTTCAGCCACGGCATTTGCCCGGCATGCTACGCAAAGCACTTCCCGTTTCTGGTGGATGGCAGCCCCACAGACGAACAATGACGCAGGCCCGCCCGGGACGAATAAAAAAAGCCCCGATTTCTCGGGGCTTTCAGAACTACGCCGGACGATCCCGGACTTATAAATGGCGGAGAGCGAGGGATTCGAACCCTCGGTAGAACTTGTGGTCCTACACTCGCTTAGCAGGCGAGCACCTTCGGCCTACTCGGTCAGCTCTCCGAAGACATTGATCCTATTGATGGCGGAGGAAGTAGGATTCGAACCCACGGAACTTTCGTTCAACGGTTTTCAAGACCGCCGCCTTAAACCACTCGGCCATTCCTCCACAGGGTTGGTCCTATGTACCACTTCGGCAAGGCCATGTCAACGCGCAAAGGCTGAAAACCGGGCCTACAGGGCGGCATCCAATGCCGAGGCCAGCCGGTCCACCCCGATCAGTTCCATGCCAGGGATCTTCTCCTTGGCCAGATTGTCCTTGGGCACGATCGCCCGCGTAAAGCCATGCTTGGCCGCCTCCCGCAGCCGCTCCTGGCCGCAGGGCACCGGCCGGATCTCGCCGGAAAGCCCCACCTCGCCAAAGACCAGGAGCCCCGGGGCAAGCGGCCTGTTGGAAAGGCTGCTCGCCACCGCCAGCAACAGAGGAAGATCAGCCCCGGTCTCTCCTACCCGCACCCCGCCCACCACGTTCAGAAAGACATCCTGGTTCCAGGTGGATACCCGGCCGTGACGGTGCAACACGGCCAGCAGCATGGCCAGCCGGTTCTGCTCAAGCCCCACCGTGACCCGCCGGGGGTTCTCGCCATGGCTCTCGTCCACCAGGGCCTGCATCTCCACGAGCAGCGGCCGGCTGCCCTCCCAGATCGCGGTGACCACGCTGCCGGGCATGGGCTCGCCGTGGCGGGAGAGGAAGATGGCGGAGGGGTTTCTGATCTCCTTGAGCCCCCGCTCGGTCATGGCGAAGACCCCCAGCTCGTTCACCGCGCCGTAGCGGTTCTTCACCGCCCGCATCATCCGGTAGCGGCTGTCGCCGCCTCCCTCGAAGTAGCAGACCACGTCGATGATGTGCTCGAGCACCCTGGGGCCGGCCAGATCGCCGCTCTTGGTGACATGGCCCACCAGCAGGATGGTGGTGCCGCTCTCCTTGGCATGACGGGTGAGCAGGGCGGCGGACTCGCGCACCTGGGTGACCGAGCCAGGAGCCGAGGAACTCTCAGCCACCTGCATGGTCTGGATGGAGTCGATCACCACCACCTGGGGCTGCTCCTTGGCGACAGTGGCGCAGATGTCCTCCACCAGGGTCTCGGCCATCAGCAGCACCCCGTCCTCGGGCAGACCGAGACGGCGGGCGCGCATGGCGATCTGCTGGGGCGACTCCTCGCCGGTGACATAGAGCACCTTGCGGCTCTGGCTGAGGTTGCAGCAGACCTGCAACAGCGCCGTGGACTTGCCCACCCCCGGATCGCCGCCGATGAGCACCACCGAGCCGGGTACCAGCCCGCCGCCCAGTACCCGGTCAAGCTCGCCCAGACCAGTGGAGAAGCGGGGCGCGTCCTCATGGCCCACCTCGGCCATGCTCCTGACCGGCGCCAGCTTGCCGGCATAGCCGGAAAAGCGGCCCTGCGGCCTGGGCTCTTCAGGCTGCTGCTCGGCGAGAGAATCCCAGGCCCCGCATCCGCCGCACTGGCCGGCCCATTTGCCGGATGTCCAGCCGCAGGCGGTGCAGCGGTAGATGTGTTTTTCCTTTGCCATTACATCATCCTTTCCCTACACCAGCCGGGCCAACACCTGATTGGCCACCGGCAACGCCCGTTCGGTGAGACGCAGCCTGCCCTTCCCCATGCTGACGAGCCCCTGACTCTGTAATTCTTCAAGGATTGAACCATAATACTCCTGGGCCGTCAAACCGAACCGCCCCCGCAGTCGCTCAACAGAAACCCCCTCCAACAGCCGCAGCCCCATGACCACCGTCTCCCGAAAGCTCGCGGCAAGCGGCAGGCATTCGGCCTCGGCCACCGGTTGGCGCTCCTGCTCCAGGAGCGCCACATAACGCTCGGCAGCATCGACCATGCTCACCCGCATCCCGGAAAGGCAGGAAACCGCCCCAGCCCCCAGGCCCAGGTAGGAGCCGTTGCGCCAGTAATTGAGGTTGTGGCGGCACTGGAAGCCCGGCCTTGCATAGTTGGAGATCTCGTAGCGCTGCAAGCCCGCCTGACCGGCAAGCGCATGGGTGATCTCCTCCATGGCCAGCACCTCCTCTTCCCCGGGCAACACCAGCCTGCCAGCATCCCTCGCCTCGCCAAAGGGGGTGCCCTCCTCGATGGTCAGCTCGTAGCACGCCAGGTGCTCGGGCGCAAAGGAAAGGGCCACCTCCAGGGTCTCTTGCCAATCCGCCACACGCTGGTCGGGCAGGCCATAGATCAAGTCCAGATTGAGGTTCACAAAGCCGGCTTGGCGGGCCATGATCACCGCCGCTCGAACCTCGGCGGCGGTGTGGGTGCGTCCGATCATGGCGAGTAGCCGGTCGGAGAGGGACTGCCCCCCCAGACTCAACCGGTTGACCCCGGCCCGGCGCAGCGCGTCCAAGGTCGCCGCATCAACGGTGTTGGGGTTGGCCTCGACGCTCACCTCGGCGTCCTCGCTGAACCGGAAGGCGCCGAGACACTGACTCACCAAGCCAGCCAAACGTTCACCGTAGATGGTGGGGGTGCCGCCACCAATGAACAGGGAGGAAAAAATCCGCTCCTGGCACCACGGATGGCCCGACCAGAAGGCAATCTGTCGGGAAAGCGCCTCAAGGTATTCCGGCGGCGGCTGGGTGCAGGCTTGGGAGTTGAAGGAACAATAAGCGCACTTGCTCTTGCAGAAGGGGATGTGCAGGTAGAGGCCGGGCGGCTCCTCGCCGCAGGCCGGGTCTATTTCAGCACCCTCCGCGATCACGTCAGCCTCTGCCCAGGATCGGGGCGGCATCCCGGCGCAGTTCATCCATGAGGCCATGATCGGCAAAGCTGTAGGGCTTCTCCGCGGCACCAATGATCAGGTGATCCAGCAGGTCGATACCACAGAAGGCCAGGGCGATATAGAGGTGGCGGGTGAGATTGCGATCCGCCGCAGATGAGGCAAGGCTGCCGGAAGGATGATTATGGGCAATAACCACGGCGGCGGCGTGGTGCTCGATGGCCAGCCGGATCAGTTCACGGGGATAGACAATGGAGCTGGCCAGGGTTCCTTCTGCCACCCGCACCGTGTCGATGACCGCATACGAGGAGTCAAGCAGCACCGCCATCATTACCTCACGGGTGAGTCCCCGCATGGCATGAACCAGGTAGTCGGCCACCTCGGCGGAGGAACGCAGGTACTCCTTTTGCACCAGCCGCTGCTTGAGATACCGCCGCGCCACTCCCTGCACCAGGCGGAGGGCGAAGCCGTTCTTGGGGCCGATGCCCTCGATCTCCTCCAACTCGGCCTGGCTGGCGTCCAAGGCGCGGGCCAGGGTGCCAAAGCGGACAAGCGCCGTCCTGGCCGTCTCCTTGCAGTCCTTGCGCGGGGTGCCCAAAGTGAGCAGCAGCTCCAACACCTCCGCGTCGGTGAAGCCGTCCAGGCCGTGGTCCAGAAACCGGTCGCGCAAACGCTGCCGGTGACCTTCCCCCTTCTTCTGCCAGTCGGTTTTGTCCACCGGTGGCCGACCTACCCCGCCAGCGCCTTCACGAACAGCTCGTTGGCCATCTGCGGGTTAGCCTTGCCGCCGGTCTGCTTCATCAGCTGCCCCACGAAGAAGCCCATCACCTTGGTCTTGCCCTCCCTGAACTGCTGGGCCTGCTCCGGGTTGGCGGCGATGATCGCCTGGACGATGGCCTCCAGCTCGCCGGTGTCGCTCATCTGGGTGAGACCCTTTTCTTTCACCACCGTCTCCGGATCCTTGCCGGTGGCGAGCATCTCCTCGAAGACCGCCTTGGCGATCTTGCCGCTGATGGTACCCTTGTCCACCATGGCGAGCAAGCTGGCCAGATTGGCCGGGGTCACCGGACACTGGCTGATCTCCATGGCCTCCTCGCCTTTCATCAGCTTCATCAGCTCGGTCATCAGCCAGTTGGAAAGCTTCTTGGCGTTTCCATAGCCTGCCAGGGCGGCCTCGAAGTAATCGGCCAGCTCGCGCGAGGAGGTGAGCTGCTCGGCGTCGTACTCCGGCAGGCCAAGCGTCTCCATGAAACGCGCCTTGCGCTGGTCGGGCAGCTCGGGCAGGCTCTGCCGCACCGCATCCAGCCAGGCGTCGTCAATCTCCACCGGCACCAGATCGGGGCAGGGGAAGTAGCGGTAGTCGTGGGCCTCCTCCTTGGAGCGCATCGGATTGGTCACCCCCCGATCCGCGTCCCAGAGCAGGGTCTGCTGGACGATCTCCTCGCCATCCAGGAGCAGGTCGCGCTGGCGGCGCTCCTCGTACTCCAGGGCGCGCTGGACGTTGCGGAAGGAGTTCATGTTCTTGAGTTCGGTACGGGTGCCGAACTTCTCCTCCCCACGCGGCCTGAGCGAGATGTTGGCGTCGCAACGGAAGCTGCCCTCTTGCATGTTGCCGTCGCAGATATCGAGATACCTGAGGATGGCGTGCAGCTTCCTGAGATAGGCGGCCGCCTCTTCCGGCGAACGGATATCCGGCTCGCTGACGATCTCGATGAGCGGCACGCCGGTGCGGTTCAGGTCCACGTAGCTCACCGGCTCGCGCTCGTCATGGACCAGCTTGCCGGCATCCTCCTCCATGTGGATGCGGGTGATGCCGATTCTGCTGGTCTTGCCCTCAACCTCGACCTCGATCCACCCCTTCTCGCAGATGGGCTTGTCGAACTGGGAGGTCTGGTAGCCCTTGGGCAGGTCGGGGTAGAAATAGTTCTTCCGGGCGAATTCGTTGAGCCGCCGGATGGCGCAGTTGGTGGCAAGCCCCATCTTCATGGCGTACTCCACCACCGTGCGGTTGAGCACCGGCAGCACCCCGGGCATGCCCAGGCAGACCGGGCAGGTGTTGGCGTTGGGCGGGTTGCCGAAGGCGGTGGTGCAGCCGCAGAAGATCTTGCTCTTGGTCTTGAGCTGGGCGTGGACCTCCAGGCCGATGACGGTTTCAAATTCCATATGCGTACTCCTTCGCGCCTCAGTGCCCGAAGCGCGGCATCTTCTCGTTGCCGGCATGCACCCACTGCCGGATGCGGTCCAGCTCAGCACCCCAGGCCGACCCGACCCGCAGGCTCAGAAACATGCGGAACAGCTGATCCATGGTGCGCACCGCCATCTCATGCAGGCCGATCTGCTCAAGTAACCGTCCCTCCACCGCCTCGGGCTCGTTACCCTCCTCGGAGGCGGCCATGGTGCGGGGCGGCTTGACGTTGCGGAACTCCATCAGGGTCGCCTTGAAGGAAAGGGTCCACTCATACTCGCCGCGGGCCAGCAGCATCCGCGCCTGCTCCACCTTTTTGCCCATGGCCAGGCCGGTGCGCGCCTCCTGCAACTCCGCCTGCAACCCCCGGCAGACCATGGACTCGCGGGATTCGCCCTCGCCGGACTCAAGCAGCACGTGCTTCTCGAAGACCAGCTGGATATCCTCCCCGGCCTCGGCCAGATGCACCGCCCCGCCGCGCTCCTCGCTCTTGAACCAGAGCCAGGTGAGGAACTCCTGGCCCAGGAAGCGTTTTTCCTCTATGAGATCGACAAGATCCATCGCCATGCCTCCAGGGTCAGATGAAGAGCGCCGGGCTGAGATCGGCCAGGGCTCGATGATCCTGGGCGTCCAGCAGGTGCTCGGCGGTGAGGTAGGGAACCTGGAGGATCAGGCTCAAGCCAAAGGTCTCCTTGAAGAACTCCTCCAACAGCTCCTGCGGCTTCTGGCCGGTGGCGAAGAAGAGCAGGGTGGACTCGGCCAGGTTCCAGCAGAGGTCGTAAACCGCCGGCACCGGCGGCGATTGCTTGAGCAGCATCAGCCGCACGTTCTCCTTGATCTCCAACCGCTGGGCGCGGCTCAGCTTGGGGATCTGCCGCGCCTTCTTGAGGCGTTCCTCCTCTTTCAAGCAGAACTTGTTGAGCACCTTGGAGGAGACCTTGCGCTCGTCCACCCGGAGCGACAGGACAAGGTGGTCGGCCACCGCGTAGGGGGCAAGCTCGAAGCCGCTGTCGAACATGTTGAGCACCGACACCCAGCCCACCGAGCGCTCCTCGTAGCTGTCATCGATGTCCCGGAAGGAGTGGCTGGCGATCCGTTCGGCGGCGAAGCTCCAGAAATTCTCCGGCATTTCGCCTTCCACGGCGTAGCGCACGTAGCTGGCCGATCTGGACAGAAGTCCCATGATGCACCTGTGACGAAAAAAGAGGGATGCGAAGGCGAGCCGGCTCACCGCCCCGCGCTCAGAACAAGCAAGAAGATATAGCAGACATGCGTCCTGGCCACAAGCCATTTGCAAGGGACAGCGCGGAGACTGAATTTGGCCAACCCGACCGAATACCATGATTCTTGCCGGCCAAGAGGGGAAAACAGGGGGGATGGCGCACAATTTGCCGCGTCTTTGCCTTGACACGCCAGCGCACCTATTGTAAAAGAACAAATTCCTACGGCTTGGGTCGTTAACTCAGTCGGTAGAGTATCTGCCTTTTAAGCAGAGAGTCGCGCGTTCGAGTCGCGCACGACCCACCACGCGCCACTTTTTATCCTGGGTCCCCATCGTCTAGCCAGGTCCAGGACACCGGCCTTTCACGCCGGCGACACGGGTTCAAATCCCGTTGGGGACGCCACCTGAAGCACCAGAAGGACCAGTCCAGCCGGACTGGTCCTTTTTTTATTGCTCTCGTGTCCGACGAAAAAAAAGGCCCGCGATCTGTTGCCAGACCGCGGGCCCATATACTTAACCGGATTGCTCCGGAGTGGGAATTGGTGGCGATGCAGGGACTTGAACCCCGGACACTGCGGATATGAGCCGCATGCTCTAACCAGCTGAGCTACATCGCCCTCGAAAAAGGAAAACCCTATATTCAAGATTTTCCTTCGATTGTCAACTGCAAAAATGCAACGCCCGCGAATGCCCTACAACACCGGGAAAATCGCTTACAATGGCGCAACGGCGCCGAGATTGAGCCGCCAATACATATTGGCGCTGTCGGCTGGGTTGGCATAATACACCAGACCCGCCCGGTACTGAGCCTGGGAAAATGCAACCACGGGGAGGGTGATCGCAAGATCCGATGGCGCCAGGGTTGCGCTTGAACTTCCGCACGCATTGCTGGAGAGCCCTAAAGAACTCATATCCAGCACCCAGTAGATATTGGCGGCGTCAGCGGGGTTCTGGTAGTAGTTGAGACGCGCCTGGTAGCAGGTACCCATGAACTCGATGGCGGGAACCGTCAAGGTAAGGGTGCCATCAAGGGTGGAGGCGGCGCCCGCTTGCGCCCATGACGAGCCGTTCCATTCCCAGGTGGTCGTGGGGTAGCTGACCGTACCACCGGAGACGGAGCTTTCCCCGCCAAAGAAGACCGCCACTTGGCGGACTGGATCGTAAGCCATACCAAAAAGCCCATTCGGCGATGGGGTTGGCGACGCTGCCGGCGACTGTTCCGTCCAGGCTGTACCGTTAAAGGTCCAGGTCCGCATGGTGGTCGACAGCAGGACCATCTCTTGGTTGACGCTATCGTAGGCCATGCCGCCGATCACCGCGTATCCTGGCTGGACACCGCTTACCTGACTCCAACTACTGCCGTTCCACAGCCAGGTTTCCGTGCCGCTCTCCCCCTGGGTGAAGGGGTTGTTCGGGTTTCCGACCAGCACCACCGTCTGCCGAGCCTCGTCGTACTTGAGCAATGCGCCGTCCCCGCACGATACCGGATTCTGGGCATAGGTCATCCGCGTCCACGTCGAACCGTCGAAGGTCCAGGTTTCTGGCGGGGCAGAAGAAGCCTCCCAGCCGGGATCGGCGCCGTAGAGCACGGTCACGCCGCGAGCCGCATCGTAGGCGATTTCCACGTCGCCGGAGATCCCCACTGGCACGTTGCTTTTCTGGGTCCACCCAGCACCATCGTATTCCCAGGTTTCATACCCCCCGCTTGTCCCGCCGGTGTTTCCGCAAAGGACCATGACCTGGCGACGGGAATCGTAGGTCATGCTGTGATGGGCAAAGGCAGGAGCGCCGCTGGACGTGATCTGGGTCCAGCCGCTGGCATCCAGCTTCCACAGCTCGCTGGAGGGATCCCAGCCAGTATCGTCCGACCACCCTCCATGCATGAGGATGGCTTGGGCCGGAGGGAAATAGGCCATGGCATAATCAATGCGCGCGCCGGGCTGGGCAGCATGTGCAAGGCCCGCCCCTAACACAAGCAGTAGCCAAAATCCTATTGCCATCGTAATCTTATTCATCATGATCGCTCACCCTTCTCGCTCTCTATGCATGCCAGGACGAAAAATGTTGCCTTGATGACATTGGGAAGTTCCACACACAGCCGCTCATCTGATGCATTGCAATCTTCATCCCCACCAATTCACATCATGGAATGACAAAGTAGCCGATATTTGAATAGCCGCTGCTGCCAACGCTGTTTCCGGCAGCCACCGCCACATAAAAAGCGGCACCCGACCAGAGATCGATGGAGAAGGTCGTGGCTGATCCCATGGCGGCGCTACCAATGTAGGTCGGATTTGGATAGGGCGCGTAGAAGAGGGTGTACTCCGTTGCCCCCGTCGATCCGGACCAACTCACGGTGACCCGCTGTCCACTGGTTTGCACCTGCATGCTGGGAGCAGCAGGAGCTTGCTCTCCGGACGATGCGACAAGATAACCACTTCCCACCTGCCTTGGCGTCAGCGCATAGTCGCTGGACATGATACTGTCCCCAAGACCCAACTGCCCATCGCTGCTTCTCCCCCAAGCCCAAAGGACTCCATCCGCGGTGACCGCAAGGCCATGCGCGCCGCCTGCCGTGATGGCCGTCACCCCGCTCAGGCCGCTTACCTGGACGGGAACAGCGCTGTCCTGGGTGGACCCGTTGCCAAGCTGTCCGAGGGAATTGCCGCCAAAGGCCCACACTGTGCCATCGGTCTTCAGCGCCAGACTGAAATCTCCGCCTGCGGCAATAGCCATGACATTGGTCAGCCCACTGACCTGAACGGGAGTTGTCCGCTGGGTAGTTGTCCCATCACCGAGCTGCCCGTCACTGTTCGCCCCCCAGGCCCACACCGTGCCGTCATTCTTCAAGGCCAAGCTGTGTGAGCCATATCCAGCGTCACTGTCAATGGCCACGATATTGCTCACCCCGGAGACCAGCACCGGGGTAGCGCTGCTCGTGGAGGTGAAACCGCCCCCCAACTCTCCGCTGTAATTCCAACCCCATGCCCAAACCGTGCCGTCTTCCTTCAAGGCCAGGCTATGATTGTAGCCAGCGGCGATAGCCGCCACATCGGTGAGTCCGTACACCGGGACTGCCATGGAGCTGCTGGTGTTGGTGGTGTCGCCGAGCTGACCGTAATAATTCGATCCCAAGGCCCGGATGGTACCATCACTCAACAACACCATGCTATGGTAATAGCCGGCGGCGATGGCCGTGACGGTTCCCAGGCCCTCCAACTGCACCGGCGAAGAAATCGGATTGGAGGTGGATGAGCCAAGCTGTCCATCGCCATTGGCACCCCACGCCCAGACCGTACCGTCATCCTTGAGGGCCAGACTGTGGCGGCCTCCCGCCGCAATGGCGGAGATATTGCTCAACCCGATGGAGGTCGGCGTGGAACGGGTGGTGGTGGTGCCATCGCCAAGCTGCCCGTTGCCGTTGCTTCCCCAGGTCCGCACCGTTCCATCGCCTTGCATCGCCATGCTGTACTTGTACCCACCGGCGATCGTTTCCGCCTGCCCCTGTACCCCCCACGCCAAGGAACATGCCAGAACCCCCAGCATGAGTCCTCCCTTCACGCCACGACGCCCCCCCCCAAGCCTGCTCATATGTTTCCTCTCGTTTGAAATTTCATCACGCCTGCCCGCATTTTCCACGCTTGTTTGCTTGGCTCTCCTTCTGGGCCGATGCCCCCCTGATGCAACCAAGCCTGTCGGCATATACGCTCCACTTTTCCCCCAAAAAGCCCCTCTCGTCAAGAGCATTGCGGAGGTGGGAATGCCATGCGTCGCCCCACGCGCCGGCAACAAAAAAGCCCCGACAAATCGGGGCTTTCAGGTCTCCGACGGATTTCGTCGGACTATCAGATGGTGCCGGAGGTCGGAATCGAACCGACATGCCCTCGCGGGCGCCGGATTTTGAGTCCGGTGCGTCTACCAGTTTCACCACTCCGGCAAATCTCAAAGCGAGCAGGCGAACCAGTCGGCACTATAGACAGCCGCGCCCGGGGCTGTCAAGCCCAAACCGCCCCTATCTGGCTGCGGCCCCGCCCAGGAACACCTTTTGGAAACGATAGAAGTAATCGATCCCCGACCAGACCGTCATCACGGCGGATACCGAGACGATGAGCAAACCCAGTTCGTGGAGCATGGGGATGGGCAGCACGCCCAGGGGGAAGATCAGTACGCAGAGGCCGGTGTACTGCAATACGCTCTTGAATTTCCCAAGGCCGCTTGCCGCCACCACGATGCCGGAGGAGGCCGCCACGCCGCGAAGGCCGGTGATCACCAGCTCCCTGGCCAGGATGATAAAGACCACCCAGGCGGGCAGGCGGTTCATGGGGATCAGCATGACCAGGGCCACGGTGACCAGCACCTTGTCGGCGACCGGGTCCATCAGCTTGCCGAGCACCGTCTCGATCTTGTGCTTGCGGGCATAGTAGCCGTCCGCCAGGTCGGTAATGGCGGCGGAGAGAAAGAGCCAGAAGGCGGCAAGGCTCATGGAGACCCCCGCCTCTGGCTGCAAAAAGAACAGCAGTACCGGCGCCATCACGAAACGGTAGGCGGTGAGCAGATTGGGAATGGTCAGGATGGCGTGTCGGCTCATGGTATCATCAGTAGGCGGAACTCGCCCAGCGGCCGGTGGCGTAGCCTCCCGCCATCTGCCGGTAGTGCTGGAGCACCCTGCCGACATACTGCTGGGTCTCCGGGATCATCGGAATGCCCATGGCCTCCTCAACCCTGCCCGGGCCTGCATTGTAGGCTGCCAGCGCCAGGCGGATATCGCCGCCGAAACGGTCCAGCATCTGGCGCAGGTAGCAGGTGCCGCCATGGATGTTGGCCTCAGGGTCGAAGGGGTCGCAGACATTGAGGTCCGAGGCGGTGCCGGGCATCAACTGCATCAGGCCCATGGCGCCCTTGCTGGAGACGGCCCGGTGGTCGAAGTTGGACTCCACCCGGATCACCGCCTTGACCAGCTGGGGATCGACCGCGTAGCGGTTGGCCGCCTGCAGGATGTACTCCTCGAAGAGCCGGGGATCGGCGCCGACGGAGGAGCGGGGTGCGGGGCGGCGAGCAGCCATACGCAGGGAGGCCGGCACCACGATCCCCTTCTGGTAGCGGGGATCGTTGGGAACGTTGGTGAAATGCACCGTGCCACGCGCATCGACAAAGGTGTAGATGGTCGCCTGGGCGACCTCGGAAAGCAACAGCACAGCAAGCAAAGCCGCCACGGAAATGGCCGGTTTTCGTGTCATGCGCCTTCCTCCCTCTCTCGCATTGCCCATCCCGGTGCACTCACCCAGACGGACTAGGCCTTGGCCCGCTTCTCCCAGTCGGCCAGGAACTTCTCCATGCCGATGTCGGTGAGCGGGTGCTTGGCCAGCTGCTCGATCACCTTGTAGGGGATGGTCGCCACATGGGCGCCCAGGAGCGCCGCCTCCATGACGTGCATGGGGTGGCGGATGCTGGCGACGATCACCTCGCTGGCATAGGCGTAGTTGTCGTAGATGGTCATGATGTCGCTGATCAGGTCCATGCCGTTCTGGGCGATGTCGTCCAGCCTGCCCACGAAGGGGCTGACGAAGGTGGCGCCGGCCTTGGCCGCCATCAGCGCCTGGCTGGTGGAGAAAACCAGGGTGACGTTGGTCTTGATCCGCTCATCGGTGAGTTGGCGCACCGCCTTGAGCCCCTCGGTGGTCATGGGGATCTTGATGACGATGTTCGGGTTGATGGCGGCCAGTTCCCGGCCCTCCCGCACCATGCCCTCGGCGTCCAGGGCGATCACCTCGGCGCTGATCGGGCCGTCCACCACCTGGCAGATATCCCGGATGATCTCCTCAAAAGGACGGTTCTCCTTGGCGATCAGCGAGGGGTTGGTGGTAACGCCGTCCACCATGCCCATGGCAACGCCCTTCTTGATCTCTTCGATGTTAGCGGTATCAATAAAGAACTTCATTCAAACCTCTCCTTGTCGTTGTCGCGCGCGAAAGGCATCGCGACACCGTTCGCTGCAGAAATAGATATCAGTATCCTCTTCTTGTAGCACAATGGCCTGTCCCTTGGGAACATAGATCTGACAGACCGGATCCCGCACCAGCACGTCATGGGCCGGCGCCAGGCTGTTTTCCGCCGATGGCGGATTGGGCCGCGCCGCTCTCCGGCCGCCGACCAGCAGCCGGTAGAGGATGTAGAGCAGCAGCCCGATGATCACCACGCGCAACGGATGCATGCTCATTCTCCCTGGCTGGGCCACGCCAGCCGTTCCACCTGTTCCGGCTGTTCCAACGCGACCAGCAACTGCTGGGCTGTACTGCCCAGCACTGGATGACGCCATTCCCGGTCCAGCTCGCCAAGCGGCGCCAGCACGAAAAGACGCCGGGCCAATTCCGGATGGGGCAGCCGCAAGCGCGGGGTCTCCAGCACCTGCCCGTCATAATCGAGCAGGTCCAGATCCACCGGCCGGTCGTGCCCCAGGCTACGGTCGCGGCCCATGGCCGTCTCGATGGCCAGCATGGCATCCAGCAAGGCCAGCGCCGGCAGGGAGGTGACCACCTCGCCCACCGCATTGGTGAACCAGTGGTCGGTTGCAACCCCCACCGGCTCGCTGCGATAGGGACTGGAAAGGTGCCGGGTGGTCACGCCAGGGACCTCGCCCAGCCGCTGCCAGGCGGCCAGCAGGTTGGCGCAGCCATCGCCCAGGTTGGAGCCAAGCCCGATCACGGCTCGGCGGCTTTCCAGACTCCCGCTCAAATATCCTGCAGCCCCAGCACGTCGAACATGGTGTAGAGGCCGTTGGGCTTGCCCACCACCCAGCCCGCCGCAATGGCGGCGCCCCGGGCGAAGTTGTCGCGGCTGTGCGCCCGGTGGGTGATCTCCAGCCGCTCGCCGGCGCCGCAGAAGTAGACGGTGTGCTCGCCCACGATGTCGCCGGCCCGGATGGTCTGGATGCCGATCTCCTTGTCGGTGCGCTCGCCGATCATGCCCTCGCGGCAGTAGACTCCCACCTCGGCCAGGTTGCGGTTGACCCCCTCGGCCACCATCTCGCCAAGCTTCAAGGCGGTACCGCTGGGCGCGTCCTTCTTCATGCGGTGGTGCGCCTCGACGATCTCGATATCATAGCCGTCGCCCAGGATGGAGGCCATCTTGCGGGCGATCTTGAAGAGCACGTTGACCCCCACCGCCATGTTGGGCGACTGCACGCAGGGAAAACGCTTGGCAAGCTCCTTGAGCTCGGCCAGGTTCTCGGCGGTCAGCCCGGTGGTGCCGATGACCATGGGCATCCCCCGCTCCGCCGCCTTCCGGGCCAGGGCCATGGTGGCCGCATGGAAGGTGAAGTCGATGACCACATCCCCTTGACCGGCAACCTCCTCATAGGAACCGGCAACCGCGATGCCCAGGTTCCCCACTCCGGCCAGCTCGCCCAGATCCTTGCCCAGCTCCGGGCTGTCCACCCGCTCGAAACCAGCCGCCAGGGTCACCCCTTCCTGCTGGTTCACCATGTAGCCGATCCGGCGGCCCATCCGGCCGGCCGCGCCGGCAACGATAACCTTGGTCATGATGCTTTCCTCTTACAACAGGCCGCTTGCGGCCAGCACGGTCTTGAGCTTCTCCACGTTGGCGTCGCTCATCTTGTAGAGCGGCAAGCGCGGATCGCTGTTCTTGATCTTGCCCATGAGGGCCAGGGCGGTCTTGGCCGGGGTGGGGTTGGTCTCGATGAACATCGCCCCCATGAGAGGGAAGAGCTTGTAGTGCAGCTTGCGCGCCTTGACGAAGTCACCGGCCAGCGCGGCGTCCATCATCTGGGCCATACCCTTGGGATCGACGTTGGAGGTCACCGAGATGACGCCGGTGCCGCCGATGGCCACGGTGGCCATGGAGGTGAAGTCGTCGCCGGACATCACCGCGAAGTTCTTGGGGCAGAGGCGGATCACCTCACTGATCTGGTTGAGGTCCGCGGTGGCCTCCTTGACGCCGACGATGTTCTTGATCTTGGCGCAACGGGCCACGGTGGCGGGCAGCATGTTGACGCTGGTGCGGCTGGGCACGTTGTAGAGGATGATCGGGATGTTCACCGCCTCGGCCACCGCCTTGAAGTGCTGGTAAAGGCCCTCCTGGGTGGGCTTGTTGTAATAGGGGGTGATCATCAGCGCCCCATCGGCGCCCGCCTTCTTGGCGTGCCGGGTCAGCTCGATGGACTCATCGGTGGAGTTGGAGCCGGTGCCGGCCAGAACCGGGACGCGACCCTTGACCGTCTTGATGGTCAGCTCCACCACCCGGTGGTGCTCCTCATGGCTCAGGGTGGCGGACTCGCCGGTGGTGCCGCAGGGCACGATGCCGTGGGTGCCGTTCTTGATCTGGAACTCGATGAGATCCTTGAGTCCCTTTTCGTCCACCTTCCCTGCCTTGGTGAAGGGCGTGACAATGGCTACAAAGGCGCCGCGAAACTTGCTCATAACATCCTCCTGCTGGTTGTCGTCTCTCAACAAATGCAAAGAGGGCGAAACGCCCTCATGTTCTCTTGCGCAAGGCCTCGGCATGGAGCTGGCCGTCGTAGATGAAGCTGGCCGGCCCCTCCAGAAAGACCTCCTCGATGGCCTCTCCGTTCAGGCGGTAGTGGATGGTCAACAGCTCGCCGCCCGAGGTGGTCACCGCTACTGGTGGCGTCACCATACCCAGCCTGCCGGCGATGATGGCCGAGGCCACCGCCCCGGTGCCGCAGGCCATGGTTTCGCCTTCCACCCCGCGCTCGTAGGTGCGGACGATCAGGCCGTTGCCGGAATCCCTGCCCACGAAGTTGACGTTGGTGCCGGCCGGCGCAAAGTGCTGGTGGAAACGGATCTCCCGCCCCCACTCCTGTACCGGCGCCGCCTTGATCTCCTCCATGAAGAGCACCGCGTGGGGCACGCCGGTGTTGAGGCTGTGCACGGTGCGGGGAGCGCCGTCCACCTCCACCGATTCATCCAGGCGCAGGCCGGTGGGCGGCGTCATCCTGAGCTTCACCGAATCGCCCACCACCTCGGCCTCGATGAGGCCGGCCACCGTCTCAAAACGCATGCTGGCCGGGGCGATCCCCAAGGCAAAGGCAAAGCGGGCGGCGCAGCGGGCGCCGTTGCCGCACATCTCGGCCCAGCTGCCGTCGGCGTTCAGAAACTGCCAGCGGAAGTCGGCATTCTCGCTCTTCTCGATCAGGATCAGCCCATCGGCGCCCACGGAGAAACGGTGCTCGCACACCGCCTTGGCAAAGGAGGGCATCTCCTCGCGGCTCAAGAACGGGACGCGGTGGTCAATGAGGATGAAGTCATTGCCGGTGCCGCTCATCTTTGTGAAGGGAATGGGGAAGTTCATGGTTTTCCCTCACCCCTTCAAAAAACCGGGGATATGCTCGCCCTGGATCAACATCTCGCGGCTCTCCCGCTCCCGGATCACGTGGAAACCCTCGCCATGCACCAGCACCTCGGCCACCCTGGGCCGTGAGTTGTAGTTGGAGGACATGGAGAAGCCATAGGCGCCGGCGCTCATCACCGCGAGCAAATCCCCGGCGGTGGCGTCGGGCACCTCCCGCTCCCGGCAGAGGAAATCGCCGGTCTCGCAGATCGGCCCCACCACGTCGGCCACCACCCGCGACCGGTTCGGGTCAAAGACCGGCTCGATGGCGTGAAAGGCGTCGTAGAGGCTGGGCCGCGCCAGATCGTTCATGCCGGCGTCCACGATGATGAAGCGCTTCTTGGTCTGCTTGGTGTAGAGCACCCGGGTGACCAGGATGCCGGCGTTGCCCACCAGCACCCGGCCTGGTTCGAGGATCAGGGTACAGTCAAGCCCGCCGAGCTCCGCGCGGATGGCTTGGGCGTAGACAGCCGGCTCGGGGGGCTCTTCCTGGTTGTAGCGGATGCCAAGGCCGCCGCCCAGGTCGAGATGGCTGATACCGATCCCGGCCTCGGCAAGCCTGCCGATGAAGGCCTTCACCTTGCGGAGCGACTCGACAAAGGGAGAAACCAGGGTAAGCTGGGAGCCGATGTGGCAACTCACCCCCTTGATCTCGATGTTGGGCAGCCGGCTGGCCTCCTGATAGACTGAAAGCGCCTCGTCGATGGCGATGCCGAACTTGTTCTTGGCAAGTCCGGTGGAGATGTAGGCGTGGGTCTTGGGGTCCACGTCCGGATTGACCCGGAAGGAAACCGGCGCCTTGACGCCAAGCTCCGCCGCGACCTCCTGGATGGCGGCCAGTTCTTCCTGCGACTCCACGTTGAGCATCAGGATGCCGGAGGTCAGGGCGTAGCGAATCTCCTCGCGGCTCTTGCCCACTCCGGAGTAGACGATCTTCCTGGGGTCCACTCCGGCCGAGAGCGCCCGGAAAAGCTCGCCGCCGGAGACGATGTCCGCCCCGCCGCCCAGGGAGGCGAAAAGGCGCAGGATTGCGATGTTCGAGCAGGACTTCACCGCAAAGCAGGTCTGGTGCGGGATATCGGCAAAGGCGCCGTCAAAGGCGGTGAAGTGCCGGGTCAGCGTCGCCGCGCTGTAGAGATAAAAGGGCGTGCCCACCGCGCCGGCGATCTCAGGGATCGCCACGTTCTCGCAGTGAAGGGTGTCGTCTCTGTATTGAAAATGATGCATGTGCAATCCTTGCTCGATTCAGCGTATTACAAAATCCCTTACTCGCGAGGCTCCAGCACCGCCTCCATGGAGCGGGGGCTCTCGTTGCGGGAGCGGTCGAAGGAGCTCACCGAGTAGAACCAGGCCCCCTTGCCGGCGGGCGGATGATCGACGTACGACAGGGTGGCGCCGCCGATCTCCGCGATCTTCTCGGGCTTGCCAGCCTGGCCGGCCCGGCGGTAGACCCGGAAGCCGGCCAAATCGGCTTCCGGCACCGCCTCCCAGAAGAGGCGCACCCCACCGCTCACCGCATTCACCCCCACCTGGCGGGGCGGCGCCGGCGGCGTCAAATCGCGGGGACTCCCGGCTACGGTAGCGCTGACCATGCCGGCCGCCTCCACGCCGTGATGCAGGCGCACCGCCCGCACCCGGTAGAAGTAGCGCTTGCCGTTACGCACCTCGCGATCCGCGTACTCCAGGGAACCCACCGGCTCGCCCAGCTCGACAAAGTCGGCGCCGTTGACCGAGCGGTAGACCTGATAGCGGAGCGGGTCGCTCACCTTCCCGCCATCCAGCAGCCCGGCGGGCGCCTGCCAGCGCAGGGTGAGCAGCCGATCGTCCTCGCTGACGCTCAAGCCCGTTGGCGCGGCCAGCGGCGTATCCCAGACCACCGAGACGGTGTTGGAGTCATCGCTGGCCACATACCAGCCCGCCTTGCTCCGCACCCGGTAGACATAGCGGTATCCCGGACGCAGCAGGGTTTCCTGGTACTGGGCCTTGCCGCCCTCGCATTCGGCTGCCAGCTCCACGGGAGGACCAAAGGGAATGGGACAGCCGGGGCAATCATCCTTCAAGGCCACTACCGCCCGCCACAGCTCGAAGCCCTCGATGACATAGGGCAACCGGTCATCCTGGACCGTGCGGGTGGGGCAGCTCCAGTTCAGGTGCACCCCCTTCTCGTCCAGCCGATAGCTCAGATCGGTGATCGGCGCCGGCAGAATCATGTCCGGCGGCACCGGCCGGGTCTTCTTGCCGCAGCCAACCAGGCCGCCGGCCAGGGCCACGGCCAGCAGCACGGCCAGCGGCCTGCCTATGGCACCGGTGCGCCCAGCCATCAGGCGAGCCCCAACTCCTTTTCAGCCGCGGCCAACGCCTCGGCCACCACCGCGTTGCCGGTGCCGCCACTGGAAATCCGGCTCGCCACCGAGCCCTCGATGGAGAGCACCGCGAAGACATCCTCCTCGATCAGCTCGGAAAAGCCCTTGAGCTCGGCCAGGGAAAGGCCGGTCAGCTCCTGGCCCTGCTCGATGGCGTAGGCCACGGTCCGGCCGACAATGGCGTGGGCCTGACGGAAGGGTACCCCCTTCTTGACCAGATAATCGGCCAGATCGGTGGCGGTCATGTAGCCGCCGCCCAAGCCCTCGGCCAAGCGCGCCTCGTTGAAGGAAAGATTCGCCAGAAGCTGGGCCATCAGATCCACCGACTGGCTCACCGTGTCCACCGTGTCGAAGAGCGGCTCCTTGTCCTCCTGGAGATCGCGGTTGTAGGTCATGGGCAGGCCTTTGAGCAGGGTCAAGAGGCTCATCAGGTTGCCCACCACCCGGCCGGACTTGCCGCGGATCAGCTCGGGGATATCCGGGTTCTTCTTCTGCGGCATGATCGAGCTGCCGGTGCAGAAGCTGTCCGCCAGTTTCACAAAGGAGAACTCCTCGGTGGTCCACAGCACCAGCTCCTCGGAAAGCCGGCTCAGATGGATCTGGACCAGGCTGGCCGCGCTCATGAACTCGACGATGAAGTCGCGGTCGCCCACCGTGTCCATACTGTTGGCGCTCACCTTGGGAAAATCCAGCTCCTGTGCCACGAAGTGCCGGTCGATGGGCAGGCCGGTGCCGGCCAGAGCGGCGGCGCCCAGGGGCAGCACGTTGATCCGAGCATGCGCATCGGCCAGCCGATCGTGGTCGCGGCCGAACATCTCGTAGTAGGCCAGCATGTGGTGGGCCACCAGTACCGGCTGCGCCCGCTGCAGGTGCGTGTAGCCCGGCATCACCGTGTGCTGGTAGCGGCGGGCCAGCCGCACGCAGGCAGTACGCAGGTCGTGAAGCAGCCCCATCAGGCGGCGGCATTCCTCGCGCAGGTAGAGGCGCACGTCCAGCGCCACCTGATCGTTGCGGCTGCGGGCGGTGTGCAGCTTCTCGCCGGCTGGCCCGATCTTCTCGGCCAGGGTCTTCTCGATGTTCATGTGGATGTCTTCAAGCTCCGGCCTGAAGACAAAGGTGCCGGTCGCGATCTCCTGCTCGATCTCGTCAAGGCCGGCCAGGATCTGGTCGCGCTCCTTCAGGGAGATCAGCTTCTGGCGGGCCAGCATCTTGGCGTGCGCCCGGCTGCCGGCGATGTCGTGCCTGTAGAGCCTGGCATCGTAGTGGATGGAGGCGGTGAAGGCCTCCACCGCGGCAGCGGTGCCGCCCTCGAAACGGCCGCCCCACATCTTGGTCGGCATGGCCGCGGGCGCGCCAGTTCCTTTCGTGGCCTTGCCGGCCTTGCTCTTCTTCTTGGATTCGTCTTTCTTCACGACAATTCCCGTCTTTCCAGTTACTTCAGCTTCTTCATCACCAGGGCCTGAATCTTCAAGCGCAGGGCGTTTAAGCGGATGAAGCCGCCAGCGTCGGACTGGGTGTAGACCGCGTCCTCCTCAAAGGTGGCGAAGCTCTCCTGGTAAAGGGAGTTGGCCGACTTCCTGCCCACCGGGATACAGTTGCCCTTGTAGAGCTTGAGCCGCACGGTGCCGTTCACCGTGGCCTGGGCGTGATCCATGGTGGCCTGGAGCATCTTCATCTCCGGCGAGAACCAGAAACCGTTGTAGATCAACTCCGAGTAGCGCGGGATGAGGCTGTCGCGGATCTTCATCACCTCGCGGTCCAGGGTGATGGTCTCAAGGTCGCGGTGGGCGGCGCGCAGGATGGTGCCGCCGGGGGTCTCGTAGACACCGCGGGACTTCATGCCCACGAAGCGGTTCTCCACCATGTCCAGCCGGCCGATGCCGTTGGCGCCGCCCAGCTGGTTGAGGCGGGCAAGCATGGCCGCGGGCGTCAGATGCTCGCCATTGATGGCCACCGGGGTGCCGGCCTCGAACTCCATCTCGATGTAGGTCGGGGTGTCCGGCGCCTTCTCCGGAGAGACCGAGAGCTTGAACATCGACTCCTCCGGCTCGTTCCACGGGTCTTCCAGGATACCGCCCTCGAAGCTGATGTGGAGCAGGTTCTCGTCGGAGCTGTAGGGCTTCTCCTTGGTGACCGGGATGGGGATGCCATGCTTCTCTGCGTAGGCGATCAGCTTGGTGCGGGAGTTGAGATCCCAGATCCGCCAGGGCGCGATGATGGCAAGCTTCGGATTCAGAGCCAGATAGGTCAGCTCGAAGCGCACCTGATCGTTGCCCTTGCCGGTGGCGCCGTGGCTCACCGCGTCGGCGCCCTCGGCCTCGGCCACCCGCACCTGCTCCTTGGCGATCACCGGTCGGGCCAGCGAGGTGCCGAGCAGATAAGAGCCCTCGTAGATGGCATTGGCACGAAAGGCCGGAAACACGTAGTCGCGGACAAACTCCTCGCGCAGATCGGAGACGATCACCTTGTCGGCGCCGGTGGCAAGCCCCTTGGCCCGCACCTTGTCCCAGTCCTCCTCCTGGCCGACGTCAGCGGAAAAGGCGATCACCGGGCAACCGTACTCCTCCTTGAGCCACTTGAGGATCACCGAGGTATCAAGACCGCCGGAGTAGGCGAGACAGATCTTGTTGATAGTATTCATGGGTGTATGCCGTAGCGTTGATGTTGCTTTTCTCGATTCCCGAATCGCTTCTTGGCCCTGGGGCTAAAAGGGCAAGTAAAACAATGTGGGGATCAATGTAGTGTTTTCCTTAAAATACTCCAGAAACTCCAGGATCATAAATATCCACATAAACAAACTGGCGTGCACTATGGACCGGAACAGAACCTTTGGATACACCTCAAAGCGCTCCTTCGAGGAATAGAGCGCAAATCGGGGGATTATCCGGTTTACCCGCCGACAGTATCGGTCGTATTCTTCTCCAAAAAAATCAGCCAGGCGTCTCTCCTCTCCCTTTATCACAAAATAGTAATAGAGGAAAAACGGCAGCACCACCCCCAGCAAGACCAGCTTTTGCGCGCTGAGGATTATGCCAACTGCTCCGAAAAAAGAAAAAATGTACAACGGATTGCGGCTGATGGAATAGGGGCCGTCCATGCACAGTTCTTCATCCTTTCTTCCGCCGATATAAACCGAGGACCATATTCTTCCCAAGGTAGCGATGACAATGCCGACATAACCACCCAGTTCCAGCAATTCATACGCGGGAGAGGCTTCGTTTTTTGATTTCGTAAAGATGATGAGGAATATCAAGGCAACCCCAAGCACCCAACTGAAACTCAACCGATATCGCTCTGCCGCGGTATGCATGGCTGTCCCGCCTGTATACGAATTCAAAATACTGCGGTCAGGATTCAGGAGGAGGACATCCCGTCGGGCGCCCTCCGTATTCTGAACGCTCTCCCCTGTATCCTCTCCCTCACCCCAAATGCATGGCCAGGATGGCCTTGTGGATATGGAGCTTGTTCTCGGCCTGGTCCCAGGCCACGCACTGCGGCCCTTCCAGCACCTCGTCGGTGATCTCCTCGTCGCGGTGGGCGGGCAGGCAGTGCAGCACGATGGCGTTCGGCTTGGCCTTGGCCAGAAGCGTGCTGTTCACCTGATAGGGCGCGAAGACCTTTACCCTGGCCGCCTGCTCATCCTCCTGGCCCATGGAGGCCCAGACATCGGTGTTGATCACGTCGGCGCCAGCCACCGCCTCGGCCGGATCGCGCACCACCCGGATCGGCCGCACCGCCTCGGCCTGGGCCGCGGCCAGGATGGCCGAATCGGGATCATACCCTTCCGGGCAAGCCAGGGTCAGGGCAAAGCCCAAGCGCGCCGCCGCCTGAATCCAGGAGTTGGCCATGTTGTTGCCGTCCCCGACCCAGGCCACCTGCAACGGCTCGATGGCGCCCTTCTGCTCGATCACCGTCATGATGTCGCTCAGGATCTGGCAGGGGTGGTGCAGGTCGGTAAGCGCGTTGATCACCGGCACCGAGGAGTAGCGGGAGAGTTCGTCCACGATCTCCTGGCCGAAGGTGCGCACCACGATGCCGTCCACGTAGCGGGCCATGACCCGGGCCATGTCCTTGAGCGGCTCGTTTCGGGCCAGCTGGGTGTCGCGGCCGGAGAGGTAGATCACCTGGCCGCCCAGGCCGTACATGGCCGACTCGAAGGAGACCCGGGTGCGGGTGGAGGGCTTCTCGAAGATCAGGCCGATGGTCTTGCCCGCCAGGCTCTGGTTGCGGATGCCCGCCTTGGCCTCTTTTTTCAAGGCAATAGCCTGCTCGATGTAGGCGGCCAGCTGCGCCTTGCTGAAATCCTTCAACGCCAGAAGATGTTGTGCCATGATTCCGTTCTCTTACTCAAGGTTGCCGCGACAAGACGCGCCAACCCTGGAAAAAATCGCGCTCAACCGCCAGCGGGACGGCGGACAGCGCCGGCCACGGGAAGAGCCAAACTATAATGCTTACAAAAAAACCCGTGCTTTTGCAAAAGTATTTTCACCCAAAACCGGTGGCTTCAGGCCAAGCCGGCCAGCACCCCGTCCAGGGCTACAATCAACCGGTCGATCTCGGCATGGCTGACGATGAGCGGCGGCAGGAAGCGGAGCACCTTGTTGCCGGCGAAGTTGGCCAGCACCCCCTGCTCGAACAATCTGTTCACAATGGCAGGCCCCTGCTCCACCCACGCCTCGGTGAGGGGCAGTCCCTGGATGAGCCCCAGGCCGCGTGGCGACTGGGCCTTGTCCGGATGTTTAGCCGCCAGCCTGCCAAGCTGGTCGGCAAGATAGGCCCCCTTCTCGCGTACCCCGGCAAGGAAGCCATCGCCCAGCATGATCCGGCAGGCGGCCACCCCAGCGGCGCAGGCCACCGGATTGCCGCCAAAGGTGGAGGCGTGGCTGCCCGGCTCAAAGGCCCTGGCGATCTCTTCCCTGGCCAGCATGGCACCGATGGGCATGCCGTTGCCCAGAGCCTTGGCCAGGGTGATGATGTCCGGGGTCACCCCGAACTGCTCATAGGCAAACAAGGTCCCGGTACGGCCCATGCCCACCTGGATCTCGTCGAAGATCAAGAACAGGCCGTGCTTGTCGCAGAGCTGCCGGATACCGGCCAGATACTCTTTCGGCAGCGGCCGCACCCCGCCCTCACCCTGCAAGGGCTCGCAGAGGATGGCGCAGGTCTCGGGGGCGATCATCGCCGAAAGCGCGTCCAGGTCGCCGAAGGGCGCGTGGCGGAACCCCTGGGGCAGCGGCTCGAATCCCTTGTGGAACTTGGCCTGGCCGGTGGCCGCCACCGTGGCCAGGGTCCGGCCGTGGAAGGAGCCTTCCAGCGAGATCACCTCATACCTGCCCTCGGGGCTCGCCTTCCGCGCCAGCTTGATGGCCGCCTCGTTGGCCTCGGCACCGGAGTTGCAGAAGAAGACCCGATCGGCGAATGAGTTGGCGATGAGCAGCTCGGCCAGCTCGGTCTGGGGGATGGTGTGGTAGAGGTTCGAGACATGCACCAGCGTCCCGGCCTGCTCGCGGATCGCCTCGGTGATGGCCGGGTGGCAATGGCCCAGGCTGCACACCGCAATCCCCGAAAGAAAATCCAGATACTCCCTGCCGTCGGCGTCCGTGAGGGTGCAGCCCGCACCCTTGACCATCGTGGCCGGGTACCGGCCGTAGGTGGTCATGAAGGCCTTATTGCTCCGTTCCATCCATTCCTTGTTTCCCATCAGATCACCTCGGTTCCCACGCCCTGCTGGGTGAACATCTCCAGCAGGATGGCGTGCTCCACCCGGCCGTCGATGATGTGCGCCTTGCCCACTCCCGCCCGCACCACCTCCTGGCAGCAGCGGATCTTGGGGATCATCCCCCCGACGATGGTGCCATCCTTAATAAAGGCATCCGCCTGATCGCAGCTCATGGAGGAGATCAGGTTCTTCTCCTTGTCCATCACCCCGGCCACGTCGGTGAGCAGGATCAACTTTTCCGCCTTGAGGTTGCGGGCGATGGCGCCGGCCACCAGATCGGCGTTGATGTTGTAGGCGCGGCCGTCCTCACCCACCCCCACCGGCGCGATCACCGGGATGAAGTCCTGGGCGTCCAGGGTCTCCAGCACCCCGGGGTTCACCTCGGTCACCTCGCCCACCTGACCCAGATCGATGATCTCCGGCGGCGCGTTCTCGGCCAGCTCCTTGACGATCTTCATCTTCCGCGCCTTGACCAGATCGCCGTCGCGGCCGGAAAGCCCCACCGCCTTGCCGCCGTGCAGGTTGATCAGGCTGACGATCTCCTTGTTCACCCGGCCGACCAGCACCATCTCCACCACGTCCATGGTCTCGCCGTCGGTGACCCGCATCCCGTGGACGTAGTCGCTCTTGATGCCCATGCGGCCGAGAACCTGGTTGATCTGCGGCCCGCCGCCATGCACCACCACCGGGTTGATGCCGACATACTTCATCAGGATGATGTCCAGGGCGAAGCTCTTCTTCAGTTCCTCGTCCACCATGGCGTGGCCGCCGTACTTGATCACCACCGTCTTGCCGGCGAATTTTTTGATATAGGGCAGGGATTCGATGAGAATCTTGGCCTTCTCGATTCCTTCCTTCATGGCGTCTGGTCTCCTCAAATGACATAAGCCGGGAGGGTGTCAACCGCTCTCCCGCGACGACGGATCAAATCTGTAGATATAAACGGCCCAGGCACGGATGTAAAGGAGGGTGTTGTGATGGCGCCCAGGGAACCGGAATCTGTGGAAACAGAGACTATCGCGGCATCTGGATATCCGAGGCCCTAGAAGGGAGAAAAGGTCGATAAAAACCACAATCCTGTTGTCAGGGTTAACCATTCCTGCTATTTATTCCATCAAACTAATGTAGCACCACGCCGACACATGATCGCATGCCCATCTTTTTACCAAGAAGAAACACTCAAGATATGTAACGTGAACTGTCAACCGCTACCTCGATAAACGATTTAACTTTTATGTCATAGAAGATCAAAATGTCCAAGAAAACACTTGCAAAGGGGGAAGACAAGAGAACCATCCTCTTGCTCACCCTTATCGTTATCCTGACGACTAATTTCCCCAAAGTTGCTTTCTCTTCAGATTGCATAATCGGGGATCCACAGCAGGGACACTGGGTAACAGAAGAAGTAACTCGTGGGAATTGTTACTATGGCTCCGTGTGGCCGAACACATCCCAACCCATGGCCTTGCCTACAACAGGAGAGGCATTCCCTCATGAAATTCTCCAAGGGAAAAACAAGTATTTGTTTTATACCGCGATATGGCGTGCTACCCCCTCTGCTCCTATCACTCGTTATCATAGTGGTATTGGAAATCCTGGCTCGAATGAGCAATGTTGGCATTTTGCTGAATTTTTAGGGTATCCGCCACAAATCGGGAATACTACTCCTACAGAAGGTCTTTATTCTGTTCGTAAGTTGCGTTGGCAGTGGTCGGATAATTATTGCACCTGCGACCTCTCCATCCCCACCTTCACCCCCTCCACCGAAACCTTCAACCCGATGGGTGGCGAGACCGTCACCCTGTCGGGCAGCATATCCTCTTCCTCCAACTCCCCCACCCACTGGACCCTGAGTATCGCCGGCAACACCTTCAGCGGCGACGGCAACACCGTTGCGGTGGAGTGGGACGGCACGGACGGCAATGGCCGGCTGGTGGAGGACGGCCTCTACACCGCCACCCTGCGGGCGGCCACCGAGGACGGCGGCTGCGACGACACCGCCACCCTGGACGTCCGGGTGGAGAACAGCTGCCCCAGCGGCCTCACCGTGGACTTCGGCTCCAGAGCCAACTTCGCCAACGGCAACCTCTCCCACGAGCAGCCCCTGCCCGGCGCCGGCATCACCCTCCATTACAACAGCCTGGACAGCCACAACGGCCCCCTGGGTCTGGGCTGGAGCCATGTATACGACCTCGCCCTTGCCCGGCAAAGCGACGGCTCCATGCTGCTCCGCAGGGGCAACGGCCGTCGCACCCTCTTCCGCGCCGAAGGCACCGCCTTTCTGTCTCCGCCAGGGGAGTACTCCGTCCTCACCCAGACCAGCAACGGCTACACCCTCACCCGCAAGGACGGCAGCCAGGAGCTCTTCGCCCCGGCCGGCCAGCTCGTCGCCACCAGCGACCGCAACGGCAACCTCACCCGGTTCGCTTACAACAGCTCGGGTCTGCTTGCCACCATCACCGACGCGGATGGCAGGGTCACCTCCTTCCTGTACGATGGCAACGGCAGGCTCGCCACCATCGTCACCCCGGCGGGCAACACCTACGCCTTCACCATGACCGGCGACACCCTCACCCAGGTGACCATGCCCGACGGCGGTGTCTGGCGCTATGCATACGATGCCGCCGGCTTCCTCACCTCCCGCGTCGATCCCGCCGGCAACCGCACCAGCTATGCCTACGATGCCCGCCATCGGGTGATCGCCTCCACCGACCCACAGGGGCGGACCAGGAGCCTCGCCTACCCCGTCGAGGGCGGACGGGAACGGATGGCCACCTTCACCGAAAAGGACGGCTCGGTCCGCCGCTTCGCCTTCGACAGCCATACCGGCAACCTGCTGGCCAGGGAGGACGCGGACGGCAACCTCACCAGCACCACCCACGACGCCAACCACAACCTCACCTCCATCGCCGACCAGAGCGGTACGGTGACCATGACCTACGACGCGCGCGGCAACATGACCAGCCGCACCGACCAGCAGGGGCACACCACCCGGTACACCTACAACGCCCTCGGTCAGCCCACCAGCATCACCGATCCCCTAGGCGCAATCACGTCCCTTGCCTACGATGCCCGCGGCAACCTGCTCTCCGTCACCGACCCTGGCGGCGGGGTCACCAGCTACGCCTATGATCAGCGGGGCAGGCTGATCGCCATCACCGATCCCTTGGGCCACGTCACCCGGCTTGCCTACGATGCCCTGGGCAACCTTGCCAACCAGACCGACCCGGCCGGTAATACCACCGCCATGACCTACGACCTTGCCGGCAATCTGCTCACCGTCACCGACCCGGAGGGCAGGACCAACTCCCTTGCCTACGACCCCATGGGCAGGATGGTGGCGGCGCAGGACCCCCTGGGCCACGTCACCCGCTTTACCTACGACGCCAATGGCAACCAGACAGGGATCACCGACGCCAACGGCCATGTCACCGGGCGTGCCTACGACGCCATGGGGCGGCTGACCGCCATCACCGACCCGCGGGGCGGCATCACCCGGCTCCAGTACGACGCCAACGGCAACCTCGCCTCCCTCACCGACCCCAAGGGCAACATCACCAGCCTTGTCCACGACCCCATGGGCCGGCTGCTCCAGGAGACCGACCCGCTGGGCCGCCAGACCGCCATGCGGTACGATGGCCTGGGCCGCCTGATCAGCCGCACCGACGCCCAGGGCAACACCATCCGCTACTCCTACGACGCCGCTGGCCGGCTGCTGACCAAGACCATGCCGGACAACAGCGCCACCAGCTTTGCCTACGACGCGGCAGGCAGGCTCATCGAGGCGGCGGGGCCGGAGATCGGCTACGACCTCTCTTATGACGCCGCCGGCCGGCTCACCGCCATCACCGACTCCAACGGCCGCAGCATCAGCTACCGCTACGACGCCGCCGGCAACCGGGTCGGCATGACCCTGCCGGACGGCAGGAGCCAAACCTACGCCTACGATGAGGCCGGCAGGCTTAGCAGCATCACCTCCCTGCTCGGCGCCTTCACCTTTGCCTACGACGCCGCCGGTCGCCGGACAGGCCTGGCCTATCCCAACCACATCGCCACCAGCTACCAGTACGACGGGGCGGGCCGGCTTGTCGGCCTCGCGGCGCTCAACAACCTGGGCGACCCCATGGCCGCCTTTGCCTACAGCCTGGACGCGGCGGGCAACCGCATCGCCAGAACCTCGCTGCTCAGAAACGACGCCTACACCTACGACCCGGCCGACCAGCTCACCCAGGCGGTCAAGCAGCTCCTGGGTCCCAATGGCGAGGTGCTCCGCACCCAGCAGGAGAACTACTCCTACGACGCGGTGGGCAATCGGGAAAGCGGCCTGCGCCCCCGGGTGGCCACGGAGTACGACCAGGCCAACCAGCTGCTCTCCAGCAGGCAATTCACCTACACATACGACGACAACGGCAATCTGACCTCCAAGGCCAGGGTGCGTCCCGGCGCGGCAACAAGGGCCGGCCAGGACGACGACGAGGATGAGGGGCTCCTGGAGCAGGTGCTGCTCGATCCGGACGACAACGCGCCGGTGGGGCTGGCCTTTGTCCAGACCCTGGCCGGCAATGCCCTCTATAGCTACGACTGGGATTACGAGAACCGCCTGACCAAGGTGACCAGGGTCACCCCGAGACAGTCGGTGACCACCAGCTTTAAGTACGACCCCTTTGGCCGGCGGGTGGAGAAGCGGGTGGAGACCACCAACAGCATCACCGGCCGCGCCAGCGTGGTGACCCACGCCTATCTGTACGACCAGGAGGACATGGTGGCGGAGATTGTCACCACGCCAAGGCCGCGACGTGATAGAGTGGAGGAGACCATCTACGTGCACGGTCCCGGCGTTGACGAGCCGCTTGGCTTCTCCGGCCCCAGGGGCGAGTACTTCCTGCACGCCGACGGCCTGGGCTCCATCGCCGCCATCACCGCCCTCAACGGCGGGGTGGCGCAGCGCTACGAGTACTCGGCCTTCGGGGTGCGCAAGAAGTACGAGCCCGGGGTGGACACGGCTTACGGGTTTACCGGCCGGGAGTGGGATCAGGAGACCGGGTTGTATTACTACCGGGCCAGGTACTATGATCCGCAGGCCGGGCGGTTCATTTCGAGGGATCCCATCGGATTTGCGGGCGGGGATGTGAATGTGTATCGGTATGTCCTCAATAATCCGGTGAACGCGATAGACCCATACGGCTTATTTCAATGGGTGAATCCCGTCACATATTGGACGGGCTATATGAGAGGGACAGGAGATATGGTACGTGGGCGTAGTGACATGATGGATGCTGGTACGACTGGTGCGGATGCCTATTTTCACTGTAGAGCTAATTGCGAAGCCTCACGACGTGGGCATGGCGGGCATGATGCGGCCAGAAGTATGAGTTGGCTTAGGGAAACTATACAGAACGAGCCACCGGCAGACCGTGCAAGAGATGAAGCGGCAAACACTCAGGGACAGTGTGCGGGGGAAGGCAATCCCGATGCTGATTGCTATAAGGCTTGTTCTAACCTCATTCCATCTTGGGGTATTCCGCAGAGACACCTTCCATCAAATGCTGACCCTTCCCATGTATATCACCCGCAGAGGTAGGTAGATTCAATGTTGAACAAAAAATTACTCGTCATTATTTTGGGTATATTTTTAGTATTGACCTCGGCTTGTGACCGATTAGAGATCGCGGATGGCTATTACCCTAATTATGAACATCTCAGTGCGTCAGGCGAACCAGGAAATTGGATCCCCACATTTATCCCCCGATCAGCGATTGATATAAGGGAAAGGCATAAAATTGATACCGGTTCAGAACTCCTAACATTTTACTTTGAGAAGGATGCAGATTTTTCTTTGGATGGTTTCTGTGAGAGGGTTACAGCCAAAGACACTATATTACCTCCCTCTGGATTTTTAGATGTAACTTGGTGGCCTAATTCATTGTTTCATGGCGTCGGGGAAAATGGCGAGAAAGGGAGTTATGAGTTTTATCGGTGCGAACGACAGGCGTTCCTTGCCGTGATCCAAGTAGGAAGTCGTTTTCAGGCGTTTTACTGGAGAATAAGTCTCTCGTGAAACGTGATCGGGGTGTGAGCTCATTGAATTCGGTTGACACTAATCTTAACATTCAAGGCGTTCTTTGAGAATCAAATATGGCGTTTTGCCCTTGTGGGCGCCATGAGGCCTATGGAAATTATAAAAATTTTCCCACTCACTTAATTTTGCACCAAGGTCAACATCTCCTTTGTAGGCAAACAATTGATAAAACTCCCGTTCG
>JBMONS010000017.1:0-1538 GCA_049323635.1 Thermodesulfobacteriota bacterium
ACTCATTGCGAATAATATCCCAGTCCCAGATGCCGTCGCTGGAGCCGCGGACAGCATATTGAAACCGCGCTTCACTGTGGCGCAATGACTCGATATGAACGGCAAGGGCCTCCGCCATGCGATTAAGGAAACACTGAAAAAGTTCCGACTGCTGTGAACGATTTGGATGTCATGCTGTCTGATGAAGGGTATCGATCACTGGGATGGGGATTGGCAAGATGAAGCAGATGACACTGGCGACCGGGACGGGGTTTGAACTGCACGCGCGGCCGACGCGCAAGGCGGAGTTTCTGGCCAAGATGGAAATGCTGATGCCGTGGTCGGAACTGTGCGCGCTGATCGAGCCGCACTACCCGAAGGCAGGCAACGGCCGGCCGCCAATTGGTCTGGAGAGAATGCTGCGGATGTACTGGGTCGCCAACTGGTTCAACTTGGCTGACGAAGCCTGTGAGGACGCCATGTACGACATTGCGGTGTTCCGGGAATTCTGCGGCTTCGATCTGGGCCGGGAACGGATTCCGGATGCCACGACTCTGCTGAAATTCCGTCATCTGCTGGAAGAAAACGACTTTGGCAAAGAGATGTTCGCTCGGGTAGGTGCGTTGCTTCAGGCCCATGGCGTCAAGGTTTCCGGCGGCACCATCGTCGATGCCACGCTGATTGCCGCACCACCCTCGACCAAGAACGAAGACAAAGCCCGCGATCCCGAGATGCACCAGGTGAAGAAAGGCAACCAGTGGTATTTCGGCATGAAGGTGCATATCGGTGCCGATAGCAAGACTGGCCTGATCCACCGTGCCAGTGTCACGGCGGCCAATGTGCCCGACAGCGATGAGGTACCCAACCTCCTGCACGGCCACGAGACGCGGTTCTATGGTGACAGTGCCTACCGGGGCAAGGCGCGGCGGGAGCGCCTGAAGGGAATCGCCCCCAAGGCGAAGGACTTCACCAACAAGCGGGCGTACTGTAACGCCCCGCTGTCCGATGCGGACAAGGAGACGAACCGGCGCAAGTCGAGCATCCGGGCCAAGGTCGAGCATCCGTTCCTGATCCTCAAGCGCCTGTGGGGCTTTGCCAAGGTGCGCTATCGCGGTCTGGCCAAGAATGCCAACCGGGCCTTCGCCATGCTGGCGGCGATCAATATCCTCAAGCACGGCAGGCCGCTGACAGGGAAGGTGCGCCCGGCATGAGCGAAAACCGGGAAGATACCCCTGACATCTCCCCCTGCAAGGGGCCTCAAGCGATGAAATCCCGCCGCGTTTCCTCATTTCGTCTCAATTCGTCGCCATCGATGAAAATCTCGGCGGCTTTTTCAGTGTTTCCTTTGCCGTAACGCTGCCCGTCAAGCCGCTCCACTGCGGGTGTCCTTGCCACCGCCCTTGCTACGGCAAGGGTAGGGCAAACAACCTCTGCGCATTCCCACTTGCGCCAGGAGGTTGCAACGATGTCCAGAACGATCCAGCCGACGCTCAAAGTACTGCGTCGCCGTCAGGTCGAAGCCCGCACCGGGCTCCCCCGGAGTTCCCTCTACGTCCTGA
>JBMONS010000018.1:0-253150 GCA_049323635.1 Thermodesulfobacteriota bacterium
TGCCAGAAAAGGGTGCCAGCCCAGAGAAGGCAAAGACAAGCTGGAAAACAACTTGCGGGTAAAGCGGAGTGGAGAGCAGCCCCCACTGCCCGATATTTTTGAAAACTGGATTTTCTACAGACTCGTTATGTGAAGTCCTATTGGTAGTGCAATGAACACCAAAACCGTCCTCATCACCGGTGGCAACAAGGGTATCGGCCTTGCCGTCACCGAGAAGTTCCTCGCTGCCGGCCATGCCGTCATCGTGGTGGCCCGCGATTTTTCCACCTTTCCGTTGCAGGATCCGAAGCTGACCATTGTCCAGTACGACCTGGCGGATGTCGCCGGCATTCCCGCCTTAATCAAATCCCTGCCGCCGGTGGATATCCTGGTGAACAACGCCGGGGTGATGTATGCCCTGCCGTATGACGACTATCCCCAGGACAAGGTGGAGCGCATCCTCAAGCTCAACATCGAGGCGCCGGTGGCCCTGATCCGGGAGGTGGCCAAGCACATGAAGGCCAACCGCTTCGGCCGCATCGTCAACAACGCCTCCATTGCCGGGCAGATTGGCCATCCCGATGTCTGGTACGGCATCACCAAGGCCGGAGTGATCAACATGACCAAGAGCTTCGCCAAGATCCTCGGCCCCAGCGGGGTGGTGGTCAACGCCGTGGCAGCCGGGCCGGTGGAGACCGACATGCTGGCGATCATCCCCGAGCCGCGCAAGCAGGCGATCAAGCAGGCAGTCTACACCGGCAGGTTCGCCTACCCCCAGGAGGTGGCCGAGGCGATCTTCTGGCTGGCCACCGACTGCCCGGAGTATATCAACGGCACCTGCATCGACATCAACAACGGCGCCTTCCCGCGCTGAAGCGGGGAGGCTGCGAGGCGGATCAGCCGGATGAACGAGGCAAACCACAAGACAGCCCTGGTGACCGGTGGGGCGCAGGGCATCGGCAGGGCCATTGCGTCGCGGCTGCTTGGCGACGGTTTTAGGGTGGTCATCCTCGACAGCGACGCCGAGGCGTGCCGGGAGGTTCAGGCCGCGCTCGGCAGCCTGGGCTCGGTGGTGGCCGTGGCCGGCGACGTGGCCAGCGAGCAGGATGTGGCCCAGGCAGTCGCCACCACCATCCAACGGTTTCACCGCCTGGACCTGCTGGTCTGCAATGCCGGCATCAGCGGCGGCACCTTTGGCGTGCCGGTGACCGAGCTTTCCTTGGCCCAGTGGCAACGGGTGCTCGACGTCAATCTGACCGGCTGCTTTCTCTGCGCCAAGTATGGCGCGCCCCATCTGGCCGCCAATGGCGGCTCCATCGTCACCATCGCCTCCACCCGGGCGCTCCAGTCCGAGCCCAACACCGAGCCATACTCCGCCACCAAGGGCGGCATCGTCGCCCTCAGCCACGCCCTGGCCATGAGCCTGGGACCGCGGGTGCGGGTCAACTGCATCAGCCCCGGCTGGATCGACACCACCGGCTGGCAAAAGCAGGGCAGCCCGCCCCCCTGGCAACTCCGGCCCGAGGATCACGAGCAGCACCCGGCCGGGCGGGTCGGCATCCCGGAGGATGTCGCCGCGCTGGTCGCCTTCCTCGCCTCGGAGGAGGCCGGCTTCATCACCGGCCAGAACTTCGTGGTGGACGGCGGCATGACCCGCAAGATGATCTACGCGGAATAAGCCTGCTAGCAGGGCGCATTCTTCTTCTTTCTTTGCCAACTTCCTGGCCTGTGGTACAAGACGTGATCGAGTGGCTCTCCCTTCGCCGGGCGTGCTGCCGTGGCCTCTTGCCCTGTAACCATTTGGAATGAGCGGAATGCCTGAATTTGCACTGTGGAAGCTGGGGGTGCTCGCCGCGGCCGGCTGCCTCTCCGGCTACGTCAACACCATTGCCGGCGGCGGATCGTTTCTCACCATCCCGTTGCTGATCTTCATGGGGTTGCCTCCCACGGTGGCCAACGCCACCAACCGCCTCTGCGTCTTCCTGCAGGCGCTCACCGCGGTGCGCCAGTTTCATGGTTACGGCGTCTTTCCCGTGCGCCTGGCCCTGCTTCTGGCGGGGCCGGCGGTGCTGGGCAGCGTGGTCGGCTCCTACGCCGCCCTGATGGTGAGCGACGCCTCCTTCAAGAAGTACCTGGCCGCCTTCATGGTGCTGATGACCCTGACCACCTTCATCAAGCCGCCCAGCCGCAAGGTCGAGGGCGCGGATGGCATGGGCCAAAAGCTGCTGGCCGCCGGGCTCTTCTTCCTGGTGGGGGTGTACGGCGGCTTTCTCCAGGCAGGGGTCGGCTTTCTGATCATCGCCGCCCTGGTCTTCACTGGGCAGGACTTCGTGGGCGGCAACGCCATCAAGAGCTTCGTCATCTTCGCCCTCACCGTGGTCTCGCTGCTGGTCTTCTTTGCCGGCGGCAAGGTGGAGCTGGTGCCTGGGCTGGCCCTGGGCGCGGGCAGCGTCATCGGCGCGGCCCTGGGCTCCCGCGCCACGGTGAAGCGCGGCAACCTCTTTGTCCAGCGTTTCGTGGTGGTCACCGTCATCCTCTCAGCCATCTGGCTGCTGTTCTCCTAGCTCGGCCCTCCGCGAGGCTGCATGTTCAAATTCCTCCACACCGCCGATATTCACCTGGACAGCCCGCTCCTCGGGCTGGAGGGCTATGCGGACGCGCCGGTCGCCCAGATCCGCCAGGCCACCCGGCGGGCCTTCGACAACCTGGTGGAGCTGGCCATTGTCGAGCGGGTCGCCTTTGTGCTCATTGCCGGCGATCTGTTTGACGGCGACTGGAAGGACTACAACACCGGCCTCTTTCTGGCCGACCGGCTGGGCCGCCTGCGGCGCGAGGGCATCCGGGTCTTCATGGCCTCGGGCAACCACGACGCGGCAAGCCAGATCACCAGGAGCCTGCGGCTGCCCGACAACGCGCGGGTCTTTGCCGCCGACCGGCCGGAGAGCGAGCTGCTTGCCGAGCTTGGCGTGGTGATCCACGGCCAGGGCTACCGGACCCGGGCGGTCACCGACAACCTGGCCCAGGGATTTCCCGCCCCCCATCCCTATCTTTTCAACATCGGCCTGCTGCACACCTCCCTCACCGGCCGGCCCGGCCACGAGGCCTACGCGCCGTGTTCCCTGGACGACCTGCGCGCCAAGGGCTACGATTACTGGGCGCTGGGGCACGTCCATTGCCGGGAGGAGGTGGCCCGCGAGCCGTGGGTGGTCTTCCCCGGCAACCCGCAGGGCAGGCACATCCGCGAGACCGGCCCCAAGGGGGCGACCATCGTGGTGGTGGAGGAGGGCAGGGTGGCGGCGGTGGAGGAGCGTCATACCGACGTGCTGCGCTGGGTCCACTGCCAGGTGGATGCCGGCGGCTGCCAGCGCTTGGAGGAACTGGATACCCTGGTGCGCGAGGCCTTCGAGCAGGCCCGGGCCGAGGCCGGCGGCAGGCCGGTGGCGGCGCGTCTCTCCATCGCCGGGGAGACCGAGCTTGCGGCGCGGCTGCATGCCGATCAGGCGGCGCTGGTCGAGAACTTCCGCGCCATCGGCGCCGAGCTGGGCGACCTTTGGCTGGAGAAGTTGATCCTCAGGCCGGCCCGCCCGGCCGAGCTGGCCGGGGTGGTGGGGCCGGATACCCCGCTGGCCGGACTGCTCAGGGCCATCAGCGAGACGGTGCTGGAGGCGGAGGACCCGGCCGCGCTGGTACCGGAGATCGCCAGCCTCAAGGCCAAGCTGCCCGCGGAGCTGTTGCATGGCGACGATCCCTTCCTGGCGCTTTCGGCGCAACGGCAGGAGGAGCTGGAGGCGGAGATCCGCGAGCTTCTGGTGGCCCGCCTGATCCAGCAGGCAGGGCAGGCTGGGGGCGAGCCATGAGGATCACCCGGCTGGAGCTCAAGGCGGTGGGGCCGTTCACCGGTTGCCTGCTGGATCTTGCCAGCGGCGGCGTCCCTGGGCTGCATATCATCCACGGGCGCAACGAGGCGGGCAAGAGCAGCACCCTCAGGGCCTTGAACGCCTGGCTCTTCGGGTTCCCCGAGCGTACGGTGGACAACTTCGTCCACCCCAACGACCAGCTGCTGGTGGGCGGCTGTCTGCGTGCCGAGGACGGCCGCGAGCTGACCTTCTACCGCCGCAAGAAGCGCAAGGCGGACCTGCTCGACCAGGAGAGCAACCCACTGGATCCCCGGGCGCTGGCGGCCTTTCTGCCCATCAGCGACCAGGCGGTGTTCGGCTCCCTCTACGGGCTCACCCATGAAGCCTTGGTGGCCGGCGGCGAGGAGATGCTCGCCCAGAAGGGCGAGGTGGGCCAGGCCCTTTTCGCGGCCGGGGCCGGGATCGGCTCCCTGCGCGCGGTGCTGGCCGGGTTGGACAGCGAGGCGGATGGCTTGTTCAAGCCGCGGGGCAGCACGCGGGAGTTGCATCAGGTCCTGGTCGAGTACCAGGAGGCCCAAAAGCGCGTGCGCCAGGCGAGCCTTTCCGGTCAGGAGTGGCGGGAGCTGAGCGAGGGGCTGGCCAAGGCCGGTGAGGAGCTTGCCGGTCTCGATGGCCGTCGCCTGGAGCTGGAACGGGAGCGGCGGCAACTGGAACGGTTGCGCCAGCTTTACCCGCAGCTCGCCCTGCGCGGGGAACTGGCTGGCAGACTGGCCGGGCTTGCGGAGGTGGTCGTGCTGCCGGCGGGTTTTGGCGAGGAGCGCCGGCAGGTGGAACAGCGGCTGCATACCCTCATGCGGCAGGCCGAGGAGCTGGCCCGGCGGCGGGAGGAGCTTGGCGTCGCCATGGCGGGTATCGCCCCGCCCCAGCAGGTATTGGCCGCCGGGGACGAGATCGAGGCGCTGCACCAGCGGCTGGGCGAGTACAACAAGGCCCTGGCCGACCGGCCTCGGCTGGAGGGGATGCGGATAGCCGCCCGCAGGGAGGCGGCGGCCCTGCTCCGGCAGTTTCGGCCCGAGCTGAGTCTGGAGGAGGCGGAGAGCCTGCGGCCGCTCCTGGTGGGGCGTCGGGTGATCGCTGGCCTGGCGGAGCGGCATGAGGGCATCCAGCGCGGCCTGGAGCAGGTGCGCAAGCGACGGCTTACCCTGGAGCAGGAGGATGGCGAGGCCGTGGCCGTTCTGGGCGGGTTGCCGGCGCCCGTGTCGATGGACTCCTTGGCGGAGGCGATCCGGCTGGCCCGCAGGGCCGGGGATCTCGACGGTCTGGTGGCGGAGGCTGCCCGCCTGGCCACGGACAAGGCGGCGGCCGGCAAGCAGCTTCTGGCCCGGCAGGCCCTGTGGCGCGGCGAACTCGCGGAGTTGCCGGCCCTGGCCCTGCCGCTTGAGGACAGCCTCCATGTGGCGGGCGAGCAACTGGCCGGCCTTGCCGAGCAGCGGCGGGAGCTGGAACGCGAACGGGAGCGGGCCGCGAACCGCGTGGCCGAGGTGGAGGCGGAACTGGCCCGGTTTGCCGGGGCGGGCGAGGTGCCCACCGAGGAAGAGTTGCTGCGGCTGCGCGCGGAGCGCGACCAGCGCTGGCAGGCCCTTCTGGCCTGCTGGCAAGCCGGGGAACAGGCGGATTGGCGGGGCTTGGCCGAGGAGCATCAGCGCCTTGCTGCCCAGGCCGACGAGGTGGCGGACAGGTTGCGGCGCGAGGCGGACCGGGTGCAGGTCTTCGTGAGCCGTCGCGCCGAGCGGCACTCCATTGCCGCCGCCATGGCGGCGTTGGCGGGCCGGCTGGAGGAGCTGACCGGCGGCCAGCAGGCCTGGGAGGCTGGTTGGCGGACCCTCTGGGCGGACTGCCGGGTGGAGCCGCGCACCCCGAGGGAGATGCTTTCCTGGCTTGGCCTGTTGGAAAAGGCCCGTACCCTGGCCGAAGAGGCGGTCAGGGCGGAGGCGACCCGGGATGCCAAGGAACAGGAGCGCGCCGAGCTTGTGGCCCGATTGCGCCAGGAACTGGGCCAGCTCGGAGAGTCCGCGCCGGAGAATGGGGGCAGCCTGGAGCCGCTGCTCATGTATGGCGAACAGGTAGCCAGCCGCTTGGCCGAGCAGGAGGAGAAACGGAGCCGGCTGCTTGAGCGGCGCCGGGATCTGGCAAACAGCATCGCCTTGGTGCGTCTGGAACAGGAGCGGTTGGAGGACGAACTGACCACCTGGCGACAGCAGTGGCAGGAGGCTGCCGGCGGGCTGGTTTCCGGCCGGGAGGCGCGGCCTGCCGAGGCGACCGACCTTGTGGCCCTCTTGCAGGAGTGTTTCGCCAAACTCGATGGAGCCGAGGAGCTGCGCCGCCGCATCGCCGGCATCGATGGCGACGCCAAGGGCTTCGAGGAGGCGGTGGCCGCGCTGGCCATGAAGCTCGTGCCTCGGGAGGCCGGTGAAGCCGCCAGTCGGCTGGTCGGCCGGCTCAAGGCGCTGCTGGCCAAGGCCCAGGCGGATCAAACTCTGCTGGGCCAGCACGCCAAGGCCATGGCCGCGGCGGAGGAGGAGGCGAGGAAGACCGAGCGCGCCATCGACGAGGGGCAGGCCCGCCTTGCGGAACTCTGCCGCCAGGCAGGCTGTGCCGATCCGACCGGCCTGGCCGAAGCGGAACGTCGCTCCGTCGAGCGCCGCAGCCTTGAAGACCGGTTGGCCGAGACGGAGAAGGCGCTGCTCGAAGGAGCCGGCGGGCTGAGTCTGGCCGAATTGAGCGCCCAGGCCGCCATCTTCTCCCCCGATACCCTGCCGGAGCGGATCGAGGCGCTCGGGCGCGTCCTGGAGACGGAAATCGAGCCGCGCCGCCTGGCGCTCACCGAGCAGATCGCCCTGGCCCGCGAACGCCTGGCCCGCATGGACGGCGGCGCCATGGCCGGCGAGGCCGCCGAGGAGGCGGCCCGGTTGCTTGCCCGGCTCCGCCGGCTGGCGGATCGTTATGTGCGGCTGAAGCTTGCCGGCCATGTGCTGAAAAGGGAGATCGAGCGCTACCGGGCCGAGAACCAGGACCCGGTGCTCTCCCTCGCCTCCGGTCATTTCCGGGATCTGACCATCGGTTCCTTCGAGGGGCTGCGCGCCGACGAGAACGAGCAGGGCGAGCCGGTGCTGGTGGGGGTGCGGCCCGGCGGTGGCCGTCTTTCCGTGGAAAGGATGAGCTCCGGCACCCGCGATCAGCTCTATCTGGCCCTGCGGCTTGCCTCCCTGGAGTGGCGGCTCGGCGGCCACGAGCCCATGCCCTTGATTCTGGACGACATCCTGATCAACTTCGACGATGCCCGCACCCGCGCCACCCTCTCGGTGCTGGCCGGGCTGGCCCAAAAGACCCAGGTGATCCTGTTCACCCACCATCAGGCCATCGTGGAGGCGGCCAGCTCGCTGGCCAAGGATCTGCCCGTGTCGGTCCTCGATCTGGCGGCGCTTTCGGCGCAGGGCATTTGATCCGAACTTTTTCCCATCCTGGCGTGTCTCAATGTGTTACAAGGGGAGTGGTCTTCCCGTTCCCACGCCATTTGCAATCTTAAAAAGGAGAACCCCAGTATGTCCCAGTCCGTCCCAGCGGCAAACATGGTCAAGAAGGAAACCGCCCTGCTCATCGGCTTTTGCTGTCTTGTGGCAGGATTTCTCGGCGGCGTGGGCTTTGCCGCTTTCAAGTCGCCGGCCAATGTGGCGAGCCAGCAGGCCGGAGCGGCGGCGAAGATGACCCCCGAGCAGTCCCAGAAGTTGCTGGCCCTGGAGCAGGAGGTGCAGAAGAACCCGAACAACGGCGATGCCTGGACCAAGATGGGCCATCTCTACTTTGACAGCGATCAGCCGGAGAAGGCGATCATTGCCTACAACAAGTCCCTGGAACTCAGCCCCAACAACGCCGACGTCATCACCGACCTCGGGGTGATGTACCGCAACGCCGGGGATCCGAAGAAGGCGGTGGAAACCTTCGACCGGGCCATCAGCGTCAATCCCCGCCATGAGACCGCCCGCTTCAACAAGGGAATCGTGCTGCTCTACGACCTGAAGGATGAACAAGCGGCCGCCAAGTCCTGGCAGGAGCTGATCGCCCTCAACCCCATGGCCGCGGCGCCCAATGGCCAGCTGGTCAGCGAGATCATGCAGGAGCTGCTGGGCAAGCCGCAAAAAAAGTGAAAGAGGGGCGACCGAAAGGCGCCGGGTGATTTTCTCTTTTGACATCGGCTGGCTGTGGGGCTATCTCTATAAGTAAGGGGATGCTTCACAGCCGGCATGGCTGGTCGGACCATCCCAAGGGTTTTTCCCCTGGCATGGAGGTCCCATCCATGGGCACAGAACAGCGCCGTGCCTCCAGAACAACGGTTTCGTTCACCCTGAGCGTCATCCCCCGCGACAGTGACACCGGCCTCTCCATCGGGGTGCCGGTGGCGGCCACCATGGTCGACATGTCGGTCTATGGGGTGCGTCTGCGCCTGCTCCATATCCAGAGCGGCCCATTTCATCTCTTCTACGATTTCAACGATCATCCCGCCCGGCATCTGGATCTTGAAATTCATGACCCGGCCCGGGACAGCCGTTTTGTCATCGCCGCCCATCCCGTGTGGTTCAACCGGGTGCAAACCGATTCCGATCAGTCGTACGAATTGGGGATGGAGTTTCTGGCCGGCCCGCGTGACCCTGGCATCCTGCGGCTGAAAAGCCTCTCCAGCTGGCGGCCGCCGCTCCCCGCCTGGGCCCGGAAACTCCTGGGCGGTCTTGGCAGTGGGCAGAACGCATGAGCGCCGTTTTGTTTTTTCTTGACAGCGGGTGAGCTATTAATTATAAACTTAATATCGGTATATGTACCGATATGGAATTCGCTCCCCCAAACTCGGCAGCATTCGTGCTGTTGAGGATTTTTACTTCCTTCCTTTTTTGTGGTTGCCCGCCTCGTCCCCGCGAGGCGGGCATTTTTTTTGCGGCCACGCCCCCCTTCTTCCACTCCGTGAAATAACTGGCTGGTTCCCGTGTGGCTGTGGCATAGTGGATACGAGCATCCTTGGCGGTAAGGATGTCTCTCGGGCGCCTTTGGCGCCACGGCGCGAAGCCGTCACAGGCGGAGGAGACTGGCATGGCCCGAACGGAGAATTCTCCAGAGTTGGCAAAGCGGTTCGCCATCCTGGAGAACGCGGTCGAGAACACCAACGAGGCCTTTGTCACCATCGACGAGGAGTCGCGGGTGATCCTCTTCAACAAGGCGGCGGAGCATCTCTTTGGCTATGGCCGTGACGAGGTGATCGGCCGCGACCTTGCCGAAATCCTGAGTCCCATGTGCCGGGACGGCCATCAGGAGGCGGTGGCCCGCTATGTCCACACCGGCCAGGGCCGGCTCATCGGCCACGAGACCGAGGTGCGGATCACCCGGCGCGGCGGGGAGGTGGTGCCTGCCTCGCTCTCCTTCTCGGTGGCCAGGGTGGATGGCCATTATTACTTCACCGGCCTGCTCCGCGACCTTTCCGAGACCAAGCGGCTTCAGGAGCAGTTGGTCCAGAAGGAGCGGCTGGCGGTGCTCGGCCAGACCGTGGCCGAGATCAACCACGAAATCAAGAATCCCCTGGTGATGATCGGCGGCTTTGCCCGCCAGTTGCTGCGCAAGGCCAAGGACGGACAGGACCGCGACAAGCTTTCGGTCATCGTCGGCGAGGTGGAGCGGCTGGAGCATCTTCTGTTCAATCTGCGCGAACTCTATCGGATGCCGCAGCTGCACCTGGCCGAGGTGGGCCTCAACCGGTTGCTTGCCGAGATCGTCGCCCTTGCCGGACCCCAGGCCAGCGGAGCCGGGGTGGCCTTGCGTTTCGAGCCGGACCGGGAGGTGAGGGTGGCCATCGACCAGGAGAAGATGCGGCAGGTGCTGCTCAACCTGATCAAGAACGCCATCGAGGCCACGCCGGCTGGCGGGTCCGTGGTGGTTTCCACCAGAATGCGGCCGGGGATGGTGGAGGTGGTGGTGGCCGACACCGGCAGGGGCATCCCCGAGTCGATCAAGAAGCGGGTCTTCCTGCCCTTCTTCACCACCAAGGAGCAAGGAACCGGTCTCGGGCTGTGCGTCTCCAAGCGGATCGTCGACGATCACCCCGGCTGTTCCTTCCGGATCGACAGCGAGGAGGGCAAGGGCACTGTGGCCGTCATCGGCATCTGCCTTAACGGGCAGGGGGGGTGAGGCGCGAGTCAGCGATGGGGGAGCACCCGGTCGCGGCCCGTTTCCTTGGCCAGGTAGAGGGCGCGATCGGCATAGAGCAGGAGGTCTTCCGGGTTCTCCGGGTGGTGAATGCCGGTTGAGGCGACGCCGATGGAGATGGTGACCCGTTTGGTGTGACTGCCGTTCTGGTGCAGGTAGTCGCCAGCCCGTTTGCGGATGCGCTCGGCGATGCGCAGGGCGCCGGAGAGGTCGGTGTTGGGCAGCAGGATGGCGAACTCCTCGCCGCCGTAGCGGGCCACCGTGTCGGTCCGCCGGGTCTCGTCGAGAATCTGGATGGCGGTGCCCTTGAGCACCAGATCACCGAACTGATGGCCGCAGGAGTCATTGACCTCCTTGAAGTGGTCGAGGTCGAGCATCATGCAGGCCAGATCGGCCCGGTTGCGCTGGGCAAGCAGGAACTCGTGGCGCAGCATCTCCTGGAAATGGCGATGGTTGTAAAGGCCGGTCAGGCCATCGTGGATGGACTGCTCGCGCAGGGAGCAGGTGAGCCGGTTGAGCTGGCGGGCCAGGCTGCCCATGCGGGTGGCGTAACCGAGCAAACGCCGGATGAGCAGCAGGGTGATGGCGGCGGTGATGGCGCCGGTGATCAGGTGTTCCGGCGCGAAGTAGGGGATCTCCGGCCGAAGGACAAGGTCCACCAGCGGGCTGATGTTGGCCATCACCAGGATGATGAGCAGAGAGAGCAGCAGCCGCGCAGCCCGGTTTTCCATGGCCCTCCCCTGTAGGTTCCTTGCTTGGATGACTGTGGCTTTCATTTCAGTGTAGCAAAGGGGCTTGGCGATGTAAAGCCGGGCGGCTTCACCACGCTTCGCTCAGCCGGTTGATCAGACGGCGGTGTGGGGAGGGGAAGGCGAAATCGGCAAGCTCCTCCGGCCGCACCCAGCGGAACTCCTGGGCAGCGGTGAGCCTGGGCGTCCTTTTCGTGCCGATTAACTCGCAGTGCAGGCATTCCAGGGTAATGCGGTAACGGGTGTAGTTGTGCTTGAGCACCGCGATCCTCTCCCCTGGCCGCACCGCAAAGCCGGTCTCCTCCAGATATTCCCGCACCAGGGCCTCTTCGGCCGATTCTCCCTCCTCCAGCACCCCGCCGGGAAACTCCCACAGGTTGGGCCAGACATCGTCGGCCATGCGTTTCTGGATGAAGAGCCTGCCCTGGTGGCTGAGCACGCCAGTGACCATGCGGATGGGGATGGTTTCCTTGGGGGCGGCCAGAACGGGGCGCTCGGCCACGGTGCCGGCGGCCAGGGCCTGGCAGTGCTTGCTGATGGGGCAGTCCGGGCAGCGGGGGGAGCGGGGCAGGCAGATCAGCGCCCCAAGCTCCATCATCGCCTGGTTGAAAAAGCGGGCCTGGCCGGGCGGGATCAGTTCCTCGGCCTTCTGCCAGATGAAGCGGCTGGTGGCCTGCTCCTTGACCGGGCTGGCCAGATCAAAGAGGCGGCTGAAGAGCCGCTCCACGTTGGCATCCACGATGGGGAGATCGTGGTTGAAGGCAAGGCTCATGATCGCGCCGGCGGTGTAGCGGCCGATGCCGGGCAGGGCCAGCAGGGCGGCATGCTCGGCCGGCAACTCGCCCCCATTGAGGTCGCGGAGCTGCCGGGCCGCCTTGAGCAGGTTGCGGGCGCGGGAGTAGTAGCCCAACCCCTCCCAGAGCCGCAGCACCTCCTGCTCCGGTGCGTCGGCCAACGAGGCGATGTCCGGGAAGCGCTCCACCCAGCGGGTGAAGTAGGCCACCGCCCGGTCCATCTGGGTCTGCTGGAGCATCACCTCCGAGATCCACACCTGATAGGGGCTGTACTCCTTGCGCCACGGCAGGTCGCGGCCGTGGGCGGAAAACCAGGCCAGGAGCGCCTGGGCGATGGCCTGCATGGGGATTAGAGCGCTTCCGTAAGCGCGGCAAGCCCGGCGGGTGAATCCACCTGGAAGAGACGGTGTTCATAGCTCGCCGGGATGATCTTGCCCAGGAGCCCGGTGAGTACGGTCTTGGGGCCGACTTCGACAAAGACGCGCACCTCCTCGGCCATCAGCCTTTCGACGATCTCCAGCCAGCGGACCGTGGAGGCGATCTGCCGCGCCATGATGGAGCGAATCGCACTCGGATCGCTCTCGGAAGCGGCAGTGACGTTGAAGAGGATCGGGATGGTCGGGGCGTTGAAAGTCACCTTGGCCATGGCTGCCTCGAAATCCGGGACCGCGCCGGCGATCAGCTCGCTGTGCCAGGCGCCGCTGACCTTGAGCGGAATCGCCTTGCCGCCCTTCTCCTTGACCAGAGGCGCGGCTGCGGCAAGGGCCGCCTCCTCGCCGGAGACGACGATCTGCTCGGCGGAGTTGTGGTTGGCCACGGTGATCTTGCCCGCACTCCGGGCGCTCTCCACGATCTCACGCACCGCTTCGATACCCAGCTTCACCACCGCCTGCATGCCGCCAGGGTTGGCGGCTGCCTCGCGCTCCATCAGGCGGCCGCGCTCGGTGACCAGGGCGAGGGTGTCCTCGGCGGAAAGCACCCCGGCAGCGCAGAGCGCCCCGTACTCGCCCAGACTGTGGCCGGCAAGGAAGGCGGGCTTGATGCCGGCCTTGGCCACCGCCCGCCAGCAGATCAGGTTCATCACCGTCATGGCCGGCTGGAGGTGCAGGGTGCGGGTCAGCTCCTCCATGGGGCCGTCCTGGCAGAGCTGGGCAATGGGCAGGCCGCTCACCCGCTCAGCCGTGGCCAACAGCTCGCGCGCCTCGGGATCGCTGTCGAGAAACTCCCGGCCCATGCCGAGGAATTGGGAGCCCTGTCCGGGGAAGAGTACTGCGATTTTGTGATCAGCCATCTGTGTGCCTCTTGGGGTTCTTCGCCGCAGTGGTGGCGGTTATGGTTGAGCCGGATTGTCTACGTGCTGTTCGGTGTATACGGGAGTCATGCGCGAGATTGCCAAAGGTTTGGATCACGGGCCGCATGCATGACCGCAATAACAATTATTCGATATTCGGTGATGACGTAGAAAACGCCATATGGGAAGCGATGGATCATGGTACGATGGACACCGTTGTGAATATCCTGGTAGGTCAGCGGATTCTTGGCGATTCGTTCAAGTGCCTCTTCCACGCAAAGCAAGAAATCGCTTCCCAATCCGGAACGGCAACCTTGGTAGTAGTGATAGGCGTCGGCGACATCTGATTCCGCTTCTGGCCTGATTGAGAGCGTGTACGACATTCAGGCTCCAAGGATGCGTTTTTTGACAACGTCCCACGGTTCGCCTGGATTCTCATCCGAAGCCAAGGCCCGGAGCCTTTCTTCCAGAACAGCCGCTTGTGCGTGAGACAGCGGAATTTCCGTAGCCTGTTCGGCAACGCTCTCCCAAAGCTCCTGGGCAAGAAGAATACGCTCGCTCACGCTGAGATCCTGGATGTTCATGAGATACCCTTGAGGTGAGGGGGGAAGGTGTTTGGCTGAGCCTGATTGTGTTCAATTTATATCGCATTCTCCTCCGGCGCAAGCCAGCTCGCCAGCAGGAACAGCCCCACCCCCACGGTGATGGCCGAGTCGGCCACGTTGAAGGCGGGCCAGTGGTGGCTGCCCACGTAGAAGTCCAGGAAGTCCACCACCGCGCCGAAGCGCACCCGGTCGATGAGGTTGCCCACCGCGCCTCCGGCGATCAGGCCGAGGGCATGGATATAGAGGCGGCTCTGGCTCCGGAAGTGCTTGAAGGAAAAGATCATCACCCCGAGCGCCACCACGGCCACCCCCACAAAGAAGAGTTGCCGCCAGGTGGTCTGGGCGCCGGCCAGCATGCCGAAGGCGGCGCCGGTATTGGTGAGATGGGTGAGATTGAAGAGGCCGGGGATCACCGGCCTCAGCTCGTAGAGGGTAAAGTGCTCCATGACCAGCGCCTTGCTCCACTGATCGAGGAGCACCACCAGCGCCAGCCAGCCAAGCGGGATGAGGGGGGAGGCGGGTTTTTGCATCAGAGCGAGGCCACCACCTCGGCGCAGCGGTTGCACAGGGTGGGGTGGTCGGCAACACTTCCCACCGACTGGGCCCGCAGCCAGCAGCGCTCGCACTTCTCGCCCCGGGCCGGCCGCACCAGCACGGTGAGCCCGGCCAGCTCGCTGCTCTCAATCCCCGCATCCGGAAGCGCGTCCACCAACTCCAGCCCCGAGACAATGGCCACCGATTGCAGGGTCTGCCAGTTGGTCTTCAAAAACTCGCCCAGCTCGCCCGCGGCGGTGACCAGCACCTCGGCCTCCAGGGAATGGCCGATCACCTTGTCGCGGCGGGCGATCTCCAGCGCCTTGGTCAGCTCGGAGCGCACCGCCAGGATCCGATCCCACTTTTCGGTGAGAGCCTTGTCGGTGGTCCGTTCCTTCTTGGGCACCGGGAAGGCGGCGATAAAGACGTTCTCCTCGCGCTTGCTGCTCTTGGGCAGGAACTCCCACGCCTCGGCGGCCATGAAGGTGAGTACCGGCGCCATCAACCGCACCAGGCCATCGACGATCTCGTAGAGGGCGGTCTGGGCGGCCCGCCGTTCCCTGGACTTGGGCGGCAGGGTGTAGAGACGGTCCTTGAGCACGTCGAGATACAGGGAGCTCATGGCCACGGTGCAGAAGTTGTGCAGGCCGTGGTAGATGGGGTGGAACTCGAAGCTCTCGTAGGCCCCAAGCACCTTCTCCTTGAGCTGCTCGAACTGGCTTAAAGCCCAGCGATCCAGCTCGTCCATCTCGGAATCGGGTACGCTGTCGGTGTCCGGGTTGAAGTCGGAGAGGTTGCCCAGGATGAAACGCACCGTGTTCCTGATCTTGCGGTAGGCGTCGGCCAACTGCTGGAGGATGGAATCGGAGATCTTGATGTCGTCGCGGTAGTCCTCCGAGGCGACCCAGAGCCGCAGGATCTCGGCGCCGTACTTCTTGATGATCTCCTCGGGCGCGATGACGTTGCCAATCGATTTGGACATCTTCTTGCCCTGGCCGTCCACCACGAAGCCGTGGGTGAGCACCCCCCGGTAGGGCGGCACCCCGCGGGTGCCCACCGAGGCGAGCAGCGAGCTTTGGAACCAGCCGCGATGCTGGTCGCTGCCCTCAAGGTAGAGATCGGCAGGGCTTACGAGATCGTCGCGCCCCTCCAGCACCGCCGCGTGGCTGACCCCGGAGTCGAACCAGACATCGAGGATGTCCTCCTCCTTGGTGAACTCCTTGGAGCCGCAGGTGGGGCAGGTGGCGTCCGCGCCGATGAAATCGGCCAGCTCGTGGCTGAACCAGGCGTCTGCCCCTTCCTTTTCAAAGAGAGCGGTGATGCGGTCCATGGTGGCCTGGTCGTTCATCACGTGGCCGCACTTGGCGCAGAGGGCCACGGTGAGCGGCACCCCCCAGGCGCGCTGGCGGGAGAGGCACCAGTCGGGCCGTCCCTCCACCATGCCGTAGATGCGCTCCATGCCCCACTTGGGGATCCAGCTCACCGTGCGGATCGACTCCAGCGCCTTGGCGCGCAGATCGTTGGCCTCCATGGAGATGAACCACTGCTCGGTGGCCCGGAACATCACCGGCTTCTTGCAGCGCCAGCAGTGGGGAAAGCTGTGGGAGAGCTTGGCCTCCTTGATCAGCGCGCCGCTTTCGGCCAGATCGGCGGTGATCCTGGGGTTGGCCTCCAGGATGAACTGGCCAAGGTACGGCCCGGCCTCCTCGGTGAAGCGGCCACCGTTGTCCACCGGCGAGAGGATGTCGAGGCCGTAGCGCAGGCCGGTCAGGTAGTCCTCGCGGCCATGGCCCGGTGCGGTGTGGACGCAGCCGGTGCCGGCGTCCAGGGTGACGTAGTCGGCGAGCACCATCAGCGAGTCGCGGTCAAGGAAGGGATGGCGGCACTTCTTGCCCTCCAGCACCCTGGCGGAGAAGGTGGCGATCACCTCGCCGCTCATATCCCAGTCGGCCAGCACCCGCTCACGTAAGCCATCGGCCAGGATGAGCACCTCGCTGCCCACCTTGATCGCCACGTAGTCGTATTCCGGGTGTAAGGCCACCGCCAGGTTGGCGGGCAGGGTCCAGGGGGTGGTGGTCCAGATCACCGCAGAGACGTTCTTCCCGGAAAGCTCGGGGATCACCGCGCCCAGATCCTCGGCCACCTTGAATTTCACGTAGATGGAGGGGGAGGTGTGGTCGGCGTACTCCACCTCGGCCTCGGCCAGGGCGGTGCGGCAGGAGGAGCACCAGTGCACCGGCTTCTTGCTGCGGGTCACCGCGCCGGAGAGCAGGAAGCGGTTGAACTCGCGGGCAATGGATGCCTCGTAGCCGTAGTTGATGGTCAGATAGGGGTTCTCCCAGTCGCCCAGGACGCCGAGCCGCTTGAACTCATCCTTCTGCTTCTTGATCCACTTGCCGGCATAGTCGCGGCAGGCGGAGCGGAAGGCGATCTTGCCGATCTCCCGCTTTTTTGAGCCCAGCTCCTTGTCGACGTTCAGTTCGATGGGCAGGCCGTGGCAGTCCCAGCCAGGCACGTAGGGGCAGTGGAAGCCGGCCATGCGCTTGGACTTGAGGATGATGTCCTTCAAGATCTTGTTCAGGGCGTGGCCCATGTGGATGTGGCCGTTGGCGTACGGCGGGCCGTCATGCAGGGTGTAGACCGGCCGGCCTTCGGTGGCCTGCTGGATCTTGGCGTAGAGGCCGGCCTCCTCCCAGGCTTTGAGGAACTCCGGTTCCCGCTGGGAGAGGTTGGCCTTCATCTTGAAATCGGTCTGGGGCAGGTTCAGTGTGTCCCGGTAATCCATGGGAATCTCCTTCGCAAGGGGCGTGGTTCCGGCTTTCCGGCATCCGACCCTCTTCTATAATTTTGGTCAAGCAGACAACAATACCAGCAAGCGGTCAAGTTGCAAGGGAAAAGAGCCCTAATCCCGCATGGTTCCCTGGTGGTGGCCGTGATGTTCGACAGTGGGTGATGGGCGATTTTTTTTTGCCAAGTTGACTTAGGGCAAGGAAAGGGCAGGGGGAATGGGGCATACTGGGTTCACGCACGGCAAAAAAAACCAACCGCGCCGCTTTGGCGCGGAAGAACCGGAATCAGCGAAACGGAGGTGCCAGTATGAAAAAGATCGAGCTTTCCACCTCCCGGCAGTTCTCCCCAGGGGGCATGATGCGCTTCTTTTTGGTGGAGGATTCCCCGAACTTCAAGATCATCAACTTCAACCTCATTGCCGGTCACACCTTCCCGGTCCATTCCCACGACGTGGACGGCGAGCTTTCCATCCTGGTCATCGAGGGAAGCGGCTGGTTTTTGGGAGAAAACGGCGCCGAGATGGAGGCCAATACCGGCGACCTGCTGATTTCGGCGATCCGGGAGCCGCATGGGGTGCGGGCCAAGACCGACATGCGCATCCTGGTGACCATCGCGCCGCCGATTTGAGGAGGGACGGCCTCCCATTCCAGCCTTGACACCGGAGGGACATCGGTGTCAGGATACGTGCAATGGAAGAGGATACAGGCCGCAAGCATATGGTGTCCCGGTTCCGTCGATGGGCATGGGATACTCCAGGGGAGCAGGGGCAGTGGTTGGGGCGCGTCCCACGCACCCTCGCCCGGATATGCTTCGTGTTTCTCGATGAATTCCAGCGCGATAAGCTGGTGCTTCGGGCCAGCGCCCTGACCTTTGCCTCCATCCTGGCGCTGGTGCCGATGCTCGCTCTTGGCACCGCCGTGCTCAAGGGACTTGGCGCGGGCGACCAGGCGCGGCTGGCCGCGAATCGTCTCATCGATCGGCTGGAGTCTCCCGGCAGCGTGGTTTTTCTGGAACCATCCCCCGGGAAGCCAGATCTGGTCCAGCCACGAACCACCCTGCCGCCCTGGGTCACCGGGGAGGATCGGCGGACACTTCCGGATCATCTGCGGCTGGCCGTCGAGAGGGTGTTCAGTTACGTGGAACGCACGGATTTTGCCACCCTGGGGGTTGTCGGCACGGCTGGTCTGATCATTGCCGTGTTCGCCATGCTGGCCAACATCGAGCATTCCATGAACGTCATCTGGCAGGCCCCGGCAAGTCGGTCCCTGGGCCGCAAGATGACCGACGCCCTGGCGATGGTGCTGCTGCTGCCGTTGTCGGTCAATCTGGCCTTTGCCCTGGAAGCCATGCTGCGCAACGAAACTGTGCGCTCCCTGCTCAATTTTTACCTGCCGGTTTCCGGGGTGGCCGGGATGCTCTTGGGAATCCTGCCCATGCTCTTGGTGGTGGGCGCCTTCACCCTGCTCTACCGCTTTTTGCCCAACACCAGGGTCAGGCCGCTTCCGGCCCTGCTCGGGGGGATCTTTGGCGGCATGGGGTGGCTGATCGTGCAACGGCTCTATTTGAAGCTCCAGCTCGGGGTGGCCGGCTACAACGCCATCTATGGCTCCTTCGCCACGGTGCCGCTCTTTTTGCTCTGGGCCTTTTTTTGCTGGATCGCCTTCCTGGCCGGCACGGAGTTGGCCTTTGCCGTGCAGAACCATCATCTCTGCCGGCCGGATACCCCGCCGCCCATGCCCATCGCGCGCCTGGCCCTGGCGTTTGCCGTCATCGACCAGGCCCATGCCGATCTCCGCAACCGGCGGGAAACCGAACTGATGACCCTGGCCGGCCAGCTGGGGCAGCCTGTCCCGGTGGTGGCGGCCGTCGTGGAGGAACTGGCCGGAGCGGGCGTCCTGCGCAGGCTTGCGGGGGATGAACCCCGCTATGTGCTGGGGATGGAGGCGGAGGGGATCAAGGCCGAGGAGATAGTCGATCTTATCCTCGGCGCCGAAGTGCCGCCCCTGCGCGGCAGCGTGCTGGCCCTGGCCGCGGTGCAGGCGGGCCGCGAGGCGGTCAAGTCGCGGCGACCCGCCGCCGGTTGAGCCGGAAGCGCCGCCCCAGTGCGGCAATTGCGGCCCATCCTCCCATTGCCATTGACAACCATCAGCCTCCCCGACTAGCATTGTGGAACCGTTGCCGCCGCAGGGAAGGTGGCCGGTTTTTGCCGCAACTCAACGGAGAACGTCATCATGCCGAAGATTATCGCCATGGCCGGCAAGGGCGGGGTGGGCAAGACCACCATCAGCGCCCTGCTGCTCAAATACCTCACCGAGCGCAAGCTCACCCCGGTGCTGGCGGTGGACGCCGACGCCAACACCAACCTCAACGAACTGCTCGACCTGGACGTGGACATCACCATCGGCCAGATCCGCAAGGATCTCAAGGGCGACATGCCGCCCAACATGACCCGCGACCAGTACATGGAGATGAAGGTGCATCAGGCCCTGGTGGAGGCGGACGGCTTCGACCTCATGGCCATGGGCCAGCCGGACGGCCCTGGCTGCTACTGCGCCGCCAATCAGCATCTGGCCATGACCATGGATCACCTGGCCGGCAACTACCGCTATATCGTGGTGGACAACGAGGCGGGCATGGAGCATCTGAGCCGGATGAACCTGCGCGAGATCGACTATCTGATGGTGGTCTCCGATCCGTCGGCGCGCGGCATCCTCACCGCCACCCGCATCGCCGAGCTGACCGGGCCGCTGGCCATCAAGATCCGCAAGAAGTGCCTCATCGTCAACCGGGTGCCGGAGCCGGCGAGTCCCGAGCTGATGGCCAAGATCGAGGCGGCGGTGGCCTCGGCCGACCTGCCCCTGGGCGGGCTGCTGCCGGCCAGCACCGAGCTGGTCAGTCAGGAGATCAGCGGCAAGTCCTATCTGAAGCTGGACGATTCCGTGCCGGTGGTGCAAAAGGCCTTTGCCCTCTTCGACGCCTTTCTCACCTGAGCCGTCCTCTCCATGTGCGTTCCTGCCGGCCATATCGGGGCCGGCAGGAAAGGCTTTCCCGCCGTTCCCCCCTGAATTGCTCCTTTCCTGAGCGTGTCGGGAACTTGTTGCTTGACAGGCTTCGTCTCGCCAAGTATCTTTGTCCGTTTTCCGGCCCGGAAATGGGAAGGGGTTTGTCCGTGCCAATGACTGCTGTTCCTGGCTTTCCTGGCGGGAGCTTATGCGGAGTGTTGCGTGGCCCGCGGCGTTGTTGCCGGCCACGGTGGAATCATAGAGAGCATCATGTTTGAGAATCTTTCAGATCGCTTAAACGACGTCTTCAAGAAGCTGCGCGGCCATGGCCGGCTGACCGAGGAGAATATCCAGGAGGCATTGCGCGAGGTGCGCATGGCCCTCTTGGAGGCCGACGTCAACCTGAAGGTGGTCAAGGAGTTCATCGCCTCGGTCACCGAGAAGGCGGTGGGGCTGGAGGTGCTCTCCAGCCTGGCGCCGGGCCAGCAGGTGGTCAAGGTTGTCCACGACGAACTGGTCGAGCTCCTGGGCGGCCAGACCGCCGCCATCAACCTCTCCGGCCGCCAGCCGGTGGTGATCATGATGGTGGGCCTCCAGGGCTCCGGCAAGACCACCACCTCCGGCAAGCTGGCCAAGCTGCTCATGGGCAAGGGCCGCAAGCCCTACCTGGTGCCGGCCGACGTCTATCGCCCGGCGGCGATCGAACAGCTGACCATCCTGGGCCAGAACCTGGGGGTGCCGGTCCATCCTTCCACCACCGCCCAGAACCCGGTGGACATCGCCCGGCAGGCGGTGATAGCCGCCCAGGCCTCCGGCCGCGACACGGTGCTCATCGACACCGCCGGCCGTCTGCACGTGGACGAAGAGCTGATGGCCGAGCTGGCCCGGATCAAGGCGGAGGTGAGCCCCGCCGAGATCCTCTTCGTGGCCGACGCCATGACAGGCCAGGATGCGGTGACCGTGGCCGAGAAGTTCAACCAGGACCTGTCTATCACCGGCGTGGTCCTGACCAAGATGGACGGCGACGCCCGTGGCGGCGCGGCCCTCTCCATCAAGAAGGTGACCCAGCAGGCCATCAAGTTCGTGGGCATGGGAGAGGGGCTCGACGCCCTGGAGCCGTTCCATCCCGACCGGATCGCCTCTCGAATCCTGGGCATGGGCGACGTGCTCACCCTGATTGAGAAGGCAGAGGCGGCGGTTGACAAGGAAAAGGCCGAGAAGCTTGCCAAGAAGATCGGCAAGGAGGGCTTCACCCTGGAGGACTTCCTTGATCAGATCCACCAGATCAAGAAGATGGGCACCCTCGAGCAGATCATGGGCATGATCCCGGGGCTGAACCGGATCAAGCAGATCAAGGAGATGCCCAAGCCCGACGAGAAGGAGCTGGTCAAGGTGGAGGCGATCATCAACTCCATGACCATCAAGGAGCGGCGCAACCACGCCATCCTGAACGCCGGCCGGCGCGAGCGTATCGCCAAGGGCAGCGGCACCTCGGTGCATGATGTCAACAAGGTGATCAAGAGCTACACCGAGATGCTCAAGCTGATGAAGAAGATGAGCGGCAAGCCCGGCTGGATGGGCTCGATGATGGGCACCGGTGCTGGACAGAAGAAGCGTAAACGCCCCAAGGGGCTCCGCTAGGAAGAGAACGCAAGGCGGGCCCGCCCGTTTGCTTGAAGTTGCGAACAACCGTTGGCGGTCGGGATATGCCCGGCGTCAACCCACATCAGGAGGAAACACGAACATGGCTGTACGGATTCGCCTGACCCGGATGGGTCGCAAGAAGAAGCCCTTTTATCGCATCGTGGTTGCCAACTCCGAGGCCCGTCGTGACGGCGAGTTTCTGGAGGTTGTCGGCACCTACGACCCCTGCCAGGAGCCGGCCGCGGTGAACCTGAAGCAGGACCGCGTGCAGGCGTGGCTGGACAAGGGGGCGACCCCCTCCGAGACCGTCCGGGCCATCCTGGCCAGGGGCGTCGCCGCTGCTGAATAAGGCTTCATGAAGGAGCTGGTCGGCTTCATAGCCGCCGCCTTGGTCGATGATCAGGCGGCGGTCCAGGTGAGCGAGGAAGAACGGGACAACGTCCTGGTCCTGGAGGTGCGGGTCGCCAAGGAGGATCTTGGCAAGGTGATCGGCAAACAGGGCAGGACGGCCAAGGCCATCCGTGCCGTGCTCGCCGCTGCTGCCTCCCGCGGCAACCGCAAGGTTCGTCTCGATATCCTGGAGTAAGGGGTGCGCATCCTCAATATCGGCTTTGCCCGGCCTGGCGCACTGGTGGCGTTGGGCAGGGTGTCGTCGGCCCATGGGATCCGCGGCGAGGTGAAGGTTTCTCCCTACTCCGGCCATGCCGAGGGGATTGGGGAACACCGGCGCCTCCTGCTGCTTGGCGAGGGTGTCCCCCCCCGCGATTCGGTCGTGGAGCAGTGGCGGGTCCAATCCGGGCTGGCGGTGTTGCGGTTGACCGGCTGTTCCACCCGTGACCAGGCCGAGGCCTTGCGCGGCATGGAACTGTGCGTGCCGGCCGGGGATCTGCCCCCGGCGCCGGCGGGCTGGCGATACTGGCATGAGCTGGCGGGCGTGGCCGTGGCCACGGTTGACGGTCGGGCCCTTGGCGCCTTGACCGCGCTGTTGCCCAACCCCGGACACGATCTGCTGGAGGTGGCCGGCGAGGGCGGAGAGTATCTGATCCCGGCGGTTGACCAGTTCATCGTCGGCATGGCCGGGGACGGGCAGACCTTGTTGGTCGATCCGCCACCGGGCCTTCTGGAGCTGAACCGGTGAAACCGGTTGGCGAGGGGCGTCATGCGGTTTGACGTGCTCACCATCTTCCCGGCCCTGCTCGACTCTCCCCTGGAAGAGGGGATCATCCGGCGGGCGCGGCAGGCGGATCAGGTCCGCATCGCGGTGCATGACATCCGCGCCTACGCCACCGATCGGCACGCCATGACCGACGACCGGCCCTTTGGCGGCGGCGAGGGCATGGTGATGAAGCCGGAGCCCCTGGCCGCCGCGCTGCACGACGTGCAGACCATGGAGGAAAAGCCGGGCCGGGTGGTGCTGCTCAGTCCCCAGGGCAGGCCATACACCCAGGCGGTGGCGGAGGAACTGGCCGGCCACCAGCGATTGATCCTGGTGTGCGGCCGCTACGAAGGGGTTGATGAGCGATTCATCGACCGCTTCGTGGACGAAGAAATATCCATCGGCGATTACATCCTCACCGGTGGCGAGCTGGCGGCCATGGTGCTCATCGATTCCATCACCCGTCTGCTTCCCGGCGTGCTGGGCTGTGCCGATTCCGCCGAGTACGACACCTTCAGCCAGGGCCGGATCAAGCATCCCCAATACACCCGGCCCAGGGTTTTCGAGGGAATGGAGGTGCCGGAGGTGCTGCTTTCAGGTGACCACGCGGCGGTGGAGCGCTGGCGGCTGCTGGCCTCGGTGGAGCGTACCTTGGAGAAGCGCCCCGATCTGGTGGGCAGCTTGTGCTTCGACAAGGCGGAATTGAAGCTGCTGCGCAAGGAAGGGTTGCTGGCCCGGCTGCGTGAGGCCGGCTGGCAAGAGCGGTCGGAGGGATCGTGACGGAGGCGGGACAGGGAGTGCGGCTGGCGGTGGCCTTGGTCCACTACCCGGTGCTGAACCGCAACGGCGAGACCATCGGCTCGGCGGTGACCAACCTGGACCTGCACGACATCGCCAGGGCGTCCAGAACCTTCGGGGTTGCGGACTACTTCGTGGTCACCCCCCACGAGGACCAGCAGCAGCTGGTGCGCGAGATCGTCGGTCACTGGCAGGAGGGACACGGGGCGACCTACAATCCCAAGCGCAAGGAGGCCCTTTCCCTGGTGCGCCTCTGTGGGGAGTTGGCCGAGTGTTACGCCGCATTGACCGGCCGCTGGGGGAAGCGGCCCACGGTGCTGGCCACCAGCGCCAGGGTGCAGGAAAAGACCGTGCCCTACGAGGAGGCGCGGCAGCGGCTGGCCGACGGCGAGCCCATCCTGCTGCTTTTCGGCACCGGCTGGGGCATGGCCCCGGAGGTGATGGCGCAGGTGGATGGCCTGCTGCCGCCCATTTGCGGGCCGGGCGAGTACAATCATCTTTCCGTCCGGTCGGCGGTGTCGATCATTCTCGACCGGTTGTTGGGTAATCGTTGAAAAAAAGTTGGCGACCGTGTATGGTGTGCCGATTCACTTCCGTCAAGATGAGTTTTTATTGAGGACGAGTCATGAACATCATTGATCAGATCGAACAAGAGAACATGCGGCACGACATCCCGGACTTCCGTACCGGCGATACCATCAAGGTTCACATCCGCATCATCGAGGGCAACAAGGAGCGCATCCAGGTGTTCCAGGGTGTGGTAACCCGCCGCAGCCGTGGCACCATGGGCGCCAGCGTCACCGTGCGCAAGATCTCCCACGGCGTCGGGGTGGAGAAGACCTTCCCGCTGCACTCTCCCCGGACCGACAAGATCGAGCTGGTCTCCCAGGGTCGGGTGCGCCGCGCTCGCCTCTACTACCTCCGCAACCTGCGCGGCAAGGCCGCCAGGATCAAGGAGAAGGGCGTCAACTAAGCGCCGTTCGAGCCGGGGCGGGTCTCCTTCCCCGGTGCTTTTTTTGTGCCATGTCGCGGGCCGCGGGAAACCGTGGCCCGTTTTCTTTGGCCGCGCTGGCCGGTGTAAGGGTGTGGCCGCGCGCCCGGATGTCTGTCAAGGTGGTGCCTGTGGCCAGGACGAAGCCGCTGTGGTCCTCCGATTCCGTGCCGGGAGATACCTTCGCCATGGAGCGTTCCCTGTGGGCGGGCGGCTATGCCATGGTGGCCGGCACCGACGAGGCGGGGCGCGGGCCGCTGGCCGGGCCGGTGGTGGCTGCCTGCGTGGTGCTGCCGCCCGACTGTGACTACCACCGCTTCCAGGACTCCAAGAAGCTGAGCCATCCCGCCCGTCTGGAGTTGGCCGACTTTCTCGCCAGCATCGAGGCGCGAGTGGGGGTGGGAGTGGTCGAGGCGGCCGAGATCGACCGTCTCAACATCCTGCAAGCCTCGCTCCAAGCCATGCGCCTCGCCGTGGAGCAGCTTTCCCAACCCCCCGATTATCTCCTGGTGGACGGCAAGTTCACCGTCCCGATGCGCATCCCCCAACAGGCCCTGGTCAAGGGCGAATCCCGGAGCGCCTCCATCGCCGCCGCCTCCATCGTGGCCAAGGTGCGGCGGGACGCCATCATGGACCAGTACCACGCGCAGTTTCCTGACTACAATTTCCGCAAGCACAAGGGCTACCCGACGGCCGAACACCGTCGGATCATCCGGGAGATCGGACCCTGCCCCATCCACCGGAGGAGCTTCGGCCCGGTGCGGGAGTGCCTGCGCGAGGATGCCCTGTGAGCCGGCCCGCCAATCCCCTGGGCCGCCAGGGCGAGGAGATTGCCTGCGCCTATCTGCTCCGCCACGGCTACCGGGTACTGGCCCGCAACTACCGGACCCGGCAGGCCGAGGTGGACATCGTGGCCGAGGAGGGCGGTGAACTGGTCTTCGTGGAGGTCAAGACCCGGCGGGGCAGGAACTGCGGCCATCCGCTCGAAGCGGTCACCCCGGCCAAGTGCCGCCATCTCTCCATGGCGGCGTTGCATTACCTCTCCCAAACCGGCAAGCACGACCAGCCTGCCCGCTTCGACGTGGTGGCGGTGAGCCTCGGTGACAATGGGGGCCACGAGGTGGAACTGGTGCGCAACGCCTTTGATCTGAGCTACGGGACATGAATTGTAACTATCCAGCAGCACCACATCTGCGGAGTTTATCCCCCTTCAAGGGGGGGCATTGGTCTGCTCGTGTACCATCAGTACACTTCACAGGCCTCTTCCTCGCATCTGCGGCACTGCTGAACAGTTACAGTTCCGTGGCTTTCGCTCATTTTCTGCATCAAGCTGGATAGTTCCCATGAATCTGCCAACAACCCCACTTCCCATCGCCATCACCATGGGCTGCCCCGTCGGGATCGGCCCGGAAATCATCATCCGTTTTCTGGCCAGCGGCGCGCCGGCTGGCAAGCCTTCGCCAGTGGTGGTCGGCGAGCTTGGGGTGCTGCGACGGGTGGCCGGCCAGCTGGGCAGCGCCGTGTCTTTTGCCGCATGGCAGCCTGGCGAGCCCCTGCCCGTCGACCGGGTGGCGGTGCTGTCGCTTTCCGATCTGGGGGACGGCCTTGTCTGGGGCCATCCCACCCCGGAAACCGGCCGCGCCATGGGGCGCTACATCGAAGAGACCGTGCGGCTGATCCAGGCTGGGGTCTTTGGCGGCATGGTCACCTGTCCCATCGGCAAGGCCGCCCTCAACGCCGGCGGCTATGCCTTCCCCGGCCACACCGAGATGCTGGCCGCCCTGTGCCATACGGATGGCTACGCCATGATGATGGCGGGCAGCAGCCTGCGGGTGACCCTGGTCACCATCCACCAGGCCCTGGCCTCGGTGGCGCAAAACATCAGCGAGGCGGCGGTGCTCCGGATGATCCGCATCACCGCCATTGCCCTGCGCGACGACTTCGGCATTACCGCTCCCAGGCTGGCCGTGGCCGGGCTCAATCCGCACGCCGGCGAGGGGGGGATGTTCGGGGATGAGGAGGCGCGGGCCATAGTTCCCGCCATCGCCGCGGCGGGCCAGGAGGGCTGGCGGGTGGAGGGTCCGTTCCCGCCGGACACCGTCTTCCACAAGGCAGCGGGTGGCGCCTTCGACGCGGTGGTCTGCATGTACCACGATCAGGGGCTGATCCCCTTCAAGCTGCTCCACTTCAGCGACGGGGTCAACGTCACCCTGGGACTGCCCATTGTGCGCACCTCGGTGGACCACGGCACCGCCTATGACATCGCCGGCACCGGCAAGGCCGATCCGGCCAGCCTGGCGGCGGCCTTCGACCTGGCGGCGCTGATCGCCGCGAACCGCCGGGCAGCCGGCAACAGCGAGGAGAAGAACCGATGACCAGCGGACGCGGGATGCTCATCGCCTTCGAGGGTATTGACGGCACCGGCAAGTCCACCCAGGTTCGGCTGGCGGCCGAGGCGCTTTCCCGGCGCGGCCTTGCGGTGACCACCACCCGGGAGCCCACTGATGGCCAGTATGGCCAGCGCATCCGGCAGTTGTATAAAAACCGGAATAGTGTTACTCCAGAAGAGGAGCTGGCCCTTTTCGTCGCCGACCGGCGCGAGCATGTGCAGACCCTGATCGCGCCGGCCCTGGCCGCCGGCCGGCTGGTGCTCACCGACCGGTACTACCTCTCCACCGCCGCCTACCAGGGGGCGGCTGGTCAGGATCCGGCCCGGATCATTGTCGAAAACGAGGCCTTTGCGCCGCGGCCCGATCTGGTCATCCTGCTGACCATCCCGGTGGCGCTGGGGGTGCACCGGGTGCGGCACCTCAGGGGCGAGGTTCTCAACGATTTCGAGCAGGAGGAGGCCCTGGCCCGGGTGGCGGCGATCTTCGCCTCCCTGACCGGGGCCAATATCGAACGCATCGATGGCGCCGGCTCCACCGAGGCGGTGCATGCGCTGGTCATGGCGCGCATCGACCAGTTGCTGGCGGCGGGATGACTTCCCGCGAACACCAGGAGAAGGCGTGAGTATGGACATAAGACGGCGCACGGAGCAATGGCTGTTGCTGGCGGGCTGCCTGCTGTTGCTCGGCCAGACGGCTTGCGCGCCGCTGGCTGGGCCAGACGGCGAGGGGCTGGCGCAATCCTCCGAGGAGACGGGGCGGGTGGCAACCGGCAGCGGCGCGGAGCGGGGTTGCGGCTACCTCCACTTCCTGCGCGGCAAGGGGGCGGAACTGGCCGGTAGGGCAGACGAGGCCATCGACGCCTACCGGCAGGCCCTGGAGTGCGACCCCAAGGCCAGCCACGTGATGCGCACCCTGGCCACGCTGCTCATCAAGTCCGGGCGGCGGGACGAGGCGGTGCAATGGGTCAACCGACTGGTCTCCCTCAATCCCCAGGACACCCTGGCCCGCGCCCTGCTGGCCACCCTGTACAGCGCCCTGGACCGGCAGGAGGAGGCCATTGCCCTGTATCAGGCCATCCTCAACGACGACCCCAAGAACTTCAATGTGCTGCTGTTGCTGGGCGGTCTGCACGCCCGGCTGCACGACTACCCCAACGCCAAGCAGGTGCTCGAGCGGCTGGTGGAACTCAATCCCGACTCCTACGCCGGCCACTACTATCTGGCCAAGCTCTACCAGGAGATGCGGCTTCTTGATCAGGCAGCCGCCAGTTTCGACAAGGCGCTTGCCCTGAACTGGTCCACCGAGCTGGCCCTGGAGGCGGCGGAGCTGCGGGAGCAGGCCGGCCAGGACGACCAGACCGAGAAGCTCTACCGGCGGATCCTGGCCGAGGAGGCGGTGGAAGAGCGGGCCCGTTCCGGGCTGGTCAATCTCTACCTGCGGCGCGGCAAGACCGAGCAGGCCCTGCGCGAACTGGAGGAGCTGCGCGCGATCACCGCCGAGCCGATGCGGGTCGAGCTGGCCATCGGCCGGCTCCTTCTCGACAAGGGGCGCGCCAAAGAGGCAATCCGGCGGCTTACCCCGCTGCTCAAGAAGGGCACCGCCGTCGAAGGGGTGCGGGCGCTCCTGGTGCTGGCCCACTACCAGAACCGCGACACCGCCTCGGCCAAGAAGCTGCTCCGCCAAGTGAAGCCCGGCGAAACCGGCTATAACGAGTCGATCCTGATGCTGGCCCGCATCCTCCAGGAGGACAAGGACGTGGCTGGCGCGGAAAAGGTGCTGCTCGCCGCCATCGCGGATGAACAGCATCGGCGGCTCTCCTTCTACGCCGCCCTTGCCGGGATCCATGCCGGCAGCGGCAAGCCGGACAAGGCCCACGCCGTCTTCCAACGCGCCTTTGCCGATTTCCCGGGGAGCGCCGAGCCCCATTACGAGTATGCCCTGCTCCTGCACAAGCTGGATGATACCGCCGGCGCCATGCGGGAGATGGAGGAGGTGCTCCGGCTCGATCCCCACCATGCCCACGCCTTGAACTATGTCGGCTACAGCTGGGCCGAGGAGGGCAAGAACCTGGAGCAGGCCTTGGCCTACATCGAGGAGGCGGTGGCCAAGCTGCCCAAGGACGGCTTTGTCCGGGACAGCCTGGGTTGGGTCTACTACCGGCTGGGCCGTTTCCCCGAGGCGGTGCGGGAGTTGGAACAGGCCGTGGCCCTGTCGGCGGAAGATCCCACCATCCTGGAGCATCTCGGTGACGCCTCCCTCAAGGCCGGCGAGCCGGGGAAGGCCGCCGACGCCTACCGCCGGGCTCTGGAGGCCCAGGAGGAGGCAAAGAAGAAGGACGAACTGCGCCGGAAGCTGGAGGCGATTCCCGCCCAGGCCGGCCAGGGGGGCGGCAAATGAGGCAGTCCCTTTGGCGGCTGTTCGCGCTGGGAGCGCTGCTGCTCCTGGTATTGCAGGTCGGGGGGTGCGCCACTGTTCCCGCCACGGTGGCTGTTGGCGACCAGGAGGGGGAGCGGGTGGCGGCGCTGTTCAGGCAGACGCTTGCGGCGCAGCGGCAATGCCCCGGCGGCCTTGACGCGCAGGTGCGGGTCAATCTCCGTTCGATCTGGCGGAGCGGCAGCCTGCAGGGCTTCGTGCAGGCCATGGCACCTTCCTCTCTCAAGTTTGTCGGGGTCAATCCCATCGGCCAGCCCATGATCATCCTCGCCACCGACGGCGCTCTTTTCCGGGCGGTGGTGGTGCCGGAGTCCGCCTGGTACGAGGGCAGGGTCGATGCGGCGGATTTCCGCAAGTACGCGCCGGCGGATCTGGATCCGGCCCGCGGTTTTTTCTGGCTCACCGGCCGGCTCGCCCCGGAGGGGTTGCGCATCGAAGCGGTGGAGAAGGACGCGCAAGGCACCGCCCACTGGCTGACCTGTTCCTACCCGGGCGAGGAGGTGCGCCAGCGGGTGCTCTTTGACCCCGATACCCGCCTGATCCGTCGCCATCTGGTGATTGGCGTCAACGGCCGGGTGGCGGTGGATGTCGGCTACGACGGGCATCTGCCCGCCGGCTCCGGCCAGCCCGAGGCCTGCCGCCTGCCCGGCGTGGTGCGTGTCGAGTCGGCGGCCCATGCCGGCGCCACCCTGGAGATGGTGCTCGGCGACTGGCTGGCCGAGCCCGGCCTTACCGCGCTTGATTTCAATGTGCCGGTTCCGCCGGGGTTTGTGCGGAAGCCGATTGAGTGAGTTGACGGGGATATTTCCTGCTGCCGTGGAGTCCGTGCTGATGGCAGGAACCCGTGCAGTCTTGGAAAAATAAAGGAAGCAGCCGCAGCCCTTTCCCGGTTTCCCGAAAGGGGACCTCTGGTGCCGGAACTTTTGGCCCAGGGCATCTCCTTGTACCGGGAGCTTGTGGTTGCCCCCTGGAGGATTGTGTACAGAGTGTCCGGCAGCACGGTTTTCGTTCTGTTGGTGATGGATGCGCGCCGGAATGTTGAGGATGTCCTTCTGGGCAGATTGCTGAAGTAGCAAAGGCAAGTGCCCCTCTGCCTGACTCTCCCCAGCCCCTTGTTTTCTTCCGGTTTTGATTTTTTAAGCCTCTTTTGGATTTTCTCATGTCTCTTACTCTCGATTCCATCCTGCCGCTGGTGCGGCATCCCAGCCGTTACGGCGGCAACGAGTTCAATGTGGTCAGAAAGGAGTGGGCGAGCGTTCGCCTCCGCGTCTGCCTCGCCTTCCCGGACCTGTATGAGATCGGCATGTCCCACCAGGGGCTGCGCATCCTCTATCAGGTGCTCAACGATCAGCCCGAGCTGCTGGCCGAGCGGGTCTACGCACCGGATCTGGATCTGGAATCGCTGTTGCGCGAGAATCGCCTGCCGCTCTTCTCCCTGGAGTCGCGGCGGCCGCTGGCCGACTTCGACGTGCTCGGCATCACCCTGCCCTACGAGCTGTGCTACACCAACATCCTCACCATCCTGGATCTGGGGGGGATTCCGTTGCGCAGCGCCGAGCGGGACAATTCCCATCCACTGGTGATCGGCGGCGGCCCCTGCGCCTTCCACCCCGAGCCGGTGGCGGAGTTCTTCGACGCGATACTTTTGGGCGACGGCGAGGAGGCGGTGCTGGAGATGACTGCCGCGGTTCTGGCCGCCAAGGAGGCGGGCGAGGGCAGGGAGTCCCTTTTGCGGCGGCTGGCCCGCATCCAGGGCGTGTACGTGCCCGCCTTTTTCGAGCCTCGCTACGACCAGGCCGGCAACTTCGACGGCATGCGGCCGCTGCTTCCCGAGTATGCGGGGGTGGAGCGCCGCATCCTCCCCGATCTTGAGGACGCCCCCACCCCGCATCCGCCCCTGGCTCCGCTCACCCGCATCGTCCACGACCGGCTGGGGCTGGAGATCGCCCGGGGCTGCACGCGCGGCTGCCGCTTCTGCCAGGCGGGCATGATCTACCGGCCGGTGCGGGAGCGCTCGCCGGAGCGGCTCCTTGCCATGGCCGAAAAGGGGATCGACGCGGGCGGCTTCGAGGAACTGGCCCTGCTCTCCCTTTCCACCGGCGACTACTCCTGCCTGAGCGACCTGCTGGTGCGGCTGATGGACACCTTTGTGCCGCGCCGGGTCTCGGTTTCCCTGCCCTCGCTCAGGGTGGGCAGCCTGACTCCGGCGATCATGGAGCAGATCAAAAGGGTGCGCAAGACCGGCTTCACCCTGGCCCCGGAGGCGGGCACCGACCGGATGCGGCGGGTGATCAACAAGGGGATCACCGAGGAAGACCTGCTGGCCACCACCCGCGCCGCCTACGGCCTGGGGTGGCAGCTGATGAAGCTCTACTTCATGTTCGGCCTGCCCACCGAAACCGAGGAGGATCTGGCCGCCATCCCGGATCTGGCCTGGAAGGTCTTCCGTTCCGGCAGAAAGAGCAGCCGGGTGACGGTGAGCGCCGCCACCTTCGTGCCCAAGCCGCACACCGTCTTCGAGCGGGAGCCGCAGCTCTCCGTGGAGGAGGGCCGGGAGCGGGTGGATTTCCTCAAGTCCCGGTTGCGCGGCCCCATGTTCAAGCTCAAGTGGCACGACCCGCGGATGAGCTTTCTGGAAGGGGTGCTCTGTCGGGGCGACCGCCGTATCGGCCGGGTGATCGAGGCGGCGTGGCGGCTTGGCGCCCGGCTGGACGCCTGGACCGATCATTTCGACTTGTCCCGCTGGCAGGAGGCGGCGGATGCTTGCGGCCTGCGGCTGGAGGAGGCCTTGCGCCGCCGGGGCGCGGACGAGCCCCTGCCCTGGGACCACCTGCGGGTGGGGGTGCATGGGAAGTTCTTTGCCGAGGAGTACGCCAAGGCCATGGCCGAGGCCTATACCCCGGACTGCCGGGTGCATGGCTGCCAGGGCTGCGGGGTCTGCGACCTGAAAACCCTGCGGCCGGTGGTGCATCGCTGCGCAAAGGCCGGCGGAGAGGAATCCCTGCCGGAGTCCGCCGGCAGCGCCCCCGACGAAGCGCCTGGCACGGCCGCCACTCAGCAGCGGGTTCGCCTGCTCTACCGTCTTGACTACTCGCGGCTGGACAACGCTCGCCTGCTTAGCCAGCTGGAGCTGCTTCAGGTCTTCTTCCGGGTCTTTCAACGGCTGCACCTGCCGCTGAACTTCAGCCAGGGTTTCAACCCCACCCCGCGGGTCTCCTTCAGCCAGGCCCTGCCCCTGGGCACCGAGAGCCTGGCCGAGTACGCGGTGGTGGAGGTCCATGAGCCCCTGCGCGACCAGGACGCCTGGCAGGCGAGGATCAACGGTCTCTTGCCCATCGGCCTCACCGTGACCAGGATCTCCCCGGTCGCCAAGGAGACGGTGGGGCCGGAGGTGACCACCTTCCTGGTCCAGCTGGCCGGGTTGCCGGTTTGTCTGGACCAGGCACGGGTGGCCGCCGCCCTGGCCGCCGAGGAGTTGCCGCTTGCCGTGGTGCGCAAGGGAACCGAGCGGCGGCTCGACCTGCGGCCTCTGCTGCGCGGCGCCCGCCTTGCCGAGGACGGCCGCCTGGAACTGCGGCTGTATGGCGCCCCCGGTCAGGCCGGCTGCAAGCCGCTGGAGATGGCGGCGGTCATCGCCGGCGTCTCGCCGGGCCAGTTGCAAGGCGCCATGGTGCTCAAGGTGAAGAGCGAGCCAGCCGAGCCACCTGCGTGAGGGAAGGGCGCCTGCCTGGCACATTGTGTCTGGAAAATCTTGCATTTTTGCGTGATTACCTGTTTGATGCGCCACGCCACCATGCGAAACAGCTGATCGTTTTCCCCATCGCCAAGAAGGGTTCACATCATGTCCACGGAACTGTTGATCAACGCCACCCCCTACGAGATCCGCATCGCCCTGGTCGAACACGGCAATCTGGTGGAGTTCTACCTGGAGCAGCCCCGCGAGAAGGGGCTGGTCGGCAACATCTACCGCGGCAAGGTGGTGCGGGTGCTGCCCGGCATGCAGGCGGCCTTTGTCGATATCGGCCTGGAGCGCACCGGCTTTCTCTACGTGGATGATGTCCACATCAGCACCGACGAGTTCGAGGCGCGTCTGGCCAAGTGCGACCGCGCCGACGACTGCGACCGCAGCGGCTGTTGCGGCGAGGCCCCGGAGTCACTCTGCCGCCGCACCCCAGGGCTGAACATCGAGGACCTGCTCAAGGAGGGTCAGGATCTGCTGGTGCAGATCTGCAAGGAGCCCATCGGCACCAAGGGCGCCCGCCTCACCTGCCACATCACCCTGCCGTGCCGCAACCTGGTCTTCATGCCCATGACCGACCACATCGGCATCTCCAGGAAGATCGAGGACGAGGCGGTGCGGCAGCAGCTCAGGCAGGACATCGAGAACCTCAGGCCCAAGGGCACCGGCTTCATCGTGCGCACCGTGGCCGAGAACGCCACCAACGAGGACCTGGAAGCGGACATGGAGTTTCTGCTCCACATCTGGGGCGAGATCCGCGACCTGGCCGAGCGCTCCTCTGTGCCGGCCTTGGTCTACGAGGATCTGGACATCACCCTGCGGGTGGTGCGCGACATCTTCTCCCACGAGGTGGAGCGGGTGGTGGTGGATGACGAGAAGACCTACCAGCGGGTGCTCCGCTTCGTGGAGACCTTTGCCCCCCGTCTCAAGGGCAGGGTGCAGCTGGCCGGCAAGGGGAGCCCGCTCTTTGATCTCTACGGCATCGAGATGGACGTTAACCGGGCGCTGGACAAGAAGATCTGGCTGCGTTGCGGCGGCTACATCATCATCGAGAACACCGAGGCGCTGACGGTGATCGACGTCAACACCGGCCGTTACGTGGGCAAGAGCGGCCTGGAAGAGACCATCTTCAAGACCAACATGGAGGCGGTCAAGGAGATCGCCTACCAGCTGCGGCTCCGCAACATCGGCGGCATCATCATCATCGACTTCATCGACATGGAGGAGGAGGCCCACCGGGAGGAGGTGTTCAACGCGCTTCGCGAGGCGGCCAAGAAGGACAAGAGCCGCATCAACATCCTGCGGGTTTCCGAGTTCGGCCTGGTGCAGATGACCAGGAAACGCAACCGCGAGGACCTCTCCCACATGATGTGCGAGCCCTGCCTCTACTGCCATGGCGAGGGGATGCTCAAGTCGAGCAAGACCATCTGCCACGAGATCTTCCGCAAGCTGGAGCGGGAGGCCAAGAAGGCGGAGGGCGGCGCGGTTTCCCTGCGGGTGCATCCCAAGGTGGCCGCGATGATGCTCAAGGAGGAGGCCGCCACCATCGACTACCTGCAGGGCGCCACCGGCAAGCAGATCTCCATCGAGTCGGTCAGGGATCTCCACCTCGAGAAGTACGACATTCTTTGGGGGAAGTAGGGGGCGGTTCCGGAGCGGTTGTCGATATTATCGCTTGACAATTCAGCGCGTCATGGTATGAATGACCGTTTCATGCTCCCCGGCGTGGAGGCCGGTTTTTTCGGGTTTGCCGGGGGCGCGATTCAGCCATGCTAACCGCTGGCGTCCGGGTTCCGGAGATGCCGGCAACATTGAAGGTGTTTGGAGGAAGATATGTACGCAATCATTCGTACCGGCGGCAAGCAGTATCAGGTGGCGCCCGGTGAGCGGGTTCGGGTGGAGAAGCTGGCTGGCAATGTCGGCGACACCGTGGAGTTGTCCGACGTGCTGATGGTCGCCGACGGCGACAACGTCACCATCGGTCAGCCGGTGGTTTCCGGCGCTAAGGTCATGGCCCGCATCGTCGAGCAGGACCGGGGCAAGAAGGTGCTGGTGTTCAAGCGCAAGCGCCGCAAGGGCTACCGGGTCATGAACGGACACCGGCAGGACTACACCGCCCTGGAGATCAAGGAGATCTCCGCCTGAGCGTTGTTTTCGAACATTTGATTTTTTGCACAATGAGGTGGCACTGTGGCACATAAAAAAGCGGGCGGTAGCTCGAAGAACGGTCGTGACAGTAACGCGCAACGGCGCGGCGTAAAGCGTTTCGGTGGCCAGGTGGTTCGGGCCGGCAACATCCTGGTGCGCCAGGTCGGCACCAAGATCCATCCGGGCAAGAACGTTGGCCTCGGCCGTGACTACACCCTCTTCGCCCTGGTGGACGGCGTGGTCGCCTACGAGGAGTTCGGCAAGGGCCGCAAGCGGGCCAGCGTCTATCCTGTTGAGTCCAACTGATTCCCGCCGTGTTTGGCCGGCAACGGTCTGACGCGTCAGGGATCAAGTCTGTTCATTATGCCCCATGCCCCTGTGGCGGAGCGCTGAAGCGTTGCCGCGATGGCGGCATGGGGCTTTTTTTCATGGCGACCGGCGATGGCGTTCATCGATGAGGCGAAGTTCTTTGTCAAGGCCGGCGACGGCGGCAACGGTTGCGTCAGCTTCCGGCGGGAGAAGTTCGTCCCCAAGGGCGGCCCGGACGGCGGCGACGGCGGCCACGGCGGCTCGGTGATCATCGAAGCCTCCCGCAGGCTCACCTCTCTGCTCGATTTCCGTTTCAAATCCCACTTCATAGCCACCAACGGCACCCCCGGCATGGGCAAGAAGATGTACGGCCGCAAGGGCGGCGACTACATCCTCCGCGTGCCGCTCGGTTCGGTGCTCAAGGACGCCGAGACCGACGAGGTGCTGGCCGAGCTGCTCAATGATGGCGACCGCTATCTGGCGGCCCGGGGCGGCGAGGGCGGCAGGGGCAACGTCCATTTCGCCTCCGCCCAGAACCGGGCGCCGCGTATTGCCACCAAGGGCAGGCCCGGCGAGGAACGCTGGTTTCGGATCGAGCTGAAGCTCCTGGCCGACGTGGGGCTGATTGGTCTGCCCAATGCCGGCAAATCGACTCTGCTTTCCCGGCTCTCCGCCGCCAACCCCAAGGTGGCGGACTATCCCTTCACCACGGTGGAGCCGCAACTCGGGGTACTCCACTTCGAGGAGCGGGACTCCTGCATCATTGCCGACATCCCCGGCCTCATCGAGGGCGCCCACGAAGGCGCCGGGCTGGGCCACAAGTTTCTGCGCCACATCGAGCGTACCCGCATCCTGCTTCACCTGATCGACGCCTCCACCCCGGACGACCAGCCCCTGGCCGAATACCGGGTGCTGGAGAACGAACTGCGCCAGTACAAGGAGGAGCTGCTGGGCCGCCACCGCATGGTGGTGCTCAACAAGCTTGACCTGATCGAGGATGCCGGCCGCATCACCGAGCTGGCCGAGTTGTTCAAACGAGAGGAGGGGGCCAGCGTGCTGGCCATCTCGGCCCTCACCGGCGCGGGATTGGCCGAACTTATCAACGCCATTGCAGCCATTCTGGAAGAAGAGGATGAAGAGCAGCAACACGGCATCGACTGACGATCTGGCCCTGCGGCGGCCCTATCTCGATAAGGCCAGGCGGGTGGTTGTCAAGGTGGGCAGCGCCGTGCTCACCACCCGCGAGGGGTTGAACTATACGGTGCTCGACAACCTGGCCCGAGAGATCAGCACCCTGATGGACTCCGGCCGTCAGGTCATCCTGGTCAGCTCCGGCGCGGTGGCCGCCGGCCGGAGGAAGCTCAGCCTGGGCGACCGGCCGCTCACCCTGCGCGAGAAGCAGGCCGCCGCCGCGGCCGGCCAATCGAGCCTGATGCGGGCCTATGAGAAGATCTTCGAGCAGCTGGGCAGGAAGGTGGCCCAGGTGCTGCTCACCCACGATGCCCTGGCCCACCGCGACCGCTACCTCAACGCCAGAAACACCCTCTTTACGCTGCTCGACTGGGGGGTGGTGCCGATCATCAACGAGAACGACACCGTCTCCGTGGAGGAGCTGCGTTTCGGCGACAACGACTCCCTGGGCGCCATGGTGACCAACCTTACCGAGGCGGACCTGCTGGTCTGCCTCACCGACGTGGCCGGCCTCTTTTCCGCCAATCCCTCCGAGGATCCGGATGCGCGGCTGCTGACCACGGTGGCGCGCATCGACGCCTCGGTGCAGGCCATGGTGGGCGGGATCACCAGCACGGTGGGGACCGGCGGCATGGGCACCAAGGTGAAGGCCGCCAAGATGGTGGCGGCACGGGGCGGCTGCTGCTGCATCGCGCCGGGCCGCGAACCTGACACCCTGACCAGGCTCTTTGCCGGCGAGGCGGTGGGTACCTTCTTTTTGCCCCAGCCGGAGAAGCTCGCCAGCCGCAAGCACTGGATCGCCTACACCCTGCGGCCCCAGGGCTTTCTGGTCCTGGACGCCGGTGCCTGCAAGGCCCTGGCGCAGGGCGGCAAGAGCCTCTTGCCCTCCGGGGTGGTGGAGGTGCGGGGCAAGTTCGGCATCGGTGCGCCGGTGCACTGCTTGAATCCAGAGGGCGAGGCCATTGCCGCCGGGCTGGTCAACTACTCCGCCGCCGATCTCGAACGGATCAAGGGGGCCAAGACCAGCCAGATCGAGCAGGTCTTGGGCCGGCCCAAGGACAGCGACGAGGTGGTGCACCGGGACAATCTGGTGCTGTTGTAGAAAAGAAACAGGGGGAAGAACCTGTCCGCCCCCTTTCGTGATACAATCGGACAACTTCCAAACTCTATCCGGGGGTGTGTGATGTCCATCCAGGAATCCATCAAGGAAATGGCGGTTGCCGCCAAAAAGGCGGCCCGCAGCGTGGCCAACCTTTCCACCAACGCCAAGAACACGGTGCTCATCACCATGGCCGAGGCGTTGATCAATGAGAAGGCCTTTATCCAGCAGGAGAACGAGAAGGATCTCGTGGCCGGCCGCGCCAAGGGGTTGTCTTCCGCCATGCTGGACCGCTTGGCTCTCACCGACAAGACCATCGATGCCATGGTCACCGGCCTGCGCGAGGTCGCGGCCCTGCCCGATCCGGTGGGGGAGATCAGCGAGATGGTGCAGCGGCCTTCCGGCATCACCGTGGGCCGGATGCGCATCCCCCTGGGGGTGATCGGCATGATCTACGAGTCGCGGCCCAACGTCACCGTGGACGCGGCGGCGCTCTGCCTCAAGGCGGGCAACGCCATCCTGCTCCGGGGCGGTTCCGAGGCCATCCACTCCAACCTGGCCCTGGCCAAGGTGCTTCAGGAGGCGCTGGCCTCCCAGCACGTGCCGGCGGCGGCCGTGCAGGTGATCCCCATGACGGACCGCGAGGCGATCACCGCCATGCTGGCCCTGGAGGAGCAGATCGACCTGATCATCCCGCGCGGCGGCGAGGGGCTGATCCGTTTCGTGGCCGAAAACTCCCGCATTCCGGTGCTCAAGCACTACAAGGGGGTCTGTCACGTCTTTGTCGACGAGAGCGGCGACCACGACATGGCGGTGCGCATCGTCATGAACGGCAAGGTGCAGCGGCCCGGCGTCTGCAACGCCCTGGAATGCCTGCTGGTCCATGAGCAGGAGGCGGCCGCTTTCCTGCCCATGGTGTGGGCCGCGCTGAAGCAGGCCGGGGTGGAGCTGCGCGGCTGCGCCAGGACCAAGGCGATCCTGCCCGAGATCACCCCTGCCATGCCCACCGACTACGGCATGGAGTTCCTGGAGCTGATCCTGGCGGTCAAGGTGGTGGAGAACCTGGACGCCGCCATGGACCACATCGTCCAGTACGGCTCCCAGCATACCGAGGTGATCATCACCAACAACTATGCCCACTCCCAGCGCTTCCTGCGCGAGGTGGACGCCTCCTCGGTGATGGTCAACGCCTCCAGCCGCTTCTCCGATGGCGGCCAGTTCGGCTTGGGCGCCGAGATCGGCATCAGCACCACCAAGCTGCACGCCTACGGCCCCATGGGGCTCAAGGAACTGACCACCAAGAAGTTCATCGTCTACGGTAGCGGCGAGGTCCGGGCGTAGCAGCAAGCATGGCGCCGGACATCCCGGAGCATATCCACGGCCGGATCGGGGTACTGGGCGGCACCTTCGACCCGGTGCACCATGGCCACCTGGCCGTGGCCAGGGCGGTGCGCCGGGCCATGGCCCTGGATTGGCTGCTCCTGGTGCCCGCCTTTCTGCCCCCCCATAAGCTGAGCCACAACCTGGCTCCCTTTGCGCACCGGTTGGCCATGCTGGAGCTGGCCGCGGCCGGCGAGCAGGGGATGGCCGTCTCTCCTATCGAAGGCAAACGCCTCGGTCCTTCCTTCAGCATCGACACCCTGGCCAGCCTGCATGGCCAACTGGGCAGCCGAGGTGAACTCTTCTTCGTGATCGGCATGGACGCCTTTGCCGAGATTGCCTCCTGGAAACAGTACCTGGGCCTGCTCGACCATGCCCACCTGGTGGTGGTGGCCCGGCCCGACCAGTGCGGGCAAAGCTGCGGCCAGGTGGTGGCGGCAAGTTTTCCCGGCTACTATGCCGTCGCAGGCGTCGCCTGCTGGCGGCACAAGACTCGACCGCATGCCATTCACGCCGTAGCCATGGAGCCGGTGGCGGTTTCCTCCTCGGCCATCCGCGAATCGATCCGGCAGGGGAAGGCCATCGCTGCTATGGTTCCTCCGGCGGTGGCTGCCTTTATAGGCGAACACCGGCTATATTGACAGCCATTGCAACTCCTCTCAGTCAGCGGACGGTCGCGGTCAGTGGCCGCAATTGCAGGCTGTAGAGCATTTCCAGGTAGCGTCGGGTTTCTGTCCTCTCCAGATCGGTAACATAACGCCAGAATCCATAGATGCGGGCAAAGGTCATCATCCGGCGGGCGTATCGTTTCCATGTGTAACGTTCTTCCACGCGGCGCAAGCCCCCCAGGGCTATGTCTTCCCAATGGCCGGGTTCCCGCATGCAACGTTCTAAAAAGCCAACCAGCAGTTCCGCCGCCTCTTCCTCGTTGTTGGGGTTCAGGTGGAAACCGGATATTCCGTGTTCGATGATCTCCATGGGGCCACCGAAGCAGGTGGCAAACGTGGGTAGGCCTGAGACCATGGCCTCAATGACGGTCAGGCCGAAGGCTTCAAAGAGGGCCGGCTGCACAAAGACGCCGCGGCGATCCGCCACCACCCGGTAGAGTTCTCCAGCCAGTTTTTTGTCCAGATGCATGCCGAGCCAGCGTACCCGGTCGTCGGCTCCGAATTCGTCGAAAAGTTGGTGCATCAGGGCAATCTCCTGGCGTTCTTCCTGATCCCCAGAGTTGTCCTGATTGATGTGCCCCCCGATGATCAGCAGATTGGCCATCTCCCGCAACCGTTCGTTCCTGTTGTAGAGCCGCATCAGTCCCGTGAGATTTTTGATCCGATCGAGCCTGGCCATGGTGAGGATGATGGGTCTGTCGGTATCGCTGAATGCCCCTCGGCCCAGATGTGCTTCGATATGGCCGAAGAGCAGTCGTTCGATTTCAGGATGCAGGTGGACGAAGCGTCCTTCTTGTTTGGTGGCGGGGAAATAGGTGTCCGAATCGGCGCCGGGTGAGACGATGTTGAACTTTGGATCATAGATGTCGACGCCGTGGATCACCCGATAGAGGCCGGGCATGGTGAAGGTTGTGTAGCTCTCATACTGGCCGGTCTGATCCGCGGTGCCCGCAATTTCCTGGTAGGTGCTGGTCACGATGAAATCGGCGGCGTTCATGGCGATGAGGTCGGCGGTGAACTGGCAGGAGAAGTGGTACTGCGCTTCGTTTTCCCTCCAGTAGAGGGAGGAATACAGGTATTTGGTTTTTTCGAGGGCGTGGGCGATGTTGCACTGGGTGACACCCAGACGGGCGGAGAGCAGGGCAGCCACTAGATTGCCGTCGGAATAATTGCCGATTATCAAATCAGGCTTACCGTGCAGTTCGGCAAGCATTTCTTTTTCCGCGTCAAAGGTAAATCGTTCCAGGTAGGGCCAGATGGAAAACCGACTGATCCAATGGGGAATAATTTCCCCCTGGCCTCCGCGAAACGGTACCCGCAGGATCACGGAGTTGTTGGTGCCGGCAATATGCTCCAATCGTTGATCGCATGTGGTTCCGTCCGCTTCGGGAATGAGCCGGGTGAGAACCACGATGGAGGGCTCAATGTCCAGGCCTTGTTCGTTAAGCCGTTGGCGCATCTCTGTTTCCAGGGCGCGCACCTGATCGAGAATGTATACCACCTGGCCACCGGTGTCCGGTCGCCCCAGAACTTTTCCCTGTCCGAAGTATCCATGGGGAGAAATGATTGCGATGGAAAAGATCATGGGCAGCCGCCCCAGGAATCGCTCCAGGGTGTCGGGCGAAGGGCCCTCGAAGAGATCGAGCAACAGTCCCATGGTTTCGCGTATGCGGCCGATGCGGTCTCCCCATCCGGGTTCAAAGCCCAGGGGGTGCAACTGCCCGGCCACCGTCGCCCATGGCAGGTCCGCCTCCTGGCGGGCCAGCAACTTCAGTCCTTGGCGTAAGATGGCGCGCAGTTCACTCGTGTTTTCCACCTGTTGATTCAGCATCAACTGTTGGTCGCGATGACGGTGCAGTTTGAGAAAGCGAAAGAGGCGGTTGTCTTCCTGATTCAGTTCGGCGAAGAGCCCGCTGGATAGGCGGCGATTAAGGTACTCCATGCCCCGGCCGATGGAGCCTTCTTCCTTGAGACGAAAAGCATTACGGTTGAAGGGGGCGAAATCAATTTCTAAGTCAAAGGCATCGGAAACGCGACCGGTTACCAGCTGTTCCTTGAAGAGCAGGAACCGAGAGGAATCTATTCGGTCCATGGTCAAGGCTTCCATGTGGATCCGCAGGTAGAGCCAGGAGGCGGGCCTCAGTCGGAGGGCAAAGTAGATCCACGCCTCGCGGCAAACCGCTTCCTGGCTTTTTTCCGCCAGCACGCGGAAGGGCCCTTCCTGCAGAAACTCTCCCCCCGGCATCGCGCATGTTTGGGCGAAGGCCTTCATGATGACCGTACGCAGCAGTAGGGGTTGATTCCCTCCGAGGGTGTGAAGAAATGCATGGGAAAGAGCTGGTTGCTTCTGGAGGAAGGCGTGCAATTCCGACAGGAGGCTCTCTTTATTCATCGGTCTGGTCATTTTCCCACCTTTTCAGGAAGTCTTGATGAAAGAGGGGGTCCTCCACCGTCGCTCCTCGCCGCCCGATGAGCGCGGCTGCAAACTCCTGGGCACGATGCATGGTGAGGCCGACAGCCCACCCTTGGCTGATGCCGAGCAGAAAGACCGCGCAAAAGGCATCCCCGGCGCCGACGCTGTCCACCTCCGGGCCATGGACGGCGGCGGCCGCATAGAGAAGAGCGTGTCCCTTGGGGGTGAAGAGCAGGGATCCTTCCGCGCCTCGGGTAACGATGAGCATCTGGGTTTGGCGTGCCCGTTGCATGAGCGCCGAGGCACGGGCGGCTGTATCCTGTTGCTCCGGGGCCAGTAGGGCCAGTTCCTCTTCGTTGACCTTTACCCAGGTGCTTTGAGTCATCAAATGCAAGACGTCTGCCCGGTTCCACCAGGGAGGACGCAAGTTGACATCAAGGAAGACTGGGCAGGCGGTGCTGATCTTGATTGTTTCCAAGGCGTTCCTTGACTCCGCATTCCTTATCGCCAAGCTGCCGTGGTAGAGAAACGCAGGGGCCTGCGGCAGCGGTTGCAAGGGGGGAGCGATGTGGTCGTAAGCCTGCTCTGGCAGTATTTCAAAGACGTGTCCCATCGTTGCCTGATGCACCGCGACCGTGCCGGTGGGATGGAGTGCATCCTCCTGCACATGTCCTGTGTTCATTCCATGGCTGGCCATGAGCGCCAGCAGTTTCCGCCCAGCGGCATCGCGCCCCACCCGGGTGATCAGCGCCGGGGCGATCCCAAAGGACCGTAGGTGCCAGGCCACGTTGAAGGGCGCTCCACCTGGGATTTGACTGCCGTCCGGAAAGCAGTCGAACAGGATCTCGCCGAAGAGCAGACACGGCACACTTTTCATCCGACACCTCCTTGCTTGCCAGAATTTTATTCTTGACAAAGATATTACCAGCAACCTATTTTAAATAAAATAGTTTTATTAAAAAATATTTTTAACAATAGAGGTGATCCCGTGTCGAGATTCCGACCAGTGATTCGAGTTGCTTCGACCCTGCTTGTTGCCTGTCTCTTCCTGGCGGTGGCCGGGGCGGCCTGTGCTTCTCCCCGCATGGTGAGCATAGCCCGCGACAATGTCAACATGCGGAGCGGGCCGGGTCTCGGCTATGAGGTTCTTTGGTATTTGAGTCGAGGCTACCCCCTGGAAGTTATGGCCGCCAAGGGCGAGTGGCTTAAGGTGCGGGACTACGAAGGCGATATTGGCTGGGTGTTCCGTAAACTGACCTCGCGAGAGTCTCATGTGATTGTCAAGAAGGAGAACGTCAACCTTCGTAGCCGGCCGGATGTGAAAAGTTCTGTAGTCGTAAGGGTAAACCGGGGGGTGCTTTTGCGAAGTCTCGGTTCTCAGGGGAGATGGGTGAAGGTGCGGTACGCTCAGGGGGGAAGCGGCTGGATCGCGCGTCGTTTGGTCTGGGGATGGTAAGAACGGCGATCCGTGCAGCGGGCTGTTAGGAATTCTATGGTTGCCATATCGTCAATAACGTAGCGGCATGATACCGCTTCAAGCCTCGGGAGACCGGGAAGATGCCTGAAAAGGGAATGTATATCCAATTGTTCAGCCTTCATGGTCTTATCCGTGGTACGGATCCGGAACTGGGACGGGATGCGGATACCGGCGGCCAGGTCAAATACGTTCTGGAGTTGGCCCGCGCTCTGGGGGAACATCCGGAAGTGGCCCAGGTGGACCTGGTGTCCCGGCTTATAGTCGATCGTCGCGTTTCGCCTGATTACGGGCGCACCATCGAGCCACTCAGCGACAAGGTGCGTATTGTCAGACTCCAGTGCGGAGGCCGTAAGTACATGCGCAAGGAATTGCTGTGGCCCCATCTGGAGGAGTTCATCGAGCACGGCCTTCAATTCATAAAGCGGCAAAAACGGGTCCCTGATTTTTTCCATGGGCATTACGCCGATGCAGGGTACGTGGCCATGGGGCTAGCCGAGGTGTTTGATGCGTCTTGCGTTTTCACCGGTCACTCTATGGGGCGGAACAAATTGGAAAAACTGTTGGCGGACGGCTTGGGCATCGAGCGGATCCAGCGACAGTACCGGATCGACACCCGAATCGATGTGGAAGAGGAGATTATTGCGCGCAGCGATTTGATCATCTGTTCCACCGGGCAGGAGATCGACAAGCAGTACGGCCTTTATCGCCAGACATCCCGCCGGCCGCAGGTGGTCATACCTCCCGGGATTGATCTTGACGTATTTTACCCCCACTATCGTCACCAGGTGGACCCTGGGCTGATCGACGAAGCCAGCCGTCAGGCCCGCAAGGCGATTTTGCGTGAGCTGCACCGCTTCTGGGCCAAGCCGGGCAAGCCGTTCATTCTTGCCCTCTGCCGGCCCGACCACCGCAAGAATATCTGCGGCCTGATCGCGGCATACGGCATGGACAAGGATTTGCAAGCCTTGGCGAACCTGGCCATCTTCGCGGGGATCCGTTCCGACATCAAAGGGATGGAGGAAAACGAACAGGAAGTGCTCACCGAGATGTTGTTCTCCATGGATCGTTTTGATCTTTATGGAAAGCTTGCCATCCCCAAAAAACACAACTTCGCCACGGAAGTTCCGGAGCTCTACCGCATCTGCGCGGATAGTCGAGGAGTTTTTGTCAACCCGGCGCTGGTGGAGCCTTTCGGGCTCACCCTCATTGAGGCATCTGCCTGCGGGTTGCCCATTGTCGCCACCCGTGATGGAGGCCCGGCCGAGATTGTGGCCAATTGCGACAATGGGGTGTTGGTGGATGCCGCAAATCCAGGAGAAATCGCCCAGGCATTGCGGAAGATCCTGGTTGATGAACAGATGTGGGACCGCTGCTCCAACAATGGCATCAACGGCGTGCGGCGGCATTACTCCTGGGCCTCCCATGTTTCTCAATACGTTGATCAACTCCGAATTCTTGCGCCGAGTCGGCCGGCTCAGGTGCAAGCCACGGCAATTCCTCCCCGTCCTTCTTTTGGTCGTCGGCTTACAAGCTTGAATCGGCTGATGATTGCCGATATTGACAATACCCTGCTCGGTGACCAGAACGCCCTGGAACGATTGCTGGAAATGCTGGAGCGGTATAGCGATCAACTTGCCTGGGGGGTAGCCACTGGCCGCAGTCTGGAGTTGACTTTGGAGGCGATGACGGAACATCACATCCCTATTCCTGATATCCTGGTTTGCTCGGTGGGCACGGAGATCTACTACGGACCACAACTGCGTCTCGATAAGGGATGGCGGCAGCATATTTCCTACAAATGGGAGCCGGAACGGGTGCAGGCATGCATGGCGGAGTTGGATTTTCTTGCCCTGCAGGAGCCAGAGAGGCAACGCCGTTACAAGATCAGCTATTACTTGGACAAACCGCGCCTGATCGATCAAGTGCATGCTGCCTTGGCGAATGCGCGCCTTGCCTGTCAGGTGGTGTATTCTCATGGGCAGTATCTGGATTTGTTGCCTCTGCGGGCATCCAAGGGGAAGGCCATCGGTTTCATCAGGCACAAGTATGGATTCAGCAGCGATCAGGTCATGGTGGCCGGGGATTCGGGGAACGACGAGGATATGGTTAGGGGAGCCGGGCTTGGGCTGGTGGTTGGGAACCACAGTAGCGAACTGACTCATCTGCGGGGGAGGTCGAGGATTTTTTTCAGCCCTTATCCGCATGCGGCTGGGATCATTGATGGCTTGCGTTATTATGGTCTGTTGCCTCCAGAAGAACCAGCCACGGCGATAGTTGCGGCTGTGACGGAAAATTTGTGTAATTCCCAATAGTGCCATGCAAAATAGATGCTGAGTCGGCCTGCTTGTAGTATATACCGGAGCATTCCCTCAAGCTCCGGAGGCATCATGGACGCCCGTCAGCAACAGATGGCCGACATTATCCGAGAATTACGTAAAATTTCCCGACTCATCCAGGCCCAGGCGAAATTTGTTGAGCAGCACTATGGCCTGAGCAGCGCCAGGTTATGGATGCTGTGGGAACTCTTCGCCCATCCCGGCCTCAAGGTGTCCGAACTGGCGAAACTTCTTGCCATCCATCCCTCCACCTGCAGCAACGCACTCGATCGACTGGAAGTTCAGGGATTTTTACGGCGAACTCGCAGCGATCGTGATCAGCGCACGGTACGACTTTATCTCACCGAAGCCGGAGAGCGGTTGTTGGCTGGTTCTTCCAGGCCCACCCTGGGGGCCTTGGGAGAGGCGCTGAACATGCTTGGCCAGGAAGATCTCGATCATCTGGACACGGGGCTCATGCGTCTGGCTCAGGTCATCAACCCCAAGGCGGTAGTAGATGCCGCGCCCCTTGAAGCTTGATCCCCATGGCTCCTCTTTTTGTGTTGAGTTTGTTGCGGGGATGATAGCGCCTGTGCCCGTTTTGCCGCCATGAGCAACGGACCCGCGCCGTTCGATTTCCCCCAATTTCTCCCCACCGTGCCGCTTTCGCCGGGCGTCTACCTGATGCAGGACCAGGCGGGCCAGGTGCTCTACGTGGGCAAGGCCCGCGAACTCCGAAAGCGACTGGCCTCCTACGGCCGGGTCGAGCCGGCAAGCCATTCCAAGACCAGCGTCATGCTTTCCCAGGTGGCGCGGATCGACGTCATCGTCACCCCCAGCGAACAGGATGCCCTGTTGCTGGAGGCATCGCTGATCAAGCAGCACCGCCCCCGCTACAACGTCATCCTGCGCGACGACAAGAACTATCCGCTGATCAAGGTCACCATCCAGGAGGAGTGGCCCAGGCTCTGCATGACCCGCCGCCGCGCCAAGGACGGCGCCCGCTACTTCGGGCCGTTTCCCTCCTCCGGGGCCATGTGGGAGACCATCCGCCTGCTGCACACCCTCTTCCCGCTGCGGCGCTGCAAGGAGCGGGTGCTCAAATCCAAGCCCCGGCCCTGCCTCAACCACCAGATGGGCCGCTGTCTCGCCCCCTGCGCCGGCAAGGTGGAGCGCGAGGCTTACCTGGCCATGGTGGGTCAGGTGCTGCTGGTGCTGGAGGGCAGGAACCAGGAGGTGAGCCGTCAGCTTGCCAGCGAGATGGAGCAGGCGGCGGCGGCGTTGCGTTTCGAGGAGGCCGCCCTGCTGCGCGACCGGTTGCGGGCGCTCCAGATCACCATCGCCAAACAGCAAATGGTGGCGGAGCATGGGCTTGACCAGGACGTCTTCGGCCTCTCGCGACGTGGGGCCTCGGTGGCGGTTTCGGTGATTCTGGTGCGGGCCGGCGCGGTGATCGGCCAGCAGGGCTTTTTCCTGGCCGATCCGGTGGGCGAGGATGCCGAAGTGCTCTCCGAGGTGCTGGCCCGCTTCTATGAGGAGGAGCGGGCCATCCCCCGCGAGCTGCTGCTGCCCATGGAGGTTGCCGACCAGGAACTGCTTTCGGAATGGCTTTCCGGCCGGGCCGGCCGCAAGGTCGCCATCCTCTCTCCCCAGCGCGGTGACCGGGCGCGGTTGACCGCCATGGCCAGTGCCAATGCCGAGCAGCTCTTCCGGGACCGGGAGCGGCAGGCCGATTCCTGGCAGGCCCTGGCCAAGGCCCTGGCCACGGCGCTCCATCTGCAAACCGAACCCATCCGCATCGAGTGCCTGGACATCTCCAACACCAGCGGCCAGCAGGCGGTTGGCTCCCTGGTTGCCTTTCGGGCCGGCGAGCCGGACAAGCCCTGTTTCCGCCACTATCGTATCCGCACCGTGGAAGGCCCCAACGACTACGCCATGATGGCCGAGGTGCTGGCACGCCGCTTTGCCAGGGGCGCGGAAGAGGACGATCTGCCGGAGCTGTTCATGGTGGACGGCGGACGGGGCCAACTGCGCATGGCCGAAGAAGCCCTTGCCGAGCTGGGGCTTACGGGCAGGGTCGAGCTGGTGGGCATTGCCAAGGAGCGGGAGGAGGAGGGCGAGAAGCTCTATCGTCCCGGCCGCAAGAACCCCATCGTCCTCAAACGCAACGCCCCGGCGCTGCTCTATCTGATGCGCATCCGCGACGAGGCGCACCGCTTCGGGATCACCTTCCATCGGAAGCTCCGCACCAAGGCGAGCCTCACCTCGGCGCTGGACGCCATCCCCGGCGTTGGCCCTTCCCGGCGACGGGCATTGCTCAACACCTTGGGCAGCATGAGGCGGGTAAAAGAGGCCAGTGCCGAGGAACTGGCCGCAGTGCCCGGCATCGGCCCATCCCTTGCCGCCCAGATCTGGGCGGCGCTGCATGGCGAGGCTGGCGGGGAATAGGCGAATCACCGCCTGTTTCGTTGCTTCTGGGCGCCGTCTCTTTTGGCGTTGACGAAGGCGCAGGTGCGCGGTATCCATTTTGGGCGATGCAATGCCGATGAATCGACAGTGGGGGCGCCTGTGGGTTGGTACAGGCGGGGAGTGAATATGCTTGAAATGTTTGGAGGCGAGGCGGGCCTGGCTTTACGAGTGCGACCCCTGGTTGCGGGGCTGTTCGCCCTGGGATGTTCTCTTGTTCCTGCCCTCGCCATGGCGACCACGGTTCGGCTGCATACCTCGCAGGGGATCATCGATGTGGCGTTGTACGACCAGGAGGCGCCGCAAACCGTGGCGAACTTTCTTGCCTATCTCAACAGCCGCGCCTACGATGACTCTTTTTTCCATCGGAGCGTGCCAGGCTTTGTCATCCAGGGCGGCGGGTATGTCTGGGACGACACCGCCAGCGGCCCCCAGGCAATCGTGACCAATCCGCCGGTGGTCAACGAGTTTGCCCCGACCCGGTCGAACACTCGCGGCACCATCGCCATGGCCAAGCTTTCCGGCGATCCCGACAGCGCCACCAGCCAGTGGTTCATCAATCTGGCCGACAACAGCGCCAATCTGGACAGCCAGAACGGCGGGTTCACGGTATTCGGCCTGGTGATCGGGTCGGGCATGGCGGTGGTGGATGCGATTGCCGCCCTGCCCACCGGCAATGCCGGCGGGGCGTTCGCCGCTCTTCCCTTGTCGGAGACGCCCAGCGATGGCGTGGTGCGGCGCGAGAATCTGGTCGTGGTCGAGACGGTCACGGTGCTCTCCGAGGCCAGCGCATCGGACCGGCTTTTCAACTACCTGGAGGCAGCCTATCCGCAATACCTTTCCCCGAGCCCGTCCAGCCAGTCGGCCACGGCCGCCGGCTATTACTATCGCCATTATCCCGCCGCAAGCTCCTTTTTGGCCACGTCCAGCGGCTCGCTCTACTATCTGGGACCCCTCTCCGGCGATACGGTTGTTGGACTCGGGACCTTGGATGACTGGCTGGCGAGCGCCGCTGGCGCTGGCTATTGATCGGACCTTTCATTTGATGCGGCCTGCCGCCCCGCTCGGGGGCGAGGCTGTTTTCCCTGTTGCTTTTTCCCCATTGAAAAATTAAGTTGTTTTGTTCCATCCTTGCCTGCTTTTGTGGGTGGAGTTGCCATATGCCGTTCGTGCGTTCATTTTCCGCCCGGTGTTCCGGGCGACAGATCAGGCCGGGCTGTGTTTAGGGGGGGCGAGGTGCATCTCCCTTAGCTGCCCAGCCGCCAGGAGAGAAGTCATGTGGGAGTATACCGATAAGGTCAGGGACCATTTCATGAACCCCCGCAACGTGGGGGAGGTTGAGAGCGCCGACGGCGTGGGCGAGGTGGGCTCGCTGGCCTGCGGCGACGCGTTGAAGCTCACCTTCAAGCTGGGGCCGGACGGCAGGATCGTGGACGCCCAGTTCAAGACCTTTGGCTGCGCCAGCGCCATAGCTTCATCCTCGGCGCTCACCGAGATGATCAAGGGCATGACCCTGGAGGAGGCGGAGAAGGTCACCAACGAGGACATCGCCGAGTTCCTGGGAGGGCTCCCCAAGGAGAAGATGCACTGCTCGGTCATGGGCCGCGAGGCGCTGGAGGCGGCCATCGCCCATTACCGGGGCGTGCCGCTGCCCATGGCGGAAGGGGAGGTGGTCTGCGAGTGCTTCGGGGTCACCGACCTCGAGGTGAAGCGGGCCATCGCCGAATCGAACCTGCGCACCGTCGAGGAGATCACCAACTTCACCAAGGCGGGCGGCGGCTGCGGCAAGTGCCACGAGCGGCTGGAGGAGCTGCTGCGCGAGGCGCGTCACGAGGTGCAGCAGATCATCCCGGATCGGCGCCCGAGCAAACTCACCAACATCCAGAAGATCAAGCGGATCGAGGAGGTGCTGGAGCGGGAGATCCGGCCGGCCCTCAGGAAGGACGGCGGCGACATCGAGCTGGTGGATGTGGATGGTGATTTCGTCACCGTCTCCCTGCGCGGCGCCTGCGGCACCTGCAAGAAGTCCCAGACCACCCTCAAGGAGTACGTGGAGAAGAAGCTGCGCGAGCAGGTGCTGGAGACGCTGATCGTCGAGGAGGACAAGTGATGGAACGGGTCGTCTACATGGACAACAATGCCACCACCCGGGTCGCCCCCGAGGTGATGGAGGCGATGCTCCCCTTCTTTTCCGAGCTCTACGGCAACCCCTCCAGCATGCACCGCTTCGGCGGCCAGGTGGGCCGCCATCTGCGGGAGGCGCGGGAGAAGATCGCCTCCTTCCTTGGCGCTACCCCCGACGAGCTGCTCTTCACCAGCTGCGGCACCGAGAGCGACTCCACCGCCATCCTCTCCGCCCTCCAATCCTTCCCGGGCAAGCGTCACATCGTCACCACCCGGGTGGAGCACCCGGCGGTGAAGAACCTCTGCGAGAATCTGGACCGCCTCACCGGTCACAAGCACCGGGTCACCCAGCTGCCGGTGAACGCGGACGGCACCCTCGACCTGAAACTCTATGAGGAGAGCCTGGACGACGAAACCGCCATCGTCAGCGCCATGTGGGCCAACAACGAGACCGGCGTGCTCTTTCCCATCAAGGAGATGGCCGAGATCGCCCGGAGCCGGGGCATCCTCTTCCATACCGATGCGGTGCAGGCGGTGGGAAAAATTCCCATTAACCTGTCACAAGTACCGATTGATTTCCTCTCCCTTTCCGGTCATAAATTACATGCGCCCAAGGGGATCGGTGTGCTCTATGTCCGCAAGGGCACGCCATTCATGCCCTTTTTGATCGGCGGCCACCAGGAGCACGGCCGCCGGGGAGGCACCGAGAACGTCGCCGCCATTGTCGGCCTGGGCCGAGCCTGCGAGCTGGCCGCTAGCCACATGGAGGAGGAGAACACCAGGGTCAAGGCGATGCGCGACCGACTGGAGGAGGGGCTGCTCAGCCAGATCCCCAACGCGCTGCTCAATGGCCACAAGACGCTCAGGCTGCCCAATACCACCAACATCAGCTTCGAGTACGTGGAGGGCGAGGCGATCCTGCTCCATCTCGACCGGTACGGCATCTGCGCCTCCTCCGGTTCGGCCTGCACCTCCGGGTCGCTGGAGCCTTCGCACGTGATGCGGGCCATGGGGGTTCCCTTCACGGCGGCGCATGGCTCCATTCGGTTGAGCCTGAGCATATACAACACCGAGGACGAGATCGATTACGTCCTCGAAAAACTGCCGCCCATCATCGCCCAGCTCCGCGAGATGTCGCCGTTCTGGCAGGGGGCGCACAAGGGCAGCGTCGGCGGATCCAACTGCCGTTGCAGCTGCTCGTAGGGAGGCCCGCGCATGAGGGTCATCCCGGCATCGTTTGAGATACTGGACAGCCTGGACCGCCAGGACATGGCCACCCGCATCGAGGCGTGCGGCCGGCTGTGCTACAAGTCCGAGGACAAGATCACCCCCGAGTCGGCCATCCCCTTTGTGCGGGGGATCGTCAAGCACGGCCACAACTCGGTGATGGAGATGGCCGCCCTCACCCTCAGGGTGGAGGTGGAGAGCGAGTCCATCGTCACCCAGTTTCTGGCGGTGGTGCCGCGCTACCTCCAGTTCGACCGGCTGGAAAACAAGAAGGTGCTGCTGATAAGCGGCACGGTGCGGGCCTTCCGCGAGCTCTACCGCGACGCGGGCAAGGGCAAGCTGATCAAGGCGGTGGCCGGGTTTCTGGGAGAGCGCTATCCGCTCTTCTTCGAAGACCTGGCCCCCAAGCACGGCTGGGTGGCCCAGGCCGGAGTGGCGGTGAGCCGGCTGCCCCTTGCCGAGGTGGATCAGCTGCCCGCCGATCTTTTGGCCAAGCATCGCCATGTGGCGGTGCGGATCATCACCAACCGGGCGGTCACCCACGAGATCGTCCGGCACCGGCCCTGCTCGTACTTGCAGGAGAGCCAGCGTTACTGCCGGTATGCCGACGACAAGTTCGGCAACGAGGTGACCTTCATCAGGCCGATGTTTTTTGCGGAAGGCAGCGCGGAGTACACACTGTGGGAACAGGCGATGATCGAGACCGAGCGGCTCTACCTCAAGCTGCTTGAGACCGCCTCGCCCCAGGCGGCCCGGACGGTGCTGCCCAACTCCTGCAAGACCGAGATCATCGTCTTTGCGAATCTGCTGGAGTGGCTGCACATCTTCCGGTTGCGCACCCCGAAGAACGCCGAGCCCTCCATGCGCGAGATCATGATCCCGCTGCTGCATGAATTTGCTCGCCGCTACCCGGATCTGTTCGGCGAAATGAGTCGCACCCTGGCGTGAGACGGGCGGACGGCATGCCGGTCGCGCGGGCGGTTTGGTTGAAAAGCGATGATTTGCTTTTAAATCATTAACTTATACGAAGGAGAACGAAAATGGCTTTTGATGCTGTGAACATGGCGGATTGGCAGATTTCCGAGGCTGCCGAGAAGAACATGCCCACCCCCGAGGAGTGGCGTGACAAGCTGGGGCTCGAGAAAGACGAAATTCTCCCCATGGGCCGGCTGGCCAAGCTCGATTTCCTCAAGATCATCAATCGCCTCAAGAACAAGCCCGATGGCAAGTACATCGAGGTGACCGCAATCACCCCGACCCCGCTGGGCGAGGGCAAGTCCACCACCTCCTGCGGCCTGATGGAAGGCCTGGGCAAGCGCGGCAAGAACGCCGGCGGCGCCCTGCGTCAGCCCTCCGGTGGCCCGACCATGAACGTCAAGGGCACCGCGGCGGGCGGCGGCAACTCGCTGCTGATCCCGATGACCGAGTTCTCCCTGGGGCTTACCGGCGACATCAACGACATCATGAATGCCCACAACCTGGGCATGGTGGCGCTCACCGCTCGTATGCAGCATGAGCGGAACTACAACGACGAGCAGCTGGCCCGCCTCACCGGCATGCGCCGGCTCGACATCGACCCCACCCGGGTGGAGTTCGGCTGGATCATCGACTTCTGCGCCCAGGCGCTCCGCAACATCGTCATCGGCCTCGGCGGCCGTACCGACGGCTTTACCATGCAGTCCAAGTTCGGCATCGCCGTGGGCTCCGAACTCATGGCCATCCTCTCCATCGCCACCGACATGGCCGACCTCAAGGAGCGGATCAACAACATCACCGTGGCCTTCGACAAGAGCGGCAAGCCGGTTACCTGCCGTGATCTCGAAGTCGGCAACGCCATGGCCGCCTTCATGCGCAACACCATCAACCCGACCCTGATGTGCACCGCCGAGTACAACCCCTGCCTGGTGCATGCCGGACCGTTCGCCAACATCGCCGTTGGCCAGTCCTCCATCATCGCCGACCGGGTTGCCCTCAAGCTGTTCGACTACAACGTCACCGAGTCCGGCTTTGCCGCCGATATCGGCTTCGAGAAGTTCTGGAACGTCAAGTGCCGCTACTCTGGGCTCAAGCCGCATGTCTCCGTCCTCACCGCCACCATCCGGGCGCTGAAGATGCACGGCGGCGGCCCCAAGGTCGTACCCGGCAAGCCGCTGGACGACGCCTACACCAAGGAGAACGTCGCCCTGGTGGAGAAGGGCTGCGAGAACATGGTCCACCTGATCAATGTTATCCGCAAGGCCGGCATCAACCCGGTGGTCTGCATCAACCGCTTCTACACCGACACCGACGAGGAGTGCCGGGTGGTGAAGCGGATCGCCGAGGCAGCCGGTGCTCGCTGCGCCGAGTCCCGTCACTGGGAGCTGGGCGGCGACGGCGCCTTGGAGTTCGCCGATGCGGTCATCGATGCCTGCAACGAAGAGAACGACTTCAAGTTCCTCTACCCGCTGGAGATGAAGCTGCGCGACCGCGTTGAGATGATCACCAAGGAGGTCTACGGCGGCGACGGTGTTGATTGGTCCCCCGAGGCGCTGGCCAAGGCCAAGATGCTGGAGAATGATCCCCAGTACGCCGACTACGCCACCATGATGGTGAAGAGCCACCTCTCTCTCTCCCACGACCCGACCCTGAAGGGCGTGCCCAAGGGCTGGCGTCTGCCGGTGCGCGACGTGCTGATCTACTCCGGCGCCAAGTTCCTCTGCCCCTGCGCGGGAACCATCAGCCTGATGCCCGGCACCAGCTCCAACCCGGCCTTCCGCCGCATCGACGTCGATCCGGAGACCGGCAAGGTTTCAGGGCTGTTCTAATCCCTGCTGCGCATTGTGCATCCAACGCTGGCCCAAGGACCCCGGTCCTTGGGCCAGCGTTTTTTTTGTTTCATGACCGAGGGGCTTGCCACCCTTGGCCGTGATGTAGTATCTAAAAGGGTATGAGCTGCGATTTTGTCCTCTTGCCGATAACCTTGCCTGTTGAGCATTCTGTCCATGGCCGGTCCTGAAACCACATCCCTGCGCGCCACCGTCAAGGACCAGTCCGGCGCCGGCAAGGTCAAGATCGGCGAGTTGCTCAAGAAGGCGGGACAGATCAGCTCCACCCAGCTCGACGATGCCCTGGCCGTCCAGAAGAAGTCCGGCGGCCGGTTGAGCTCCATCCTGCTTCGCCTCGGTCATATCGAGCCCGACACCATTGTCAGCTTCCTGAGCCGCCTGCACAACTATCAGGCCGTGGTGATCAGCCGCGAGCCACCCAAGCCGGAGGCCCTGCAGACCCTGCCCTACGAAGTGGCCAAGAAGTACCTGGCCTTCCCGCTCAGGCAGATCGGCAAGTCCTTGATGGTCACCATGGCGGAGCCCACCGACACCACCGCCATCGAGGCGTTGCAGGCGGCGGTGCGCATGCCGATCACCGCCTGCGTCTCCACGGAAAAGGAGATCATCGACGCCTACAAGACCCACTACAAGATCAGCGAGGAGGAGTACCAGGCCTTCTTCGCGGCGGAGGGCAAGCATGAGCCCGATGATGAACCCGTCGCCCATATCGATGACTTTGGTTCGCTGGCCTCCGAGGCAGCCGAGGGCATGGAGTTGGATACCGGCGCCGGCGACGCTGGCGTTGACCAGTACTCGGCCAACGACGCGCCCATCATCAAGCTGGTCAACGGCATCCTGATCAAGGCGGTCAACGACGGGGTGAGCGACATCCACATCGAGCCCTATGAGAAAAACCTCCAGGTGCGCTACCGCCTGGACGGCTCGATGTACAAGGCCATGAACCTGCCGCTCTCCATCAAGAATGCGCTCAATTCGCGCATCAAGATCATGGCCTCGCTCGATATCACCGAGCGCCGTATCCCCCAGGACGGCCGTATCCGCATCAAGCTGGGGCGCAACCGGGCCGTCGACTTCCGGGTTTCCTCGCTGCCCACCCTGTTCGGCGAGTCCATCGTTCTGCGTATTCTCGACAAGAGCAACCTCAACGTCGATCTCACCAAGCTTGGCTTTGAGCCCACCACCTTCGAGACCCTGAAGAAGTGCATCAACCGTCCGCAGGGCCTGCTGCTGGTTACCGGCCCCACCGGCAGCGGCAAGACGGTTACCCTCTACTCGGTATTGAACTCGCTGAACAGCGAGGACACCAAGATCCTCACCGCCGAGGACCCGGTGGAGTTCAACTTCAAGGGCATCAATCAGGTCAACGTCAGAAACGAAGTGGGCATGACCTTTGCCGCGGCCTTGAAGGCCTTCCTGCGCCAGGATCCAGACATCATCATGGTGGGCGAGATCCGCGACATGGAGACCGCCGAGATCGCCATCAAGGCGGCGATGACCGGCCATCTCGTTTTCTCGACCCTGCACACCAACGACTGTCCCGCCACCATCGCCCGTCTGGTGGACATCGGCATCCCGCCCTTCATGGTGGCCTCGGCGGTGACCATGGTCCTCTCCCAGCGCCTTGGCCGGCGGCTCTGCGCGGCCTGCAAGGAGCCGATTCCCCTCCCCCCAAGGGAAGAACTGATGGCCATCGGCTTCCAGGAGAAGGACTTCGAGCAGGAGTTCGTGCTCTATGGCCCCAAGGGCTGCGCCAAGTGCAACGGCGGCGGGTATAAAGGCCGGGTGGGCTTCTTCGAGCTGATGGAGATCACCGACGAGGTGGCCAAGGCGATCAGCGCCGAGGTGCCCGAGGACCAGCTCCGCAAGATCGCCATCCAGGAGGGTATGGTGCCGCTCAGGCGCGCCGCCATCAAGAAGGTCATCGAGGGGGTGACCTCCATCGAGGAGGCCCTCCGGCGCACGGTCATCACTGAGGAGAGCTTGCCCGCCTATCTGGTGCATCCGGATATCGAGGAGTACGAGGACGGCGACTACATCATCCGTCAGAACAACAACGACATCGATTTCTTCAAGCTGGTCACCGGCGCGCTCAACGTCATCAAGGACGGCAAGAAGATTGCCGAGATCACCGAGCCTGGCGAGTACTTCGGCGAGATGAGCGCCATCTCCGGCGAGCCGCGTTCCGCCTCCATCACCTCCAAGGGCCGCTCGAAGGTCAAGCGTTTCCCGGGCGACAAGCTTCACGAGGTGATCACCAAGTATCCCGATGTTGCCGGGCATCTTTTCAAGACCGTGGTCAGCCGCCTCAATCAGGCCAACAACATCATCGTCAAACTGGCCAACGACCGGGCCCGCAAGCCCGACTGATTCGCCGCGTCCCATTTTTCCCGCCGGAAACACCTCTCCAGCCCTCCCGCGCCCTGAAAAGTTGTTTGTTTCGCCTTGTTTCAAGTAGATATACCTATTGAAATGTCCTCCTGGATTGAGTAGCTTTCGATGCTCCCAAACCACGTTCCCCTTTTCCAGGGCGCGGCTTTCGGAGCACATGCGTCGTCGGTTGTTTCGCCCGGCGCGAGGTCTTGTGATTGCGCGAATCCATCAACCTTTCGAATATCTAAGGAGAATGCCCCATGAGTGCCCAGATCATCAGCGGAACCGAAGTTGCCAAGGCCATTCGCGAGGAGTTGAAGGCCGAGGTTGCCGAGCTCAAGGAGAAGCACAACGTGGTGCCCGGCCTGGTCACCATCCTGGTGGGCGAGGATCCTGCCTCCCAATCCTATGTCACCGCCAAGAACAAGACCGCCCATGCCCTGGGTATCCACTCCGAGCAGGTCACCCTGCCGGCGGACACCAGCGAGGCCGACCTGCTGGCCATGGTGGACAAGTACAACAAGGATCCCAAGATCAACGGCATCCTGGTGCAGCTGCCCCTGCCCAAGCATATCAATGAGACCAACGTGCTCTATGCCATCGACCCGGACAAGGACGTGGACGGCTTCCACCCGGTGAACGTCGGTAAGATGGTCCTGGGCGAGCAGTGCTACCTGCCCTGCACCCCGCACGGCATCCTGGAGTTGCTCTCCCGCAGCGGCGTACAGACCAGCGGCGCCGAGGTGGTGGTCATCGGCCGCAGCAACATCGTGGGCAAGCCCATCGCCAACCTGATGCTCCAGAAGCGCAAGGCCGGCGACGCCACCATCACCCTCTGCCATACCCGCACCAAGGATCTGGCCGCTCACTGTCGGCGGGCCGACATCATCATCGCCGCGGTTGGCGTGCCCAAGATGGTTACCGCAGACATGGTGAAGGACGGCGTGGTGATCATCGACGTCGGCGTCAACCGCATCGGCATGAGCGAATCCGGCAAGGCGATTTTGGCCGGCGATGTGGATTTTGATGCGGTAAAGGAAAAAGCTTCGTATATTACCCCGGTTCCGGGCGGCGTCGGCCCCATGACCATCACCATGCTGATGAAGAACACCGTGCAGGCCGCGCGGCAGGCGGCTGGCCTGTAATCATTCCCGCGAGACCAGCGTCACAAAATATTTATTAGCGAACCAACGCTCTTCGAGGAAACGACATGGCGATCAAAAGAAGCGGATGTGAAGGCTGCGCGGACATCACCTGCGCCTCCACCCAACAGGTTCTCTCCCAGGATATTGCCAAGGGCATCAGAAACGCCTACGACCGGGTGCAGGCCCGCGGCATGTCCGCCTGCCTCTTCGGCTCCGGCGGCACCTGTTGCCGCAACTGCAACATGGGTCCCTGCCAGATCATCGACGGCGTCGAGGATATGGTCGGCGTCTGCGGCGCCACCGCCGACACGGTGGCCGCCCGGAATTTCGCCCGCATCGTGGCTGCCGGTGCTGCCGCCCACACCGATCACGCCCGCGAGATGGTCAAGGGCTTCCTGGCGACCGCCAAGGGCCATGGTCCCCACCAGATCAAGGACGTGGAGAAGCTCAAAAGCCTGGCCGCCGTCTTTGGCATCGCCACCGAGGACCGCGAGGTGAACGAGATCGCCGTCGAGCTGGGCGAAAAGGCCCTGGCCGAGTTCGGCAAGCAGGATGACGAGCCCGTATCCATGGTGAAGCGGGCCGTTCCCAAGCGTCAGGCCCTGTGGAAGAAGCTGGGCATCGCTCCGCGCGGCGTGGATCGCGAGGTGGTGGAGATGATGCACCGCACCCACATGGGCGTGGACCAGGACTACGAGAACATCATGCTCCAGGCCTCCCGCTGTGCTCTGGGCGACGGCTGGGGTTCCTCCATGCTCTCCACCGAGCTGACCGACATCATGTTCGGCACCCCGGTGCCGCGCCGCTCCATCGTCGATCTGGGCGTGCTCAAGCCTGACCAGGTCAACGTCACCGTGCACGGCCACGAGCCGCTCCTGGCCGAGGCGCTCTGCATTGCGGCCCAGGACCCGGAGATGATCGAGTTGGCCAAGAAGCAGGGCGCCAAGGGGATCAACCTGGCCGGCGTCTGCTGTACCGGCAACGAGATCCTCATGCGCCGGGGCATCCCGGTGGCCGCCGGTTTCGTGCAGCAGGAGATCGCCCTGTCCACCGGCGCCATCGAGGCGATGGTGGTGGATGTCCAGTGCGTCATGCAGTCCCTGACCGATGTGGTCAAGAACCTGCACACCGACATCATCACCACCAACTACCGGGCCAAGATGTCGGGTGGCGTCCACATCCAGTTCGAGGAGGAGGATGCGCTTGGTTCCGCCAAGAAGATCCTCACCAAGGCGATCATGAACTACAAGAAGCGCGGCAAGTTCTTCATCCCCGAGGAGAAGAAGCTCGACGTGGTGGTTGGGTTCTCCCACGAGACCATCAACTACATGCTGGGTGGCCGTTTCCGCGCCAGCTACCGGCCGCTGAACGACAACATCATCAACGGCCGTATCCGCGGCGTGGGCGTCATCGTCGGCTGCGACAACTTCAAGCTGGCCGACAATACCCACGAGATCATCGCCCGCGAGCTGATCAAGAACAACGTCCTGGTGCTGGCCACCGGCTGCGCCGCCACCTCCTTGGGCCGCGCCGGCCTGGTCAATCCCGAGGCGGCCCGCTTCTGCGGTGAGTCCCTGGCCGAGATCTGCGAGACCGTGGGTATCCCGCCGGTGCTGCACATGGGCTCCTGCGTGGACAACAGCCGTATCCTCATCGCCGCTACCGAGATGGTGAAGCAGGGCGGACTGGGCGACGACATCTCCGACCTGCCCGCCGTGGGTACCGCGCCGCTGTGGATGAGCGAAAAGGCGGTGGCCATCGGCCAGTACTTCGTGGCCAGCGGCGCCCAGGTTGTCTTCCAGAATCTGCCCACCTCCGGCGCCAAGGCCTTCAACAAGTACCTGCTGGAAGGGCTGATGGGTCAGGTTGGCGCGCATTGGAACGTGGCCGAGGATCCCATGGAGATCGCCAAGCTGATGATCGCCAAGATCGACGCCAAGCGCGAGGCCCTGGGGATCAACAAGAAGAAGGATCGCGTGCTCTTCGACATGGACATGCGCCGCGATCTGGGCGGCGGAGGCCTCAAGGACGTGGGTTGCCACGGCAAGCCGGCCTGAGGCGAGCGTGACTGACGATTGGGGATTTTATTGCGCACGAATTTAGGATAAGGACCATTACCGATGAAATCGGGAAGCCGTTTAGAACGGATCTTACAATCAGGGGAGTTCGCGGTCACCGGCGAGCTGGGGCCGCCCAAGAGCGGCAACGCCGAGGTGGTGCGGGAGAAGGCGCGGCTGCTCAAGGGGAGCGTTGACGCGGTCAACATCACCGACTGCCAGACCGCCATCGTCCGCATGTCCAGTATCAGCGCCGGTCTCATCACCCTGTCCGAAGGGGTGGAGCCGGTCATCCAGATGACCTGCCGCGACCGCAACCGGATCGGCATGCAGAGCGACATCCTGGGCGCCACCGCCTTGGGGCTCAAGAATCTGCTCTGTCTCACCGGCGATCATCAGAAGTTCGGCAACCACCCCGGCTCCAAGGGGGTGTTCGACATGGACTCCATTCAGCTTCTGGGGATGGTCAAGTCCATGCGGGACGACAGGAAGTTCCAGTGCGGCGAGGCGATCAAGTCCCATGAGCCGCGTCTCTTCCTCGGTGCCGCCGCCAACCCCTTCGCCGGACCCAACGAGCAGTTCCGCGCCGCCCGTTTAGCCAAGAAGGTGGCCAATGGCGCCGATTTCGTCCAGACTCAGATCATTTACAACGTGGAGCGTTTCGCCAAGTTCATGGAGGCGGTGCGCGACCTGGGGCTGCACGAGAAGGTCTACATCCTGGCCGGCGTCACCCCTCCCAAGTCCCTGGGCATGGCCCGCTACATGAAGAACTTCGTTCCCGGCATGGACGTGCCCGACGAGGTGATCAAGCGGCTGCAGGGCGCCAAGGACAAGGAGGACGAGGGCATCAACATCTGTGTCGACGTCATCCGCCAGGTCCGCGAGATCAAAGGCGTTGCCGGCGTGCATGTGATGGCCATCGAGTGGGAGAGCGCCGTGCCGGAGATCGTCAGCCGGGCAGGCATCGCCGCTCGTCCGGTCTTCGAGGACGAAGCGGCGGTCTTGGCTGCTCCGTCCAGCGAGGCGACGATCGAGGTGCGCGGGGCAGCCCCGGCCGCTGGTGTTGAAACGAAGGAAAGTGATGCTGTCCTGGCGGCCGCCAAGGCCGAGGCCGAGAAGATCGTTGCCGCCGCCCGCGAGGAAGCGGCGCGGTTGTGCGCCCAGGGCGCCGGCGCGGCCGGTGGTGCTGTCCAGGCAAGTCAGGCAAGTATTGAAACCGAGGATGCGGGAGAGGATGCGATGAACGAGAAGGAACGTCTCATGGCGCTTGAGTCGATGCGGCTCGGGCTTGATGCGCTGAAGAAAGCCTTTGGTCTGAACGATGATCAATTCGAGGCCCTGGCCAAGTTTGCCGGCGCCGAGGCCATCCTCAAGCGCGAGCCGGCTGCCCCTGCCGCGCCCGTCGCTCCTGCCGCTGCCGCTGCCGCCCCGGCTGCCCCTGCCGCCCCCGTGGCGCCTGCGCCGGTAAAGGATGACGGCGCCGCCAAAGCTGCCGCCGAGGCCAAGGCCGCGGACGAGGCGAAGAAGGCCGCCGAGGCCAAGGCTGCCGCTGAAGCCAAGGCCGCTGCCGAGGCCAAGGCCGCCGCCGAGGCCAAAGCCGCTGAAGAGGCGAAGAAGGCCGCCGAGGCCAAGGCCGCTGCTGAGGCCAAAGCTGCTGCCGAGGCCAAGGCTGCGGCCGAGGCAAAGAAGGCGAGCGAAGCCAAGGCTGCCGCCACCCCTGCCGCACCGGCTCCGGCCGCTGCCGGCGAGATTGGCGCCACTGCCCTGGCTGCCGAGAAGACCACTCTGGCCGAGCGGGCCACCAAGGTTGCCGAGGCCGCCTACAAGCAGGATTACAGCGGCGCCATCCGTCAGGCCCAGCTTGGCAACGGCGCTGGCATCGTCAAGGTCGGTGGCGGGAACGCCATGCCGTTCCACCTCTTCGAGGGCACCATGGGCAACAAGCCGCTCATCGCCTTCGACGTGCTCGATGTCAAGCCCGAGGAATGGCCCGACTCCCTGGCTCGCCACTACAGCGATGTCCTTGACAATCCGGTGGACTGGGCACAGAAGTGCGTCAAGCAGTACAACGCCGAGGCGATCTGCGTCTCCCTGGTGAGCACCGACCCCAACGGCATGAACCGCCCCTCCGGCGAGGCCGCCAAGGTGGCCGCCGAGGTGATCAACAGCGTCGAGGTACCGGTGATCATCTGGGGTTGCGGCAACGGCGAGAAGGACACCGAGACCCTGCGCGACCTCACCGCCGTCATCGGCGACAAAAAGGTCTGCCTGGCGCCGCTCTCCGACGCCAACTACCGCTCAATCGGCGCCACCGCCATGGCCTTTGGCCACTCCATGGTCGCCGCGTCGCCCATCGACGTCAACCTGGCCAAGCAGCTCAACATCCTCCTGGAGAACCTGGGCGTTTCCCTTGAGAACGTGCTCATCGATCCCTCCATCGGCGCCCTGGGCTATGGCATCGAGTACACCTACTCGGTCATGGAGCGCATCCGCCTGGCGGCTCTTACCCAGAAGGACGAGAAGCTCCAGGTGCCCTTCATCTGCAACCTCGGCCGCGAGGTGTGGAAGGCCAAGGAGTGCCGCCTGCCCTCCGACGAGATGATCGGTGATCAGGAACGCCGCGGCGTGCTGATGGAGGCGATCACCGCTTCCTGTATGCTGATGGCTGGTGGCGAGTTGATGATCATGCGCCATCCCCGTGCGGTGGCGCTCACCAAGTCGTTGATCAACGGCCTGATGGGATAAGACGCTCGCCGTCTTTTGGGTATTATCGCGACAGGGCAAATAGGTGAAACGGCATAAGGGGCCGTACCGAAATTAGCCGGAGCACGGCGGTCATACCTGAACGGCCCCTAAACCCAAGTATATTCCCCCGAAAGCCCGAGGGAAGAGGAGATACGAAATGTCCAAGATCATCTGTTCCGCCGCCATCCGTGGCGCACACAAGATAGTTGACATGGCCGAGGCCAAGTTCGAGGAGGCCATCAAGAAGTACGGCGCCGAGCAGGAGGTACACTTCCCCAATACCGCCTACTTCCTGCCCATCATCTACTCCATGCTGGGCGCCAAGGTGCAGACCCTGGGCGACATGAAGGATATCTTCCAGGAGTGCCGCAAGCTGCTGCCCGCCCAGGTGAGCGACAACGTCTGGCTGCCGTATCTTGCCCCGGCCCTGGACGCCGGCATGGCCACCTTCTTCGCCGAGGAGATGTTCGAGGCGATCCGTTACCTGGACGCGCCGGATTTCTACACCAAGACCGAGGATCCGCTGGAGAACAACATCTGGCTGGGCGCCGCCGACGACGTCATTTTCCGGAAGCGCGGCGTCGAGTTCGTTGACGGCACCGCCCCCGGTTTTGCTGCCATCATGGGCACCCCGGATGACAGCGAGATGGCGGCCAAGATTGCCTTGGAGCTTCAGGAGAAGAACCTCTACATCTTCATGCACGACCAGACCAACGGCAAGAACATGGCCGAGAAGCTGGTGGAGCAGAAGGTGCAGGTTGGCTGGAACACCCGTCTGGTGCCCTTCGGCAAGTCCTACACCACGGCGGTCTTCGCCATCGGTTTCGCCTGCCGCGTGGCCATGGCCTTCGGCGGCATCAAGCCGGGCGACTACAAGGGCAACCTGATCTATAACAAGGACCGGACCTTCGCCTTTGTCATGGCCTTCGGCCCTGTCTCCGACGAGTGGTACGCCAACGCGGCCGGCGCCATCAACTGGGGCTTCCCGACTATCTCCGACTACGACATCCCGCAGGTATTGCCCACCGGCATCTGCACCTACGAGCACGTGGTGAGCAAGGTGCCCCACGAGGAGATCGTTCAGAAGGCCATCGAGGTGCGCGGCCTCAAGGTCAACGTCACCAAGATCGACATCCCCATGTCCTTCGGCCCGGCCTTCGAGGGCGAGCGTATCCGTAAGGACGACCTCTTCATGGAGTGCGGCGGTGGCCGCACCTCGGCGGTTGAGGTGCTGGTTTCCAAGGATATGACCGAGGTGGAAGACGGCCTGGTCACCATCGAGGGACCGGACATCAAAGATATTCAGCAGGGCCAGAACCTGCCCATCGCCATTCTGGTCGAGGTGGCGGGCCGGGAGATGCAGTCCGACTTCGAGCCGATCCTGGAGCGCCAGTTCCACCACCTGATCAACTACATCCAGGGCATCATGCACATGGGCCAGCGGAACATCATGTGGATCCGCATCGGCAAGGGCGCCGTGGAGAAGGGCCTCTCCTTCACCCACATCGGCAAGGTGCTCCATGGCAAGCTGCATCAGGAGTTCGGCGCCATCGTCGACAAGATCCAGGTGAAGATCTACACCGAGCCGAGCAAGGTCGAGGAGGTGCAGGAGCTGGCCCGCCGGGTCTACGCTGAGCGCGACGAGCGTCTTGGCTCCATGACCGACGAGACCGAGGAGGTCTTCTACTCCTGCACCCTCTGCCAGTCCTTCGCGCCCAGCCATGTTTGCGTCATCACCCCGGAGCGGATCGGCATGTGCGGCGCTTACAACTGGCTGGACGGCAAGGCCTCCTACCAGATCAACCCCACCGGCCCCAACCAGCCCATCCAGAAGGGCGAGTGCCTGGATCAGAAGCTGGGCATCTTCAAGGGGATCAACGACTTCGTGGGCCAGGCGTCCCGCGGCGCGGTCACCGAACTGGCCTGCTACTCGCTGATGAACAGCCCGATGACCGCCTGCGGCTGCTTCGAGGCCATCGCCGCCATGCTGCCGCAGTGCAACGGCATCATGGTGGTCAACCGCGACTACATGGGCATGACCCCGTCGGGCATGAAGTTCACCACCCTGGCCGGCATGGCGGGCGGCGGTGCGCAGACTCCCGGCTTCATGGGGGTATCCAAGCACTTCATGACCAGCCCTAAGGTCTTCCTGGCCGAGGGTGGCCTCAAGCGTATTGTCTGGCTGCCCAAGATGATGAAGGAAGAGATCAAGGACAAGCTGATCGAGCGCTGCAAGGAGATGGGCATGCCGGAGTTCTACGACATGATCGCCACCGAGGAGAACGGCACCACCGAGGAAGAGATCCTCGCCTTCATGAAGAAGGTCGGCCATCCGGCCTTGGAGATGGAGTCGGTGGTCTGATCGCTGGCCACCCCTTACCTTATCAGCCCATAATTACGTTTTCGATATACGGGAGGAACGACAGATGGCTTTAACAGGTATTCAGATCCTCAAGATGCTCCCCAAGAAGAACTGCGGTGAGTGCAGCATCCCGACCTGTCTGGCCTTTGCCATGAAGGTGGCTGCGGGACAGGCCGAGATCGGCGAGTGCCCGTACGTCAGCGACGAGGTCAAGGAGCAGATCGGTGAGGCCTCGGCTCCTCCCATCCGCACCATCAAGATCGGTGGCGGCGACGCCACCTTCACCACAGGCGGCGAGACCTGCCTCTATCGCCATGAGAAGCGCTTCGAGAACCCCACCGGTATCGCGGTGCTGGTCACCACCGACATGGCGGACGCTGACGTGGACGGCCGGATCAGCCGCTTCAAGTCCCTGCGCTATGAGCGGGTCGGCGTGATGCTCAAGGCCGATCTCATCGCCATCAAGGACAGCAAGGGCGACGCGGCCAGCCTCACCGCCCTGACCAAGAAGGTGCTGGACGGCGCCCCTGATGCCGGCCTCATCCTGATGAGCGACAACGCCGACGCCATGAAGGCTGCGGCCCAGGCCTGCGGCGACCGCAAGCCCCTGCTGTACGCGGCTACCGCCGCCAATGCCGACGCCATGGCCGCCCTGGCCAAGGAACTGGGCTGCGCCCTGGTGGCGAAAGGCGCCAACCTGGACGACACCGTGGCGGTCTCAGACAAGCTTATCGCCGCCGGGCTCAAGGATCTGATGATCGACACCGGCGCCCGTACCGTCAAGGCGGCCCTGGAGGACTGCATCGTCTCCCGCCGTTCCGCGATCAAGACCAAGTTCAAGCCGCTGGGCTTTTCCTCCATCACCTTCCCCTGCGAGATCACCGACGATCCGCTGATGGAGGCCATGGTCGCCTCGGTGCTCATCGCCAAGTACGCCGGCATCGTGGTGCTTTCCGATCTGCAGGGCGACATCCTCTTCCCCTTGCTGCTCGAGCGGCTCAACATCTTCACCGACCCGCAGCGGCCGATGGTGGTGCAGGAGGACATCTACAGCATCAACGGCCCCACCGAGAACTCGCCGGTGCTCATCACCTGCAACTTCTCGCTCACCTACTTCATCGTCTCCGGCGAGATCGAGGGCAGCAAGGTACCGTCCTGGCTCCTGATCAAGGACACCGAGGGCCTTTCCGTACTGACCGCCTGGGCGGCCGGCAAGTTCGGCGCCGACATGATCGCCCAGTTCATGAAGAAGGCGGGCATCGAGAGCAAGGTCAAGCACCGCGAGCTGATCATCCCCGGCTACCTTGCCTCCATGAAGGGCGAGCTGGAGGAGGAACTGCCCGGCTGGACCATCACCATCGGTCCCCGCGAAGCAGGGCATCTGCCGGCCTTCCTCAAGGAGTGGAAGCCGGCGGCGTGAAAAGCAGGATAAAGGACAAGGGCGAAATGGATGCCGATGTGTCCTTTCGCCTGCCCCTTTAACCCTTAACCTATTCCCGAATGCTTGCCATGAACATCACGATAAACGGTTTGGAGATAGTCGCGGAGGAGGGGATCACCATCCTCGAGGCGGCAAGGCGGTCGGAAATCCAGATCCCGACCCTGTGCCACGTCAAGCGTGGAACCTCCGACATCCCCTGCGGCCTCTGCGTGGTGGAGGTGGCGGGTCAGGATGAGCCGGTGCGCGCCTGCGTCACCCCGATTGCCGAGGGCATGGCGGTCACCACCGACTCCAAGGCTTTGGAGGCCAAGCGCAAGGAGCGGCTCGCCCTCCTGATGGAGACCCATTTCGGCGACTGCAAGGCTCCCTGCAACCTCACCTGCCCGGGGCAGATCAACGTCCAGGGCTACATCGCCCACGTGGCCAAGGGCCAGTACGAGGAGGCCTTGCGCCTGGTCATGGAGCGCAATCCCTTCCCGTTCTCGGTGGGCCGCGTCTGCCCCCGCTTCTGCGAGACCCGCTGCCGTCGCATCCTGGTGGACGAGCCGGTTTCCATCAACCATCTGAAGCGTTTTGTCGCCGACTGGTGCATGGCGCACAAGGTCGACCTCAAGATCCCCCGCGAGCCCGCCACCGGCAAGCGGATCGCCGTCATCGGCGGCGGTCCGGCGGGATTGACCGGCGCCTATTATTTGGCACGCCAAGGGCACGACGTGACGGTGTTCGAGGGCAACGCCAAGCTGGGCGGCATGTTGCGCTACGGCATCCCCGATTACAAGATTCCCCAGGATGTGCTGGATTACGAGATCAGCACCATCCTGCGCATGGGGATCAATGTCCGGCTCAACCAGAAGTGGGGTTCGGACTTTACCCTGCAGACCCTGAAGGACCAAGGCTTCGAGGCGACCCTCATCGCCACCGGCGCGCCGGTGGACGAGACCTTCGACCTGCCTGGCTGCGCCCTGCCCAAGGTCATCCCTGCCTCCAAGTTTCTGCGTGCCCAGAAGGAGGGCAAAACCGGTGACTACGGCCGGTCGGCTGTGGTTTTCGGCGGTAACAACATCACCATGGAGGTGGCCCGCTCCCTGCTGCGCGCCGGCGTCATGGAGGTGACCGTCATCTACCCCCGGGCGCAGACCGAGATGGCGGCCAACCAGCGGAACATTCTGGCCGCCGAAAAGGAAGGGGTGCAGTTCCTGCTCATGGCCCAGCCGGTGAATTTCATCGACAACGGCAGCGACATCACCGTTGAGCTGATCCGCACCAAGCTTGGCGAGCCCGACGAAAAGGGCATTCGCTATCCCGAGGCGATCCCTGGTTCCACGGTGCGCATCAAGACGGACACCGTGGTCATCGCCCAGGGCATGTCCGCCTGCCGGGACAAGTTCGAGGGCGGGCAGCTGGAAGCCAGCCTGGAGCTGACCCCCAAGGGCAATGTCAAGGCCAACCCGCGCACCTCGCTCACCAACCACCCCGGCATTTACGCGGCCGGCGACGTGACTTCCGGCCCCCGCTCGGTGATCCAGGCGGTGGTGGCGGCGCGGCGGGCTGCCGAGAATATCAACGCCCAGGTGACCGGCAACACCAGAATGGCGGCGGAGAGCCGCTTCAACTTCACCCGCGGCAAGGGCTTCGACGACGTCGATCTCCGCAACTTCGAGGGGATCAACGTCAAGCTGCGGGAGAAGATGCCGACCAGGCCGCCCCAGATCGCCATTCAGGACTTTGGCGAGGTCAAGCTCGGGTTTTCCGAGCAGATGGCGCTCACCGAGGCCAAGCGTTGCCTTTCCTGCGGCTGCCGCGCCTATGACCGCTGCGATCTCAAGGATAAGGCCCTGGATCTGGGCCTTGATCCCACCAAGACCGGCATGGGCACCAAGCCGGACTACCCGGTTCGGCTCGATCATCCCGCCATCCAGGTGGATCTCAACAAGTGCATCTACTGCAAGCGCTGCCAGAACAGCTGCCAGTACGACGCCCTTTCCATCACCGCCGAGGGGGTGGACGCCAAGGGAAGGCCCACCGGCCTCAGCCTGCGCTTCAAGGAGAACTGTGTCTCCTGCGGCGAGTGCGTGGACAACTGCTCCACCGGCGCCCTCAACAAGAAGGACGTGCTGGCTCCCATCACCGGCGAGCCGGTTCGGGAGGTGCGCACCACCTGTCCGTACTGCGGCGCTGGTTGCCAGATGATCCTCAAGGTGAAGGGCAACACCCTGATGGAGGTCAACGCCGATCCAGAGCTGGCTCCCAACTACGGCGCACTCTGCGTCAAGGGCCGCTTTGCCCATAACTTCGTGCAGCACAAGGAGCGCCTCACCAAGCCGCTGATCCGGCGGGGCGGGGTGCTCATGGAGGCGACCTGGGAGGAGGCGCTCAACCATGTGGCCAAGCGCTTCTTCGACATCAAGTCCATGTACGGGCCTGATGCCATCGCAGGATTTTCCTGCGCCAGGGCGAGCAACGAAGAAAACTTCCTGATGCAGAAATTCATGCGGACAGCGATCGGAACCAACAATATCGATCACTGCGCCCGACTCTGACACGCTCCCACGGTGGCCAGTTTGGCCCTCACCTTCGGCAGCGGCGCGATGACCAACTCCATCGCGGATACGAAAAAGACAGACCTCTTCCTGATGGTTGGCTCGAACCCCGACACCAGCCATCCCACCATCGGCCTGCGCATCCATCAGGCCGTGGATCGCGGCGCCAAGCTGATCGTGGTTGACCCGCGCCGCACCCGGCTTGCGGAGCGGGCCGACCTGTGGCTGCGGATCCTGCCCGGCACCGACGTGGCCTTCATCAACGGCATGATGCAGGTCATTTTGGAAGAGAACCTTTGGGACAAGAAGTTCGTGGAGGAGCGCACCGAGGACTTCGACGAACTGCAGCGGGTGGTGGCCAAGTACACCCCGGACGTGGTGGAGCGGATCACCTCCATCCCGGAAGAGCAACTCCGGCAGGCGGCGCGGATGTATGCGGCGCAGGGGCGCAACGCCATCTTCTGGGGCATGGGCATCACCCACTACGTCACCGGCACCGACCGGGTGAAGTCGTTGGCCAACCTCTGCATGCTCTGCGGCAAGGTGGGCATCGAGGGGGGCGGCTGCAACCCGCTGCGCGGCCAGAACAACGTGCAGGGCGCCTGCGACATGGGCGCGCTCTTCAACACCCTGCCCGGCTATGCGGGTTTGACCAATGACGATATCTTCGATCGGTTCGAGAAGCTCTGGAAGGTGAAGCTCCCGAGGCGGCCAGGCAAGCCGGCTACCGAGGTGTGGGAGAACATCTTCAAGGGCGATATCCACGGCCTCTACATCTTCGGTGAGGACCCGGCCGTGGCCGACGCCAATATCGCCCATGTGCAGAAGGCCCTTGAGAAGGTGGACTTCCTGCTGGTGCAGGACATCTTCCTCACCGACACCGCCAAGTACGCGGACGTGGTGCTGCCGGCCGCCTGTTTTGCCGAGAAGGACGGCACCTTCACCTGCACCGAGCGCAGGGTGCAGCGGATACGGAAGGCAGTGGAGCCGCCGGGCGAGGCCAAGCCGGACTGGCAGATCTTCTGCGAGCTTTCCAAGAAGATGGGCTACGACATGCACTACGACTCCGCCGAGGAGATCTTCAACGAGGTGCGCCAGCTCATGCCGCAGTACGCCGGCATCACCTACCAGCGGCTGGAGAAGGTCGGCCTGCAGTGGCCGGTGCCCACCGAGGATCATCCCGGGACCCCGGTGCTGCACACCGAAAAGTTCACCCGTGGCAAGGGTCTGTTCATCGCCGAGGACTATATTCCGCCCATCGAGCTGCCGGATGAGGAGTATCCAATGCTCTTCACCACCGGCCGTGACCTGGCGCGGTACAACTTCAGCAGCATGACCGGCAAGACCCCGGAGATCGATCTGATCAGCCCCGAGTGCTTTGCCGAGGTGCATCCAGTGGATGCGGCCAAATTCGGGATCACCGATCTCTGCCGGGTCCGGCTCACCTCCCGCCGCGGATCGGTGGAGATGCGGGCCAAGGTCACCGACCGCACCCAGCAGGGGACCATCTTCACCACCTACAACCACCTGGAGGCCCTGGTCAACATGCTGACCCTGGACGCTCTCGACCGCCTCTCCCGGACGCCGGAGTACAAGCTCTGCGCCATCAAGGTGGAGGTGCTGCCGGGGTGAGCGCATTGCCTCCGGCGCTTACGTGGAATATGTACTGCATGTCCCGGCCCCTTGCGGTGGTCGGGCGGGTAAACCTTTAATCAAGTGGAGTTATCTATGGCTAAGGCAGCAGACAACAAATCCGGGACCGTGATGGTGGTGGGCGGCGGCGTCGCCGGCCTCCAGGCGGCCCTTGATTTGACCGAGCTTGGCTACTATGTCTATCTGGTGGAGAAGTCGCCGGCCATCGGCGGGGCCATGGCCCAGCTGGACAAGACCTTCCCCACCAACGACTGTTCGCTCTGAATTCTCGCGCCGAAGCTGGTGGAGGCCGGTCGGTCTCCCAATATCGAGATTCTGAGCAACGCTGATCTTCTTTCCCTGGATGGCAAGCCGGGCGATTTCACCGCCAAGTTGCGCCTGCGTCCGCGGTACATCGACGCGGACAAGTGCACCGCCTGCGGCCTGTGCACCAAGTACTGCCCCAAGCATCTGGTGGACCAGTACAACGAGGGGCTGGCCATCACCCGGCCGATCCACATCGACTACGCCCAGGCGGTTCCGGCCACCTACTACATCGATCCGGCGGTCTGTCTGCATCTGCAGCACGGCACCTGCCAGATCTGCGTGCCCACCTGCCAGAGCAAGGCCATCGATTTTTCCCAGAAGCCGGAGGAGAAGGAGCTTTCCATCGGCGCGGTGATCGTGGCCCCCGGCTTTGGCCGCATTCCGGATGCCACCCTGGCCAAGTACAGCTACGGCCAGCACCCCGACGTGGTCACCAGCCTGGAGTTCGAGCGGATGCTCTGCGCCTCCGGCCCCTTCGAGGGTGAGCTCAAGCGACTCTCCGACAGGCACCATCCCAAGCGGATCGCCTTCATCCAGTGCGTGGGCTCCCGTGATCTGGGCTGCGACAACGGCTACTGCTCCTCGGTGTGCTGCATGTACGCCATCAAGGAGGCCATGGTGGCCAAGGAGCATGACCCCGAGGTGGAGATCACCATCTACTACATGGACATGCGCACCCAGGGCAAGGGCTTCGACGCCGCTCAGAAGAAGGCGGAGTCCATGGGCATCAAGTTCTTGCGCGCCAAGGTGGCCGACGTCATGCCGTGGGAATCGAAGCTCAAGCTGACCTTCTCCACCATGGACGGCGCTCATGCCTTCGAGCCCTACGACATGGTCGTCCTCTCGGTGGGCCTGGACGCGCCGGCCGATGCCAAGAACCTGGCCAACATCACCGGCATCGGCCTCAACAACTACGACTTCTGCAAGACCGAGACCTTCGCGCCCCTGCTCACCACCAAGCCTGGCGTCTTCGTGGCCGGCGCCTTCCAGGGGCCCAAGGACATCCCGGAAAGCGTCACCCAATCGAGCGCCGCCGCAGGACTCGCGGCCGGTTTGATCACCAAGGATCGCGGCAAGGCGCTGGTGCACAAGAGCTATCCCGAGGAGCGCAACATCGCTGACGAGGAGGTGCGCATCGGTGTTTTTGTCTGCCATTGCGGCATCAACATCGGCAGCGTTGTTGACGTGCCGATGGTGGAGCAGTACACCGACGGCATGGAAGGGGTGGTCTACCACGCCCAGAGCCTCTACTCCTGCTCCCAGGACGCCCAGGAGGTGCTCAAGGCAAAGATCAAGGAGCACAACCTCAATCGAGTGGTCATCGCCGCCTGTTCGCCGCGGACCCACGAGCCGCTCTTCCAGGAGACCATGAAGGACGCGGGTCTCAACCGTTGCCTCTTCGAGATGGTCAACATCCGTGACCACTGCTCCTGGGTGCATGCCAACGAGCCCGAGGCCGCGACCAAGAAGTCCATGGACCTGGTGCGCATGGGTATCGCCAAGGCCCGTCACATCCAGCCCCTGCCCGAGCAGACCGTGCCGGTCACCGACAAGGCACTCGTCCTGGGCGGCGGGGTCGCCGGCCTTACCGCCGCGCTGACCCTGGCGGAGCAGGGCTTCCACACCTACGTGGTGGAGCGGCAGGATAAGCTGGGCGGCCATCTGCTCCACCTGACCCACACCCTGCAAGGGGACAAGGTCGATACCGTCCTGGGCGATCTGTCCGACAAGGTGAAGAAGAACAAGAAGATCGAGGTGCTGCTCAATAGTGAGCTCACCGCGGTTTCTGGCTTCGTGGGCAACTTCTCCTCGGTGATCGCCACCAGCAAGGGCAAGAGCGCCAAGGAGACCACCATCGACCACGGCGTCATCATCGTGGCCACCGGCGGCAAGGAGCATCGCCCCGAGACGGTGTTGGGCAACCCGATCAAATACTCCGATGCGATCGTTACCCAGCGCGAGCTGGAGCAGCGTCTGGCTGGCAAGGCTAAGGTGAAGGCGCCCAAGTCGGTGGTGATGATCCAGTGCGCCGGCTCCCGGGGCGACGACCTCAACTACTGCAGCAAGGTCTGCTGCAGCCATGCGGTCAAGAACGCCCTCCGCATCAAGACCCTCGACCCGGCAAGCCAGGTGGTTGTTCTTTACCGCGACATGCGTACCTACGGCTTTGCCGAGGATGCCTACCGCGAGGCCCGCGAGAAGGGCGTGCTCTTCATCCCCTACAGCCTGGACAACCGGCCGGAGATCAAGGCCAGCGGCAAGAAGGTGACGGTAAGCTTCCACGACCCGCTGCTGCGGGAGCAGGTCACCATGACCCCCGAGGTGCTCGCCCTTTCGGTGGGCATCGTCCCGGAGGGCACCGAGGAGCTGAGCAAGCTTTTGAAGATCCCGGTGAACGAGGACAAGTTCTACCTGGAGGCCCATGTCAAGCTGCGGCCGGTGGAGCTGCCGGTCTCGGGCGTCTACGTCTGCGGCCTGGCTCATTCGCCCAAGCCGGTGGACGAGATCATCGTCCAGGCCCAAGCGGCTGCGGCCAAGGCAGCCATCCCGTTGGTGCAGGGGCATGTCTCGGTGGAGCCGACCATCTCCTGCGTGGACAAGGACGCCTGCATCGGCTGCGGCCTGTGCGAGTCGCTCTGTCCCTACCAGTCCATCCAGATCGTCAAGGACGAGAACGGCAAGCGCAAGGCGGAGACCATCACCGCCTCCTGCAAGGGCTGCGGCATCTGCGCCTCGCACTGCCCGGTCTTCGCCATCTCCATGGGCGGCTTCACCGACGAACAGATCAACGCGCAAATCACCGCCTTTGGTGAAACCAGAGAGGAGTAAATATGAGCAAGACTGACTTCAATCCCAGGATTCTGGGGTTCCTCTGCAACTGGTGCTGCTACGCGGCCGCTGACAGCGCCGGGGTTTCCCGGTACCAGTATCCGCCGAATCTCAGGACCATCCGGATCATGTGCACCGGCCGTCTCGACCCGGCCTTTGTCCTGCGGGGTCTGGCCGAAGGAGCGGACGGTATCTTCAGCGGTGGCTGACAACTCGGCGAATGTCATTACCAGGTTGGTAATTACGACGCTATGGGAGTTAACGCGCTGGTCAAGAAGGTGCTCGCCGAGGTGGGCATTAACCCCGATCGTTTTGATCTGCAGTGGGCATCCGCCGCCGAGGCGCCGCGCTTTGTCAAGCTGATCACCGAGTTCACCGGCCGGATCAAGACGCTGGGCCCAATCGGCCAGGCCGAGGGGATTGCGCCGGAGGATTTGAAGGCGCGCATCGACAAGGCACTGGCCCTGGTGAGTGATCGCAAGCTCAGGGTCGCCTTTGGCAACGCCACCAAGACCATCCGCAAGGAGGGGAACTTCAGCCAGGAGTTCATCACCAGTGTGATCGAGGATAAGCTGGGCAAGAGCATCAGCAGCGGCTTGAACGGCTGAGAGCGATCTGGAGTGCAGTGTACCGGGAGGGGATGGGCGGATGCCCATCCCCTCTTTTTTTGTCCGTACCCTCGCAAAGAGAATGGGTCGCGATCAGGCGGATCCGTTCAGGAGAACAGCGGCGGCCCGTGCCAGTTGAGAGAGTCCGATGACCAGAAGCGCACCGGCGGAGAAGAGGAGCAACGACCTCCGGTTCTTGGCGTTGAGGAAACCGCTGGTGCCGAAGAGGAGAATCGTGGCGGCGAGCACGGAGACCATGGTGGCGTAGAAGGCGATAATCAGCGCGATCCCCTGCATGGGATCCTGCTCCCAGGCGGTCAGCACCGCCGGGCCCAGCACCAGGCTCCAGCCCAGGTAGGGATTGGGGTTGAGGAGGTTGACGGTGGTTGCCTGCAGCAGGGTCCGGGGGGGCCCGCCATCCCCGTCATCGGCGGCGGGTGGGGACTGCCATTGCCGATAACTTGCCCAGGCAAAGAAGAGGAGCAGCGTGCCGCCCAAGGCTTGGAGCAGCCACTGCATGGGCAGGGGCAGGCGGTCGAGCAGAAAGAGCACCAGCAAGGCGATGGGGCCGTCACTGAGTATCGGCGACAGCGCGGCCGGCAGGGTGCGTCGCCAACCGTTTCGCGCGACGCTGGCCAGCAGGAAGGTTTGCAGGGGGCCCGGCTGGATGGCGGCGGCCAGGGCAAAGCCGCCGCCAAGGAGCAGATGGGTAAGCATCAGGGTATGCCTGTCGTCTATGCATCGAACCGCTTTGCCGGCAACAGTGCCAGCTCCGGGGTACTCCCTAGGGACACGCCGTGGGGGTAAGCGTGTGCGTGCGGTAGTCGGTGGAGATCGCCGCGGTGGATCGGTTGTATTTTTGCCGTATCCCCTCTCCTGAACCGCTCAGGGTGGCAGGATCGAGGGTGACCCGGTAGATGGCGGTCTTGAATTCGTCGGCAGCGGTCTTGGCGCCGCTAAAGCTGCCGACCAGTTCCCCGCCCACGCTCTCGACGTGGCCGATGACCGCGAAAGCAGCGCCGTCGCTGTCAACAAACATGCCGGTGTAGGTGTAGTGACCCGCCCCTGCCTCGCTGATCGAGAATCGCAGCAGATTGCCGGTTTCCGTTGTCCAGCAGAAATCGCCGAGTTCCGCTGCTGGCGCGGTTGTCCCGCCCAGGAGGGCAAGCGCCGTGATCGTGCAGCCCAACAGCCACTGTTTCCACGTTACCATGGGATTTCCTCCTTTCCGTTGCTGGCAGAGCCCTTCACTGTCAAGGCCGATTACTCCATATACTGGAGCGAGATGATCACCGTGCGGTTCAGGGCCCGCCCCTCCGGCAGGCTGTTGTCGTAGGGAGGGTTGCGGGGGCCGTTGCCCACGGCGGTGAGTTGCTGGCTTCCCACCAGGCCGGTTTTGATAGTGGCGTCATAGACCGCTCTTGCCCTGCGGCTGGAGAGCTCGATGTTGTACTCCTCCTTGCCGATGATGTCCGTGTGGCCGGCGATGTCCATAACCGGAGAGGGAAGGGCGGAGAGGCGAGAGAGCACCCGGTTGACGATGATCTGGTTGCGGTCTTTAAGGTCGGCCCGGTCGAACTCGAAGAGGATCAGGCCGTACTTTTCCACCACCTTGCTGCCCAGCTTCTGGGCGATGCGCTCCTCCCGCTTGAGCAGCTTGACGGCAAGCGGCGCGGCAGTGGTGCCTCGAAACAGGTTGCCTTCCTTGTCCTTCACCTCGATCTCGGCGGTGAGTTGCCCCAGCTGGGCCACGGCATGCACGCCCAGCTCCTCCATGCCGAAGAGGATCGACTCCGGCAATGGGCCGCTGCCTTCCCGGCTCGCCAGACCCTTGCCATCCCCGAGCAGGTTGAGGCGCCAGCTCTCCACCCCGGCTTCGGCCTCGATGGCCGGCTTGAGTCGAATCTCCTTGGTGTCGGTCTGCTCCTGGATATAGGTGCTCTTGATGGTGTCGAGAATGGCGGGATGGTCGGTGAGGATCTCCACCCGCTGGTTTTCGATCACCCCCTCCGGCACCCTGGGAGAACTGGGCACGGTGGGAAGGTTCTGGGACTTGAGTTCCATGCGGCCCGCTGCGATCCCCCAGACCTCATTAAGGTAGAGAAAGACCGCCTCGGCCCGCTTCTTGGAGAGGGCGAGATTGCCCTTCTCCACGCCGGAGTTGGAGTTGCAGCCCACAATGCGGATGCGCGCCTCGGGGTTTTCCCGCAGCCGTTTGCCGATGATATTGAGCACGTGGTGGTATTTTTCCATGGTGCCCCGCAGGGCTTCCTCGGAGAAGGAGCTGGTCTGCTCCGGTCCGGTCAAGAGGGAGTAGCGGTCCGGGATCTGCGCCTTGCCAGTCTCGAAGTAGACGTAGTTCAGCATGGGCGAGCTGTCCACCATGGTGACCTCTTCCAGGGTGAGCGCGGCGGGCTCGGTGTTGAGGAGGCCGGCGGGCGGGGCCAGGAAGCGGTAGGTGACCAGGTAGCGGTGGAAGATGGTGGTGGAGAAATGCTTGAGGATGGGCAGAAAGTCGCTGGCCGAGGTGGCCTTGCGGATCATGCCGTCGTGCCCCTGGGCAAAGGATTGCAGAAAGCTGTCCAGCCCAGGCTTGTCCATGTAGTCCACGGCGTAGGCGGTGAAGTTGCGCAGGCCCTGCGCCGCCATGCGGACATCCTCGGCCCGGCTCGCGCTGTTGATGTCCTCGCCGTCGGAAAAGACGATCATGAACTTCTGGCTGTCCGGAGGCATCTGCTGCACGATCTCAAGCCCCTTGCGCATGGAGTCGTAAAGGTAGGTGCCGGTGGTGGTGTTGGGGAAGAAGCTGCCCCTTAGAAACTGCTCCAGCGCCGCCCTGTCGCTGGCCTGGAACACCCGGCTCGCGGTCCTTGTCCCTGTGTCGGCCTTAGGATCGACAAAGGTGACGATGTGGACGTTGTCGATGGGGCGCACCAGCGAAAGAAAGCGATTCATCGCGTCCAGCAGTGGTTCCACCGCCTTGCGCTGCTCCATGGAGTAGGAGTTGTCCACCACCAGCACCAGATTGAGGCCGACGTTGCGTTCCTCGGAAACATCCTCCACCGAGAGGATCCGTGCGGCTTTCATCCCCTGTTTGATGGCGAAGTCTTCCTTGCGGAGGCCGAGTACCGCCTCGCCCCGGTCGTTATGGACGGAAACCAGCAGTTTGCCATCCGAGATGGGCTCCACGTTCAGTTTGGCCTGCTGCTTGACAAGCCGGACGTCAACGGGAGCGGGGGAGGGCTCTGCGCCAATGGCCAGGCTGGCGCAGAGGCAGGACAACAGCAAGAACACGGGAAGGAAGGAAAGGAAACGTCTGGGCATGGGGAACTCCTCAAGGATAACGTCGCGGCCACTGGACCAGGCACGGCCCCGTTGTTGTCAGGCAAGGCCTGTTTTCTCCGCGGCGCACCCGGAGAAAAAGGATGGTGAAAAAAATCTTCGTGCGCGTCGTGGTGGTCTGGAAGCGCGACCAGGGCAGTTGGATCGAACCGTGACGAATCCCTGCTGGATGAGGCTTGTCGGTTCCGTCCACCTGGGATACTATGGGATAGGATTTTGAAAGTCAAAGGAAAAGTCCAAGGCTGATCGCCTTGCATCGGTGGTGGCCCGGGACCAGGGAATCTTATCAATCACAGTGGGGAGGTGGTGTCATGAAGGTTGTTGCTTTCAACGGAAGCGCCCGTAAGGGCGGCAATACCGCACGGTTGCTGCAAACGGTTCTGGATGAACTGGCCGGGCAGGGGATCGAGACCGAACTGGTGGAACTGGCCGGCCGGCCCATTCACGGCTGTATCGCCTGCTACCAGTGCTTCAAGAACAAGGATGGCCGCTGTGCCGTGGACAACGATCTGATCAACGAGGCCATTGCCAAGATGCGGGAGGCGGACGGCATCCTGCTCGGCTCGCCCACCTACTTCGCCGACCTTTCCGCTTCCATGAAGGCGCTGATCGAGCGGTGCGGCATGGTTTCCCGGGCCAATGGCGACATGTATCAGCGCAAGGTGGGGGCGGCGGTTGTGGCAGTACGGCGGGCCGGCGCCATCCAGGTCTTCAACTCCCTGAACGCTTTTTTCCTGATCGGCCAGATGATCGTGGTGGGCTCCTCCTACTGGAATATCGGGATCGGTCGCGAGCCTGGAGAGGTGGGCAAGGATGAGGAGGGAATGAAGACCATGCGGGACCTGGGGAGCAACATGGGCTGGCTGCTTGCCCGGCTCAACAACCAGGGATAGCGGCGAGCAGAAAGCGCCAGGAGTGCAACTCCTTTTGCAGCAGCTGGCTGTCGTAGCGTTGCAGCAAGCGCAGTGCCTCGGCGATGGCAGGGGGGGGGAAGAGGAGGCGATCCAGTTTGCCTGTCTCCAGTTCCAGCACCTTTCGCAGGAGCTGCGCGGTCTGCATGGAGATGGGGAATGCTTGGCCGGAGGCCCTGGGAATGCACTGGCCGCAGAGCAGTCCACCCCGTGACAGGCTGAAATGGTAGGGCGGATTGGCCCCGGATGGCTGATCGCACTGCTGGCAGCTGGCCAGGTTGGGGCGGTATCCGAGGAGGTCCAGCAGCCGCAGGTGGAAGCAGATGACCGTATGCCCGATTGGCCGGCCAGAGGCGAGGGCGGTCAGGACCCAGACCAGCAGCCGGAACAGGGAAGGGTCGCAGTCGTGGTCCCGGGTCCAATGGAGCACCAGCTCGCAGACCAGTGAGGCGGCAAGGAATTGAACGTAATCTTCCCGCAGACTCGGATGGGGGGCGAGAAGATCCGCCTGATCGAGGCGCATCAGAGAGGTGGTGCGTCCGGGGGTATAGAGAAGGTCCAGAAGGGTGAAGGGCTCCAGCTTGTTGACGAACCGCCTCTTGCTCCGTTTGGCGCCCTTGGCGATGGCCGCTATCTTGCCCTGCTCCAGGGTGTAGAGTGTGACGATGACGTCCGCGTCGCCATGCTCTCGCGCCTGCAGGACTACACCGGGGCTTCGTAGCTGCTCCATGGGAGGGGATGGTCCGGAGAAGGGGGGGAGAAGGAACGGGGGGTGAGCGCCCTCAGGCACGGCCAGGGTATTGTCTTGTCTCTGTTAGCGTGGGCTGGATGGCGTGGTGGGTGATGTCGGCGAAGGCTACTCGGCGGGCTCGGGGAAGGTGAGTTGGAGGTTCTTCTTGATCTTGCCCGCCAGGGGATATGGCTTGTCGTCCAGGAAGAGGGTGGTGCTTTCAGGGTTGGGGATGGTGATGACAATCTTGCGGTTTGCCTTCCAGACCGGCTGTTCGCCCGGCTTGTAGGAGGCCTCCTGCACCCCCTTCCCATCGACCCGTACCCGGACCAGGGTCTTGGCGGCGAAACGGGCCGATAGCACAATGGGCTCGATTTTTGGGGGGGGAGACGGCGCGGTTTCGGATGCGGCCTGCTGCTCCTTGGGCGCGACGCTGGCCGTTGGCGCGCCGGGCTGCTGCGGGACAACGCTCACCGGGGTCCCGGCCGGCTGGGCGACAGGGGCGGGAGCTGGCTGTTGTGCCGCTTCCGGCGCCGGCTGGACTGGCGCCGTCCCGGGAGTCGGGACGGGCGGAGTGGCGGGAGCGGTGGCCGCTGGGCTTGTCACCCCCGTCGCGGCCGGGGGGGATGGCTCGGTTGGCGAAGCAGTGGGAGGAGTTGGGGGGACCGTCTGTCCGGCTTCCTGCTCCGGGCCAGCGGGAGAGGGTACTGCCGAGGTCTCTTGCGGCGGCAGCACCAGGGTTCCCTGCTCATTGACGGGCTGTGGCTCAGGGATGGGCTGGGAGAAGTCCGGCTTGGCGCTTTCCGCCGCCGGAGGGACATCATCCGTCTCCATCTCCTGCTTGACGGCACGGCCGGTCCAGTACCAGTACCCCAGCAGCAGCCCAATGATCAGGAGCACCACCAGCAGTTTGCCTCCCCGGCCTTGCTGGGCGGATTGTTCTGGGTTGTTGAGTTCCTGCATGCCGGCGATCACCCCCGGCGTCCTCGGCCCACCCTCTTCCTCAAGCTGTTGCACGTACCAGTTGATGGCGTGATCAGGGTCAAGCCCAAGGTGCTGGGCGTAAATCCGGATGAACCCCTTGGTGAAAACCTCCGCCGGCAGGGCGCGCGGGTTGTCCTCCTCGATGGCCTGCAGGGTGGAGGCATGGATGCGGGTCACCTTGGCGATCTCTTCCAGGCTCTTGCCCTGGCTGGTCCGATGCCGCTTCATGAAGCGGCCCAGGGTCTCGGAGTGCTCCTCGTGGCGCCGTTCCTGGTCGTAAGCGTGATGCGCGGCTGCGTCTTCGGTCATGGTGCCTCCATGTGAGAGAGGTGGCCGTTGGGGGACGGATCGCCCGTGATTACAGCATGATCTTGATATAGGCCTCGTCGCGCAGTTCTTTTACCCATTTCTTGAACTGGCTGCCGAGGGCTTCCTCGAAGAGTTTTTTGCGGATCTCTTCCCGCACCGACTCGAAGGGCACCTGATAGCGGACATCGCCCCGGTCGGAGAGCAGCTTGAAGAATTGGAAGCCGTCAGCGGTTTCCTGAATCTTGCTGATCTGTCCGGGCTTCAATCCGAGAATGGCGGCCTTCATGGGAGCGGCCAGTTCATCCTTCTGAAAGGCGCCGATGTCGCCACCGTCCGCCGCGGAGGGCAGATTGGAGTGCTGCTTGGCCAAGGCGCGGAAGTCCTGGCCGCTTTCGGCCAGTTTATGCACGGTCTCGGCCCGCTGCCTTGCTTCCCCTCGGCCAGCCGGGGTGTCTTCCTTCCAGGAGAAGCCCATCTGCAGGATGTGGTAGGCATCGCCGGAGATCTGCTGGGCATAGTGCTTCTCGTAATACTCCCGGATACGCTCATCGTTGATGGCCACCCGCGAGCGGATCTCGTACTCCACCAGCTTGTCGTGGAGGAGCTGGCTTTTGAGCATGCCCCGGTAGGACTGCTCGGTGGCGCCCAGTGAGGTGAGCTGCTTCCAGAAGGCCTCCGGGGTGGTGTTGTTCCGGGCGATCAATCGGGAGAGGGCGTTGTTGACGTCGGCGTCGCTGACAGAGATCCCCAGCTTTTTGGCCCGCTGCTCGACGATCAGCTTGTCGATCAGGGTGGAGAGCAGCTCTTCGCGGGCCTGCAGCAGGGCGCGTTCCATCTGCTCCGGCGGCGCCTGCTGCATGATGCGGCGAAAGACCGGCGCCCCTTCCCGGTTGAGATCGGAAAAGGTGATGACGTCGTCGTTGACGATGGCCACCACCCGATCGACCAGCTCGGCCTTGGCCAGCGGTGTCAGCAGCAGGAAGAAGACGGCCAGGATGGCAAGGGAGAGCGGACTCTTGTTGGGCAGTCTCATAATAACCTGAAAATATTTATTTTTTTCTGGTACATCCACCGCAATCGTGTTGGTTGTACCACAGTCGCTACGAAATGTCATCTTCCATCAATGTGGCAAGGATGTTTTGTGCGCCGGCCAGAATCTCTTCCGGGCCGTTCAGGCCGCTGGTGTTGACCACCAGTTTGGATTCCGGGGTGAGCCGCAGCTGTTTGGGGTGTTTTTGCAGCAGGGCCAGGAGCCGTTCCGGCCGCACTGGCGTCTTGTCGTGGAAGGTGAAGACCAAGGTCGTCGGCCCCTGCTCCAGCTTGACCACCGCCAACCGGCGCAGCAGGGTCTTGAGGGCGAGCAGATCGAAGAGGGTGATCGCCTCCTGGGGAAGTCTGCCGTACCGGTCCTCGAACTCATCGCGCAGGTCGGCGAGTTCTGCTTCGCTGTCGGCGCTGGTCAGGCGCCGATAGGCGATGTAGCGCTGTTCGGTGGAGGGGATGAAGCTGGCCGGCAGGAAGGCCGACATGCGCAGGCTGATCTCCGGTTCCGGCACATCCCGCTCCTTGCGTGCCGCGCCTCCCTGGTGCTTGAGTTCCAGCACCGTCTGTTGCAACAGCTCCAGGTAGAGGTCGTAGCCCACCGCCGCGATGTTGCCGCTCTGGGAGATCCCCAGGATGTTGCCGCCGCCGCGGATCTGCAGGTCGCTGAGAGCCAGCTTGAAGCCGCCTCCCAGCTCGTTGTAGTCCATCAGGGCGCGCAGCCGCTGTTGGGCGTCCTGGGAGAGGGAGTCCAACGACGGGACCAGCAGGTAGGCGTAGGCCTGCTCGCGGCTGCGGCCCACCCGGCCGCGGAGCTGGTAGATCTCCGCCAGCCCATGGCGGTCGGCCCGGGTGATGATGATGGTGTTGGCGTTGGGGATGTCCAGACCCGATTCGATGATGGTGGTGCAGATCAGTACGTCGATCTCGCGCCGGACAAAGCGGACCATGATCTCCTCCAGCTCCTTGGGTGGCATCTGGCCGTGGGCTACGGCCAGCCGCGCCTCGGGGGCCAGCCGCTGCACCCGGCCGGCGATCTGGTGGATGGAGTGTACCCGGTTGTGCACCAGGAAGACCTGGCCGCCCCGCTGCAACTCCCGCTGGATCGCCTCCCGGATCACCAGGTCGTCGTCCTTGGCGATGAAGGTCTTCACCGGCCGGCGGTGCTCGGGCGGCGAGCTGATCACCGAGAGGTCGCGGATGTTGAGCAGCGAGAGCTGGAGGGTGCGGGGGATGGGGGTGGCGGTGAGGGTGAGCACATCCACCCCGGTTTTGAGCTTTTTGAGTTTTTCCTTGTGGGCCACCCCGAAGCGGTGCTCCTCGTCGATGATGAGCAGCCCCAGCCGTTTGAAGGCAACGTCGGCCGAGAGCAGCCGGTGGGTGCCGATGACCAGATCCACCCGGCCCGCGGCCACCTCCTGGACGATCTTCTTCTGCTCGGCGGTGGTCCGGAAGCGGGTCAGGCTCTCCACCCGAACCGCGAAGCCGGCGAGCCGCTCCCGGAAGGTGGCGGCGTGCTGCTCGGCCAGCACGGTGGTGGGTACCAGCATCGCCACCTGGCCGCCGTCGCCGATCACCTTGAAGGCGGCGCGTACCGCCACCTCGGTCTTGCCGTAGCCCACGTCGCCGCAGACCAGGCGGTCCATGGGCCGGGGCGAGGTAAGGTCGTCGAGCACCTCGTTGATGGCCTTGAGCTGGCCAGGGGTTTCATCGTAGGGGAAGGACTCCTCCAGTTCGTGGAACATCTCGTCCGGCGGCGAGAAGGCGAGGCCTTCCGCCACCGAGCGCCGGGCGTAGAGGTCGAGCAGGTCCTGGGCCACCTGCCACACCTCTTCCCGCACCTTGTCCCGCTTGGTCTGCCACGCCTTGCCGCCCAGGCGGTCCAGCTTGGGCTCGGTGTCGGAAAGCCCTTTGTACTTGGAGATCACCTTGAGCTGGTCCACCGGCACGTAGAGACGGTCGCCGTCCCGGTAGGCGAGCTGGAAGAAGTCGTTGGCGATGCCACCGATCTCCATGTTGACGATCCCTTCGAAGATCCCGAGGCCATGGGCCGTGTGGACAACGACGTCCCCGGGCTGGAGTTCCTCGAAGCTGGCTGCCGGGCGGCTCCGGCCGGCGGTCTTCTTGCGGCGCGCCCCCAGGCGGAGTTCCCCGAAGAGTTCGCTCTCGGAGAGCCAGTGTTCGCTGGTTTCCACCAGATCGAACCCGGCGGTGATCGGCTGGTCAAAGAGGGAGAGTTGGCCGGCCGGCGGGCCATCGTCAGGACACGGCGCCTCGGCGAGCCGCAGCGGCAGATTGTGCTGGCCGAGCAGTTCGGCCATGTGTTCGGCGTGGCGTCGGCTGCGGCAGGCCATGGCCACCCGGCCATCAGGCGCGAGCCATTCTTGGATCTGGGCGATCAGTTCCGGAAAGGTGGCGTGGTCGCGGCGTCGCAGGGCCAGTCGCTGGCGAAGCAGGGTGTGGTCGGAGCAGGGGATGGCCAGGGTTTCACCGGGGGCCATCTCGGCATGGGGAAAGTCGTAAAAGCGGATCTGTCGGTGCTGCGCCAGTCGTTCCGGCAACGCGGATCCGGCGAGGAAGAGCTGCTCCGGCGGCAGGGCGACAGAGGCGGCGGCGGTCAGCTCGGCGTGGTTGGCCTTGATCCGTTCGTGGCAGAGGTCGCAGCTCTTGGCGATCTCGTCGGGAGCGACGAGGAAGCACGTGCTCGCTGGGGGGAGATAGTCGAGCAGGGTGACTGGATTTTCCGCAAAGAGGGGGAGCAGGGCTTCGATGCCAGGGAAGCGTTGGCGGTTGGCAAGCCGTTCCTCCCAGGTGTCGGCCTGATCGTGGTCCCAGCCATACTCTTCGGCCATGGCGCGGAAGCGTTCCAGCAGGCGCTTGAGTCCGGCCTGGTCGGGGGGGAAGAGGATGTCGCTGGCCGGCAGGAGCACCACCTCGGCGAGTTCACCCACTGAGCGCTGGCTGATGGGGTCGAAGGTGCGGATCGACTCCACCGTGTCGCCGAAGAAATCCAGGCGCACCGGCAGGGCGAAGCCGGGCGGGAAGACGTCGAGGATGCCGCCGCGCACGCTGTACTCGCCGGCGGATTGCACCAGGCTTGCCGCCTCGTAGCCGGCCGCGGCCAGCGTGGCGCTGAGTTGTTCCGGCGGCGAGTCCTCGCCCCGCATCACCAGTTCCGCCAGGCGGTCCAGCAGCGCACTGGGGAGCAGCCGCCGTTGCAGCGCCTCCACCGCCGCCACCACGATGCAGGGGGCTTTGGCCTCGTGCAGATGGAAGAGGGCGGCCAGCCGGTCGGCCACGGTCTGGCTGTCCGGCGAGAGGGGGGCGTAGGGGGGGATGTCGTCGCCGGGAAAGTGCAGCACCGGCAGGTCGGTGAAGAGGGCCAGGTCCTGGGCGAGATGGAGGGCATTGGCCTCGCTGGGTACCACGCAGAGGGAGGCGCCGCTCTGGCTGGCGGTGGCGAGGGCAAGGGAGCGGGCGACCGCGCTGCCCCGGAGGCCGGTGATATTAACGGAACGGCCCTCCGCGAGGAGGGCCGTCAGGGTGTGGTTCATGGGAATATCGAGGGGGCGGGGGGCCGGATGCTGGGCATGGGCCGGGCTTAGAAGGAGCCGCCGATGCTGAAGTCCCAGACCCCCTGTTTCTCGTCTTCCTTGGGATCCAGGTTGTAGCCCCATTCCAGGCGGAGCGGTCCCATGGGCGACATCCAGCGGACGCCGAGGCCGGTGCTGTACCGCAGGTCGCCGAAGTCCCAGGTGTCGCTTTCGTCGCTGTTGGCGGTTATGTAGTCGATTCCCTTGTAGACATTGCCGACGTCGAAGAAGAGCACGCCCTTGAGGCCGGCCTCCTTGACCAGGGGGAAGATCCACTCCACGTTGCCGTACCACATCTTCTCGCCGCCGATCCGCTCGTTGGTGATGGGATCCTGCGGGCTGATCTTGCCGCTGTCGAAGCCGCGCATGGTGTTGAGGCCGCCCAGGAAGAAGCGCTCGAAGACCGGCAGTTTGCGGTCCTCGTTCTCCATGACGTAGCCGATGGCGCCCTTGACGTGGAAGGTGGAGCTCCAGGGCAGGGGGTAGTACCAGCCCGAGGTTGCCTCGAACTTGGTGAAGGAGCTGTCGCCGCCCAGCGGGCCGCCGGCATGCTTGATGGTGTAGGTGGTGAGCCAGCCCTTGGAGGGGTCGTTGAGCTTGTCGCGCATGTCCTTGGTCACGCCCACCTTGACGAAGCTGGTGGTTTCGATGTCCATGGAGTCCTTGATGATCTGGGAGGCGTACTCCTTGACATCGGAGAGCTGGGTGTCGTCGAGGCCGTAGCCCCAGCCCAGGTTCCATTTGTTCCAGATCGGGTAGGCGAAGCGCACCGCAGCGCCGGTGGAGTCCTTGGTGAAGTCGTCGTACTCGCGGGCCCAGTTGTAGATGTCGTAGCCGAAGAGCAGCTTGGTGTCGTTGAGGCGCGGTTCTGTGAAGCTGAAGTTGTAGCGGTTGCTCCGGCCGCTGACGTTGGCCTGCAGTGCCACCCGCTGGCCCTTGCCCAAGAAGTTGTGCTCGCTGATCTCGCCCATGAAGATCAGGTCGTCCACCGAGCTGTAGCCGGCGCCCACGCTGAAGGTGCCGGTGGCCTTCTCCTTGACGTCCACCACCACGTCCATGACGTTTTCCTCGGTGGTCGGTTCGGGGGTGATGTTCACCTCCTCGAAGAAATCGAGGCGCTGCAGCTTCTCGCTGCTCTTGCGCACCGCGCTGGCGTCGAGGATGTCGCCCTCCTTGACCTGCATCTCGCGGCGGATCACCTTGTCACGGGTGCGGGTGTTGCCCTTGATGGTGATGCGGTTGATGTGGATGAGGTTGCCCTTGGTGATATTCAGGGTGACATCCATCCTTTTGTCCGCGTCGTTCTTCTGGATGCGCGGGTCTACCTCGGCGAAGGCGTAGCCCTTCTCGGCATAGCGGTCGGTGAGGCGCATCATGTCCTCGCGCAGGGTCTTGCGGCTGAAGTACTCCTCCTTGCCCAGCTCGACGATCGCCATGAGATCCTGCTTCTCCTCGAGCAGGTCGCCGCTGATGTCGACGTTCCCCACCTTGTAGCGGTCACCCTCGACGATGTCGAAGGTGATGAACAGGCTGTCGCCCTCGTTGGTCACCTCCGGCTCGCCGATCTTGACCTCAATGTAGCCATGGTTGTTGTACAGGGCGCCGATGCGGGAGCGGTCCTGCTCCAGCAGGTCGCGTTTGAGCTTGCCGGACTCGGTGAACCAGGAGAAGAGCCCCTTCTCCGAGGTGGTCATCTCCTTGCGCAGCTCTTTTTCGGTGAAGGCGGTGTTGCCGGTGAAGCGGATGCCGCGGATGTAGGCCTTGACGCCCTCGCTGATGGCGAAGGTGACGTTGACCTTGTCGCTCTCGCTGTAGCTCAGCTTGGCGTTGACGGTGGTCTGGTAGAAGCCCTTGTCCTTGTAGAGCTTGCGGATGTTCTCCACCGAGTTCTGCACTTCCTTGGTGTTGATGATGGTGTTGGGCGAGACGCTGACGACCTCTTTGATCTCCTGCTCCTCGATCTCGCTCTCGCCGTCGAAGAGCACCTGGCCGATCACCGCCTTTTCGGTCACCTGGAAGGTAACCTCCTTGCCCTTGCCCGCATCCTCCACCAGGATCTGCACGTCGTCGAAGTAGCCCATCTGGAAGATGGCCTTGATGTCTTCCCGCAGCAGTTCAGGGGCGAATCGGTCGCCGGCCTGGCTTTTCACGTGGCGGAGGATGGCGCCCGAGTCGGTGCGCTTGTTGCCGGTGATGGCGACCGTACGGATCAGGTGCAGCTGGCCGGTGTGGCCGAGGATGTCGTTGGCCAGCTGGTTGACCGCCCGCTTGAGGTCGGCCTCGGAGCTGCTGGTCTGGTAGAGGTGCTTGGGGGCGGTGCCGCCCAGCGCGTCCATGACCACGAAGTCCAGGCTGATCTGCTCGCCCAGCCGGGTGATGCTGCCGGTGGCCACGTAGGCGGTAGAGGGGGCCAGCGCCAGGCTGGTCATCGCCTCCCGGCGGGGGGGCCAGCTCTCGTATCCCAGCCTTTTTTGGACCTCATCGCGGGGCATCAGGGTGATCCCCTTGGCGGCCAGCACCTCGCTGAATGCCTGATCGCAGAGGGTGCGCAGTTGTTCCTGTTTTTCCGGCGCGTTGATCTTGGGCGGCAACACCACCGTGTTGGCCTGGCCATCGGCGGCCATGGCGCGCAGGGCCGCCAGCGGCAGGGCCTGGCCGGTGAGCAGCAGCAACAGCACGACGAGGGTTTTCAGCAGAACGGGCAGGACGGCGCGGGCGGGAGGAGTATGTGCGTTCATAGGCTCGGCTTGCAAGGATGAAGGGGCCGGGAGCCGCCGGGGAGTGATGCTGGGATGGCGGCCATGCTATCCATAATCCGTACTCACTTAGCAGGCATTGCCACCGCTGTCAAGAATCTTTGATGACCGTGGCGAGGCCGGGAGGGGCCGGTTCAGCCCCCACCGGAGGGAAAGGGGATCAGGTCGCGCAGCGGCTGGGGAAGCAGGGCCAGCAGGCCTTCCAGCAGTTCGCCAATTTGAACGAGGATCCCCTCCTGCTGCTCCTCGATGGGCAGCGCCTTGCCCTGGATCTGCAGCTCCAGGCGGTCGGCCCGTTTGTCCGGCGCGGGATGGCTGGAGAGGAAGGTGTGGTCGCCGCCCAGGGTGGCGAGTTTCCTGAGCGCCGACACCGCCGCCAGCGGCGGCAGGCCTTGCTGCTTGAGAAAGGCCAGGCCGTGGTCGTCCGCCTCCTTTTCCTCCAGCTGCGAGAACTGGGCGGAGGTGAGCCGGGTGACCAGATCGCCCAGTACCGACTGGGCCAGGTCGCCAGCCAGGCTGTACTGGGAGGCGACCCCTTTGCGCACCGCCTCGGCGGCATAGGCGAGCTGCATCTGCTTGCGGGTGTGCTGCCTGGCCACATGCCCCATCTCGTGACCGATCACAAAGCGCAGCTCGTTGTCGTCCAGCATCTCCATCAGGCCGCTGTAGACCCGGATGGAGCCATCCGCCATGGCAAAGGCGTTGACCTCGTCGGCCAGGTAGACCTTGAAGTTGAAGGCAAGGCCGTCCTGTTCCAGCCGTTCGCCGACCAGGCGGCGGAGCCGGGCGCTCTGGCGGTTCTCCGGCGGCGCCACGCGGTGCTTCGTGTCGGCATGGCGGGCCGACTCCAGGGCCAGGGAGCGGACCGCCTCGTCGGTGAGGGTGGCGGCCTTGACCGCGTCCATCCCGGCCTGGGTGGCCATCTGGAGGTCGGTGTTCTCGCAACCGGCAAGCAGGGCGAGCAGGAGGCAGCAGAGGGCGAGGCAGGCGTTCTTCATGGCGCGGCCTGGGTTGGGGAGGTTGGGGCCAGCTCGTGCAATTGGCCGTCGCGCAGGGTGAGGCAGCGATCCATGCGGCCGGCCAGTTCCAGGTTGTGGGTCACCATCACCGTGGCCAGGGCCATGGTCTCGCTCAGCTCGCGGATCAGGTCGAAGATGCGGCCGCCGGTGCGCGGGTCCAGGTTGCCGGTGGGCTCGTCGGCCAAGAGCACCGCCGGCTCCATCACCAGGGCGCGGGCCAGTGCCACCCGCTGCTGCTCGCCGCCGGAAAGCTCCCCCACCTTGTGGCTGGCGCGGTTGCGGATCCCCACCCGTTCAAGGAGATATTCGCCCCGCTGGCTCAGTTCCTTTCTGGGACGCCCGGCGATAAGGCCGGGAAGCATGACGTTTTCGATGGCGTTGAACTCGGGGAGCAGGTGATGGAACTGGAAGACGAAGCCGATCACCCGGTTGCGGAACAGGGAGAGGTCGTGGTCGCTCTTCAGAAATACATCCTCGCCGTTGTACCGGAGTTCGCCGCTGGAGGGACGGTCCAGGGTGCCGAGGATGTGGAGCAGGGTGGTCTTGCCGGTGCCGGAGGCGCCGACGATGGCGATCATCTGGCCAGCCTGGAGGGAGAGGTCCACCCCGGCGAGCACCGGGATGGTGGCCAGGGTGTGGTACTCCTTGCGGAGGCCCCGTGCCTCGAAAACCGAGGTGTTCATGGCGGGATCACTCATAGCGCAGCGCCACCACCGGGTCTATCTTGGCCGCCTGCCAGGAGGGATAGAGGGTGGCGGCGAAGGTGATCACCACCGCCGCGCAGGCGATCAGGGCCACGTCCGACCAGAGGACCAGCACCGGCAGGGTGGAGACCGGGTAGACCTCGGGCAGCTTGATGAAGCGGTAGCGGCCGAGGATCTCGCAAAGCCCCAGGCCGCCGAGCACCCCAAGAATCGTGCCGGTCAGGCCGATCACCAGCCCCTCGTAGATGAAGATCCGCATGATGGAGCGGTTGGTGGCGCCCATGGATTTCAAGATGGCGATGTCCTTGGTCTTCTCCATCACCACCATGATCAGGGTGCTGACGATGTTGAAGGCCGCCACCATCACCACCAGGGCCATGATCACCGAGAGCGCCGTCTTCTCAAGGCGCAGGGCGGAGAAGATGTTGCGGTTCATCCGCATCCAGTCCTTGGCCATGAAGTCCGGACCGAGCCGGTCGACGATGGCCGCGGCGATGCGGTCCGCCTGGTTGAGGTCGCGGGTTTTCACCTCCAGGCCATGCACCTGGCCGGGGAGCTCCAGGAAGCGCTGGGCGGTGGCCAGGGAAACGTAGGCCATGCCGGAGTCATACTCATACATGCCGGTATCGAAGATGCCGGAAACCCGGCAGGTGGTCACCCTGGGCAATATCCCCATGGGGGTGAGGGGCCCGGAGGCGGAGATCAGCCGCACCCGGTCATGCAGACCCACGTGGAGCTGGCTGGCCAGTTCCTTGCCCAGGATGATGTTGGGCAGGTTGGCTTGAGCCGACTCGGCCTCAGAGGTGAGGTCTGCAAGAGAGCCCTGCTTGAGGTGGCGGTCGAGGTTCAGGACGCTGCCGGCGCTCTCCGGGTCGATCCCCCGCAGCACCGCGCCGGAGCCGCCCTCGCCGCTGGTGATCATCGCCTGGGTGTACAGGTAGGGGGTTACCCCGGTCACCCCGTCCATGGCGCGGACGATCTCGGAAAGCTTCTTGTGGTCGGGCATGGTATCGCCGAAACGCTGCACCACCACGTGGGAGTTGATGCCGAGAATCTTGTCGCGGAACTCCGAGGTGAAGCCGGTCATTACCGCCAGCACCACGATGAGGGCCATCACCCCCACCATGACCCCGGCGATGGAGATGAGCGAGATGAGCGAGATGAAGCCCTGCCTGCGCTTGGCCTTGAGGTAGCGCAGGCAGACGAACCATTCAAAGTTCATAACGGCTTACTTCCGCTCCGGCCTGAGATGCGGGAAGAGGATGACGTCCCGGATGGAGGGCGAGTCGGTCAGGAGCATCACCAGCCGGTCGATGCCGATGCCCTCGCCGGCGGCCGGCGGCATGCCATACTCCAGGGCGCGCACGAAATCGTCGTCGAGCTCCGGGAAGATCTCCTCGTCATCGCCGCGCTCGTCGATTTGCTTCTGCAACCGCTGGCGCTGGTCGATGGGGTCGTTGAGCTCGCTGAAGGCGTTGGCCATCTCGCGGCCCACCGCGAAGAGCTCGAAGCGGTCGGTCACCTCCGGGTTCTGCTCGTTGCGCCGCGCCAGCGGCGACACCTCGGTGGGGTAGTGGGTGATGAAGGTGGGGTTGATGAGCTTCTCCTCCACCAAGAGCTCGAAGAGCTCGGTCTTGGCCTTGCCGTGGCCGGCCGAGGCGTCGAGCTCGATGCCCTTGTCCTTGGCGAGCTGGCGGGTGCGGGCCGGGTCGGCCAGGATGTCTTTGGATATCCCGGCCACCTCGATCAAGGCCTCGTCCATGGTGTAGCGCTTCCACGGCGGCGAGAGGTCCACCTCCTGGCCCTGGTAGGTGACCACCATGGAACCGGTTACCTCGGCGGCCACGTAGGAGAGCATCTCCTCGGTGAGATCCATCATGTCGTGGAAGGTGGCGTAGGATTGGTAGAACTCCAGCATGGTGAACTCGGGGTTGTGGCGGGTGGAGAGGCCCTCGTTCCGGAAGTTGCGGTTGATCTCGAAGACCCGTTCGAAGCCGCCCACCAGCAACCGCTTGAGGTAGAGCTCCGGCGCGATCCGGAGATAGAGGTCGATGCCGAGCGCGTTATGGTGGGTCTTGAAGGGCTTGGCCGTGGCGCCACCGGCGATGGCCTGCATCATCGGGGTCTCCACCTCCATGAAGCCACGGTTGGTCAGAAACTCGCGGATCAGCCGGATCACCTCCACCCGTTTTTTAAAGGTGTCGCGCACCTCCGGGTTCATGATCAGATCGACGTAGCGCTGCCGGTAGCGGGTCTCCACGTCGGTGAGACCGTGGAACTTCTCGGGCAGCGGCCGGAGCGACTTGGTGACCGGCTTGATCGAAGCCGCCTCGATGGTCAACTCGCCGGTCTGGGTGCGGAACAGGGTGCCGGTGAAGCCGGCGATGTCGCCCATGTCGAACTTCTTGAAGATGGCGTAGGCTTCTTCCCCCACCGCGTCCCGCTTGACGTAGATCTGGATGCGGCCGCTCTCGTCCTGGATGTGCAGGAAGGAGGCCTTGCCGAACTTGCGCAGCGCCATGATCCGGCCGGCCACCGACTTGATCCCCTCTTCCGGGGCGAGGTCCGGGTTGCTGTTGGCATTGAGGATATCGCTGATGCGGTGCTGGGGGGTGAAGTCGTTGGCGTAGAGGTTGACGCCGAGGTCGGCCAGCTCCTGCGCTTTTTGGCGGCGCTGCTTGAGGACTTGATTCAGATCTTCCATGGTGTGGTTCCGTGTGGCTGCGCGGAGAGGGCAACGCCCTGTTTCCGCTCATGGCCGGCAGTGTTGCCGGGAGTAAAAGAATGCGGCGGGCGTTCTGCCCGCCTCCGAGTTTTTTGCCGCTTCTTGCCTGTTTCGCGCGGGCGGCATGCAATACCGCCGCGGCAGCGGGGATTGGCCCCTGGTGCGCATGGGGTATGCCTACAAATACTTCTCCCTGAGCAACTGGGAGAGGTCGCGGGTGAGACTGAGCACCTTCATGGCGTGGGGCAGTGACAGCGAGCCGGTGCCGCAGCTCGGGGTGATCAGGGTCTGACGCAGCAGGGAGGCCCGGTCGCGGCCCGGCCCGATCAGCTGGTCCGCCTGCGCCTCCCATTTGGCCAGCAGCGATTCGGCGCTCTCCTGCTCGATGGCCTCGCGGCTGCCGGTGGGAATCAGGCCCCAGGCGATGATGCCGCCCCGGTCCAGGAAGCGGTGCACGGTGTCGCGGCAGGCGGCGAGCTTGTCGAAGAAGGAGTAGGCGTCGAAGCTGACGATGTCCAGGCTGGTGCCAAGCAGGAACTCCCAGTCGGTGTTGGCGCAGACATGCACACCGGCGAGCCCCCCGTGGCCCTGGATGCCGGCCATGACCTCGTCGAGATCCTGGCCGATTTCATCGAGCGACACGGTGATGAAGGCGGAGGAGCCCAGGCCAGCCAGGGCCGGTTCGTCGACAAACACGATGACCGGCACGCCGAGTTCCCCGAGGAAACGGGTCTGCCAGGCCGCCTTCATGGCAAGGCCCTTGACGGCCAGCTCGCGGATGGCCGGGTCGAAGTAGGCAGCCCGGCCTTCCTGGTCGTGCAGCCCGGTGAGCAGGGTGAACGGCCCGGTCATCTGGCCCTTGACCGCCGCCATGTGCCGGCCGGCCACGGTCTCCCGCAGGGCGTAGAGGCCGCCGGCCCGTTCGCGGCTCACGGCAAAAGGCGAGTCATTGAGCAGGGTCGGGTCTTCCAGCGCGGCCAGATACTGCTCGAAGTAGGCGAGTTGGCTGGCCTCGAAGTCGGCGCCCTGGGTGGTGAAGTAGGTGCGCTCCGGCTCCTCCACGAAACCGGGCATGCCTTGGGCGAACTGGTTGAGCATCCCCTCGGCCTGGCTCCCGGGCAGTTGCGGCCACAGGGGCACGTCCGGGATGTGGTCGAGCACAAGCTTGAGCCCCTCCTGGTGGCTTGCCACCGGCAGGCTGCCGATCAGGGTGGCCAGGCCGTTGGCCTGGAAGGTCGGAGTGGTCATAATTTTGATATCCTTGCGGATTTTTGTGGGTGATCGTCTGGGGGAGCCGTGGGCTCCGGCCCCTCCTAGCTATCAATAATAGGGCGAAAAGTCAATGGCTTTCGGGGGGTGAGGCCCATGCGCGAAGGGGGGTGCTTCATTTTTCGGTTGTGCAATATTCCTTGATTTCGGTGAGGAAGGCCGTCCCGTAGCGGGCAAGCTTGTGGCTGCCTACGCCATGGATGGCAAGAAGGGCCTGCTCGTCGCGGGGGCGGTACGCCGCCATCTCGGCGAGCGCCGTGTCGCTGAAGACCACGAAGGGCGGCACCCCGGTCTCGTCGGCCAGTTGTTTGCGCAAGGCCCGCAGCCGGTCGAACAGCGCCGGGTCATAGGCAAGTTCGCCGGCCTTTTTTCGTCCCGCCTTGGCGGTGGGGGTGCTTTTCGGCCTGGGCGGCGCCATGGCCAGAGTGATTTCCCCGCGCAGCAATGGCTGGGCCGAGGGCGTCAGCTTGAGCACCGAAAAGTCGCCCACGTCCTGGCTCAGATACCCCTGTTGCACCAGATGGCGCAAGAGGGCGCTCCAGTATTCCTCGTTCTTGTCCGCGCCGATGCCGTAGGTGGAAAGCCGGTCGTGGCCAAGTTTCAGGAGCCGCTCCCGACGGGAGCCGCGCAGCACCTCGATGACATGCATCACCCCGAACCGCTGCCCCACCCGATAGACGCAGGAAAGCGCCTTGCGGCTGTCCTCGGTGACGTCGATCAACTCCGGCGGGTTGAGGCAGATGTCGCAATTGCCGCAATCCCCCTCCATCTGCTCGCCGAAGTAGCCCAGGAGCACCCGGCGGCGGCAGCTGAGGGCCTCGGCGAACCCCACCATGGCATTGAGCTTGTGCGCCTCGATCCGCCGCTGCTCCGGATTGTCGCTCTTTTCGATCAGCCCCCGGGCCAGGGCCACGTCGCCGTAGCCCAAAAGCAGCACCGCCTCGGAGGGCAATCCGTCCCGGCCAGCGCGGCCGGTTTCCTGATAGTAACCCTCGATGTTCTTGGGGATGTCGTGATGGACCACGTAGCGGATGTTCGATTTGTCGATCCCCATGCCGAAGGCCACCGTGGCCACGATGATCTGGAGGTCGTCCCGCAAGAAACCGTCTTGCACCTGCTGGCGGGTCTTGGCGGGGAGACCAGCGTGATAGGCGGCCGCGGCAAAGCCCGCCTCGGTCAGCTGGGCGGTCACCGCCTCCACCCGCTTCCGGCTCAGGCAGTAGACGATCCCCGCCTTGTCGCGGTGCTCGGAGAGGATGGCCATGAGCTGGGCGGCTGGTTTCTGCTTGCTCAGCACCGTGTAGCGGATATTGGGACGGTCAAAGCTAAAGATGTGGCGTCTGGCCGAGCCGAGTCCCAGCCGTTCCAGGATGTCCCGTCGGGTGTGCGGTTCGGCCGTGGCGGTCAGCGCGATTGTCGGCACGGCGGGGAAGTGGTGGCGCAGCTGCCCCAGCTTGCAGTACTCGGGTCGGAAATCGTGGCCCCACTGGGAGATGCAGTGCGCCTCGTCGACGGCGAAAAGGGCGATGGGGATTTCGGCCAGCCGCTCGATGAACGACTCGTGCATCAGCCGTTCCGGCGCGATGTAGAGCAGATCAAGGTCGCCCTGGTGCAGCCTGGCCAGCACCATTTTCGCCTCGGCGCTGCCCAGGGAGGAGTTGTAGAAGGCCGCCTTGACCCCGCAGGCAACGAGGGCGTCCACCTGATCCTTCATGAGCGAGATCAAGGGCGAGACCACGATGCCCACCCCCGGCCGACACAGGGCCGGGATCTGGTAGCAGAGCGACTTGCCGCCGCCGGTGGGCATCAGCACGAAGGCGTCCTCGCCGTGGATGAGATCGTCGATGATCTCCCGCTGGCCGGGCCGGAAGGCGTGGTAGCCGAAGATGTCGCGCAGGATTTGCAAGGGGGTGTCGGGCATGGCTGGCCGTGGCTTGGGTTGGCGGATCGACAACGTGCCCTGTTTTATCATGGTCGAGCGGCGGCGGCCATGGAAAACCTCGGGCGGGCAACGGATGGCGGCCTCTATCTGATTGATTTTGTGTTGAGTGGTCGCCGCCCTTTCCCTGGTTTCCAGACCATCTTCCTTGACTGTCTCTTGAAAGTTGATTACTTTTCAAGATTCAAGCGAGAGTGGCGGAATTGGTAGACGCACCAGACTTAGGATCTGGCGCCTTGTGTGTGGGGGTTCGAGTCCCCCCTCTCGCACCAGCTGTTCGAGGATCCCGACATCCCGGCCATGCGGCCCGCCAGGCTCGTTATCCGGTCGCCGGTCGGCTTTGTAACCATTTTGCATCTTTAAGGAAGGTATTGCATGCAGATCAACGTGGAAGAAGTCAGTTCGCTTACCCGCAAGATGACCATCGTCGTGCCGCAGGCCCAGGTGGCCGAGGCTCTGGACGTCGCCTACCGCAAGCTCAACAACGAGGTTTCCCTCAAGGGCTTCCGCAAGGGCAAGGTCCCGCGCAAGGTCCTTGAGCAGAATTATGGCGCGCAGGTGCAGCACGAGGTTGCCGATAAGCTGATCCAGGAGACCTACTTCGACGCCCTGGAGAAGAGCAAGATCGATGCGGTGGTCCATCCCGACATCCGCAAGCACGACTTTTCCGAGGACGGCGGCTTCACCTACGAGGCCGAGGTCGACGTGCGGCCGAGCTTCGAGCTTGCCGACTACAAGGGGGTCGAGGTGGAGCTGCCGGAGCTGGTGGTTTCCGACGAGGAGATCGACGCCGAGCTTGATTCCATGCGCCGTGGCATCGCGCCGCTGCGTGGGGTGGAGGACCGGGCCATCGTGGAGGGCGACCTGGCCATCGTCGATTTCCAGGGCTTCCACAACGGCAACGCCATGAAGCAGGTGGCTGGCGAGAACTACTCCATCGATGTCGGCGCCGGCCAGTACGGCAAGGAGTTCGAGGAGAAGCTGGTGGGGCTCAGGAAGGGCGACAACGCCTCCCAGGAGATCACCTTCCCGGAGGGCTTCAGCAACCCCATCCTGGCGGGCAAGAAGGTGGAGTTCCAGATCCACGTCAAAGAGGTCAAGGAGCGGGTGCTGCCCGAACTGAACGACGAATTCGCCAAGGAAGTGGGCGATGAGTTCAAGACCCTGGACGACCTCAAGGCCCATATCCGCGCCCGCAAGCTGAAGGCCAAGGAAGAGGCTCGCCGGGGCGATCTCACCGACCGGGTGATGAAGGCGCTCATCGAGAAGCACGACTTCGAGGTGCCGCCCCGGCTGGTGGCCTACGAGGTCAACGCCATGATCAAGGAGCTGGAGGACAACCTCCAGCAGCAGGGCATGAGCCTTGCCTCCGCGGGCCTGAACCGCGACAAGCTGGTGGAGCAGTACACGAGTGCCGCCGAGGCGCGGGTGAAGGGAGATTTCATCCTCAAGAAGGTGGCGGAGAAGGAGGAGCTCAAGCTCGAAAACGAGGACATCGACCGTGGTTTTGCCCGGATCGGCGAGCAGTACCAGATGCCGGTCAGCGAGGTGAAGCGTTACTTCGCCAGCCGCGACGACCTGCTCCCCTTCATGGCCGAGCTGCTCAACGAGAAGATCGTCACCTTCCTGATCGACGCGGCCACCATCAAGACAGTGCCGGCGGCATAAACGCCCAGGCCCCGGATACGGCACAATCGCAACCCTAAGGAGCACAGCCGATGAATCTCGTCCCCATGGTGGTCGAACAGAGTCCGCGCGGCGAGCGGGCCTATGATATCTATTCCCGTCTGCTCAAGGAACGCATCATCTTCCTGGGCTCCGGGGTCAACGATGACGTGGCCAACAGCATCATCGCCCAGATCCTCTTCCTGGAGGCGGAGGATCCGGACAAGGACATCACCTTCTACATCAACTCGCCTGGTGGCGTGGTTACCGCCGGGTTGGCCATCTACGACACCATGCAGTATGTCAAGTGCGACATCGCCACCCTCTGCATGGGGCAGGCGGCCAGCATGGGCGCGGTGTTGCTGGCGGCGGGCACCAAGGGCAAGCGTTACGCCCTGCCCAACTCCCGCATCATGATCCATCAGCCCATGGGCGGCTTTCAGGGCCAGGCAACGGACATCGACATCCACGCCAAGGAGATTCTCAGGATGCGCCACTCCCTGAACACCATCCTGGCGGAGCACACCGGCCAGAAGCTCAAGAAGATCCAGAACGACACCGAGCGCGATTACTTCATGGGTGGCGAGGAAGCCAAGGAGTACGGGGTCATCGACAAGGTGCTGCACCAGCGGGGCACTCACCAGGAGGAGGCGTAATCATGGCCAAGAACCAGGATGGCGAGGTGGAGATTGCCTGTTCGTTCTGCGGCAAGGGACAGGATGAGGTCAAGAAGCTGATCGCCGGGCCGACGGTCTACATCTGCAACGAGTGCATCGACCTCTGCAACGAGATCGTCAGCGAGGACCGGCTCCAGGAGCTGGAGGCGCACACCGGGGTCGGCACCCTCAAGCCGCGGGACATCAAGGACTACCTCGACGAATACGTCATCGGTCAGGACAAGGCCAAGAAGGTGCTGGCGGTGGCGGTGCACAACCACTACAAGCGCATCGAGGCGCAGCTGCGCGGTGACAAGAACGACGTGGAGCTGCAGAAGAGCAACATCCTCCTGGTCGGCCCCACCGGCAGCGGCAAGACCCTGCTCGCCCAGACCCTGGCCAGGATCCTCAACGTGCCCTTTGCCATGGCCGATGCCACCACCCTCACCGAGGCGGGCTACGTGGGCGAGGACGTGGAGAACATCCTGGTCAACCTGCTGGCCGCCGCGGATCACGACATCCAGCGGGCCAGCCGGGGGATCATCTATATCGACGAGATCGACAAGATCGCCCGCAAGTCCGACAGCGCCTCCATCACCCGGGATGTCTCCGGCGAGGGCGTGCAGCAGGCCCTGCTCAAGATCATCGAGGGCACGGTGGCCAGCGTCCCGCCCAAGGGGGGGCGCAAGCACCCGCAGCAGGAGTACATCCGCATCGACACCACCAACATCCTCTTCATCTGCGGCGGCGCCTTCGTCGGCCTGGACGGGGTGATCAAGCAGCGCACCGGCACCAAGTCCATGGGCTTCGGCGCCAAGGTGGTGGGCAAGACCAAGAAGAAGATGGGCGAGGTGCTCGCCCAGGTGCAGGCCGAGGATCTGCTCCGGTTTGGCCTCATCCCCGAGCTGGTGGGGCGTCTGCCGGTGGTGGCCACCATGGAGGAGCTGGACGAGGAGGATCTGGTCCGGGTACTGCGCGAGCCCAAGAACGCGCTCACCAGGCAGTACGAGCGGCTCTTCGATTTCGACAGCATCCGGCTGCGCTTCACCGAAGGGGCGCTCAAGGCCATCGCCCACGAGGCGATCAAGCGCAAGTCAGGGGCGCGCGGCCTGCGGACGGTGATGGAGCAGGCCATGCTCGACATCATGTACGAGCTGCCCTCCAAGGAGAACGCCCGCGAGTGCGTGATCAGCGAGCAGGTCATCCTGAACGGCGACTATCCGGTGGTGCTCTACGACAACGGCGAAGAAACCAAGAAGAGCGCCTGATCCTGCTGCCGGAGCATGTGATTCCATCAAGCCAAGGACACCGAACACCATGACCGAGACCGAGCACGTCGAGACCAGGACCTATCCCATGATGCCCTTGCGGGACATCGTGGTCTTTCCGTTCATGGTCGCCCCCCTGGTGGTTGGCCGGGAACGCTCCATCAAGGCGCTGGAAGAGGCCATGGCCACCCGCTCCGAGATCTTCCTGGCCACCCAGCTCGACGCCGAGGAGGACGAGCCCTCCGAGGAGGGCGTGCATCGGGTCGGCACCATCGCGGCGGTGATGCAGCTGCTCCGGTTGCCGGACGGCACCATCAAGGCGTTGGTGGAGGGACGCAGGCGAGCCAGGATCGTCCGCTACCTGCCCGGCGAGGAGTATCTGGTGGTGGAGCTTGACGAGGAGCCGGAGCAGGATGGGGTCGGCCCGGAGGCCATGGCCTACCTGCGCGAGATCCAGTTGAGCCTCAAGGAGTACATCAAGGTCAGCAAGAAGGTGCCCGCCGAGGTGGTGAAGTCCTTGAGCCGGGTGGAGAGCCCGGCCCGCTTCGTCGACGTGCTCGCCTCGCATCTGGCCCTGCCGGTGCCGGAGAAGCAGGAACTGCTTGCCGCCTTCTCGGTGGTGGCGCGGCTGGACAAGGTGCTTTCGCTCATCCATCGCGAGATCGAGATCGCCGGCCTGGAGGAAACCATCCGGGGCCGGGTCAAGAAGAAGATGGACAAGAATCAGCGGGACTACTACCTGGCCGAGCAGATCCGCGCCTGCCAGAAGGAGATGGGAACCGCCGAGGACGGCACCTCCGATCTGGACCAGCTCACCAAGGCGGTGGAGGAGAAGAAGCTTCCCGAGGCCGCCCGCGCCAAGCTGGAGCAGGAGCTCAAGAAGCTCAAGCAGATGCCGGCCATGTCCGCCGAGGCCACGGTGGTGCGCAACTACATCGACTGCATCCTCGGGCTGCCCTGGGAGGAAAAGACCGAGGAGGGCATCGACATCGCCGCCGCCGAGAAGATCATGGAAGAGGATCATTACGGCCTGATGAAGCCCAAGGAGCGCATCCTGGAGTACCTGGCCGTCCAGGCGCAGGTGGAGCGGATCAAGGGCCCGATCCTCTGTCTGGTCGGTCCTCCTGGGGTGGGCAAGACCTCGCTCTGCAAGTCCATCGCCCGTGCCATGGGCCGCAAGTTCGTGCGCCTCTCCCTGGGCGGGGTACGCGACGAGGCGGAGATCCGCGGCCACCGCCGCACCTACATCGGCGCCATGCCTGGCAAGATCATCCAGTCCATGCAGAAGGCCAAGGTGGTCAATCCGGTGATCTGCCTCGACGAGGTGGACAAGATGAGCATGGACTTCCGGGGCGACCCCTCCGCTGCCCTGCTGGAGGTGCTCGATCCCGAGCAGAACAGCACCTTCAACGACCACTACCTGGATCTGGACTACGACCTCTCCGGGGTCTTCTTCGTGACCACGGCCAACAACCTCCACGCCATCCCGGCGCCGCTCCAGGACCGCATGGAGGTGATCAAGCTCAACGGCTACACCGAGGAGGACAAGCTCCACATCGCCCAGCAGTTCCTGGCCCCCAAGCAGCTTGGCGCCAACGGCTTCGACGAGGGCGACATCGCCTTCACCAATGGGGCGGTGCTGGAGATCATCCGGCGCTACACCCGGGAGGCGGGGGTGCGCAACCTGGAGCGGGACATCGCCTCCATCTGCCGCAAGGTGGCCCGGGATCGCCAGAAGCGGAAGCACAAGAAGAAGTACCGGGTCAACGAGGCCGCCATCGCGGCCTACCTGGGCAAGCCGCGCCACCGGTTCGGGCTGGCCGAGGAGAAGGACCGGATCGGGCTGACCACCGGCCTGGCCTGGACCGAGGTGGGCGGCGAGCTCCTGCAGATCGAAACCGCGCTGATGCCGGGCAAGGGCAAGCTTACCGTCACAGGCAAGCTGGGCGATGTCATGCAGGAGTCGGCCCAGGCGGCGCTCAGCTACGTGCGCACCCGGGCGCTGGCCCTGGGGCTGCCGCCGGACTTCTACCAGAAGCTCGACATCCACATCCACGTGCCCGAGGGCGCCATTCCCAAGGACGGCCCTTCGGCGGGCATCACCATGGCCACCTCCATGGTTTCCGCCCTGCTCCAGCTGCCGGTGCGCCGCGACATCGCCATGACCGGCGAGATCACCCTGCGTGGGCGGGTGCTGCCCATCGGGGGGCTCACCGAGAAGCTGCTGGCCGCCCGGCGGGGCAACATCAAGCTGGTGCTGGTTCCCAAGGAGAACGAGCGGGATCTCGCCGAGATTCCGGCCAAGGTGCTCAAGGATATCAAGGTGGAGCTGGTGGAGCATGTGGATCAGGTGCTGGAGAAGGCCCTGGTGCTCAGGGAGGGCGAACCGCTCTTCCGGGAGGTTCCCCTGGGCGAGGTGCTGGCCGGAGCGCTCTCGCAGCAGAGCAGCGTGGCCCACTGAAGCGGCCCGGACCCCGGCGGCTTTTCCCCTGGCTCAGGAAGTTTTTTCTTGACGCGGCAAGGGCGCGCGGGTATAAAAGCAAAACTTCGTTGGGGTGAATAGCTCAGCTGGGAGAGCATCGGCCTTACAAGCCGAGGGTCACAGGTTCGATCCCTGTTTCACCCACCAAAGAGGGGAGTGGTAGTTCAGTTGGTTAGAATACCGGCCTGTCACGCCGGGGGTCGCGGGTTCGAGCCCCGTCCACTCCGCCAATGAAGCATTCAAGGGTTTTCGGGAAACCGAAAACCCTTTTTTTGTCTAGCGCTTCGCCCCCCCAGCGTGTCCGCCGATCCCCCTAGAGTCGTCCCTCGTCCCTGCCGGGCTTTGCCCGTTCTTCCTGCTCCGCGATGAAGACCCGCAGGTAGGCGAGCAGGTCCTTCATCTCCGCGCTTGTTTCCGCAAGCGCCTCTCCCCGCAAGGTTACCTCGATACAGAAGTTCACCGCCTCGGCAAGGCTCTGCACCCGGTTGCCCATCACCGTGTACTCCTGGCGGGCAAGGGTGGCTGGGGAGAGATCACGCCCCCCCTCGTGACAGGTGAGGCAGCTTTTGCCGTTGGTGCTGCCGGCAAGGCCCGGTTCGGAAAAAAGTCGTGCGCCAAAGCTACTTTCCGCAGCCAGGCATGGGGAAGGCGCGATGAGGGCTGCGAGAACCACAACTGCTGGGAGGATGGGGAAAGGGGGGGAGGAGCTCATTGGGGGACGCGGCTCGTCGTTTATCCTTGTGTTCCAGGGGGATGCTTTTTTTTTGTATAAAAAATTATTTTTTCTTTTGTATTTCATATACAATTTTTTGTGAGGAGAAGGAAGAGGCGGAAAAGACTCGGTCCTTGGCCCAGGAGGAACGGTATAATGGAATTATTCAACAATATGCGGATGTTTAAGAAGCTGCTTGTCGCCTTTATGCTGGTTGCAGGGATTTGCGCGGTCGTGGGTGGGATGGGTTTTTACGGCATCAGGGAGGTGGATGCGCATCTGGTTGAGGTCGGCAAGGAAAAGCTTCCCGCCGTGCGTGGTCTGGCGCTGATGCGGGACGGGCTGACCAATGTGAAGGCCGCCTCCCGTACGCTGCTCGCCGCCCGGATGATCTCGCCGGAACAGCGCCAAGAGCAGTTGGACAGCATCAAGAAGTACTGGGCTCGCTATCAAGATGGCTACGCCCTGTATGAGCCTCTGCCCAAAGATCCGGAAGAGGCGCGACTCTTCAACCGGTATCTTGAGAGTGAAAAAGCATGGCGCCAGGAGTCGGAACGGTTCCACGCCGCTTTCTCAAGATACATGGCCGGTGACGTGGCGGGCATGGATGAGGCGATCGAGATTGGATTGAACAGCGAGCGCAAGGCATCCCAGGAGATGTTCGCGGCCTTGCAGGAGGTGATCGCCATCAACCTGAAGCTTTCCGACCAGGCGGTTGAGGATGGAGAGCAGACTGCGAGGCGGAGCATCCGGCTCTCGTCTGCCGCTGTGGTGCTTGGGGTAGTGATCGCGGTGATCTTCGGAGTTTTACTGGCCAACAGCCTGGCTGGCCCACTGCAGGCTGCGGCTGGCATGCTGTCCGAGTTGGGCAAGGGGCATATCGGCCAGCGGCTGCGGATGAGCCGCAAGGACGAGATCGGGGGGATGGCCCGGACCATGGACGAGTTTGCCGACAATCTTGAGCAGCACCTGATCGCCGCCCTGGTGAAGATGGCGGATGGCGATTTCAGTTTCGAGGCCAAGCAGATGGACGACCAAGACGCCATCGGTCGCGCCTTGGTGACGATGCTCACCGACCTGAATGCGACCCTGGCCCAGATTCACATGGCTGGCGAGCAGGTGAACTCTGCGGCTGGGCAGGTCTCCTCGGCGAGCCAGTCGCTTTCCCAGGGTTCCACCGAGGCTGCTTCCTCGCTTGAGGAGATCACCAGCTCCATGACCGAGATGGGTTCCCAGACGCGGCAGAACGCGGAGAACGCCAACCAGGCCAATCAGTTGGCTGGCCAGGCCCGGGACGCGGCCGAGAAGGGCAACGAGCAGATGGGCGAGATGGTGTCCGCCATGGGCGAGATCAGCGAGTCTGGTCGGAACATCTCGAAGATCATCAAGGTGATCGACGAGATCGCCTTCCAGACCAATCTGCTGGCCCTGAACGCCGCGGTGGAAGCGGCGCGGGCCGGTCGGCACGGCAAGGGCTTTGCGGTGGTGGCTGAGGAGGTCCGCAACCTGGCGGCCCGCAGCGCCAAGGCGGCCGGGGAGACGGCGGAGTTGATCGAGGGCTCGGTGCAGAAAACCGAGCGGGGTACCGAAATTGCCAGCCGCACCGCCGAGGCTCTCAAGGAGATCGTCAACTCGGTGACCAAGGTGACCGAGTTGGTGGGTGAGATCGCCGCAGCCTCCAATGAGCAGGCGCAAGGGATCTCCCAGGTGAACGAGGGTCTGGGGCAGATCGACCAGGTGACTCAGCAGAACACTGCCAACGCCGAGGAGTCCGCGGCGGCGGCCGAGGAGCTTTCCAGCCAGGCCACCCAACTGCGGCAGATGTTGGCTCGCTTCAAGCTGAAGAGCGAATCTGGTTCCATGCGGGCCAGCGTGATCTACGAGTCGCAACGGGCCTTGCCGTATCACACCGAGTCCGCGGGCGGCGGTTGAGGCGATCTTGGCCCTAAGGGAGGCAGGTCCAAGCCCAGCGAGGTGATCGCCCTGGACGACCGCGAGTTTGGTAGGTACTGAGTGAGTGAAGCCAGGGGCGGTCTATAAGGCCGCCCCTGGTGTTATAGGAAAGGCGTAGGACGCATGGGTCGGCCCGTGGTGGGCTTTGCGCGCCAGGACATCCGCGCGCCGTCTTTCCATCAATCTGATTTTTTGAGAAAAAAGCACAAAAAACAGGACAGGCGAAGAAAAATCCCATCACCATGACCGTTTCATATACAATTTTTCATAAGGATGCCAGACGAACCATCCGGCGCATCCCGAGAAAGGGCATTGATGGATGGACGCAGGAAGGCAGCGAGTGAATCCGAGACAGCAAGGAGGCGCCATGGCGGAAGCAAAGGAACTGGACGAGCTGGATGACGATCTGTACGAGTCTGAGGAGGATACTCAGAAGGACAAGTACCTGACCTTTCATCTGGCCGGGGAGGATTACGGCATCGAGATCCGGTTCGTCACCGAGATTATCGGGATCCAGAAGATCACCGAGGTGCCGGACATGCCGGAGTTCGTCAAGGGGGTTATCAACCTGCGCGGCAAGGTCATTCCGGTGATGGACGTGCGCACCCGTTTCAAGTTGCCGAACCGTGAGTACGACGACCGCACCTGCATCATAGTGGTCAACATCAACAACACTTCCATCGGCCTGGTGGTGGACAAGGTGCAGGAGGTGGTGGACATCCCGGCCGATCAGGTGGAGGCGCCGCCGGAGAAGGGCAGGGGCAAGCGCAGCCGCTTCATCCAGGGCATGGGCAAGCTGGCCGAGGCGGTGAAGATCCTGTTGAACGTCGAGCAGCTTCTCTACGAGGAGGAGCTTGAACAGTTGGAGGGGATCGCGGCCACCTAGCAACGCACAGCGACAACGGACACGACAGCGCAGAGAGGAACGAGGCCATACGGACAAACCCAGGAGGATTTGCCATGAAGGATCTGTTCAATAACATGATGATGTTCAAGAAGTTGTTGCTGGCGTTCATGCTGGTGGCCCTGATCGCCGCGGTCATCGGCTTTATCGGGGTGCGGGGGATCAAGACCGTGGATGAAGCCGACACCATGCTCTACGAGAAGATGACCGTGCCGCTGGGGCTGCTCGGCGATATAGGCATCGACTTCCAACGGATACGCATCAACGTGCGCGAATTCGTGGAGGCCGAAAACCCGATGGAGCGCCAGAAGGCTCAGGATACGATCAAGGAGTTGCGCGAGAAGATCCGCGGCTATTGCGACGAGTATGAGAAGACCATCCTCACCGATGACGGCAGGAAGGCGTTCGTTCATTTTGTCGAAACCCGCAAGGCTTACGGCAGGTATATCGATCAGGTGACCGACATGGTCAACGCCGGCAAGCACGCCGAGGCCCAGGCCCTGGTGATGGGAGACATGAAGAAGGCGGCCTTTGCGGAAAACGCCGCCATCGATGAATTGATCAAGTCCAAGCTCAAGATCGCCAAGGAGACCGCAGCGAACAACACCCAGATCGCCAACACCGCAAGCCGCCTGATGATCGGCTGCGCCGTGGCTGGCGTGGCCGTGGCCATTTTCCTGGGCTTCTTCATCGCCAAGGGGATCGAGACACCGCTCCGCCAGGGCATGGAGATGCTCAACGAGATGAGCAAGGGCCATCTCACCATGCGGCTGCGCATGACCCGGAAGGACGAGATCGGTCAGATGGCCAAGGTGATGGACGACTTCGCCGACAATCTGCAGAACAACTTCGTGGCCGGTCTGGAGAAGCTCGCCGACGGCAACTTCGCCTTCGACGCCCACCAGATCGACGCCCAGGACGCCGTTGGCGCTGCGATGCGCAAGACCCTGGACGACATGAACTCCACCCTTGCCCAGATCTACATGGCCGGCGAGCAGGTGAACTCGGCGGCTGCCCAGGTTTCCTCCGCCAGCCAGTCGCTCTCCCAGGGGGCCACCGAGGCGGCGAGCTCCCTTGAGGAGATCACCAGCTCCATGACCGAGATGGGCTCCCAGACCCGCCAGAACGCGGAGAACGCCAACCAGGCCAACCAGCTGGCCGGACAGGCCCGGGACGCGGCCGAGAAGGGCAACGATCAGATGGGAGCCATGGTGGCGGCCATGGGCGAAATCAGCGAATCCGGGCGCAATATCTCGAAGATCATCAAAGTGATCGATGAGATCGCCTTCCAGACCAACCTGCTCGCCCTGAACGCCGCGGTGGAGGCGGCGCGGGCGGGCCGGCACGGCAAGGGCTTCGCGGTGGTTGCCGAGGAGGTTCGGAATTTGGCTGCCCGCAGCGCCAAGGCGGCCGGGGAGACGGCGGAGCTGATCGAGGGCTCGGTGCAGAAGACCGAAAGGGGTACCGAGATCGCCAGCCGCACCGCCGAGGCCCTCAAGGAGATCGTCAACTCGGTGACCAAGGTGACCGATCTGGTGGGCGAGATCGCGGCGGCCTCCAACGAGCAGGCGCAGGGCATTTCGCAGGTGAACGAGGGGCTGGGGCAGATCGACCAGGTGACCCAGCAGAACACCGCCAACGCCGAGGAGTCTGCGGCGGCGGCCGAGGAGCTTTCCAGCCAGGCCACCCAGCTGCGGCAGATGCTGGCCCGGTTCAAGCTGAAGAGCGAATCCGGTTCCATGCGGGGCAGCATGATGTACGAGCCGCAACGGGCCCTGCCGCACCATACCGAGTCCGCGGGCGGCGGGTGGGGCGATTTTGGCCCCAAGGGCGGCAGGGCAAAGCCCAGCGAGGTGATTGCCCTCGACGACCGGGAGTTTGGCAAGTACTGATTGCTCGCAACCGGGGCGGTCCATGGGGCCGCCCCGGCGTTAGAAGAGGCACGGCGCAGTGGCGGTTGCCCACGCTTTTGGTGGCCTGGCCCGCGCATTGCCGGGGACAACCAGGGCAGGCTGTCGCATGGAGACAATCCTCAATACTTCCGCAAACGCCATATCCAACGGCGAGTTCGAGCAGATCCGCACCCTGGTGTACCAGCGTTTCGGCATCAACCTCACCGACCAGAAGCGGGCGCTGGTGGTGGGGCGGTTGCAGAAGCTGGTGCGAGACGAGGGCTTCGCCTCCTTTCAGGAATACCACGACCACGTGGCGCGGGACACCACCGGAGCCGCGCTGGACAAGCTGGTCAACCGCATCTCCACCAACTACACCTACTTCTACCGGGAAAGCGCCCATTTCGACTACTTTTCCCAGTTCAGCCTGCCCAATGTCGTGGCGCGGCTCAAGCAGCAGAATAGCCGGGATCTCCGCATCTGGAGCGCCGGCTGTTCCTCCGGCGAGGAGCCATACATGCTGGCCATGCTGCTCATGGAGCATTTCGGCGCGGACTATGGCTTCTGGAACGGCGGGGTGCTGGCCACCGACATCTCCGACCGGGTGCTCACCCAGGCGCGGCAGGGGATCTATCTGCATGAGCAGGTGGAGCGGATGCCGCCCGCGCTTTTCCACAAGTACTTTGTCAAGCAGGGAGAGGGGCAATGGTCGGTGTGCGACCGGCTGCGCCGCGAGGTGACCTTCCGGCGCTTCAACCTGATGAACAAGCAGTTTCCGTTCAAGAAACCCTTCCATGTTATCTTCTGCCGCAACGTGATGATCTACTTCGACAAGGAAACCCGAGACGGGTTGATCCGACGATTCTACGATTTTCTTGAGCCGGGCGGTTATCTGTTCATTGGCCATTCGGAAACCATCGGCCGGCAGCAGACCATGTTCCGCTATCTCCAGCCCGCCGCCTATCAGAGGATATAAGGAAAGCGCCGCGTGAATCAGAGCCAGAAACGCATACGGGTGCTGATCGTCGACGATTCGTCCCTGGTCCGCAACATCCTCAGTCAGGGGTTGTCCGCCGACCCTGGCATCGAGGTGGTGGGCACGGCGCCGGATCCTTACGTGGCCAGGGACAAGATTGTTGAACTGCGGCCGGATGTGCTCACCCTGGACGTGGAGATGCCCAGGATGGACGGGGTGGAGTTCCTCCGCCGTCTCATGCCGCAGTATCCCTTGCCGGTGGTGATGGTGAGCGCCCTTACCCAGAAGGGCAAGCAGATCACCCTGGATGCCCTGGACGCCGGCGCGGTGGATTTTGTCACCAAGCCGTCCACCGACGTGGCGCGGGGCCTCTCCGCCATGATCATGGAGTTGCGCACCAAGATCAAGATCGCCTCTTCCGCCAATGTCTCCCATTGGAAGGAGCGGCGGGCCCATCTCTTTTCTTCAGGCGGGGTGTTGACCGCCCCCAAGGCGCTGGCCGAGTCCACCGACAAGGTCATTGCCATCGGCGCCTCCACCGGCGGCACCGAGGCGATCCGCGAGGTGATCTCCCGTTTCCCCGCCGCCACCCCCGGGGTGGTGATCGTCCAGCACATGCCCAGTGGTTTCACCAGGATGTTCGCGGAACGGCTCAACGAGCTGTGCGCCATGCAGGTCAAGGAGGCTCAGAGCGGCGACCGGGTGATGCCTGGCCGTATCCTCATCGCCCCTGGCGACAAACACATGCGGGTGCGCCGGAGCGGTGGCATCTACGAGGTGGAGTGCCGGGAGGGAGAGAAGGTGAGCGGCCACTGTCCGTCGGTGGATGTATTGATGCACTCGGTGGCCGAGCATGTGGCCAGCAACGCGGTGGGGGTGATACTCACCGGCATGGGCCGGGATGGGGCCGAGGGGATGCTGGCCATGCGCAGGCGGGGAGCGCGAACCCTGGCGCAGGACGAGGCGTCCAGCGTGGTTTTCGGCATGCCCAAGGAGGCCTATGCCAATGGCGCCGCTGAAAAACTGGTGCCGCTCGACAAGATCGCCCAGGCGACCTTGGGGCTTTTGGGCGGATAGGCCCCTGCCCCAGAACACTCTGCCAGGAGCACGACATGCTGGCCTCCGATCTCGGGAGACGATCAGATCCCCCCCAGAAGGGCTTTCTGGGACAACCGCCGGGAAGAATCCGTACCCTTCACTATGTCCTGGTTTTCTGCATCCTGCAGGCGTTGTTGATATCCTTCATCGTTTTCGTGCGTCACCGCTCGGAACACGAGTATCTCATCCAAACGACAGCCGAACAGGAGAATATCTTCCTCACCGCGCGCCACTCCCTCCGGGAGCAGGCCGTGTTGGCCCTGGATGGCATGGTCAAGCGGCTGGAGATCCTTTCTCTTCTGCAGCAGGCCGCCCAAACGGAGGGCAAGGAGCGTGACCTGCTCCGCCAGGAGCTGTATGGTCGGCTTTACCCCGCCTATGCCAAGCTCAAGGATGTCAATTTCCGGCAGATTCATTTCCATTTGCCAGACGGCACCAGCTTTTTGCGCATGCATCTGCCTGATGATTACGGCGATCAGCTGGCGCCGGTGCGGAAAAGCGTCCGGGCCGTCATCCAGGGAAAGGCCGAGGTGGAGTCTTTTGAGATTGGCCGCCACCAGCACGCCTTCCGCTATGTCTACCCCCTTTTTCTGGCCGGCGAATTTCTGGGCACGGTGGAGTTCGGGGTTCCCTTTGCAATATTTCGGCATGAGCTGCGCATCTCTCCTTCGGCTGGGGAGTACCGGCTGATTGTCAAGAAGGAGGTCGTGGAGCGGCTGGTGGTTCCCAGCGCCCAGGGGAGTTATGAACCATCCGGCTTGTCCGATGGCTTTCTCGTCGGCAGGGAGGATGAGGTTTCCTCCCAGGAACATCCCCGCCAGGTTAGCGAGCAACAGATCCGGCGTATCGACGCCAAGCTGTCTGGCGCCATCGACCGGCAACTGCAAGGCGATGCCGCCTTCAGCAGAGTGCTGGCCGTTGATGGCCAGGATGTGCTCGTCCACTTCCTTCCCGTGCGGGACCAGGAGGGGGAGTTGGTCGCCTTTCTGGTCTCTTATCGGCAGGATGTGGCGTTTGCCGGGTTCGCCCGGGGCCAGTTGGGACATTACCTGCTTGGGACCGTCTTGATTCTGGCCCTGCTCCTGCTCCATCGCTACTTCACAGTGGAGTTGCTTTTTCGTATCCGTTTCCAGGAACACCTGATCGCCGCCATCCCGGTGCCGGTGTTCTTCGAGGATGCGGAGGGGAGGTTTCTGGATGGCAACACCGCCTTCGGGCAACTGGCCATGGCGGAGGGGGGCGCCGGCGAGGGCGAATCCTCATCCGCGGATGCGTCGGGGTTGCATGCCTTGCTTGTCCAGCAGGGAAACCTGAAAGACGGGGAAAAACAGATAGTGCTCCCAGGCAAAGGGGACGAAGGGGGGGCGCGTCACCTGGTTCTTCACAAGATTGGTGTTGGGAGGGATCCAGGGCAAGGCTTTTCCGGATATATCGGCGTAGTCACCGATACCACCGAGCAGGCAAGGGCGATGGAGGCGGCGCGGTTCAAGGAGGAGCGGCTTACGGTGCTGCTGCGCCTCGACCTGCTTCCCGAGAGCCGGATGGAGCCTTTGCTCCGTTTTGCCTTGGAGCACGCCGTGTTGTCCACGGCCAGCGAGGTCGGTTATCTCCATTTCTACGACGAATCGACTGGCGAAGTCACTCTGACCGCCTGGTCCGGAGCCGTGGGAGAAGGCTGCACAAACGGAGGCAAAGGAGCGCACTATTCCCTGGCGCGGGCAGGCATCTGGGCGGACAGCGTCCGGCAGCGGCGGCCGGTCATCCATAATGATTACCCCAGCCAGCCGGGGCGCGCCGGGGTTCCGGAAGGCCATTTCCCGATCAGTCGCCACCTGAGTGTCCCGGTCATTCTTGGCGGCCGGGTGGTGGGGGTTGTCGGGGTGGGGAACAGGAAGGAACCTTACAGTCACCGAGACGCCATTGCTTTGATGGAGATGATGTCCGAGGCGTGGCGGATTTTTCAGAAAAAGGAGGCGGAGGCGGCCCAGGCCGAAACGGCGTTGCGCCTCGATCAGATATTCAACGCCGCCGCCGACGGCATGTGGGTCGTTGCCCAGGACTTCACCATACTGATGGTGAACGACACCCTGCTCCGGATGATGGGAGAGCCCAGGGAACGGGTGGTGGGCAAGAAGTGCCATGATATTTTCTTCGGAGAGCTTTGTCAGGGATCGCGTTGCCCGCTGGCGCAGGTGCTTGCCGGAGAGGAACGGGTGGAGGACGAGGCGGAAAAGGAAAATCTCCTTGGGCAGAAATTCACCTGTCAGATCACCGCGGTGCCATTCCGTGATCAAGGCGGCCGTATAATTGGAGTGGTGGAGAATTTCCGGGATATCTCCAGCCGCAAGCAAATGGAAGACGAGTTGCGGCAGACCCGGGATACTGCGGAGGCGGCCAACCGGTCCAAGAGCGAGTTCATCGCCAACATGAGCCATGAGATCCGCACTCCGCTCAACGGCATCCTCGGGCTCACCACCCTGACCCTGCACTCCGAACTTACCGAGAAGCAGCGTCAGCACCTGGACCTGATCAAGAAATCCGGCGAACGCCTGCTGGAGATATTGAATCAGATCCTTGATTTTTCGAAGATCGAGGCAGGTCGCCTGGAACTTGCCCCGCAGTCCTTCTTGCTGCGTGACATGCTCGGGGAGATTGTGGAGGAGTTTTCCCTTGTCACCGAGGAAAAGGGGCTTTTTTTCTGCCTGGAAGTCTCTCCGGAGGTGCCAAACCAGTGGCATGGCGATGCGTTGCGATTGCGGCAGGTACTGAGCAACCTGCTGAACAATGCGGTCAAGTTCACGGAACACGGCGGGATCTCCCTTTCGGTTGGCGTGGAGGAGCACCGGCAGGACGCCGGGCGCTACCGGTTGCACTTTGTGGTGCGGGATACCGGAATCGGGGTCGATCCCGCCAAGGAGAATTGTATCTTTGACCCCTTCCGACAGGCGGATGGCAGCATGACCAGGCGTTATGGCGGCACCGGCCTCGGTCTTTCCATCTGCAGGCAGCTGGTGGAGATGATGGGGGGGCGGATCTGGCACCAACGCCCTGATGATGGCGGCGCGTCCTTTCATTTTACCGTGCTCATGAGCCAGGATCCTGGAGGGGTTCATTTCTTATCCGTGACCCATCCCTTGCCCTCCCCGAAACAGCCGCTGTTGCTGTTCCACTGTTGCGGAGAATGTCCCATCGATGTGGAGGCTTTGGCCAGAATCGTTCCCGCCCAGGTGGTGCAGGGGCCGCCATTCCCAGAAGCATCGGCCTTCCGCGATGGTGGACACCCCTTGATCGTCCTGGCGGCAGGTCGCCACAATCCGGAGTTGTTGGGGCAACTGCGCGAAACGGGAGGGCCAGGGAACGCGCCGGTGTTGCTGGTGGACGAGGAAGGCATCACCGAAGGGGTGGAGGAGCGCGCCGGGGCAGGGGGCATGGTCTTTGCCACTGCTGCCGTTTCGGCGGATGAGGTGCTGCGGGATTGTCTCTGGGTCATGGCCAGGGTGCGGCAGGAGCGCGAGGAGGCGGCCGAGTCCTCGTCCCCCCGACGATTCAGGATTCTGTTGGCCGAGGATGACTTTGTCAACCAGACCGTGATGATGGAGATCATCTCCATGCAGGGATGGGACGGCATTCTGGCCACAAACGGCGGGGAGGCGGTGGAGATCGCTGCCAGGGAATCGGTGGATATGGTCCTGATGGATGTGCAGATGCCGGTCATGGACGGCTTCGAGGCAACCCGGCTGATCCGGGAGCAGGAGGGGGAACGGGGGGGGCGCGTGCCCATTATCGCTCTCACCGCCCATGCCATGAAGGAGGACCGCCAGCGCTGCCTGGATGCAGGCATGGACGGGTATCTGGCCAAGCCGGTTCGGCTTGATGACCTGCTGGCCACGGTGGGGCAATTTCTTCGGCCCGCCAAGGCGCAGGATGGGGGGATCAGCACGGAGGCTGCGCCCGGATAAGCAAATGGGTCGAGGGTTCGGCAAAAGAGAGGGGATAGCCGGGCGGCAAGCGGCAAAGACAAAGCGTTTCCGGATCTTCCATCGGAAGGAAAAAGGCGGTCAACCCGAGGCAGGGGCAGCACGATGAAGAGGCAACCTACACAGGATCAGCGCCATCCCGCCATAGGGCGAGCCACGCTCATGCCGGTCGCCCTGATCCTGGGAGCCATTCTGCTTGGGTCTCTGGGCTGTTTTTATTGGCTCCAGCAAACTCACCTCCGGAACCAGCTGGAAACCAGGATGGGCAGCCTTCCTTACCTGCTCTCCCTGTTCGAGGAGCGGGAGACCCATCTCCTCGTTCACCTCTTTTCCCATCTTGAAGGAGACCAGCAACTGATCAGCTCCTTCCGGCAGGCAAACCGGCAAGAAGCGTTGGAGAGGGTGTTGCCTCTCTATCAGAATCTCAACCAGCATCACGAGATCACCCACCTCTACCTGCATACCTCGGAAAAGGTCTGCTTTTTGCGGGCGCACAAGCCGGATCGTCACAGTGATTCCATCCGACGTTGGACTTTGGATGAGGCGGCGCGCACCGGCAAAATGGCCAGTGGGGTCGAGCTCGGGCCGCTGGGCATGATCACCCTGCGGGTGGTCACCCCGTGGCGGGTTGGGGATGAGATTGTCGGCTATCTGGAACTGGGCAAGGAGGTTGGTTTTCTGCTCCCGCGTCTGAAACAGGCCCTGGGGATGGAACTGGTGGTGCTGGCTTGGAAAAAAAACCTCGATCAGCCGCAGTGGGAACAGGCCATGCGCTCTCTTGGCCGCCAGGAACAATGGTCCCGCTTCCCCGATCATGTGGTGATCGATTCCACCCTGGACCGACTGCCCGAGGGGATCAGCCGGTGGATTGTCAAGGAGCGTCCGGAAAACGGCGATATCAAGTTTCAGGCAAGCTCGGCGCTTCCTTTCGATGGGGGTCTTGTGCCCCTGGTCGATGCCGCTGGCCGGGAGATCGGCGACATCGTGGTCTTGGTGGACTTGAGCGCCCAGCGGTTCCGGCTGTGGCAGTCCTTTCTGGTACTGGCCCTGGTGGTGGTGGCGGCGGGCATCGGGCTTTTCGTGGTGTTTTTTCTCCGCATCAGCCGGCTGGACACGGAGTTGAACGAGGCCATGGGATGTCTCAACGGCAAAGCCCGACATTTCCACGCCTTGTTCGAAGAGTCGCCCTTCCCGCAGGTTGAGGAGGATTTTTCCCGTATGAAGGCCTATATAGACGGCCTCGGGTTGAACGGACTGGCTGAGTTGTTGCGCTACTTCAACGATCATCCCGAGGCGCGGCGCGAATGTGCGCGGCAGGCGGTGATGAAGAACTGCAACAACGCCATGGTCAGGATGCTGCGGGCCGCAAGCAAGGCAGAGGTGCTTGCGGATCGGTTCAGGCAGTTTCCCCAGGAAACACTGGACTGTTTTTTGGCCGCCGTGGGGGCGCTGGCCTTTGGCGCGCGCACCGGCCAGACAGAGGCGAGCCTGTTCACCCACGATGGGGAGCGGATTCTGGTGGCGGTGCATCTTCAGATCATCGCCGGTTTTGAGGAAAGCCTCGGCAAGGTCGTGGTTTCTTTTTTTGACATCACCGAGCGGCAGCGTCTTGCCGAGGAAATCCAGGCCAGCGAGCTGAAGTATCGGACCCTGCTCGCCAATATCCCGGCCAGGGTGTTTTATAAGGATACCGCCAGCGTCTATCAGGCGGTGAACGACCAGTTTGCCGACGACCTGGGCCGGCGTCCCGAGGAGGTGACGGGAAGGACGGACTACGATTTCTTTCCCCCGGAACTGGCGGCCAAATATCAGAACGATGACCGCCGCATCATGGCATTGGATCTGCATGATGCCATGGATGAGCCCTACCTGAAGAATGGAGAGCGGCGGGTTGTCCATACGTTCAAGAACACGGTCAAGGATGTCAATGGTCATATCATCGGTCTCATCGGCATATTTTGGGATGTCTCCGAGCAGCGCCGGGACGAGGAGCGGCTGCGGCTGTTCCGTCGGCTCATCGATCGGGCCAACGATTTCATCGTAGTGATCGACCCGGAAAACGGTCGATTTCTTGATGTCAACCAGTGCTTCTGCGAAAGTCTCAAGTTCAGCCGTGATGAGTTGTTGACAATGGCCGTGCCCGACGTGGATGTCAATCTCCCCGATCTGGCCGCCTGGCGGGAGTTCATGACGGACATGTGGCGGCAGGAAGGCCGGACCATGGAGAGCCGGTTGCGCTGCAAGGACGGCGCACTGTTGCCAGTGGAGATAAGTGCTTCGCTGCTCCGTTCCGAAGGGGGGGAGTATGTGCTCTGTGTTGAGCGCGACATCAGCGAGCGGCTGCGCCGACGGGCGGAGTTGGAGGAAGCCTTGGTCAAGGCGGAGAGCGCCAGTCGCGCCAAAAGCCAGTTCCTGGCCAACATGAGCCACGAGATCAGAACGCCCATGAACGGGATCATGGGCATGACCAGCCTTGCCCTGGCCACCGAACTTACTCCGGAGCAGCGCCATTACCTTTCGGTGGTCAATGATTCCGTCCAATCCTTGCTGGCGATCATCAACGATATCCTGGATTTCTCGAAGATCGAGGCAGGGCAGCTCACCCTGGACGAGCATCCCTTTGATCTGGAGGAGCTGCTGGAAAACACCCTGGCGCCCTTTGTGGTCAAGGCAGCGGAAAAGCGGCTGGATCTTTCGTTCCGCCTGCCGGCTTCGGTCCCGCGCGGGTTGGTTGGGGATGCCATGCGGCTTCGGCAGATTTTGGTCAATCTGGTGGGGAATGCGATCAAGTTCACCGAACGCGGCCATGTGATGGTGGAGGTGGCATTGCATCGACGGGAGCGGTCGTCGGCGGTGCTGCTTATCGGGGTGCGGGATACAGGCATCGGCGTGGCCAGGGACAAGCAGGAGAGCATTTTCTATACCTTCACCCAGGCGGACAACTCCATCACCCGGCGCTATGGTGGCAGCGGATTGGGTTTGTCCATTTGCTGCCGCCTGGCGGCCATGATGGGCGGCGATGTGTGGGTGGAGAGCGAGGAAGGCAGGGGGAGCATCTTTTATGTCACCGCCCGTTTCGGGCTGGCTGAGCAGCAGCCGGACCCCTACCGTGCGCCCTGCCCCGACGACAGGCCGGCCAGGGTGTTGCTGCTGGATGCAATGGCGGTCGTCCGGGCGCTTCTTGCGGAGCAGCTTGCCGAGTGGGGGACTTCGGTGACCGCCTTGGCCGATTTTTCCGAGCTGGACGAGAGCGAGAGGTACGATCTCATTGTGGTGCAGGCCAGGGGCGGAGGCGCCGCCACCCGAGAGCTGCTGTGCCGTCTGACCGGGCAAGGGCGGCATGCCGCCACCCCGCTGGCCATACTGGGCTGTGCCGAGGATCTGGACGGAATCACCTCCGAGGGCGACCATACCTGCTGTATCTTCAAAAAACCCTTCCGCATCGCTTCGTTGCAACGGTGCCTGGACACCGTCCTGGGCGGAATCGCCGCCTGTCCGCTGCCGGTTGAGGAAAAAGCCATGGACTCCCTGGGGAAGGAGCAGGGCAAGGGCTCCTCTCTTTCGGTGCTCCTGGTGGAGGACAACCCCGTAAATCAGGAGCTTGCCCAGGTGGTCATCGAGCAGGCGGGTCACCGGGTGGCCAAGGCGGCCAGCGGCAGGGAGGCCTTGCTGCTGCTCAGTCAGGCCAGTTTCGACCTCATCTTCATGGATATTCAGATGCCGGAGCTGGACGGAATCACCACCACCGAAATTATCCGTCAGTGCGAGGCCGGAATGGAACCGGACGATCCTTCCTTAGCCTCTCTTGCCGAGATGCTGCGTGGAAGGCTCGTTGGGAAACGGATGCCCATCGTTGCCATGACCGCCCATGCCATGGCCGGCGATCGGGAGGAGTGCCTGCGCGCCGGCATGGATCTGTATGTAACGAAACCGTTCCAGCCCATGGAATTGAAGGAGATCCTCGCCCGGATCAGCCAAGGCAAAGGGCGGCTTTCCCGGTCTTCCGTCCAGATCCCGGGCGGGTTGGCAGAGGCGGGTGTCTGTGGAGGGGGCGGCCTGGAGGGGAAGACCGCATCGGCCGAGGCGGTGAAGGACCATCTGCGTCAGAAGTACCGGTTGCCCGAGGCCAATGTCGAGCATCTCTTCCAGATCGCCCGCGACACCCTGAGCGAGTATGTCGGCCTGCTGGAAGAGGCTGTCGGCCAAGGAGATTTCTCGGCCATGGCCAAGTACAGCCACACCATCAAGGGGGAGTTGCTGCAGCTGGGGCTCGCTGCCTGGGCGGAGTTGGCGCTCGTCATGGAGCGCGGCGCCAGGGCCGAAGCTACCGAGATCGGCTACGCCGAGCTTATCGCCCGCCTTCGGGCGGGGTTGCGCGAGTTGCTGGTCCGGGAAGCCGGCTCGTGAGGAGGGCATGGTCAGGATGAGTGAGGCATGCGGCATGGCGGCGGGGCATCGGGCCGCAATCACGTGAAGGCACGGAAATCCACCATGAAGAAAAAACAGACCGTCCATCTGCTGCTCGTCGAGGGGAATCCCGCCGCGGCGGAAGCGATCACCAGCCTGCTCGGCAATGGCACGCGTATCCGTTTCCGGGTGACGCATCGACCCTCCCTGGCCGGAGCCATGGCCAGTTTGGAGGAGGCCCCCCCGGATCTGATCCTTGTCGATCTCTCTCTTCCTGACTCCCAAGGCATGGCAACCTTCACCGCCCTTCGCGACCGGGTGCCCCAGGTGCCGGTGGTCATCCTGAGCGATACCGAGAACGAGGAGGCGGCCCTTGCCGCCCTCGGGATGGGGGCAATGGAGTATCTCAGCAAGGAGCATCTTGCAATCGGCCGCTCTCTGGAGCGCTCGTTGCGGTACGCCATGGAGCGGCATCGGGTCCGCGAGGAGTTGAAACAGAGCAGGAAGCGGTACTGGCGAATCCTGAACGCCATCACCAGCTACCTTTATTCGGTGCGGCTGGAAAACGGCCTGGCGGTGGAAACCACTCATAATGCCGCCTGCGAGGCGGTGACGGGCTACAGCGCAAGCGAGTTTGCCGCAAAATCGACGCTGTGGATCGACATCGTGCCGGAGGAGGATCGTCCCGCGGTGCGTGAGCAGATACGCAAGCTGCTGGACGGCGAAAAGGTCGGGCCGCTGGAACACCGGATCATCCGCAAGGACCGGGTGGAGCGCTGGATCAGCAACATGCCGGTGCCCTTCTATGACGAGGATGGCAGGCTCATCTCCTACGATGGAGTGGTGCAGGACATAACCGACCGCAAGCATGCCGAGGACGGGTTGCGCTCCGCCCGTGATCTGCTGGAGAAACGGATCGAGGAGCGCACCGCCGAACTGGTGGCGGCCAACGAAGCCCTGCAGGCGGAGATGATGCATCGGGAGAAGATGGAACGCGAGCTGATGCGGGAGTTTGCCGTCACCGCGGCCTTGTCGCGCCTCTATGCCCCGCTGATCTCCGTCCACGCCTCCTTTGAGGATTACGCCCTGGTGGTGCTGCAACAGGCCATGCGACTCTCCGAAAGCCCGCATGGGTATGTGGCCACCATTGATGAGAAGAGTGGCGGGTTGCACGCGCACACCGTTGTGCCGATGACCGGAGAAGGGGATTGCCGTCTATCCGACGAACAGCGCAAGCAGATATTCTGCTTTGGCGAGGATGGTAGATCCTCAGGGTTGTTGGGGGAGTCACTCAAGAGCCGGGAGGGTTTTTTTACCAACGATCCAGGCGGGCATTCCGCCGCCAAAGGGAGCCCCCCCGGCCATTTGCCCATTGCCAACTTCCTCTCTGTGCCGGTTTTGCTGGCCGATGAGCTGGTCGGCCAGATCGCCCTTGCCAACAAGCCTGGTAGCTATGACGCCACGGATCTGGAAGCGATTCAGCGGATAGCCGATTACTATGCCATGGCTATTCAGCGGCAGCGATACGAGGAGCAGCTCCGGCAGGCAGTGGAGACCGCCAAGCAGGCGAGTCAGGCCAAAAGCGAATTTCTGGCCAACATGAGCCACGAGATCCGTACCCCCATGAATGCCATCATGGGCATGGTCAATCTGGCGCTCAAGCTGCCGTTGGCTCCCAAGGCCATGGAATATCTCACGATTGCCAAGTATTCCAGCAAGGCGCTGCTGGCGATCATCAACGACATTCTTGATTTCTCCAAGATAGAGTCTGGGAAGCTCACCATCGAGAGCATCGAGTTCAGCCTTCAGGACATTCTGATCAACCTGATGGAGATGTTCCGGGAGAACGGCCGCGAAAAGGGACTTTCACTGAATATTGACGTGGCCGGGGATGTGCCGGATCTGCTGGTGGGCGACCCGCTTCGATTGGGGCAGATTCTGGTTAACCTGCTCAGCAATGCCGTCAAGTTCACCAGCCAAGGGGGGATCACGGTTTCCATCCTCTGTGGGAAGCGGGGAGAAGAGGGGGTGCGGTTGCGTTTCGAGGTGCGGGATACCGGTATCGGCATCGATGAGTCCAAGCTTGCCACCGTCTTCGACGCCTTTGAGCAGGCGGATGGCTCCACCACCCGTAAGTATGGTGGTACCGGCCTGGGGCTTGCAATCTGCAAACGGCTGGCCACCATGATGGGCGGAGCGATAGGGGTGTCCAGCACGCCAGGGCAGGGCAGCGTCTTCAGTTTCGAGCTGCCGTTGGGGCTGCCGACGGAGGCCGGGGCGCCTACCGTGGCCGCCCCCCCGAACTTCAGCGGGAAGAGGGTTCTGGTGGTGGATGATGAGGTCTATCTGGTGGAGTTGATGGAGACAATTCTTGCGGAGTATGGTTTTTCCGTGGTGAGCGCCACCAGGCCCAGCGAGGCGCTGCGCATCCTGCGGGAAGAAACCATTCCCGCCACCCGCTTCGATTTGATCCTCCTTGATCTGATGCTGCCGGAACAGGACGGGATCAGCACCGCCAAGGTAATTCGCAACGAGGAGCGGCTGAAGAATATCCCGATCATCATCGTTACCGGCATGGGCAACGATCTGGTGGAGCAGCGGGCCAGGCAGGCGGGGGTCAATGGATTTTTACGTAAACCGGTGAGCAGGACTCTTCTGGTCAACTGCATCAACGATGTCTTGAGGGGCGAGATGAAAGAAGAAGCGGCAGACGGTTGGCGGGACGGGGATGAAGCGGTCCGGATGCTGCATGGCAGAAAGATCCTTCTGGTGGAGGACAACCGCTTCAACCAGATGGTTGTCCAGGAGGTGCTTGCCGGCGCTGGGTTGGTTGTGGCGGTGGCCAACAACGGCAGGGAGGCGCTGGAGAAGCTGGACGATAGCATCGAGGCGGTGCTGATGGACATCCAGATGCCCGAGATGGATGGCTACGAGGCGACCAGCCAGATCCGGCAGCAGCCGCGGTTCGCCAAACTCCCCATCATCGCCATGACCGCCCACGCCATGACCGGTGACCGGGAGAGGTGTCTGGAGGCCGGCATGGACGGCTATGTCTCCAAGCCGTTCGAGCCCAGGGAGGTGTTCGATATCCTTGCCAGGTATCTGCTCCGCGGCGGGGTGACTGAGCAATCGGCCAAGCCGGCGCAGGGGGCGGTTGTGAGCGAGGACCTGCTGAGCAGGGTTCATGGGCATCTTGAGACGGTGTATCATTTTGGTCAGGAGCAGCGCCAGCATATGCTGGATGGGGCCCGACCGGTGTTACGGGAGTATTTTCAGCAGGGCAGGGAGGCTCTGATCCGTGGCGATTTGGAGACATTGAGCAGGGTGGCCCACAGTGTCAAGGGGTCGTTGGGGGCGCTGGGATTGCGGGATTTGGCCAGCCTGGCCGAGCGGATTGAAAAACAGCGCACCAGGAGCGCCGACGACAAGGAAAGGGTGTTGGACGAGCAGTTCGAAGACCTGCGGCGCGCCCTTGCCCCCTTGCTGGAGAAAGAGGGTCACTGCGGCGGAGTGGATTGATCTCCCAGCAGGGGGTTGATCGTCTCCATGAGTTCTCGCCGCGAGAAGGGCTTGGCCAAGGCTGCGGCCGCCCCGAGGGTGCGGGCAAGCTGAAGATAATCGTGGGGGCTGACCAAGCCTCCCCCAGACATGGCGACGATTGTCGCCGCTGGCCGTTCTTGTCTGATTTGGGTGATCAACTCAAGGCCGTCGATATCCGGCATCACGATGTCGGTGATGATCAGATCGGCCTGGCTCCGTCGGCAGAGGGCCAGCCCTGCCGCCCCATCACTGGCGACCAGCACGGTGTGGCCTGCCCCGGTGAGCACGGTGTCGAGGAGAGAGCGGATTGTCTCCTCGTCATCTATCACTAGAATGGTCGCCATTCCCCCCCCACAGTAACGTCAATAGCGATGGAGCGCTGCTTAACCACCGGCGTTTTTTTGCTCCAGCAGAGCCAGAAGAGGCTCGCCTGAGGCGGTCAGGGAGAGGTGCATCCCCTCTACCTGATAATGCCAGTTCCGCGCCGGGGGGTCTGGCCAGCTATGGACGCCACGTCCCATTTCCGGCAGTCCGAGCTGAAAACAGCGGTCACTGGGAAGAGAGGCGCCAAGGAAGCGGCCGGTGATGGTATTGAGAAACTCTGCCAGGAGATCGTTTTTCCCCTGCTCGGAGGCTACCCCCTCTATCCCACCATACACGATATCCAGGAGGTAGTGTACCAGTTCTTTCTCCATCACCAGCTGCATTTCCCCCTGAACCGGGTCGAGCACCAGCAGACTCACCCACATGGCGTCCTCGTCGTAGGCTGGGGGGGTCGGTCGGGATTGAACTTCCAAGAAGGCCATGCTTTCCATGGTCTCGGCAACCACAGTGTCCATGGTTGCGGGGGAACCGCTCTGTTCATCGTTCATGATTGCTCCTCCTTGTCGGCTGGGGCGCTTGTTTCGCCCTGCGCGCCCGGATCTGTTTCGTCTCGCGGCCCGTTCATCTCCCAGGCCGCGATCACCTGATCCCGGCCGCGCCGTTTTGCCTCGTAAAGCGCCATGTCCGCCAACCGATAGGCCGAGTCGATCCCAGGCGCCGTATCATCGCCCAAACGGCTCACTCCAATGCTGACGGAGAGTCTTCGCGAGATTTCTTCCTTGCCGATCTGCTCCTGGCCGACCGCTGCCCGGATGCGTTCCGCCACCGTCAGCGCCTCCTTGGCGTTGGTTTCCACCAGCACCGCGGCGAACTCCTCCCCGCCGACGCGGCCAAGGATATCCGTCGAGCGCAGGCGCTCCTGGCAGATAGCCGCGAAACGGCGGAGAGCCTGGTCGCCAGCCTCGTGGCCAAAGGTGTCGTTGATTTCCTTGAAGTGGTCAAGATCGAAAAGCAGCAGGAAAAGCTCCTCCGGATATCTGGTGGCGCGTTCCTGCTCCTGGCGCGCTCGGGTCATGAAGTGCCGGCGGTTGTTCACGCCGGTCAGCCCGTCGGTGGTGGCCAGATGGAGGAGGCGTTCTTCCTTGGCCTTGCGGTCGGTGATGTCCAGCACCGCGCCCACCGCCCAGAATTCGTCATCCTTGCTGATTCTGGCCACGAAGACCTCGGCGGGAAAGGTGCCGCCGTCCTTTCTCCTGGCGATGAGTTCCCTGGAACGATCGACGATCGGCCCTTTGCCGCTGCGCCAGAAGGCGGCCAAGCCCTGATGGGCGGCGGGGATCTGCTCCGGGATTACCACCAGTTGGTGGAGGGGTTTGCCGAGGATCTCCTCCGCCTCGTACCCGAAGATCCGTTCGGCGGCCGGGTTGAAGAAGCGGACGCCGTCATGGCCGTCGATGAGGATAACCGCGCTCTGTACCGCATTGAAGACGGTGCGGAAAAGCTCCTCGTTCTCTGCCAGCCTTTTTTGCGAAGCCCTGCGTTCCTGTTCCATGTCCGCGTACTCGGCCAAGAGCCGTTCCATCTTGCCGGTGAAATCGCTGAATTCCTGAACCCTGCTCTTGCGGGTCCAGAAGACCGCCTTGCGGTGGATGATCGCCTCCTCCAGTCGGGCAAGCAGGTCGACGGAAAGCTGTTGCACGTATCGGGAGAGCATCAAGGATACCGCCAGCGAGGAAACGAGCAGCAGCAGGAAGCCGGCAAGGATCTGCAGCAGCAAGTGGCGCCGCGCGTCCCGCACCGAGGCGAGGTTGATCGTTTTGCCGGCCCAGAGGGAGGGCTGCCCCTGCTTCCCCGTCAGGAATGGGACCCAGGCGATGGCCCCTTCCGGCATGGAGAGCACCGCGGGCTTGCCTTGGGAAAACAGCTCCCGCAGTCCTGGGAAATGGCTATAGGAGAGGGGCGTGTCGGCAGCGGCGCCAAGGTAGCGGCCATCCTGGGTGACCCAACTGAAGTCGGGGAAGTCCCTGGCCAGCACCCCAAGGTCGATGTCGCCGACATACAGGCCGATTCTCTCCCAGTCGTGGACGATGGGGGTGTAAATTCTGAGGATGAAACGGCTGGCCTCCTCCTTGCCCGGGGCTTCTGGGAAAAGCGGCACCAGCATGGATGCTTCGCCGGTTTGCGCCAAGGCCATGGCGACTTCCTCCTTGGTGAGGAGGGGGGAGTCGTGGCTGGTCGCCAGGCTGTATGTCGAGCCGCCCGCGATCTTGCGGATGGTGAAGCGTTCGACTCCCTGGGAGTCGAGGATGTGGATGCTCACCACGTCGTGGTTCCGTGCGAAGGAATTGTTCAGAACTCTGGTGTAGCGGGTCGCTGCCTTGCGCCGGTCGATACTGCCGGGAGATTCCGCCGCATGGCCAAGGATTTCCCGAACAGCCGGCAGATCAGCGACGAACTCGATCATCTGCCGATAGGTGTCCATCTTGGTTTCCAGGTGGTGCAATTCGTCCTGGATACCGTGCAGCTCGATATTTTCTTCGATGAGGCTCAATTGGGCGAGCATGCCCTTGAGGGTAAATGTGGTGAAGCCCGCCAGAGGGGCGAAGCTGAACAGAAAGAGAAAGGTCAGCGTCAGGGTGCCGAGACGGCAACGGCGCTTGCCGTCTGTATTGGTCGGAGGCTGGGGCATGTCCTGCGTCCTGTCCCTGGAGCGGGCTAGGCGAGAAAGGAGCCCAGCAAAGCAATGAGCTTGGGCGGGGAGACGGGTTTGGCCACCACTCCCAGCGCGCCGATTTGGATGAGTTCCTCTTCCTTGGCGGGATTGCCGGCGCTGGAGATAACCACCACCGGCAGTTCGCAGAGGCTCGGGCTGGCCTTGATCCATTTGAGCAGGGTTTCTCCGTCCATCACCGGCATGTTCAGGTCGGTCAGCACGATTTCGGCCTGCCCCTGTTTGAGTTTTTCCAGCGCCTCGCGGCCATTGGCCGCATCGATGATCCCGGCGCCGTCGAAGCCGATGATCTCCAGGCATCGCCGGATGAACATCCGTGCGGTCTCCGAATCATCCACAATGATAATGCGCTTCATGGGCTTTCTCCCCCGCCTTCCTCAAGGGAAGCGGCTATGCGGGCAAAATCTTCCTCCACTCCCAACATCACCAGATCGAGGGAGTCTTTTTCAAGGGCTATGAACTCCACGTACCCGTTGTCCAGGGCGTATTGGAGGGTGTCTGCCCCGGTGCCGCAGCCGGCCATCATGGCAACGATGTCGCCCAGGTGGACGGTGTAGGTCAGCGCCCTCCACTCAGGCGGCGCCTCGGAGGGGTGATGGTGGTGGCGCAGCACCGTGGGCAGCGGTTCCGGCAGCCGCCAGTACCGGGCCAGTTCCTCGCCTGCTTCGGCATGGTCCATCCCCACCAGCGCCCGTTCAGCCGCGGTATAGTCGTGGACCCGGTGCTGATCCAAGGCGGTTTGGATGACGGGGGGGGTTCCCTGCAGAAAGTCGGAGATCACCGCCTTACCCAGGTCGTGCAGCAGGCCGCAGGTAAAGGCCAGTTCGCCGCCCACCCGACCATTGGTATAGCCGGCGAGCTTTCTCGCCGCGATGGCGCAACGCAGGTCGTGTTTCCACAGCGCGCCGGCCTCGGCCGCATAGCCGTCGAGCGCGCGGGAAAAGATCTGGGAGGAGGCCTCCGAGATGGCGATCCCCACGATCATTGACTCGCCCAGCATGGAAACGGCGCGTTCGATGGAATGGATGGGGTTCTGGCGGGCGTAGGCAGCCGAGTTGACCACCCGCAGCACCCGGGAGGTCATCGCTGGATCGTGTTTGACGATGTGGACGATGTCCGACAGGTCATGCTCTTCGCCGCTCTTGGCGAGAATCGCCGAGGCGCAGGCGGAAAAGGGGGCGACCTGTCCTATGGCCCGCAGAACCGCGGCGCGTTTTTCGTCGCTGCTCATGGACTTCCTCCTGGCGTGGTCATATCTCCCACTCTCCCTTGGTGGGGCAGGAGAGAAAGACCCTGCCGCTTTCCACCGGCACCGAAACCGTGCGACTGATCGCGCCGCCCACGTCCTCGGCCACTGGTCCCATGCCCATTGACCACAGCATCCGCTTGATGGTCAGCACGTTGCGCTTGCCGATGTTGAAGGTGTTGTTGCTGTCCAGCACGTTGGCGCCGCCGGCCAGTTTTACCACCATTCCCTGGGGTTTGAGAGGAGAGGGACAGAAGGTGAGGGAGGCCATGGCCCGGAGGATGACGGGAATGCCGGTGTCGGCGAAATAGGCGGGGCGGTTGTCCACCATCTCCGGGCTGACGCTGGAGTCCGGCAGGGCAATATGGATAAGCCCAACGGTCCTGGTTGGCTGGTGCAGAAAAATCACCGCCACGCAGGAACCCAGGGCAAAGGTCTTGATAATCTCGTCAGGGGTGTTGGATACCGCGAATTCGCCAACCCCGACAACTTTCAGCTTGCTCATGGCGTTTTGTTCTGGTTGCCCGCACCGTGCGCGTGGGGCGATGGGGGATAAGTTCCTGCCCCGCGTTTTTAGAAACAGGAGGTTGCCGCGCCCTTGCCGGCGCTACTGGCTGATGAGCCCCAGTTTGCTGAGTTCGTTGAGCAGCTTGTCCTTGTCGATGGGCTTGATCAGGTATGCCTCGCAATGTCCCTTTATCAGTGATTTCATGATGTTTTGAGGGTCGTTGAGCGCTGTGGTCATGACCACCTTGGCGATCTCCGAACCGCCGATGCCCGCGGCGCGTTCATGCTCGCGGATCTTTGCCAGTACCTCCTGGCCGTCCATGCCCGGCATCATGATGTCCAGGCAGATCAGATCGTAGGGTTCGCCGCTCTCCAGAGCGGCGTGGTAGGCACTCAATGCCTCTTTTCCGTCCACGGCGATATGGCAGATCCCAAAGGGGGAAAGCATTTCCTGCATGATCATCCGGCTTACAAAGTCATCTTCGGCAACCAGGCTTTTCATTCGTCTCTCCTTGGAAAGGCCCTGCTCCGGCAGGGCCGCGGATCCCGCCGCTATACCCGCTCTATCCAGGCGGGGCTGGAAAAGAAATCACACAGCCGTCCGACCGCGGCGGCCAGTTCCTCAACCATTGGCGCCGCCTCGGTCAGAGCATTGTCCTTGCCCTTCAGTTCCACCGCATAGGCAACGCCTCTGGCCTCCTCCGCGCCGATCCCGGCAAAGGAGCCCTTCAGGGCATGGGCAATCCGGGCAACCGCCGCCGCATCCCGTTGCGCAAGGGCGGCACGGATCTCGGCGATCTTGGCCGGATACTCCTGCAGGGCATTATTGCCGAGTTTGAGGAACAGGGTGCGGTTTTCACCCACCGTTTTTTTGAGCTGGCTGAAATCCACCGGAATTTTTTCACTCATAGTCGTTTGTGCCTGTCATTGCTTCACTCACCAGCGCCCCCACATCGAGAATCAGGCAGACGTCACCATTGCCCAGGATGGTGCAGCCGGAAACGCCGGTGGAGTTGCCGAGTTTGGCCAGGTAATCGGAAAGCCCCTTGATCACCGTCTGCTGCTGGCCGAGGATTTCGTCGACAAACAGGCAGATGTGGCGGCCCTGGTTTTCGAGCAGGATGAGGATCCCCTCCGAGAGTTCCTGATTGGAGGGAGTCACCTTGTGGAGGGAGTGCAAGCGGAGCACCGGATAGAGGCGGTTTCTGACCCGCACCAGTTCCTGGCCGTCCGGCGAGACGGTGATCGCCTCGTTCGCCGGCCGGAAGGATTCGCGGATGGGCAGGATGGGCAGGATGTAGCGTGCCTGTCCCACCCGGATCAGCATGCCGTCGATGATCGCCATGGTGAGCGGGATGCGCAGGATGATCCTGGTCCCTTTGCCAGGCTTGCTGTCCACATCGATTTTGCCATCGATCTTCATCAGGTTTTGCTTGACCACGTCCATGCCTACACCACGGCCCGAGACATCGGTTACCTTGTCGGCGGTGGAGAAGCCGGGCAGAAAGATGATGTTGGCCACCTCACGGTCGGAAAGCTCCGAGCCGTCCGTGTCGATCATCCCGCGTTCACGCGCTTTTTTCAGGATCCTTTCCCGATTGAGGCCGCGGCCGTCGTCCTCCAGGGTGATCCACACCTCGCCCTCCTCGTGCCGGGCCGAGAGCCGGATGGTGCCGCTTGCCGGCTTGCCGGCCTGCATCCTTTCGTCGGGCATCTCCAGGCCGTGGTCCATGGAATTGCGGATCAGGTGGACAAGCGGGTCGGTGATCATCTCGGTTACCGTCTTGTCCAACTCGGTCTCCATGCCGTCCAGCAGCAGTTCCGCCTCCTTGCCCGACTTGCGGGAGAGGTCGTGGACCAGGCGGGTCATCCGCTTGAAGAGGCCGGCCACCGGGATCATCCGGATGGTCATGGCCACCTCCTGGAGTTCCTTGACCAGTTTGCTCATCTGCTGGGCCGCCTTGCCGAAGTTCTCCAGGGTGAGGCCTTCCAGGTCGGGACTGTGGATGAGCATGTTTTCGGCGATCACCATCTCACCGATCAGGTCGATGAGCAGGTCGAGCTTCTCCAGATCCACCCGGATATCCTGCCGTTTGATGGAGGTCTGGCCGGCCGTACGCTCCTCGCCACCGCCGGGTCTTCTGGTCAACCGTTCCTGTTCTGCCAGGGCATTGGAAACCTGCGCCTCGTTGGCGGCTCCCAAGTCCACCAGCAGTTCTCCCAGGGGTTTTGCCTGAATGGCGAGGGCATTTTCCAGGGTGGATGGGTCGATGACCCCCTGCTCCACGAGGATTTCTCCGATCCTCGGTTTGGCTGGTCGGGTCGTGCTGCCATCCCAATCAGGGGGGATAAACTCCTGGAGCAGGTCAAGGTAGAGATCCAGCCCGTCGATGCCGCCGCTGCCCTGACGGGAGAGGTCCGCCACCGCCTGGCGGAGTACGTCCAGCAGGTTGAGGAGCGCCTCGCCCGGCTTGGCCTTGCCCATCTCCTTTCCGGAACGCATGACGTCGAGCACGGTTTCCATGCGGTGGCTGAGTTTCTCCAGATCGCCAAAACCCATGAAGCCGCAGTTGCCCTTGAAGCTGTGGATGTGGCGGAAGAGATCCCCCAGCACCTCCCGGTTGGAAGGGTTCTTACCATGGGAGAGCAGCCCCTGTTCCACCTCCTGCAACAGCTCATCGGCCTCCTGGATAAATTTTTCGGTGAGTTCCGGGGTGATCTCCAGCTGAAAGTCCGGTTCCTGGCTCGTGGCCGGAGGAGGGGAGGCCTCCTGGGCGGTGGGGGTGGAGAAAGGCGCCGACGCTTTGGCGTCCTGGGTATTGGCGATGGCGGCGCGGAGCCTGGCGGTCAGTTCATCGGCCTGCTCCTGCATTCCTTGGTCGTTAAGGTTTTCGGAGACGTAGTCCAGGGACTCCCGGGCAAAGTCGACGGTGGAGCAGAAGAGGTCCTCGTGCTCCATGGCAAGCTGCCTCTCCCCCTTGCGGATCTGGTCCAGGAGGTTTTCCGCGGCGTGGGCAGTGGAGGAGAGGTGGTTGAAGCCGAGGAAGGCCGAGCTGCCCTTGATGGAGTGAAACAGGCGGAAGATCTCGTTGAGCACCGCCTTGTTGGCGTCGTCGAGGACAAAGTCGCCGCGCTTGGCGCTCGATGCCAGGGAGATGATGCTCGGCTCCAGATTGTCCAGCAGTTCGGTGCACTCCTGGATGAACTCCTGGATGATCTCGATCTGTTCACTGGAGAGAGAGGTGTCCATTGCGTCTCCGTTCAGGCAGGGGCGGTGCGTGGCCTCCGCGAGGGGATGGTTTCAATTCCCGGGGTCGGGAGTCCTCGGCCAGCGGGCGCCTTATTCTTGCTGCACGCCAAGGCAGCCGAGGATGGTCTTGTACAACTCCTCGCGGATGATCGGTTTGATCAGGTAGGCGTCGCACTTGCGTTGATCGAACAGCTCGGACATGACCCGCTGGTCGCTGACCGCTGTGGTCATGATGATGGTGCAACGCCTTGCGCCAAGCTCCTCTTCCAGTCGTCGCATCTCGGTGGCCACTGCCCTGCCATCCATGCCTGGCATCATGATGTCCAGGCAGATCAGGTCGTAGGGCTGTCGCTCCACCAGCGCCGTCTTGAAGGCCAGTACCGCCTCGAAACCGTTCACCGCGATATGGCAGGAGCCGAGTGGATGCAGGAATTCCTGGATCACATACCGGCTGACAAATTCGTCTTCCACCACCAAGGCCTTGATCGAGGGAAGGCCTGGCAGAGTTGAGGCGACGGCTCGGCCATTTTTTGCGGTGGTCTCGGAGGCGGTAGCGGACGCGGGCCGGGGTTGCGGTTGCGACGGGGATTGCGGGGGGGCGGATGCTGCCGGCGGCTCAGGCGGCGGCGGAGCTGCTGTCGCGGGATGCTCGATGGCCGCCAGGGCGGTGACGATCCGGCTTGCCCGCGCCGCTGCCTCGCCAGCCGACGGGTCCTCGCTCTCAAGCAGGGCAAGGATAGTGTCGCGCGCTTCCAGGAAGGTGGCGATGATGGCGTCATTGAGAGGCACCCTGCCTTGCCGGATGGCGTCGATGGCGTTCTCGAACTTGTGGGTGAAGGAGGAAACCTCGGTGAAACCGAACATGGCGCCCGACCCTTTGATGGTATGGGCTGCCCGGAACAGTTTGTTGATCAGTTCCTGATTGGATGGCTCTTTCTTGAGCGCCAGCAGGGTGTCCTCGATATCGTCCAGCAGCTCGGCTGCCTCGTCCCTGAAGATTTCCGCTTCCATCCTTGCTCCTGGCGGAATCATGCCCCGCCTGGCCGTTGATCTTCCTAGAAAATGGCTGTAACAGCGGGGCACCGTTTGGGTATAATCACGGTGTAGACCAAATTCTTCATGAAAAATGATATAACAGCGGCTCGCGTCTTGTCGAGTCACTAATTTGGTTCAGGTGTCAAAATCCGTGCGTCGCCCGGCTCTTTCCCGGACCACCAGGCGGCAAGCGGGGCAACAGTGGACAAGGAGGCTCAATGGCCACGACGACCAAGACACAAGGAAGCATCGCGGCTCAAGAAGGAGAGGCCCTGCTCTGGCTTGTCCGACACACCATCGCGCAGGCGCTTGGCGTGCCCATCCCGCCCCAGCCGGCTGGTTTCAAAGAACTGCTGGACGGACAGTCCCTGCGGGCGCGGCAGGGGACTTTCGTCACCCTGGAGCGTCAGGGCGAGCTGCGTGGCTGCATTGGCAACCTGGTGAGCGACGATTCCATCGTCGAGGGGGTGCGGCGCAACGCCCTGAGCGCCGCCTTCCACGATACCCGTTTCCGTCCGCTCGCCGCCGACGAGTACGCGGAGATAACCGTGTCGGTGAGCGTGCTCACTCAGCCATCGCCGTTGGCCTATGCCGATGGCGACGACTTGATTACCAGGCTGAGGCCGGGGATCGACGGAGTGATCCTCCGCCAGGGATCCTACGGCGCCACCTTCCTTCCCCAGGTGTGGGAACAGCTGCCCGATCCGGCCGAGTTTCTGGGCCACCTTTGCCGCAAGGCGATGCTGCCGGCCTCGGCCTGGCGATCAGGGGATCTGGAGGTCTCCATCTATCAGGTCCAGTACTTCAGCGAAAAGCAGGGCTGAGCCGGGCCGGGCCGCCGCGATGGCGGTTGACTTTTCGGCGCGGACACAGCATAGTAACGGCCTTTCCCGCGTGGCGGCAGCTGGCGGGGGCGGGGATAAAGCGATGGGTGTCGCGCCTGGGGGCGACCGCATCAAGCAGGCGCGAAGGGGCAGGGATGATCGGCATATTCGATTCAGGCGTGGGCGGCATGACCGTGGCCAGGGCGGTGGAGCAGCGGCTGCCCCAGTACCGCGTGGTCTACTTCGGCGATCTGGCCCGCACCCCGTACGGCTCCAAGAGCCCGGAAACCATCCTCGCCTACTCCCGCCAGAACACCGAGTTCCTGCTGAGCCACGGCGCCAAGATCATCATCATCGCATGCAACACCGCGGCAAGCGTGGCCGCGGACATCCTGCCCGCCGAGTTTCCGGTGCCCATCTTCGAGGTGATCGGCCCGGCGGTGCGGCGGGCGGTGGCGGCGAGCCGAACGGGGCGCGTCGGGGTGATCGGCACCCGGGCCACCATCCGCAGCAACGTCTACGAGCGGAAGATCACCGAGCTTTCTCCCGAGTGCCGGGTTTTTTCCCAGGCCTGCCCGCTGCTGGTGCCGCTGGTGGAGGAGGGATGGCTCGACCGGCGGGAGACCAAGATGATCCTGCGCCGCTACCTGCAGCCGCTCCGGCTCAAGCAGGTGGACACCTTCGTGCTGGGCTGCACCCACTACCCGCTTCTCAAGGAGCTGATCCAGCCGCGTATCGGCAAGAGGGTGCGGATCATCGACTCTTCCGAGGAGGTGGCCGAGAACCTCGCCTCCTTCCTGGAAGACCATCCTGAGATCGAACGGCAGCTCGCGCGGGGCGGCGAGAACATCTACCACGTCTCCGACGTCACCGAGGCGGCGGTGGATACCGCCCGTCGGGTCTTCGGCCGGCCCATCGAGCTGCGCAAGGTTTCCATCGACGAGTTCAACAAGGGGTATGGCGTATGAGGATTCCAGGGATCGGGTTGTTGGCTGGGTTGGTCTGTCTTGCCTTGCTTGGCTGGCCGGCCGTCGGCATGGCTGGCGATTTGGCGCCGCTTGAGGTCGCCAAGCGGCTGCAGTCCCAGTATGAAACCACCAAGAGCATGGCCGCCGATTTTCAGCAGACCACCAGCATGCCCGGCGCCGGCCGCAAGCGTTTCGGTTCCGGCCGGGTGGTGATCTTGAAGCCCGGCCGCATCCGCTGGGACTACGAGACCCCCGACGTGCAGGTGCTGATCACCGACGGGAAGAAGGCTCATCTCTACTTTGCCGCCTCGGCCCAGATGATCGTGCGGCCGGTGGCCGAGTACCTCAACTCCGACATCACCTACTCCTTCTTTGCCGGCAGCGGCGACATCGTCCGCGACTTCGAGGTGTCGCCGCCAGAGCGGCCCGACGGCGCCGGGCTGGTGGCCATCAAGCTCACCCCGAAAAAGCCCCATCCCCAGGTGGCCATGCTCCATGTCTGGGTCGATCGTGATTTTGTCCTGCAACGCCTTGAGATCGTGGACCATTTCGGCAGCATCACCGATCTGGTTTTCTCGAACATCCGCAAGAACCAGCCGGTGAGCGGCGACACCTTCCGGTTCACCCCGCCGGCGGGCACCGAGATCATCGAGCAGTGATGGCGGCGGGGGCAGTAACCACGGCGCCGCCCTTCCGGCTGGCCCTGGTGGCCATGCCCTGGCAGCCGTTCAACCGCCCCTCCATCCAGCTGGGGGCGCTCAAGGCCTATCTGACCCAGGCCGATCCCGGCATCGAGGCCGCCTGCCTCCATCCCTACCTGCCGTTGGCCAGCCGGCTCGGCACCGGGCAGTACCAGGCCATTTCCGGTCAGGTGTGGCTCGGGGAGGCGGTGTACGGCGGGCTGCTCTTCCCGGAGCAGCGGCCGGCGCTGCGCGGGCTGGGGCGTGGCCGGCAGGGGGATCTTGCAAGGCTCTGGCCAATGGCGGAGGAGGCGACCCGCGCCTGGCTGGCGGAGGTGGATTGGCAACGCTTCGGGCTGGTGGGGTTTTCGGTCTGCTTCAATCAATTGCTCGCCTCGCTTTATGCCGCCAGGGAACTGAAACGGCTGCATCCCGGGCTGCCGGTGGTTCTGGGCGGCTCCTCCTGCGTGGCCGAGATGGGCCGCTCCCTGCTTGACGCCTTCCCGTGGGTGGACTACGTGGTGCATGGCGAGGGAGAAGAGCCGCTCTTGGCCCTGTGTCGGGAGCTGGCCGGCCGGGGAAATGGCCTGCCGGCCCAGGTGCTGTGCCGGGAGCAGGCGCGGGCTGGCGCGGAGATTCCGGCCGGATTGCAGCTTGCCAGGCTCGACCGGCTGCCGACCCCCGACTATGGCGACTACTTTGCCGAGCTGGCGCGCCATTTTGCCGGCGCCGCCTTTGTGCCGGAGATCCCGGTTGAGTTTTCTCGGGGTTGCTGGTGGGGGCGCTGCGCCTTTTGCAATCTCAATCTCCAGTGGCGCGGCTACCGGGGCAAGAGCGCCGACCGGATGCTCGAGGAGGTGCTGAGCCTTGCCCAGCGCCACGGCTGTCTCGACTTCAGCTTCACCGACAACGTGCTGCCCAAGGGCGAGGCGGAGCGGTTCTTTGCCGCCATCGCCTCCGAGAAGAAGGATCTCCGTTTCTTTGCCGAGGTGCGGGTGGGCCAGCGGGGCGAAGCGCTTGCCGCCTTCCGACGGGGCGGCCTGGTCCGGGTGCAGGCCGGGATCGAGGCGCTCAGCCAGAGCCTGCTCGACCGCATGGTCAAGGGCGCCACGGTGATCGAAAACATCGCGCTCATGAAGGAGGCCATTGCCCTGGGCATCCGGCTGGACGGCAACCTGATCATCGAGTTTCCCGGTTCCACCGAGGCGGAGGCGACGGAAACCCTGGCGGCGCTCGATTTCGTGCTGCCCTTTGCCCCGCTTGCCACGGCGAGCTTCTTCCTGGGCCACGGCAGCGGGGTGGCGGCGGCGCCGGCGCGCTACGGCATCAGCGGGGTGTTGCCGCACCCGGGCAACCGGCGGCTTTTTCCCGCCGAAGTGCTCGCGAAGCTGCGCCTGCTCATCAACGAGTACCGGGGCGATCGCGGGGCGCAGCGGGCGCGCTGGCGGCCGGTTGCCCGGAAGGTGGCGGCCTGGCGGCGTTTTCACCAGGCGCGGCGGACGCCGGCCCATCTGTCGCCGCCGCTGGCCATGCGGGACGGCGGCGAGTTTCTGCTGATCCGCCAGGAACGGCCGGACGAGCCGGCGCTCCACCACCGGCTGCGGGGGCTGTCGCGCCTGATTTACCTGGCCTGCGGCGATATCGTCGAGCAGGAGGCCCTGGCGGCGCGGTTTGCCGGGGTGAGCGCCGAAAAACTGGAGGCCTTCCTGGCCGAGCTTGCGGAAAAAAGGCTGCTCTTCCGGCAGGGGAGCCGCTGCCTGGCCCTGGCGGTGCGGCTGGGGGAGGGGAGAGAATGAAGGGGCTGGAACCGGTCAGGAAGCTGGTGATCGGCGGTTGCCGCAGCGGCAAGAGCCGCTATGCCGAGGAGTGGGTGACGGACAATTTCCCGGAACGGATCTATGTCGCCACCCTGGTCGCCATGGGCGATCCGGAGATGGAGCATCGCATCGCCCTGCACCGGCGGAGCCGGAGCGAGGGCTGGCGCACCATGGAGGAGCCGGTGGAGTTGGCCGGCCTGCTTGCCCGGCACGACGGCGAGGCCGATGCCTTCCTGGTGGACTGTCTCACCCTGTGGATCACCAACCTGATGCTGCGCGACCATGACGACGGGGCCATCGAGGCGGCGGTGGCGCGGCTCGCCGAGACCGTGGCCGCAATGCGCTCCACGGTGGTGCTGGTGGCCAACGAGGTCGGCCTCGGACTGGTGCCGGAGTCGGCCATGGGACGCCGCTTCCGCGACCTTGCCGGCTGGACCAACCAGCGGATGGCCCAGGTGTGCGATCAGGTGGTGCTGGTGGCCGCCGGGTTGCCGCTTAGGTTGAAGGGGTGAGACGGGGGATGGGAAAGAAGAAGAAAATAGCGATTTGCGTGGTCTTTTCCATTCTTGTTGCCACACCTTCCTACGCTGATGTGGTTTGGCCGGCCCTGTACGTTGTCAGCCGGATGGTCGTATGGTGGGTGATAGTGTTGGGAGTGCTCATCGAATACCTGTTTGTCCGAAAACTCACTGGGTTCAGCATAGCGAAATCGACGCTGGCTGATCTTGCAATGAATGGGATATCTTCCCTTTTCGGAGTCTTTTGCCTTCCGCTGGCCGGACTTGGTTGGGAATTTTTCCCTGGGAGCATCGTGAATGCGTTGTTTGATCTTGGGACATTCAATCTTGTTACGTGGACGGCAACTTTCTTTATCGCTGTTATTGTCAATGCGTGGCTCGAAAATACGGTGATAAGGTATTTGTTCAAAAAGAATTTGGGCCAGCGTGGTTTTTGGTGGTTCAGTCTCGCCAATGCCATAAGTGTGGGTCTCGTATTCCTAGGTATCTACATTCTCCCTCCGGAGTTATAGCTCCATGCATGACATTTCCACCAACCCGCAAGGCGCCCACGGCGGCGACATCATCTCCATGGCCCGCAGTCTTGGCTGCGCCGTCTCCGACCTCATCGACCTGAGCAGCAATCTCACCCCGCTCCCCTCTCCGCCGGGGCTCAGGGAGGCGCTCGTCGCCGGGCTCGACCAGATGGCCTTCCTGCCGGAGAGCGACAGTGACTCCCTGGTTGCCGCCTTTGCCGGACGCCACGGCCTGGGCCGCGGTCAGGTCCTCGCAGGCAACGGCACCACCGAGTTCATCTACGCCGTGCCGACCGCCACCGCCTGCAAGCGGGCGCTGATCGTCACCCCCACCTATGGCGACTACCGGCTGGCCTGCGAGTGGGCCGGGCTGGCGATCGAGTATTATCATCTGGAGCCGGCCGCGGGCTTTGCGCTTGACTGTGACCAGCTGGCTGCTCGTCTCCAGGGTGGGGAACTGGTCTTCATCTGCAACCCCAACAACCCCACCGGCGGGGTGACGCCAAGCCGGGAGCTGCTCAGGCTCGCCCAGGCGCATCCCGACTCGGAGTTTCTGGTGGACGAGTCCTACCTGCCCTTTGTGAACGAGGAGTCGCTGGCCTCCATGAATCTGCCTCCCAACCTGCTGGTGCTCTCCTCCTTTTCCAAGATCTACGGCATTCCCGGCCTGCGCCTCGGCTTTCTGGTCGGCGCCGCCGACCGGCTCGCCACCCTCATGACCCGCCGCCGGCCGTGGGGGGTGAATCGTCTGGCCCAGCTGGCCGGCGAGTATCTCCTGGCCCATGCCGACCCTTACGTGGCCGAGGTGCAGGAGTTCATCCGGCTGAACCGCCCGCGCTTCGCCGCCGGCCTGGCCAGCCTGCCCGGGGTGACGGTGGTGCCAGGGGCGGCCAACTTCATCCTCTGCCGCCTGGATGATGGCCCCCTCACCGCCGCGACCCTGCGGGAACGGATGCTCAGCCACCGGATCATGATCCGCGACTGCGCCAACTTTGTCGGCCTCGATGACCACTATTTCCGCGTCTCCCTCAAGGACGAGACGCGCAACCAGCAGTGCCTGGCCGCCCTGGTCCAGGCGCTTCAGGAGTGACATCCCATGCGCATCGCCATCCTCTCCGACACCCACGACCACATCGGCAACCTGCGCGCCGCCATCAGGTATTGCAACGCCTACAGCGTCAGCATGCTCATCCACTGTGGCGACCTGATCTCGCCCTTCATGCTGGACGAGCTGGCCAAGTTCAGCGGGGCGGTGCACCTGATCTACGGCAACAACGTCGGCGACCAGCATCTCATCTCCCAGTCCTGCGGCAGCCGCTATCCGACCATCACCCACCACGGTACCCTGGGGGCGGTGGAGGCGGGCGGCCGCAAGTTCGCCTTCACCCACTACCCGCAGCTGGCCCGGGGCATCGCCTGCCAGGGGATGTTCGACGTGGTGTGCTGCGGCCACAATCACCGCTACCACGTGGAGAAGGTGGGGGAGTGCCTGATGGTGAACCCCGGCGAGCTTTTGGGCAAGGATTCCCAGCCCGGCTTCTGCATCCTCCACTGCGATACCCTGGAGGTGGAACGGGTGGAGGTAGGGGTGCCGTTTGGAGAGGATTGAAAGAGGCGGACGCGGAAGTCAGGGAGAAATGTGGTACCATGCTCCATCTTGAATTCTGTATCCTTAAATCTTAACATTTGCGAATACACAATAACATCAGGTGAATACGATGAGTGAGAATATGGAAAAGAGTTTTGCCGAGCTGTTTGCGGAGTCCACCACCACCAAGAAGGAGGCCCTGCGGCCGGGCCAGCAGGTGGAGGCCACGGTGGTGCGCATCGCCAAGGAGTGGATCTTCCTGGATTTGGGCGCCAAGAGCGAGGGGTCAGTGGCCAAGAACGAGTTTATCGACGCCGAGGGCAACCTCACCGTGGCCGAGGGCGACCGGGTGAAGGTCTACTTCCTCTCGGCCAAGAACAACGAAAAACTCTTCACCTCCAAGGTGAGCGGCGGCGCCATGCACGGCCACCTGGAGGAGGCGTGGCAGAGCGGCGTGCCGATTGAAGGAACCGTGGCCGGCGAGGTCAAGGGCGGCTTCGAGGTGCGGCTCTCCGGCAGCGTCCGCGCCTTCTGCCCCTTCTCCCAGATGGACGTCCGCCGCATCGAGAACGCCGAGGAGGTGATCGGCAAGAAGTTCGCCTTCCGCATCAGCCAGTACGGTGAGCACGGCCGGAACATCGTCCTCTCCCGCCGGGCATTGCTGGAAGAGGAGCGTGCCGAGCAGAAGGAGCGGCTGCGCCAGAGCCTGGCGGTGGGCCAGACCGTGAGCGGCACCATCACCTCCATCCGCGACTTCGGCGCCTTTGTCGATATCGGCGGCGTCGAGGGGCTGATCCCGGCCTCGGAGATCGCCTGGGGCCGCATCGAGGACATCCGCGAGCGGGTGGCGGTGGGGCAGGAGGTGAGCGTCACCGTGCTCAAGCTCGATTGGGACCACGACCGCTACTCCTTCAGCCTCAAGGATACCCAGCCCGACCCGTGGGAGGGGGTGCGTTCTCTCTTCCCGGAGGGCACCGTCCATACCGGCACGGTGGCGCGGCTCACCGACTTCGGCGCCTTTGTCACCCTGGCCCCCGGCATCGACGGCCTGGTGCATATCTCCAAGCTCGGGGCGGGCCGGCGCATCAACCACCCCCGCGAGGTGGCCCAGGTGGGCGACGCCATCGAGGTGAAGATTGACTCCATCGATCTCGACAAGAAGCGGCTCTCCCTCTCGGTGCCGCGCGCCGCCAAGGAGCAGGAGGGCGGTGAGCCGGCTCGCAAGGAGAAGAAGGGCGAGCCGCGGCAGGAGAGCGGTGGTGACGATTTCCGCGAGTACATGAAGGAGAAGAAGAAGGAGGGGGCCGCAAGCCTTGGCACCTTCGCCGATCTTTTCAAGGGCAAGGTGCGCTGAGCAGGGCTGGTTTGCGTCTTGTTGCCGGTTCATGGTATGATGCGTCAAACAGCGGCCCAGGGTGTCCGGCCGCCATGCGCCAATCAAGCGGAGGAATCGTCATGAAGTGTCCCGTCTGCGTGGAAACCGACCTGCTGCTTTCCGAGCGGCAGGGGGTGGAGATCGACTACTGTCCCAAGTGCCGTGGCGTCTGGCTGGACCGGGGCGAGCTGGACAAGATCATCAACGCCGCCAACCAGCAGCAGTTCGCCGCTCCCACCGCGCCGCCGCATGCCGGCCAGCCGTGGGGCCATCAGCCGCCGCCCCAGCAGCATCAGCATGCGGACTACCATCATGACACGCATCACAAACATCACAAGCACCACAAGGTCAAATCCCTGCTGGATGACCTGTTCGATTTCTGAATCATTCCTTTTCCAGTTGTTTTCCCGGCTCCCCTGCCCGGTCCTTCCGGGCGGAGGAGCCTCTTTTTTGCGCCATGACCCCATGACCAGGCTGCGTTGATGTGGGAGTTGACCGGATACCTGGGATTGTTTGGCTCGGCATTCGGCGCCGCGACCCTGCTGCCGCTCCAGTCGGAGGCGGTGCTTGCCGGGCTGCTCTTCGCCGGCCGGCATCCGGTCTGGATCCTTTTGCTGGTCGCCACCTGCGGCAATGTGCTGGGATCGACGGTAAACTGGTGGATGGGCCGCTCCCTCGATGCGTTTCGGGAGAAGCCCTGGTTCCCGGTCAAGGAGCAGGCGCTCGAAAAGGCGCGACGTTCCTATCATCGCCATGGCCGCTGGAGCCTGCTGCTCAGCTGGGCGCCGGTCATCGGCGATCCCCTGACCGTGGTGGCCGGCCTGATGCGCGAATCCCTCTGGAGTTTTCTCCTGCTGGTGACCCTGGCCAAGGCGGGGCGGTATCTGGTCCTGGCGATGCTGGTGCTGGGCTGGGTGGAGTAGCGGGCGGCCACCTGGCGCTTGCTGTTTTCTTTTTTCGGGGAATTCTCCTATAATACTCACTGGTCCCCGTCCGGTTGCCACCTGGCGGTTTTGTATTGGGTACGCCTCTCAAGGAGCTGAATGAAAATCCTGCTGTTGTTTGCCCTGATCGTCCTCAATGGCCTTTTCGCCATGTCGGAGATCGCCTTGGTGACCGCCCGCAAGGCGCGCCTGAAAAAGATTGCCGCCGATGGGGATTCCTCCGCCCGTGTCGCCCTGGAACTTGGCGAAGACCCCACCCATTTTCTTTCCACCATCCAGATCGGCATCACCTCCATCGGGGTGTTGAGCGGCATCGTCGGCGAAGCCGTCCTGGCGGCGCCGCTCTCGCTGTGGCTGCAAACCCTCGGGCTGCCGGAACACACCGCTGGGTTCAGCGCCACGGCGGCGGTCGTGGTGGTGGTCACCTACGTCTCCATTGTCGCCGGGGAGCTGGTGCCCAAACGCCTTGGCCAGATTAGCCCGGAGACCATCGCCCGGGCGGTGGCGCGACCGATGCGGGCCCTGGCTCTCTTCAGCCGTCCTTTTGTCCTGCTGCTCTCCTTTTCCACCCACTTCCTGCTCAGGCTCATGGGGGTCAATCCCAATGCCGCCCCAAGCGTCACCGAGGAGGAGATCCACGCCATGCTGGAGGAAGGTTCCGAGGCAGGGGTCATCGAGCAGCAGGAACACGCCATCGTGCGCAACGTCTTCCGTCTGGATGACCGGCAGCTCGGTTCGCTGATGATTCCCCGGTCGGCGGTGGTCTATCTCGACATCCGGCAGACGGCGGAAGAAAACCTCAAAATCCTGATCGAATCAGAACATTCCTGCTTCCCGGTCTGCGATGGCGGCATGGACACCCTGCTCGGCGTGATGCAGGCCAAACAGGCTCTGGCCGCGGTGGCGCAAGGGCGGCCCCTGGACCTGTACGTCGGTCTGCACCCCGGGGCCTTTGTGCCGGAGACCCTCACCGGCATGGAGTTGCTGGAGCAGTTCCGGGCCAACAACATGCAGATGGCCTTTGTCATCGACGAGTATGGCGAGATCGAGGGAGTGGTCACCCTGCAGGACCTGCTCGAAGCGGTGATCGGCGAGTTCACCCCGCGCAACGCCGAGGATGCCTGGGCGGTGCAGCGGGAGGACGGGTCGTGGTTGCTGGACGGCACCATCCCCATCCCGGAACTCAAGGACCGCTTGGCGCTCAAGGTGGTTCCCGAGGAGGACAAGGGCCGCTACCATACCTTGAGCGGCCTGGTCATGCTGCTGCTCGGCCGGGTGCCTCGCACCGGCGATTACACCGAATGGGAAGGCTGGCGGCTTGAGGTGGTGGACATGGACGACAAGCGCATCGACAAGGTGCTGGCCACCTGTATCTCCGACATTTCCCCACAAAACCCGGAACCTTCCTGATCCGCCGTTGTCTGGAGTTGCAGCCGGGGTATCGCGGGCAGCTTTTCGGCCCTGCGCGTGGCGGGTTTGGATCAGTTGTGCATGTCTCCAATAACTTCGGGAAATTGAACAAGGAAAAGCATCATGAAACGGATTGTGCTCTTCATCTGTACCAACCTTGCCATCATGCTGGTGCTCGGGACGGTGGCGAACCTGCTCGGGGTCAATCGCTTCCTGACCGCCAACGGCCTCAATCTCGGCATGCTGCTGGCCTTTGCCGCGATCATGGGCTTTGGCGGTGCCTTCATCTCTCTGTGGATGTCCAAGACCATCGCCAAATGGTCCACTGGCGCCCAGGTCATCGAAGAGCCCCGGAACCGGGAAGAGCAGTGGCTGCTCGACACCGTGGCCCGGCTTGCCCGCGAGGCGGGCCTGGCCATGCCCGAGGTGGCCATCTACGAGGGGGCGCCCAACGCCTTTGCCACCGGGCCGAGCCGATCCAACTCGCTGGTCGCCGTCTCCACCGGGCTTCTGCACACCATGAACAACCAGGAGGTCGAGGCGGTGCTGGCCCACGAGATGGCGCACATCGCCAACGGCGACATGGTGACCCTCACCCTGATCCAGGGGGTGGTCAACACCTTTGTCTTCTTCCTGGCCAGGGTGGTGGGCTCGATCATCGACAGCATGCTGCGCCGGGGCGACGAGGAGGAAGCGCCTTCCGGCCCTGGCATTGGCTACATGGTGACCGTCTTTGTCTGCGAGGTGATCTTCGGCATCCTGGCCAGCATGGTGGTGCTGTACTTCTCCCGCCAGCGGGAGTTCCGGGCCGATGCCGGCGCCGCCTCTCTCTTGGGCGGTCCCCAGCCGATGATTGCCGCCCTGCGTCGATTGGGGGGGATGGAGGCGGGCGCGCTGCCTCAGAACATGGCCGCCTCCGGCATTGCCGGCAGGGGAAGCTGGCTGGCGCTGTTCGCCACCCACCCGAGTCTGGAAGACCGCATCGCCGCCCTGCAACGTTAAACCCTTCGACACGAGACCATCATGGACGAACTGATCGACCGACACTGGCACCACCTGCCCGACCCCGAAGTCCTCGACCTGCTGGACAGTAATCAGGAGCGTGGCCTGGACCGTTTCGAGGTTGAGAACCGCCAGCGAACCTTTGGCCCAAACCGCATCACCCCGCCCAAGGGGAAAGGGCCGCTGATCCGTTTCCTGCTCCAGTTCCACCAGCCGCTCGTCTACATCCTCATCGGCTCCGGGGTGATCACCGGATTCTTGGGCGAATGGGTGGACACCGGGGTCATCTTCGGGGTGGTGCTCATGAACGCCATCATCGGCTACGTGCAGGAGGCCAAGGCGGTGGACGCCCTGGCCGCCCTCTCCAGGATCATGACCTCCGAGGCCACCGTGCTCCGGCAGGGCGAGAAACGGCGTATCCCGGCCGAGCAGGTGACCCCCGGCGACATCGTGCTGCTCACAAGCGGCGACAAGGTGCCGGCGGACCTGCGCCTGCTATCGGGGCGCGACCTGCGCATCGACGAGTCCTCGCTCACCGGGGAGTCGCTGCCGGTGGAGAAGCAGGGGGGCGCCCTGCCCCATGACACCGTGCTGGCCGACCGCCTCAACATGGCCTACGCCTCCACCCTGGTCACCTTCGGCCAGGGGGCCGGGGTGGTGGTGGCCATCGGCGACCGCACCGAGGTGGGCCGCATCTCGCGGCTCATCGCCGAGACCGATGTGCTGGAGACGCCGCTCACCCAGAAGATCTCCCACTTCAGCGACATCCTGCTCAAGACCATCCTGGCCCTCACCGTGCTCACCGTGGCGGTGGGCATGCTCCGGGGCGAGCCGCTCATCGACATGCTCATGGCGGCGGTGGCATTGGCGGTGGGGGCGATTCCCGAGGGGTTGCCTGCGGCGGTCACCGTCACCCTTGCCATCGGGGTCTCCCGCATGGCGAGCCGGCGGGCCATCGTCCGCCGGCTGCCAGCGGTGGAAACCCTGGGCTCCACCACGGTGATCTGTTCGGACAAGACCGGCACCCTTACCGAGAACCGGATGAGCGTGCAGACCATCTGGGCGGGCGGCGAGGAGTACAGCCTGACCGGCACCGGCTACGACCCCTCCGCCGGGGCGCTGCTCCAGCAGGGCCGCGAGCTGGGCGGAGATCTGCCGCCAGCCCTGGCCGCCTGCCTCACCGCCGGGGCGCTCTGCAATGACAGCCGCCTGCGGGAAGAGGCGGGTCAGTGGGGCGTGGAGGGCGATCCCACCGAGGGGGCGCTGCTCACCGCCGCGGCCCGGGTTGGGTTGCGCAAGGCCGACCTCAAAAACCGGCTGCCCAGGCTCGATTCGCTGCCTTTCGAATCGGAGCACCAGTACATGGCCACCCTGCATCAGGATGGCCCGGAGCGGCTGGTGCTGCTCAAGGGATCGGTGGAGGCGATCCTGGCCCGTTGCCTGGACCGGATGGGGAGGGATGGCGCTCGTCTCCCCCTTGATCGCCAGGAGGTTGTCGCCAGGGTGGAGGTCATGGCCGGCCAGGGGTTGCGGGTGCTGGCCCTGGCCCAGCTTCCGGTGGGAGGCGGGTTCGAGCGGCTGGAACACGCCCTGATCGGGGAGGGGCTTACTTTCTTGGGGCTGATCGGCATGATGGACCCGCCGCGCCAGGAGGCGATGCGGGCGGTGGCGGTCTGCCAGGCCGCCGGGGTGCGGGTCAAGATGATCACCGGCGATCATGTCGCCACCGCCACCGCCATCGCCGCCCGGCTCGGCCTGGACGGGGCGAGGCAGGGCGGCGCCGTCCAGGCGCTCACCGGCCAGGAACTGGCCCGCATTCCCGACAATGAGCTGATCGAGCGGGTGGGCAAGACCACGGTCTTTGCCCGGGTGAGTCCGGAGCAGAAGCTGCGGCTGGTGGAGGCGCTTCAGGCGCAAGGCGAGGTGGTGGCCATGACCGGCGACGGGGTCAACGACGCCCCAGCGCTCAGGCAGGCGGACATCGGCATCGCCATGGGCATGGGCGGCACCGAGGTGGCGCGCGAGGCCGCGGCCATGGTGCTCACCGACGACAACTTCAGCACCATCGAGGCGGCGGTGGAGGAGGGCCGGGGGGTCTTCGACAACCTGATCAAGTTCATCGTCTGGAGTCTGCCCACCAACCTGGGCGAGGGGCTGGTGATCATGGCCGCCATCCTGGGCGGCTTTGCCCTGCCCATGCTGCCGGTGCAGATCCTGTGGATCAATATGACCACCGCCGGCATCCTCGGCCTGGCCCTGGCCTTCGAGCCCAAGGAGGAGGGGATCATGGCGCGGCCGCCCCGCGACCCGCGGACGCCGATCCTCACCAGTGAGATGGTCTTTCGGATCGTGCTGGTGAGCCTGCTGCTCACCGTGGCCTCCTTTGCCCTCTTCCAGTGGGAACTCAGTCAGGGCGTCGCCATGGCCCAGGCGCGCACCGTGGTGGTCAACGCCTTCGTGGTCATGGAGCTCTTCTTCCTCTTCAACTGCCGCTCTCTGAGCCGCTCGGTCTTCAGGCTGGGATTCTTCGGGAACCCCTGGGTGTTCGGCGGCGTCGTCACCATGCTGGGTCTGCAGGTCGCCTACACGTACCTGCCGGTGATGAACGGCCTGTTCGAGAGCGCCCCGATCTCCGGTTCAGCCTGGTTGCTGGTCACCGCGGCCGGCGTGGTCACCTGGCTTATCGTCGAGCTGGAGAAGTGGTGGCGGCATGGCCGCAAGTAGGGCTGGCTTTCATGTTCTGGAACAGGCTGTTCCCGGGGGAGTTTCTACTTGCTGTCCAGGGTCGTTCGTAGCGTCGTTGCGAGTTCCCTGATGTGGACCGGCTTGGTCAGATAGGCGCTGATGCCGTGCTCCCTGGCACTCTCCTCGTTGATCAGCTCGCTGAAGCCAGTGCAAAGAATAACCGGCAGACCCGGCCGTACCGCCATCACCTCCTTGGCCAGATCGAGTCCGTTCATCTTGGGCATGGTCATGTCTGTGAGGACCAGATCGAAGTCCTCCGACCGGGTGCGGATTGCTTTCATCGCTTCTTCACAATCGGTGAACGGCTCAACCCGGTAGCCAAGCCCATCGAGGAGATGCTTGTACATATTCACCACTTCTGATTCGTCATCCACCACCAGAATACGTTCGTTTTTTGCTGAGGATAGGGGTTGATTGAGAATCCCCGCCCCCACCGTCGGCGTCGTTGCCGCAATTGCCGGGAAATACAAGTGAAAGCTGGTCCCCTTGCCCGGTTCACTGTATACGGAGATATGGCCTTCGTGGGTGCGCATGATGCCGTGGACCACAGCCAGCCCCAGTCCGGTGCCCTCTCCTTGCGGTTTGGTGGTAAAGTAGGGTTCGAATATTTTCGCCAGAGTGGCCCGGTCCATGCCGTCTCCGGAGTCGCTCACCACCAGTTGGACGTATGGTCCTGCGGAAAGCCCGCTGAGGTTAAGTTTGATGTCCGGCTCTTCCAAGGTGACCCGATTCACTTCCACGCCGAGGACCCCTGATTGCTTTGCCTTCATGGCGTGGTAGGCGTTGGTGCAAAGGTTCATGAGTACTTGATGGATTTGGGTGGGGTCAGCGCGTACGGTGTCATCCGTGGTGGAGATTCGCTGCCGGATCTCGATGGAGGTTGGCAGGGTCGCTCGCAACAACTTGAGCGCCTCTTTCACCACCAGATGCAGCTGAAGAGGCTTGCGTTCCTGGCTGGTTTGTCGGCTGAAGGTAAGGATTTGCTTGACCAGCTCCTTGGCCCGGATTCCTGCCTTGTACACCTGTTCCAGGTCAGAGGCGACGAGGCTGTCAGCCTCGCTTCTTTCCAGGGCCATCTCCGTGTACCCAAGAATGGGGGTGAGGATGTTGTTGAAATCGTGGGCGATGCCGCCGGCCAGCGTCCCCACCGCTTCCATTTTTTGCGCCTGACGGAGTTGGTCTTGTAGGTTTGCCTTTTCGGTGATGTCTTTGGCTATCTGAACGAATCCGGTGATCTGTCCTCGGTTGTCGGTAATGGGGCAATAAGTTGTCTCGAAGATTTTATTGAGTCGAGCATGGCGGATTTCGGCGTGGGCTGTGCGTCCCGTTTCGCGAGCGATGGTGCTCGGGCAACCCTCGCAGGGAACGGCTTCTCCCCGGAAGACTTCATGGCATTTGCGGCCCACCAGCGCGGCGGGTTCCACGCCCAAAAGTTGGCCGGCGGCTTGATTGGCCAGGATAATGGTGAAGGAGTGGTCGTGTATTGAGATCGCTTCATCGATGGCGTCGAAGGTTTGTTCCCATTCCTTTTTTGCCTGCCGGATAACCAGCTCATCCTGTTTTTGGCGAAGTATCGACCACATGCTCAGAATGTAGAGGGTGAGTTGGCGAGCATCCCATTCGTTGTATGGAGCCTCTTTGTTGCCAACGCCGCATACCGCCACGATCCTGTCCCCATCCATGACTGGAACGCTCATGTGTCGCAGCACCGGGAAATGACCCTCAGGGTATCCCTTGCGGCCTGGCGCGTTCGGATAATCGTTGTGGAAGACAGGGCGGCGCAAGCGAACGCAGTCGGCCCATATCCCGGCCTGTTCCATAGGATAGTGAATTTGCTTGGCGGCCGAACAATGTTCCTTCACCGCTTTAGACCAGGAGAAAAGCTCTATGGTTTCTTGGTCAGGATCCATGAAATGGAGGTATCCAACCGTGCTGCCGGTAAGATGAACCGCATCCTCCAGGGCTTGGTCGGCCAGTTCCTCCCTGCTTTCCCAGACCCGGCTGGAAAGATTGAGCAGCAACCTGACCCGTTCCTCATCCAGGCGGAGCCGGGTTTCGCTTTCCTTGTGGCTGGTGATGTCGGTGGCGATCTCCAGCCGAACCATCCTGCCGTCGGTCCATGGGATAGCCCGGTCCACCATTTGGTACCAGCGGCCGGTCGCGGTGTTTTGAAACTCCCAGCCATGAGCCTCGGCCGGAGTACCGTTCGGGGCGAGGAGCAGATGGTTGGTGCAGAAGGGACAGGGACCGGTCATTCCCTGTTGGAGGGCCTTCCAGCAGGTCTGGCCCGAAACATCGCCGAAGAGTTCTCGTCCGTACCGGTTGAGGTAGAGCACCTCATGGGTGTGCATGTCGGCGATGTAGACCAGAGCATCCAGACTATCCAGCGCGAAGGCGAGGCGGGCATGGGCAAAGAGCGCCTCTCTGGCATTGGTGTCCGCGATGCTCGTCATGGAATTCAGGCTGAGCAGCAGCAGATCAAGCCTGGTCTTGTCAGCGTCCTGCCGTAGATGTGTATGTTCCTCGGTGTCTGCGGCGAGAGGAGAAGCCTGATCCGAGGAGGGGGAGGTGTCCATAGCTGCTATTGTCGGTTATGGAGCGGGGAATGTCAAGCGGGATGTGGCACCGGAGTATGACGTCTATTTTTCATCCAAAGCCTGGCGGACCGCCATGGCCATCTCCCTCACCGCAACCGGTTTTCCGAGGTATTTGCGGATGCCGTGTTCCCTGGCATTTTCCTCGTTGATCAGCTCACTGAAGCCGGTGCAGAGGATTACCGGCATTCCCGGTCGTATTGCCTGGATTTCCCTGGACAGGTCGATGCCGTTGAGGCGGGGCATGGTCATGTCGGTGATGATCAGGTCGAAGTCATCCAGCCGAGTGCGGATGGCCTTCATGGCCTCCTCGCAGTTGGAAAAGCCGGTCACCGCGTAGCCCAGCGAGGAGAGCACCCGCGAGTGCATCTCCACGATGGGAGCCTCGTCATCCACCACCATGATCCGCTCGTTGTTGCCCTGTGGCAATCCCTCCTTGAGCAGTCCCTGTCCCAGCGTCGGTCGCACAGCCTCCATCGCCGGGAAGTAGAGATTGAAAGTGGTTCCCTTGCCGGGTTCGCTGTAGACCGAGATGTGGCCGCCGTATCCCTGCATGATGCCATGCACAACCGCAAGCCCCAGGCCGGTTCCTTCTCCCTTGGCCTTGGTGGTGAAATAGGGTTCGAAAATCTTCTCCATGGTGGCGTGGTCCATGCCACAACCAGTATCGCTCACGGAGAGTTGCAGGTAGGGGCCAGGGGTGAGTCCCAGCACGGTGGTTTTTGCGTCCGATTCGTCCAGGATGATCCTGGCCAGCTCAACCCCAAGGACGCCACTGCTCAAACCCCGCATGGCGTGATGGGCATTGGTGCAGAGGTTCATGAGCACTTGGTGGATCTGGGTGGGGTCGGCCAGCACCGTATCATTGGCGCTTACAATCTGCTGTCGTATTTCGATAGAACTGGGCAGAGAAGCGCGTAGCAGCTTGAGCGCCTCCTTGAGCACCAGATGGAGTTGGAGCGGTTTGCGTTCCTGGGTAGACTGTCTGCTGAAGGAAAGGATCTGCTTGACCAGATCTTTGGCACGCCTCGCTGCCTGGAGCACCTGGCTCAGGTCGCTGGCCAGCGGGCTTGCCGGCTCGCATCGCTCCAGGGCCAGTTCGGTGAAGCCCAGGATGGGGGTGAGAATGTTGTTGAAATCGTGGGCGATGCCGCCGGCCAGGGTTCCCACCGCCTCCATCTTCTGGGCCTGGCGCAGCTGTTCCTGTAAAGAGGATTTTTCGGTGATGTCCTTGGCGATATGCACAAAGCCGGTCAATTCTCCTTGTTGGTCGATAATCGGGCAAGAACTGACGTCGAAGAGGCGTTTGATATTCTGGTGATGGATCTCGCCGTGCTCGGTCTGACGGGTTTTGACGGAAAGCACCTCGGGACAGTCGGGGCAGGCACTGGGCTCTCCCCGGAAGACCTCATGGCATTTGCGGCCCACCAGCATGCCCGGCTCAACGCCGAAGAGGTTGCCGGCGGCGCGGTTGGCTCGGACAATGGTCATCTCCCGGTCGTGGATGGTGACCACCTCGTCGATGGCGTCGAAGGTGCGCTCCCATTCCTCCTTGGCATGACGGATGGCCAGTTCATCCTGCTTGCGGCGCAGAATGGCCCACATGCTTTGCATGTAGAGAGCAAGCTGCCGTGCGTCCGAGTCGTTGTATGGGGATTCTTTGTTGCACACCCCGCAGACCGCCACGATCCGTTCGTCATCCATGACCGGCACGCTCATGTGCCGGCGTAACGGGAAATGCCCTTCGAGATATCCTTTGCGGTGCGGGGTGGAGGGGTAATCGTTGTGGATGACCGGACGGCGTTCGCGGACGGCGTCCCCCCATATACCGGCCTTTTCCAGGGGATAATGAATATTCTTGGAAATCGCACAGTCCTTGGCGACATCGCGTGACCAGACTATGAACTCAATGGTCTGTTGGTCTTGGTTCAGGAAGAGCATGTAGCCCACCTCGCTGCCGGTGAGCCGTACTGCTTCATCCAAGGCAAACTCCACCAGTTTCTCCCTGGTATTCCAGTGCTGGCTGGAAAGAGCGAGCAACGATTTGTAACGTTCCTCGTCCAGCCTGAGATGTTCTTCCGCCTCCTTGCTTGTGGTGATGTCGGTGGCGATCTCCAGGCGAACCAGTCTGCCATCATCCCAGGGAATAGCCCGGTCCACGATATGAAACCAGCGGCCGGTGACGGTATTCCTGAACTCCCAGACGTGGGGGGGGGCCGGGCTGCCGTCCGGCTGGAGCAGCAGATGGTTGGTGCAGAACGAGCATGGTCCGTTTTGGCCATGCTGGACGGCCTGCCAGCATATTTTCCCAGTGATTTCGCCCAGGGTTTCCCTGCAGGTGCGATTGATGAAGAGCACCTCATGGGTAACCATGTCCGCTACATAAATCACTGATTCCAGGCTGTCGAACACCGTGGAAAGGCGGGCGTTGGCGGCCATGAGTCGATGCTGGGTGGCGCGGTCTTTTTCCAATTGTTGGTTCAGGGCGACAAAACGATTGTTGGCGGTCTTGGCGCGGGAACAGCGGAGGAAGATCAACGGTTCTTCCGGGGTACGGATCAGGTAACCAAAGGAAGAGTATCGGGTTGCCTCGCCGTTGCCGCCACGGAAGGAGAGGGCGCCAGGGATCTGCTGCCGGTTTTTGGCGCAGGTGGAAAGGTAGACAAGCACCTGCTCCGGCGGGTCGCAGGCCAGCGCCAGCAGATCTCTGCCGGCTAGCTCTGGAAGGGGAATTCCCAGCATGGTGGAGGCGGCCGGGTTGCCTGCCCGGATCACTCCCTTCCGGGAGACCAAGAGGCAGGCATCCAGCCAGGGGCCGCTCAGTTCATTAAACAGCTGGTGCAGCATCCGTGCGCGCCCTCTGGGCAGGGTGGGACAGGTTAGCCGCGAAAGTACTCACGGCCTTGGGCAGCCTCGGATTCTGGACTCTGCCGGGTATAGACCACTACCCGGCAACCGGCCTGCCCCCCGGCGATGGTCTGGCACAGCTCCACCTTGGCGTAGTCCAGGTTGGCGGCGGTAATTACCCCGAAGACGTTCGATGTCATCATGCACATGGAGGGCCGGTCCAGCACCTTGTCCTCGAAGGGGCAGGCGGTGTTGGCCAGGACAATCCTGTCCTCGCGCTGCTCGATCACTGAGAAGCCGCCATGGATCCTTTTTTTGAGGTCCACCAGAACGGCGGCAACCTGTTCGGCACTAAGCTGTTCCACCCCCAGCGCCTTGCGGTAGAGATGGTTGAGCCAGTCGCCCATGGATTGCCCCACCAGGCTGATGTACCCTGCTGCCTCTTCGTAACCGACGATCTGTTCCAGGGTGCCCGCCAGTTCCCGGATCAGGGTGCGCAGGAAGAGGTCGCGGTCAAGGGGAATGTCGAGCTGGTCCAGGGAGATCGGGTCCGGCATGGCTGCTTGCCTCGCAAGGGGATGGGGATTGCTGATTTGCTCTCTACCATGACAGTATGTCGCATTTTTTGGTGGGAAGTCAAGCAGGGAACAGCGCCTGTCTGAATGGTGCCAACGAGCAGGAGAGAAGGTTATTCCGTCGTCAGCCAGACGAGTTGCTCCCGCGGATCGAGGCGTGCCGCCGGAGAGGGGGAAGCAGGGCCTTGGGCCATGATTTTTTGCAGCATCCTTCGCTTCTCCTCGCCGCTGATCAGTACCAGCATCGCGCGGCTCTGATTGAGTCCGGCCAGGGTCAGGGTGACCCGGGGCAGGGGAGGCACGCCCTGCGGTTCCATCATTACGCCCACCAGCCGGAGCGATTCGCCAAGCAGGGGCGAACCGGGGAAGAGCGAGGCCACGTGGCCGTCCGTGCCCATGCCCAGCAGGACCAGGTCGAATGGCGCATTGCCGAGCCTGGCCCGGATGGTTGTCTCGTATTGGCTGGCCGCCTCTCTTGGATCGGCGAGCTCTCCATGGATGCGGAGGATGTTGTTGGCGGGGATCGGGCTGGCCGCCAGCAGGGTCTCCCTGGCGATCCGGAAGTTGCTGTCCGGATGCTCCGGCGGCACGCAACGCTCGTCTCCCCAGAAGAAGAGGGTTTTATCCCAGGGCATCCGTGCGGCAAAGGGCGGCGCGGCCAGCAGCCGGTAGAGGGTGGCGGGGGTGGCGCCGCCGGCAAGCACCAGGGCGAAGCGGCCGCGCGCCGCCACCGCGGCCTGGCCGGCGGCAAGCACCATTTCGGCGGCGGCCTCGCTCAGTTCGGCAAGGGAGGCGAAATGGCGGATGCTCGATGGCATTGCTACTCCAGCAGCCGCCGTACCCAGGGGGCCGCCGTTTCCGGGCCAAGGCTGCCGGCCGGGTAGGGAGCGAGCAGCTTGCCCGCCGCGGTGCCGCAGGTCTCGCACCCCTCGATCACCGGCGAGAGGAACTCCCAGGAGAGCTCCACCCCATCGTGGCGCCAGAAGAGCATGTGATCCCCGGTCAGGCAGTCGAGCAGCACCTGTTCGTAAGCGTCCATGGGGCGGCCGCCTGGGTGCTGGTACTGAAACTCCATGTTTACCGGTTGCAGGCATTCCTTGCTGCCGGGACTCTTGGTCTGGAAGGAAAGGGTGACACGCTCCTCGGGGTGCACCCCCAGCACCAGTCGGTTGGCCAGGATGTTTGCATCCAGGACGTTGCGGAACATGGAGTGGGGCACCCCCTTGAACTGGATCACCATGCGGGTTTCCTTGCGGGCCATCCTTTTGCCGGAGATCAGGTAGAAGGGCACTCCCCGCCAGCGCCAGTTGTCGACAAAGAGGCGCAGCATGGCGAAGGTGGGGGTGAGGGAGCCGCGGGCAACCCCTGCCTCGTCGCGGTAGCCTGGCACCTCGCGGCCGTCGATCCGGCCGGGGCCGTACTGGCCCAGGATGATGTCCTCGCCCAGGCGGGTCAGGTCGAAGGGCTTGAGGGAGCGAAACACCTTGGCCTTTTCGTCCTGCACCCGTTCAGCCTCGAAGCGGGAGGGCGGCTCCATGGCGATGAGGGCCAGCAGTTGCAGCATGTGGTTCTGGAACATGTCACGCAGCACCCCGGCCGTGTCGTAGTAGCCGGCCCGGTGCTCCACTCCAAGGCTCTCCGCCGCCACGATGCCTACGTGGTCGATGAAGCCCCGGTTCCAGAGCGGCTCGAACAGGGTGTTGGCAAAACGGAGCATCAGCACGTTCTGCACCGTCTCCTTGGCCAGGTAATGGTCGATGCGGAAGATTTGTTCCTCGCGGAAGCTCTGGTGCAGGGTGCGGTCCAGTTCCGTGGCCGAGGCGGAATCGCGGCCAAAGGGCTTTTCGACCACGATCCTGGTCCAGCCGCCCGCTTTCTCCGCGGCGAGTCCGGACTGGCCGAGCTGAGCGGCGATCACCGGGTAGAGGGCTGGAGGAACCGCCAGGTAGAAGAGGCGGTTGGGCGGCGCCCCCCGCTGCTCCTCCAGGCCACGGAGCAGCTCCGCCAAGGCCTGGTAGCCGGCCGGGTCGTCGTAGGTGAGTTGCTGGTAGCGGAGGGTGGCCGCAAAGTCGGGCCAGCGGTCAGGGGCGTGGCCAGGGGCCGGCAGGGAGGACCGGAAGGCGTCGTCGTCCATGACGGAGCGGCCGCAACCGACGATGGCCGTGGTCTCCGGGAGCCGGTCGCGGACAAAGAGGGAGAAGAGCGCCGGGAGCAGTTTGCGGCTGGCCAGGTCGCCCGAGGCGCCGAAGACCACCAGGATGCAGGGGGGCAGGCTGCCCCGGGCCGGCAGTTCGCAGGCGCCGAAGGTCGTCGGGTTTGGCGGGCTTGGCTGCGGCATGGCGGCTCCCTGGCTACACAAATCAGAAGAGAGAATGCAGAATGGTGGTGCTTTTCCCCCGACTCCTGCCCCTATTCCTTCTGCACCACTGCGTGGCCGCCGAACTCCCGCCGCAGCGCCGCCAGCACCCGGTTGCCGAAGCCATCCGGGTTGCGGGACTGAAAGCGCTCGAAAAGGCTCACGGCGATGGCCGGCGCGGCCACCCCGCTCTCCACCGCCTGTTGCACCGTCCACCGTCCTTCGCCCGAGTCGTCCACCCGGCCGGTGATGGTAGTCAGGCGCGGGTCGCTGGCAAAGGCGGGCTCCAGCAGTTCCAGCAGCCAGGAGCGGATGACGCTGCCCTGGTTCCACAGGTGGGCGAGCGCCGAATAGTCGAGGCCTTCCGCGTAGGGTGAGCCCTCCAGGATGGCGAAGCCCTCGCCGTAGGCCTGCATCATGGCGTACTCGATGCCGTTGTGCACCATCTTGACAAAATGTCCAGCGCCCACCGGGCCGCAGTGCATGTAGCCCTCCGGCGGGGCCAGGCTTTTGAGCAGCGGCTCGATCCGCTCGAAGTCGGAGCGCTCGCCGCCCACCATGGTGCAGTAACCCAGGCTCAGCCCCCAGATCCCGCCGCTCACCCCGGCGTCGGCGTAACGGATGCCCCGAGCCTCGGCCAATGCGGCCCGGCGCAGGTCGTCCTTGTAGTAGGAGTTGCCTCCCTCCACCACCAGGTCACCGGGGGCGAGCAGGTCGAGCAGCTGGCCGAGGTGCTGGTCCACCGTTTCGCCGGCGGGCAGCATTAGCCATACCACCCTGGGCGCGGGCAGCTGTTCCACCAGCGCCGCCAGGGTCGGCGCGGCGATGCCGCCTTCCTGGGCTAATTCCTCGGCCTTGGCCAGGGTGCGGTTGTAGGCGACCACTTGGTGGCCTGCCGCCAGGAGGCGGCGGGCCATGTTCATGCCCATCCGGCCAAGGCCGATCATGCCGATCTGCATGGGAAGGCTCCTTGTGCAAGAGAGAAGAGAGACTTCAGAAGACGGAATTCAGAGTGGCGGTATTTTTTTAGCCTCTCGCCTATTTTTTCTCCCCCGGCTTTTCCGGTTCGCAGAAAAGCGGGGCCAGCATGTTGAAGGGCAGGGTGATGGCCCGCTTGATGATGTTCATCACCCCTTCACCCACCTCGCTGGGAGGCAGCAGGGTCACCTGCGGGTCGGCGATGTTGCCGGTTACCGCCACCGGGAAGGTCACCACCGTGCCGGTCTCGCCGCCGATCACCCGGCCCAGCAGAGGGATCTTGGCGATGATGGCGTCGATGGTCTTGAGCGGCGAAACCATCACCACCGCGTCCACCTGGAAGCTGGTCAGGTGCATCCTGCCCTTGATGAACAGGTTGAGCCCCTCGCCACGGATCACCGCCTCGTTGATGATCAGTTCGTTCTCCTTGATGTGTCCCTTGAACAGCAGGTCGGTGTAAGGGAAGCCCTTGCCGTGCCCCTCATCCCCGGGCTCAACCCAGCGCAGCAGGTCGGTGAGGTTGACGACGCTGAAGATTCTGGAGAGGAGTTTCATGCGCAGGATGCGGCCTTGCTGGGAGGTGATGGTGATCTCTCCGTCATGCCAGTTGTCCTTCTCCCCGGCCAGGCGGCCATCCAGCGAGAAGGCGCCCTCGATGATGTCCTGCGGGTAACCCAGGCAGGGCAGCACGTTCTCGAAGCGGGGCTGCTCTTCGCAGATGCTCTTGAGCTGGAAGTTGCTCTGGCCGAGGCTTGGGGTCGAGAACCATTCCCCGGTGGTGGAGAGGCAGCAGAGCCTGCCGCCGCTGATGGTGGCGGACATCTTCCATTCCGGCAGGATGCGGATCTCGCCGATAAGCGGCCGCCAGACCAGGGTGGCCGGCGGCCGGCCCAGGGTGGGTTCGGCGGGCGGTCCGGAAAGGAACTCCTCCAGGTTGAAGCGCACCGTGCCGGTAATCCGCCAGGGATGGCCGCCGGGGTTCTGTTCGCCGCGCAGTCGCTTGAGGTCCTCCTGAAGGCGGAGCGCCGCCTGGCGGGTCAGGGAGCGGGCCGCCAGGTCCAGCGACAGGGCAACCCCATCGGTGGTCGGGGTCACCGAGCCGGAGAGGCGCACCCCCTGGCACTCATCCCGGTTCAGCGAGAGGTTGCGCACCTGCAGGCCATGGCCGGTGCCGGTCAGGCGCAGTTCCGGCACCTCCAGGATGCGGTCCGGCGAGCCTGCCAGCGGCAGCCGCAGGGCCGTGGCATCCAGCTGGCCGCTGGCGCTGATTTTGGTGGGATCCTTTGGGGCGTGCAACTGGAAGTCGCCGGCAACGGTCCCCTGGAGCAGCTCCTGCCGTGCAAGCAGCAGAGAGGCGGTCTTGCCGGAGAGCCGCCCCTTCCAGGAGAAGAGGAAGGTCTCCCGGGTCCGGTCAAGCAGATCCAGGGTGATCTTGGCCTCCTCGTCGGGAGCGGTTACCCGCATGGCGAGCTTCATGGGGTTTTCCGGCGAGGAATCCACGCTGAAGTCCACCTTGGGCGCCTTGCCCGCCGTGACGATCGGGGCGAGCAGCCCCCGGACCGCATAGCCCCGCTCCGGCCGCAGGGTGAGGGCGAGAGTCTCCACCGCCATCGGCAGCCTGGGGAAGAGCGATTCCGGGACGATCCGCTGCTCGCGCAGCCATTGGCCCAATTCCTGGCCGACCCGGCCCTGCAGCACCAGGTTGCCCTGGAAGTTGGCCAGGGCGGCGTGGCTCAGTTCGGCATGGGCGGTGATGGGGTCGCCGAACAGGGTGGCGGTGAGGTTGGCGAGGCTGATCCTGGCATTGCCGATGCTGGCCTTGCCGCCGCTGATCTCAAGCGGCACCGGCAGGCGGGGGCTCTCGACGCTCAGCTTGCCGAAGCCCAGGTCGAAGCCGCCCTGCCAGGTGGCCGGGTCGGTGGCCATGCCGCTGATCCGGGTGTTGCTCACCGTGATGGTGCCGCTTGCCCTGGTAATGTTTTCGGTGATGGGGGAGACCAGGGAGCCAAAGAAGGAGAGATCGGCGGCAAGGGCCTCGCCGGCGTCCAGGCTGCCGTCCAGCTCGGTGATGGCAAGGCGGGTTTCGCCGTTCCAGGTCACCTTGCCGCTGCCCCGCGCCACCCGGTGCGGCCCCAGGGCGCCGCGTACCTCCTTCCATTCGACGCTGCCCGGCGCCACCTGCAGCTGGCCGGCCTCGATGCTGAACGGCTTGCTCAGTCGGTTGTACTCGCCCTTGCCCCGCATGGAGTCCACCCGCACGGTCACCGCAAGATCGCGCAGATCCTCGCCCACGTGCAGATGGCCGCTGGCCCTGCCCTCGGCCTTGCGGAAGCGGGCCAGTTCCTCCTGGAAGCGCTGGTGATGGACCAGGCCCTTGAGCACCCCGGGCAGATCCGCCACGTCGGCGTCGATATCCACGTCCAGCCTGAACTCGTGGTCGTCGCTGGGCAGCCCCAGCACCAGCCGGCAATCGCGGCCGCTGCTGTTGCCAAGGCGGGCGGACTCGCCGGCCACGGTCAGCTTGCCGTCCTTGATCCGCATGGAGCCCTTGGTTTCCTTGAGCACCAGGCCGCCCACCGGCGGGGCGATGGTGGCGCCGTCGGTTTCGGCGGAGATCTCCATGTTGCGCACGAAGTGGAAGTCGCCGGTGCTGCCGTGGAAGGCGTAGGAGGCCTTCCTGGCCACCCCGTCCAGCACGATGCCGCACACGGTCTTGACCACGAAGTTGTCCGGCCACCGCGCCAGCAGCGCCTGGCGGATGGGGGCCAGCGCCAGGTCGTTGCCCTTGAGGTCGAGCTGCCAGAGCGGGTCGCCGCCCGCCGCCGTGGAGGCCGAGCGTCGCACCGTGCCGGTTACCGTCAGGCCCGGCTCGGCAAAGGAGAGCCTGCCCAGCCGCACCAGCAGGTCCTGGCCGGTCCGCACCGCGGTCAGATCGATGTTGCCGCCGGTAAAGGGTAGCTTTTTCTCCCCGATGGCGGCAATGACGCCGGGCAGGTCGCCATTCAGCCGCGCCTTGAAGGATTCCTGGCCCCGGCCCTGGAGGCTGGCCTTGAGGGTGGTTGCCGATTCGGTCATGGCGAGCGTGCCGTCCGCCACCTCGCTGAACGCCTCATGCAGCCGCACCTTGCGCAGGTCCGCCTCAAGGCGGAAGGAGTCGTCCTTGCGGGGGATGGTGGCGCTGATGTCGAAGTAGTCGCCGAAGCTGGGGACGCCGGTGGCGGAAAGCTCCACCGAGCCCGAGCTGATCACGGTGTCGAGGCTGAGCGAGGAGACGGTGAAGGACCGGTTGTGGAAGAGGTGCCAGGAGTCGTTGGCCGCCACCGACAGGGAGCCGTCGATCACGGTGATGTCCAGGTTGGGCAGCGGCCGGTCGGCATGCATGGTGATGGGCAGCCGCTTGATGGCGATTTCGGGCTGATCCAGCAGCACCCTGGCCACCTGCACCTCCTGGGCGAACATGGTCCACCACTTGGGATAGATGCTTCCCTCCGGCAGGGTCAGCTCCACCTCCTCGCTGGCAAAGCGGGTTTCGTACACGGCCAGATGGGGCAGCGGCAGCCAGTGCCACTCCAGCCGGCCGATGCTGGCCTCGCCGCCCAGCTCCCGGTTGAGCTGGTCGATCACCTGCGCCCGGACGCGATCCATCTCGATCAGTCTGGGCACCAGGGCCATGAGGGCCACGAGCGCCGCCAGCGCCACGGCGATGGCGATGCGGGTGCGGGGGGAGAATGGTTTTGGTTCGACAATGCTCATGGCGGGCCAGGGCAGGGGTTGTCGTTACGGTCGCAGGGGAAAGGCGGACAGCGCGTGGCCGTTCCCATCTCGGTCATTCTAGCACAAGTGGCCTGGACTATAAATGGCGGACTCGCCCTGGCCTGTTTTTTACTCATTGCCCAGGGTTTGGTCGCTGGTCTGGGGTTGGGCGCGCAGGCCAGGTGCAAATTTGCCTTGCCGCAAGTCCGGCGATGCCGTAGGGTTTGCTTTTTACCTTTTACTTTTTTGAAACACCGGAACGGGAAGCGGACGGCAATGGCACGAACACGGGTTGGCGTTATCGGAGTGGGGTATCTGGGCAAGTTTCACGCCCGCAAGTACGCGGCCATGGCCGACGTGGAGCTGGTGGGGGTGGCGGACGTCAATCCGGCCCATGCCGCCGAGGTGGCCCAGTTTTGCAACACCGAGGCCTTTGCCGATTACCGGGAGCTGCTCGCTCAGGTTGATGCGGCGAGCGTGGTGGTGCCCACCTCCCTCCACCATCAGGTGGCCTCCGAGGCGCTCTTGGCCGGGGTGGACGTGATGCTGGAAAAGCCGATGACCGTGACCCTCGACGAGGCCGACGACCTCAATCGTCTGGCCGGCGAAGGCGGCCGCATCCTGCAGGTCGGCCACATCGAGCGATACAACCCCGCCATTCTCGCCATGGAGGAGCATCTCGCCACCCCGCTCTTCATCGAGTCGCACCGGTTGCACCCCTTCAAGCCGCGCGGCCTGGACGTGGACGTGGTGCTCGACCTGATGATCCACGACATCGACATCGTGCTCAGCCTGGTCAAGTCGCCCATCGCCACCATCCACGCGGTGGGAGCGCCGGTCTTCACCAAGACCACCGATATCGCCAACGCCCGGCTGATCTTTGCAAACGGCTGCACCGCCAACATCACCGTCAGCCGCATCTCCAAGGAGTCCATGCGGCGGCTGCGCATCTTCCAGCCCAGTTCCTACATCTCGGTGGATTACGCCAAGAAGGAGTTCATGGTGATCCGGCCCGGCGCGCCGGGCGCGGACGGCATCCCGGCCGAGGAGGTGGTCAAGGCGTGCTTCATGCACCAGGACGCCCTGGAGATGGAACTGGCCGATTTTGTCTCCCATGTGCGCAACCGGACCCGGCCCAGGGTCTCCGGCGAGGAAGGCAGGCTGGCCCTTTCGGTGGCCCAGGAGATCATGACCCAGATCCGCGCGCATGGCGAGCGGCATGCCCAGCTGCTCCATGGCTGAGCCGTCCGCCCTTACCCGGGACAATGACGAATCGCCCCGGATCATGCTGGTGGCGGGCGAGGCCTCGGGCGACCTGCACGGCGCTCGCCTGGTGGCCGCCATGCGGGAACTGGCCCCCGGCCTCTCCCTCTGCGGCATCGGTGGGCCGGCCCTGGCCGCGGAGGGCCAGGAGCAGCTCTACGACGCCTCGCGTCTCGCGGTGGTGGGGATCGTGGAGGTGCTCGGCCATCTTTCCCACATCCGCGAGGCCATGCGTCGCCTTGCCAGCAGGATGCGCGACCAGCGGCCCGATTTGCTCATCCTCATCGATTTCCCCGATTTCAATCTCATCATGGCCAAGAAGGCCAAAAAGATGGGCATTCCCGTCTTTTACTACATCAGCCCGCAGGTGTGGGCCTGGCGAGCCGGCCGGGTGCGGACCATCCGGCGGCTGGTGGACCGGATGGCGGTGATCCTGCCCTTCGAGCAGGAGTTTTACCGACAACGGGGCATGGCGGTGGAGTTTGTCGGCCATCCGCTTCTGGACACGGTGGCGGCCGCACAGGGGAGGGATGAGTTCCTGGCCGGTCTGGGCGTCGATCCGGCCAGCCCGGTGATCGGCATCCTGCCCGGCAGCCGGCAACGGGAGGTGGCGAGCATGCTGCCGGTCTTTCTTGAGGCGGCGCGCCGCATCCGGTCCCGTCTCGCCAAGGCGGTCTTCCTGCTCCCCCTGGCCCCGACCCTCTCCGAGGAGGATCTCTTGACCAACGGCCTTGCCGGCTGCGGTCTCGATGTGCGGGTGGTGGCCGCCGAGGGGCGCTACGACCTCATGGCCGCCTGCGACACGGTGATGGCCGCCTCCGGCACCGTCTCCCTGGAGCTGGCCATCCTGGGCACGCCCATGGTCATCGCCTACCGGGTCTCGCCGCTGACCTGGTTCCTCGGCCGCCGGCTGGTCTCGGTGCGCTTTGCCTCGCTGGTCAATCTGGTGGCTGGCCGCGAGGTGGTGCCGGAGCTGCTCCAGCACGACGCCACCCCGGAGAAAATCGCCGAGGCCATCTGTGCCCTGGCCACCGCCACCCCGGGCCGCCAGGCCATGCTGGCCGGGCTTGCCGAGGTATGCCAGCGCCTGGGCGGCCCCGGCGCCTCAAGACGCGCCGCCCGCCTGGCGTTGGAGCTGATTCCCTCGGCGAGTGATCGAGTCGCATCCTGCCGAAGGGCGGAATTATCCCCCTCTCCCTTGGGGAGAGGGTTGGGGTGAGGGGAAATGAAATCAGAATCCTTGCAATCCCTGGCCAGAGCCATGCGGCGTCAACCAACGGACGCCGAGAGGTTGTTGTGGTTTCACCTGAGGGATCGACGTCTTGGCGGCTACAAGTTCCGAAGGCAGCAGATTTTTGGCGGCTTTATTGCCGATTTCGCCTGCGTGGAAGCCCGGTTGGTGGTGGAGGCCGATGGCGGTCAGCACAGGGATCAGGTGGCGGAGGACGCGGCGCGATCAGCGTGGTTCGATGGGGAAGGATACCGGGTTCTCCGTTTCTGGAATCACGAAATCCTGCAGGGAATCGAAGCGGTGCTTGCGGCGATTCTCGAGGCATTGCAAGAGAGAGCGCCCTCACCCCAGCCCCTTTCATGCCCTTGAGGGTGCTCCCTGAGGGAGAGGGGAGTCTCCCCTACTCGTGGACGGTGAGGGCCAGCAGGAGGGCCGCCCCCCTCCCTAGTCTTTCCTCTCTCTCTTCCTCGCATGCAGCCGGGCCAGCTCCGGGCTCACCTCCCGGGCGTAGCAATCCGGGCAGATGCCGTGGGAGAAGAGGACCTCGGCGTGCTGACTCAGATACTCCTCCAACTGGTGCCAGGAGTTCTTGTCGTCGCGGATCTTCTTGCAGTAGCTGCAGATGGGCAGCAGCCCCTGCAGGGTTTTGAGTTCTCGCCTGGTCTGCTCCAGTTCCTCCACCCTGGCCTTGAGGGTCTGGTTGGCCGCGTGCAGCTCGGCGGTCCGGGCCAGCACCCGCTCCTCCAGCTCGGCATTCTGCCGGCGCAGTTCCTCCATCAGCTCCCGGTTGCGGCGCTTGAGGTGGAACCGCTCCACCGCCTGGTCGATGGTGATGCGCAGCTCGTCCGCCGACCACGGCTTGAGGATGTAGCGGTAGACATGCCCCTGGTTGATGGCGGCGATGATGTCCTCGGGATCGGTGTAGCCGGTGATGATGATCCGTTCGGCATGGGGCGCCAGCTCCCTGGCCCGGGCCAGCAGCTCGGCGCCATTCATTCCCGGCATGCGGTGATCGGCCAGGATGGCGGCGATCCCGCCATTGCGGCGGACCACCTCCAGGGCCTCCTCGCCGGAGGCGGCGATGGTCACCTGGTAGTCATCCTGGAAGGTCTGTTCGAAGTTGACGCGGTTGATCTCCTCGTCGTCAACGAAGAGGATGCGCTGATTTTTCCTGTCGAGGGTGTCCATGGGGGGCCTGGTCTCCGTCTCGCCTTATCTGCCGTGCTCGGCCAGGAAGGTGGCAATCTCCTGGCCCCGGTTGTAAGTCTTTACCGCGTTGCCGATGGTGAGGCGCAGATGGTCGTCCTTCCATGGCTTCATGAAGTAGCGGTACACCTCCGCCTTGTTGATGGCGTCGATCAGCTCGTGGATCTCGGTGTAGGCTGAGATGATCATGCGGATGGTGTCGGGGTAACGCTCCCGCACCTTGGTCAAGAGCTCGATGCCGGTCATGCCAGGCATGCGCTGATCGCTCACCACCAGGGCCATGGGGCCTTCCTTTTCCAGCACCGCCAGCGCCTCTTCCCCCGAAAGGGCGGTGTAGATCTCGAACTCGTCGGAGAGCGCCTCCCGAAAGTTGATCAGGTTGATCTCCTCGTCGTCCACGTACAGCACCTTGCCAAGTATATTACTCATGGTTCCGTCTCCCGTTGTTCTGGAAGTGCCTCCTGCCGCAGGACCGGCAGAATGATTTCGAACTCGGCCCCCCGGCCCGGTTCGCTCCTCACCAGGATTTCGCCCTGGTGTTTCTTGATGATGCCATAGGAAATGGAAAGCCCCAGCCCGGTCCCTTTGCCCACCTCCTTGGTGGTGAAGAAGGGCTCGAAGATCCGGTCGATCACCTCGGCCGGAATGCCTGGGCCGGAATCGTGAAACAGCACATGCACCCTGTCGCCGGCCCGCCAGGAGCGGAGCAGCAGCGTTCCCCGCTCGGGCTGCGCCTGCACCGCGTTGAGCAGCAGGTTCATGAATACCTGGTTGAGCTGGCCGGACGCCCCCAGCACCTGGGGCAGCGTCTCGTCCAGCTCCAGGGTCAGGTCGATGCGGTGTTTGTACTCCGGGTAGGCCAGGGAACAGGTGGTGCGCAGGCAGTGGTTGATGTCCACCGGCGCCATCTCCTCGTCGGCCGGCCTGGAGAAATTCTTGAGGTCGGTGACGATCTTGTTGGTGCGTCGCGCGCCCTCGGCGATGTTGCCCAGCAGGGTGGCGATGCTCTTGAAGATGGCCGCCTGCCGTTCCGGGTCGGGCCGGCCGCCGGTCGGATCGTTGAGCAGGGTCTCCAGCTCTTTCAGGCGCTTGGTGAGCGGCGGCAGCGCCCCGCTGACGAAGTTGGTGGTGTTGTTGATCTCGTGGGCCACCCCCGCCACCAGCCGGCCCAGAGCCACCATCTTCTCGGACTGGGCGAGCTGGACGTGGGTGTCCCGGAGCTCGGCCAGGGCGGCGGTCAGCTCGCGGGTGCGCTTCGCCACCGTGGATTCCAGGCCATCCTTGAGGTCCTGGATGGTGGCGAAGGCATCCTCCAGGTCGGTCACCATTTTGGAGAAGGCGTCGCCCAGCAGGTCCAGCGATTCTTCTTCTTCTTCTTCTTCCCTGCCGCCGCGATGGCGAATGGTGTTGATGAGCTGTTGCAGGGGCAGCAGGGTGTCGCGGGTCAGGGCATAGGTGGCGGCCACCGCGAAAACCAGGAAGAGCAGGGTCAGGATGGTGGTCTGGAAGACGATCTTGGCCGCCTCCTGGTCGAACTGTGACTTCCCTAGGGCGAGCTGAGCATAGCCGATCACGGTTTGCTTGCCGTCTGCCGTGACCTCGGTGTCGAAATAGAGGGACTCGCGGCTGCGCTGGTCGGTGGTCACTGAAACCGGCGCGGTGAAGATCAGCAGGGTGTCGTTCTCCCAGGTCTTTTCACCATGCGGACTGTGGTGGTGGGCGGCCAGGGCGGCGGCCAGGGCGCCGGCCAGGGCGTCGGCCAGGGAAGAGTCCCCGGAGCCTCCTTGCTTGGCGGTGATATGGCGGACCAGCACCCCATCGTTGGCGTCATACGCCGATACCGCCCGCAGGTCGTGGTAGTGGCGGGTGGCCAGGAGGTTCTGCACCGCCGCCTCCACCCGGGGGCGGTCCTCGAAGTAGATGCCCTGCTCAAGGGAAGTGGAGAGCATGGTGGCCATCAGGCCGCCCTGGATCATGATCTGTTCCTTGAGGGCCTGGCGCTGGACAATGGTGAAGGTGAGTCCCGAGGCCAGGGCAAAGCTCGCCAGGATGCCGAACAGGATCAGGAAGACCTTGAGGCTGAAGCTGAGCTTCGGCAAGGGAAGGGGGCGCGATGGGCTCATGGCTGGCCTCCTCCCGCGTACACCTCGTCCACCACCGCCTCGTTGACCGCCACCCCCATCTTTCTGAGCACCGCGGTGTTGGCGATGATCCGCTGTTTTCTGGGCGCCTCCACCCCCACCTCGGCAACCGGCGCGCCGGCGAACAACCGGTTGGCCATGGCGGCGGCCTGGGCGCCCAGGTCGGCCATGTCGAAGGTGATGGCGGCGGCGGCGCCGGCCTTGAGGTACTTCTCAGAAAAGCTCAGGATCGGCACCCGGTTGGTCATGGAAAACTCCCGCAGGGTGTCCAGGGCCTGCGGGCTGGTGACCAGATCGTCGGGCAGCAGCCAGTAGGCCTCCACCACGCCGCGCAGGCTGGCGAGCGCTTCGGGCAGCTCGGCCGGCGCGGCGATCTTCTTGAAGAGCAGGGTGCGCACCGAGTCCGGCTGGCTCAGGAGCGCCTCCTGGGCCCAGTGGCCGGTCTGGGCCGGATTGTAAAGGGCGCCGATGGAGCGGAGCTTGGGCAGCAACCGGCTGATCGCCTCAAGCTGCCGGGAGGGGCGGATGCGCAGGTCGATGCCGGTGAAGTTGCCGGGCAGGTTGGCGGCCGAGGGGGCCAGCAGATAGAGGACCGGGGTGGAGCGCAGCCCCCGGACAAACTCCAGGGCCGGATCGCCGATCACCACCACCAGCCTGGCTGTTTCGAGCTGTTTTTTCAGGGAAAAAGTGTTTCCCGGCGGTTGCTCGGAGAGCAGCACCTGTGTTAAGGTGCCAGAAGAGACGGACTTGGGGCCGGCGGCCGGGCGGAGGTTCTGCCAGGCCCGCTCGAAGCCCTGGCGAGCCTCTTCGTAGGCCTTGAGCGGCGAGGATTGCAGCAGGACGCACTCCTCGCCCCAGGCCGCGGGCGCGGCCAGCAACAGCGCCAGCAGCACCAGCAAGGGCTGGAGGACGGCTATGCGCGTGAGGGCGGAATGTCCAGTTTTCATCGGCGTTTCGCGGACGCGAGGGGGCATGGCGGTCCGGTCCTTATAACCATTAAACGGCAAACCCCCTGGTTCCGCAAGGAGAAAGGCGGTTTGCCACGGCAAAATACGGAGGTGGCCGCCCAGGCGCCGCAATGCGCTTTCCGTCCCCATTCAGCCAGCCATGTGTTGGTATTTCTTGCAATCCCCCACAAGGAACCAGAACCATGACGACCCCGAGGCATCCGTACTTTCCCCGTAGTCTTGCTCCCCTTGCCGTAAGCATGATCCTTGCCGCGCCCGCGGCCCAGGCAGCCGAGGCCGCCAAGCCCGACGCCCTGGCCATGTACTTTGACGAATCCCAGCTGGTGCAGGTGGCCACCCGCGCCCCCAAGCCGATCACCCAGGTGGCCGAGAACGTCACCATCATCACCGCCGAGGAGATTGCCGACATGCGCGCCCAGTCCCTGGCCGAGGTGCTGAGCCGGGTGGCCGGGGTCATGGTGCATAGGGTCGGCGCTGATTTCAACGGCATCTCCTACACCTTTATTCAGGGCAGCCGCGAGGAACACGTGTTGACTCTCATCGACGGCGTCCGCCTCAACTCGGCCATGTCCGGCGATGCCGTGGTCTCCCACATCCCGCTCCGCATCATCGAGCGAGTCGAGATCATTAAGGGCCCGGCCTCCTCGGTGTGGGGCTCCTCCCAGGGCGGGGTCATCAACATCATCACCAAGGCCACCGGCAAGGCGGCCAGGCCCAGCGGCTCGGTGGGCCTTGAGATCGCCGAGGGCCACTCCTCGGCCTACGAGGCGGATCTGGCCGGCAAGGCCGGGAGAGTCGGCTACTTCCTTTACGCAGGCAGGCAGGACTCCGACGGCATCATGAACAACCGCTTCTACGACTCGGGCCGCGCTTACGGCAAGCTTGCGGTGGACCTGCCCAGCCAGGGGCTGCTCACCTTCACCGGCTCGGCCGTTGATCCCCATTTCCGCACCGGCGACTTCGACTACATGACCCCCTACTTCAGTGAGGACATCCGCGACCGCAGCCATTTTGTCACCGTGAACTACGACACCCCGCTCTCCGACTCGCTGCATCTCAACCTGGGCGCCCGCCACTCCGAGCGCACCTTCAACGACAATCGTTCCATAATCGCAGCCAGCCCGGAGGGCGATCCCGGCTCCCTCTTCTGGTATGCCAACTGGCGGGAGAAGAGTCAGGGCGCCAATGCGCTGCTCACCTGGAAGAGCGACTGGCAGCAGGTTTCGCTGGGCGCCGAGATCAACCGCAGCGAGATGGGCACCACCACCGACTACGGCCCCTGGGCTCAGGTCAACTGGTGGGCGCCGGCTGTTGACGAGTCCAGGCCCGGCTACAAGGAGGTCTATGGCCTCTTTGTCAACGACACCATGCGCTTTGGCGCTCTCACCCTCACCCCTGGCCTGCGCTACGACAACCATAGCATCAGCGGTTCCCTGTTGAGCCCCTCCCTGGGCGCCACCTACCAGCTCCGGCCCGACACCCTGCTGCGGGCCACCGCCGCCAGGGGCTTTCAGTACCCGATCCTCTCTTACATCGCTGGCGGCGGCATCTGGGACAGCCCCGTCCCAGGCCTCAAGCCGGAGAAGGTCACTTCCTTCCAGGCAGGGGTGGAAAACCGCACCCTCTCCTTCCTGAGCCTGAAGCTCACCGGCTTTGTCCACCATATCACTGACGGATGGGTTAATGATGCCAACGCCGGCACTTGGACCAACGGCGGCTCTGCCGAGCGCAAGGGCTTCGAGGCCGAGGCCGAGACTGCTTCCTGGCATAACCTGCGCCTGGCTGCCAACGCCACCTATGCCCTGGTCACCCCGGCGGAGGAAGGGACCGAGACCACCACGGCTACCCTCACCAACCTGATCCTCCGCTACCGTGACCAGGCAGGCTGGAAGGGAGAGGTGGCTGGCCAATATGCCTGGTGGGACGCCACTCATGTCTACCATCAATCTGAGGACTTGACATGGAACATGAGCATTGGTCGCACGGTGTATAGCTCCGACTGGCTTTCCTGCGACCTCTACGCCAAGGTCAGTAACCTCTTTGATGGCAACAGTTACAATGATAAATTCTATCCCATGCCCGGTCGCTGGCTGCTGGCTGGCCTGCGGATGAGTTTCTAACCTTTACCCTCACCCCTCCTCCTCTCCCTTGAGGGGGAGGGGTGAGGAGGATCAATCTGCCAGGGGCCATCCCGGCCCCTGGCAACCCAACCACAGGAGATGTTGCATGGAAAAGGTCATCGTCTTGAATCCCGGCAAGGACGCAGTGTCAGTGGCAGATTCGGGTGCTTGCTGTTCCGGTAGGCCGAGTGCGGCATCCGCCGCCTCCAGCGCCCGCTAACCCCTTCCAGCCTCTGGGGGCCGCGCGGCCCCCTGGGCGGCGTACCCGGCCATGCCCCTTTCCCGTTACCTTGTCGTTTTGCCCCATCCGGAAAAACCGGAACTCCACCTCCTCTTCTCCACCCGCACCGGCGGCCTGGCCCTGCTCCCTGCCGCGAGCCTTACGGCGGTGGAGGCAGGGGCCGGCGAACCGGAGCTGCTCGAAACCCTGCGCAACCTCGCCATGGTGGCGGATGATCTGGAGGCAGAAAAGGCCGAGGTGCATGACTACCTTGGCGCGGTGAACCGCGCCAACCCCAACCTGCGCGTCGCCGTGATCCTGGGGATGGCCTGCAACTTCGCCTGCCCCTACTGCTACGAGGGCAGCCTCAAGGAGTCCGGCGCGGCCATGAGCGATGTAACCGCCGCCCGGCTCGTGGAGTTCCTGCTGGCACGCTTTGCCGGGGCAGGCGGGCAATCCCCGAAAAAGAACCGCCTCATCCTCGACTTCTACGGCGGCGAGCCGCTCCTCTATCTTGCCCGGATCAAATCCCTGGCCAGGAGCCTCAAGCCGGCCATCGAGGCGCAAGGCGGCCGCTTCGAGTTCACCCTGGTCACCAACGGCTCGCTTCTGAGCCGCGAGATAGTCACGGAGCTGCGGGAGCTGGGGCTGGTGAGCTTCAAGGTCACCATCGACGGCCCGGCCGAGCACCATAACCGCACCCGTCCCTGCAAGGACGGCTCGGGCAGCTTCGCGCGGATCGTCGGGAACCTCGCCGCCTGCCGTGGCATCGTGCCCATCACCCTGAGCGGCAACTACACGGTGGAGACATATCCCGCCTTCCCTCGCCTGCTGGACGACCTGGCCGGCGCCGGCTTTGGCGCGGCTGACTTCGACACGGTCCAGTTCTACCCGGTGATGCGGGTGACCAGCCCCTTTGCCAACCCGGAGTTCAGCGGCGGTTGTCTTTCCAACGACGAGCCCTGGGTGCATAAAGCCTCCCTTGCCCTGCGCGAGGCGATCATGGCGCGGGGCCATCACTTCCCGCCACTTCACCCATCCCCATGCATGATCGACCTGGACGACGCCCTGGTGGTGCACCACGACGGCACCCTTTATAAGTGCGTCGTCCTGATCGGCCTGCCGGAGTATGCCTGCGGCGATATCTGGCAGGGCATGAATTCAACCTGGCCGCAACGCCACGCCATGGGCCACTGGCAGCAGGAGGAGCAGTGCCGCGACTGCCGCTACCTCCCCCTCTGCTTCGGCGGCTGCCGCGCCCAAGGCTTTCAGCGCGATGGCCACATGGCCAAAGTCGATTGCCAGCGCTCCCTCTACGACGCCACCCTCCCCACCATCCTCGCCCAGGATCTGCGGTACCGCTATTCGGCGTAGATTCTTGCCGCCATCAATGAATTAAGCAAATCGACAGCGCTTTTTGTCTTTGTTCTAGCCCGTCGTTTTTCCGGCAAATTCTCCACCGTGCGAAATGGTATAAGTTTGGTATATTTTTTATATGGAATTTGAATTTGACGAACAGAAAAGCCGTGGCGATGCAGAGAAGCATGGTCTTGATTTTTTTGAGGCGCAGGCACTGTGGGATGATCCCGATCTCCTGGAGATTCCGGCCAGGACAGCGGATGAGCCCCGTTTTCTTGTGATAGGCAGAATTCGAGACAAGCACTGGGCTGGAGTCATTACATACCGTGGCGTCAAGGTGCGTATCATATCCGTCCGCAGGGCGAGAACTGAGGAGGTGGCGCTGTATGAAAGCGAAGGATTTTGACGAGCGTTTCGAGGCGGGAGAGGATGTCTCGGCATTTCTTGACCTGAGCCGGGCAAGGCGTCCTGAACAGGAATCGAAACGGGTGAATATTGATTTTCCTGTATGGGTGATTCAGAAGGTTGACAAGGAGGCCAGGCGTCTCGGGGTGAGCCGACAGGCGCTGCTGAAGATTTGGGTAGCGGAGCGGCTGGAGGCAGGCGCGCATCCGTGAAGGTGGGTCCTGCTAGAAGAGAGTAACCGGAAGGGGAGGCGGCAACGCTTCCCCTTCTTGCGTTGTGCTTTCAGCCGGAGTTATTGGCGGAGCCGCTCTGCAGGGCGCAGAGGGAGAGGTACCGTTCCAGCTTGTCCTGCTCCTCGCCGTGCAGGAGGAAGTGGACGCCAAAGACGCGGTTGCCCTCCTTGAGATCGGTCACCCGGCGGACAATCGCCTCGGCCACGGTGATCTTCTCCTCGAAGCTGCCGATGCGCAGCCGCATGGTGAGGCTCATCGGGCAGAGCACGTCGCCGCAGGCGATGTGCTGGGAGAACTTGCCGGTAAGACGGGCGCCCTGCTGGCTGATGTCCTCCACCAGCCCGTGGTTGAGGTACTGGCTGCCGTGCCGGGTGAAGGTGACGCTGGAGTTGGTCTTGGCGGTGGAAAAACGCTGGAATTTGCGGCGCTGCAGCCAGAAGATGGAGTGGGGCAGGGTGACCCCCAGCTCGTTCTGGGTCTCCAGCACCGGGATGGCCCGGAAGCCGCGGGTTGGCTGGTCCGCCTGCTTGTAGAGGAGCAGGCCGGCCTCCTTGGGGGCGGCAAAGGGGGGATCCTTGCGGAGGATGAGGAGGGCCTGCCCCTCCTTACTGAAGATCTCGGCGGGCAGAAGCTGTTGGGGCGGCTGGCCTGGTTGGTAGAGGCTGAGCTGCACCTTGTCGGCGATCAGCCGTCGAAGCTCCTTCTCGACCTCCTCCGGGTCACTGCACCATGTCTGCTGCATTGAGATCCTCCGGGAGCGGATCGCACACGGAAAACGATGCGACATTTCGTCCGTTCCCGTAAAAAATACTGGGCTATAAATTCGCCCATTGCAAGCATTATGTGCAGCGGAATGGCAAAATGTGTGCGTAAAAACAGTGTTTGTGTCAAGTCGTGGTCAGGAAGGAGGCGCCGGGGGGGCAGGGCATCAACCTTGCTGGCGGAGCGCCTCGTAGAGAACCACCGCCGCGGCCATGCCGAGGTTGATGCTGCGGATGTTGGGGTTGCTCATCGGGATGGTGGCGCAGCGGTCGGGGTAGAGAGCAATGGTTTCCTCGGGCAGCCCCTTGGTCTCCCGGCCAAAGACCAGGAAATCGCCGGGCTGGTAGCGGACAGCGGTATACAGCCGCTCCACCTTGGTGGTGAAGAAGTGGAGCCGCGTCTCCTCCTGGCTGGCGAGGAAGTGGTCGAAGCTCTCCCAGTAGACGATCTGGACGAACTTCCAGTAGTCGAGGCCGGCCCGTTTCAGGGCGCGGTCGTCGGTGGAAAAGCCCAGCGGCCGCACCAGGTGGAGAACCGAGTCGGTGGCGCCGCAAAGGCGGGCGATGGAGCCGGTGTTGGGCGGGATCTCCGGCTCAACCAGCACGATGTTAAAGGGCTGATACGGCATTGAAGGCGCGGGAGAGGGCGGCCGTGCGGAGAGGGCCGCCCGTAAGCGGGCTAGAGGAAGAGCGGCCGGTTCTTCGGGGTGACCACCAGGTTGCGGACCAGCACCACCGTGGGGTCGCTCAGGTTGCTGGCCAGCATGGTCAGATCACCCACCTCGCGGCGGTAGGCGGCCAGCTGGTTGCCGGCGAGCACCACCAGGGGCTTGAACTTGAGGGAGAAGGGGTTCATGAAGGCGCCGTTCTGGGCCATGCGGTAATCGAGGTGCGGGCCGGTGGACATGCCGGTCGAGCCGACATAGCCGATGATCTGCCGCTGCCGCACCCGGTCGCCGGGCTCCACCCCGTTGGCAAAGCCGGAGAGATGGGAGTAGTAGGTGGCGTAGCCGCCGCTGTGCTCCACGATCACCTGTTTGCCGTAGCCGCCCTTCCAGCCGGCGAAGGTCACCTTGCCGTCCGCCGCCGCCATGACCGGGGTGCCGGTGGGGGCGGAAAGATCGATGCCCTGGTGCGGACGGATGATGTCCAGCACCGGATGGCGGCGGGCCATGGTGTAGCCGGAGGTCACCTTGCCCAGGGGCAGCGGCGAGCGGATGAAGGAGGAGCCGAAGGCGTTGCCTTCCCGGTCGAAGTAGGAGGCATCCTCGTCGCGGCCATTGGCGGCGAAGCGGTACGCCTCCAGCTGGCCGCGGGTCTGGCTGTCGTAGCGGGCCATCAGCAGGCGGCCGTAGCCGATGAACTCCTCGCCCTTGAAGTACTTCTCCACCACCACCTCGAAGGTGTCGCCGGGCTGCAGTTCGGTGTTGAAGTCGATCCGGGAGGCGAAGATGTCCGCAAAGGCGTGGATCAGCTTGTGTTCCTCGTTGCGGGCGGAGAAGGCCGCGTAGAGGGAGGACTCGATGGCGCCGCTCACCTTGACGGTGCGGCAGTCGATGGGCACGTCGAGCTTCTTGGTCTCCAGGGAGCCGTCCGCCACCCGCTCGACGCTGTGTACGTCCAGGGGGCCGGTCTCGACCAGGCACTTGACCAGATCGCCCTCTTTGTCCAGGGTGAGGACGAAGCGGTCGTTGGGCTTGAGGGTTTTGAAGTTCAGGTGGCCCTTGAAGGCGTTGACCAGGGAGAGGCGGGTCTCTTCATCCACCCCGTAATGTTGGAGCGAGGAGGTGAAGGAGTCGCCCGGCCGGATCTCCCCAACAATCTCACGCAGGGAGGGCAGGGGCTCCTCCTGGGCGACCTGGGTCGGTTTGGGGCGCTGGCTGAGCTGGCCATCCACCGCGAAGAGGAAGAAGGCCACGGCCAGGGCGATGGTGACTCCCAGGGTGAGGAAGTGGGAGGTGTTGATGAAGATGGACAACTGCCGCTGGCCACGGTTCCGGAAGCGGCAGACGCGGTCACAGAAGGCGCGAAGCCCACGGAGGCAGCGGCTGGCCAGTTGGCGGGCTCGCGACGGCTCGGGGCGGGAAGAGGCGGGACGGTGCATGCAAACTCCTTGTGGCCCGGAACGGGAAGGGGTGGGGTCGCCTTGGGGCGGCCAGCGGGCCAGGTTGTTGATGGTATTGGGAAAGCGTAATGGTTCCAGATGGTTATTGTGCTTTCCCCGCGATATTGCGCGCAAAATTACTTCTTTTTAGCAGTAATCCGCCCGGGAGGCAACCCTCAAATTTCCCCGGCGGGGCGGGGCTGGTGCCGCACCCGGCCCCAATCCCTTGGGGCATGGGCATTTCTACCAGGGGGGGCGCCGTGAATTTTTTTGCCTGCCCGTGTTGGATGGCATACTTGATAAGTGGTTGCAAAAAACCGTGATTTGGGGCATTCTTTGCTGCTTGGGAACGGTCTTGCCACTCCGGCGGCGGGCGGCGGTTCCGAACCATATCCACAATACAAGCAGGGAGCGACAGGCGACAATGGCGTTGATAGTTCAGAAGTTCGGCGGGACCTCGGTTGCGAACCCGCAAAAGATCAAGGCGGTGGCCGAGCGGGTCATGCGGTACCACCGGCAGGGCAATCGCATGGTGGTGGTGCTTTCGGCCATGGCGGGCGAGACCAACCGCTTCGTGGACCTGGCCAATCAGATGCAGCCCATCCCGGATCCGCGCGAGATGGACGTGCTCCTGGCCACCGGCGAGCAGGTGACCATCGCCCTTTTTGCCATGGCGGTGAAGGATGCCGGGCTTGACGCGGTGTCGCTTTTGGGCGACCAGGTGAAGATCGTCACCGACTCCATGCACACCAAGGCGCGCATCAAGCATATCGACGCGGAGCTGATCAACCGCCATCACGACGCGGGTCGTATCGTGGTGGTGGCCGGCTTCCAGGGGGTCACCGAGGACGGCGACGTCACCACCCTGGGCCGCGGCGGCTCGGACACCACGGCGGTGGCTCTGGCCGCGGCGCTCCGTGCGGACGAGTGCGAGATCTACACCGACGTGGAGGGCGTCTACACCACCGACCCCAACGTCTGCAAGAACGCCCGCAAGATCGACCGTATTTCCTATGACGAGATGCTGGAGCTGGCCAGCCTGGGCGCCAAGGTGCTCGACATCCGCTCGGTCAGCTTCGCCAAACGATACAAAGTACCCGTGCATGTTCGCTCCACCTTCACGGAAACCGAAGGCACCTGGGTAGTCGAGGAGGATAAAGAAATGGAATCGAATCCGGTTTCCGGTGTCACCAGCAGCAAGAACGAAGCCCGCATCACCATCACCCGCGTCCCCGACGTGCCAGGCACCGCCTCGCGCATCTTCAACCCGATCACCAGCGAGGGGATCGTGGTGGACATGATCATCCAGAACACCCGTGACGGCGAACTGACCGACATGACCTTCACCGTGCCGCGCACCGATTATAAGAAGACCATGCAGATCATGGAGAAGGTGCGGGCCGAGATCGGCGCCGAGTCGGTTTCCGGCTCCGACGACATCGCCAAGGTTTCCATCGTGGGCGTGGGCATGCGCAACCATGCCGGCATCGCCTCCACCATGTTCAAGGTGCTCTCCGACGAGGGGATCAACATCCTGATGATCTCCACCTCCGAGATCAAGGTCTCCTGCGTCATTGCCGAGAAGTACGCCGAGCTGGCGGTGCGGGCCCTGCATGACGCCTTCGGCCTCGGGCAGGCGAAGTAAGCGGGAAGAATTCAGAACACAGGAGTCAGAATGCAGGAGGCGGATGGTTGACCTTTTGAACCCTGACTCCTGACTCCTCACGTACAGAGGAAGGAAGCCATGGCACAGCGCGTCTTCATCTACGACACCACCCTGCGTGACGGCACCCAGGCGGAGAACTTCAACCTCTCCGTGGAGGACAAGCTGCGCATTACCCTCAAGCTCGACGAGCTGGGGATCGACTATATCGAGGGCGGCTGGCCGGGCTCCAACCCGGCCTCGGTGGAGTACTTCCAGGAGATCCAGCGCTACGACCTCAAGCACACCCGCTTGACCGCCTTCGGCTCCACCAGGCTGTTCAGCAATTCCTGCGAGCAGGACCAGAACCTCAATGCCCTGATCGCCGCCAAGACGCCGGGGATCACCATCTTCGGCAAGACCTGGGACATCCACGTCCACGACGCCCTGCGCATCGGGCTCGACGACAACCTGCTGATCATCGAGGAGTCGCTTCGGTATCTCCGGCCGCATGTGGCCCATCTCTTCTACGACGCCGAGCACTTCTTCGACGGCTTCAAGGCCAACCCCGAGTATGCCCTGGCCACTTTGGACCGCGCCATCGAGGGCGGCGCCGAGTGCCTGGTGCTGTGCGACACCAACGGCGGCACCCTGCCGCACGAGATCCCCGCCATCATGGAGCGGGTGCGCAAGCACATGGTGGAGAAGGGCAACACCGTGGACCTGGGCATCCACACCCACAACGACTCGGAGACCGCGGTGGCCAACGCCTTGGTGGCGGTGCTCAATGGGGCCAGCCAGGTGCAGGGAACCATGAACGGCTTCGGCGAGCGGTGCGGCAACGCCAACCTCACCTCGATCATGCCGGCCCTGGCGCTGAAGATGGGCTACGATTTCGCGGCGGCTGCGAACCTCAAGGCACTCTACGACGCCTCCCGCTACGTGACCGAGCTGGCCAACCTGCCCCACAACAAGTACCAGCCCTACGTCGGCCAGGCGGCCTTCGCCCACAAGGGCGGCATCCATGTGAGCGCGGTGCAGCGCAACCCGTTGACCTACGAGCACATCGAGCCGGAAAAGGTGGGCAACGTGCGGCGTATCCTGATCTCCGACCAGGCGGGCCGCAGCAACGTGCTGCACAAGGCCAAGAAGTTCGGCCTCGACCTGGACGCCAAGGGGCCGGCCATGACCGCCATCGTCCAGAACCTCAAGGAGCTGGAGGGCCGCGGCTACCAGTACGAGGCGGCCGAGGCCTCCTTCGAGCTCCTGATGCGGCGCGCCGTCGGCACCATCCCCTCCTACTTCGCGCTCAAGTCCTTCCGGGTGCTGAGCCAGAAGACCACCAGCGGCGAGCATCCCCTGGAGGAGGCCACCATCCGCCTGGAGGTGGGCGGCGAGTCGGTGCATACCGCCGCCCTGGGCGACGGCCCGGTGAACGCCCTGGACAAGGCGCTCCGCAAGGCCTTGACCCGCTTCTACCCGCAGCTTGAGGAGATGGAGCTTTCCGACTACAAGGTGCGGGTGCTGGCCAGCGAGCACGGCACCGGCGCACGGGTGCGGGTCCTCATCGAGTCGAGCGACCGGCACGGCCAGTGGGGCACGGTCGGGGTCTCCCACGACATCATCGAGGCGAGCTGGCAGGCCCTGGTGGACAGCGTCACCTTCAAGCTGATGCGCGACGAGGGGCTGGTCAGGACCGGCAAGGAGTAGCGGTCATCCGGGGGATCGTCATGGAGAAACCCTGCCCGGAAGAACCTCCCCCCATCCCCACCGACCAGCAGGATCGCGGCCCCCTGGCCCTGCTGGTTCTGGTCCTGCTGTTCCTTTCCCTGGCCGCCTTGCGCGGGGCCGGGTGCTTTTCCTCCTCCCAGGCCGTTCCTGCCGCCGTCCCCAGGCTTTTCTGGCTGGAAGGCGCGGCGCGGCCTGGGCTCTACCAACTTCCCCCCAACGCCACCATGGCCGACCTTGCGGGGCTGGCTGGGCTCGGCGGTGCCGCTGGTCCGGCGGATCGACCGCTGCCGCTGGCCGGGCCGGGACCGGTGACGGCGCTGCGCCTTGGTCCGGAGCCGGAGGGCGCGGTGGTGTTGCCGCGAGTGCCGGCGAAGCTTGCCCCCCTCTTTTTTCAACCCATCCCCATCAATGAGGCGGACGCCGAACTGCTCGCCTTCCTGCCCGGCATCGGGCCCAAACTGGCGGCGCGGATCATCGAGGAGCGCGACCGGCGGGGCGGCTTTGCTTCGTTGGCCGAGCTGGATGCGGTCGAGGGGATCGGTCCGGCCAAGCTGGAGCTGCTGGCCGGAGAGGTGGCGGTGGAGTAGGGGCGGGGATCACCCGGCGGTGGCGCCGAGCTTCTGGAGGATGGAGAGCAGTTCCGGGAGCGAGGTGGCGCCGTAGACCTCCTTCCTGATCTCGGTGCTGCCGGGGTAGCCCTTGAAGAAGCGGCCGGCCAGGTTGCGGAGCCTGGGCAGCATCTCCTCCATGGGGTAGAAGCGGCCCAGCAGCGCCAGGTACCGGTCCAGCGCGGCAAGCCGTTCGGCAAGCGGCGGGTTTTCCTCGGCGCCGGGGCTGAAGATCCACGGCCTGCCCAAGGCGCCCCGCCCGATCATGATGCCGTCGCAGCCGGTCTCCTCCATGCGGCGCAACCCCTCTTCCCGGCCCTGCACGTCGCCGTTGCCGATCACCGGAATCCGCACCGCCTGCTTGACCTCCCGGATCACCCCCCAGTTGGCCCGCCCGCCGAAGCCGTCGCTCCAGGTGCGGCCGTGGACGATCACCGCGTCGGCGCCGTTCGCCTCGGCCATGCGGGCGAAGTCGCAGGCGGTGATGCTCTGGTGGGTCCAGCCGGCCCGGAACTTGACGGTGAGGGGGAGGTGGGTCTGTTGTTTGACCGCCCTGATGATCCGCTCGGCCAGCTCCGGGGTCTTCATCAGGGCGCAGCCAGCACCCTTGCGCACCACCTTGCGCACCGGGCAGCCCATGTTGAGGTCGATGATGTCGATGGGGAGTTCGGAGAGCATCGCCGCCGCCTCCGCCATGATCTCCGGCTCGGTGCCGAAGAGCTGCATGGCCACCGGCCGCTCCTCGGCCACCGTGGCGGTGAGCGCCAGGGTCTTGGGCTGGCGGAAGTGCATGCCAAAACAGCTGATCATCTCCGAGTAGCAGAGCCCGGCCCCGTACTCGCGGCAGAGCAGCCGGAAGGCCAGGTCGGTGTAGCCGGCCAACGGCGCCAGGATGAAGGGGTTGTCGAGGGTAAGGGGACCGATGCGCATGGGAAGAGGATTCTCGGACAAAAAAAGAGGAGTCAGGATATTTCCTGACTCCTCTTGGTATAGGCTTGGCGGCGATTAGCCCAGGACTTCCTCCACCGACTTTACGACGTTTTCCACGGTGAAGCCGAAGTAGGCAAAGAGCTGCTCGGCGGGCGCCGACTCGCCGAAGCGGTCGATGCCCACCACCCGGCCCTTGCAGCCGGCATATTTGTACCAGCCGCCGGTGACCCCGGCCTCCACCACCACCCGTGCCTGGACCGACTCGGGTAGCACGTGGTTGCGGTACGCCTCTTCCTGCTCCTCGAACAGCTCCACACAGGGCATCGACACCACCCGCACCTTGCGGCCCTTGTCGGCAAGCGCCTTAGCCGCGGCCATGGCCAGCTCCACCTCGGAGCCGGTGGCGATCAGGATCGCCTGCGGATTGGCGCAACCGCAGTCGTGGAGGATGTAGCCACCCCGGCGGATGTCGGCCAGCTGCTGCTCGTCGCGGGCCTGGTGGGGCAGGTTCTGGCGCGAAAGCAAGAGGCAGCTGGGGCCCTCGGCCCGCTCCACCGCCGCCTTCCAGGCCACCGCCGTTTCCACCGCGTCGCAGGGACGCCAGACCCGCATGTTGGGGATGAGCCGGAGGGTGGCGGCCTGCTCGATGGGCTGGTGGGTGGGGCCGTCCTCGCCCAGGCCGATGGAGTCGTGGGTGAAGACGTAGACCGAGCGCTGCTTCATGAGCGCCGCCATGCGCAGGGCGTTTCTGGCGTACTCGGAGAAGATCAGGAAGGTGGCGGTGTAGGGGATGAAGCCGCCGTGCAGCGCCACCCCGTTGGCGATCGCCGCCATGCCGAACTCGCGCACCCCGTAGAAGACGTAGTTGCCGGCCTGGTCCTGCTGGATGCCCTTGCTGCCGGCCCAGAGGGTGAGGTTCGAGCCGGCCAGATCCGCCGAGCCGCCCAAAAGCTCTGGCAGAAGCGGACCATAGCCGTTGAGGCAGTTCTGGGAGGCCTTGCGGGTGGCGACCTTCTCGGCCTTGGCGTTGACGCCGTCAATGTAGGCGGCCGCCTTTACATGCCAGTCGGCGGGCAGCTTGCCGGAAAGCCTGCGCTCCAGTTCGGCGGCGAGCTCCGGGTGGGCGGCACGGTAGGCGGCCATGGCCTGGTTCCACTCCGCCTCGGCGGCGCTGCCCTTGGCCTTGGCGTCCCAGCCGCCATAGACCTCCGCTGGCACCTCAAAGGCCGGGTGCGCCCAGCCGATGGTCTCGCGGACCAGGGCAATCTCGGCCTCGCCCAGCGGCGCGCCGTGGCACTCCTCCTTGCCCTGCTTGTTGGGGGAGCCCCAGCCGATGACGGTCTTGCAGCAAATCAGCGACGGCTGGTCAGTCACGGCGCGGGCCTCGGCCACCGCCTTTTTCACTGCCTCGGCGTCGTGGCCGTCCACATTCTCGATCACGTGCCAGCCATAGGAGCGGAAGCGCATGGGGGTGTTGTCGGTAAACCAGCCATGCACCTCGCCGTCGATGGAGATGCCGTTGTCGTCGTAGAGGGCGATCAGCTTGCCGAGCTTCAGGGTGCCGGCCAGGGAGCACGCCTCGTGGGAGACGCCCTCCATCATGCAGCCGTCCCCCAGGAAGACGTAGGTGTGGTGGTCGATGACCGCATGGCCAGGCCGGTTGAACTGGCCGGCCAGGGTCTTCTCGGCGATGGCCATGCCCACCGCGTTGGCGATGCCTTGGCCAAGCGGGCCGGTGGTGGTCTCGACCCCAGGAGCGTAGCCGTACTCGGGATGACCCGGGGTCCTGGCATGCAGCTGGCGGAAGTTCTTGATCTCGCTGATCGGCAGGTCGTAGCCGGTGAGATGGAGCAGCGAGTAGAGCAGCATGGAGCCGTGGCCGTTGGAAAGCACGAAGCGGTCGCGGTTGTGCCACTTGGGGTTGGCCGGGTTGTGGCGCAAAAAGTCGTTCCACACCACCTCGGCGATGTCGGCCATGCCCATGGGGGCGCCGGGATGGCCGGATTTGGCCTTCTGGATGGCATCCATGCTCAGGGCGCGGATGGCGTTGGCGAGTTCTCTGCGGGACGGCATGGTGACCTCCGATGGGGTGTGGGTTTATTCCAGGAGTCAGGAATCAGGATTCAGAAGAGACCTCTGAAACGCACGGGTTCGCCTGTTTTTTCCCCTGAAGCCTGAATTCTCGATTCTGAATTCTGTCTTATTTCCGCTGCTGGTGGTAGAGGGCGCGGCTGATCCGGATGTGGATCTGCTCGGCCAGCTCGTCCAGCAGGGTTTCCTGGGCCAGTTTCTTGTTGGTGTCGGTCTGGGCGGTGGTGCTGCCCAGCACGTACGGTTCCTCCAGGGTGAGGAGGTTGCTGGCGATGATCGGCTGGCCGGTGGCGCGGTCGGTGACCGAGTATTCCACGGTGAGTATCGCCTTGAGCGCCCGGACGGTGTCGCGCAGGTCGTAGGAGCGGCCGGGATAGCGCATGGAGACGATCTTGCCGGTGAGCAGGTAGTCGGCTCCCTCCTTGGAGTGGACCAGGGCGAGGCGCTTGTTCTGCATCAGCCAGTCGTGCAGGCTGGTCTGCAAGCGGGGCGCCAGGTTGGTCTCGCTGGTGGGGTTGCTCCACAGCGGCGCATAGAGGCTCACCACCGGTCCCCGTTCCGATTCGGGCAGGGCGTTGGGGTTGTGGTAGCCACAAGCGCTCAGCAGCCCCAAAAGGGCGGCCAGGAGCAGCATGGAAAATCCGCGCCGGATAATATCCATCACACCACCAGGTTGATCAGCTTGTCCTTCACCACGATCACCTTGCGAAGCGGTTTGCCTTCCAGGGCCTTGGCCACCTTCTCGTCCGCCAGGGCCAGCCGCTCCAGCTCGGCATCGTCAAGGCCGGGCGCCACCTTGAGCTGGCCGCGCACCTTGCCCTTCACCTGCACCACCACGGTGATCTCCTGTTCCTTGGCAATCGTCTCATCATACCCTGGCCAGGCCATTTCGTCCAGGGGGGTGGGGTGCCCGGTCAGCTCCCACAGCTCGGCGCAGATATGCGGCACCATGGGAGCGAGCAGCAGGAGCACCGCCTCGATTGCCTCCCGGGCCGCCGCCGGGGCGACCTCCTCGGTGGCCTCCTCGCCGGTGAGGGACTGGAGGGTATTGGTCAGCTCCATCACCGCGCTGATGGCGGTGTTGAAGTGGAACTTGGCGTCGAGATCGTCGCTCACCTTGCGGATGGTCTGGTGGGTCTTGCGGCGCAGCGCCATGGTGGCACTATTCGGCTCCGCCGGCATGGCCGCCTTGCCGCGCAGGAGTTCCAGCCGGTCGATGACCAGGCGGAAGACCCGGTTGAGGAAGCGGAAGGCGCCCTCCACCCCCTGGTCGTTCCACTCCAGGTCGCGCTCGGGCGGCGCGGCGAAGAGGCTGAAGAGCCGCACCGTGTCGGCGCCGTAGCGGTCGAGCAGGTCGTTGGGATCGACGACGTTGCCCTTGGACTTGGACATCTTGGCGCCGTCCTTGATCACCATGCCCTGGGTGAGCAGGTTGGTGAAGGGCTCGTCGATGGAGAGGTAGCCGAGATCCCGCATCACCTTGGTGAAGAAGCGTGAGTAGAGCAGGTGGAGGATGGCGTGCTCCACTCCACCGATGTACTGGTCCACCGGCAGCCAGTAGTCCACCGCCTTCTTGTCCAGGGGGCCGCCCAGGAAGCTCGGGCAGGCGTAGCGGGCAAAGTACCAGGAGGACTCGACAAAGGTGTCCATGGTGTCGGTCTCCCGCCTGGCGTCGCCGCCGCACTTGGGGCAGGCCACGTCCCGGAAGCTGGCCAGGTCGTGGAGCGGCGAGCGGCCCGACTTGTCGAACTGCACCTCGGTGGGCAGGGTCACCGGCAGGTCGTACTCCGGCACCGGCACCACCCCGCAGCGTTCGCAATGGATCATCGGGATGGGGGAGCCCCAGTAGCGCTGGCGGGAGATGCCCCAGTCGCGCAAGCGGTAGGTGGTGCGGGGACGGCCGAAGCCCTGGTCGGCGGCATGTTGGGTGATGGCGGCCTTGGCCTCGGCGGAGGCGAGGCCGGTGAAGGAGCCGGAGGCGACCAGGGTGCCCGGCCCCTCGTGGGCCTCGGCCATGGCGGCCGGGTCGAGCGGGGCGCCCTCGGGCTGGACCACCACCGTGACCGGGAGGCCGTATTTCTTCGCGAACTCGAAGTCGCGCTGGTCGTGGGCAGGCACCGCCATTACCGCGCCGGTGCCGTAGCTCATCAGCACGAAGTTGGCCGCGTAGATTGGTAGCCGGTCGCCGGTGAAGGGGTTGACGCAGTAGCCGCCGGTGAAGACCCCATCCTTCTCCAACTCGTCTCCGGGTTTGAGGCGCTGGCGCGCCACCCGGGTTTTTTCCGCGAAGTCGCGCACCGCCTGCTCCTGGTCGGTCCCGCGGCTGAGGCGCTCGGCCAGCGGGTGCTCCGGGGCGATGGACATGAAGGTGGCGCCGAAGACGGTGTCCGGCCGGGTGGTGAAGATGGTGAGCTTCTCGTCCGAGCCCTCGATCCCGAAGTCCACCTCGGCGCCCACCGACTTGCCGATCCAGTTGCGCTGCATGGTGAGCACCTTCTCCGGCCAGCCGGGAAGCGCATCGCAGCCGGCCAGCAGCTCGTCGGCGTAATCGGTGATCTTGAAAAACCAGCCGTGCATCTCCCGGGGCAGCACCGCGGTGTCGCAACGCCAGCAGATGCCGTTCTCCACCTGCTCGTTGGCCAGCACCGTCTGGCAGCCCTCGCACCAGTTGACCGTGGTCTGCTTGCGGTAGACCAGCCCCTTTTCGTACATCCGGATGAAGAGCAGCTGCTCCCAGCGGTAGTACTCGGGGGTGCAGGTGGCCAGCTCCCGGTCCCAGTCGTAGCTCAGCCCCATGCGTTGGAGCTGCTTTTTCATGTAATCGATGTTTTCATGGGTCCACTTGGCCGGGTGGGTGTCGTGCTTGATCGCCGCGTTCTCCGCCGGCAGGCCGAAGGCGTCCCAGCCCATGGGGTGCAGGACGTTGAAGCCCTTCATCCGCTTGTGGCGGGCCACCACGTCCCCGATGGAGTAGTTGCGCACGTGGCCCATGTGGATGCGGCCGGAGGGGTAGGGGAACATCTCAAGCAGGTAGTACTTGGGCTTGCCTGGATCTTCGGTGACATGGTGGGTGCGGTTATTGAGCCAGCAATCGCGCCACTTGGTCTCGATGGCGGTGAAGTCGTATCGGGCGGGCGTGGGGGTGGTCATGGTCGCTTCCGGTCGTTATGGTTCACGGCCGCATTGGCCGGGTTCCTAATTAGTGTGCTTCCGGGTAGTCGTGGTGGCTGAGATTCTCGAAGGTGGTGAAGTTGCTCAAGAACGCCAGCTCCACCGTGCCGGTGGGGCCGTTACGCTGCTTGCCGATGATCACCTCGGCAATGCCGCGTTTGGGGTTGTCCTCGGCCTTGTTGTAGACCTCGTCCCGGTAGATGAAGATGATCAGGTCGGCATCCTGCTCGATGGCGCCGGACTCGCGCAGGTCGGAGAGCTGGGGCCGCTTGTTGGGCCGGCTTTCCAGGCTGCGGTTCAGCTGGGAGAGCGCGATCACCGGCACGCCAAGTTCCTTGGCCATGGCCTTGAGGGAGCGGGAGATCTCGCTGATCTCCTGCTCGCGGGAGGGGGAGTTGGAGCGGCCGCGCATGAGCTGGAGGTAGTCCACCACCACCAGGCCGATGTTGTGCTCGGTTTTGAGGCGGCGCGCCTTGGCGCGCATCTCCAGCACGGTGATGGCCGGGGTGTCGTCGATGTAGATCGGCGCCTCGGAAAGCTGGGCCACCGCCCGGGTGAGGCGCGGCCAATCCTGCTCCTTCAGAAAGCCGGTGCGCAGCCGCTGGGCGTCCACCCGGCTCACCGAGCAGAGCATACGCAGGCCGAGCTGCTCCTTGCTCATCTCCAGGCTGAAGACCGCCACCGGCACCTTGTGGAGCAGGGTGGCGTTCTGCACCATGTTGATGGCCAAAGCGGTCTTGCCCATACTGGGACGGCCGGCCAGGATGATCAGGTCGGCGGGCTGGAGGCCGGCGGTCATCTTGTCGAACTCATGGTACTCGGTGGGAACGCCGGTGATGTGTTCCTTGCGTTCGTAGAGCTTCTCGACGTGCTTGAAGGTATCGCTGATTACTGTCTTGAGCGGATGGAAGGACTGGCCGCTTTTGGAACGGGAGATCTCGAAGACGGTCTGTTCCACCTCGTCGAGCAGGCCGTCGATGTCGTCCTGTTCTTCGTAGCAGCGGCCGGCGATCTCGGTGCCGGTCTTGATCAGCCGGCGCAGGATGGCCTTTTCCCGGACGATCTTGGCGTAGTAGGCGATGTTGGCCGCCACCGGCACGATGTCGGTGAGGGTGGCCAGATAGGTGGGGCCGCCCGCCGCGTCCAGCTTGCCGCTGTTGCCGAGCAGGCTTGAGACGGTGATGGCGTCGATGGGTTCGCCGCGGTCGAAGAGGGTGACCATGGCGCCGAAGATGATCCGGTGCGCGTCCCGGTAGAAGTCATCCTCGCTGAGCAGCTCCGCGGCCTTGGCCATGGTGCCCTGCTGGAGCATGACCGAGCCGAGCACGCACTGCTCCGCCTCAAGATTCTGCGGGGGCAGACGATGTGCGGTGGCGGCGCCGGACACTGGTAAATGGAGCGCGGGGAGGAGCGGTATGGCTCCTCCCGGCGGGGCTGATTATTCGGCAGCCTGGGGAACGATCTCCACCTTGAGCTCGGCGGAGAGCTGGTAGCCCACCTTGACCGGAACCACGGTGACGCCCAGGGTCTTGATGGGCTCCTCCATGACGATCTTGCGGCGGTCCAGCTCGATGCCCATGGCGGCGAGCTTGTCGGCGATCTCGCTGGCGGTGACAGAACCGTACAGCTTGTCGCCCTCGCCGGCGCGGTGCTCGATCACCACGGTGGCGCCAGCCAGCTTCTTGGCCAGGGACTCCGCGGCCTCGCGCTGCTGCTTCTTGCGGGCGGCGATGGCGGCCTGTTCCTTGGCCAGGATGGCGCGGTTGGACTTGGTGGCCAGCACCGCCAGCTTGCGGGGCAGCAGGAAGTTGCGGCCATAGCCGTCTTTGACCTTGACGATGTCGCCTTCCTCGCCCAGGGTGTCGATGGTTTTCTTCAGGATGAGTTCCATGTTCGTATGCCTCCGGGAATCCGTGTTGTTGTGGATTCAGCAGTTGCCGGCGGAGAGTGTCGCCTCGCCGGCGATTCTTCTTTCATTGTCGTTATGTAAGGCGCGACCGCCGGCCGCGTTCCATTCAACATCAGCCTGCTGGCTCTTCCTCGCGCTGGTTCCAGCGGCGTCGGAAGTCTGCCCAGACATCCGCCAACCCCAGGGCCGCCACCAGGAGCAGCCCGTGGGCCTCGATGAACAGCAGTCCGTATACCAAAAGCCGCATGGCCTTTCCAGCCGACCAGCGGTTGAGCAGGTGGCTGACGATGGCCAACCCCTGCGAGGCATAGAGCGCCGCCATCACCAGCCCCAGGTTCAGGCCGATGGTGTTGAGTCCCCGCTCCGGGATGACCAGCAGAGCGCCAGCGGCAATCACCGGCCAGACCAGAAGGTCCGGCAACCGCCATTGGCTGAGGTCTCCCCATGCCGCCAGCTCGGGATCCCTTTTTTTGAGCAGCCATTGGCCAGCCACGATGTTCAACCACACCGTGGCGATGGGAGCTATGGTCAGCAGGCCCGGCATAAGCCGGACCACCTGCTCCTTGATCCGCTCGACAAAGGCGGTGATCGCCTTGAGGTCTTCGGCGGTAAAACGGCCGGAATCGCGGTACAGGGCAAGGGTGGCGTCCAGCCCCTGGCTTGCGAATCCCACCAGCTCCTGATAGGGGTTGAGTCGGCTCAAGGCGCTGAACAGCCCGGCCACTCCTCCCCAGGCAAGAACCAGAAAGACGAGGCCCATGCCGACTGCTCCCATGAGGGAGCCTTTTTTCCCTGCCCTGGCGAGGATGAAGCCCAAAGGCATCATGATCAGGGAGAAGAGCAGGGCCGGCCAGTCGCCGGTCGCCGTGGTCACCGCCCCGGCAAGGCCGGCGGCGGCCAGGACCACGGTTCCCCCGGTCTTCCAGCCGTACAGTGTTGCATAGTACTGGGCCGGCAGCGGGGTCAGCACCTGCAGCCAGGCCAGCTCGGCGAACAGCGCCGGCAGGCTGAGAGCCATGCCGCTGATCGCCGTCGCCGCGAGCAGTTCACCCCGGCTTGCCTCGTTGCCTGCCACGCCTGTCACCGGCGAGATGGCGATGCCGCCGTCCCTGTTACAGCTGCGGATGGCCGGCGTAGGGCAGCAGGGCGATCTGGCGGGCCCGCTTGATCGCCTCGGTCAGCTGCCGCTGATGGGTGGCGCAGTTGCCGTAGATGCGGCGGGGAATGATCTTGCCGCGCTCGGTCACAAAGTTGCGCAGAGTCTTGATGTCCTTGTAGTCGATCACCAGGTTCTTGTCGGTGCAGAAGCGGCAGACCTTGCGGCGGCTGAAAATCTTCTTCTTCTTGATGGCCATGGTATGTGTCCTCGATTCGGTGGTTTTCAGGTGGTTGCAGCGGCGGCTTAGGCCTCGGTCTCCTCGGCGGGAGCCTCCTCGGTCTCTGCCTTGGGCGCATCGGGGGTGTAAACCTCCTGGGTCTTGACGGTCATGAACTTCAGAACCCGGTCGTCGATGCGCATCTGCCGCTCCATCTCCTTGACCCCGTCCGGCTGGCCGGCGTACTCAAGGAACACGTAGTTGCCCTGGTTTTCCTTCTTGATGGTGTAGGCCAGTTTCTTGAGGCCCCACTTGTCGGTCTTGACGAGCTGGCCGCCAAAGCCTTCGATGGTGGCGGTCGCCTTCTCGGTGACTGCGGTAAGATCCGCGTCCCCGGCGCCCGGCCTGACGATGATGATGGTTTCGTAACGACGCATTGCATGCCCTCCTTGTGGTCATGTGGCCCTTGCTATTCTGTATCGCGAAGAGCAAGGAGGATGTGGACGGAGGCGCAAAGCCCCCGTAAAAAATGGCCCCGCCGATGGCCGAAGAGGCGGAGGGCGGGTCCATAAAAAAACAATCGCGATTCTTAACAACTCTCCTCTTTTCTGTCAATGGCTTTCTGGTCCGGCGTGGTTGCCGCCTTTGCCTGGGTCCAGGCGGCCAGCAGGACGGGGAGCCCGCATTCTTCCACCTGGCGGCCATCGTCGGCTATCAGCTCTTCCAGCCGCCGGTAGCGGCGGATGAACTTTTCCGTGGCGTCGGCCAGGGCGTCCTCGCTGTCGATCCCCGCCTTCCTGCCGGCAATGGCCAGGGCGAAGAGCAGGTCGCCGAACTCCTCGGCGAAGGCCTCCTGGTGCTGAGCGTGCATGGCTTTTTTCAGTTCGTCGAACTCCTCCTCCACCTTGGCGAAGGCCTGGGCCAGATCAGGCCAGTCGAAGCCGCGGCGGGCGACCCGGTCCCCGACCCGCTGGGCACGCCGCAGGGCGGGCAGACTCTTGGGGATGGCTTCCAGATGATGGACAGTCATTTTTTTGCCGGCGTTTTCCTGGTCCTTGATCGCCTGCCACTGGCGGCGCAGCGCCTGTTCGTCCTCCACCACCGTTTCGCCGAAGACATGCGGATGACGGCGGATCATCTTGGCAATGATGGCGGCAAGCGCGTCATCCAGGGTGAAGTGGCCCTGTTCCTCGTAGAGCCGGGCCAGGAAGACGACCTGGAAGATGAGGTCGCCCAGTTCCTCGCGGATATGGGATGGCTGGTTGTCGTTGATCGCCTGGAGCAACTCGTGGGTCTCCTCCAGCAGGTAGTGCTTGAAGGATTCCGGGGTCTGTTTTTGGTCCCAGGGGCAGCCGTTCGGGGCGCGCAGCAGGCGGACGATCTCGGCGAGCCGGGAGAGGGAGGGGGGCAGTTGGTCGGTCATGGCGTACGCGGTGGTTGGGATTGAAGGAACGGTTGGGTGCTATGTACCAGTTTTCAGGAGGTAAGGGAAGGAGTATGCAGCAATGGCGGCATCTGCAGATAATTATCGTTTTTATGGTCATTTGCCTTGCAAAAGGAGCATGAATCGGCTAGATAGCAACCTATCATGTATATGGTTTCGCGGGGAGGCCTTGCGGTGTCGCCATGTTCCGGGCGGGGCCGTTAATTGGGCGGAGGGGGGCGCCGCCTTGAAGACAAGACCGAGCGAGGTGTAAGGATGGCAAAAAATATTGTTCTGGAAAAACACAAGGATGTGGCGCGGATCGACCAGGAGCAGAAGCGGACCCACGGCTGGTATGTGCGGGTACGTTTCCAGGGGACGACCCACGCCAAGTTCTTCTCCGATGGCAAATGCGGCGGCAGGTACTCCAGCCTGCTGGCGGCGCTTGCATGGCGGGACGCCACCGAGAAGAAGCTGGGCAAGGTGCGCACCGACAAGCATATGGTAACGGTGAGCAATACCTCCACCGGCGTGGTCGGTGTCCGTTACAACGAGAAGCTCAACCGCTACGAGGTGAGCTGGGTGACCGACATCGGCCGCCAGGGCAAGACCTCGGTTTCCATCCTCAAGCATGGCAAGGAGAAGGCCTTCGAGATCGCCTGCGCCATCCGCCAGGCCAAGGAGGCCGAGCGGCTGGGCGCTTCCTGAGCGGCGACAGTCGATCCGGCTGGCGGCAGAGAGCAACAAAAAAATCCCGCTCGCGGCGTGCCGCGGCGGGATTTTTTTGTTGCCTGCGCCCTGGATGTGGGCGCGCCGGCCAGCTCGGGAAGCTATGCGCCCGGTTTAGGGGCGTCGATCTGGGCCAGGATCCGTTGGCCCACCATCAGTCTGGCCCGGAGGAGGGAGGGCTTGGCCGGTTTGACCAGGTAGTCGTCGGCGCCGCCTTCCAGGGCGAGAACCTGTTCCTCCACCGACTTGCGGGCGCTGAAGATGACGGTGTAGATGTAGGGACCGTTTTGCCGCATCCGGATGCGCTGGCAGACCTGCATGCCGCTCAGACCGGGCAGGTTCCAGTCGAGGATGGCCAGGCGGATGGAGGGGTCGTTTTCCAGCATCTGCCAGGCAAGGTCGCCGGTCAGCGCTTCCACCGGCTCGTACCCCCACTTGACCAGGAAGTTGTTCAGCCCTTTCTGGACCACCGGGTTGTCCTCCGCAACCAGGATCTTCTGCTTCTTGCCGCTCTCGCCGGGCGTCTCTGCCTGAGGGGACGGCGTGTTTTCCGGGGTGGTGTCCGCCATGGGAACTCCTTCGCAAGGGAAGAGTTAAAGAGGGGCAGCCCCTCGTGATTCCTATTAATGATAATTGTACATAAAAATAACATTGAGGCAAGGAAGGAATGTCGCTTCCGGCATCGCGGCGCGGTCTATGCGCAGGTTTGCCGCAAGGGATTGTTTTTTCCTCTTTCCTCTTGACGCCGTACCGGAAGAGCACTATTGTTGGTCCGATTTTTATCTCGCCAGCACTTTGGGGTGTGGGGTCCACGCGTCTGACCGCCACCCGTACGAGGTTTGGACATGATTTTCTGGGGATGCCGTTTCCAAGGGGGAGTGGCGGAACCACAAGGGATGTTTGGCGTATTCTCAATTATTCCGTAAGGAGGGAGCACCATGTCAGTTTTTGTTGTTGGTCATTCTAACCCCGATACCGATTCCGTAGCCGCCGCCATTTCCTTTGCCAACTATCTGAAGGCCACCGGCGTTGACGCCGTTGCCACCATGCAGATCGAGGCGGACAAGCTGAACCCGGAGAGCACCGCCGTTCTGAAGAAGTTCGGCCTGGCCGCTCCCCAGACCATGATGGACGCCGCTGGCAAGAAGGTGGCCCTGGTCGACTTCAGCGACATCGGCCAGGCTCCGGCCAACATCAAGGACGCCGAGGTTGTTGCCATTGTTGACCATCACAAGATCGGCGACATCACCACCAACAACCCGATCCTCTTCCATGCCCAGCCGGTCGGCTGCACCTGCACCGTGCTGCATGAGATGTACAAGACCAACGGCGTGTCCCTGCCCAAGGAGGTTGCCTCCGTCATGCTGTGCGCCATCCTCTCCGACACCGTTAACTTCAAGTCCCCCACCTGCACCGAGGCGGACAAGAAGGCGGTTGCCGAGCTGAAGGGCATCGCCGGCGTTGCCGATACCGACTCCCTGTTCATGGAGATGCTGAAGGCCAAGTCTTCCATCGACGGCGTTCCCATGAAGGACCTGGTCTTCCGCGACTACAAGGACTTCGACATGAACGGCAAGAAGGTTGGCATCGGCCAGCTGGAGCTTGCCACTGTTGATCAGGTTGCCGGCATCCGCACCGACCTGGTGAAGGCCCTCGAGGATCTGAAGAAGGACGGCCGTCACTCCGTGCTGTTCATGCTGACCGACGTTGTCAAGGAAGGCACCGACCTGATCGTGATCTCCGACGACAATTCCCTGATCGAGTCCGCCTTCGGCGCCAAGATCGAGAACGGCTCCATGTGGGTTAACGGCATGATGAGCCGCAAGAAGCAGACCGTTCCGCCGCTGCAGAAGGCTTTCGGCTGCTAATCGCCGCCTGACCGAGCGTTCCGCGTATAACGAAAACCCCGTCCGGGCTTCAGGCCCGGACGGGGTTTTTTGTTGTGATTCCGCAGTGGTTATTCCCCGCAGCGCAGGCGGCCGAGGTCGATGGTGTAGTTGAAGTTGTCGTCGTGCTCGGGAGTATGGCACTGCTGGCAGATCGACTGGCTGGGCTGTCCGGGGCGTTGGCTCTCCGGTCTTGCGGCGTGGCTGCCGGCCGGGCCATGGCAGGTTTCGCACCCCACCTGCGGCAGGGCGGCGGCCACGGCGAGCAGGCGTTCGGCGGGTTCGGCGAAAGCGCCGGTGACGTGACAGGGCACGCAGCCGGCATTGAACTGCTGGCCCTTGGCGACCAGGGTGTCATAGGCGCGGGCGTGGCGGGAGGCGCTCCACTTGGCCAGTTGGGCCTGGTGGCAGCCCGCGCAGGCGCTGTTGCCCGCGTAACCCGCCGGCGGGCTGGTGGTGGTCTGGGCGCGCTTGCGGCCGATCCGGTTTGCCTCCTCGGTGGCCTTGTCCACGATGGCCCGAACCGTGTCATGGTCAGCCACGCTGCTGTCCAGAGGGAAGAAGCGGGAAAAGAAGGAGCCGCCCTGGGCAGTCAGCTGCTTGGGCGCGGCGGCGCGCAGGCTGGCGATCTCCCTGGCCAGCTCCTCCCGGCGGGTCAGCAGCTCGCGGTAGTTGGCCAGCATCTGTGGCTGGTCGCGATAGACCGTCTCGGGGGCGCCGTGGCGGCGGAGGCGGCTGAGCTGCCATTCCGTCCGGTCAAGGGCGTTTTGCCTGTCCTGCAGGGGATTCTCATCGACCCCGCGTTGCCATTGCCTGGCGGCCGGATTCCACTGGATATCCAATAGTCCGATTTGCTTGCCTTGCTGTTCAGTCTGGGTGATCACCGTGTTGTTGATAAGTTCCGGGGCCATGTTGCCCCCGCCGCTGCCGGCCTGGAGGATCAGGTGGATCTCCGGGTGGGCCTCGGCGATCCGCCGGTTTTCCAAGGGAGGGAGGCTTGAGAGCAGAATCAGCAGGTCGGTTTTGCCGGCAAGCTGGCCGAGTTGCGCGGGCAGCGTCTCCTGCCAGGGCAGCAGGACGTAGTCCGAGGGAGGGGGGTGGCCGGCGGCCATGCCGGTGAGGCCGATGACCCCGATCCGCAGGCCGGCTCCCTTGAGAAGGGCGTGGGGCGCGAAGGGCAGGGAGGTCCGGTCGCGGGTGGTGAGGTTGGCGCTCAGCCAGGGAAAGCGGGATTCCTTCCGCACGGCGAGGAGAAAATCGAGCCCCCCGGCCAGATCCTGGCCCGCAACCCCCACCGCCTGGAAGCCCATGGCGTTGTAGGCCGCTACGATGCCCCGGGCCGTGGCCTTGAGCTGTTCGCCCTGCCCGGCGGGCAGGCTGGGGTCCTTGAAGAGCAGGCCGCCGCTGTCGAGGATCAGCAGGTCGGGCTTTTCGGTGCGCAGGGTTGCAAGTTGTGTCGCCTTTTTGGACAGACCGCCCAACTGGTTGCTCTTTCACCCGCAGGGCGCGGTTTCGCCGTGGACATCGTTGGAGTAGGCAATGGCCAGAGTGCGGTCAGCGGCAGCCTGGCTTGGCGGCGTTGGGGCGATGGCGAGCCAGGTGAGGAGGGGAAGCAGGCGGGCAAGATGGATGATGGCGCGCATGGGAAGTTCCTTGTAGTGATGGAAGAAGAAACGAATCGTTGGCACCTGGGCAAGGAGGGGTGGTCACTCCTTTTTGCGCTGGCTGAGCAGTCGGCGCCATTTTTCCAGCCGGTCGCGGATCACCGCCTCATGCCCCCGGTTGGTGGGATGGTAGTAGGTGGTGCCCTTGAGCTGGTCAGGCAGATGCTCCTGGTCGACCAGGGCGTGCGGGTCGTCGTGGGCATACTGGTAGCCCTTGCCATAGCCCAGCCCCTTCATCAGCTTGGTGGGGGCGTTGCGGATGTGCAGCGGCACCGGCAGGCTGCCGGTGCGGCGGATCTCCTCCATCACCCGGTTGTGGGCCATGTAGACCGCGTTGCTCTTCGGGGCGGTGGCCAGGTAGGCGGTGGCCTGGGCCAGGGCCAGTTCGCCCTCGGGGGAACCGAGCAGGTGATAGGAGTCCCGGGCGGCGATGGTGAGGGGCAGGGCCTGCGGATCGGCGTTGCCGACGTCCTCTGAGGCGAAGCGGATGAGGCGGCGGGCCACATAGAGGGGCTCCTCGCCGGCCGCCAGCATCCTGCCCAGCCAGTAGAGGGCTCCGTCCGGGTCGCTGTCGCGCAGGCTCTTGTGCAGGGCGGAGATCAGGTTGTAGTGCTCCTCACCGCCATCGTCGTAGCGGAGGCTCCGGCGCTGGATCGCCTCCTCCACCGTGGCCAGGCGGATGCGGAGGCAGCTGTCCTCGTCCGTCTCGGCCAGGGAGGCGGCGATCTCCAGGCTGTTCAGGAGGCTGCGGGCGTCGCCGTCGGCGATCGCCACCAGATGCGCCTCTGCATCGGGATCCAGGTTGAGGTGTAGCCTCCCAAGTCCATTCTCCTCATCCGCCAGTGCCCGCCGGGCAATGGCCGCCAGGTCGTCGGGCGAAAGACCCTCCAGCACCAGCACCCGGCAGCGGGAAAGCAGCGGGGCGATGACGTGGAAGGAGGGGTTTTCGGTGGTGGCGCCGATCAGGGTCAAGAGGCCGCTCTCCACATGGGGCAGGAAGGCGTCCTGCTGGCCTTTGTTGAAGCGGTGGATCTCGTCCACGAAGAGCACCGTGCCCTTCCCGCCCTGATCGAGGCGTTCCTGGGCGCGGGCCACGATCTCCCGCACCTCCTTGACTCCGGAGAGTACGGCCGAGAAGAAGACAAAGTCCGCGCCGGTGGCCTGGGCGAGGATGCGGGCCAGGGTGGTCTTGCCGGTGCCGGGCGGCCCCCAGAGCAGCAGGGAGGGCAGGTGGTGGCGACGGAGCAGCTGCCAGAGAAGCTTGCCCTCGCCAAGGAGGTGGCGCTGGCCGCTGAACTCCTCAAGGGTATGCGGCCGCATCCGTTCGGCCAGGGGGGGGAGAGAGGGTTGGGCCTGTTTTTTCGTCATGGCAATGGGTCGCGCGGGGGAATTCCCGAACCCCCATTATGGCAGGAAAAACAGGGATTGTCATCCGGAAGGTGGCGATTGTTCCCGGGAGTGTGCTCAGCGCAGCAGGGCGGCGAAGCGGTCCGACATCCGCTCGGCGGAGAAGACCAGGGATTCCAGGTCCAGGAAGTGGAGGACCTCCCGGTCGAAGAGCACCTTGGCCCGGGCGGCGAAGCCGTCTTCGGGTTCCGCCGCCCAGAAGAGGAGCTGCTGGGGCAGATGGGGCAGCACCGGGATCACGGCGGCCAGCGTGGCGGTTGCCTCCTGCCGCATGGTCCCGTCCAGGCGGGCCACCGCTTCGGCCACCCGCTCCACCGGGGTCTGGTCGAACAGCTCCGCCAACCGGTTTTCGCAGTAGGTCGCCAGGGTTCTCACCTTGGAGATGGAGTTGGGCAGCGATTCCAGCCCCACCCAGTCCTCACGCGGTTTTTCCCCGCCCTGCGAGTGGACGTAGTTGTACAGGAGAATCTGGTCGCGCGGGTCGTCCGGGGGCAGGCCGCCCAGCAGAATGCCCTCCCTGGAAAGTCGGACCTGTTGGCCGAGGTAGCGGAAGGAGAGGGCGGGGCAGCCGTCCTGGAGCTCGCCGCGAGCGCCCAGGCGGGTGGCGATGGCGGCAAAGTCCAGGCCGGCGACCTTGCCCTTGAGATGTTCCACCAGGGCGAGATCGTGCTGGTGGAGCAGGTCGTCCAGGGCATGGCCCGGCGCGGCGGCGATCGTGAGCCCCTGCCGCTCGATAAAGGGGCACTTGTCCACCGATTCGCCGCTCTTGGCCACCGCGGCGGCAAAGGCCAGGCAGGTGGGATGGCCGCACTGGCCGCAGTTGGTCTTGGGGGTATGCTTGAGGATCTCGAAGGGGGTCATCGGCGAGTCGTCTCTGTCCGGAAAGGCTGGCTACGCATCACTTGTGGAGCTTGTGGCACTGCTTGGTCCGTTGATTGACCTCCTCGGCCAGGCGCAGAGCCTCGTCAAAGTCTTGCCGGCCTGCTGCATCCAGAGCCTTGCCGAGCGCCGCGCAACAGGCCTGCCAGTCGGCATCCCACTCCGGCTCGGCATAAAGCCGGTATTCCTCGCAGGCCGCCAGCAGCCGGCGAGATTCCCGGGCAACGGGCTTGTTGGCTTCGGCCAGGGACCGGCTCACGGACTTCCAGAGCATGCCGATCTCCTTCTTGAGCTGCTTGCCCTCGGCTGGCCGCCCTTTCCGGCGACCGGGCGCTGCGGCGCCTGGTTCGGGCCGAACGGCCCGCGGGGGTGGCGCATCCTCGCCCGACGAGCGCAGGGGAAGCTGGACAGAGAGGGTGAAATAGGCCTTTCCCTCGGAGATCTTTTGCTTGGACTTCAACAGGATCGGGTCACCCACCGGGATCAGGCTGCCGCCAACCCGCAACCGGCCCTGTTCGAGGTCGATTGCCAGGGCGCGGAGCTGCTCCACGATGGATTCAAGCGATGGGGTGTGGGGAGTTTTCATTGTTCACCATTAGTAATTAATACCAAGTATTGTAGCCCATCTGGCCCTGGGGGCAAAGGGAAAAATTGGTAACCATCCAGCAGCACCACATCTGCGAATTTATCCCCCTCGCGGGGGATCATCGGCCTACCCGTATACCATCAGTACACCGCGCAGGACTCTTCCTCGCATCTGCGGCACTGCTGAACAGGGACAGCCCCGTGGTTTTCGCTCTTTTCTGGCATCAAGCTGGATAGTTACAAAAAATGCAGTGCCAGGAGATGTTTTCAGTAAAAGATCGTCAGGGCGGTGATGTTGTCGCGGCCCCCCTCGGCGTTGGCCTCCTCCACCAGCTGGCTGCTTGCCTCTTCAGGGCTGGCGGCGTTGAGCAGGATCTGCTCCAGGCGAAGCTGGTCGAGCATGTTCCACAGCCCGTCGGAGCAGAGGAGAATTCGGTCGGCGGGATGCAGCGGGGTGCAGTGGTACTCGGGCTCTTCGGGAAAGGGAAAGCCGATCGCCCTGGTGATCACCCTGCGGAGCTGCGCGGTGTCGGTGTTGGCGTTGTTGGTGCCGGGAATGGCGCTCAGGCCGGTATGGTCCTGGGTGAGCTGGGCCAGGATGCCCTGGTGGGCCAGATAGCAGCGGGCGTCGCCCACGTGGCAGGTATGGAGGGTGGCCCCGTCCAGATGGCAGGCCACCATGGTGCAGCCCATGCCGCGGCGCTCCGGGTTGGCGGCGGCCTCCTGCATCACCGCCTGATTGGCATGATGGAAGCCAGCCAGCAGCAGCTGGCGGATCTTTTCCCCGTCACCGTGTGCCTCCCGCAGCCTGGAATCGGAGATGAAATCCACCAGCGATTCGATGGCCAGTTGGCTTGCCACCTCGCCGGCCCGGTGTCCGCCCATGCCGTCCGCCACCACGAAGAGCCGGCGGTTGGCGAGGGAGCAAAAGCTGTCCTCGTTGTGGGAGCGCACCCGTCCGGTGTCGGTGCGGCCATGGAAGGAGAGGGGGCGATCGGCCCCCGCGAACAGTCTTTTCAGAAACCCGAACATGACGTGACTTCGCCTCGCATTAGCGTTCACCCGAAAAGAAGCTGGTAGATCACCACCCACAGGATGATGGCGCCGTCCTTTCTGCCGGCCAGGAAGGTGTGGCTTCTGGGACCTTGCGCCAGGCTGACCACCCCGTCCCCCCTGGCGTCGACCATGGCGATGCCATCGCCGTACTCGGCGTTCCACAGCGAGATGAGGTCATCCTCGCAACCGCAGGCAATGGTCTGGCTGTCCGGCAGAAAGAGGGCCGAGGTGATCGCTTCCTCATGCGCCTTGATCTCCTTGATGCAGCGGCCGGTGGCGTGTTCCCAGATCTTCAGGCGCCGGTCGCCGCTGGCCGAGGCGAACCGCTGGCCGTTGGCGGCATTGGCCAGGGCCACCACCGGCATGGCGTGCGCCTCGATGATGCGGGTGCAGTCGTCGCCGCCCGCGGACCAGAGGCGGATGGTGCCGTCCTCGCTGCCGGAGACCAGGCGCAGGTCCTTGCCGGCATAGAGCAGCGAGCGCACCGCCCCGGCCTCGCGGACGGAGATGGAGACCTGCGGGCCGGTGCCAAGCCGGCGCAGCTTCATAATGCCGTCCGCGCCGCCGGAGGCAAGGTGCTTGCCGTCCGGGCTGAAGGCCAGGCTGTATACCGCGCCGGAGTGGGCGTTCTCCCGGGACTCCTGCTTGCCGGTCTTGGGAGAGAAGATTCGGATGAAGCCGTCCTGGGAGCCAACCGCCAGATGCTTGCCCAGGGGGCAAAGGGCCAGGGCGGTGATGGGACTGCCCGCCTCGCTGAGCACCGAGGTCGCGGCGGGGGTGGTCAGGTCATGCTGGATGAGCCTGCCGTCCTGATGCGCCGAGAAAAAGCATTTGGATTCGGGGAGGCAGGCGAGGTGGCTGGCAGCCGTGCCCACGCCCTTGATGGTCAGGAAACGTTGCACCCCCACAACCTTCTGGCGGGAGGTGGCATGGGGCAGCAGGCTGTCGTAGACCCGGTTGAACACGGCATCCTTGCGGAAGCCCTGATGTTGCCAAGCGGTCATCAGGATGTCGTGGCAGGCGCTGTAGCGCTTGTTGTGCAGGTGATCCTGCAGGTTGCGCTTGACCGAGATGTGGAGCTGGGCCTCGCGGAAGATCTCCAGCGAGTTTTTGGGAAGGCAGAGCCGGAGTTCCGGCGCTGGCTGGGCGGTGGCCGCCGCCCCCTCGTCCGCCGTGCCGCGCTTGACCGCGTTTGCCAGCTCGTCGAGCCATGGAGCCGTGATCCCCCGTTTTTTCGCGGTTTCGATTTGGCGGAGGATTCGGGAGGGTTTGCGTCTGCCGCCGCGCCAGTTGAGGAGAATGGAGTTGTACACCGCTTCCGGGAGCAGATCGTTGATATCGAGCGTTTTCTGGAGGCAGAGCAGCGCCTCTTCCACCTCGCCGAGTTCGGCGAGGGAAACGGCCCGGTTGTTCAGGCCATCCGCCCTGAGGTCGATGTCGGTGAGTTCCGCGTAGGGACAGGATGTCTTGAACGCCTCCTGGTAGGCGCGGTTCAGGCTGGCCCGCATCTCGGCGAAGCTGGGGTAGCGATCTTCCGGGTTAAAGGCGACGCTCTTGATGAGCACCTCCCGAAGGGAAGGAGGAAAGGGCGGGTTGCCGGGCAGGGGCGCGGGTTCCGGGATGGGCTGCCGCGCGCTGTTGTCGGTGAAGGGCTTCCTGCCGCAGAACATCAGCCATAGGCAGAGGCCAAAGGAGAAGATGTCGGTACGCCGGTCCACGGCATGGGCATCACGGAGTTGTTCCGGCGAGGCGTAGCCGATCGTGCCCCGGAACCCGACGGTTGCCTCGGGATTGTCTGTGTCCCCGCCCTTGATGTCGGGCGGGCCGCTTCCCTCCTCGTCATGGGTCAGCACGATGCCGAAATCGGTGATCTTGACCAGCGAGTTTTTGGTGACCAGGATGTTGGCGGGCTTGATGTCGCGGTGGATGATCCCCTTGTGGTGGGTGAACTCCATGCCGTGGCAGAACTGGATGGCAAGGGTGAGGGCGGTGCGCGGGTTCTTGCACCGACCGGACTTGATCCAGTCGGAGAGGTTGCCGCCGTCGATGTACTCGATGAAGAGGTGCGGAACGCGGTGGATGCCGAGCACGTAATAGCAGGAGGCCACATTGGGGTGCATGCCCATCCGCACCCAGCTGTTTGCCTCCTTGAGGATGCGTTTCATCCCCTCCCGGTCCGCCAGCACCTCCGGGCGCGGGGACTTGATGGCGACCTTGATCCCCCAGCCCAGATGCTCGCAGATGTAGACCTTGCCCATGGCGCCGGACATGACCTCCTCCACCCTGTAGCGGTTGAGGATGGTATCCCCCTTCTCCCATTCAGGGATGGATGGCAGTCCTTTCCCTCCGGGGGAGGACGCCTGGGGGGCTGGCCGCTTGGCCGCGGAAGGCTCGACGGGCGGGCGGCTGGCTTCGGCTGGGCTTTTGCCGGTTATTTTGTTGATGAGTTTGGAGAGCATCCGGTCCGGAATGGGTTGCCGGAATCTGGACGGGCCCGGGATTCCGTCGTTGTCTGCCCAGGGAGAAGGTCGCCCTGGGAGAATGTGTTACTGGAATCTGATCTTCACCCCTCTGATCTGGATGATGTCGCCCTTGCGCAGTGGGCGCTCACCGGTGATGGAGACGTCGTTCAGCTTGGTGGACGCCCAGGAACGTTGGGGAACGATGTGGTACTTGTTCTGCTTGTTGATGATGTAGCACTGGGTTTTCGCCACCAGGAAACCGCCGATCACCAGATCGCAGGCGGGGTCCTTGCCGATCTTGACACTGGCCCTGCCGCTGAGGATCAAGGAGGCGGGTTGACCGTCGCCGGCGATGACCGTGAGGCTGTTGGTGGCGTCGTTGGTCTGGGGGCGCGTTGGCGGCCCGTCGTTGACCGCGGCGGTGGCCTTGGATGACCCCACGAAGACGGTGGCCTCGTCCAGGTCCATGGCGGTGGCTCGGGACGTCGAGTCCGCCACATCCTCATGCGGATTCTGGGTGAGCAGGAACTTGCCGATGTGGATCAGGTCCTTTTCGGAAACAGGCACCTTGGAGGCGATCCTCTTGCCGTTCACCATGGTGCCGTTGGTGCTCTTGAGGTCGGCCAGGTAGTGGCGGCCGTCCCGCAGTTCGATGGAGGTGTGGTGCCGGGAGATGGCGGTGTTGTCAATGACCACGTCCGCGTCCGGGCTGCGGCCGATGATCAGCTTGCTGCCCTCGTGGAGGGTGAAGCGGGCGAGCACCCGGTCGTTCAGCATGATGGCCCAGTCCGACTTGACGTAATCCTCAAGATTGATCAGTCCGTCCTGCATGGTTCTCTTCCCGGCGGCAAGTGTATTTTTCGTCCCTCGGCGCGGGACGACCCTCTTCCTGGGGGCGGCGGGGGATATCTCCCGCCGCAAGGGCTTGGGCGGCGCGCTTTCTTTCAAGATGGTATCACATAACTCATCGATGTGTAATGAAAAAGCCGTGTCGGTCTTTTTTTTGTCGGCAGGGCGGGCCAACGTGTTTTGCAGGGAGACACTCTCGCGTATTTCCTTGCAATTGTTCAAGATAGCAGCCATAATCGTTTTTTGAGGGAGCTGTTCAGCCTGTGGGAGGGATTGGGACCGGCGATGGTTCTGTCTTCCGAATTCCGACTCCTGTATCCTGAATTGGGGCGCCATGACCGAAGAAACCCAGTCCAAGCCAACCGGCAGGCTTGCCGAGATCTTCGCCAAGATGAACATGGGTGAGCTGCCTGCCATGGCTCAGAATGTTCAGGAGCTGATCAGCCTCACCAACAACAGCCGCGCCGCCGCCTACGAACTCTCCAAGGTCATCCTCAAGGACTACTCGCTCACCAACAAGGTGCTGCAGGTGGTCAACTCGGCCTATTACTCGCTGGGCAGGCCGGTGATCTCCATCTCCAGGGCGGTCACCGTGCTGGGGTTCGACGCGGTGCGCGACCTGGCCACCGCCATCGCCCTGTTCGAGGATTTTATCAAGACCGGCGTCGAGAAGGAGGGGATCACCAAAATCCTCACCCGTTCCTTCCTGAGCGCCCTGCAAGCCCGCAAACTGGCTGCGGAACAGCCCTGCAGCATCGTCCCCGAGGAGGCCTTCATCTGTGCCCTGCTGCATGGTCTGGGCAAGATCATCGTCTGCATCTACCTGCCGGATGTCTACCGGGAGATTGAAAGAAAGATCGCTGGCGGCATGAAGGAAGAGGCCGCCGCGCGTCAACTCCTGGGTGATCTCACCTTCGCCCAGGTGGGGGAGGAGGTGGCTGCCTTCTGGAATCTTTCCGACAAGATCATCGCCGCCATGGACCCAGATCCTGCCGAACCGCGCGATCCCTACGACGCCCTCGGCTATCTTAAGAACATCACCACCTTCACCAACCGCCTTACGGACAGCATCTGCGAGGGCAAGGACATCGGGCCCCTGCTCGGTCGATATGCCGGCATTCTTTCGGTGAGCCAGGATCAGGTGCTGGATCTGGTCAACAAGAGCGTGGACGCCTCCGAGGAGATGGCGGACTCGATCCGGTCCGGCCTTGCCAAGCTCAAGATCCGCAGCCGTCTGCGCGGTCTGGAGGCGGACATCAAGAACCCGGACAAGGCAGCCGCCCGGCGGCAGCGGATGCTGGCGGAGGAGGCCGAGTCCGGGACGGGGGTCAGAATCGCCGCCGAGGAGGATACTGGCGGGGTGGAGGAGCTGGGCGAGCTGCCGATCAGCCAGGACAAGTCGGTGAACGATTTCATCCGCGACATCACCGAGACCCTGATGGGGCCGTTCAACCTCAACGATTTCTACATCAACCTGCTGGAGGGGCTGTATCGCGGCATCGGCTTCGATCGGGTGCTGCTGGCCATCCTCAGCGTCCAGCCGACCCGGCGGGTGTTGATGGGGCGGTTCGGCCTGGGCGAGATCGACCCGGCCGGAATCTCCCAGTTCGAGCATGACCTGGCCCAGACCGGCTTTGTGATCCCCAAGTCGTTGGCGACTTGCAAGGACATGGCCATCCCGGCCGACACCCCTGGCGCCTTTCCGGATAACCTCAAGTATCTGGTCAAGGAGCGGGAGGTCTACCTCTTTCCCATCTGCATCGACGGCAAGCCCATCGGCCTGATCTACCTGGACCGCAAGAAGGGGCGTCCCCGCCTCGATGCCGGCCAGGTCAAGTCGGTAAGGTTGTTCCGTGATTTCGCCGTGATGGCGATCCGCAAGCTGCGCAGCCGCCGCTGAGCCTTCCTCTTTTCCCGCCGCCCTGCCCGCCAGCCTTACAGCCGTTCCAGCCGGATCATCCGTTCCTGCATCTCCTTGACCTTGGCCGTGAGCGGGTCCTGTTCGGGGAGCACCTTCAGCGCCTCCTTGAAGTGGTACAGCGCGGTCTTGCCCGCCCCCAGGTAATAGTGGTACATGCCCAGGTTGTAGTGGCCCGCCCCGGGGCTGCCCAGCGCCGCCCGCAGCTTGCCGATGTCGTAGTAGAGGCGGGCGTTGCTGGGAACCCGTTCGGTCAACCCTTCGAGGATGAGGGCCGCCTTGGCGTTTTCTCCAGACAGTTCCAGCGATTTGCCGAGCAGGTAGGTGTTGTAGAGGCTGGCCGGATCCTTCTGGTTGACCTCCTTGAAGATGGCCAGCGCCTCCTTGCTCCTGCCCGCCTCAAGCAGGTAGCGCCCCTGATCGGTGCGGAGGATGGTCTTGTCCGGGAAGCGAGTGATCACCTTCTGCAGGTACTCCCTGGCCTTGTCGAAGTCGCGGTTGATCAAAAACGCCTCGGCAATCCCGAAGAAGAGCATGGGATCCTTGTCCTGGGCGCCAGGCTCCTCGGCCTTGTTGAGCAAGAGGGGCAGGTGGGTCTGCGGATCCTTGGTCAGCGCCTGCACCCGGTATTTGAAGCGCTGGAAGGCAAACTCATCGCGGCCTGGGAAGGGGCGGGGCTGGTCCTGGAGGATCTTGTCCTCGATGTAGCCGATCCGGTTTTCCGGCTCCGGATGGGTGAGCAGGTAGGTGGGGACCTTGTTGCGGCTGTAGCGGCTTGCCCGGCGCATCTTCTTGAGCATGCTCACCATCTCGGCCGGATCGCGCTCCTGCTCCTTCATCCATTTGTAGGCGAGCCGGTCCGCCTCTTCCTCGTCCTCGCGGCTGAACTTCAGGTTCGCCATCAGGTTGCCGGCCATGGAGCCGGTGACCACCGCCTGCGAGAGCGCCCCCTGGCCGAGGAGCAGACCGGCCAGCATCAGGGCGGTGGTGCCGGCGCTGATCTTGCCTGATTTGCTCATGCGGTCGGCGATGTGGCGGCTGGCGGCATGGCCGATCTCGTGGGCGAGGACGCTGACCAGCTCCCCTTCGGTGGCGCAGAGATCCACCAGTCCGGAATGGAAGAAGATCAGTCCGGAGGGGGCGGCAAAGGCGTTGAACTCCTTGTTGTCGATGACAAAGAAGTGGTAGCCGAAGAACTGCGGCCCGGTCAGCCGGAGGGTTTGCTGGCCCAGGGCGGTGACGTAGTCGGTCAGGTCCATCTCGTCGAGAATGGTGAACTCCTTCCGGATCAGGGAGAGGAGCTTGTCGCCCACCTCCCGCTCCTCGCCGACCGTGAATGCTTGGGCCCGGCTGGGCATCATGGGGAGGGGAGCGACGGAGCCGGCCAGAAAGGCGAGCAGGGCAAGGCCGGCGGTCAGGCGCCGGGATGCAGGGACGAAGCGACGCATGGGCGGGAGGTTATTTGCCGGTGGCCGGGGGGGCTATCTGGTCGGCCATGGGGTACTTCTCCTGGATGGCCAGCAGCCGGGCGGTGTAGTCCTCCTGGCCGGCGAGGCCGGTTACCGCGCGCAGCTCCTTGAGCAGCGCCGACGTGGCTGGCCGGATATCCAGGCCATGGCGGTTCAGGGAGGCATCGTTGGCGCGGTCGAGGATCAGGATGGAGTAATAGCGGACCAGCAGCCGCAGGCGCGGATCCCGGCGGAAGACATAGGCCTGGCCTCCCATGGTATTCAGGAAGAAGCAGGCGTACTCGTACAGTCCTGGCAGGGGGAGGCGTATCTGGGTGGTGGCCTCGCCGCACTGGGGCATCTGCTCCGACCAGCGGTAGAAGAGGGACATGGCCAGCTCGACGTTGTTCCCCTCTTCCCGGTTGAGCAGTTCCCGGATCAGGGAAAGATCGTCCTCGCCCAGAATCCTGAAGAAATGAGTGGTGTTGTTGAGGATGTTGCTGAGATGCTTGCTCTCGTCCATCACCACCGGCGGATGCGCCAGGAGGGTGTTGATCAGCCGGGCGAAGTGGGCCTGGGATCCACCCTGAAAGCGGCGGGCGGCGACGATGTCGCGGTTGTCCAGGGCGCCAAAGAATTGGGCGATCTGCTCGTCGATCTCCTGGCACGGATTTTTTTCCGGTTGGAGATCTCCCTTGGGAACCGAAACGGCCGGCGGAGCCGGTGGAGGGATGGTCACCGGCGCGGGTTGCTTTGCCCGATTGGCCAGCAAATACCAAGCGCCGCCACCTGCGAGCAGAACGGCGAGAACCAGGATGGCGATGGCGAGCGGGGTGATTTCCGGCCGGCTGAGGATGCGCCGGTCCGGGCGTTTTTCGGTTTCGGTTTCCTTGGTTTCGGTTTCCATGTCGAATCCGTCACAGGGGGAAGGGCCGAGGCTGTCGCGAGTCCCTTTGTTTGGGGAGCCCAGATCGACACCAGTTTAGAAACGCCGCCGTTACTCTATCGCGACCAGGCAAGCAGGTCAAACGAAAAGAGGGACGCAATGGATGAAAGCTCGTGGCGGTGGTGCGAAAATCGCTTGCCCGATCATGACGACAGGAGGTATGGATGGGCATGGAGCAGACGGTGCGGCAATGCTTGATTACCCTTCTTCTGGAGGAGGGGCCGCTTACGGCCAAGGAGCTGTCCGGTTTGGCGGGCATTCCTGAAAAGGAGGTGCGGCTGCATCTCCCCCATATCCGTAAGTCCCTGGCGGTCTCAGGCCAGCGGCTGGAGATGGAGGCCTCGGTCTGTCTTGTCTGCGGCTTTGCATTCAGCAAACGGGAACGGCTGACCAAGCCGAGTCACTGTCCTCGCTGTCGGCAGACCCATATCGAGGACCCCAGGTTCCGGGTGGTCGGGCCGTGATCGGCCATATGCCCGGTCATTGAGCTGTGTCGGCGGAATCCGGCGTGGAGCGTGTATCCGATGAGTAAACGCATTTGGTATGAAAAGTATCTGCCCTTCGTGGCCCGCAGCCCTGAAATGCAGGTGCGCTGGATCGAGGCGGCCCTCAGAAAGGGGACGCTGAGTCCCCAGGAAATTACCCCCTATATCCGCCTCCTGCTCGGCCCCGATGGTGGAGAGGATCGTACCGCCATCCTGCGAGGCTTGCTGGGGGAACTGGACGAAGCGGTTGTCGAACGCCTGCTCGCCGCCACCGAGATATACGATGTGCCAAACCTCTTCCGCCTGCTCCCGGCGCCGACCCTGGAGCAGATAGTCATCGCGGTCACCAGGCAACCTCCTCCCTATGAAGAGGCGCCGGAACTGATCATCGACAAGGTGTTCCAGGCGGTGTTTGACTTTTCGGAGACGTTGCTGGAAGAGGCGGCCCGTCGGGTGATGGCTGCTGATGGATGCCCAGCGCATTTCCCGACCGCGTATGAGCGGTTCAAGGAGATCAAGGCGGACGAGAAGCTGTTGAGCGCCCTCTATCCCAAGGCTATCATGTAGGATCGGTGCCCGACGAATCGTCCGTTCGGGAAGGAGAAACAAAAAAACCCGTTCCCGCTGGCGCGGGAACGGGTGAAATCACGGAGTCTACGGAAATTACTTCTTTTTGCCCTTGGCGGCGGCGCGCTTGGAGGCCTTCAACGGATTGATCTTGATGGAGGAGGTGGCGATCTCCGGCTTGACGTGGGTGGCGAAATTGCACAGGCCCAGACGCCACTTCGCTTCCGGTGTTGCGTAGGAGGCGCAGTACTTGGCCGCCTCGACCTCGACGATCCGCTCGCAGCCTTCGCACTTGTCAATGACCTGCTTGAACAGGCCGCTCGCATACTTGTCCGCCATGTTTCCAGCCGCTTTTGCCATGGTATTCCTCCTGGTGAAACCTCAAGGGAGGCGATCCGCCCCGCGCTTGCATCTGTGTTGGTTGTTCTCTGTCGGCGGGCGGTACCGCCCCGCATGAAGAATCGTTGTATTTAAATGATTAGCCCATGGGTGTCAACGAAAAAGACGATTCATGATGCGGTGGCGGCTGATGGGGGCAAGTCGTCCGGCAGCGCCCGGCGCGCCACCACCCGGTTCCTGCCCTCGGCCTTTGCCTGATAGAGGGCCTGGTCCGCGGCGTTGATCAGTTGTTCTGGCGAGGTGCGGCCGGCGATCGGCGCCGAGGCGACCCCAAAGCTGGCGGTCACCGCCAGGGGGCCTGCGTCGGTTTGCATCGGCTGTTCCGCCAGGCATCGTCGCAGCCTTTCCGCCTGGTTGCGGGTAGTGGCGCAATCGCTGTCCGAGATGACCACCAGAAATTCCTCCCCGCCGTATCGCCCCACCGTGTCGTAGGGCCGCAACGCCCCGCGCAGCCGTTCCGCCACCTGCCGCAGCACCTGATCGCCCACCCGGTGCCCCTGTGTGTCGTTGATCCGTTTGAAATGGTCGATGTCCAGCATCACCAGGCAGTGCTCTCCGCCAGCGCGATGGGTGCGGGCCATTTCGGCGGCAAGCCGTTCCATGATGGCGGGCCGGTTCCACAGGCCGGTGAGGGCGTCGTGGGTCGCCTGTTCCTTGAGAGCGTTGCGTGCCTCGATCAGTTTGGTGCTCAACTCGACGATCCGGGCGCCGGCCCGCAGCCTTACCTTGAGTTCATGGGGATAGAAAGGTTTGGTGAGGAAATCGTCGGCGCCGGCCTCGATGCCATGCACCACATCCTCCTTTTCGTTGCGCGAGGTGAGCAACAGGATATAGGTGTAGGGCTCGCGGGCCATCGCTCGTACCCGGCGGCAGAGTTCCAGGCCGTCCACCCCCGGCATCATCCAGTCGAGCACCAGCAAGGAAGGACTGTCCTCCCGTTGGATCCAGGTCCATGCCTCGTCCCCGTCCGTACAGGAAACCACTTGGTACTCCCACTTGCCCAGCAGGTTCTCAAGCTTCATGCGGGAGACCTGGTCGTCCTCGGCAATCAGTATCCTCATGGCCGCTCCTGGTCGAGATAGTTGTTCAGCGCCTGGTTGAGCAGCAGCAACTGTTCGGCCAGGAGATCGCGATTGTGGGCCAGCTCATGCAATGTGGCCTTCTCGGCGCTTTTTTCCAGGCGCAGCGAAGCGGCCACCGCCGCCTTGGCCCCGAAGTTGGCCAGCGCCCCCTTGAGTTTATGGGAGGCCTTGCGGAGTTGCTCCCGGTTCTGCGCGTTTATTGCCTGGGCGATGGTGGCCATATAGAGTGATTCGTTGTCCAGATAGGTGCGGACCAGCGTGGCGAGCAGCTGTGCGTCGTCCTCCGCCCCGGCCAGGGCCTCGGCAAGATCGAAAACAACGTCATTGTCGGTGGGAAAAGAATCCGGATTCGGCTCGGTGTGGTTATGGCCGTTCTCCGCGGTGCCGGAACCAGGGAGGAGGCGATTGATCTCCTTGAGCAGGGCGTTGCGGCGAATAGGCTTGGCGAGGTAGCCATCCATGCCGCTGGAGAGGCATTTTTTCTGGTCCCTGGCAAAAGCCTGGGCCGTGAGGGCGATGATGGGGATATGTCCCTGTTGCTGTTCCCGCTCCATATCCCTGATGTGCATGGTGGCGGTCAACCCGTCCATGATCGGCATGTTGACGTCCATGAGGATGAGGTCAAAGCCTCCCTCCATCCAGCGTTCCAGAACCTCCTGGCCGTTGCTGGCCACTTCGACCCGGTGGCCGGAAAGGGTGAGCATGTGGATGGCCATCTGCTGGTTGACGCTGTCGTCCTCGGCCAGCAGGATGTGCAGGGATTGGCGGGCGGCCGAATCGCTGACGAGAGGGGGGGGACCCGCCGCGATGGTTTTGCCTGGCTGAAGGTTGGACGTGAAGAGGTGTTGGAGGGTATCGAAGAGGATCGAACGTTTGACCGGCTTGACCATGTAGAAGGGAATTCCCAGCGCGGCCGCCCGGTTGATGTGTTCTTCCTGGCGGTCGGAGGTGAGCATCATCACGGTGGTGCCACTGAGTTCCGGTGTTTTGGCGATGGCCTCCGCCACGGCGAAACCGTCCATGCCGGGCATGTGACAGTCGAGGAAGACCACCTGGATCGGGGCGTCCTTGGCCGTGGCGGAGCGGAGGGCGGCAAGGGCGGTGGCGCCATCCTCGGCTTCCTCCGGCCAGATGCCCCAGCTGTTCAGGATCTGACGGAGGATAAGGCGGTTGGTGGCGTTGTCATCCACCACCAGCGCCCGCAATCCGACGAAATCTTCCGGCATGCCGGGGCGCGGCGCGCGTCGCCGTTCGCTGCCGCCCTGTTTCGCCAGCCGGACGGTGAAGAAGAAGGTCGAGCCTTTGCCCTGTTCGCTTTCCACCCAGATGCTTCCGCCCATCCGTTCGCAGAGGCGCTTGCAGATGGCCAGCCCAAGCCCGGTGCCGCCAAAGCGCCTGGTGGTGGAGGAGTCCGCCTGGCAGAAGGAGTCGAAGATCAGGTCGCGTTTGTCCGGTGGGATGCCGATGCCGGTGTCACTGACCGTGAAGAGCAGGGTTGCCGCCTGGTTCTCGTCACCATGCTTGCCGACCCGCACCAGGATTTCTCCCTGGCTGGTGAACTTGATGGCGTTGCCGATCAGGTTGATGAGCACCTGTTGCAGCCGCATCGGGTCGCCGATCAGATGGGGAAAGACGTCGGGCTCCACATGGTGGAGCAGTTCGAGCCCTTTCCCATGAGCCCTGGTCGCCATGATCTCGCAGGTATCCTCAAGGAGCTGCACCAGGCTGAAGGGAATCAGCTCGAGCTCCAGAAATCCTTCCTCGATCTTCGAGAAATCGAGGATGTCGTTGATCAGTCTGAGCAGGTTTTCGCCGGCCTGCTGGAAGATCCGCACATACTCCCGTTGCTGGGTCGAGAGATTGGTGTGCTCCAAAAGGTCGGCCATGCCGATGATGGCGTTCATCGGGGTGCGGATCTCGTGGCTCATGGAGGCCAGAAAGTCGCTTTTGGCCCGGTTGGCCGCTTCCGCCGTCTCCCTGGCCTTGCGGAGTTCCTCCTCGTAAGCCTTGCGGTCGGTTATGTCCTCGTAGCACCCCAGCAGGCCGATGGGTTCTCCATCCGCCTGGCGCAAGGGGATTTTGCTGGTGCGGACCCAGCGGGTGCGGCCATCCGGCAGCGCCACCGGCTCCTCGAAGTGCATTTTGCTGGTCCCGGCCTCCAGCACCTGCTGGTCGTCCTGGCGGTAAAGCGGGGCGAGATCCCGCCAGGCGAGCTCGAAATCGTCCTTGCCGATGATTTGTTCCGCCGTGTCAAGTCCGGCATCCCTGGCGAAGAAGGTGTTGCAGCCAAGGTAGCGGAACTGGCGATCCTTCCAGAACACCGCCACCGGGATGGTGTCAAGCACCATGGTCAGGATGCGTCTGGACTCCGCCAGGTCCTGCTCCGCCCGCCGCTTGTCGGTGACATCGTGAACGATGGAGTAGAGAAGCTCCTTGCCGCTGTATCGCACCGGGCCGGTGTAGACCTCGACGTCGCGGATTTCGCCGGAGGCAAGACGGTGGCGGAACAGGAAATGCTGGCGCTTACGGGCCAGGGCGGCATGCATCTCGGCGGCGATTTCCTCCCTGGTCAGGGTGTTGAGAGAGGAGATGTGCATGGTGCGGAGTTGCTCCCTCGGGTACCCATAAAAGCTAGCGGCAGCGGGGTTGGCGTCGATGATGCGTCCGTCTTCGGTGTTGATCAGCAGGATGACGGCGTGGTTGTTTTCAAAGAAGGATCGGTGCCGTTCCTCGCTTTCGGCAAGAGCCTTGCCGGTCTCCACCCGTTTGGTGATATCTCGGATGGTGATGGTGAATCCGGAAAATTTCTCGCTGACGTCGAGAAGCGGCACGCAGGCAACCTCGAAATGGCAGCTTTCGCCCTGGATAACCTGATCCAGAAGAGAGCCGGAGAGATTATCGTGGCGGTTGCGCCAGACCTCGTCGAGCCAGGGAAACAACACGAGGATATCCTGTCCGAGCACAGGGAGTGTTTCAGGCGCGGGGGAATGGCTTGCCTGATAATAGCTTTTCCCTGGCACATGCTCCGGGTCGAGCAGCAGGGCGGCGGCGTGGTTGATGGCGAGTATCCCACCGTCCTGGCGGACAATGATTACCGGGTCGGCAAGGCTTTCAAAGGCGGTCAGATAAGCATTCTTTTCATTGGTGATCTGGCGATTTTTCCCTTGGAGCTCCGCGAGCAGATCCTTCTCGCCGGTGCGCACCCATTCCTTGCTGAAGGCGATTTCGATGCGGTCGAAGGCGCGGTCCAGGACCAGTCGTCCCAGTTCGTGGCGGTCCTGCGGCCACTGCTGCGAGATGAGCAGGTCGTGGTAGCTCTGGCGGTAGTACTTGAACAGGCCCAGGAACATGGGGAAGCTGATCCCCCGCGCCCGGTGCCGTTGCGCCTCGATCACCCCGAAGGAGGTGAGGGCATCCTGTTGGAATGCCTCGTCTGGGCCAAAATCGGGCACGCCGTCGAACTCGCGGATGCCGGCGATGATGGAGGCGGAAAGGCCGGCGATGGATATGCGCCAGGCCTCTTCCAGGGTAGAGGTGTAGCGGGTGTAGTCGAGGCGTTTGGCATAGTCGAGGATGCGGCGGATGAGCCAGTCCTCGTTGGACTGAAGAAGGGGGATGAGGTCCTGCATGGACAACCCGTTCTCGGGAGAGGATTCCAGTGGAGATGCGGCGTGTATGGAATCAGGGTAGCGGAAGCGGTGGGGAAAGTAAAACTCTTTCCGGAGCGATTAACGGCCCTGGTGCAACGCCTGCAGCCGGGCGAGCACCTGATCGCGGGTGTTGGCTGGCTGGTTGAGCAGCAGCACGAAGGGATCGAGGCCGGTGGGGCCGGGGAAATAGCCCGCATAGGCGTAGACACCGGTAAGTGTCCCCGACTTGCGCGGCACCCCGTGGTGGTCGGCAAGCAGGCCGGCATGGGGGGCAAAGGAGCGGAGCAGAGTCAGCATGGCCTTGGCGGTTATGCGGTTCTTGCGGGAGAGGCCGGAGCCTTCTTCCACCGTGAACGTGCCTGGGGCCAGGTGAACGGTGTTGGTCAGGAACTCATCCAGGCTGCGGCGCCCCTTGTCCCAGGTGGCGGGAGCGCCGAACCGACGGGCGCCGCAGGCAAGAAAGAGCTGGTTGGTCATGAAGTTGCTGGAACTGGCCAGCAGGGCCTTGATCATCCCGCTGAGCGGCACGGAGGAGCGGTGGAGGAAGGTGACCGCGAGCCCGGACGGAACCGAGCCCGGCCGCATGGAGCCGGAGACGGAGATGCCTGCCTCGCGCAGCTTGGCCTGGGTCAGTTCGCCGGCGTACCGCCACACCTGCTCGGGGTGGCGGGAGATATTGATGCGGTGGGCGCCAGGGGGCAGAGAGGCGGCCAGACGTTCGGTGATATCCAGGGTGGGGGTCTGCGGCTCGGCGGAGCGGACGGCGCCGTTCTTGTCCTTGACCAGGGGAAGGGTGTTGAAGTTGACGGCAAGGGCGCTGTTGGCCGCGTCATAGGGGTTGAGGCTGCCGTCGGAACCGTCGGTGGGGGCGTCGAGGCTGAAGGCCGAATCGTCAAGCACCAGGTCGCCCACATCGCGCACCCCACTCGCAAAAAGCCCCTCGGCCAGGCGGCTCACCTCCTCGGAGATCAGCATGGGGTCGCCGCTTCCCTGGATGTAGAGGGTCCGATCCGGGCCCAGCGAGCAGCGGGTCTCAAAGCGGTAGTCCGGACCGAGCAGGGTCAGCGCTTCGAGCGCCGTGGCGATTTTCCAGGTGCTGGCCGGCACGAGGAGGGTATCGGCGTTGTGTTCGTAAAGGATGGCGCCGCCGCGAGTGACCAGGATGCCACCATTCTCCACCAGCGAGGCTGGCAACAGCCTGCCGCCGCCAGCCTGGGCGGAGGGGGCGGGCAGCAGCCAGCAGAACAGGAAGAGGAAGAAAAAACGCCGCGCTGTCTTCCCGAGGGAAAACAGCGCGGCGAGTTGGGGTCGCATCGAGGATCTCAATTTCAGATCGTGGGCAGGTGCTTCTTGGCCTCTTCCACCGCCTCGGCCGGATAGTCGAAGTTGTGGAGCTCCTTGGCAAAGTACTTGTCGTAGCTGGAGAGATCCAGATGGCCGTGGCCGGAGAGGTTGAAGAGGATGGTCTTCGGTTCCTTGGGGTCTTTCATTGCCTCGATGATCGCGGCGCGCACCGCGTGGCACGATTCGGGGGCCGGAATGATGCCCTCGGTCTGGGCGAAGAGCACGCCCGCCTCGAAGCACTCCAGCTGGTGCAGCGCCACCGCCTCCATGAGGTTCTCCCGCAGCATGGCGCTGACGATGGGCGACATGCCGTGGTAGCGCAGGCCGCCGGCGTGGATGCCCGGCGGCATGAAGTCGTGGCCCAGGGTATACATATAGAGGAGCGGGGTACGGGCGGAAACGTCGCCGAAATCGTAGGCGTAGATGCCCTTGGTGAGGGTAGGGCAGGAGGTGGGCTCGACGCCCACCAGGCGGATGTTCTTGCCGTTCAGTTTGTCGGGCAGGAAGGGGGCGGCAAGACCGGCGAAGTTGGAGCCGCCGCCGCAGCAGCCGATGACCACATCGGGGCTCTCGCCGATCATGGCCAGCTGCTTCTTGGCCTCAAGGCCGATCACGGTCTGGTGCAGGCAGACATGGTTCAGCACCGAGCCCAAGGCGTACTTGGTGTCCTCGCGGGAGACCGCGTCCTCCAGCGCCTCGCTGATGGCGATGCCCAGCGAGCCGGGGCTGTTGGGATCCTTCTCGAGGATGGCCCGGCCGGTAGGGGTGTCCGGGCTGGGACTCGGCACGATCTCCGCGCCGTAGGTGTTCATCATCGACTTGCGGTAGGGCTTCTGGTCGTAGGAGACCCGCACCATGTAGACCTTGCACTCCAGGCCGAACTTGTGGGTGGCGAAGGAAAGGGCGCTGCCCCACTGGCCGGCGCCGGTCTCGGTGGCCAGGCGTTTGACGCCCTCGCGCTTGTTGTAGTAGGCCTGGGCCACGGCGGAGTTGGTCTTGTGGCTGCCAGAGGGGGAAACGCCTTCATACTTGAAGTAGATCCTGGCCTTGGTGCCCAGCGCCTCTTCGAGGAAGTTGGCGCGTACCAGCGGGGAGGGCCGCCAGATGGACCATATTTCCTGGATCTCTTCCGGAATGTCGATCCAGGTCTTGTCGCTCATCTCCTGCTCCAGGAGGCCCATGGGGAAGATCGGCGCCATCAGGTCCGGGGTGAGCGGCTGCTTGGTGGCCGGGTTGAGCGGCGGGGCCATGCCGTTTGGGATGTCGGGCATGACGTTGTACCATTGGGTGATGCGGTCTTCGTCCGGAAGCAGGATGCGTTTCTTCATATTGGATTCCCCTGTAATTGGCGAATGGATGGATCGGAGGCCGTTGGGCGCTGCCGTTTAGCGAAATTTTACCTATTTACCCGCCTGATTCTTTTTTGAAAAGGCTTTTCTGGGATGGACTATTCCTGGGACTCCTGCTGTTTTTTTCTTCCGGAGGGGCGTCCGGTGGCGGTAGAATGGCAGGTGAGGATTCTCAGGGAAGAAGAGGATGGCAGGAGCCCGGCCAGCGAAAATTAGACAACCGCAAGGAGGATATCCGCATGAGCACCACCGAGAAGCACCTTTGGGAAGCATTTGCCGGCGAGTCGCAGGCCAACCGCAAGTATCTCGCCTTTGCCGAGCGGGCGGAGAAGGACGGCTACAAGCAGGTGGCTCGGCTCTTCCGCGCCGCCGCCCATGCCGAAACCATCCATGCCCACGCCCATCTGCGGGCGCTCAAGGCCATCGGCGATACCGCCGCGAATCTCAGGGAGGCCATTGCCGGCGAGACCCATGAGTTCAAGGCCATGTATCCCGGGATGATTGAGGCGGCCAAGGCGGAGGGACACAAGGCGGCGGAGCGGTCCTTCACCTATGCCAACGAGGTGGAGAAGATCCACGCCGCCCTCTACCAGAAGGCATTGGACAACCTGGACAGCCAGGAGGATATTCCCTATCAGGTCTGCGCGGTGTGCGGCTACACCTGCGAGGGCGAGGCACCGGAGAAGTGCCCGGTGTGCGGTGCCAATCATCGCGCCTTTGAAGAGGTTGGCTGAATTCTGTCCAATGTGCCTACTGCATTTATGGGGTTGAGTAGGAGGAAAAAAATGGACAGGAAAGACTCTCTAGCATACAAGAAGGGTATTTGGCATCAACGGCGTGCGTAAAAGCTCAGGGGTCTTTGTTGAAAGCTGTATTCGTGAAAGAAAAAATAAAAACCCTTGGCTTTTGCTTGAGCGTGACCTTGGGGGTAACTGGGCAGGCGATTGCGACGGAATCACTCCTGCCTGAAGTATCCCCGGGGATTGTTGGTGAGACTTCCTCGTCAGCGGATGGGGCGACAAGGCATGCCAAAGCACTGGCGGCAGCCCGAGAAAATCGTCTGCCCGAGGCTCTCGCCCTGCTTGCCTGCCTGATGCAGGAGTTCCCCGAAATCCCCTTGTACCGTTTCGACTACATTGTCACCGCTGTTTGGGCTGGCCGGTATCAGGAGGGGCTTGAGGCTGCAGTTTCCTTGCCTGGGGAAGGCTTACCCCCCTACGTGCGTTCTGCGCTTGCCCGAGCTGCCCGAGCTGTCGGGAAATACGATGAGGCGTTGACGCACTATCGACTCCTGGCGGATGCAAATCGCGCCGACCCGGATCCTGTCATCGGACAAATCCAAACGCTGTTGGACAGGGGTAACTTCTCTGACGCGCTTCCCTTGGCCAAGGAACTCGTTCTGCGCTATCCAAAACGGCAAGATGTGTGCGAGGCTCTTGGGCGGGCGTATCAGCAGTCTGGGTTTTGGTCCGAGGCCCTGGAAGCCAGCATGCAGTTGCTTGAGCAAGACCCTGGGCATCCTGCCGGGGCGCGGTTGCGGTTTATGGCGCTTTGGCGGCTTGGAGCCCCCCATGCTGCCGAAGCTGTCGCTCCCCCGGATCTGACTTTAGCAGAGGAGGCCTCCCTCCGGCATGACATGCTGGTTTATGAGATGCGTTGGGCTGGGGTTGCCGATGGCGAGATGGGTTTGCATGAACGGTTCGATCGGGTGGATCGCGTTATTCACAGCCTGGAAAATCTTGGTCAGCGCCTGGAGAGCGAGGATTCCCACAGAGAGCTTCTCCGTCGTGTTCGGGCCGATCTTGTGTGCGCATTCGCGGATCGAAACCGGATGTCCGAGTGCGTGGCGCAATACGAAAAGTTGGCCGAAGAAGACGTCACGCCACCCGCATATGCCCAGCTCGCTTTTGCCAATGCCTTGTTGCGCCAAGAGAAACCCGAGATGGCCTCCCGTGTGTTTGCTCCCCTTTTGGGTGACGGAGGAGGGGATCAAGTCGAATTCGGGCTGGCCTACTTTTATGGTCTACTGGAAAGCGAAGAGTATCGTCAGGCCTTGGCGTATATTGATGGACTCCTGAAAAACGAGCCGGAGTGGAAAAAATCTCATATCCCATCCCTTCGTCAACCCAACGAAAACTATCCTCGGGTTGAAATTGCCGCTGCCATGGCGCGTAGCTATACCGAACGGCTTGGAGAAGGGCAGGCGCGGCTTGAAGAACTCCATCGGCGTGCGCCGGCGAATCTGAGCGTCAACACCAGTTTGGCCGCGACCTATCAGATGCGCGGCTGGCATCGACGAGCGGAAGAGCTGCTGCGATGGATCCTGGGAGTCCATCCGGATGACGGGTGGATTCATCTGGGACTCTTCGAGTCCCGCATGAGTCTGGCGGATTATAAGGCAGCGGCAGAGAATATGGAGGCGGCCCTCAAGGCGCTTCCGGAGGAAAAGGCAGTTGCCCGCGCCGTTCGGGCATGGGAAACCCAGCACCTCAGGGAACTGAGATTTGAAGGGGAGTATGGTCACTCAAATGATGGCAAGGCAACCGCCATGGGAACGAGCGATTCCCGCGTCGATGCCTGGCTGTACGCCGAGCCCATCCAACACCGATGGCGTCCTTTCGTTCATAGTCACTACTCCACGGCCAGCTTTCATGACATCACCGCCGAGCGTGCCGCAGCCGGCGCCGGGGTTGAATCGCGGCACCCATTGTGGGATGGGAGCACGGAGGTCTATTCCGTGGAGAATGAGGGGGTGAATTTTGCCTTCAGCGGGAGCTATCATCCCGATGACCACTGGAGGATCGATGGGGGCTACTCCAGCAATGCCCTGGATACGCCGTTACGCGCATATGCGGATGGAGTGGCCTCCCGCCCCTTGAGTCTGGCGCTCAGCCACCGCTGGCATGAGTCGAGAAAAGTCCGTATCGGCGCTGAATATCGTGACTTCTCCGACGAGAATAGGCGTCGTTCCTGGTTTGCTTCCTGGCATGAACGGCTTGTCTCGGGTCCTGTGTATAGGCTTGCGGTGGAAGGAAATTATTATACTTCCGACAACTCCACGGCGGCCATCGAGGTTGGTTATTTCAATCCAAGCCGCGATCGGAGTTACGACGTTACCGCTATCAATGAATGGACACAGTTCCAGCGATATGGCCACTCGCTCAAGCATAGGTTTCTCGTCGGCGCGGGCAATTATTGGCAAGAGGGCTTCGGCGAGGGAGGGGTTGGTTCGATTCGGTATGAAATCGTGTATGCGCCCAGCGACCGCGTCGAGTTCCGTTTGGGGGCTGGACGGACTCACCGTCCCTATGACGGCGAACACACCGATCTTGATACCATCTCGGCATTGGCCGACTGGAGATTTTGATGTTCGCAAAATTGCTCATCCGACTGTCTCTCCTGCTCTTGCCTTTCTGTCTTGTGGTGGATGCGGAACCGGCTGTCATGACGGGAGGCGAGGGGTTTTACGTTCTCTGTTATCACAACGTACAGGACAATTTCGGAGAGGGGGCCGACCGCAGCACGGTATCCACCACCCAGTTGATCCAGCATTTCTCCTGGCTCAAGCAGAACGGCTACAAGGTAGTGAGTATTGAGGAGATTTTGGCGGCGCGGCGGGGAGAGGGAGCATTGCCGTCCAAAGCGATCCTGCTCACCTTTGATGACGGCTACAAGAGCTTTCGTACGCAGGTGTTTCCCCTTCTCAAGGCATTCAATTATCCCGCCGTGTTGGCGCTGGTGGGCAGCTGGTTGGATGTTCCTCCTGGTCAGCGGGTTCCCTATGACGATCATCCCTATGTTCGCGAAGATTTTCTCGGGTGGGACGATATCCGCGAGATGACCGCAAGCGGCTTGGTGGAAGTCGCCTCGCACGGCTACGATTTGCATCACGGAATTCCTGCCAATCCCCAAGGAAATCTTCTGCCTGCGGCTATAGTCCGTCGGTATTCCAAGGATGGATATGAAACAGAGCAAGACTTCCGGCGGCGCATCCAACACGATTTGCGCCGTAATTCCGATTTGCTTGAGAGGGAGTTGGGCAAGCGACCCAGGGTTATGGTTTGGCCCTATGGGCGTTATAACGAGACCGTGATCGAGGTGGCCAAACAGGAGGGCATGCCGGTGGCCATGACCCTCGATGACAGCACCGCCAACAACAAATCGGTTGGTCTGGACCGCATCAAGCGTATTCTGGTGAGCTACAATCCTTCCGTCGTCGAACTCGCCGCCAGTCTGCGTCCGGTGAATCCCGGGCCAATACGGGTCATGCACATTGATCTGGATTATGTGTATGACCCTGATCCAGCCCAGCAGGAGGGGAATCTTTCGAAGCTCCTTGATCGGGTCAAGGAGATGGGGGTGAACACAGTATTTCTGCAAGCGTATGCTGATCCGGACGGTGATGGCGCTGCAGCGGCGCTCTATTTCCCCAATCGTCACCTGCCGATGCGAGCGGATCTCTTTTCCCGGGTGGCGTGGCAGCTTTTTTCACGTTCCGGGGTCAAGGTTTTCGCATGGATGCCCGTCCTTGCCTTCCAGTTGCCCGATGGCCATCCGGACCGGATGCGGGTCGTGCGATCAGCCAGGCAAGGCAAGGGCGGTTACCCCCGCCTCTCGCCGTTTGATACGAAGGCGCGACAAGTGATCAAAGAGATATATGAGGACTTGTCGAGCCATGCCGTTTTTCAGGGGGTGCTTTTTCATGACGATCTGACCCTCTCCGACTTCGAGGATGCCAGCCCAGCGGCGCTCCGCCATTATGTCGAGAACTGGTCCCTTCCCGCCGAAATCGAAAATATCCGGGCCGATCGCGAGGTGATGCAACGTTGGAGCCAGCTCAAGATCGACCATCTTACCCGGTTTACCCTGGAACTGGCGGGACTGGTAAGCCGATACCAGCCCAATTTGCTTACCGCGAGAAATCTTTATGCGAGGGTTGTGCTGGAGCCTGGGTCGCAAGAGTGGTTTGCCCAGTCGTTGCAGGATTTTCTGGCCAACTATACATACACGGCCGTTATGGCGATGCCCTTCATGGAAGGGGCCGCCGAGCCATTGCCTTGGTTGACGCAACTCGTTGACGCGGTGGGCGCTCACCCTGGCGCGCTGAGGCAAAGCATCTTCGAACTCCAGTCCGTTGATTGGCGGACCAACAGTCCAATCTCCGCAACCCTCCTGGCCGAGCAAATGCGCCTGCTGCAAACCAAAGGGGCGATACATTTCGGTTATTACCCCGACAACTTCTTTGAAAACAAACCAGACATGGCGACGGTCCGGCCGTTTTTGTCGTTGCGGTCATTTCCGTTCAGGGAACCAGGGAAGTGATGTGGCTGCTTGATAGGATACAGGGGAATCTCGGCCATGTTTTGCTGGATTTTTCCTTTTATTACCCGCTCTTCATGGCCTATGTGTGGATGATCGGTTCCTTGCATTATTTTTTCCGCTTTGAGCGCCATCATGCCAAGAAGGCCCTCCCCCCTGCGCTCTCCCATTATCCTGGGGTCAGCATAGTTGTGCCGATGTTCAACGAGGAGGAGAATGTTCGGGAAACCATCGGTCAACTGTTGCGGCAGAATTATCCTGATTTTGAGATCATCGCCGTCAATGACGGCAGCCGCGACAATACCGGCGTCATACTGGAAGAGCTCGCTTCGCAGCATCCTCGCCTGCGGGTCGTCCATCTGGCCAGCAACCAGGGAAAGGCCATGGGGTTGGATATGGCAGCCCTGATGTCCAACCATGAGTTTTTGGTGTGCATCGATGGGGATGCATTGCTGGACGAGAATGCCGTTGCCTGGTTGATGCAGCATTTCGTGAGCGGTCCACGGGTGGGAGCGGTTACCGGCAACCCCCGCATCCGCAATAGATCCACCTTGCTCGGCAAGATCCAGGTCGGGGAATTTTCCTCTATCATTGGCTTGATCAAGCGGGCCCAACGGACCTATGGGCGTATTTTTACAGTTTCTGGGGTTGTTTGCGCCTTTCGCAAGATAGCATTGCATGACATCGGGTACTGGAGTCGCGATATGCTCACGGAGGACATTGACGTGAGTTGGAAGTTGCAGATCTTTCATTGGGATATCCGCTATGAACCCAAGGCGTTGTGCTGGATACTCATGCCAGAAACGTTGCAGGGGTTGTGGAAGCAACGGTTGCGTTGGGCCATGGGTGGGGTGCAGGTGTTGTTGAAGTATCTGCCCGCCTTATTGAATTGGCGAAAACGACGGATGTGGTTCATTTATTTGGAATTTTTCGTGAGCGTTCTCTGGGCCTATTCCATGGGGATGGTCTTTGTTCTGTGGGGGCTGGGTTTCTTTTTTGAGCTGCCCCCGAGTTTGGTGGTGGGCACGCTGTTGCCAGGCTGGAATGGCGTTGTCATCGGCTCGACCTGTCTCTTGCAGATCGGGATCTCCCTGATTTTGGACGCCCGGTATGAAGCATCGCATCTGTCCAGGAAGCGGTGGGGAGTCTTCAGGTGCTATTATTGGATGATCTGGTATCCATTGGCGTATTGGTTGCTCAATATGCTGACGACCATTTGGGCTGTTCCTGCAGCATTATCGCGCGAGCGTAACGCACGAGCGACCTGGGTCAGCCCGGATCGTGGGGTGCAACCGACATGAAGCCACTGATTCTTGAATATCCCAGGTGCCAGACCAGCCGTCAGCGAAGGGTGTACGGAGCCATTACTCTGGTATTCTGGATGGGTTGGTTTTACCTGTGGTTGCCTTTGTTGAGTTTTTTTGCTTGGTTATTCGGTATCTCCAAGTTCCAGTATCACATGATTGCATTGGAGGGGTATCGCGGGCTTCTTCAGTTGTTTTTGATTTATTTTATCGTTGTCGTCATCATGGGGGGCAGTCTCGTCCTTTGGGCATTTTATAATTACTTCCGGTTCCGGGGAGTCGAAAAGCGCCGGCATCGGGCTCCATTGGAAATGGACCAGCAGGCGCATTATTTCGGCCTGTCTCCGCAAGAACTTGCTGCATGGCGGACGGCCAACTGCCTGGTTGTCATACATGATGAAAAATGTGGCGAAATTGTGGGGGTCTTATCGAGTTGTAAGCCGTGGTTTCGTGAGCACGCCATTCACAATGGAAGGAGCGGGGCCATGCATGGCAGCATCCTGCCGTTGCCGCACCATCTCAAAGAGGATGACCCCGGCGGCCACCGAGGCGTTGAGTGAGTTGAGGCTGCCCGCCATGGGGATGGCCACCAGGTGGTCGCACTGTTCGCGGATGAGCGGTCTGAGCCCCTTGCCCTCCCCGCCGATCACCAGGCAGATCGGCCCCTCGAAGCGGGTGGCGTAGAGGGAGCCTGCCGCCTCGCCGGCCGCTCCGTAGACCCAAAAGCCATGCTCCTTGAGGGTGCGCAGGCTGCTGGCCAGGTTGGTGACCGTGCAGAGGTCGAGGTGGGCGGTGGCGCCGGCGGCGCTTTTCGCGGCGGTGGCGTTCATGGGCGCGGAGCGGTCCTTGGGCAGGATGACCCCGCTGGCGCCGGCTGCCGCGGCGGTGCGGATGATGGCCCCCAGGTTGTGGGGATCCTGGATGGAGTCCAGCGCCACCAGCAGCGGCGGCCGGGCTGGGTCATTCCCGAGTTTGTCCAGGAGGCTGTCCAGATCCAGCATGGAAACCGGGGCAACGCGGGCCAGGACCCCCTGATGCACCTTGCCCGGCGCGGAAGGGAAGCGTTGACCCGGCAGGAAGCGCACCTTCACTCCCTGCTGACGGGCCAGTTCGATGATCTCCTGAAGGTTCTTGCCGCTCCGACCTTGCTGAATTACCACTTCCCGCACGCTGCGCGGCCGGAGCCGGAGCTGCTCCAGCACCGGATGGATCCCCCAGAGGGTATCATCGCCAGCAGCGGGCTGTGTATTCATGGTGTGGTGGTCAATCCGCGCAGGTCAAGGGGGAGGCCGTCGATATCGCGGCGGCCGCGGCAGCGTTGGGCCAGGATCACGCTGCGCAGCATCTCGGTTGCCGATTCCAGTTCATCGTTGATAATCAGATAGTCGTAGCGCGGTGCTTCGGCCATCTCCCGTTGCGCATTGTCGAGACGCAGCCGAATGGTTTCCTCGCTGTCGGTGCCCCGGCCGCGCAGTCTTTGTTCAAGGATCTGCCTGGAAGGCGGGGCGATAAAGAGAAAGACCGCGCCATTCTCGCTTGCCCGCAGTTGGCTCGCCCCCTGCACGTCGATGTCCAGGAAGACATCCCGGCCCTGGGCCAATTGGTCGGCCACCGCCCGGCGGCTGGTGCCATAGAGGTTGCCATGCACCTCGGCCCACTCCAGAAAATCCCCTGACTCCCGCATCGCCTCAAAGGTCGGCCGGTCCACGAAGTGGTAATCGCGGCCATTCTCCTCGCCGGTCCTGGGTTGCCTGGTTGTATGGGAGACCGAGAAGGAGAGGTTCCTTACCTGGTCGAGCAGCCTTTTCAGCAGGGTGGTCTTGCCGGCCCCGGAGGGAGCGGAGATGACGAAGAGGGTGCCCTGGCTCATCTGCTCCCCTTTTCCTGGTGGTCCTCGTCGCGGCGCTCGGGGGAGGAGGCGGGCAGGAAGCGCATGGTGATGGTTTCCGGCTGCACCGAGGAGAGCACCACGTGGTTGCTGTCCAGGATGATGATGGAGCGGGTGCGGCGGCCCTCGGTGACGTCGATGAGGCGTTTCTGTTCTTTGGCCTCGTCGCGCAGCTTCTTCATGGGCGACGACTTGGGATTGACTACCGCCACCACCCGGCTGGCCAGCACGGCGTTGCCGAAGCCGACATTGATCATTCTCTGGTCCATGGTTGCTTCTGTCTCCCTATTCCAGGTTCTGCACCTGCTCTCTGAGCTTCTCCACCTCGTTCTTCAGCTCCACCGAGAGGTGGGCGGTGGAGGCGTCGGTGATCTTGGAGGCCAGGGTGTTGATTTCCCGCAGGAACTCCTGGAGCAGGAAGTCAAGCCGCCTGCCGACGGGTTCGTCCGCCGCAAGAAAGGCGTTGAACTGGGCGATGTGGCTGCGCAGCCGCACCAGCTCCTCGGTGACATCGGTCTTGTCGGCCAGGATGGCCGCCTCCTGGGTCAGCCGCTGCGGGTCGAGCTCCACCCCGGCCAGCAGGGTGTCGAGTCGTTCCTTGAGCTTCTCCCTTCTACGCTCGACAATGGCCGGGATCTCCTGCTCGATGCGGTCCACGGTGCGGCCAAACTCGGCAAGCCTCGTTTCCAGCTCGTGGCGGAGCGTCGCCCCTTCCTGCTCCCGCATGACCAGGGCGTTGGCCAGTGCCTGCCGGAGGGACTCCCGCACCGGCGGCCACAGCTTCTCCAGGTCTTCCTCCTGCTCCTCGCTGACGATGATGTCGCGAAAATCCTTCACCATGGCCAGGGTGGGCGGGTCGGCAAGGTTCAATTCCGCACGGATGGCCTCCAGGCATCGGAAGTAGTCGCGGGCCAACTCCAGGTTGACCGAGAGGCGCACCGCCTCGGCTGCGGTGCCGCCCAGGGTGAGCAGCACATCCACGTGGCCGCGGCTGTAATGGCTCCCGATCTCCTTGCGGATGCGGTCTTCCAGGCCAAGGTACTTCCGGGGCAGCTTGAGGTTGAGGTCGAGGAACTTGTGGTTTACCGAGCGGACCTCGGTGGTCCAGCTCTGGCTGCCGGACTGTGCCTCGCCGCGGCCATAGGCGGTCATGCTCAGGGGGCGCTTCATGCGATGGCCTCCAGCAGTTCCCCGGTGGAAGCGGTGGCGGTGCCCACCTTGCCCACCACGATGCCAGCGGCGAAGTTGGCGATGGTGGCGGCATCGGCGGCGGGCAGGCCGATGGCGAGCCCCAGCGCCAGGGTGGCGATCACCGTGTCGCCGGCACCGGTGACATCGTACACCTCCTTGGCCATGGTGGGGATGGTGTAGAGCGGCTTGCCCTTCTCGTACAGGGCCATGCCCGCCTCGCCTCGGGTGATCAACACCGCGTCGCTGTCCAGTTTTTCCTGCAGGATGCGGATGGCGGTATTGAGGTCTTCCTCGTTTTTGATCGGCATGCCGGCCATCAGGCTGGCCTCATGATGGTTGGGGGTGATGATGGTGGCGCTGTTGAAGCGTTCCGGTTGCTGGGGTTTGGGGTCGACGATGACCGGGATGCGCTTGCCGATTCTGGCCCGCAGGTGGTCCATCAGGGCGGGGTTGATCATGCCCTTGTTGTAGTCGGAGATGATCACCGCGTCGAATTCGTCCAGATGGTCGTCCAGGAATCGGGTGATCTCCGCTAGCCGTTCCGGGGAGGGGGCACCGGTCTTCTCGCGGTCGAAACGAACCACCTGCTGGTGCTGGGCCACGATGCGGGTCTTCAGGATAGTGGGGCGCCGGTCGCTGCGCACGATGCCGGCGGTGGGCGAGGCCAGTTCGGCGAGCAGCCCGAGCAAGTGATCACCCATGGCATCATTGCCGATCAGGCCGCAGAGGGTGGCCTTGCCGCCCTGGGCATAGATGTTGTTGAGCACGTTGGCCGCGCCGCCGAGCAACAGGTTCTCATGGGTGACGTCCACCACCGGCACCGGCGCCTCCGGCGAGATGCGGGAGACGGTGCCCCAGATGAAGTGGTCGACGATGATGTCGCCGATCACCAGGATGTTGGCCTGGCTAAAGCGCGGCACGGCGTCGCGCAGCTCTTTTTTCTTCTTGGCGGACAGGGTCATGCGGTTGCTCACGGTGTGGTTTTTTCGATGGTTCTATGAAACTTGCAATTATAGACCCCGGCCGGGGCTTGAGCAAGGAAAGAAATGGGAAAAGGAGGCGGGAATTGAGGAATCAGGAATCTCATGACGGAAGAAAATCGGCGGGGTGCCCGCGCTCCCCGATATCTGCCCTGAAAGTTCTTGACGCCCCTTCCAAAAAAGAGGAATCTCCCGGCTGCCAGGAGCCACCATCAGGGAGGGCGAAGCACCCCATGACCAAGACCATCGCGCATCTGCGGCCGGACAGGATACTGATCCGCTCGACCAACTGGATCGGCGACGCCATCATGACCACGCCGGCGGTGCGCACCATCCGGCAGAATTTCCCCGACGCCGAGATCACCATCCTCGCCTATCCCTGGGTGGCCGACATCTTCCGGGCCTCCCCCCATGTGGACCGGGTGATGCTTTACCAGCGCAAGGGAAGCCACCAGGGCCTAGCCGGCTTGTGGCGGTTGGGGCGCGAACTGGCCCAAGAGCGGTTCGACCTGGCCATCCTGCTCCAGAACGCCTTCGAGGCTGCCTTACTGGCTCGGCTGGCCGCCATCCCGGTCCGGGCGGGATACCGCCGCGATGGCCGCGGCCTGTTGCTCACGCATGGGGTCCGCATCCAACCGGCGGTGCGCAAGCTCCATCAGGTCCACTACTACCAGGGATTGCTGCAGGAGCTTGGCCTGCGCCGAGGTCCGGACCAGCTCTTCCTGAGACTTTCCGAGCAGGACAACGCCTGGGCCGACGATTTTCTGGCCCGCAATGCCGGCCGGCCGGTGGTGGGCCTCAACCCGGGCGCCGCCTATGGCCCGGCCAAACGTTGGCCGGCGGAGCGCTACGCGCGGCTGGCGGCGCGGCTGGCGGCGGAGATGGGCGCCAGCCTGCTGGTGTTCGGCACCGAGGCCGATCGGGAGGCTGCCTCGGTGATTGCGGCGGCAGCGCCAGGCCGGGTGAGTGATCTTGCCGGCAAGACTACCCTTGCCCAGGCCATGGCCCTGATTGGCCGCTGCGACGCTTTTGTCACCAACGATTCCGGGCTGATGCACGTGGCGGCCGCCCAGGAGACGCCGCTGGTAGCCATCTTCGGCTCCACCGATCATGTGGCCACCGGGCCATTCTCCGCGCGCGCCGTGGTGGTGCGCAAGGAGATGGCGTGCAGCCCCTGCCTCAAACCCCAGTGCAAGAAGAACGATTTTGCATGCATGCTCGCCCTCGAGGTGGAGGATGTCTACGAGGCCACCCGCGCTCTGCTGGCGGGGAAGGGCTGAACAAGGAGAGAGAACCATGCGTCCGGCGGTGTTTCTGGATCGGGACGGCACCATCAACGAGCAGATGGGCTATGTCAACCACATCAGTCGCTTCGTCCTGCTGCCGGGGGTGGCCGAGGCCATCCGGCGGCTCAACGAATACGGCGTGCCGGTGGTGGTGGTGACCAATCAGTCTGGCCTGGCCAGGGGGTATTTCCCGGAGGAACTGCTCGACGAGGTGCATGCCAGGATGACCCGTCTGCTGGCCGAGTCCGGCGCTCATCTGGACGGGATCTATGTCTGCCCCCACCATCCGGAGGCCAAGGAGGAACGGTTCCGGGTGGCCTGTGACTGCCGCAAGCCTAAACCCGGGCTCTTTCTGCGGGCGGCGGCGGAACTGGACCTCGATCTGTCACGCTCATTCCTGGTGGGCGATCGCTGGTCGGACCTCAAGGCCGCCGCTGCGGTTGGCGCCACCGGGGTGCTGGTGCTGACCGGGTATGGTCGGGGGGATTATCAGTACATCGGGCCGCACCAGACGATCCAGCCCGCCTGGGTGGCGGAGGACCTGGCCGCGGCGGTGGGGTGGATTCTCACGCAACTGGCCGCCAGGCAGGAGTGAGCCCGATCACTCGTGCCTCTTCTTCTTCTCCGGGAACTCGAAGACCACCTCGTTCTTCTTGATCAGGCCAAACTGCTGCCGGGCTACCTCCTCAAGATAGGCAGGGTCGCTTTTGAGGCGTTTGATCTCCTGCTGCAAAGCCTCATTGTCGCCGCGCAGGCGTTCGTTCTCGTTTTGCACCTCATGGAGTTCCAGGGCTGTCTGAGAGTACTTCAACGCCCCGTAGGGCCCGAACACCGTCCACCCCAGCGCCAGGGCGATGGCAACGGCGCTTGAGATGATGACCATTTTACGGTCGTGCGGTGGGAGGTTTGCGAGCATGCGGGCGTCTCGGTTCGTTCCGTTGCGTGGTTGACCATAAAGGCGCAGGGCTTGCCGCCGCGGCAAAGGCAGGGTTGGGCCAGCGCGTCGCATCATGCAGTCGATGCGTGCGGATGCACCATTCCACCGACTTAGATAGCACAGAAGCACGCTTCCTGCAATCGTCGAATTCGGTGATGCGGAATCGTTCCCGCCGTGCTTGACTTTCTGGGCGGGGCCATCGATAATCTGCTACAAAGATGAAGCGCCGGGGCTCGATTTGTCCCGGTCGGGTCTCAACCGCAGTCATGGGAGATGGACATGGAATCCGTCAATCCGAACTTGATCACCTGCATCGTGCAGCGGGGCGAGGCGGACAAGGTGGTGGATGCGGCCATGCAGGCCGGCGCCGAAGGAGCGACCCTCTATTACGGCAGGGGAAGAGGGGTGCGGGAGAAGCTCGGTTTTGCCGGCATGTTCATCAAGCCGGAGAAGGAGATCATCCTGATCGTCACTAAGAACGAGCAGACCGACGCGGTCTTCAACGCGGTGGTTCAAGCGGCTGGCCTGGACCGCAAGGGAAACGGCTTTGCCTTCCTGCACAAGCTCGACCGGGCCGTTGGCTTCCTGGCGGAGTGACCGATCGGAATGGGCCGCTATCTCGCCATTGCATCTGCTCTGCTTGTGCTGCTCCACCTTGCCGGGGTTGGGCTGGGGGAGTTTTTTGTCTCCCAGGCCGCCCTGGTCGCCGCCAGCCCAACCGCCATTGTGGGCGGTGGCATCCTGGCCGTGGTGGCTCTGGCTGTCCTGCTCTTGGGGCTCGGCAAGATGGGGATGTACAGCCTTGCCTTTGTCCTGGCCCGACTCTGCCTGGAGGCGTTCAAGCTGCTGGTCTGCGTCATGGCCGTGTCGTCTCTGACGCTTTGGTTTGGCTTCGGGATTCACTTCTGGCGGGACGGCGGCATCCCGATCGCGGTGGTGCTGCATGTCTGGCTGTGGGGAGTGGCCGCCACCCTGCATCTCATCGACTTCAACTATCCCCTCCGCGGGGTGTTCGTCGATTACAGCGTCCTGACCGCGCTCTGTCTGGCGCTGGTCTGGGGCATCTCCCTGGCGACCGGCTGAGGCAGCCGGAAGGGATCAGCAACGGATCGGCCGGCAACGAACTTCCTGCCCGCCGACCCGCGCGTGTCGACTCCTTGCTTACTGCGCCGGTCCCAACTGGGGGAAGCGCATGCTGATCGCCATGTTCCACTCTTTCAACTTGTCGGCGGCCTTCTCCATCAGGGCGGTACAATCGCCCTCGATCACCACGGCGTTGATCTTGTCGCCCTGCTGGATGGCGTCCACCACCTTCTGATCCTCCGCGCTCAGCACCTCCCCGAACACCGCGTGTTTGCCGTCCAGCCACGGGCAGGGCACGTGGGTGATGAAGAACTGACTGCCGTTGGTGTTGGGGCCGGCGTTGGCCATTGAGAGAATGCCCGGCGTGGCGTGGCGCAGGGTCGGGTCGAACTCGTCCTCGAAGTCATAGCCCGGCCCGCCGGTGCCGCTGCCCTTGGGACAGCCGCCCTGGATCATGAAGTTGGGGATGACCCGGTGAAATTTCAGGCCGTTGTAATAGCCGCGCTTTGAGAGATTCACGAAGTTGGCCACGGTGTAGGGGACCTGTTCGGCAAAAAGCCGGAGGTTGATGGTGCCCTTGGTGGTGTCGACGCGGGCGATAAGGTCGCTCATGAGGAAGCCTCCATGCGGTTGAGGGTGGTTCGGGTCGAGGCGCGATCAGCTGGCCAGGGCCGTGACGATGGCGTCGCCCATGGCGGTGGTGCCAACGGCCTTGTTCTTGTCGATGGCGATGTCCGGGGTGTGTACGCCCTGGGAAAGTACCGTGGCCACCGCCTTTTCGATGGCGTCCGCCGCCTCGCCCTGGCCGAGGCTGAAGCGGAGCATCATGGCGGCGGAGAGGATCTGGGCGATGGGGTTGGCGATGCCCTTGCCGGCAATGTCCGGGGCGGAACCGCCCGCCGGCTCGTAGAGGCCGAAGCCCTTTTCGTTGAGGCTCGCCGAGGCCAAAAGCCCCATGGAGCCGGTGATCATGGCGCACTCGTCGGAGATGATGTCGCCGAACATGTTGCCGCAGAGCATGACGTCGAACTGGTGGGGATTCCTGACCAGCTGCATGGTGGCGTTGTCCACGTAGATGTGGTTGAGGGTGACGTCCGGGTACTCCTTGGAGATCTCGATCACCACCTCCCGCCACAGTACCATGGTGGTCAGCACGTTGGCCTTGTCCACCGAGGTGACGATCTTGCGACGGAGCCGGGCCGCCTCGAAGGCGCGGCGGGCGATGCGCTCGATCTCCCAGCGGTGGTAGACCATGGTGTCGTAGGCCTTCTCGTCCCGGCCCGCGCCCTCGCGGCCCTTGGGTTGGCCAAAGTAGATGTCGCCGGTCAGTTCGCGTACGCAGAGGATGTCGAAGCCGTCGCCGACGATGTCGGCACGGAGCGGGCTTGCCGCCGCCAGGGACTTGAAGACCTTGGCCGGCCGGAAGTTGCAGAACAGCTCGAAATGTTTGCGCAGCGGCAGCAGGGCGGCCCGCTCAGGCTGCTGGGCCGGGGGCAGCGACTCCCACTTGGGACCGCCCACCGAGCCGAAGAGGATGGCGTCGCTTGCCTCGCACAGGGCCAGGGTGGCCGGCGGCAGCGCCTCGCCGTGGTTGTCGATGGCGCAACCGCCTACGTCGGCGTGGTCGTAGGAGAGGGAAAAGCCAAACTTCCGCTGGGCGGCGTCAAGAACCTTGATCGCCTCCCGCATCACTTCCGGGCCGATGCCATCACCGGCCAGCACGGCGATTTTCTTCATGTCGGGTGTTCCTTGCTTTGGTTGAGTGGTCTGGGGCGCGAGGGCTTGCCCCGCGTCGATCATGGGGCAACACCATACCTGATCGGGGCAAAAAAACGCAAGTTCGATGTGGTTGCGGATCAGGGCGATCGGGCAGGCAGAAGCGGGGATGCCTAGCGCGATTGCCGGAAGGAGGCTTTTTTCGCCGCCTCCAGTTCGCCGCGGACCCTGGTCAGTTCCTCGTTGGTGTCGCGCAGCCGCTGAGCGAGCACCTCGGCGAAGAGGCGGTAGAGGATGGAGACGAAGAGCGCCTGCTCCAGCGGTTCGGTGGCCTCCCGCAGAAAGGCGGCGTCGATGGCGAGGCAGACGGTTTCACCCACCGAGACGGCGGAGGCCGAGCGCGCCTTGCCGTCGATGGCCGCCATCTCCCCGAAGGTCTCGCCGGTTTGGTCGATGCGGGCGATCTCCCTGCCATCCTTGACGATCTTCACCGTGCCGGAAAAGAGGATGTAGACCCAGCTGTCGAAAAAACCCTCCCTGGTGATGACCTCCCGGTCGTCGAACTTGCGGATCTTGCTCAGCCGGAGCATCTGCTTGAGATACTTGTCCCCGATGGCGCCGAGGAAGGGCAAGCGCTGCAGCTTTTCCACCAAAAACCCGTGGGCGTCAAGGTATGGCGATTCCTGCATGGTTGGTCTCCGGTTCGGCCTGCTGGCGGGCAAGAATTTGGAAGGGGAAGGGTTCCTGAGGCAAGGGTAGCACAGGATGTCGCATGATTGCCAGCTATAGTTGCGTGAAAATTATCGTGGCATTATTCCGCTTTTTTGCCGTGCCGTATCCAGCGCAGCGCGCCTTGGCCGGCGCGGAAGCCGGTGCTGAAGGCGCCTTGCAACAGATAGCCGCCGGTGGGCGCTTCCCAGTCCAGCATCTCGCCGGCCACGAAGACCCCGGGGAGGCGGGTGAGCATGAGGTCGCTGTTGACCTCGTCAAGGCATATGCCGCCCGCCGAGGAGATGGCCTCCGCAAGTGGCCTGGGGGCAAGGATGGGAACCGGCAAGGCTTTGATCGTCCGGGCGAGCAGGCCCGGGTCGGCAAGCTGATCAGCCGACAGGGTTTCCCGCAACAGGGAATAGGCAGGGCCACCCAGGCGCAGGCGCTTGCGCAGGAAGGTGCTCATGCTGAGCTTGCCTGGCCGCTGCTCGAGCAGAAGGCGGATGCGTTGCTCGGCAAGATCGCGCTTGAGATCAATGGAGACAACGGCCGGAGACCCCAGTGCCAAGTGGTCGCGGATGATCCCAGACAGCTGGTAGACAGCACCCCCCTCGATGCCGTGGCGGGTGATGGTCAATTCGCCTTGTGCCTGCTGGTCACCGCAGCGCAGGGTGATGTTTTTAAGCGGGGATCCCTGAAACCGCTCGCGGAAGTATGGCGACCAAGCAACGTCGAAACCGGAGTTGGCGGGGCGGAACGGCATGCACCGTACCCCATGGGCGGCAAGGATCTCCACCCAGCCGCCGTCCGAGCCGGTTTGCGGCCAGCTGGCCCCACCCAGCCCCAGCAGCAGGGCGTCATGCTCCACCAGCCTCGTTCCCCCATCCGGGGCGGTGAAGATCGCCCTGGTTGGCTGGGGCAGGTCCACCCAGCGGTGTTTGGGGTGAATTTCCACCCCGAGCCGGGAAAGCAGATCACGCCATCGGCGGATAATCTCGCCGGCGCTGGCATCGCTGGGGAAAATCCGACCGCTGCTGCCGACAAAGGTTTCGACCCGCAGCTGGTGCTGCAGCCAGTCGCGCAGGTGTTCCGGGGAGAAGTCAGCCAGAAGCGCCCCGAACAGCGGGGCGGCCACGCCGTAATGGCTGACAAAGCGCTCTGCTGGCTCGGATCGGCTCAGGTTGAGGCCGCCCCGGCCGGCCACCAGAAACTTGCGGCCCAGGGTGGCCATGGCGTCGAATACCGCCACGCGCGCCCCGGCCCCGGCGAGGACGGTCGCGGCCATCAGGCCGGCTGGCCCGCCACCGATCACGGTAACCCGTGGAGAGCAGGCGGAGAGGGAAGAGGAAGTATCCACCATGGCAGGGTGCTACCTGGATCCGGAAGTCTGGCGGCGGGAACGTTTCTTTTTGGCGGTCTGTCCGGCGGGATCGGGCTGTGTCTCCGGGGCATCCTGGAGCAGATATCCCAGACCGGCGCACTCCGGACACTCCTCGCTGGTGAGGAGAAATCTACTCACTCCCATGAAAAAAGCGATCTGGCCTGTCCCTCCGCAGGCGGGACAGGGGGGAGGGGGGGGAGTTTGCGACATGGCGGCTCAGCGTTTTTCGTCCCGCGTCCTGCGGCGAGGGGGCGAGTCGGCAAGCTGGTCGATGCGGGCCTGCAAATCTTCGCTCAGCTTCACCTTGCCCTCGAGCACGCAGCCTGGCCGGCCAGGGATGCAGGGGACCTTGAGCTTGAGGCACTTGTCATCGTTGTAGTCGTAGTTCTTGCAGGAGAAGGTCATGGTCTGGAGGTCCGCGCGGTGGAATGGCGAAAGTTTTTAACTCTGGGGTTCCTTCCCACCATACCTTTCTTCCGGGCAGGCGTCAATCGAGGTGGATGCAAAGAAAGGGCGTGCGTTGGACAGGAAACGGCTTGACAGTGGATAAGAATTTTACTATTTTATTTTTATCTAAACCGCAGGCGATTTGCCACGGATGATCGGAATTTTTCTTTTGTTTCGAGGATGGTGTTGACATCCTCGATATTATTTTGTTCTTTGGGCAGTAGTGCTGCCTCGCAATCGATATGGGTGGGTGTTATGCGGGAAAAGGCGAATCGCAAACAAATTCAATATATATCTGCTGCGTTGGTTCCGGTGGTCATTGTCGGTGGCCATTATTGGCCCTACTTCGGCTACATCGCCATAGCCATGCTGGCGCTGATGATGGTGCTTGCCTTGTTTCGGGGCCGTTACTACTGCGGCTGGTTTTGTGCCATGGGCTCCTTCCATGAGCGGTTGCTGGCCTTGGTCAGTCGCAAGCTGTCGATGCCGCCGGTGTTCAAGCAGGCATGGTTCAGGTGGATTGTCTTTGTCTTGATGATGAGCCTGCTTGGTACCAGGTTGCTGCTCACCGAAGGAGAGCCCGCCAGGATCGGGGCGGTGTTCGTCATGATGTGGACCCTGGCCACTGGCCTGGCCGTCGGGGTTGGCCTGATCTGGAAGCCGCGCTCCTGGTGCAGCATCTGTCCCATGGGCACCTTTCAGGCCATGCTCGCGCCCCGGACCTACCGGTTGCAGGTGGCGGCTTCCTGTAAGGAATGCGGAGCCTGCCAGCGTGCCTGCCCCATCGAGACCTATCCTGGCGCCAACCGGCAATTGGGAGTGGTTGCCAGTGTGGAGTGCATGCGTTGCGGCAACTGTGTGGTCAATTGCCCCAGCAAGGCGCTTTCCTTCCCGCGGAAATCAGAGGGTGAGGCGGCCAACTCTTTTCGGCCCGACCATTCCTCGCAGCCGGTGTGAGGGGCTGCCTCAGTCTGCACCACGAAACAGGATAAGATCACCGATCCTCACCGGCTTGCCGCTTCGCCCTGCAAGGAACCCGGCAACCACCGCGCATTTGGCGGTGAGCAGAAAGTAGATTGGTCCTCCCTCCTCCGAAAGGGTTTCAAAATTCCCCTGTCCCTTGCTGATGATGAGATCCGCCTCCTGAAAGTGTTGGCGGAACTCCTTGCTGCATGACCCAAGCGGCGTTCCCGGACAGGCGGTGCCGTTGTCGATGATGCGCAGAGTCGCATCCAGGCCACAGACATGGGCATCCGCCCGGGTGGCGTCGTTGATGACCGCTGCCCCCCGCACCGCCAGCGTCACTACGCTCTGGCGAGCCAGCAGTTCCGCCAGCAGCCCGTCCAGCACAATCTCGCCGCAGTTGTCCGCCAGATAGAGAATTTTTCTTGCCTCCCGCGCTTCGGTCCGTAACCGTTCCAGATCGTCGATGGCGAAGGGTCGCTCCAGGCAGTTATCCAAAGCGGCCACCGCGTCGAAGGCGTGGTTGGCTCCATGGTCGATGATGTTGCCGGCCACGGCGTACGCGCAAGCGGTGCGGAGCGGGTCCTGGCTGGCGAGAATTCGTTGCCGGATTGAATCCCGCCATTGGAGGGCCAAGCGGTTTTCCGCCTCCTTGATTGCCGCGAAGGGATCCCTGCAGCCGCTGGCGGTGGCGATGAGCTGATACAGGCCGGTGGCGTTCTCCGGTGGCGAGAGCGACATGTCGAGGCGGTCAAGGTAGTGCAGCGCGGCCGACTCCACCTGGCGTTGGGTGGCGGCGTCCTGACTGGCCATGCCGATGGCTGCCTTGGCCTGGCGGCGCAGGCAGGACAGGCACTCAGGGCTGGTGCGCACGGCGGGAGGCCTTGACGGCCGGCAAGGGCACTGGCAGGTACTCGGGACGGGGATTGCCGAGGCTGGCAAAGAGGGTGGGGCGGATGGATGGCTCTTGCTGGTAGAGCTCGGCCAGCCAGCCGCGGATACGTTCCCGGCGGGAGTCAGCCGCGAGCGGGCAGGGATTGGCCACTGCCGTAACGCCGATCTCCCTGCCCAGCCCGATGATGCTTTCTTTGTCCAGGAGGGCCAGGGGGCGGATGATGGCGAGCTTGCCGCCGAACAGTTCCTGCCGCGGCGCCATGGCGCTCAGGTTTCCCCCGTAGAAGAGGTTCAGGAAGAAGGTCTCCACGATGTCTTCCTGGTGGTGGCCAAAGGCGAGCTTGTTGCAACCATGTTCCTGAGCCAGGGCGAAGAGGCGGTTGCGACGTTGGCGGGCGCAGTGGTAGCAGCCGGCCTTGCCATCCTCCGCCAGCAAGGCCCGGCGGCCAAAGTCGGTCTGCTCGATCAGCATGGGCAGGTCGAGCCGCTCCAGTTGAGCCCGCACCAGCTCATGCTCGCCGCCGCCAAAGCCCATGTCCAGGTGGGCGGTCAGCAGCGCGTAGCGGATGGGGGCCTTGCGTTGCCACTCTTTGAGGAGCCAGGAGAGGACCAGGCTGTCGATGCCGCCGGACACCGCGATCAGCACCCGGTCACCGTCGGCCAGCATGCCGAACTGATGCATGGCCTGGCCGACCCGGTGGTTGACCTGTCTGGGAATGACGGTCACTGGCAGGTTATTGCTTCAGGTAGAGACACTTGCCAAGCTTCTCGATGGCGCCCTCCCGGAGGAGCGTCTCGGCAGTGAGCCAGCGCACCCCGCGCTTGGAGGTCTTGTCGGCAAACTGGAACATATCGTTGAGCAACGGCTGCTGGGTTTCATCGAAGGCGCCCGTGCAGAGCACCTGACCGCTGCCGCCCATGATCAGCTTGTAATCGAAGGAGACCGAGGCGGGGTTGTCCACCGCGTATTCGGTTCCCTGGCGCTCCCGGAAACGATGGATGGAGCAGACCAGCACCGCCTCCGCCTTGAAGGTCTTGCAGATGGTGACCGCCGAGGTGGTCCGGCAGCGGGCGAACTCCTTGTTGTAGGCGTCGCGCTGCTCTTCGGTCAGGAAGGTCGCCTTGGCGTTGCTGGCAAAGTGCTCCGCCAGGATGGCATCCAGCACCCTTTGGCCTTGGGCCAGTTGCGCCTTTTCCTGGGGAGAGCGGGAAGTGGTTTCGGTGGCGATCTCCGCCGGCAGCACCAGGATGGATTGGATCCGGGGCAGGTCCGCCTCCTGGGGCGTCTCCACGGTGGGGGCGGGGGCGCAGCCATTGAGGAGGGTGGCAAGGAGGGCAAAGCCGAGCAGCAGGATGGTAGTGGGTTTGTGAAGGGTCACAGTCGTTTCTCCTCGGTATTAGTGCGGCAGGCGCTGGGGCCGTGCCTTGGTCTCTGGAACAATCAGGCCCTGCCGGCGGCGGGGTTACAGCATGCCCTTGGATGACAGCGCCCCTTTGACGCGGGGCTCCGGGCTCACCGCCTGGCCAAGCGCCCTGCCCAGCGCCTTGAAGATCGCCTCGATGATGTGGTGGCTGTTTTCGCCGTGGGCCAGCTCGACGTGCAGGGTCAAGCCTCCGTGCAGGGCGAAGGCGCGCAGGAACTCCTTGGCCAGTTGGGTGTCGAAGGCGCCCACCTTGGCGTCCAGGCCGGTGACCCCGTAGTGCAAATAGGGGCGGTTGGAGCAGTCCAGGGTCACCCGGACCAGGGTTTCGTCCATGGGGACCGCCGCCGTTCCGTAGCGCTGGATGCCCGCCATGCCGCCCAGTGCCTGCTTGAGGGCCTGGCCAAGGCAGATACCGAGGTCCTCGACGGTGTGGTGGTCATCCACCTCGGTGTCTCCGGAGGCGTTGACAGCGAGGTCGAAGAAGCCATGCACGGCAAAAAGGGTCAGCATGTGATCCATGAAGGGCACGCCGCTCTTGATCTCGGCCTGACCAGGCCCGTCGAGTCCAAGGGTAAGGGAGATGTCGGTTTCCTTTGTCTTGCGGGAGACCGTGCCCTGCCGTCCTGTCTGTTTGGCCATGTGTCAGCTCCTGGTGGGATGGGATCCGAAGGCATCCCGGTTGGCGGTTGCGATGGAGGCCCGGCAACCTGATCGGCAAAACCGTGCTCTCGGCATCAACAACGGAACATTACTATAAAAATTATAACAACTTCAAGCCAGGCGTGGCAACAGGAAAGCCGCGCTCTTCTCGGAGAGCACAGCTTTATTTATAGTTATGTCGGTTCACGGCGCGGAAGTGGCGCCGGAGTGAGACCAAGGGCACTGGGCAGCGCGCCCCGCGACGCGAAATTTAGGGCGGCTTTTTTGTTGACAAGGCAGGGGGGCATTGGTATATAGGTGGCGTCTTTGAGAGAGAAGTGAGCGGGAATAACTCAGTGGTAGAGTGCAACCTTGCCAAGGTTGAAGTCGCGAGTTCGAATCTCGTTTCCCGCTCCAACATAATTTTCTGGGCAAAAAGGTTCGACATGGTTTCGAACCTTTTTTGTTCGGTAGGGAGCTGGGAGCAGTCGGCGGCCGGCAGTGACCGGTCGGGCTGATATCCCGGCTTTATTGTATTTGCGAGGGTTTTGCAATGAAGACGTATCTGACTCCGGTCAAGGAGATTGAGCGCAACTGGCTGATCGTCGATGCCCAGGATAAGGTGCTGGGCCGGCTCGCCTCCGAGGTGGCCCGTCGCCTGCGCGGCAAGCACAAGGCCAATTACTCCACCTTCCTTGATGTCGGTGACTTCGTCATCATCGTCAATGCCGACAAGATTCGTCTGACCGGCCGGAAGTGGGACGAGAAGGTCTACCATCGCCATACCGGCTACATGGGCGGCCTCAAGACCGACACCGCCAAGGAACTCCTGGCCAAGAAGCCGGAGGATCTGGTTCGGAAGGCGGTGCGTGGCATGCTGCCCAAGAATACCCTGGGCCGCGCCCAGCTGAAGAAGTTGAAGGTCTACGCCGGCGCGGATCATCCCCACGCCGCCCAGCAGCCCCAGGTACTGGAACTGTAATATCCCGCGAAAGCGCAAGTGGAGTTGAGATATGGCTGACAATCGTTTTTATGCGACCGGAAAGAGAAAGACCGCCGTGGCCAGGGTTTGGCTGCGTCCCGGCTCCGGGAATATCCAGGTGAACGACCAGAGCGTCGAGGAGTACTTCGGCGGCGGCTTCGACTATATGCAGAAGCTCTCCAAGCCCCTGGTGATCACCGATGTTATGGGCAAGTTCGACGTGCTCGCCACCCTGCGCGGCGGCGGCAAGTCCGCCCAGACCGAGGCTCTGCGCCATGGCATCGCCCGCGCCCTGTTGCTGGTCGACCCGGAGCATCGCGCCACCCTGAAGAAGGCTGGCTTCCTGACCCGCGATCAGCGGATGAAGGAGCGGAAGAAGTACGGTCTGCGTTCCGCCCGCGCGAGGTTCCAGTTCTCCAAGCGTTGATGCTGGTTCTTTCCGGCATCATTGTGTAGTAGCTTTCTATTGTCAGGGGATGCGCATGCCGCTTCCCCTGACTTTTTTTTGTCCTTCCCACGTCCCTGTCCGCCCGTGGCCGGGGGTGGTTCCGTAAACCTGCCGGCGGTACGCACTTGCGCGCCGACGGCGCAACCGGGACGAGATGCCATGCTGCGCGTAGGAATTGTCGGGGCCTCCGGCTACACCGGGGCCGAACTTGCCAGGATCCTTTGCAACCATCCCGAGGTGGAGATCTCCGTGGCCACCTCTCGTCAGTACGCCGGGAAACCGCTCTCCGCCGCCTTCCCCAGCCTGCGTGGCCGGGCGGATATCCTCTGCGAGGACATCACTGGCGAGGCGCTCGCCGAGCGGGCGGACTTCTTTTTCACCGCCGTCCCGCACCAGACTGCGATGGGTGTGGTGCCGGCCCTGCTGGCCGCAGGCAAGAAGGTCGTCGATCTCTCCGCCGATTTCCGTATTCATGACGCAGCCGTCTACGAGCAGTGGTATCAACCGCACACCGCCACCGAGTACTTGGGCGAGGCTATTTACGGCCTGCCTGAGTTGCACCGTGAGGCCATCCGCAAGGCGCGGCTGGTGGCCAACCCGGGCTGCTATCCCACCAGCGTCATCCTGGGGCTGGCGCCGCTGCTGCGGGCCGGGCTGATCGATCCGGAGACCATTGTCATCGACTCCAAATCGGGCACCTCGGGAGCCGGACGCTCGGCCCAGGTGGGCACCCTGTACTGCGAGGTGGCTGATGGATTCAAGGCCTACAAGGTGGGCGACCACCGCCATACCCCGGAGATCGAGCAGGAGTTGAGCCTGCTTGCGGGCAAACCTCTGACCGTCTCCTTTACCCCCCATCTCGTCCCCATGTCGCGCGGCATCCTGAGCACCATCTACGCCAAGGCTCCGGCCCCCATTCTCGGCCTGAACGCCATGTATCAGGAGTTCTACCAGGGCGAGGAGTTCGTGCGGGTGTTGCCGGAGGGACAGTATCCCGCCACCCAGTACGTGCGGGGCGCGAACTATTGCGACATCGGCGGTCGCTACGAGCCGAGGGCCGGCCGGGTCATCGTGGTTTCGGTCATCGACAACGTCGTCAAGGGAGCGGCTGGGCAGGCGGTGCAGAATATGAATCTCATGGCGGGATTCCCGGAACATACCGGCCTGCGGATCGTCCCTTTCTTCCCGTAAGACCGTGCGCGCCATCAAGCTCACCCTGGCCTACGACGGCACCGACTACGCCGGCTGGCAGCGTCAGGAGCAGGAGCAGCCCACCATTCAGGGGGTATTGGAGGAGGCGCTCGCCAGGATGACCGACGCTCCGGTGATCCTGCACGGCGCTGGCCGTACCGATGCGGGGGTGCATGCCCGCGGGATGGTCGCCCATTTCCATACCAGGTCGACCATTCCACCCCACGGCCTGCTGCGGGGGGTGAACAGCATGCTGCCCCGCGATATCCGGGTCATGGCCGCTGAAAATGTTGCCATTGATTTCCATGCACGCTATAACGCCACGGGAAAGCGATACATCTACAGCTTCCTCGTGGGCGGGATCATGCCTCCCCTGCTGTTTCGCTACGCCGCCTGGGTCAGGCCGCCGTTCGCGATGGAGGCAGTGCGGCAATGCCTGCCGCTGCTGATCGGCACCCACGATTTTTCGAGTTTCGAGGCGACCGGCTCCAGGGACCGCTCCCTGGAACAGGGGCGCGGTGCGGTGCGGACCATCCTCGAGGCGCGGCTCGACAAAGACACGTCGGAGCCGGGCCTTCATCATCTGGCCATCACCGGGGACGGCTTCCTGCGGCACATGGTGCGCAACATCGCGGGAACCCTCTTCGAGGTGGGCGCGGGGCGGATCGGGCCGGGGGATTTTGCCGGCATCATCGCCGCCCGGGACCGGACCCTGGCCGGCCCCACCGCCCCTGCTTGCGGACTGGTGCTGGATACGGTATTGTACTGATCGGCGCTCGAACGACGCCGGAAACCCATAACGACAGGTCGGGAACAAGGACATGGAAGAGCAGATCATCACTCTCGCGGAACGGGTCAAGCAGATCAAGCCCTCGCCCACCCTGGCGGTGAACGCCAAGGCCAAGGCCCTCAAAGCGGCAGGGGCCGACATCCTCAACTTCAGCGTGGGCGAGCCGGACTTCGACACCCCGGCCCATGTGTGCGCGGCGGGCAAGCAGGCCATCGACGAGGGCTTCACCCGCTATACCGCGGTGCCGGGCATCCCGGAACTGCGCGAGGCCATCGCCAGCCGCATCGCCCAGGACAAGGGTTGGAAGTACGAGCCCGACCAGATCCAGGTTTGCTGCGGCGGCAAGCACGGCCTCTACAACATGGCCCAGGCCCTGTTCGGCCCGGGCGACGAGGTGCTGATCCCCACCCCCTACTGGGTTTCCTATCCGCCCATCGTGCAGCTGGCCGGCGCCACCCCTGTGGAGGTGCCGCTCTCCGAGGAGAACGATTTCGACCTCACCGAGGAGCTGCTCAATCGCTACGCCACCCCCAAGACCAAGGCCATCGTCCTCAACAGCCCCTCCAACCCGACCGGCGCGGTCTTCTCCGAGAAGGCGCTCCGTGAGGTGGCCAAGCTGGCCCTGGCCAACCGCTGGCTGATCATCTCCGACGACATCTACGATACCATCGTCTACGGCGACGGCGTGCTGCCCCACATCCTCAACGTGGAGCCCAAGCTGATCAACCAGACCCTGGTGCTGAACGGCGTCTCCAAGTCCTTCGCCATGACCGGCTGGCGCATCGGCTACACCGCCGGCCCCAAGCACATCATCGCGGCGATGAACAAGATTCAGAGCCAGAGCACCTCCAACCCCACCTCCATCGCCCAGAAGGCGGCGTTGGCGGCGGTGGCCGGGCCGCAGGATTTCCCGACCATGATGCGCGACGCCTTTGTGCCGCGCCTCGACTTCATCATGGACGCGCTGCGCGCCATGCCGAACGTCACCTGCGTGCGACCCAAGGGCGCTTTCTATGTTTTCCCCAATGTTTCCGAATACTTCGGCAGGAGCTTCAACGGCAAGGTCATCGCCAACTCGGTGGATCTGGCCGACTACCTGCTCGATGAGGCGCTGCTGGCCACGGTGCCGGGCGCGGCTTTTGGCGCCGACGCCTTTATCCGCTTCTCCTTTGCCACCGACATGAAGACCATCCAGGAGGGTATGAAGCGGCTGGCCGAGGCGCTGGCCAAGCTTGCCTGATCCGATCACCCGCGTCGCAGTCGCAGAGGAGTTTCTTTGTTGGTTATAAAAAAAGCCGTCCCCTGTGGGGACGGCTTTTTTGTTTCAGGCAGCGTGTGTTTTGCCGCGTCTTGAGCTGTTTTCGTTCGTTGGCCCGCGGATCTCCTCAGGCGACAAAACCGAGTTCGTCGGCGTTGGGCGCCTCTTCGCTGAGCGCCCAAGTCCAACTGTCCAGGGGGCGATCCTTGGAAAGCGCCCGTTGGCCGTTCTGGGTGTAGCACTGATAGACCCAGGTGCCGCCCTTGAGAAATACCTTGATCAAACCGAGGGAGGGATGGTTATACCACCCAGCCGTGTATGTGCCATCCATGCGCGTTGTTCTCCTCGCCCGCGATATGCCGAGCCGTTGCCATAAAATACAACGAATCCGGGCTATTTTTCAAGACAAAGTGCGATGCATTCCCTGCACTTGTCGTCGATTTGTCCCGATTGGCAATAACGGCTGAACCCGTTAATCAGATCGCTGCCGCCCCGGGGGCATTTTTCGATGAAATCGACGAACTTGGTCAATCGGTCGATGATCTCCCGAGGGGCGGCATGCTCGATCTTGCAGGCGCCTTCCTCGGCCATTGCTTCCCCCACCGCCAGCACCTTGATGAAGAAATCCTTGAGTGCCCGGTGGCGTCGGATGACGTCCTCGGCCAGCGCCCGTCCCTGCTCGGTGAGGGTGATCACCTCGTAAGGAGCGTAGTTGATCAGCCCTTTCTGAGCAAGAGACCTGAAGGCTTCGGTAACCGAGGGCCTGCTCACCTTGAGCCGGTCGGCGATCTCCTTGGCGCGGGCCACCTGTTTTTCGGAGATGATGTGGTGGATCGTCTCCAGGTAGTCTTCCAGGCTGGCGCTGAGCGGTTTCGAGGAGGCCATGAGTCGCGTGCCTTGTGTGCTGTATCCGGACTGGCCGGCGTCCTTTGAAAAGTGCAAACGATCATCAGGATATTTGCAACCACGCGGCCTGTCAACCATTTTGGCCCGGCAAGCGCCGCTTCCAGCGACTTTCGAGGCGATGTGCCCGGAATAGGCCATGCTGCCGGTTGCCTGTTGTGGTTCGCGGCGTTTTCCTCTACAGTAATGCATAATGTTCTACGCATTCCAACGTGCGAGGAGGTTTGCCATGGATACCATTACCGCCATCGAGACCCGCAGGGCTGTCAAACATTTCGACCCAACCCACCGTATGAGCGAGGATGAGATCAACCGTCTCATGGGGTTGGCGCTGCTTGCCCCCACTGCCTTCAATATTCAGAATTGGCGTTTCGTGCTGGTGCGTGATCCCGGCTTGCGCCAGCAGGTGCGTGAGGCTGCCTGGAATCAGGCCCAGGTGACCGACGCCTCCCTGCTGGTGGTGCTCTGCGCCAACCTGAAGAGTTGGGAGCAGCGGCCGGATCGGTATTGGGCCCAGGCACCGGAGGAGGTGCGCAACTTTATCCTGCCCGCCCTGGATGCCTATTATCGAGGCAAGGACCAGGTGCAACGGGATGAGGCGATGCGTTCCTGCGGGATTGCCGCCCAGACCTTGATGCTGGCCGCCCGCGGCATGGGATACGAATCCTGCCCCATGGACGGTTTTGACTTCGAGGCGGTGGGCAGGCTGATCAATCTGCCGGCCGACCATGTCATCGCCATGTTCGTGGCCATTGGTAAAGGGACCAAGGAGGCATGGCCACGGGGGGGGCAACTGCCGCTTGCCGAGGTGGTGATCGCAGATCGCTTCTAGGGGGCGGGCAGCGTTGTCGCTGTTGCCGACCACGCAATCTGCCGATACGGTGGTCAAGGGCGGCAATTGGCCGGGCAGCCGGGGCGGCAGGGCGCTTTGACCTTGCTTTTTTGGCGTGGTCCGAATATATCCTCATAATTCCTTGAGTTTTTTAATCGGCAGGCGGGGTTTGCATGGCTGGGTGCGGGGCAGGCAAGGTGACGGGGGAGAGCCCCTTCGACGGGTCGCACGAGACGTCGGAGAGCCCGGTCGTCCTATTCCGTCACTTCCTCAATCTGAGCGCCGCCTACTGGCGTTCCGACGAACGCTGGAAGGTGCGCGCCCTCATCGCCGGCCTGGTTATGCTCACCGTGGCCCAAGTCATCGTCCCGATCCTGATCAACCGCTGGAACGCCGCTCTCTTCAACGCCCTCGAACAGAAGTCCATGAAGGCCTTCCTGGCCCAGATCTGGGTGCTGGTGCTGATCCTGATCGCCAACATGGTGGTCACCGCCACCCACCTTCGGGTCAAGCGGGGGTTCCAGATCCACTGGCGTCGGTGGCTTACCCGCAAGCTCCTTGATGAGTGGATGGGCACCGGCCGCCAGTATCAGCTCACCCAGATGCCCGGCGAGTATGACAATCCCGACGGCCGCATTGCCGAGGACATCCGCATCACCACCGAGACGGCCATTGACCTGGCCCATTCCTTCTTTTATTGCGTGCTGCTGCTGTTGAGCTTCACCCAGATCCTCTGGTCTCTCTCCGGGGTGGTGCGGTGGACTCTGGCCGGGCATGTCCTGGATATCCCGGGCCACATGGTTTGGATCGCCATCATCTATGCCAGCGCCGGGACCCTGCTGGCCATGGTGCTGGGGAAACCCCTGGTGCATGCCACCAACCGCCGGCAGCGGGTGGAGGCAAACTTCCGATTCGGCTTGGTGCATGGCCGGGAGAACGCCGAGGAGATCGCCATGCTGCACGGCGAGGCGGACGAACGGCGGCGGCTGGGCCAGCTTTTCCGGGGCGTCGAGGGTGGCTGGGACGCGCAGACCTCGGCCCACACCCGCATCATGCTCTTTACCGCCGGCTATTCGGTGCTCTCCACCGCCTTTCCCATCCTGATCACCGCCCCACGCTACATTGCCGGCACCATCACCCTGGGCGCCCTGATGCAAACCGCACAGGCCTTCCAGCAGATGGCCGCCGCCCTTTCCTGGCCTATCGACAACATGGCCAAAGCGGCGGAATGGCGCGCTTCCATGGAGCGGGTCCTCTCCCTGCATGTCGCCTTGCAGCATCTGCGGGAGAAAACCCCTTCCGAGGACGGCAACCGGATTCTGGTTCATCCCAACGGCAAGCCGGCGCTGGTGTTCAAGGACCTCTATGTGGCCGACCCCAACGGCGAGACGGTGATCGATTGTTTTAACGCCGAGATTTGGGCGGGTGAGCGGGTGCTGATCTCGGGCGACCCGGCAGCGGCGCTCAAGCTTTTCAAGGTGGTGGCTGGCCTGTGGCCTTGGGGACACGGCAATGTTGACCTGCCCAGCGACGCGGTCTTTTTTTTCCTGCCGGAGCGGCCCTATCTCCCCCACGCCGCCCTGCGCGCGGTGCTCAGTTACCCTTCGTCGCCGGAGTCCTTTGACAACGAGGCGTTGATGACCGCCCTGGCCAAGGTCGGACTTGAGCACCTCTCCGGACGCCTGGACGAGACCACCTCCTGGCAGGATGCCCTGACCACGGCGGAGGAGCAGCGTTTGAGCTTCGCGCGCCTCCTGTTGCAGCGGCCCAACTGGATCTTCATCGAGGAAGGCACCGATGCTCTGGATCCCACCGAGGAGCGGGAGATCATGGGGCTGATGGAGGCGGAGCTGCCCAAAGCCACGATCTTTACCGTAGGGTTCCGCGCTTCGCTGGACGCATATCACCAGCGCAAGCTGATGCTGGAGCGCCGGGAGGACGGGGTGGTGGAGGTGCGAGAGGATCGGAACATCAACGGTCTTCGCCGGTAAGGCCGCCCCGGCTCCAGGGGAAAGGCTCTGGAATCCCTCGTCAGACCGCCGCTGGATACCCAGTACAACCGCAACCCGACAGTTGTCCGCCTGTCTCTCTTGGGTCGTTTCCTTTTTTCCGTTGAATCCTATCCCTTCCTCTTCAAAAGCTCCGGGTCCGCGCCATGCCGGTTGATGGCGTAGCTGCCCGGATCCTCGGTAAACGGCATCAGCAGCATGAAGAAGAGATTGTTCTTCCTGGGATCGCGGAACTGGGCCAGGCCAATGGTCATGCCCTCGTGTCCCAATGCCGGCTGAGCCCGGTAGGTCCCGAAAAGGCGGTCCCACCAGGGCAGATTGAAGCCGAAATTGCTGTTGGTCTCGCGGATGGTCACCGAATGATGCACCCGGTGCATGTCAGGGGTGACGATAAGCAGGCGAAGAGAACGATCCAGGCCGACCGGCAGCGTGAAGTTGCCGTGGTTGAACATCGCGGCGCCGTTGAGGAGTATCTCGAAGATGACAACGGCGAGCACCGAGGGCCCCAGGGCGGCGATGACCGTCATCTTGATGACCATGCTGATCATGATTTCGATGGGGTGAAAGCGCAGGCCGGTGGTGACGTCGATGTCCATGTCGGCGTGGTGCATCATGTGCAGCCGCCAGAGAAGGGGGACGCTGTGAAACATCAGGTGCTGGAGGTACACCACCAGATCCAGGGCGAGGATGCCGAGCGCCACCTCCAGCCATTGGGGCAGCGCCAGAATGTTCAGCAGGCCCCAGCCCTTTTCCTGGGCGGCCAAGGCTACATGCACGCCGATGACCGGAAAGGCCAGCCGCACGGCCAGGGTATCCAGGGCCACGATGCCGAGGTTGCTCACCCAGCGGATGGGCTTGGAGGTTTGGAGCCGCCGTCTGGGAACGAGGAGTTCCAGCAGGGCGACGATGACGAGGATGCCGCCGAAGAAGAGCAGGCGGATGCGCGCTTCGTTTTCCATCGGTTATGTTGCCTGTCGTTGGGGGGGAATGGTTCGTGGACTCTTCATTCGGATGCGTTGCGGGTGACGCGGGAGGACCTGCCGGAACCCAAAGCATCGGATGCAACAAAACAGGACGCCCCAGTCATGCCGGGGCGTCCTCCCGCCGCATGGCGGCGGTTATGCCGGCCTCTCGCCCGCATTACGGGCGATGTCGCGTAGCATGGCCGGCCTGAACCCAATCGGGGAAAGCATTGCTTCTCACGCAATAGCCGCGACCTTGGATGGCATGGTGTAGTCGCGGATGGCGGTGTTGATCTCCGTGCCCTTGCCCATCCCGCCTATGGAGTTGGCGAGGCTGGTGAAGGAGGCTACGTCTTCCTTGCTCGCCTTGCTGGGAGAGCCAAGCTCGCCGAACTTGGTCATGAAATTGCTCTGGGTGGCAAGCTTCTGGCTGGCCACTTCCTGGCGGTTGCCGCTGTATTCCGCGTTCATGATCGAGGAGGTGGCGTTCATATAGCCGCGGCCCAGCTCCTTGTCGGCATTGTAGGCGGTGGCGGCCTGGCCGGCGAATTTGGCCAGAACCGCGCTGTTGCCTTGACTGCTTACCGCTTTGGCGACCGAGCCGTACTGCTGCAGATCCGTGTCGCTCATCTTGCTGGTGGCTGTGGCGACATTGGAGATGGCTTCGCCCGAGATGCCGCTGCCGAAGCCCTGGACAACCTTGGTGAAGCCGCTGACCGCCTCCTGGTTGCCGCTGGCTTTGAGGCGTTTGTAGGTTTCACCCAGATCCTTGGCCGATTCGGAAACCCGCACCGAATCCTCCTTGGCCTTGAGGATATTGCCAAGCTGGGGATTGGTGGAACCGCCAATCGGGCTTGCGCTGGTGGGCTCGGTGGGAGTTTGAATATTGAGGACTGATTTGAGGCCGGAGAGACCGAGGCTTTTGGTGGACAGCATGGGCGCACCTCCTTTTTGTATAAATTATTATGAGCATCGGGCGCGGAAATGTCAACCTGGGAATGGGGAGAGCATGCGTTCCCGAAGTCGCCGATGACACTCTTGGCCCCATGCTGTATGATATGCGCATGAATATCTCCCTTGGCCCCGCCATCTCGTCCGTTCATGCTTTCGACCGCCAGGGCGAGTTGCGGCGTCCTCTCTTCTCCTCAAGTGTTTCGGCCGGATTTCCCAGCCCGGCCGAGGACTACATCGAGGGCAGGCTTGATCTCAACGAACTGATGGTGGCCAATCCCGCCGCCACCTTCTTTGTTCGAGTGGCGGGCGACTCGATGATCGGCGCCGGCATCCACCACAACGACATCCTGGTGGTGGACCGCTCCCTGGAACCGGCGAGCGGCAAGGTGGTGATCGCGGTGGTGGACGGCGAGTTGACCGTGAAACGACTCATCCGGGATGGGGCGTCCATCCGCCTGCGGGCGGAGAACCCCGCCTATCCCGACTTGATCATGCGCGAGGGAACCACCTGCGAGATCTGGGGGGTGGTCGCCTTCGTGGTTCACTCCCTGTAGGCCCGCGCCATGCCCCCGATCTTTGGTCTGCTCGACTGCAACAACTTCTACGTCTCCTGCGAGCGGGTCTTCAACCCGGCGCTGGCCGGCAGGCCGGTGGTGGTGCTCTCCAACAACGACGGCTGCGTCATCGCCCGCTCCAACGAGGCCAAGGCACTGGGCATCGCCATGGGCGAACCCTACTTCCGCTGCAAACAGCTGCTCGAGCGCCACCGGGTGCGGGTTTTTTCCTCCAACTACGCCCTGTACGGCGACATGTCCCAGCGGGTGATGCAGGTGCTCGGCGGCCTGGAGCCGGAGGTGGAGGTCTACTCCATCGACGAGGCCTTTTTGCGGCTGCCCGCGGCCGGGGAGGCGGCGCTCCGCGAGACCGGCGGCAGGATCAGGAGTACCATCGGCCGATATACCGGCATTCCGGTCTCCATCGGTTTTGGCCCCACCAAAACCCTGGCCAAGCTCGCCAACCGCATCGCCAAGAAGCGGCCAGAGCACGGCGGCGTTTTTGCCATGCTGGCAGGGAGCGATATCGAGGGGATCCTGCGGGGTATCGAGGTGGGGGATGTGTGGGGCATCGGCCGCCGTTCCGCCCAGAAGCTGGCGCTGCGCGGCATCCGTACCGCCCATGATTTGAGCCGCGCCGACGAGGCGTGGGTGCGCGGGCTGCTGGGGATTACGGCGGTGCGCACCATGCACGAGCTGCGCGGCATCCCCTGTTTTTCCTTGGAAGAGAGCCCGCCTGCCAAGCACTCCATTGCCTGCTCCCGCTCCTTCGGGGTGCTGGTGGCCGAGCAGGTCCAGATGCGGGAGGCCACGGTCACCTATGTCTGCCGCGCCGCCGAGAAGTTGCGCGAGCAGCAGCTCAGGGCGGCGAGCCTCACCCTCTCTCTCACCACCAACCGCCACCGCGCCGACCTGCCCCAGTACGTGAACAGCAGGACCATCGCCCTGCCGAGCCCCACCAGCGACACCAGTGCGCTGATCGCGGCGGCGGGCCGCCTGCTCGCCGAGTTGTTCCGGCCCGGCTACCTCTACCAGAAGGTGGGGGTGGTCCCGGCCGATCTGACCCCCGGCCATCTCCAGCAGCCCCACCTCTTCCTTGCCCCGCGCCGGAACCGGGACAGCCTCGACCAGGCCTTGGACCGCATCAACCGCCGCTGGGGCCGCGATACCCTCCAGTACGGCGGCGCCGGGCTCAGCAAGCCCTGGCATAACCGGCGCGCCATGAAGTCGCCCTCCTACACCACCTCCTGGCAGGAGTTGCCGGTGGTAGGGTAGGGGGAGCCGTTACCAAAGAACAGCTCCCATCTCCGGAATTATCGCGTCATTCCCGCGCGGCGCTGTGGTGGGCCTCGTCCATGCGGCCTTCGATATACCGGATCCGGTCTTCGTCATACTGATCGAGGTCGAAACAGACGGCATCCTCGCCCAGCAATCCGCCTGGGACAGCATCGCCCATCCCGTCCGGGTCGGTGATCATCTCGCCGTAAAAACAGATGGAGAGCCAGCGCGGCGCATCCTCGATGACATCGACCATGACGAAGAGGCCACGTTTCTTCTGGGCAGCATGGGTAGCCCGCAGGGAGTAGGTGACCCCTGGCCTGGCGATGAACTCCAGGGTGACGCCCTCCTTGGCGGCAAGGCAGTTTCTGAAGCGCAGAAAGGCATCCCGGTTTCTTTCCGGGGTTGCTTGCCAGTCCGCAATAAAAGTATCCAGTTCCGTGTTCGCGTTCGTTTCCATATCCACTCCTGACAAAGTTGATGGCACCGCCAAAAGCCGTGCCGCTGTTTTCGCTGTGTATGTCCTCGATTCCGGAGTCCCGGCGACACCTCGCTTGCCGGTGTCGCGGACCTTCGCCGGTCGCTTCCTGCTGTGTTTTGGTGAATGCGCGAGGGCATCACGGTTCACCATGTGAGAGAAGAGCAGGGGAAACCGCAGCAGCCTCCCATGCGCAAACCATGCTTTATAGCGGCTGCCGACTAAGCCGTCCACCCTTTCTCGCCCTATCCTTCGGGATCGACCGCCACGTGGGCCGCGAACAGCGAGTCCCTTGACAAAGGAAGGCCACCAGGCCTACCCTCAAGACAGGAGAGATGCTCTCTTGGCGACATGCTCTTTAGCCGTGGAAGGGGAGGGGCGTATGCTGGAGCTCTTGATCAAGGGCGGGATCCTGATGATCCCCATCCTGCTCTGTTCGCTGGCCGGGCTGGCCATCTTTTTCGAGCGCCTCGACCGCTACCGGAAGATCACCTTTTCCGACGAGACCCTTGCCCTGCTCTGCGACCTGCTTGAGAAGAACCGGACCGGCGAGGCGGCAGGCATGCTGACCCCGTTGCGCAAGGCCCCCCGGCAACCCCTGGACGCCATCCTCCTCGACGCCCTCACCTCGGCGCGCGCGGACCGGCAGACCATGGAGTTGCTGCTCTCCCAGGGGGTGGCCCGGGAGATCCAGCATCTGGGCCGCCATCTCGGCACCATGGCCACCCTGGCCAACATTGCCCCGCTGCTGGGGCTGCTCGGCACCGTATTCGGCATGATCAAGGCCTTTGCCGTGGTGGAAAGCCTGGGCGGCAGGGTCAACGCCGCGGTGCTGGCCGGCGGCATCTGGGAGGCGATGATCACCACCGCCGTGGGGCTCACCGTGGCCATCCCTCTCATCATTCTCCACAACTACCTGGAAAATCGGCTCAACACCATCCAGGTGAATCTGGAGGAACGGGTGATCACCTTTTACAAGGCCTGGCTGAATCGGGAACGGAAAGGAGCCTAGCCATGCTCACCTTTTCCAGACGCACGCCGACCAGGGTCAGCATCCAGATGACCTCCCTCATCGACATGGTCTTTCTGCTGCTCATCTATTTCCTCCTCACCAGCAGCTTCGTGAGCCGGGAGGGCGTGGACGTGCAGCTGCCGCGGGTCAGCTCGGAGTTCGGGGCCAAGGAGGAGCGGCTCATCGTGGTGGTGGACAAGGATGGCCGTTTTCTGCTGGAGGAGAGACCGCTTGACGAGGCAGGGCTTTTGGCCGCCCTCCGGAACAGGCTGCGGGGCGAGCCCGAACCGGTGATCGTCAACGCCGATCGGCGGGTGGTCTACGACCGGGTCATGCAGGCCATGGATATCGCCGAGCAGGCAGGGGCCAAGGAGCTGCTCCTTGCCACGGAGCCCGAGCAGAAAGCGGGCAAGGGGCGATAATGCCGGCAATGGAGCGGTTCGCGGTGGAAGGGCAGGTCATCGAGGCCCAATGCGCAGTCGCTCCGTGGCTTGCGGCCTCGTCTGCTTGGGGAGTCCCCAAAAACTCCATCAGAGCGACATGATTTATCGATGATGGCAAGGATATTCAACAGTGTGCAACTGTATGAAATCAATCGGACATTAGTACAGAATAGTGGGTGCATTTGGGGCGGGGAATACGAGAAAAGCCCGCGTTCCTCGGTTGAAGGCAGGCTCTCTGGATTTCTCCGGATATTGCAGCGGTGGCGGGAGTTGAACCCGCGTCCGCAGACACTCCTCTGGGGGGCCCATCACTGTTCACGCTGCAACTGGTTGAATCGGCCAGATCATCTCATTTTTTGATAGCGGAATGGACATCTAACCCGATCTGAGCCAGTTTTTGAGACGTTCCTTGGAACGTTGATATAAAATTTGGTCAAAGATTTTCGGCTCGTACAGATAGAGGCAATGCCGAATGGATGTATAGGGGCTAAATGTTCTGTTTGGATTTTTCGTCAGGAAATAATCACGGTATTTTTGGACAGTCTTCAAATGTTCTGCCAGACATTGGTGAAGATGCGATTTGTGAAACCTGCTGTCCAGCTTCAAGATATCCTGAACAAAATCATCAACTTTTGGGTCTTCAAATTCGAAATCCCTGAAGTAGTGTCCTGCGACACGCAGAAAACTGAAGGCATTCAGTGTTTTCTCTACAGACCCGAGCGGAGAGCGGGGAGGTATGGCCTCGACTTCTTCCGCCGGTTCACTGGATGATGCCTCGGTTGCTTGTCGTAGAAGTGCCTGGGTTGCGTTGCGAATTTCCTTAAATTCCCGGTCGGCCAACTCAAACAAAGCGGACAGCGCATTGATCCGGCGTTTCAGGTCGTTGGGAATTGATTTTTTATATTTAATCTGGTGATCAAGCACGCTCCAGGCATCCTGGATCAAGGTTCTGATTTGAACCTCGACGGTGAAACTTGCATACGGCTTGTATCTCGACTGGCTCTTCATCTCGCCATTTATTGCAAGGTCCATGTGCAGACCTTTATAGCCGAAGGCATCCTCCGTACTTTCCATCGCTGAAATCTTGTCAGTGACGTCTATAACTTCGAAGTGCTCTTTCAGCGCCTCTGATACGCGGTCAATCTGGTCTTCATAAAGGCAGATGACCCTGATGCCGAGCAAGTCAGTGATGTAGTCCTTTATCTCGTATGCCTGTTCCTGTTCCTCCAGATCATTTCGGTACTTGCGCTTGAACTTGCGGAGACACTCTTCTCTATCCTTGACTCGCCCTTCTATTTTTTTGACAACAACGACATCCGATTTTTTGAGCAATGACCTGATGATATTGCTGTAGAATCGGACGGCTTTGGTTAAAAGCTCCTTGTTGCCATCGTAATAGCTCTCAAAGGCGTGCTTTTCTTTTTCAAAATCGAGAGAAGCCAAGTTAAACTCCTTTGCTGTCAACTTCGCTAGGACACCCGGCGCATCCGTGGCCTCTGTCTGGCGACGACATGCCAGCGGTCCTCCCTGCACACACTATACTTCGGCGGGAGACAAGGCCCGGCCCGAGGCCGATATCATCAAGAGCCTGCGTTGCCCGCATAAAACCGCCTGAATTCCTTTGAACATAATAAACATGCCTGGCCCTCAAAAGCAAAATCAAAGCAGCAGTAGATGCCAGGCGGAATGCGCGCATGGCTGACCTCGGGGAAAAACGCCTGTGTTCTCCAGGCATCGAAACCGTCATCGTTGAGAAGATGGTTGAGCCGAGGGTGAAAGGGAGGCCGTCCTTGGCCGACACTGCGCCGACGGCTCTCCTGAGCGGTTGCTGTCAGGGGGGGCTTGCGTTTCCCGAAACGGCAGTGATAGGGTCGGCCGCGCCGACATTCTGTTTGTGTGGGAACCAAATGGTAATGCGCATAAAAAACAAAACCCGTCTCACAACCGGACGCGGTTGAGGGACGGGTTTGTCTTTTGTGAATGGTGGAGGGAACGCCGACCTACCGCAAAACAGTCTCAAAACCCGCGCTCCTCGTAACTCCTTGATAATAAACGCCGAAGTCATCTCACACAACCACTTCCCACAAACCCGATCAGAGAAACGATTTTCTCCCCTGATTTCCCGGCACCGGACGAGGGTGACGGGTTTGCAGTAAAACCGGATACCTGGCGTCGAGCCGCAACAACTTCGCATCCGGTTTTCGGACGCCGGTTCGGTTCCCAAAACCGGAATCGAATTGGCCTATGCCTGCCCGCCGAAAACCGTACTGATCAGGTAAGCCGTGTAGCCAACATAACAGGCCAGCAGCACCGCGCCTTCGATGCGGTTGATACGCCCCGGCCCCCGGAACCCATAGCCGATGACGAATAGCGACAGGGTCAGCACGGCCATCACCAGTATGTCCCGATTGAAGACCTCCGGCCCTACCGCCAACGGATGAATCGCTCCAGCGATGCCCACCACGGCCAGGGTGTTAAACAGGTTGGAGCCCAGGATATTGCCGAGAGCGATATCGTGTTCACCCTTTCTGGCTGCAATGATTGACGAGGCCAGTTCCGGCAGCGAGGTACCCACCGCGACGATGGTCAGGCCGATGATCAGGTCGCTGACCCCGAAGCCATGAGCAATTTCCACCGCGCCCCAGACCAGGATGCGAGAGCTGACGATGAGCAGCGCTAACCCCACCACCAACCAGAAGACCGCACGGCGGACCGGCATGGCGCGGACGTCCATCTCCTGTTCCATCTCGCTTCCCAGCGCATCCTCTTTCTTCCGCAGCCCTTGCCAGATGGTCCATGCCATCAGGCCGCCGAACACGGCAAGCAGCACAACGGCATCGATCCGGGTGATCTCACCATCCCAGAGCTGCCAAGCCGCCAGCGCGGTCACCACCGTGAGGATGGGTAGTTCCTTGCGCAGCACCTGCGAATGTACGGCGATGGGACTGATCAAGGCCGTCACACCCAGGATCAGGGCAATGTTGGTTATGTTCGAGCCGTAGGCGTTCCCAAGCGCGATGCCCGGGTTACCTTGCGAGGCGGCCAGTGCCGAAACCACCATTTCCGGTGCGGAGGTGCCGAACCCGACAATCACCATACCGATCAGCAGCGGTGGCATGCCGAAATGGCGAGCGGTGGAGGCCGATCCCTCCACAAAACGGTCGGCGCTCCAGACGAGGAGCGCCAAGCCAAAGACTACAGCGATGAAGGCCAGTGTCATACGAAATAGAAACTCCTGAATTATTGATCCACCAAATCATCATTTTGGTGGATACGGATCGTTCCCGAGGCTGATTGTGCTCGGTGCATTACTTTGGAACGTTGATCTGGATTTTTACTGCAGGAGTTCATTCATCCTCTCCTGGAAATAGCTTGGGTATTTCTCCATTACCGCCCTGGCTTCGTCCCGATCTTTTTTCAGCGCCTTCACGAGGTCCTTCTTCTGGGGCGCTGCCAGGTTTAGGGATGCGGCGAGATCCTGAGCAATGACGCGGTCCGAAAAGCCAAGCTCGTAAAGGGCTATGGTGGTTTCGGTCGGAAGACCATATTTCAGGCGCTTTTGAAAAATCTGCAGACGATTGATCAGGTCTCCAGTGCCATCTTGGTCGAGGGTTTCGATGAATTCACACACAGCGCCTACAACGAGCGCTCCGTCATAAGCGAGCGTCCCTTCGCAGACATCGACGACATGATCGATTTTGAACTCCCTTCGGCGGGTGCCCCATATCATCTTGGCTTTTCGCTTACGGATGATTTTCAGGAGATCGCTGAAGGGCTTTCCACTGATCCACCCATGTGCGATTTCTTTTAGCACCTCCGGCTTATCGAACTTGGTGAATACGCCACTGTTGATATGCCGGGTAAGCAATGGCCAGGCAAGATCGAGCGCGTCTGTTTCATCAACAATCGTAAGCAGACTGTCGGCGTTGGTTTGGACCCATCCCTCGATGGCTTGGGCATCTTGAATACCGTAAAGCGTCCGGCCATAGATTTTACGGCGAGCCGGATCTGTGATGTTTGCAGAGATGTTCCCAGCGAGAAGCTGAAACAACTCGCGGATATGCTCCTTTTTCTGATCATCAGCCAGGAAGAAAGCCAGCGTCCCTTCGGCCAGGCGGGTCACATCAGCTTCTGAAAGACCATCATCAGATTCATCCCAATGAGATAGCAGGAAGCTCTCGACTGCACAGATTAGGCTGATTCTCCAGGCAATTTGCCGCTCGACACCGTCTCGGGAGAAATTTTTGTCTCCATGTCGTGCGGCTATCCCAGCAGCCAGCTTGGCAATTTCATCAGGATCGTCGATATAGGCCTTGGCAAAATCCAGTGCCTCCATGGTGATGGTATATTTCTCGTCATCGCTCTTGATGGGATCGAAGATCGATAGAAGATTGCTGATGCATGGCTCAGAATTGCGCGGTTCCAGAAGCTCTTTCACCTGGTCCCAGCGCCATTTGTCGTTACGGGCCTTCCGCTTGTCAAAGATCACCGGATCGGCAAACAGGATGCTGCCTTCGGTATGCATCCCGGCTCGGCCAGCTCGGCCAATGAGGTTATGGAAATCGCGAACCTTGATGCGCTCCATGCCCTGGTAGACACTGGTCACGATGAGGTATCGAATCGGAAGGTTTACGCCCTGCGCCAAAGTGGATGTACAAACAACGAATCGCACAAGGTCGTCACGCATGGCATGCTCCACCGCCAGCCGAATACCATGCGGCGTATTGCCATGATGGGAAAAAATTCCGTGTGCCGCACTCTGGGACGCCGGGGCGTCAGCGCCAAGATTCTCGACATGCAGATGTGTCAGCCGCGCAACTTCCTGGGCGTCTGAAAAATCTGACGGCAGGGCCAGGGGTGCGCGACGCTCGATAATATCGACGGCCTTTTCGCAGACGCTGGCCGCTGTCGACTTTCTTCCGCAGAAAACAGCGATACTGCCATTCGGGACCAATTTCAGACCGAGGTAAAGTGCGATAGCCTGCCCGTCCGTCTTTTCAGGGAAAAAACGGTCCGTCCTTTCCCGCTTCTTCCTTCCGAGATTGAATCTTTCGATCACCCTCGGAACGAAAAACTCGCCTTGTTCGGCGTCACGGCTGTCGACGTACTCGATCCTTCCCAACTGATCGAGCCAGCTCGCGAACCCGACCGACCTGAAAGTCGGAATCAGGGTTGTGCCTTCGACGACATTGGGTTCCCCGTTCAGCCATTCTCCAACAGCCT
>JBMONS010000019.1:0-12023 GCA_049323635.1 Thermodesulfobacteriota bacterium
TCAAGGGCTTTGGCAAGGTTTTCGCCGATCACAAGATCGGCAAGGCCCAGTATCTTGATCTGCTGATGCTGCTCTACGGTATTTTCTACAAGATCAAGAAGGACGGCCTCATCTCGGTGGAGTCCGACGTGGACAACTACCAGAAAAGCCCTCTCTTCCTGAAGTATCCGGCGATCCTCAAGGACCACCCTACCTGCGAGTTCATCTGCGACACCATCCGCACCATGGTCAGCGCCAACTTTCCTGCCCATGAACTGGAAAACCTCATGGATATCGACCTGGAGGCCAACCATCACCAGGCATTGATTGCGCCCCACTGCATTACCACCCTGGGCGACTCCTTGCCTGGACTCGGCATCGTCGCGGCGGTACTCGGTGTTATCATCACCATGGGCAGCATCGACCAGCCCCCGGCAGTTCTTGGCGCCCACATCGGCGCAGCTCTGGTCGGCACCTTCCTGGGCATCCTGGCCAGCTACGGCTTCATCGGCCCCATGGGCAGTAACCTGCTCCGTAAAGCGGAAGAGCACGCCGGGTACATGAACGTGGTCAAAACCGCCCTGATCGCCGGCTACTCCACCGATTTCATGGTGCAGTTCGCCATCGAGGCCGGTCGACGGGCCATCCCTGGCGATGATCGCCCCTCGTTTGCCGATGTGGAGAGCGCCATCAAGCAGTGGAAGACCAAGAACTGATGACCACATCGCAACCGAAAGCGGTTGGCGACATGAGCGGGGCATGACCCATGGCGATGGACGACAAGAAGACCATCATCATCAAGAAGATCAAGAAGGGCGGTGGCGGCGGCCACCACGGCGGCAGCTGGAAGGTGGCCTATGCCGACTTCGTTACCGCCATGATGGCCTTCTTCCTTTTGATGTGGCTGCTCAACGCCGCCTCGGCCCAGCAGAAGGCCGCCCTGGCTGATTACTTCCAGAACTACAGCATCTTCCAACAGGGCGGCGGCGCCAGCCGCACCATTGCCATCGAAAAGCAGGAGAGCTCCATGCAGATCGTGCCGGCGCCGGCCATTCCCACCTCGGAGATGGAGTCCGAGGGGATGATGGAACTCAAGAAGGAACTGGAAAAGGAGATCGAGGAGAAACTCGCCGACTTGAAGGATCAGGTGGTGATCGGCTTCTTCGAGGGCGGGGTCAAGATCGATATCGTGGACAAGGCCGGCTCGCCGATGTTTGCCTCCGGCAGTACCCAGCTCACCGAGACCGGGCAGAAGATCCTCAAGGTGCTCAGCGAAAACATCAAGGACACCCCCAACAACGTCGAGATCGAGGGGCATACCGACGCGGTGGCTTACGCGGGCAAGGATTACAGCAACTGGGAGCTCTCCACCGACCGGGCCTCCGCCGCCCGGGTGGAGTTGGAAAAGAACGGCATGAAGCCGGACCGCCTGCTGCGGGTTTCCGGTTATGCCGCCACCGAGCCGCTCATCAAGGGCAACCCCTACGATCCCAGGAATCGCCGGATCAGTCTGCGCCTCCATCCGGTCAAGGGAGATGCCGGCGGTCCGGCCATCGGCGCTCCCCCGAAGGTGGTGCCGTCGTCGCCGCCGCCGGTGCTCCCCCGTTGACCTCCTGATCTTGGTCCGCGGCCGGGATCAGGGCGTTCCCCTTTTTCTCTTCCTCCGATTGGTTTACGCGCATGCAGCGCTCCTATCTGGCCGCCCTGCGCGACCTCCCAGCCCCACCCCGGCTCTTTTTGCTCTTCACCGCCATCAACGTCTTTTCCTGGCAGTGCATCGCAGGTCAGGCCCTGGTGCTTTTTGCTCGCGCCATTGCCATGCCGCCCGCCTGGGTAGGGGTGCTGCTTTCCTTTATGCCCGCCTCCATGGTGCTGGTGGCCTTTTCCGTCCCGTTGGTGGACCGGCTCGGTCCCCGGCGGCTCTTGATCTCCACCTGGTTCGCGCGTAACGCCCTGGCCATGAGCGCCTTTCTCCTCCCCTGGGCAGTGGAGCATTGGGGGCAGGAGGCAGGCTGGTATGTGCTGCTGTTCGCCATCCTCTCTTTTTCAGTGGTGCGCGCCCTGGGAGTGGGCGCCTGGTATCCGTGGCTGCATGAGATCGTGCCGCGGGAACAGCTCGGCTCCTATTTCTCCATCGAGACCGCCATGGGACAGGCCATCGCCATCGTGATCTCGTTTGGCATGGCCAGATTGCTGGCCATGGGAGACGGCCTGTGGCGTTTTTTCGTGATCCATGGCGCGGGCATCGCGGCTGGCCTGTTCAGCGTGCTGTTCATCCGCAGGATTCCCGGCGGCGCAGGGCTCGCTCCCGGCGGCCATGTGCGGCCGGGACTGCGGACCGCCCTGGCCGACTCGGCATACCGCCGCTTCTGGCTGCTGGCCATGCTCGGACTTGCGACCCTGATGGGGCTCAACGCGGCCTCGGTCATGTATCTTCGGGATATCCTCGGTTACAGCGATGGACGCATCATGCTGCTCGTCGCGCTCAGTGGAGTGGGAGTCGCTTTTTCCGTGCGCTTTTGGGGGAGGGCGGCGGACGGGATTGGCAGCGTGCCGGCCATGATCCAGCTCTTGGCCGGCCACGCGCTTTTTTCCCTGTGCTGGTGCCTGCTGGTGCCGGGCTGGCCGTTGAGCCAGACGCTGGTGGTGTTGGTGCTTCTCTGTACCACCGTGTTTCATGCCGCCTTTGCCATGGTCAGCGCCCGTGGCATGCTCTGCAGGGTGCGTGAGGAGGAACGGGTCGCCTACACCGGGCTCTGGATCGTCGGAATGGCGGTGGCCAGCGGGGTGCCGCCGGTGCTGGTCGGGATGCTCATCGAGCTGCTGGGACTGACCGGGTTCCGGCTTTGCTTCCTGACCGCCGGCCTGATTGGCTTCGTTGCTGTTGGCCTGATGTTCCGGCTGGCGCCCGAGGAGGGCAAGCCCGCGTTGGGGCAACTGGAGTGGCTGATGCCGCTGCAACGGCCGTGGCGCTTCTGGAGTGCGGTTTTCCGGATCAGTGCAGGGATGGGAGAGAAGTTCTGTCGTGCGGGCGGGGAGGGGGAAAGGAGGGAGTGAGAGGGGGACGGGGGGTCCCCCTCTCACGCAAGGCGACGGAAGAGCCTGCCGCAATCATCCTGAAACTTTTTTTGCCCTGCCCTTCTTTGCTGCCGGAGCCTCCGGCTTCTTGCGGCGCGCCGCATTGGCCAGCTTGAGGTTCTCTGGAATGCCCCGCTCCTTGCCGGCTTTCTTTCTGCTTGCCGTCAAGCCCTTGGCGCAAAGCGGCTGACGCTTCTTGAAGCCGTGCTTCTCCCGATAGGAATCGCCGGTCAGCCCATGGGAGGCGAGATGCTTGTGGGAGAGAACCTTGAACTCCTGCCCGCACTCTAGGCAGATGATCTTGCCCTTCTGGATGGATTGCTCCGGGGTGGGTGTCTGCGCGGCGGCGGGCTGAGTTTCACCGCCTGTCCCGCTCTCCTGGGCCTGGAGAGCCTGCAGGGTTCTAAACACCGTGGTGAGCGAGGCGGTCAGTTCCTCGTTGGACATGCTCTTGGTGGAGCTTTGGGCCTGAACGATTTCCGTGGCCATCTCCAGCAGTGATTTTGCCATGGGGGGACTCCTTGAAGGGGAAATGAGTATGCAAAGCATTACCTGGGTATTTTTTTAGCTTAGTTCTTTCGTGTTGAAAAGCAATGTTTTTCCAGTGAGAAACAGAGGGTGTGGAAACAGGATGGTTGGGCGGCGTTCTGACTTGGCTAGCCGTGCAGGGAAATGTTTTTTCGATGAATGGAAATCGTGACGGACTGGCTGATTATTCAGCCCCCTGAGGCAGGGGCGCGTTTGTCGATTTTGGCGAGCAGGGTGACGGCGTTTGCAAAATCCGGGTTTTGCCGGAGGACCCTATTGAGATAGCTACGCGCTGCTTGATAGTCTTTCATGTCGACAAGCAGTACTGCATAGTTGTAGTTCAGTGATTCGTTGCTTGGGTCGATCTTCATGGCCCGTTCGTAATAGTTTTTTGCCCGATCGTACTCTTTGCGGCGGCGACAGACAATGCCCATCTGGTTGAGGAGCACGATGTCTTCCATGTCGCTGCTCATGTTCCGCTGCATGATCTCCTCGGCCGCCGTTTCCATGCCGCAATCCAGACACGCTTCGATGTACTTCTCTGGCAGTCTTTCTTCCTTGCGGGCAAGTTTCAGCGCCGAGGTCAAGGCTGACCTGGCCCCCCAGAGATCGCCCAAGGCGCTCAGGTGCAGCGAAAGATCCACATGCCGGTCCGGGGTGTTGGGCGAGATTTCGATGCCCTTTTGGAGCACCTCCATCGCCTTGGCGTGCTCGCCCTTGTACTCATAAACCCGGGCCAGGCCATCCAGGGATTTGACGTAAAGGTCGTTGCTGCAGTTTTTGCAACGGATGTAGTTTTCCTCGGCCTCGTCGATCCTGCCGCATTTTTCCAGGGCCTCGCCCAGGTAGAAGTAGGTGGCGGACTGGCTCGGCTGGAGTTTTTTCGCTTCCTCCAATGATTGGATGGCAACTTCGAGGCGCCCTTGGCGCAGGGACTTTTTCCCCGCATAGAGGGCGCGGTGGTATGGATCTGGATCGTAGACCTTCTTGAGGGACGAGTAGATCTTCGGGCGCAGCACCGACTCGGTGACCGGCTTGACCAGATAGGCGTCGACGTGCTCCTCGGTCACCGACATGATCCGGTCCAGATCGTCCACGCAGGTGACCATGATAAAGGGAAGGTGCCAGTGGCGTTCGGAGTTCCTGATGCGCTGGAGCAGTTGCAGACCGTCTTCCTCCGGCATCAGCATGTCGGAAAGAACGATGTCTATCTTGGCGAGGGGGTCTTGGAGTTTCTCCCATGCCTCCTTGCCGTTTCTGGCCGTGACCACCTTGGAATAGCCCAGATTGACGAGCATGTTGACGATCATGGTGAGCATGGAAAGGTTGTCTTCGACAACCAGGAATGTGTAGCCTTTGTTCTTCAAGCAGTCTCCCCCTCTGCAACGATGACATTCAGCAATCATCATTGTTCTCGGGAAAGAAGCAAAAGTCAAGCACTCTACCGGGAGAGCCTGGGGAAAATACGAGTTCCTGGTCGGAGCGGGTGGTGTTGCCGTTGGGAGAGCTTGGTGGCTTGGGAGGACGCCTTTTTCCGGAGCCATATTCCTTGAACAACCAGTTGACAGAGGAAGGAAGAGTTGCGCATGATAGAGAAGTGAGCAGCGCCGGGTTGCGGGGGATTGGCGACTCGGCTCGTTTGTGAACCGGGAAGCAGGAGGCTGGATCATGCTGCATTTTCGAGTGGACGAAGCGCGCTGCATCCAGTGCGGCGAGTGCGCGGCGGAGTGCCCGGCCGGCGTCATCGTGCTGGATGGCCTGCCCAGGCTTGTCAACGAAGCCGGATGCTTCCAGTGCCAGCATTGCTTGGCGGTCTGTCCCGAGGCCGCCATCTCCATACTTGGCCGGGAGCCTGACGCCAGCATTCCGCTGGCAGGGAACCTGCCCGATCCCGCCCAGCTCGCCGCCCTGATCAAGGGGCGGCGAGCGGTGCGCCGTTACCAGGAAGCGGACCTTGATCCCGCCCTGATCGACGAGCTGTTGGAGGTTTCCTGTCATGCCCCCACCGGGGTCAACAACCGCTCGGTGCTCTTTACCGTGGTGCGGGAGCGGGCGGTGCTCCATCGACTGCGGGACCACTTGTTGAGCCGGCTGGCCACGCTGAAGGAGCAAGGCGGCCTGCCCCAGGAGGGCCTGGCGGCGAGATACCTGGGATGGGTGGTCAATGCCTGGTTCCAGGAAGGCAAGGACATCCTTTTCCGCGGGGCGCCACACCTGCTTGTGACCAGCGCGCCGGCGGATGCTCCCTGCCCTCGGGAGGACACCCTCATCGCCCTGACCACCTTTCAACTGTTGGCCCATGACCACGGGGTTGGCACCGTCTGGGATGGCATCTTCATGATGGCTCTGTCCACCTGTCCGGAGATCGCCGGCAGGCTCGGCATCCCGGAGAACCACGTCATCGGCTATGCCATGGCCTTTGGTGCGCCGGCGGTGGAGTACCAGCGCACTGTCCAGCGCGGGCCGGCCCAGGTCAACGTGGTCGCCTGGTGACCAGCGACCAGCGGCAAGGCGAGTCGGGGGGAGAGGCGTGATGAAGAGTCGGAAGATGCGTTTCGTGGGGATGTTGACCGCCTTGTTGCTGTTTGGCTTCATCACCACCTGTCTGGTCAGCTACTATGTCGCCCACGACTCTCTTTCCAGCCAGATTGCCGAAACCACCCTGCCCCTGACCAGCGACAACATCTACTCGGAGATCCAGCGGGATCTGTTGCGTCCCATCTTCATCTCTTCCCTGATGGCCCAGGATACCTTTCTTCGCGACTGGGTCATCTCCGGCGAACGGGAGGAGGAACCGATCGTCCGCTATCTGGAGGAGATCCAGAAGCGGTACGGCACGGTGACCAGCTTCTTCGTTTCGGAGAAGACCCGCAAATATTATCACCCCTCCGGGGTGCTGAAACGGGTCAGCGAGGCGGATCCCCAGGACAAGTGGTACTTTCGGGTGCGAGGCCTCCACAACGATTACGAGATCAACGTGGATGCCGACACTGCCGACCGCGGTTCCCTGACCATCTTCATCAACTACCGGGTCTTCGATTATCGGGGCAGATACATCGGCGTCACCGGCGTTGGCCTGGCGGTGAGCGCGGTGCGGGATATGGTGGACACCTACCAGCAGCGCTACGGCCGCAGGGTCTATTTTGTCGATCGTCAGGGGAACATCACTCTGCGAAGCGCCCATTTCAAGGGGCCTGAAAACCTGCGGCAGGTGAAGGGGCTGGCGAGCCAGGCGACCCAGTTGCTCACCTGCCCCAGTTCCTCCTTCACCTACAAGGAGGACGGCAAGACCGTCTACCTGAACAGCCGACTGGTGTCCGAGTTCGGCTGGTACCTGCTGGTGGAGCAGGAGGACGATCCCTCCGAGGCGCGAATCCTTTCGACCCTGCTGGGCAATCTGGCGGTCAGCCTGGTGGTCACCGCCGTCGTGCTCTTTCTGGTCAATCTCACCATTGGCCGCTACCAGCAGCGGCTGGAAGAGATGGCCACCACCGACAAACTCACCGGCGCGGCTAATCGACAGGCCTTCGACATGCTGTTCGAGCAGGCGGTTCGCCTGGCCAAGCGGCGGGGCGGGGTTTTGGCGGCGATCATGCTCGATCTGGACCGCTTCAAGATCATCAACGACACCCACGGCCATCCGGCTGGTGATCTGGTGCTCAAGGCCATGGCTGGCACGGTGCGGTCGTTGATCCGCGAGGCGGACATGTTCTTCCGTTGGGGAGGCGAGGAGTTCCTGATCCTGCTGCCTGATTGCGACCTGGCCCAGGCCGGGCAGGTGGCCGAGAAGCTTCGCCTGGCCTTGGAGGCTCAAAAGGACATCTCCTATGGCGGGCAGGGCATTGCCATCACCGCCAGTTTCGGAGTGGCGCAGTTCCAGGATGGGGAGGGCGCGGTGGAGCTGATCCGCCGCGTGGACAGCGCCCTTTACGCCGCAAAGGACAAGGGGCGCAATCGGGTGGAGATGGCCGGATAAACGGATTGCCCCCGTGTCTCAGAGCAAAAGGGCGCATCACCACTCCACCGGGGTGAAGAAAAAGACGAAGCGCCCATCCTCCACATCCACCTTCAGCCTGGCGCCATGGCTGAGGGCATAGAGGATGTAGCCGTTTTTTTCGCAGGCGTGCGGGCATTCGGTGGTGTTGGGCGGCGATTCGAAGTCCCGGTCCCGGTCGTACCAGGAGATGAGCAGGTATTCGGCAAAGCGGCGGGATGCCTCCTCCCGGGCCAGGCTCATTGCCTCCGGGGAGCCCGCCACCGCCTTGGCCGGGCGCAGCCGCACCTCGTCCATCTGTGACAGGTCCGGCGAAAAGATCGGGCAACTCTCCGGCATGGTCATCTTCCTCCCTTGCGCTGTTTTTCTTCAGAATACCCGGGTCGTTGTCGGCTGGCCAGCGTAAAGGCGCGGCATCCTAGAGGCGTTGGATCAGGTAGAGGAAGGTCTCGGCCCGGCTGATCCGCTTGAGTTTGCGGAACTGCTCGAGCAGGAGCCGGGGATTGGAGGCCTCGCTTAGCAGCGGCGAGAGGTAGATGGCCGTCCTGCTGGTGAGGCTCTGGGACTGTTCGGCAAGCAGGTTCGCCAGGGAATGGAAATGGCTGGCCGGCAGCGTCTCCCCCAGCAGGAAGTTGGTGCTGATGGCCACCCTGGTCAGCCGCCGGTTCAACGCGGTCAGCCTCGCAAACGCCTCCTGCGCCTTGGCCACGGACACCGGCTTTTGGAGCAGACTCAGGGTCGGCTGGTCAAAGGATTCCAGGCCGAGATTGAGATAAACCTGCCAGGGCAATCGCTCCAGGGCCGCAAAGAAATCATCCCGCTTATCCAGGAAGGAATCCACGCTGCCAAAGAGGAAGAGCCGTGGCTCCCGCATCCAGGCGGCGGCGATTTCCAGGGTGTCGTAGGCGGTGGCCGCTGCCCAGAGGATGGTCTCCGCCTCCGTTGCCAGCGCGTCGTGTTGGCCCAGCAATAGCGCATTGTAATTGACGAGCTCCGGCCCGAGGAAGTCCTTCAATGCCTGGAGTTGGGCGGCGATCTCCGACCGGCTCCGTGCCCGGAAGGGGGTGCGCGCCTTGACCGAGCAGAAGCCACAGTTGTAGAGGCAGCCCTCGCTGAGGATGAGCGGGATGACCTCGTAATCGACATGGCGGCAGTCGGGCGGCAGCACGGTGATCGGCGCGGCCAGGATCGCTTCGAGCCGCTCCGTCTCCTGCCGCAGGTGGGCCATGGTCTGGCGCTCCGCCTGCTCCAGGAAGGCGAGCAGCTCGGGCGCCGCCGTTTTCGGGGCGAGGCCGGCGCGCAGATCGCTAAAAGCAACGGGCAAGCTGGCGGCCAAGGCGATGGCCTCCCGGACCGCCGGCCGGACAAAGGGGTCTTCCCGGTGCAGACGGTTGGTGGGGTAGCTCGGGCAGGGCAGGTAGTACTCGCCCAGCAGATCGACCACGCCGTTGTAGTAGTCGCCGGTGGAGTAGTAGACCCAGTGGTTGCCCAGGCCCCGTTTGAGCCACTCCGACGGGTGCGGCCAGCTCTCTCCCAGGCCGGCAATGGTCTTGATCTGCCCCTTCAGGTTGTAGTGCAGCAGGAAATCGCCACACCGCACCTCGGTATGGAGGCCGTGGCGCACCGGGTGGCTGGACTTGACATAGCGCCGGCCGCCCTGGCGGTTCAGGGCGATGTGCAGGTCATGGTGCGGGAAGGGGTGCCGCATTGCGGGGGCGCGCCGGGCAGGCTAGCCGTTTTTCTGGGCGAGCCAGATCATGTGGCGGCTGCCCCCCTGTCGGCCGCGGGCCCGGCAGGGCAGTTCGGTCACCGAGAAGCCGGCCCTTCGCAATTGCTTGGAAAAGGCGGGCGCGGCGCTGGCCGACCAGATGGCCAGGATGCCTGTGGAGGCAAGGGCGGCGCGGGCGGCGGTCAGGCCGGCGTGGCTGTAGAGCCAGTCGTTGCCAGGGCGGGTCAGCCCTTCGGGGCCGTTGTCCACATCGAGCAGGATGGCGTCGTAGGCCAGGGCCTCTTCCCGCAGCAGGGAGGCGACATCGATCTCACGCACCGACACCCGTGGATCATCCAGAGGATGGCCGGCAAGCGCGCCGAGCACGCCGTGGTTCCAGGCAATCACCGCAGGCACCAGCTCCGCCACAACCACCCTGGCCTGGCTGCCGAGCCGGCGCAGGGCCGCCGCCGTGGTGTAGCCCATGCCCAGGCCGCCGATCAGCAGCAAGGGAGCCGGCCGCGCGCCCAGCCGGTCGCAGGTCGTTTCGGCCAGGGCGTCCTCCGAGCCATGAAGCCTGCTGTTCATGAGTTCGTACCCTCCCACCCGGATGGAAAATTCCTCGCCCCGGCGATACAGGGTAAGCGGAGCGCCGCCATCGGGCACCGGGGCGCTGTCCAGCAGCTGCCATGGGATCATCCGTGTCTTCTCCTGGTGGCCGTCAAGGGATTCACGCCTGGGCCTCCGCCGGAGCCTGCTGGGCCGGCACCCGGATGCATTGGGCCAGCGCCAGCGAGACGCACCCCAGGCCGGCGCCCATGAGGAAGGGGATACGGCGGTCCAGCATCCAGAGATAGCCGCCCAGGGCGGGCAGGAAGACGGCGGCGATATGATTGATGGTGAACCCCACCGCCGAGGAGGGTGCAATATCCTGCGGGTCGGCGATCTTCTGGAAGTAGGTGCGGATGGCCACGGCGAAGTTGAAGAGGATGTAGTCGAGGATGTACATCCCGGCCACCATCCATTTGGACGAGGAATAGGCATAGGTGAGAAAGACCAGGATCACCCCGCAGTACTCGACGGTGCAGAGGGTGCGTTCGCCAAAGGCGTTGATGGCCCGGCCGATCAGCGGGTTGATCAGCCAGTTGAGCAGGTTGTTGATGATGAAGAGCAGGGTGATCGCCTGCACCGAGAAGTGGAACACCTTCACCAGCAGGAACATGGAGAAGACCATGTAGATCTGCCGTCGGGCGCCGGAGAGGAAGGTCAGCAGATAGTAGAGCCAGTAGCGGCGCTTGAGGAACATCCTGAGCCGCTGGGGAGGGATCGCCGCATGGCTCGGATCCTGGAAGCTGGCCCAGAGGCCGGCCAGGAAGACCATCCCGCCGATCACCATAAACATGGCGCGATAGCCGAGCACGAATCCCATGCCCCAGATCAGGCCGGCGGAGAGGATGCTGGCCATGGCCGCCAGGCTGCGGAGCCGGCTCATCACCAGTGGTGCCTGATGGGTGGTGAAGTATTGCAGGGTCAGCGACTGGTTGACCGTCTCGTAGTAGTGGAACCCGAAGCTCATGATCAGGGTGGTGGCGGCCACGCCGCCAAAGGAGGGGAAGAGCCCGGTCAGTCCGACCCCGATTCCCAGCAGGGCGATGGCAAGGGCGGCGAGGCGGTGTTCGCGCAGGACCATCAGGAGATAGATGGCGGTGAGGGCGAGGAGGCCGGGGACTTCCCGGACCGATTGGATCAGGCCGACATGCACCCCCTCCAGCCGGACGGTCTCCACCGCGTAGTTGTTGAAGAGGATGGTGTAGCCCTGCAACCCGACCATGGCGGCGGCGGTGAGCACGGCAAGGAAGAGATACATGGGGCGGTTGGTGGCGGAAAGCATCTGGGTTCAGGGTGTGGTCGGTGATTGCACGTGAGGCTGCTCTGAACGAAAAAAGGGTTCAGTGATATCCACTAAACCCTTTGGGCATTCCGGGTGTTCGAGGGGGCGGCCCCATGAGCCGGTTACACGTTTGATATTTTCAGGATTTTCCCCTTCTATACCTCGGTATGCCTTGTATATGCAAGGGTTTTGGAGGAGGAGAAGGCCCGGCCTCTGAAGTCGATACGAGGAGTGCGCCTCCGGCCGGACAGCTTTTCTAATCGTCGGCCGTAGTATGCTGTGTCACGCCTCTCCTGCAAGGCACCCGGCAAATATTTCCTTGAGGGGGCGGGGCGATCCGCGCGGGCTTTATGCGGCCTGCAAGTTTATTGTTCGTAATATCATATTGTTGTGGTGGCTGAAGCCCTTGGGCGCACCACCGGGATGGGGTTGGTCCATAAGTTGCAAGCCGTGAAGAGGCGGAAGCCGATGGGGCTTTGTGGCGAGGGATAATTCTTTTCCGGGAGTTCAGCAAGATGACAAGTGCGGTCGTGTCGAACAGTGTCGAGGCGTGCATCAGCCACGGGAATATGCTCAAGGAACGCGGGAAACTGGACGAGGCCGTGGCAAGCTACCGACGGGCCTTGCTGCTCGATCCGGATTACGCCAAGGCGTATATCAATCTCGGCGTTGTCTTTCAGGAGGGCGGCTATTTCGAGCAGGCGGCTGCCTACTACCACTGTAGTTGACCCCAATTGAACCGGACACCCTAGTATGCTAAATAACGACTAGGGGTACGACTATGTCAAAGACTAGTAATTTCGAGGTAATCACCTCGGTACAACGCCGGAGGCGCTGGACCACAG
>JBMONS010000020.1:0-74785 GCA_049323635.1 Thermodesulfobacteriota bacterium
TGGCGGGTTTGTCTTCCGGCTTGCAGGCGCAGGCGGGAGCCTTGGCGTTGGTTCTGGGTTTGCGCGGGGAGGCGGGCTTGGGGTTTGCCGGCGTCGTGGCCCCACTCTTGGCCGGCAGCGCGATCTTCTTTTCCGCGGCAAGGTCCTTGTTCTCGCGGTAGAGGAGAAAGACCTTGCCGATGATCTGGGCGATGCGGCTCCTGGTTTTCTCGGCCAGCAGCTCGGCCGCCTCGGCGCGGTCATAGGGGCAGCCATCCTGGATGCGCACCTTGATCAGCTCATGGGCGGCCAGCACCGCCTCCACCTGGGAGAGCAGGTTCTCGGTGATCCCCTCCTTGCCGAGCATGGCCACCGGCGAGAGGTGGTGGCCAAGGCCACGGAGATGGTGCGCCTGCTTGCCGGAGACATAGTATTTGGGGTTCATGGGGTCTGCCCTTTAGAAGAGGTTGGCGATGATCTTGCCGCCGCCGAACCACATGCCCAGCACCGCGCCGATGCTGGGCAGGAAGAAGGCGAGGAAGAGGCGGAGCAGGCGGTTTTTCCACCAGCCGGTGAGTGAGGCCATGTCGTCGAAGAGACGCTCGAACTCGATGACCAGGGGGGGGCGCCGCATGACCTGGACAACAGCGGTGACGTGGCCGACGCCCAGCACCGGCAGCAGAGTGGTGACGGGCGCCGAAATGAGGGCGGCGAGGATGGTGAGCGGATGGGCCAGAGCCAGCGCCGCTCCCAGCGCGGCGGGAATCCCGGTGGCAAGCCCCCAGATGAGCAGGTTCTGGCCGGCCACCGTCGCGCCATGGCGGTAGCCGATCACCACCATGGCCGCCACGATGGCGGTGGGAATGGCCCAGCCGAGCACTTCCACGATTTTGGAAGGCGGCGGGATCTGGTTGATCTCCTCCATGCGGTGGCTGCGATCCTCCAGCAGCGCTTGGCGGATGCCGTTCACATGGCCGGCGCCCACCACCGCCACTAGCCGTTTGCCGGCAGAGGCCTTGATCTTCTCGGCCAGGAAGGTGTCGCGCTCGTCGATGAGCACCTGCTTGAGTTCCGGCATGGCGCTGCCCAGCTCGTTCAAGAGCTCGGTGAGTGCGTCGCTCTCCTTGAGTTCCTTGAGCTTTTCCTCGGTGACCTCGGTCTCCTCCCACATGCTGGTCAGCAAGGTGGCCATCAGGTAGTTCTTGCGCCAGAAAGAGGTGGAGCGCCAGGCCCGGCGCAGGGTGACCCGCACGTCCCGGTCGCAGAGGGAGACCGGGATGTGGTGCTTCTCGGCCTCCCGCACCGCTTCCAACAACTCGGCGCCGGGCATCACCCCCATCTGATCGCCCAGCTTCTTCTGGTAGGCGGCCATCACCAGGTTGACCAGCAGGGTGGCCAGCTGTTTCTTGCGGATGATCTCGCGCAGGTCGAGCAGCTCCCAACTCTTGCGCTTGGCCAGCGCCTCGTAGCGCTTTTCGTCCAGTTCCACGCAGACGCAGTCCGGCTGCTCGGCCCCGATCACCTCGCGCACCCGCTCCACCGATTCCCGGGAGATGTGGGCGGTGCCGATCAGGAAGATCTCCCGGCCGTCCAGCCTGAGGTGGTGGACGTCCGGGGGATATTCGCGTTGGGCCGTGTCTGTTGGATGCTCGGACATGGGCAGGATCAGAACCGGTACTGGAGGCCGGCAGTGAGCAGGTGGGCGCCAGCGTCCTCGAAGGTGCCGTTGACACTGTTGAGGTTGGTGCTGACGGTGCGGCTCTCCTTGTCGTCAAAGAGGTAGGCCGCGCCCAGGTTCAGGTTCGGCGTAGCTTGATAGCGCACGCCGCAGGAGTAAATCTTGGCGTCGGAGTCGGGCAGCTCGAAGCCAAGGGTCCGGTCCGGCACCGGGTTCCTGTCGATGGCGAAGCCGGCCATGATGGTCCACTGGTCGGTGAGCTTGTGGCTCAGGCCGATGCGGAAGGCGTCGGAGTTGTCCCAGTTCTTGGGCTTGGCGTTGTCGAAGGCGGCGATCAGCACCGGATTGCTCAGGGCCGAGGCGTAGTTGAAGTCCAGTTGCTCGTAGGCGTCCCAGTAGGTCTGGTCATAGGCGAACTCGGCGGTGGTCTTGCCGTTGTTGCAGGTATAGGAGACAGCAAGACTCAGCACCGCCGGTGCAGGTACGCTGACCGATGCTCCGCCGGAGTAGGCGGCAGCAGCCAGGGCGGGAACCGGAGTGCCGGTGGCCAGAAAGCCTTGGGAGGCGGAGAGGACGGCGTCGCCGTCGATGTCCAGGTCAACCTTGGAGCGGTATGTGGCTGCGAAGGAGAGGTTTTCCACCGGCCGGAAGGTGGCGGCTAGGTTGTAGCCGTACTCGGTGGTGTCGCCGTCCATGTCCCGGGCGATGGTGGAGTATACCGTGCTCCCGCCCACCGAGGTTGCCGGCACGCTGCCGTTGCTCTTCACCTTGCCCTCGGAGTAGATGACCCGCACGCCGCCGCCCAGGGAGAACTTGTCGTTGACCTTGTAAGAGACAGTGGGATTGATCTCATAGGTTCGCAGGGTGAACTCCTCGGCGGAGGTGCGGGCAAAGCCACTGGGCCACTGCTTGGACAGCCCGTAGGGGTAGATCACCGACAGACCAAAACGCCAGTTGTTCCCGTAATAAGGCGAAACCAGATGGAGGTTGGGGAGCACGAAATCCTCGTCCTTGGAGGAGCCATTCCGGCTGGCCACTGCGCTGTCGGTGTAGTCGATGCTGGTCAGCTGGATCCAGGTGAGACTTGCCTCGGCCTGGGCCGCCTTGTCCAGCCAGCTCATATTGGCGGGATTGTAGTAGCTGGCGTCCGCGTTGGGTGTGTACGCCACCGAGGCGTTGGCCAGGGCGGTGGAGTTGATGGATTGCTCCGGGATGCGATAGCCCGAGGCAAAGGCGGGGCTGGCGGCAAGGACGCCAAGGGCGGCGGCAAGGGCGATGCGTTTCTTCATGGCTCTTTCTCCTGGTAGTTTGGTGGCGGTCAAGGCGCAGTGGTGTACAGGTAACGTTTGATCTTGTGGGTGGCGGTTTTGATGAACGGCTCCCGGTGTTCGCTGATTGAGGCGAGCTGTGAATAGAGCGGCAGCTGGCGGTTCACTTGCGCCTTGATGGAGCCGAGGATGGCGTCGATATGCTCCTTCTGCTGCTGCTGGTTCTTGCCTCTGGTTTCGGCGTCGATCAACTCGTAGTCCAGGTAGACCTTGGCGATCAGACGGTTGTCGTGCTCCATGACCAGCGATTCCACCACGTGCTGGAAGGTGTTGATCTTCTCCTCGATGGGCTCGGGGTAGATGTTTTCGCCGTGGGAGAGCACGATGACGCTTTTGGAACGCCCCTTGATGAACAGATAGCCCTGCTGATCCAGGAGCCCCAGGTCGCCGGTGGAGAGCCAGTCGCCCGGCAGCAGGGTTTCGGCGGTGGCCTGGGGGTTGTCCCGGTAGCCCTGCATGACATTGGGGCCCTTGACCAGTATTTCTCCCAGGCCGGTTTCCGGATTGGGGTGGGCGATGCGTACCGTTACGTCCCGAACCGGTCTGCCCGCCGAACCGAGCGGGATGGCGACATCGTGGTAAGGCCCGGCGCTGACCAGCGGCGAGGCCTCGGTAAGGCCGTAGCCAACCAGGTAGGGGAAGCCGGAGTGGGCCAGGAAGCGTTCCACCTCGATGTTGAGCGGCGCGCCGCCGATGGCCACCACCTTGAGCCTGCCCCCGAAGAAGGACTTGATTCGGTTGCCGATGACTCGGAGTATGCGGCCGCGCACCAGTGGTAGCCGCATAGCCTTGGCGGTCAGGCCGCGGCTGATGGCGGGCAGCACCTTCTTCTTGTAGATTTTCTCCATCACCATCGGCACCATGCAGATCACCGTCGGCCGCGCCTCCCGGCAGATCCGTTCCAGGATGGAAGGGGTGGGGATCTTGCCAGCGTAGACCACGCGGGAGCCGGTGGCGATTGGCACCAGAAAGCCGGCGGTGAACTCGTAGGCGTGGGACATGGGCAGGATGGAGAGGAAGGTCCAGTCCACGATCCGCTCGCGTTCGAAGATGGCGATGGTGGAGCGGGCGTTGTGCAGGAGGTTGGCGTGGCTGAGCATCACCGCCTTGGAGTGGCCCGAGGTTCCGGAGGTGTAGATGATGGAGGCGAGGTCCTCGGGGTGGGCCGGGTCAGGGGGCAGTTCGCGTTTTCGTTCCGGCAGGGCGGCGCCGCTTGCCAGCATATCGGAAAAAGTGGTCACAGGCAGTTGCCGGTTCGGGTCGGTGGCGTCGTCCAGGGTGACCATCGTCTTGAGCCGGCCGCCGGCCAGCTCGTAGAGCTTTTCCAGCTGACGTTGGTTGGTGAACAGCACCTTTGCCTCGGTCTCGGCGAGGATGTGGCGGATATCCGCCTCGGGAAAGTCGGGGAGTATCGGCACCGCCGTGGCGGCGAGCCGCATGGCGGCCAGATAGGCGATGCCCCATTGGGGCGAGCTGTCCGCGAGGATGGCGACCCGGTCATGCCGCTTCACCCCCAACTCGCGCAGTTGGGCGGCCAGCAGCAGCACCCGGCGCCGCAGTTCTTCAAAGCTGAGCGGGGTCTCGCCGGCCAGGCCCAGAGAGGGCTTGGCGCCAAAGGCGGCAGTGGCGGCATCGACCAGCTGGTTGATGGTGGAGAGGGCTTCGAGGTCGGCGGGTTTCATGGGCAGCGGTGCGGGCTCGGCAACGGGATCTGTGCCTGCCTTCTTGCGTGCTTGGGTTCACGGTTATGGGACAGGTGGTCCCGCGGGTGTTTGCCTGGGGCGGAGCCAACCGGAACCCATGGATACCGCTCAGCCGTTCCCGGTGGGGATCCACCGGCTGAGGGCCGCCAGCATGGCCTCTTCCTCGATCGGCTTGCCCAGGTAGTCGTTCATCCCGGCGGCCAGGCATGCTTCGCGGTCACCCTGCACCACATTGGCGGTGGCGGCGATGATCGGAATGTCCAGCTTCAGGTTTTTCCGAATGGCCTGGGTGGCGGCCAGGCCGTCCATCCCCGGCATGGTAACGTCCATGAGTACCGCGTCGTAGCGGCGCGCCAAAAGGGCGTTGATGGCCTCTTGACCGTTGGCGGCTATATCAACCAGAATCCCATGGTTTGTCAAGAGTTGACTTATCACCCGCTGGTTGACCGGGTCGTCCTCGGCCAGCAGCACCTTGCGCCCCGCCAGGGGTTGCGGGGCGGAAGAAGGATCGGCGGGTGCCGTTGCCTCCTCGGGGGCATTGGTCTCTTCCGTGCCAAGGAGGCGACGGATCTCCTCGAAAAGCCGCGAGCCCTTCACCGGTTTGTGGAGAAGCGTGGCCGAGGCGGCTAGGAATTCCCCAGGGAGCGGTTCCCGGTTGGCTGGGGCGAGCAGCACCACCGGCAAGGGAGGGGTGTCGGGTTGGCCGAGACGGGCAAGGAAGTGGGGCAGCTCAAGACCCGGCAGGCCGCAGTCAAGGATCAGCAGTTCATGAGGGGGTTCCGTCCCCGCAAGCAGGACGCTGGCAAGCTCGTCTCCCGTGGCGACCGCGTCTATCTGGCAGCCAAAGCCGGCCAGGGTAATGGAAAGGCTCTCCTTGAGCGCCGGATTCTGCACGGCAAGAAGCGCCTTGAGCCCGGGGTAGGGCAGAGCCAGGGGTATTTGCAACGCTTTCGGCTGCAAGGCCAGCCGGAGGGTGAATCGGAAGGTGCTGCCTTGGCCTGGCCTGCTTTCGGCGCTGATCTCGCCGCCCATCAGGGTGACCAGCTCGCGGCTGATGGCGAGCCCCAGGCCGGTGCCGCCGTATAGCCGCGCGGTGGAGCTCTCCGCCTGGGTATAGGCCCCAAAAAGCTTGCTGATCTGCTCGTGGTTGATGCCGCTGCCCGTGTCGCGCACCGCAAATTCCACGGTGGCGCTGTCCTCTTTCAGTTGTTGGCAGGAGACGGAGATGCTGATCTCGCCCTGCTCCGTAAACTTGATGGCGTTGTTCACCAGGTTGATCAGGATCTGCCGCAGCCGCAGCGGGTCGCCGCTCATGGCGCAGGGGAGGCCTGGATCCACGGTGATGAGCAGCTCCAGCCCTTTTTCGGAAACCTGCGCGCCAAAGAGGTCGGCGATTCCCTCCAGGGTTTCGCGCAGGTCAAAATTGACGCACTCCAGATCAAGGCGGCCCGCCTCGATCTTCGAGAAGTCCAGGATGTCGTTGATCAGGCCGAGCAGCGACTTGCCGGCGTCCTGGATAATGGCGAGCTGCTGCCGCAGCTTGTCCGTGGGCGCGTTTTTGAGGGCCAGGCCGGTCATGCCGAGGATGGCGTTCATCGGAGTGCGGATCTCGTGGCTCATGGAGGCAAGGAAGTGGGATTTGGCCTTGCTGGCCTCCTCGGCGCGGGCCTCTGCCTGGCGACGTTTCATGGCCTCGTCGGCCAGTTCGATGTTGATCCGTTTGAGATCGGCGGTGCGTTCCTCCACCATGGTTTCGAGGCCCAGCTTGAATCGTTCCAGTTGATGGAAGGATCGTTGCAGCTCCGTATGGGCCTTGGCCATGGTGCGGGCGTTTTCCTCCTGGAGTTGTTCCTTTTCCTGCTTCATCAGATAGAAGCGGTCGGCAAGGCCCATGGAGAGAAGGATCACCTCCCAGGCCGAGCCGATCTGGATGCCCCACTGGGTGAGAAAGACATGGGGCAGCAGCCCGAACGACTTGAGGGCGTAGACGCTCATGCCCACCAGGGAGACAGTCCAGGCGATAAAGTAGTAGATGGCCGGCCGGTAGCCCTGCCGCATGCAGAGGAAGCCGCTGGCGATGTGAACCCACACCGTGAGCACCAGCACGGTGGCCAGTTTGATGGCCAGGCCGTAACCGGCGAACAGGGAGACGAAGAGGCCGAGGATCGCCACCATGATGCAGGCCCTGAGCAACCAGTCGAGCTTGGGCACGTTGCGGGCGGTGTCCAGCATGGAGCGGGTGAAAAATCCGGCCCACACATAGGAGAGGAAGATGAAGAAGGGAACGCTGGCGTTTGCCCACCAGATGTGATCGGGCCACAGGTACTGGAAGGCCATGCCGTTGAGGCTCAACTGGAAGAGCAGGAAACTGGCCACGAAGAAGACATAGTGCAGGTAGGTCGCTTCCCTGATGCTGATGTAGATGAAGAGGTTGTAGAGCATCATCACCAGAAGGATGCCGCAGTAGAGCCCCAGCATGGTCTGGGTGGTGCTGATGTGGCCGGCCAGGCAGGAGGGAGAGTGCAGGACCAGCGGCAGGGTGAGGGAACTGGTCGTCTCGCAGCGCAGGTAGAAGGTTTGCTGTTGGCCCGGCGCCAGTTTGATTGGGAAGATCGGGTTGCGGAACTGGATGGCCCGGGAGGAAAAGGGGTGGTGATCCCCGCCTTGCAAGGCGAGATGGCCGCCCTCCGGGGTCGGGACATATAACGTCAGGTCGTCGAGGACTGGATACTGAACCTCCAGATAGTATTGGACGTGTTCCGTTTGTCGGTTTTCAAGGGTGAACCTCGCCCAGAGCACGGAGTTGCTGAAGCCGAAGGACGGGGAGTTCTTGGCGGAGGGGGTAAAGCGTTCGGCCATCGCTGGGGAGGCCGCGGACTCGATGGTGAGGGAGTGGTCGGAATCAACGAGCAACTCCAGCGCTTTGCCGAGCGGATACTCTCCCTGCTCGGACACCAGGGTCACCGGGGCGGGCAATGCGCCAGCCCGGGAGGGGAGCAGCAGCGCCAGGGTCAGCAGGAGGATTCTCAGGGGCATCATCGACATGGCCTTGGCCTCGATCCGGGTGCGCGGGAAAGCATGGTTTCACCACCCTACTGTGCATGGAAATGGCGAGTTTTGTCCAGTAGTATTCACGGATGCTTCCGGCGCCAGGGGAACCGTCGCCGGCGTTCAGAGCCTGGTGCATTGCCAGCTCAGGGGGCGGCCGTCCTTGTAGGGCAGGTGGCCGTGGAAGGGGCGGGGGTCGTGGTCGAAGACCAACGGCAGGAAGTAGCGGTCTCCCTCCCACATGGGCAGGAGATGCAGGGAATCGATGGGGTGCCAGGCCAGGGAGCCCTCCTCGTTCTGGCTCCACGGTTCGCCCCGGAAGCGGTCGATGCGGAAGACGAAGCCAAGCCAGTCCTCGCCCTTGGGACCGAAACCAGGCCAGTTGACCGTGCCGCGCAGCACCACCTCCTCGCACTCGATGCCAGCCTCCTCCCGTATCTCCCGTACCATGCAGGCGAGCACGTCCTCGTCGGCGCGCATCTTGCCGCCAAGGCCGTTATATTTGCCCAGATGGGCGTCGTGCGGGCGGGCGTTGCGATGGACCAGGAGAACCTTGGCGCCATCCGGGGAGAGCACATAACCGAGGGTGCCGACGATGGGGGTGTACATGGAGGCTCCTTGGGGGGGAATGCAGAGGTCGGGGGTCAGCATTGAAGGGGGGCATTGACAACTCCGGTTGACGATCCCCTCTGATCCAGCCAGGGTCAACCGGGGGGCGCTTCGGCCTTGATGCGTGCCGTCTCCGTGGTCGATTCCTCCTGAATTCTGACTCCTGTCTTCTGTTTTATGTGGTTTGCAAGCCCTGGGGCGGCTACAATCCGGCTCTACCAGAGACTCGGCGCCTTTGCCACCAAAAAACATCCACTGTGACCGCGCTCCCCATGCCCTTCCCCTCCCTTGAACCGATGCAGATCGCCTGGTCGGTCGGCGTTCTGCTCTTTGCCTACTTCATCCGCGGCATCGCCGGCTTCGGCTCGGCCCTGATCGCCGTACCCCTGCTCGCCTTTTTTCTGCCGGTGCCAAAGATCCTGCCGATCATCGCTCTGCTCGATTGGATCGCCTCCACCAGCCAGGGGCTGCCCCACCGCCGGCTGATCAGCTGGCCAGACCTGCTGCCGCTCCTGCCCTTCTCGGCGGTGGGGATCGTTTCCGGCCTGCTGTTGCACGCCATGTTGGACGGCCGGATCCTGAGCATCGCCCTGGCGCTCTTCATCCTCGGCTACGCGATCTACGCGCTGCTGCCGCTGCCCGCCCTGCGGGGTGGCCGGGGCTACGCCGCGCCGGCCGGCTTTTTCGGTGGTCTGATCGGGGCGCTCTTCGGCACCGGCGGCCCGCCCTATGTGGTCTACCTCACCCTGCGCCAGTTGGATAAGAACCAGTTCCGCGCCACCGTGGCCACCATCTTCGTCATCGACGGGTTCTGCCGCATCACCGCCTTTGCCTTGGCCGGCTACTACACCTGGCCGGTGCTGGCCACCTGCGCGGTGCTGCTGCCTGTGGAGCTGCTTGCGTTGCGGCTGGGCGGCAGGATGCATTTGTCGATCAGCCACCAAGGCTTCGTGCGGCTGGTGAGCTGCATCCTGCTCGGCAGCGGGATCAGCCTGCTCGTCAAGGCCTTTTGATCCGCCGTCCGCGCCTCTCCCTGTACGATTTTGGCGGCGGCGGAAACGTAATCAGGCTATATTAATAAAATGTCCTTTTATCAGCCATTGCTCCCGCGTGTCGGGAGTTTCAACCCATGCGTGTGTTCGGTGCCATGTATCCCGCTCTCCGTCTTGTCATTGCGCTTCTCTGTATCATCATCGCGGCCGGGACTGCCCGGGCCGAGTCCGATCCCTTTCCGGTCTACGACTGCATCCGGCCCAATGTCGCCTTCTGGTGCGACATCTACACCCGCTACCCCACCACCCAGGGGCTGATCCACGACGGCCGCGACGTCCGCATTGTCTACGAGGTGCTGGAGCTGGAGGGCACCTGGGAGACCGGGGCGCGCCGCCGCGACCAGCAGCGGATCGAGGCAGCCAAGTCCAAGTACCTCTCCATCCTCTCCACCCTGGCCTCGGGCTGGCCTCCCACCAATCCGGAGGAGGAACGGGTGGCGGGGCTGTTCGGTCAGGGGGCCACGACCGAGGACTTCCGGTTGGCCATGGAGAATATTCGCTTCCAGGGCGGGCTCAGGGAGCGCTTTCGGGAAGGGCTGGTCCGTTCCGGCGCCTATTTGGAGGAAATGCGCCGCATCCTGGGCGGGTATGGGGTTCCGGAGGACCTGGCCTTCCTGCCCCACGTGGAGTCCTCTTTCAACTACAAGGCGTACAGCAAGGTGGGTGCCGCCGGTATCTGGCAGTTCACCCAGTCCACCGGCAAGCGTTTTCTGGACATGAACCAGGCGGTGGACGAGAGGCGTGACCCCATCCAGGCCACCCATGCCGCGGCCCGGCTGCTGCGGGAGAACTACGAACGGCTCGGCAGCTGGCCCCTGGCGGTGACCGCCTACAACCACGGCGCCAACGGCATGGCGCGGGCCAAGGCGGCCCTGGGCGGCTACGAGGCGATCTTCCGTCAGTACGAAAGCCCGCTCTTCAAGTTCGCCTCCAGAAACTTCTACTCGGAGTTCCTGGCCGCCCGAGAGGTGGCGACGCATCACGAGCAGTATTTTGGACCGCTTGCCATGGAGCCGCCGGTGCGCTCCAAGGTGCTCGCCCTGCCAAGCCACGCCAAGGTAGGCCAACTGGTCAACCATCTGGGCATTGATCCGGACACCTTTCGCCGCCTCAACCCCTCGCTCTCCGATTCGGTCTATGCCGGCCAGTTGCCGGTGCCGCAGGGCCATCCCGTCCGGGTGCCGGCGGAGATGTCGGTGGCGCGGCTGGATCTGGTGCCGCCGGCGCCAGTCCCTTCGGCCAAGGGCAAGGCCAAGGCGGCGGCCGGCAAGGCCAAGCAGCCGCCGGAGCTGACGGCCGCGAAGACGCATGTGGTGAAGAAGGGCGAAACCGCCTGGTCCATTGCCAGTCGGTACGGGCTCACCGTGGCCGAGCTGCGCCAGGCCAACGGCATGGGCAAGGATGCCGGGGTGCGCACAGGGCAGCGGCTGCGCATTCCGAGAAGCTAGGGGAAGGCGGGAGGAGGCATGAACGAGACCACGCCCAAGGCCATTCTGCGCCAGGACTACCTGCCGCCCGCCTGGCTGATCGAAACGGTGGAACTGGCCGTTGATCTCTACGAGGAACGGGCCGTGGTGCGCGCCCGACTGGCCTGCCGCCGCAATCCCGCTGCGGGGGCGCCCGGTGGGCCTCTGGTTCTGGATGGCCAGGGCCTGCGGCTGCTGGGGATCGCCTTGGACGGCGCGCCGCTTGCCACGGCGCGATACCGGCTGGAGAGCGACCGCCTCACCGTGCTCGACCCGCCGGAGCGCCTGGTGCTCGAAACCGAGGCGGAGATCCATCCGGCTGAGAACACCTCGCTGGAGGGGCTCTACCGCTCGGGCGGGATGTTCTGCACCCAGTGCGAGGCCGAGGGGTTCCGCAAGATCACCTGGTTCTGCGACCGGCCCGACGTGCTGGCCCGCTACACCGTCACCATCAGCGCCGATCGCGCCAAGTATCCGGTGCTGCTCGCCAACGGCAATCTGGTCAAGAGCAGCGAGCTGGGCGACGGCCGCCACGCCGCCACCTGGCAGGATCCCTTTCCCAAGCCGAGCTACCTCTTCGCCATGGTGGCCGGCGACTTGACCCGCATCGCCGACCGCTTCACCACCCGCTCTGGACGGCCGGTGTCCCTTGAGATCTATGTCGAGCACCACAACCGCGACAAGTGCGATCACGCCATGGCCTCGCTCAAGCGGGCGATGGCCTGGGACGAGGAGGCCTTTGGCCTGGAGTACGACCTCGACCAGTACATGATCGTGGCGGTGGACGACTTCAACATGGGCGCCATGGAGAACAAGGGGCTCAACATCTTCAACTCCCGCTGCGTGCTGGCCCGGCCCGACACCGCCACCGACGCGGAGTTCGAATCCATCGAGGCGGTGGTGGCCCACGAGTACTTCCACAACTGGACCGGCAACCGGGTGACCTGCCGGGACTGGTTCCAGCTCTCCCTCAAGGAAGGGCTCACCGTGTTCCGCGACCAGCAGTTCACCGCCGACATGACCTCGGCGGCGGTCCAGCGCATCCACAACGTCCGTTTCCTCCGGAATGCGCAGTTTTTGGAGGACAACGGCCCCATGGCCCACCCGGTGCGTCCGGATTCCTACATCGAGATCAACAACTTCTACACCCTCACCGTCTACGAGAAGGGCGCCGAGCTGATCCGCATGCTGCATACCCTCCTCGGGCCGGAGCAATTCCGGGCCGGGATCGTCCTCTATCTCTCCCGTCACGACGGAGCGGCAGCCACCTGCAATGACTTTGTCGATGCCATGGTCGAGGTTTCCGGTCGCGATCTCGGCCAGTTCCGCCGCTGGTACAGCCAGGCGGGCACCCCGGTGCTCACGGTGCAAACCGGGTACGATCCGGAGGGCCGGCGATATCAACTGCAGTTGAGCCAGCACACCCCGCCCACGCCCGGACAGCCGGAGAAGCTGCCATTGCACCTGCCTATCCGTCTGGCGCTTCTGGCCAGCGACGGCAGCGAGTTGCCGCTCAACTGCCCCGGCAGGGAGGCGGAGGCTGGCCGCAGCCTGTTCGAGTTGAAGGAAGCCCGGGAAACCATGGTCTGCGAGGGGGTCGCCGAACTGCCGGCCCTCTCCATCCTGCGCGATTTCTCGGCGCCGGTGAAGGTCGTGCGGGAGGTCAGCGACCAGGAGCTGCTCTTTCTCTTTGCCCATGATCCGAACCCATTCAGCCGCTGGGAGGCGGGGCAGCAGCTTGCCGTGCGGCTGCTTCTGGGCCTGGCCGCCGATTTCCGGCAGGGCAGGGCGCTGGCCCTGGGCGAGGAATTTGTCGGGGCCTGGCAACAATTGCTCGAAGAGGGACGCGGCTGGGAGGACAAGCCCTTCCTCGCCCTGCTGCTCACCCTGCCCTCGGAGGAGTACCTGGGCGAGCAGATGGAGACCATCGACGTGGAGGCGATCCACGCGGCGCGCCGTTTTGCCCGCCGCCAACTCGCCCTGGCCCTGCGGCCGCTCTGGGAAGAGATCTACCACGCCAACCGACCAACCGGGCCTTACCGCTACACCCCGGCCGAGGCGGGCCGCCGGGAACTCAAGAACCTGGCCTTGGCCTCCCTGGCCGCCATCGAGGACGACGCGGCGGCGGCGCTTTGTCTTGCCCAGTTCCGCGAGGCCGACAACATGACCGACCAGCAGGCTGCCTTCACCGCTCTGGTCCATTCGGCCCGTCCGGAGCGGCGGCAGGCGGTGGAGGAATTTTACGCCAGATGGCAGGCAGACACCCTGGTGTTGGACAAGTGGTTCAGCGTCCAGGCCACTGCCCCCCAGCCGGAGACGCTCGGCCGGGTCAAGGAACTGCTGGGCCACCCCGCCTTCAGGATCAAGAACCCCAACAAGGTCCACTCGTTGATCGGCTCCTTTGCCGGGGCCAACCCGCTCTGCTTCCATGCGGCGGACGGCGCCGGCTACGCCTTTCTGGCCGAGCAGATCATGGCCCTCGACCCGATCAATCCCCACGTGGCGGCCCGGCTGGCCCGACGGCTTGGCCGGTGGAAACGGTACGATCCAGCCCGTCAGGAGTTGATGCGGGCGGCGCTTTCCCGCATTCTTGGGCGGGGAGCCCTGTCGCGGGATCTCTACGAGGTGGCGAGCAAGGGGCTGGCGGGCTGAGCAAGAGGATTCTGAAGCACGGGATGAGTTTCCAGGCAGGAGAGGGCAGGTCTCTTTCTTGCCACATTTTTTTGAGATTACGAATAGGCGCGAAGCCAAAAGAGCACGAGAGGAGGAACCCATGGATATCTCAAAGGCCATAGCCGAGATGAAGAAGAACCCCGGATTTGCGGAGAACGTGGGCATGGTGCTGGTCCACAACGGTACGGTGCGGGCGTGGTCGCGCAAGACCAAGGGCGACGTGGTAGCCCTGGAGGTGACCCCGGACCTGGCCAAGATCGAGGCGATCCGCCAGGAGTTCCTCAAGCGGGAGGGCATCTTCGACATCGTCATCGAGGCCAAGAGCGGTCGCTTCCAGCCCGGCGACGACCTGCTGTTCCTCATCGTGGCCGGCGACATCCGCGAGAACGTCAAGCCGGCCCTGGCCGACCTGCTGGACCGGGTCAAGGCGGAGGCCATCTCCAAGAAAGAGGTGATCGGCTGAGGCAGGGCAAGTTCATCCTTGCAAAAATGCGCGAATCCGGGTAGTAAGGGCCGCGTGACTGTAACCGGCCCGCCTTGGCGCGGGGCGAACCGATCGCGGGCCCGCCGCCCGCTCATCCATATACGCCACAGGAGAAGAACATGTACGCCGCTTCCGAATTCCGCAAGGGCCTCAAGGTGCAGATCGATGGTGAGCCCTACATCATGACCGATTTCCAGTTTTCCAAGCCGGGCAAGGGCCAGGCCCTCTATCGCTGCCGCCTGCGCAACATGATCACCGGCAACGCCTTCGAGAAGACTTACCGCTCCAACGACAAGCTGGAGAAGGCGGCCCTGGAGGAGCGGACCATGCAGTACCTTTACAACCAGGGAGACGACCTGGTCTTCATGGACAACGCCAACTACGAGCAGATCGAGATCAGCAAGGTGCAGCTGGCCGACTCCATCAACTTTCTCATCGACAACATGGAGGTGGAGGTGTTGATGTTCAATGGTCGGCCCATCGGGGTCACCCTGCCCAACTTCGTCAATCTGGTGGTCACCCAGGCCGACCCGTGGGTCAAGGGCGACACCAGCGGCAGCGACTCCAAGCCGGTCACCGTGCAGACCGGCTACGTGCTCCAGGTGCCGCCCTTTGTCGAGGAGGGCGACAAGCTCCAGATCGACACCCGCACCGGCGAGTACGTCACCCGGGTGAAGGAATAAACCCTTCCCCTCGAACCCCACCGCCATGATCCCCGTAAACGGCCTGCGCAAGCGGGCCGTTCTCATTGAGGCCCTGCGCAGCTTCTTCATCGACCGCGACTATCTTGAGGTCGAGACCCCCATCCGCGTCCCGGCACCCGCCCCCGAGGCCCACATCGTGCCGATTCCCAGCGAGGCGTGGTTTCTGCAAACCTCCCCCGAGCTTTGCATGAAGCGGCTGCTTGCCGCCGGCATCCCCAGAATCTTCCAGCTCTGCAAGTGCTTCCGCGCCGATGAACGGGGAGAGCGCCACCTGCCGGAGTTCACCATGCTGGAGTGGTATACAGCCCATGCTGACTACCGCCATCTGATGACGGAGTGCGAGGAGCTGCTCCGTCAGCTTGCCGTGGCCATGGGCCATGATGGCGTGATGGAGTGGGGTGGCCAGCGGATCGCGCTTGATGGCGAATGGGAGCGGCTTACCGTGGCCGAGGCCTTCCGGCGTCACGCGCCCTGCACCCCGGACGAGGCGCTGCTTCTGGACCGTTTCGACGAGGTGCTGGTGGAGTATGTGGAGCCGCACCTGGGCATGGCCACCCCCACCTTCCTCTGCGATTACCCCGCCAGCCTGGGGGCGCTGGCCAGGCTCTCGCCCGATGACCCATTGGTGGCCGAGCGCTTTGAGCTCTACGTGGCCGGGGTGGAGCTGGCCAACGGCTTTTCGGAACTGGTGGACCCGCTGGAGCAGCGGCGGCGTTTTCTTGCCGAGCAGGAGCTGATCCGGGGCCTGGGCCGTGAGCCAGGCCCATTGCCGGAGCGGTTCTTGAGCGAGCTGGCCGACATGCCCCCTGCCGCGGGCATCGCCCTGGGGGTGGATCGGCTGGTGATGCTGCTCACCGGTGCGAGCCGCATCGAGCAGGTGGTGGCCTTTGCGCCGGAGGGGTTGTAAGCGGCGGCGAGTTCTTCTGCCGGGCTATCCTTTCTGAGCATGCCGGGTCAGGAAGGCGTCCAGTTGGTTGGCAAAGGCCTGGCGGTCCCTGGGGCCGAGGGTTGGAGGGCCGCCGGTTTCCACGCCGCTTGCGCGCAAGGCATCCATGAAGTCCCGCATGTTGAGCCGGTCCCCGATGTTCTCGGTGGAGTAGAATTCGCCGCGCGGGTTGAGGGCGTGGCCCCCTTGTTTCACCACCATCGCCGCCAGCGGGATATCAGCGGTGATCACCAGGTCGCCGGCGTCCAGCCGTTTGACGATCTCGTTGTCCGCCACATCAAAACCGGAAGGCACCAGCAGGAAGCTGATGCAGCGCGAGCGCGGGATGCGCATGGGTTTGTTGGCCACCAAGGTCAACTGCACCCCGGTGCGTTCCGCCGCCCGGAACAAAATCTCCTTGATTACCGCCGGACAGGCATCCGCGTCCACCCAGATCCTCATCCGCGATTCCTCACAGGGCGTACGTACAACTCCGGCATGATGCCGAAGGCCCCTTCCGTATACAGGGCATGGCTCTCGGAGGGGGCGATGAAACCGCCCGGCGCATCATCCTGTTCGCGTCCTATGAAGACCACATACTTTTCAGCCGGCGGAAAGTCCATGATATCGGTCAGCAGTTCGCCAACCATCATGGCGATTTCCGGTGCGTCGCTGGCGATGGCTCTGTGGATGGAGGTATTGGTGGGCATTGGTGTCGGTGTACCCTAGGTTGTGCGAGGCTGGTGAACGGATGCACAGCCAAGCGTTTGTTGCACCCGATAATCGGCACATGCGGGAGGTGATTAAGGGAGGCTGGGTTTTCTCATTCACAAAACAGCCGCATTGGCGTACTCTTTTGTTCTGAAGGTCTTGTTTTGTCGACTGTGAAACAGGAGGCGGCGGCTTAGCCTTCTTGCAGTCTCTTCTGAATAAGCTGAAGATCGACCCAGGAGGCCTTCTTCAGCTCCGGGTTGGCGAGAAGAAACTCGGGATGGAAGGTGGCCATCACCGGCATCCCCTTGAACTCGCGAAACTTGCCGCGCAGCCGGCTGAGGGGCTGGTTGCTGTGCAGGAGCTTTTGGGCGGTGAGCGGGCCCATGGCGCAGATGACCCTGGGGCCGACGCTGGCGATCTGGTCGAGCAGGAAGGGCAGGCAGGCGTCCACCGCCTCGGCGCTTGGCGTGGTGGGGCCGTGGCACTTGGTCAGGGTGGTCAGATAGACCTCCTGCCGGGAAAGCCCGATGGCGCCGAGCATCCTGTCCAGAAGCTGGCCAGGCTCGCCGCTCATGGGCAGTCCGCTTTGGTTGTCTTCGCCGCTTGGCCCGTCGGCCACGATGAAGAGCGGGGCCCCGGCCTGGCCCTGGCCCACCACCACCTGGCTCCTCCCTTGGTGCAGGTGGCAGCGTTGGCAGCCGCGCATCTGTTCGGCCAGGTCATCCAGGGAAGAGGGGGTGGCGATGGCGGAAGGCGGGGGCGTGGGCCTGGGGGCTGGTTGCCGCGCCGGGGTCGCAGTCGGCCGGGTGGCCGGTTCCGGCTGAGGGGGCAGCGCCAAGGGGCGTTCTGCCCTGAGAAAGCGGGTCAACGCCTCGGTGCGGGGATAGCTCTCCACCCCGATGGCGTGCTGGAAGCGGATGAGCCGTTCCGCCGCACGCAGCAGCGTTGCCAGGGCAGGGCCGGAAAGGCGGCTGGCAATTGGGCTGGCGTCGTCTTGCAGGTCGTGGCTGGGCATGGTGGTCCTTGGCGCGGGGAATTGATTTGATGCACTCTTTATAGACCGGATCGCCCGATTTGTCATCCCGGCAGGAAGGGCTCGGCCGAATCGGACACGGTGCGAAAAGGAGGCAGGATGATGGTACGGATGCGACATGGGCTGGCGATGCTCTGGGCGGCTCTGGCCATGGCGGGGTGCGGCATGCCGGCCAGCGGCGTCACCTTCCGGGGCAGCCTGGCCGTGGCCGAGGCACTGGAGGAGGGCAGGCCGCTGCCTGGTTACACGTACTACTACAGTGGCCCGGAGCACTACCCCCTGGCCATCCTTGGGGTACGGCCGGAGTTCCGGTTGCGCCAGGGATTCTGGAAACCGGTGGAGCTGACCCCCGCCCACCTGCGCGGTTGGATGGAGGTGATCAACAACCGCACCCGCAGCCCGCGCAGCCAGTATCAGGGCAGTATCATCCGGGATGGCGACGGCATGGAGATCGGGATCTGGTATTCTCCCCTGGACTGGAGCCCGGTGCGGCTTGGGCCGGGCAATGAGGTTGCCATCGACACCCCCTCCAATACCCTGTTCGACGCGGTGAGCGACGAGCGGCCCGTTTCGCCGTTTCACAGGAGGAGGCCATGAGTCAGGAAGTTGATCGGCGGATCGAGCTGGTGGACGGCGACATTACCAACCTGGCGGTGGAGGCCATTGTCAACGCCGCCAACAACTCCTTGCTCGGCGGCGGCGGGGTGGATGGCGCCATCCATCGGACCGCCGGCCCTGGTCTGCTTGCCGAGTGCCGGAGCCTGGGCGGCTGCCCCACCGGCGAAGCCCGGATCACCGCGGGCTATAACCTGCCAGCCGCCTGGGTCATCCATACGGTGGGGCCGGTCTGGCATGGCGGTGATCGGGGAGAGGCGGCACTGCTGGCTGGTTGCTACCGGTCCTGTTTTGCGCTTGCCGGCGAGCACCACATCCGTAGCGTGGCCTTTCCGGCCATCAGCACCGGGGTATACGGCTATCCCAGGCAGGAGGCAGCCAGAATCGCGGTGGCGGAGATCAGAGAGGGGTTGGCGGAAAATGTGGAGATCGAGCGGGTGGTGCTGGTCTGTTTCAATCGGGATACCAGGGACGCGTATTTGAAGGCCCTGGCCGGGGAAGGGCAGTAGTGGGAGGAGGATCAGGAGGCAATCAGCTCCAGGGTAATCCCTCCGAACTCCACCCGGTCGCCCACGGCGAGCTGTCGGCCGCGTCGGGTTTCCACCTCGCCGTTGACCCGCGCCTCGCCCTCCTGGATGCGCAGCTTGGCCTCGCCGCCGGTTTCCACCAGGGCGGCCAGCTTGAGCAACTGCCCCAGGCGGATGGAGCCGTCGCGGATGGCGATGGGTTGGATTGTCACGGCCAGCTCAACCGGCGGCGCCGGCGCTGCCTTTGTGGGCGACGACGAAGTCCTCTTCGTCCTGACCGGCGGAGCCGGGGATCAGCCGCAGTTCCTGCTGGCTGCGGGACTTGATCTCGCCATTCAATACCGCGCCGGACTCCACCTCGAGATCCATGGTCTCCACCTTGCCGTCGATGAAGCCGCTGCTGGCCATGTGCAGCTTCTTGACCTGGACGTTGCCCAGCACCCGGCCGCAGCAGACCATGGTGTTGACCTGCACGTCTCCGGAGACCTGGCCGCTTTCGCCCAGGATCAGGTACTCGCCGCGGATGTTGCCCTCGGCCTTGCCGTCCAGACGGAGCTTGCCTTGGAAGGTGATGTCGCCCACCACCCGCATGTCCGCGCCGATGATACTGGTGACGGCGTCCTTGTCCATCTCGTGGCCGTTTCGCTTGAAGAAGTTCATGGAGTCACCTGTTGGATGGGTGGGGTCGGTTGGGCGGCCCTGCTCAGCCGCCCTGCTGCCGGTCGAGATGGGCGGCGATCCGGGAGCGGATCTGAATGAAGCGGGTGGGGTCGACCAGTCGGTTGCGGTAGAAGACCTCGTAGTGGAGGTGCGAGCCGGTACTGCGTCCCGAGTTGCCGGTGAGCGCGATCACCTGTCCCCGGCGAACCTGGTCGCCCTCGTTGACCATCTGCTTTTGCAGATGGAAGTAGCGAGTCTGGAAGCCCTTGCCGTGCTTGATCTCCAGGTAGTTGCCATAGTCGCCGCTGAAGCCGCGGCCGACCACCACGCCATCCGCCGGCGCCGTCACCTTGGTGCCCACCGGGCAGCGGATGTCCACGCCGCTGTGGAAGGCGGGCCGGTTGTTGATCGGGTCGATGCGGTTGCCGAAGAAGGAGGTAAGGGTGCCGCGGGTGGGAGGACCCAAGGGCAGGGCGCGGATGATGTCGATGTGCTTGTCCACCATCAGGGAGAAGCGTTCGTAGGCGCCTTCGTCCTGCATGGTGAAGGGGCCGCCGGCGTTTTTGCTGCTCTCCTCCACGTCGAGGTCGATACCCACCGCGTTGAGGATGGTTTCGATCACCTGGCCCCTCTGGCGCAGGTCGGTGAGGGTGGTGTCGAGCAGCCGTTGCTGCTCCTGCTCGCGGCGGGCGGCTTCCTCGCGGATGCTCTTGTTCAGGGCGGTGGTTTCGGCAAGTTCTTGCTGGACAGAGGCGGCGTGACGGCGCAGGTACAGATTCTCGCTGAACAGGAACCAGCCGGCGCAGCTGAAGAGCACAATAAAGGCGCAGCAGGCGGCGATCAGTTTCAGGGCGTCCCGGGTGACGGTGAAGGCCCGGGTTTGGCCACGCTCGCTGGTGATGACGAAATGCAGGTCTTTTCCCATGCGAATCCCTCTGTCGTGTGATCGGTACCGAGGTCGCGCCGGTGGATGCGTTCCGCATCCGGTTTGCCGGCACGGTGGCCCCGGCCGCGGCAGCCGGGTTGATGCCTGTCCGTGGTGCGGACAGCAGGTGGAATTCAAAAATAGTAACAAGAACCTCCCGGGCAAACCACCCTTTTTTTCCGAATTGGATCAGCGCGGGGCGTAAAGGCTTGGAGGGCGCGGATTCGGGCGGGGCATTTTTTTTGGTTTACGGAAAATTCCTGATCTCTTCCTGGTGGGGTCCGGATTGTCGCCCTTACTCCTTGCCGGTCCGGGAAAAAAAGGATATCCATGGATGAAGTCGGAGCGGCTCGGGCTGCCTGATGTGCTGGAGGATGAGGCGTATGGCGGGGAGCAAGGGGAGCAAACGACGGAAAGCCGGGGTTGGCCGCGGAGAGGCGGACACAGGGGGCGAGCGGATGCTTCCGGGTGAGCGGAAGGCGGTCGAGCCCGGTTTTGCCGCCTTGCTGGTCGGTCAACTCGATCAGGAGGACTTCCCCGGCGTCCTCTTTGAAAAGGGGGAGGCCGGAGAGGTGGGGCCGTTTTCGGTTACGGAGGCGATTCGCCTCGCTCCCCCGCCCCAGGAAAGCCTTGACCTCCACGGCAACACCGCCGAAGAGGCCGAATTGCGGCTGACGAATTTTCTGGATCGCGCCCGCCATCACCGTCTGCGGAGCGTGCTGGTCATCACCGGCCGTGGGCTCCACTCCCCGGCCGGATCGGTGTTGCGGGAGGTGGTAGAGACGCAACTGCGGCTGATGCGGCAAGATGGGACAATCCTTGCCTTCCGTTGGGAGAAGCGGACCAAGGAGCGAAGTGGGGCGGTGATCGTCTACCTGCCCTGAGAGCGTTCAGGAGGAGCGCGGTCCGGATCGATCCCGGGCGTGTCCTCGTCGGTGTAAAGGAGAGAGCATGGAAAGAATCGCGGTATTTGCCCCATACCCTCTCCGCGAGGGCCAGAAGATCCGGATCGACGCCGGGCCGCGCCGCGGCGATTGGCTGGTGATCGGGCTGACCGAACGCACCATGCGACTGCGCTGCCCTGTCTCCGGCCGGGAGGTGGAGTGGGATCGCTTCTGCTGCCTGGTGGCCGAGCGGGAGCAGGAGTGGCCGCTCCGTTGATGCCCTTGCTTGACATCGCCCAGTCGCGGCTTATATTCTCGACCGCGCCCGCGCTTGAGGCGATAGTGTTGCGGAAAATGGAGCCAAAGTCTTTTGGGCCGGGGGTTGGGCGGCCTCTCGGGCGCTCCGCCCTTGCGGGAGCGGAGAGCCCGGCCGCGCGCGCCCTCGGGTGAGGACCCTGCCGGTGCTCGATCACAAGAAGCTGGCCGTCATCCACATCGTCAAGAAGGAACTGGGCCTTGCCGACCAGGAGTACCGCGATACCCTGGAGCGGGTGGCAGGAGTGCGTTCCGCCAAAGATCTGGACGAGGCCGGCTTCTCCCGGCTGATGCGCCATTTCGCCAAGAGCCGCCACTTCCGCGAGCGGCCGGACGGCATCACCTTCCGTCAACGGTACTACATCCGCCACCTGCTGGAGGAACTGGACTGGGACCAGGCCCATTTCCGCAACTTTCTCAGGAAGTACTACCGGCGTGACGCAGTGGAGCAGTGCTCCCGCCGGGAGGCGATCAAGGTGATCGAGTCGCTCCGGCATATCATCGCCCATCGCCGGAGCGAGGCCGGGGAACCCGCCGCGACGCGCCAGGAGGAACAATCATGACGACATTCAAGGACGAGTGGGACCTGACCATGGCCCTGGAGGTACTGGGGAGCCAGACCGTGGACAGCCGCCTCTGGGCCGATGCGGTCAAGTGGCTCCTGCTGTTTGGGCCGCCGGAGGTCAGGCAGGTGATTGCCGGCGCCTCCAGCATGGCCACCGGCGAACTTTTCCCGGAACTTTCCCCGTCCGGCTACACCGACGACGGGGAGCCGCTGTACGATACGGCCAAGCTGGCTGAATCATTGGGGATGAGCGAGGAGGAACTGTTGGAGCGGATGGCGGAATTGGAGGAGGCCTACCAGGTGCGGGGCATCTACGCCGGCAACGAAGCGCACAAGGTGCAGTGAGCGGCGGGGCGGCTTAGAAGCTGAGGCTGCTGGCGCGTCCGCGGCTGGCGGCAAGCCTGCGGTCCAGGGAGAGCGCGCCGCCCCCGCCAAGGGCCAGGGCCAAGGAGATGGCCAGCAGCAGGATGTGGAACTCGATCCCTTCCCCGGCCTGTTGGCCGGACCAGTTCATGAAGAAACCGTGCTGGACATGGTTCAGCCACAAGCACAGGACCATGGCTCCACCGATGGCCAGCGCCCAGAGGCGGGTCAGCAGGCCGATCAGCAGAAAGAACCCGCCGCCCAGTTCGGTGAGCATCAACAGCAGCACCGCCCACCTGGGAAAGCCCAAGGCAACGAACTGGGCCAGGGTGGTGGCGTAGCCCGGCCCCCCAAACCAGCCCAGCACCTTCTGCGCGCCGTGGGGCAGCATGACCACCCCCAGGGCGAGACGGATCAGAAACTGGCCAGGGTTTTTGTCCGTTCCGAGCATGGCCTTCAGCATGAGATTCCTCTTTCCCCTTGGTGGAAAATTCCGCCCCGGCCGGGGCTGCCAGGGACGCATGTCCCTTGCGCAAAGTAGCACAGTGCCCGGGGATATTGCCAGTGAAAAGATGGATCAATCCGGCATTCAGGCGACAGGCCGCGAGAAGCCCTTTTGCCGATCTTCTCGGCGCCAAGGTGTTTTTCTCTTTTTCAACTTCATCATTTTGGAGTAATAGTAGGCAGCGATGTCCGTATCGCCCAAGACGGTTGCGACACGTCCCCGGCGCTGGTTCAGGTGGATCATGCCCGCTTTTTTGTCCCGCCGGGAACGATGCCTGGGATTCGACTATTCAAGAGGAAGAGGAGAGAGCCGTGAATGTTCAAGCCAGCCTGTATCGCCTGATTTTGATCCTGCTCGTGGTCGTTACCGCCGGCTGCGGCGCCAAGAAGGACGATAGCGCCAACGGGCCTTCTCCCAACGGCAAGAAGATGACCGCCGACGAGCTGGTCGAACTGGTGGCCGACAACACCATTGTCATGCAGTCCTACGGCGAGACAGCCACCATCGAGATGTACGAGGATGGCAAGCTCTACGCCGTGAAGAGCCGGAACGAGAAGAACGACGGCTGGTGGTCCACCGAGGGGGACAGGCTCTGCATCAAGTTCAAGCGCTGGGGCTATGGCGACAACATCTGCTACGACGTCTACCAGCAGGGCAAGGAGTATCGGCTGTTCACCGAAAGCGGGTTCGGCAACTCCTCCTTCACCGTCACCGCCGGGGTCAAGCACTCCCCTGGCGGCGGCGCTGCGCCGGCCGCCAAGCAGCAGACCAAGAAGCAGGTTGCCGCCGTCTCCCCGGACGTGGTGGTGGAGTCCTCTTCCCCCAAGATCCAGGAGTCGTCGCGGGCCTATGACGCCCAGGCCGCCGGCCGCGACCTGCGTTTGATCTACCGGGGCTTGAGCCAGGACTGCCCTGGCTGCAACATGGCCGGCATCGACCTGTCCGGCGCCAGCCTCGCTCAGGCCAACCTGGCCGGCGCCAATCTGCGCGGCGCCAACCTTGGCAAGGCCAACCTCGGCAAGGCCAACCTGAAGGGAGCCAATCTGGTCGGCGCTGATCTCAAGGGCGCCAACCTGGCCGATGCCGACCTGGCCGGCGCCGATCTGGAACGGGCCGATCTGACCGGGGCCATCCTCACCGGTGCCAACCTGCGCGGGGCCAACACCGGCAACGCGGTGGGGCTGCCGGCCCAGAAATCCGGCAAGTAAGCCTCGTCATGAAAAGCTTCCGCAAGGAGCTGTGGTTTGAGGTGCCTGGGCGCCGGGCCTTCCTGAACATCACCCCGCGGGTGGAGGAATGTCTTCGTGAGTCGGGGGTGCGGGAGGGCCTGGTGCTGGTCAACGCCATGCACATCACCGCTTCGGTCTTCATCAACGACGACGAGTCGGGCCTGCATCATGACTACGAGGTATGGTTGGAAAAGCTGGCCCCCCATGAGCCGGTGGGCCAGTATCGCCATAACGGCTACGAAGACAACGCCGACGCCCATCTCAAGCGCCAGATCATGGGGCGGGAGGTGGTGGTCGCCATTACCAACGGCAAGCTCGATTTCGGCCCCTGGGAGCAGATCTTCTACGGTGAGTTCGACGGCGGCCGCAGAAAAAGAGTACTGGTGAAGATCATCGGCGACTGAGTGTCCTCCCATTTCCGCTTTCCCCTCTGTTGTTTTTTTCCTCTTCTCCCTGGCCTCCCCTTTCGCCTTCTGTGGTATACTCGTAGGAGTAGGATGCCAGGGAGCCCGCCATGATCGATACCTCCATTTTTCCCGCTTTGATTCAGAACGCCGCGTTGCTGCTGGCCATGGCGTTTGTGTACGATCTGCTGACCAGCAGCCATCGGCTGGCCCGCTGGCCGATTCCGCTTCAGTTGGCGGTGGGGATACTGCTGGGGGTGCTTGGCATGATCATCATGCTGTCGCCCTGGCGATACGTGCCGGGGATCGTCTTCGACACCCGTTCGGTGCTGCTGGGCATCTCCGGCCTCTTTTTCGGGTGCGTTCCCACCGTCGTGGCCATGGCCATGACCGCCGCCTTCCGGTTGATGCAGGGGGGGCATTGCCGCCTGGACCGGGGTTTCGGTTATTCTGGCCACCGGCACCATCGGCATCATTTGGAGGCTCCGCCGCCGACATGCCATGGAGAATCTTGACTGGCGCGAACTTTATCTCTTCGGAGTCGTCATCCACCTGGTCATGCTGGCCCTGATGCTCACCCTGCCCTGGGACACAGCCGTGAAAGTGCTTGCCCAGATTTCCCTGCCAGTGCTCTCCATATACCCTGTCGCCACCACCCTCTTGGGGTTGTTGATGGTCAACCGGTTACGCCGGGAAACACTCTCTGCACAGTTGCAGGACAGCGAGGAGCGTTTGCGACTGGCGCTGGCCGCCGCCAACCAGGGCCTCTATGACCTCAACGTCCAGACCGGCCAAGCCGAGGTCAGCCCGGAGTACGCAACCATGCTCGGTTATGAGCCGGCGGAATTCCACGAGACCAACGCCGCATGGATAGCGCGACTGCATCCGGATGACCACGCTGCCGTGTCCGCCGTATACCGCGAGTACGTTGCCGGCAGGATTCCCGAATACAGGGTGGAGTTTCGGCAAAAGACCAGGGCGGGTGATTGGAAGTGGATACTCTCCCTCGGCAAGGTGGTGGAGCATGATGCCGAGGGCCGCCCCTTGCGCATGCTGGGCACCCACACCGACATCACCCAGCGCAAGCAGGCCGAGGAAATGTTGCGGCTGTTCAAGGTTCTGGTGGAAAACGCCTCGGACGCCATAGGCATGTCCACTCCGGCGGGAAGGCATTATTACCAGAACGAGGCGTTTACCCTTCTGTTCGGCGAGATAGGGGAAGATCCCCCGGCCACGCTCTACGTGGATCAGGAGGTGGGACGGCAGGTATTCAGGACAATCATGGCCGGCCAGCGATGGGAAGGCGAGGTGCAAATGTACAGCGCGGACCGGAGGGAGATCACTATTTTTCTCCGTGCCTACGGGAACAAGGACTCCGCTGGGAGGGTGATCGGCCTGGTCGGTATCCACACTGACATCACCGCGCGCAAACAGGCGGAGGAGGCGTTGCGTCAGAGCGAGGCCCGATTGCGCTCCCTGATCGACTCTTCGCCTTTCGGGGCGCATCTGTACGAGTTGGACAGCGACAACCAGCTGGTCATCGCGGGATACAACCAATCAGCCGAGCGGATTCTCGGGATTCCCAACAGCCAGTTCGTGGGGAAACGTCCAGAGGAAGCCTTCCCTGCCCTTGTCGATACGGATCTTCCCGCCCAGTATCGTAGCGTGGCGATATCCGGAGAAAGATTGGACCGGGAGGTGGAGTACGGAGACGGCAATGTCAATGGCACCTTTGAGATCCACGCCTTCCAGACCGGGGCCGGGAAGATGGCGGTATTCTTTCTCGATATCAGCGAGCGCAAACGGGCGGAGGAGGAGAGGGAGCGGCTGCGCGAACAGTTGCTCCAGGCCCAGAAGATGGAGTCGGTCGGCCGCTTGGCAGGCGGGGTGGCGCATGATTTCAACAACATCCTGCAGACCATTCTGGGCTACTGCGATCTGAGCCTCTGCCAGATGGACGAGGGAGACCCGCTGCATGAGAACCTTGTTGAGATTCACAAGGCCGCCTTGCGCTCCGCCGAACTAACCCGCCAGTTGCTCGCCTTTGCCCGCAAGCAGACCGCGGCGCCCAGGGTGCTTGATCTGAACGACACCGTGGCCGGCATGTTGCGGATGCTGCAACGGCTGATCGGGGAAAACATCGACCTTGCCTGGGTGCCAGGCCACGATCTCTGGCGGGTGAAAATCGATCCGTCCCAACTCGACCAGATCCTCGCCAATCTCACCGTCAATGCCCGGGATGCCATCGCGGCCGGTGCAGGCAAGATCACCATCACCACCGAGAATATTCCCAAGGAAAAGACGACGGACCTCGTGTGCCCCGAGTTTGTTCCTGCCGATTATGTCCTGCTTTCGGTACACGATACTGGATCCGGCATGGATCTGGCGACGCAGGCCCAGATTTTCGAACCCTTTTTCACCACCAAGGAACTGGGCAAGGGAACCGGCCTTGGGCTTGCCACCGTGTATGGCATCGTTCGCCAGAACAATGGATATCTTACCGTGGAGAGCGCGCCGGGAGCGGGGGCCACCTTCCGTATCTACCTGCCGCGGGTTGTCGAACACCATGAGGATTCGGCGCCGGATTGTTGTGTGATGACGCCGGTGGGCGGCACGGAAACGGTGCTGCTGGTGGAGGATGAGGAGGCAATCCTCAAGCTGGGCAAGGGGATTCTTGAGTTGGGTGGGTACACGGTTCTTGCCGCCATGAGCGCCAGCGAGGCCTTGCGCCTGGGGCGCGAGCATCCGGGCCCTATTGACCTGCTGATCACCGATGTGGTGATGCCGGAGATGAATGGTCGCGAATTGGCCAACCAGTTGGCCGAGTTCCGTCCGAAGATGGCCTGTCTTTACATGTCCGGCTATACGGCCGACATTATCGCCAGTCACGGGGTGCTTGCCAAAGGAGTGCATTTCATCGCCAAGCCGTTTTCGGTCAATGACCTGTGCATGGCGGTTCGCACGATTTTGAACGGGAAATGCCGTTAGCAGGAGGGTGGCGAGGCGCCTTCGTCTTCCAAAGTCAGCGCGTGCGTTTGCCTCGGTGGCGGGTCTTGGCGCCGGAGCAGTGCATATGACCAGGGAGATGAGGATTGCCGAGAGTGTCGGTTTGTCTGGACAGCAAGCCCCTAACCCCGTAATCTGATTGCATGGGGGGGCGGTTGTGAAGCCCAAATGTTTGCCGTAAATCTGGATACGGTTTTCTGGGGATCGATTTTTCATGCGAGCGTTCGGGCTGATCAGGGGGCTTCTTGTCTGGCTTTGCGTGCTGTTTGCGCTTTCGCCCCAGATCATGGCGAGCCAGCTGGAAGAGTACGAGCTCAAGGCTGGCTTCATCTTCAATTTCACCCACTTCATCAAATGGCCGCCGGCGGCCTTTCCCTCGGATGAGTCCCCGTTTGTCCTCGGTGTGGCCGGCTCCGCCGCGACTGTGGCAATCATGGAGAACGCCTTGCGCAACGAAAAGGTGGAAGGGCGGCCGTTGCGGATCGTTGGGGTTACAGGGAGGAAGGAGCTGGAGGGGGTCCATCTTCTTTTTTTGCCAGGGATTCTCCGCTTGACCCGGTGCAGATACTCCCTGCCCTGAGCGGGAGGCCGATACTCTCGGTTGGCGAGTCGCCAGGTTTTTTGAAGAGTGGCGGGATGATCAACCTGTTTGAGAAGGCGAATAAGGTGAAGTTCGAGATCAATCCTGTTGTCACGGAAAAAGAAGGCTTCAAGGTCAGTTCGCGCCTTCTCAAGTTGGCGGTCATTGCCGAGCTTTAACCCGGGGAATGCTGACATGCGGCTGCTGCGGAACCTCTCCGTTCGCGAAAAACTCCTGGCGATCATCCTCTTTGTCTGCGGGGGGACCCTCCTGGGGGTCAACCTGATTCTCTTCGCGTATCAATCTTATGCTCTTTATGAAGCCATCACGGAAAACGTCACGGTGCTGGCGAAGGTGGTGGCCGACAATGCAAAATCCGCGATTGTTTTCGATGACCGGGAGGCGGCGACCGAGACCTTGGCGGCCTTGAAGGCGAGTCCGGATATCGTCGCAAGCGTCATCTTCACTTCCGAATCCAAGACGCCATTCGCCGTCTATAGCCGTGACGGCGCTGATGCCTCGCTGCCAGTCTCCGACCTTGCCCCGGGTGCTACCCGGGTTGCCTTTCTTCATATTGACCACTGCGAGGCGATCCGCATCGACGAAAAAGTGGTGGGGGTTGTCCAGGTCCGTTCCGGCACCGAGGAGGTCCGGCTCTTGTTGCGCCGCAATCTCGCGGTGATCGCCGTGGTCTTTGCCCTGGCCTTCGTGGTCACCTGGCTGGTCTCCATGCGGCTGCAGAGCATCATCACCGATCCCATCTCCAAGCTGGCCCGCATCATTCAGGAGGTTTCCCGGCAGAAGAACTACTCCATCCGGGCCGAAGGCGAAAGCAACGACGAAATCGGCACCCTGGTCGCCGGTTTTAACGACATGCTCGGAAAGATCGAATCCCGCGACCAGGCGCTGAACAGCGCCAAGATGGATCTGGAAAGGAAGGTCGAGGAGAGGACCCGGGAGCTGTCCCTTGCCAAGGACGCCGCCGAGGCGGCCAGCAGGGCGAAATCCGAGTTTCTCGCCAACATGAGCCATGAGATCCGTACTCCGATGAACGGCATCATGGGAATGACCCAGCTGGCCTTGCAGACGGAACTCACCGAGGAACAACGCGAATTTCTCAGCATTATCGACCAGTCCGCAACCCGTTTGCTCTCGGTCATCAACGATATCCTCGACTTCTCGAAGATCGAGGCCCAGAAGTTCGAACTCCGGAAGGCAACCTTCGACCTGTGGGACAGCATCGAGTCCTGCGTCAGGGAGCTGGCGGGCCGTGCCCGGGAGAAGGGTTTGGAGTTGCTCTGCGATATTGCCCCCGATGTGCCCCGGGCCGTGACAGGAGATTCCGACCGGCTGCAGCAGGTGATCGTCAATCTGGTAGGCAACAGCATCAAGTTTACCGAAACCGGCCATATCGTGCTCAGGGTGGCCATGGAGGAGGAGTGCGAACAGGAGGTGCGGTTGCTTTTTTCCGTGACCGATACAGGCATTGGCATCCCGGCGGAGTATCAGGAGAAGATCTTTTCCGCCTTTGACCAGGTGGACACTTCCCATGCCCGCCGGTATGAGGGGACCGGCCTGGGCCTTTCCATCTCCGCCCGGATCGTGGAGCTGATGGGGGGGCGCATCTGGCTGCACAGCCAGGTCGGCAAAGGGGCCACCTTCTTTTTTTCCGTCGTGTTCGACAAGGCTGCCGGCGCGCGGCCTAATCCGCTCGTTGCCGCGCCGGTCGAGGAGTTGCGCGGGAAAGCAGTCCTTGCCGTGGACGATAACGAGGTCAATTTGGCCATTATCGAACGGACGCTGCGCAATTACGGGATGCGGGTGCGCAAGGAAGTGGATGCGCCGAGCGCTCTGGCTGCCTTGGATTCGTTGGCCCAGGCTGGCGCACTCCCAGACCTGGCCATTGTGGACGTCAACATGCCGGCGATGAACGGCTATGCCCTGGTCAAGAAAATACGGCAGAACCCATCCCTGGAGCGGCTGCCCATCATCCTGCTCTCCTCCGATATGCATAAGGGGGATCTCCAACGCTGCGTGGAGCTTGGCGTGAATCCACCCTTGGCCAAGCCCTACCGGTACGCCGATTTTATGAGGGCCATCACCGTCAGCTTGGGGCATGAATTGCCCCAGGAACCCGAGAAATCCTCGGCGGGAGGTCCAGCCGCGGGAGAGCCGGGTGGCAGCCCGCTTCGGGTTCTGCTTGCCGAGGATAATCCGGTCAATCAGCGGGTTGTGCAAAAAATCCTGGAAAAGGGCGGCCATGCGGTTACGGTGGCCAACAATGGCAAGGAGGCGGTCGATCTGTACAGCAGGGAACATTTCGATCTCATCCTCATGGACATTCAGATGCCCGAGATGGATGGCTTCGAGGCGACCGCCGCCATCCGCGCCCTGGAAAGGGGAACGGGCGGCAAGACGCCGATCGTGGCGTTGACCGCGCACGCCATTAAGGGGTATGAGGAAAAATGTCTCAACGCCGGCATGGACGGCTATCTGTCCAAGCCGGTGAATGTCGGCCAGCTACGGGGGCTGCTCGCCACCATCAAGCCGGCATGAAGCTGACACTGCGGAGGAGTTGCGGATGCACCCGAGAAAATTAACAGGCATTGTTTTCGGAAACGCGCTGGGGTTGACCATCGCCGCCACTCCCGTGGCAGCTGCCTCGATCGCCCGTTTCAGCCTTGAAGAGCTGATGACCATGGAGATAACCTCCTCCTCCAAGAAGGCCGAGGCCCTGTCGCAGGCGGACAGCGCCGTATTCGTCATCACCCAGGAGGACCTCCGCCGCTCGGGGGTGACGACCATCCCCGAGGCGTTGCGCATGGTGCCGGGGGTCGAGGCGCAGCGAATCGACGCCAATAAGTGGGCCATCTCCTCACGGGGGTTCAACGGCCGTTTTTCCAACAAGCTCCTGGTGCTCATGGATGGGCGCACCATCTATTCGCCGAGTTTTTCCGGAGTGTTCTGGGAGGTGCAGGATTATCCGTTGGAAGACATCGAGCGCATCGAGGTCATTCGCGGCCCCGGCGCCACGCTCTGGGGCGCCAACGCGGTGAACGGGGTCATCAACATCGTCACCAAGAGCGCTGCCGACACCCTTGGTGGGCTGACCACCGTACTCGCCGGCGGCGAGGAGCGTTTCGCCACCCTCCGTTACGGCGGGCAGTTGGGGGAAGACGCCCACCTGCGGGTATATGGCAAGGCCCTCGGCCGAGACGGGTCGACGGGGTATGTCAGCGGCGACGAGAAGGACGATGGCGCCGATATCGGCCAGGCCGGCTTCCGCATGGACTGGCAGGCGGCCCGGCGGGACAGCCTGACCGTGCAGGGGGATATCTTCGACGGCGACATCACCCAGGTCTACGATGAGGTGGTCCTGACCCCGCCGCAGTTTCGCCAGGAGCGGGAGGACGAAACCGCCTACCGGGGCGGCAACCTGCTTGGCCGCTGGAAGCGCGTCCTGTCCGACCGTTCGGATCTCGCCCTCCAGGCGTACTTCGATAATTTCATCTACCGTGGCTATACCCTTGAGCAGGAGGTGGAGACCTTCGACCTCGATTTTCAGCATCATCTCGGCCTGGGGCGACGTCACGACGTGGTCTGGGGATTGGGGGTGCGGCATATCAACGATAGATTTAGGGACTCCCAGCCGCTCGGCATCAACTTCACCAACTACTCCCGCGGCACCGACCTCGTGAGCGCCTTTCTTCAGGACGAGATCACCCTGGTCGAGGATCTGCTCAAGATGAAGCTCGGCACCAAGATCGAACATAACGACTACACGGGCAGTGAAGTTCAACCCTCGGCGCGGTTGAGCTGGACCCCAGCCAAGGAACATACCCTGTGGGCCTCGGTCTCCCGGGCCGTGCGCACCCCCAGCCGCGGAGACAGCGACTTCCAGATCGCCGTCTTCGCCACCCCAGGGTTCGGTTTCCCCGGCGCGCCTCCCAATGTGTTTACGGTGTCTGGCAACGAGCAGTATGACTCGGAGGACATGCTTGGCTATGAAGTGGGCTACCGCACCCAGCCGAAGGAAAACCTGTTTCTGGACGCCTCGGTCTTCGTAAACCGTTATGACAACCTGCAGACCCAGGAGCTTTCCTTTGCCAACGCCCGCAACATGGGCACGTACATCCTGGTGCCGTTTACAACCGACAACAAGGCGGACGGCGAGGCCTACGGTTTTGAGCTGGCAGCCACCTGGCGGCCGCTCGACTGGTGGGAGTGGAAGCTTGCCTACAACCGGATGGAGATGCAGCTGCACCGTGATCCAGACAGCCTGGATACCGCCGTGGAGGATATGGAGCAGGGCAGCCCCCACAACAACCTTTCGTTGCGCTCGCTCATGGATCTTGGCAGAAACTGGGAACTCGACTGCTGGCTGCGCTACACCGACACGGTTCCCGTTCCTGGCAGCTATGCGAGATCCCTGGGGATCGGCGTGCCGAGCTATGTGAGCCTGGATCTTCGCCTGGGCTGGAAGGCGACCGAGCGGTTGGAACTTGCCCTGGTGGGAAAGAATCTCCTCGATGCCCGGCATCTGGAGAGTGTTGGTGAGGATTCCATTCCAATGGAGATCGCCCGCACGGTATATGGCAAGGCAACCTGGCGGTTCTAGGGTGGTGGCAGGGGATGGAGTTTTTTGAGTTCGCCCAGGTCAGCACCACCCAGGAAGAGATCCGAAGGAAGCTCTCCATCGACACCCTGCCGGAGTATTGCCAGGCAATCGAGGCGGTGGACGGGGCGGAGGAGTTGGGCCGGGGGATCTATTTTCTCCACTGGGGACGTTTCCATGTCCGTCAGGAGCAGGTAATGGGCGGGGTGCGGTTCTCAGTGCCGGATTGCCCGAATGCCCTGGCCTGGACGGTGACCACCGGCTATCCGCCCTATCCCGAAAAGATCGTCCTGCACGCCACCATCAACCGCACCACGCATGATGCCGAGTTCATCGCCGCGACCAAGGATCTGCTGGCCACCCTCAAGGCGGGTTTGGAAAGGGATTTTGCCCACGATACTGCCAAGACTGCGATGTGCCCATTGGTACTGGCCGATTGGCGGGACACGCCTTGATGTAAAAGCCAGCCCTCGGCCAAGGGAACTCCGGGGGCTGGCTTCATGATCGCTCGGTTTCATATCGCTGCGGGAGGACTTTTTCTCCCTTTCTTGTGTCATCCTGTACAGCCAGGGGCCATTGCCAGGGAAGGCGGCCCGGTTCTTCGGTTTCCCAACCTGGGAAACAGTGGGTATTATCACAAACAGACATTGGGAACGGAGCTGTTGTCCGCCCAGCGGTAGAGGTAGTCGTTGACCTTTTGTAACTGCTCGGCGGAAAGTCCGTCCCAGGAGCCGTTTTGGGCGCATTTGGGATAACGGGTGGCAAAGACCCGGTTCCAAGCGGCTCTCCCCTTCGACTCCTGCCAGAGATAGGGCGCGCCTTTGTTGTTGCCTTGGTGGTGGCAGCCCTTGCAGGTGCTTCTGAATTTCTGCCCGCCTTCCCCCCATGGCTCGCTGTCCCACTCAAGCGGTCCGTCGCTGAGCAGTCGACAGGTCCCACTGGCCTCGTCGTACCGTTTCAGTTCTCCGGCATGTGCCTGCATGGCGACAAACAGCAAAATCAAGAACACCACCGCTGACGATCCTTGTTTCATGGCAATCCCTCCTGACGTGTTGGGTTCCCCGCGCACCTTCCTGCCACGGCGCGAGCGCGGGCACATAACGACTTCAATGATTTTTACGGCTCGGAGCGACGTGCTGCCGATCCATTTTGAACAGTTTCCCTGATGGCCGCTGCCGCTGAAGCGGTGAAAGCGGTTGTGTGTGTGGCCTGCTTCCGCATGGTTTTTTATCGCCAGGCGGGGGGGGGGCAGGATCGCGATCGATTCGCGTTGTGATGCAATGCGTCCCCCTGTTGGCGTGATGCCGAAGTTCCTGGATCCGAGGCGGAAAGGCGTCCCTCCCCTCGCTCCCCCTGATCTTTCGGTGAGAATGATCTTTCATTTCCCTGGGGTCGCCCCAAAGAGCGCCCTTTATCCCGATGCTCTCTTGATACGTGTTAGCTGTCTTGGGAGGGATGCGTCAAGATAAAAATGAACATTCATTCTTGTTTGGCGGTTTTTATAAAGATTAGGGTTTCACCGCCCGCCAGGCGGATTCCCAGGCATCATCGAGCAGGGTGGGAAGGGGCACCTGTACCAGCCCCGCCAGCCGCAGCTGAATAAGGCGGACCATGCCGCCGAAAATGCTGGGCCCTGTTACCGCGGTATGCATTCTGCGGATTTCTCCGTTTGCAATTCCGACCTGCACTATCTTTTCACGGATATGCATGAGGACCGAGCCGCCGCAAATGGGCATGTCGGGCGTGATCTCCTGGCGGCGGGCGAAGATGACGAAATCCACCAGTTCGGGGTATTGTTCGGTAAGTTCAAAGTAATAGGCGATCACTGCCTTGCAGCGATCATGGGCGCTGGTATGCTCGGCGATGATCGTGTCGATAACCGCAAGCATATCGTTGGTAATTTCCGTGTAAACCGTCAGGGCAATTTCCTCTTTGTTTTTGAAATAGCGGTAGACGAGGCCGATACTCACGTCCGCCTGTTCCCGGATATCGTGAACCGAGGTTTTAAAATAGCCCTTGGTGTGAAAGAGCTTCAGGGCAGCATGGAGAATCCTGTCGCGCCGGTTTTTCGTGCTTGTTTTGTAGAAGCTCATGGGGTGCTCGTTTGGAAGAGTGAGGCCTTTTTGTTGATTTTCTATATAAATTGAGGCGGGTTGTCAATCGGCCCGCCGTGAACGCGCCTGTTTTCTTCCTGGTTGTTTGGTGTTGGGGCCTAGGGGAGATACACATCAAAGCGGCTGTTCTTGCCGCCGACCGCAAAGCTCGGTTCCGGTCCCGCCAACGATTCCGCCAGGCGGGGCCGTTTCACCACCACCCGGTTGCTGGCCACGACGAGGCTTGCCGCCAGCAGCTGGTCACCGTTCTGGTCATCCCCCACCAGCAACCGCAGCAGGCGCATCTCCTTCTTGACCAGGGCGCTCTTCTTTCGGTGCGGATACATGGGATCGATGTAGATCACCTCCGGTGGATCCCCCTGCCAGTGGCGCAGTGCCTCCAGGCTGTCGGCCCGCAGCAGTGAGAGGCGGGAGATGATCCCGGCAAGCGCATGGTCCTGGTGGGCCCGCTCGAGGCCGTCCGCCAGGAGCGCCGCCACCGCCGCGGACTGCTCCACCAGTTGCACGGTGCATCCCAGCCCGGCGAGGATGAAACCGTCCCTGCCCAGGCCAGCGGTGAGGTCGAGCACAAAGGGGCGTTTGCCCGCCTTGATTCCCACCGCCCTGGCGATGGCCTCGCCGCGGCTGCCACCGTGACGGCGGCGGAAGGACATGGCCCCGGAGGCGAAATCCACCCAGAGCGGCCCCTCCGCGCCTTTTCCGGTCTGGCGCAGCTCCAGGCGCTCCGCGGTGCATACCAGCAAGAGCGGAAAGGAAGGATCAGCCGGATCGGCGATCCACGGCAGGGACAACTCGCCAGCGAGTTGCAGCGCCCGGGGAAGCAGGTCGGGATGCGCCGCGCTGACGGCCAGGGAGGATATGGGCAGGGGAGGGGGCATGGGAGATCGCTGGGTCGGTTGTTGGGTCTCGGTGTCGCCGGGTGCGCTTTCCCGGTGCATCATTTGGAGGAGATGGTATAGTTGTTGACCCTCCTTGTTGGGGGCCATGTCGGTTTGTTTGCAGCACTGTTTACTCTACAGGGAAGAAAATGGATCAGCATCAGAAAACCGCGCCCAGGGTGGTGGCCATCATTCCGGCCCGCTATCATTCCAACCGTTTCGAGGGCAAGCCTCTGGCCAAGATCGCCGGGAAGCCGATGATCCAGCACGTTTACGAGCGCGCCCGCGCCGTGGCTCTGCTTTCCCGGGTGGCGGTGGCCACCGACGACGAGCGCATCGCCGAGTGCGTGCGTTCCTTTGGCGGGGAGGTGGTGATGACCCGCTCCGACCATGTCTCCGGCACCGACCGGTTGGCCGAGGCCGCTTCCGTCATGGGGATCGCCGAGCAGGACGTGGTGGTGAACATCCAGGGCGATCAGCCGCTCTTCGAGGCCGAGGTGGTCTCCCAGGTGGCGACCCCGCTTCTGGAAGATCCCTCCCTGCCCATGTCCACGCTCATTTACAAGATCGTGCGCCAGGAGGAGATCAACGATCCCAACCATGTGAAGACCGTCTTCGATCGCCACAACAACGCCCTTTATTTCTCCCGTGCCTCCATCCCGTTCCAGCGCAACCCCGAGGAGCCGGTGGCGCCCACTTACTACAAGCACCTGGGCTTCTACGCCTACCGCAAGGGCTTCCTGCTCACCTTTGTCGGGCTGCCCGAGGGCGAGTGGGAGCGGTTCGAGAAGCTGGAGCAGTTGCGGGCCCTGGAGTTCGGCTATACCATCCGGGTGGTGCTCACCGCCCATGACTCCATCGAGGTGGATACCCCCAAGGATCTGGAGCGGGTGGAGGAGATCATTCGGCGGGATGGCGGGAAATAGGATTATTTTTAATAAATAACAATAATATAGAGAGGTTGCTTGTATGAGACGAAACAAGATCACCATCATTGGCGCGGGCAACGTCGGCGCCACCGCCGCCCACTGGGCCGCCAGCCGCGGCCTGGGCGACATCCTGCTCCTCGACGTGGTGGAGGGCATCCCCCAGGGCAAGGCCCTGGACCTGCTCCAGGCCGGGCCGGTGGACGGCTTCAACAACCGGATTACCGGCTCCAACAACTTCGCCGACATGGCCGGCTCCGACGTGGTGATCATCACCGCCGGGCTTGCCAGGAAGCCGGGCATGAGCCGCGACGATCTCCTGGCCAAGAACGTGGAGATCGTCAAGGGCTGCGCCGAGCAGGTGGCCAAGCATGCACCAAACTGCGTGCTGATCGTGGTCACCAACCCCATCGACGCCATGGTCTACACCGCCTTCAAGGTGTCCGGGTTCCCCAGGGAACGGGTGATCGGCATGGCCGGCGTACTGGACTCCGCCCGCTACCGCACCTTCCTGGCCGAGGCGCTCGGGGTGGCGCCGCGCGACGTCAACGCCCTGGTCATGGGCATCCATGGCGACAATATGCTGCCGCTCATCCGGCTGGCCAACGTGGCGGGCGTGCCGGTCACTGATCTGCTTTCGGCCGAGGAGCTGGCTGCCATCGTCAAGCGTACCCAGCACGGCGGCGCCGAGATCGTCAATCATCTCAAGACCGGCAGCGCCTTCTACACCCCCGGGCTCGCGGCGGTGGAGATGGCTGAGGCGGTGCTCTCCGACAGCAAGCGGGTGCTGCCCTGCGCCGCTTACCTGGAAGGTGAGTTCGGCTTTTCCGGCTGTTTCCTCGGCGTGCCGGTGGTGCTGGGCGACAAGGGCGTGGAGCGGATCATCCAGTTCAAGCTCACCAGCGAGGAGCAGGCGGCCATGGCCGACTCCGAGGCGCAGGTGCGTAAGCAGATGGCGGCCACCGGGCTGTAAGCGACAGGGGAGAGGGGAAAGGAACAAGGTGTAAGGTGTGACCGTCCGGCTCTGTCGGCGTTTTTCCCTTTACCCTATGACCTTTTCCCTTTACCCGTAAATCCATGAATCCATCTTCCCTGCAAGAGCTGCTGACCTCGCTTGAAGGCCAGCCCTACACCCTCCTCGACCTGCTGCCGGAGGGCGAGCTGGCCGAGAAGTTGATCGGCCTGAGCCTCGACGGTCCGCCGTCGGCGCCGGCTCCCATTGCCGGGCAGTTCGCTGCCTTGAGCCGGGCCCTGGGGGGGATCGACACCAGGGAGACCCGGGTGGTGGTGTTTGGCGGCGGCACCGGTCTGTCCAATCTGATCGGCGGCGACAGCCGGGCGGATCACTGGCCGGACAACCCCTTCCAGGGGCTGAAGGAACTTTTTCCCCGCACCAGCGCCGTGGTCTGCGTCACCGATGACGGCGGCTCCACCGGGGAACTGCTCAAGGATCTCTCCCTCATCGCCCTGGGTGATCTTCGCCATGTGCTGCTCTCCTCGGTGCAGCGGAAGAAGCTCCGCAGCCTGCACGGCCTGGGGGAGCGGCAGCCGCAGCAGGTCTGTCGCCTCCTGCACCGGCTCTTCAATCACCGTTTCGATAACCGTCCCGCTTCGGTGGAGACGCTGCTGGCCGAGGCGGGCTGCAACCTCGATGGTCTGCCCGAGGGGATGGCCGACGGGCTGGGTCGACTGCTGCGCTCCCTTTTCAGCCATTCCCGGCTGGAAGCCCAGCTCGGCCGTCCACATTGCCTTGGCAACCTGTTGCTGGCGGCCGCCATCCTTGGGGCCGCCGGTGAGGAAGGGAGCGCGCCGCCATCCGGCCGGGCGGTGCTGGCGGGGATCCGGGAGGTTGCCGAACTGATCGGCGCCGATCCGGAGGCGGTGTTGCCCTGCACCACCACCCCGGCCCAGCTCAAACTCATGTACGGCAACGGCGTGCTGGTGAGCGGCGAGTGCAAATCGGGACAGGCCCGGCGCGGCTACCCGGTGGATCGGGCGCTGGTGGAGTTCTCCGCTCCTCCGGAGGTGCCGGAGGAGGTGCTGGTCGCCATCCGCGCGGCGGACATCATCCTCTTCGCGCCGGGCAGCCTCTTCACCAGCATTGTCCCCATCCTGCATGTGCCGGGAATCGCCCAGGCGGTTCGGGAGAACTCCCAGGCCCTCAAGGTGCTGGTGGCAAACCTCTGGGCCCAGGCCGGCGAAACCGACATCGCCCAGGACGATCCCAGCCGCCGCTACCAGGTTTCCGACCTGATCACCGCCTACCATCGCAATATCCCCGGCGGGGTGGCTGGCCTCTTCGAGCAGGTGCTGGTGCTGGGGATGCGCGATATTCCAGGCTCGATCCTCCAGAGCTATGCCTTGGAGAACAAGGTGCCCATCTATCTCGATCGCAGCGCGGTGAGCGAGATGGGTTTTTCCCCGGTGGAGGCGCGGCTCTGCGCCCAGGCGGATATCGCCCAGCGGCGGGTCATCCAGCATGACCCGGCTGCATTGGCCATCTCGGTGCGGGTGCTGTGGGGCATCCGCCATCGGTTGTCCGTGTCGGCGATCAAAGGACTGGGGCCTGGCTGCCAGGCGGGTCCTCCGCTCGTCAACCCCAGGGGGCAAACCCCGGCCCAGCGACTGGCCGAGATCAGGGAGCGGCTGCGCGGCCTGGATATCGACGCGGCACTCTTGCCGGAGCTTATCGATATCTTCTGGCGGCACCGGGATATCCCGGTGGAGCACCTTGAATTTTTGTCGGGTCTTACCGTGCTGGGCAAGGAGGCGTGGGCGCGGGCCCAGGAATGGGACAATGTCTTTGCCTTCTATGATCCCGAGACCAGAAGGGTGATGATCCGCGAGGATGTGCGCGGCGACCGCCCACGCTGCGAGGCAGGGCTGCTTATTGCCCTTGGCCAGTCGCTGCTGGGCAACTACGCGGCGAGCAAAAGCAAGCTGCCGGTGGAGCGGGACGGCGAGCGGCTGGGCTGCGAATTCCGTCTGGAGTTGCAGCCGGAAAGCGAGCGGCGGTGCTGGTTCAGCGACAATGAGCTGGAGCGGTTCCTGGAGCTTGCCCGCATGCGCCGCGCCAAGGCCAACCCGCTGGTGCATACCCGGCTGGTCAATGACGACGAAGGATTCACCCCGCCGGGCCTGCTGTTCGGCCTCACCTATGCCTGGTATCTGGACAACCAGAACGCCTGTCACATCGAGTACAAGATGTCCATCAGCAGGATGCCGCCCTGCGCCCTCATTCCGGAGCAGGAGAAGATCACGGCCCGCCGCCGCAGCCTCATCGATTTTTTCCGCGCGGTGGTCTTCCGCAGTCCCCTGCCATAGGGGCCATTCGGACGTGGCTAGTCGGTGTTCCTATCCGCCGATGGCAAGCGGATGGGGCAGCGGAACCGGAACACGGTTCCCGTCTCCGGACAGGATTCGAAGCTCACCGTTCCCCGCAGATACCGTTCTCCCAGGAGCTTGATGCAGTAAGTGCCGAGGCCGCGTCCCTCCCCTTTGGTGGAAAAGGAGCGCTGGAAGATCTGCAGCTGGATGTCGCGCGGGATGAAGCCCTGGTTGTGTACCCAGAACAACACCGCGTCCTGGTCGGTCTCGCACCCAAGCCGCACCTCACTGCTGGGCGAGGCTTCCACGGCGTTCTTGGTCATGTTGCCCAGGATGCGGTAGAGCAGCCGCTGGTCGGTCTTGAGCGTCACATCCTGGGCGTTCGGGTCCAGCGCCACCGTGCAGGGGGGCTGGGCGACATTGCTGTATATGGCGGCCAGTTCCTCCAGGATGGCGCGGGTCGAGCAGGGCTGCGGAGCCAGGGTCAGTTCGTGGTTTTCGGCGGCGGCAAGGTCGCGTTGCGCCTCCACCTCGGCAGCCAGACGGATGGCCTGGCGATGCAGCGCCTCCTTGAAGCGGCGCTGTTTCTCGGCATCCAGCTGTCGTTCGTGCAGGAGCCGGCTCATGCCGACCAAGCCGGAAGTCAGGTTGAGTACGTCATGGAAAAAGGTCCGTTCCAGGGCGCGCCGGCGTTTTTCGTGTGAGATGTCGGTGAGGTAGAGGAGAAAGTGCTCCTGGTCCTGGCCTGGAAACGGGGCGGTATGGACCCGGAAATCGAGAGGGTGCTTGCTGTCATGCTGGCTGATCCGACACTCTTCGCTGCTGGCCATGTCGTGATGCGCCATGGCGACCATGGCCCGGGCAGCCCCGCAGGTGGAGCAGGCTTCTGCCTTGCCGCAGCCGGATTCCCTGGCATGCTGACAGTCCAGCGCCTCGCCAAGCCGTTTGCCCAAGACCGGCGCGTTGGAGGTGGCGCCGAGGAAGCTGAGCAGGGCCTGGTTGGCAAAGGTGATCCGCCGGGTGCGATCGAGCACCAGTACCAGGGAGGGCACGGTGTCGAGGATGGCGTAGGCGGGAGCAGGGTTCGATCTCTCTGGCATGATCGTTCTTTCTCGTCATCGGCGGGCGCTTGCACGAGGCCGATGTGCGGCCATGCGGGCCGGGTGGTGCCCAGCCCGCATGGCTTTCGGAAGTTAAGTGGTTCAGCGGGGCGGCGGGGGCGGATACGGGGTCGGCACCACCTGCACTGGCGCGGCCGAGGGCGGCACCTGGATGACCGTCACCGGTTGCTGCTGGTAGGCGCCGCTGGGCAACTGGTTCCCCTTGGCATACATGCATTGCTGGTAGGCGACGTCGTAACGCCATTGCAGGTCGTGCATGGTCTCGTTGCTTTGGCCGGCGCCGGCCAGGGCGCCCCCGGCAAGACCAATGCCGGCTCCGGTGGCGGCGCCCCGGTGGCCACCGATGGCGGCGCCGGCTGCCGCGCCGATGGCGGTGCCGATCAGAGCGCCTACCGCCATGTCCTGGGCGCTGGCGCCGGCGGGGGTGACCCCCACCGACTGCTCGGCGTAGCCCCGGCAGAGGCGATCCTCGGCGACGAATTGTTCAAAGGGTTTGCCCGGCGCGGGCATCACCGCTACCCGCGGCCCGGCGGGAATGCTTGCGCAGCCGGTCAGGGCGGGCACCAGCAGCATCATGCCGATCAAGGACTTGGGTTTCATGGCACTCCTCCATCAACTGGGGATGTCGCCAGGCGTGGCGGGAACCACCCGCCAGCCGCTGGGACATACCGGCACATAGGGATAATAGCCCCCGCGTTCATCACAATAATACCACGTCTGCCCGGAAGGCGCAGCGGGAATGGGCTGTTGCACGACTACGGTTGGCGGGGCCTGTTGCACCACTACCGGAGGGACATACGGGTCAGGGTAGGGGTAGCTCGGCGCATTGTGGAAGTACCAGATGCCGCCCACCACCCACCACCAGCCCAGCCTGCCATGGTGTCTGCCATGGCGCCATGAACCGCTGCGCCAGCGATGGAGATCGTGGTGGTCGAAATGGCGGATCTCCCCTCGCCAACCCCGGGAACCGTGGTCGTGGTGGCGGTCATGGTGGGAGTCGTCCCGCCAGTGCCGCCGGCCATGATCACGGTCACGGTCGGCCAGGGCAGGCGATGCAAGGCCGGCCAGAAACAATGCCGCAAGACATGCACAACCAAGGGTCTTTCTCATAAGGCACCTCGTGGGCCTATCAGGTCCGGGCATGGAGATTGCCCGCACCAATAGCGGGAACAACGGCCATGACTGCCGGGAGCCTGTTGCGAATGGGGGGTGGGTGTGGGATGCGTCTATAGAGGAGAGGGGGGGTGTGGAAGCACAGAGCGTGGTCGGGGATGCGGATTATTCCGGATCAACAGCCATGCCTGTGCTTTCTAAATACCTCTGCTTTTTGAGGACAGCAAGAGGAATTTTGCATGGGTGAACATGGAATCTTTCATGCGATGCGAGATATTTGAGAGAATGGCGGTCAACGCTGCTTCACCGTGGCACACGAATCGTGTTTCCGGTCACGTCAGTCAGGATAGCGTGGCGGTGTTTGTTTGACGGATTTCAACCCGAGGTCGGCATGTCGCCGTATCTGGTCTGAGAGAGGTGGAACTCGGCGCTAAAAAGGCTCATGTGCGATGGCGCCCTCGAACTCTTCGGAGTAATGCTCGCTCTGGAAGAATGAGCAGCGCAGGCATCGTTCGCTCTTTTGTGTGAAGATAAACAGTGGCTGGCCGGAGCCGATGGTGCCTGCCACCAGGGCACAGTTTTTCCCGGAGCCGGGAAAGGCGGGGCAGTGCTTCTTTTTTTCGCCGCAGTTGTTGAAATCCCAGCAGTGCATGGCGGGTCTCCTGGCGGGGCGGAACACCGAAGCGTCTTGCCCCAACCTGACTTGATCGTATCCCCTTTATAAATACTCCATGGGGAGATGCGCATGCAATACTGAATAAATACCAGGGTGTGCGCGGGCTGGTATTGCTATTCGTATTCGCTTGGTCTCTATTTTTTTTGCTGAATGGCTGCGTATGCCTCAGGATAATGCCGTTGCAGGCATTCCGGACAGAGGCCATGACTTGGCGAAGCCTCGGTATGCCGCTGGATGTGAATGGCCACATCCTCCCAGACCCCTTCCTGGGTACGGATCTTCTTGCAGTAGCTGCATATGGGGAGTATTCCCCGCAGGGTTTTTATTTCCGCCATGGCGTTCTGCAGTTCCTGATTGAGGCGGCGGAGTTCCATCAGGTCGTTGTGGCGAGCCATGGCGATGGTGAGGGCCCGATCGATCTCGGTTGCCAAGGGCGGTTTGGTCAGAAAGGCGCCCACCCCATTGCTTCCTGCTTTCTCGACCAGATCCGCTGATTCATATGCGGTCATGATCACGATGGGGGTTGGATGCTCTTCCGTGATACGGCGGGAGGCATCAAGCCCGTCCATTTCCGGCATGCGGATGTCCATGAGCACGGCATCGGGGTGCAGGTCGGCCACCAATTGCACAGCTTCCCTGCCGTTGCCGGCCTCACCGATCACCGTGTAGCGACTCCCCCGCAGGATTCTTTTGATCTCTTCGCATACCAGGAAGTCGTCCTCCGCCACCACCAGACGGACTGGGCGTTCGTTTGTCATGAATTTCTCCTTTGCAGTGTCTCAGGGTTGCCAAGAACATCGTGCCAGGGCAGCGCGGAGGGGGGTTCCCCTTGGCGCGCGGGAATAAGGTGTTCGCAGTCGCTTTTTATCCTCAATCCGCAGGTTGCTCTCCGTCCGTCGGGTGTGCGGTGGACATGGCCGGAAAGGAGATTGTCGCCACGGCACCGTGGTCGTTTGCCAGGGATATTTTTCCCCGCAGGCTTCGGGTGATCAGGCCAAAGAGCAGGGGAAAGCCGATGCCGCCCCCGCCGGCACCCTGCAGGACGGCATCCGGGAAGCCGGGGCCGTCATCGCGGTAGGTCAGCTCCACGAACCCGTTGATTTCGCCAATGGAGACGGTAATGACGCCGGTGTGTCGGCCGAGAAGGCCATACTTGATGGTGTTGGTGCTGAGTTCATTGAGGACCATGGCCAGATGATGGGCCTGATCGCTGTCCACCCGGATATCGGAAGGAGAAACCATGAGTTGGATGGTGGTGGATGGCGGCAATCCCTTTAAAGTCTCCTGGATGATGTTTTCGGCCAACTGAGTGAGCGGCAGGGGTTGCCATGAGGAAGAGGAGAGCAGCCGATGCACGGTGAGCAGGCCGGTTACCCGCCAGACCACCTCCCGAATGCGGGCCACATACTCAAGTTTTCCTTCTCTTTCGGCCAGATCCTCTTCGCGGTGGAGCATGCTGATGATGGCGACCATGTTGTTCTTGACCCGGTGGTTTACTTCCTCCAGGAGAACCTTCTGCATGCCGGCATATTCGCGGGTTTTTTCTTCGGCCAGGGTCCGTTCATGCACCTCGTTGCGCAGTTGTTCGCTTAATAGCAGCAGTTCTCTGGTGCGTTCCTCCACCCGGAGCTCCAGGGAAGCCTGGGATTCGTGCAGGCGGGCGAGCATGGTGTTGAAGGAGGAGGCCAGTTGGGTGATCTCATCGTTGGAGGCAATGGTTATGTGTTCCTCGGGATTGCCGGTCTGGGCGATGCGGTTGGCGGTGCTGGTCAGGTCGACCAGGGGCGCGGTGAGCCTCTTCGCAATGGTCCGGGATATGCCATGGACAAGAAGAAGGACCCCGCAGCCGATGAGCAGATAGATGGTGGTCAAGGTGGACAAGGGAGCATACGCTTGGCGGGGATCCTGGCCAACGGTCATGGCGAGGGAGAGGCTGTCCAGCGGGGCGGCTGTTTTGAGGGAGACGGTGTTGCTTAACTGGTGAGTCGCATCCGGCTGGGGAGCGGAAGACCATATCCGGCCGGACGCGCCGGAAAGTATGAAAAAGAGCCCATCGGCAGAGGTCAGTAGTTCCTGGGGCAGACAGCTTGTTATGACAGCATGAAAGGGAATTTCGAGGACCAGCATTCCTTCGGCTCTTCCGGTGGCGCCATAGAATACGGGGTGGGCGATCAGGAGGCTTACGGCCGTATCGTTTCCTTCCAGGCGGGCCACGGGGCGTTCGCCGTCAACCACTTGGGCCAGCAGGGATTGGTCCGCGTAGGTCCGCATCTTCTCCCTGCCCTGGCAGGAGATGATGGGGTTGCCGGAAAAATCGCACAAGGTAAGCAGGCAGGGGATATTGAAGGGCAGATGGTAGCTGCGGAGAAAGGGCTCAACATACATCTCCCTGCCTGCCGAGTCGATGAGGGCATTGACCACGATCAGGTTCGAGGCCATGTTGCGCATGTCGTTGACAATGCTTCCCAGCCGGGTTTCCAGCCGGTTGCCCACCAGCAAAGCCTCGGAAAGAAGTTTTTCCTCGATTTGTTCCTTGAGGGCATGGCGGGTGAACACATAGCTTGCCGTGCCCAGGACCACCACCACGGCCATGGTGAGCGAGAGGGCGGCAACGGATACCTTGGTGGCAATGCTTCGCGGCATGGCGGCTACTTCTGGATGCGCAGGATGGCGCCATCGCTGCGGAACGAGCCCATAAACAGGTCTTCAGGCTGAAGGGCCTCATGACGGTCTGGGGTGAACGGTTGCGGGTAGAACTTGATCAACCCCTCATGGTTCCGCACCTGTTCCAGTGCATCGCGGACCTTGCTCCGGTCGGTGGTGCCGGCCTTGCTGACGGCCAGAGCCAGGATGTGGGTCAGGTCATAGGCATGGGCCATGCCCACCGGCGAGGGGATGTCCTCGGGGCGCTTGATCCCGAAGAGTTCTCCGGCGGTCTTGTAGAAACGGGCCAGCTGGGGTTGCCGCCGGTTATCGAAGAAGCTGTAGGTCTGTACCACGGAAAAATCGAGCTGCTGGATTGCCTCGCCGGTCATTTTGACGAAGTTGCCCCCGGTAACTCCCCAATGGCTGATGATGGGGAGCCGTTTATCCGGGGGCAGGGCAGCCACCTCCTTGACCAGGATCGATCCCTCGGCCTCGTTGGCCACCAGTAGGATCGCCTCGGAGCCAGTGGAAAGCGCCGCTTCATACTTGTCCAGCAGGGACTTGTCTCCCCACATGTACCACTGGGTGGTGGTAACGCTCATCTCCGAGTGGTTGGCGAGATAGTTTTTGATAGCCTTCTCGCAGCTGCGGCCCCAACCGGTGGTGGGCAGCAACACCCCGATCCGGTGCGCCTTCTTGCCCGCGGCATGCGCCAGCATGCTTTGTATGGCCCAACTGTCCTTGAGGGAGAGCCGGAAGCAGAAGTTGGGATTGCGCCCATTGTCGACGATGTTGTCGGCCGCGCCCCAGGCGTCGAGCATGATCACTTTTTTTTCATGCAGGATGGGGACTTCCTCCTGCAGCACCGGAGAAAACTTGCCGCCCACCACGGCCACCAGCTCCGGGATTTCGGCGAATTCCTCGATGTTTTTTACGCCGCGGGCCGGAACGGAGCGATGGTCCTTGATCACCAGCTCAAGCGGCCGGCCGCCCAGGACACCCCCGGCGGCGTTGATCTCTTGGATGGCAGTAAGGATGCCCATCCGGATGGCATCGTCCGAGGTACTGGTCGTGTGGCCGGCCTCGGCATCGAAACCGATGATGACAGGCTTTTTGTCCCCCTCTCCAGCCAAGGCCCCGGAGGAGAGCATGGTGGGCGTGATTATCAGGCAAAGTGCCACGAACAGCCGACAAAGCCAAGCCACCTCGTCACGCCGGATCATCTTGTTTCTCCTTGGGGTGAGTCTCCCGGCAGTCATTGCCCATGAACCATCACGGCGCGGTGACGCAAGGAGTGAGCATGCTTTCATGCTATAGGGAGAATCAGGCTGGTGTCAAAGGGATAGTTTGCGGCGCAAGGGGGAAATTGGCCGGCAGGGAAATAGCCTGGATCAATGGCCGGGAAGGATATCCAGGGAGTCCTTGACGCCGCGCTGGTCGATGACGATTTCCACCCGCCGGTTTTTTTCGCGGTTGGCCTGGGAGGTGTTGGGGAACCGTGGCTGGGTGTCGCCATACCCCTTGAGCACAAAGCGGTCGCCGGGCAGGACGTTGTCCTTGAGCAGTTCGTGCATTACCGAAAAGGCCCTGGCGCCGGAAAGTTCCCAGTTGGAGCGGAAGGAACCGCCCCCGACCGGCTGGTTGTCGGTGTGCCCCGCCACCGTGATGTCGCCGGGAACATCCACCAGCGCGTCGCGGATCTTCCTGGCGGTGGGGAGAAAGTTCGGGTCGAGAGTGGCGCTGCCGGTCGGGAAGGAGCCGTTCTGGAGGATCTGGATGGTGATCAGCTGGTCGGCCACTTCCACGTCCAGCTGCCGCTGCTTGATCTCGTTGCCCAGGGTGGCGCGGAGCTGATTGGCATGGGAAAGGGTGCGGCGAAGCCGGCCGGTCATGTCGGTCTCTTCGTGGGGCACCATCTTTGGGGCCTCCTCGGCCGGCACCGGGATGTAGATCACCGCGCCCTTGCCCCCGCCCAAGGCGGAAGACATGGACTGGGCGATGAGACGGAACTTCTCCAGGTCGAGCCTGGAGCTGGCAAAGAGCAGGATGAAGAAGCAGAGCAGCAGGTTGTTGAGGTCCGCGAAGGTGACCACCCAGCTGCTTTGGGATTTCTCCTGTTCTTCCGGCAAACCCAAGGGGTGTTCGGCGTGTCCCCGCGCGAAGAGGATCGGTCCTTCCTCTGTCTCCATCATCGGGGGAGTCGATTCGAGGCCTGGTGGACTCAAGCCCTCTTCCGGATGGGTGGTCGGCAGATCCGGGTGCTCTGGGGGGGACTCCCGGTTGGCGGCGGGGCTGACGGCCTGTGCCTCCTTTCTCGTGGCGGCGGCAGGTTTGGTGGGCTTCATGGCCGGCTCTCCGTTGGAGGAGCCGGTTGTGGCGAGCGCATTTCCGGCGAAGCTTCGCCGGAGGACAAGGTCGGTCCGTTTCCGGGCGGGGCAAAGCGCGGGGTGGTACCCGCTTTCCATCTGCCGCCGGAGCGTTGCGAACCCGGCAGGTAGGCGAGCAGCACCTCTTCCAGCACATAGGGGTGCAGGGCCTGCTGGATGCCAAGCACCCCGTCGGCGATGAGCAACCGCAGCAAGTATTCTTCCTGGCTGCGCAACTGGAGCTTGTCGGCGATGGGAGCTGCCACCACGTATGCCATCAGCGCCCCATACAGGGTAGTGAGCAAGGCCACCGCCATGGCTGGCCCGATCCCCTTCGGATCATCCATGCCGGCCATCATCTGCACCAGGCCGATGAGGGTGCCGATCATGCCCATGGCCGGGCTTACCTCCGCCAGGGACCTGAAGACCTTGGCCCCGGTCTGGTGGCGTTCGTAGGTGTGGCTGATCTCCTTGTGCAGGGTGTTCTTGATGATGGAGGGACTGATGTTGTCCACCACGTAACGGATGCCCCGCTTGAGGAAGGGGTGTTCGATGGTTTCGTCCTCCAGAGCCAGCAGGCCATGGATTCTCGCCTTGCGATGCAGCGCCATGATGGTGTCGATCATTTCGCGCGGTGGATCGCTGTGCACGAAAAAGGCGCGGAAGGCAACGGCGACGGCCCCGCAGAACTGGTGGACATTGAACTTGATCATGACGATGAAGGCGCTGCCCATCACCACCAGTATGAACGATGGAAAATTGAGATAGATGCGGATGGCATGGCTCAGGTAGATGACCCACGCCACCATGGCGATGGCGCCAAGCAAGCCGAGGATCGTGGCGTAATCAATGGGTTTCCTGGGCGATCCGTTCATGGGCGGGCCTTTTGGGGTGCAGCAAGGAGGCTTGGGAGGGGTATCCCGAAGCGCGGCAACTGCTCTCCTCATCGTGGGGATTATACACTTACTTTATGGATTTTTTTTTCTGCCTGTCAAGCCGTTGCTCATTCATCCCGAATGAGTTGCAGAAGCTCGGCGGGATTGAGGCCGCGTGCTTTGTCTGTTCCGGCCAAAAGGTTGTCTGCCAACTCCCGTTTATCATGGTGGAGGCGGACGATCTTTTCTTCGATGGTGTTGCGCGTCACCAGCCGGTAGATGGTCACCGGTCGGTGTTGGCCAATCCGGTGGGCGCGGTCGGAGGCTTGATCCTCCACCGCCGGATTCCACCAGGGATCCATGTGCACCACGTAATCGGCGGCGGTGAGATTGAGGCCAAGCCCGCCGGCCTTGAGGCTGATCAGAAACAGAGAGTGCTTCCCCTCCTGGAATTGGCGGATCTGTTCGCGCCGTTCCCTGGTCGGAGTAGCGCCGTCAAGGTAGCAATAGCGGATACCCTGCTGGTCGAGATGTTCGCGGATGATGGAAAGATGATCGACGAACTGGCTGAACACCAAGGCCTTGTGGCCGTTTTCCAGGAGGTCGAAAGCAAGATTGGAGAAGAGCGCCAGCTTGGAACTGGCGATCTTGCTCTCTGGCAGCACCAGGCGGGCGTTGCAGCAGGCCCGCCGCAACCGCATGATCTCGGCGAGGATGCGCAGAGAGCGTCGGCCCGGCGGGCCGCCCGCCTGGCCGAGGGCTTCCAGTGCCCGGCGACGCAGGGCGGTGTAGAGGGCTGCCTCTTCGTCGCTCATCTCCACCTGGAGCAGGATCTCGGTGCGTTCGGGCAGTTCGCTGAGCACCTGGGACTTGAGGCGGCGCAGGATAAAGGGGCCGATCAGTCGCTTGAGCCTCGAGAGCGCCACCGGGTCGCCGTCACGCTCGATGGGGATGGCGAAGCGCTGGGTGAACTGGGCAAGCGTGCCAAGAAGGCCTGGGTTGATGAACTGGAAGAGGTTCCACAGCTCGGAGAGATGGTTTTCCACGGGCGTGCCGGTGGTTACCATGCGGAAGCGGCCGGCAAGCCGCATGGCGGCCCGGGAGCGTTTGGTGATGAAGTTTTTGATGGCCTGTGCCTCGTCCAGCACGATGGTTTGCCATTCCAGGGTTGCCAGCAGATCGGCCTCCTGCTGCAGCAGGCCGTAGCTGCATATCACCAGATCGAAGGGGCCCAGCCGCTCCAGTTGTTGCTGGCGTTGGCGGCCGCCGAAGATGATCACCGTAAGCCCCGGGGCAAACCGTTGCGCTTCCTCCTGCCAGTTGGCGCAGACAGAGGTGGGGGCCACCACCAGGGTTGGGCCGCCGCTGGCGCGATGGAGGATCAGGGCCAGGGTCTGCACGGTTTTCCCCAAGCCCATGTCGTCGGCCAGGCAGGCGCCCCCGCCCCATGCGGCGAGACGCGCCAGCCACTGAAAACCGGTGGCCTGGTAATCCCGCAGCACCGGGGCAAGGGGGACGGGAACCGGCGGCGATTCCTCGCTCCGGCGCAGTCGTTCCAGCTGCCGACGCCAGGCCTCGTCCGCCTCGAAACCGCCCAAGCCGTCGGTCAACTCTTCCAGGGCTGGGAGCGCCAGCGGGTGCAGGCGGACGGTATGCTTGCGCAACTCGGCAAAGGCGGCCATCTCGTCCAGGCGCCTCCGGAGCTCCTTGGAGAGGGTGAGAAAGTGGCCCTGCCCCAGGGGGATGAAGCGGCTTTGCGTGGTCTGGCTCAACTCCAGCAAGCGGCGCATGTCCAGCACCAGCGATTCATCGAGATGGAGGCTGCCATGCAGTTCGAACCAGTTGTTGCGTTCCCTCGCCGTCAGGATGAACTGGTTCAGTTCGGCCGGCGGGCTGACGGTGAGCCGCTCTCCCTCTGGCCACTCCACCACCACCTCCTCCGGCATTGCCTGGAGTTCCGTCAGCAGTTGCAGGCACTCCTCGGGCTCTGGGAGCAGCCATTCCCGTTCGCCGGCCGGATCGGCGGGGAGGGCCGGGCAGACAGCCTCGATCCGGCGGGCGGCGGCCTCCTCGACCGCCAGGTTGCGGCGGGTTTGCAGTCTTTTTCCTCCCACGGTGGCAAGCAGGGTGAGCGGACCCTCTCCCGGCTTGAACAGCGGCCCGTCCGGCCCCAGAGGACGGACCAGCATGGCAGCCCGGAATCCGGAGGCATATGGCTGCAAACGGAGGTGGATGCGGCTGTCCGACCGGACCTCCTCGCAGCCGGTCGGGCTTCCTTCCACCGAGGACTGCACGGTGAGGAAGGAGGAAAGATCGCCCAGGGTGGCGAACAACTCGTCCCGTTGGTCCAGAGGCAGCCGCAGGCCATCCTGGCCGATCACCATCGCCACCCGTCGGTGCTGATCGGTGATGGGGTACGCCACCAGGCGGCCAGGCGATTCCAAGAGAAGGCGGATGGCGGTCTTGTCTGGCCAGGGATGGATGCGCAGCTCGAGCATCTCCCCGTCCTGTTTCAGGATCAATTCGGGTTGGCCTGTTGCCACCTCCACCGGCGTTCCCGGCGACGGCGCGAGGAATACAGCGGGATGGCCCACCAGCGCCTGAATGGCCTGGGGAGCGTCGAGCCAATAGCTGATCCTGCGTCCTTCCCGCCGCTCCTGAATGGCGGCGCAGGCAAGCAGATCCTGTGGGGAAAGAAAGGGCAGGATGTCGGGGCGTTTCAGCTTTCCCAGGGCAATGGCCCTACCGCGGCTCCAGCCTCCGTGGGTGGTGCGGAATTGCACCCGGGGAGAAAGAGAGACCGGGTTGTCCGGCCCGTTATAATTGATCAGCCAGGCAATCCGTAACCGTTGGTGGGCAGGGGCGGCCGTTGTGGCCGGATGGAAGTTGAGGGCGCGCAGGGCCCGCTGCCATTGTTTTTCCGGCACCAGCATCGCGGCAAGCGGCGGGTGAAGCCTCGCCATGGCCTCCTCCGTTGCCGGAGGGGGAGTGTCCCCGCTGGTGGCCAATAGAGCAGCATACTCCCGGGCAAGCCAGTGGTAGCCATGGCGTTGCGCTTTGTCCTGCAGATGGCGCAGGCGGGGCAGGAGGTGCGGTGGTGGCGTTCCTCCGATCCAGAGCGAGACCAGGCCATGCAGCAGAAGGGTAATGCTGTGCGGCGCCGGAATGCGGGAAGCGGCCTTCAAGCGTTCCTGGGCAAGGTCGAGTCTGTTTTCCCTGGCATCCACCAGCGCGAGCAGGAGGTGGTAAGCGGGCAGCAGCGGATTTTTTGGCTGGAGCGCCTCCAGGTCGGCAACGATGGTGCGGATGGCGGGGTGATGATGGTAGCCGCCTTCCTCCAGGAGCGCCAGGAGGGAGAAAATCCCTTCCGGGCCGGTGAAATAGGCGTGCTTATCCTGGTTGTCTTGCCGGATGGCCGCCAGCTCTTCTTCAAAGGCGGCCATGGCCTCCTCGGCGCGGCCGGCCAGGAAGCAGCACCATCCCCTCAGTCCGAGCGGCCCCCGTTGGTGGCGGGAGTTGCCCAGGGCTTTCCAGGCTTCGTCGAGTTGGCCGCGCAGCAGCAATTGACTGATCAGCAAGTAGGAAAAGGGATCGCGGTCATCGCTGGGCAGGGAGGCAAGGGTGTTGCGGTCCCGAAGGTAGGCAAGCGGCGCATCGGCATCCTCCAATCGGCGCAGGGCGTCGGCGAATATCTGATAGAGGGCGTAGAAGCGGACGTGGAGCGGCAACCCGGCGAACCAGCCCGCGGTGAAAGGAGCGTTGCAGATGCGCACCAGCGGATTTTGGGGGAAACGGTTGGGGAACCGTTCTTGTAGTTCCAGCAATCGCAGGAGCGTCTGATTGTAGCCCGATTCATCGTTGGCCAGCAGCCCGATGCGAAGATCGCGCACACTCCGCCGCCAGGCAAGGGAAATCGCGGTGGATTCTTCCGCTGGCGGGACAGGGAGCCGTTGCTGGATGGACGTGGCGAGCTGACGGAAGTAAGGGGTGGTGCTGGCCTGCCGGGCCAGCGGTTCCAGGAGCCCGGGAGGCAGGGTCAGGCTCCGGCGCAGCAAACCCTTGCCGGCAAGGCGGCCAATGGCGTCGCGGATACTCGTTCTGTCCTGGACTGGCAGACCTGGCAGGCCAACGAGCCAATCGGTCAAGGCCTCTTCGGAAGTGGATTCACCCAACAGGGCGCAAGCGTGGAGCACCAGCCGTTGCGGGGGCGTCAACCTCCCGGGGAGGGTCGCGTCCGGCCCGCTGCCTCGGGGCATCTTAGACGTGGGCCAGCTCAATTGTCGGCCAGAAAGGTATTGAAACGATCAATCAGGGAAGCCTCCGGCAATGCCCCCACCAGTTGGTTGACCACCCGGCCGTTTTTGAAGCACAGCAAGGTGGGCACCCCCCGAATATTGAACCTGGCGGCGGCGTGGGGATTGTGGGACGTGTCGAGTTTGGCGATGATGAGCCGGCCAAGAAATACCCTGGCCAGCCGTTCCAGCACCGGGGCGAGCATGCGGCAGGGACCGCAGGTCGGGGAGTAGCAATCCACCACCAGGGGAAGGTCGGCGTCCCGCAGCACCATGTCGAGATCCTGGTCGTCAAGGTCGACCACCACCGCTGCCGGGCCGACCTCCAGCTGCTTTTTGCACCGGCTGCATCGGGGATGGTGATGCTGGCGCATGGCGGGCACCCGGTTCTTGGTGGAACAGTGGGGGCATGGTATGATGATGCTGTTCATGGAGACATCCCTGCCTTTGCACCAAAGGGCGATGGAGACGGGTTATGGAGATCGACTTTCTCGGGGTGGGCGAGGCCTGCGATCCCGAGTGCGGCAACACCGCCTTGCTGATTCGAACAGGGCAGGGCGCCACAGGGAATTATATCCTACTTGACTGCGGCTTTACCACCCCGCACCGATATTTTCTTGCCAATCACGATGCGGAGCAACTGGATGCCGTGTGGATCTCTCATTTCCACGGTGATCATTTTTTCGGCATCCCCTTGTTGCTCCTGCGATTTTGGGAGATGGGCCGCCGTCGTCCCCTTTTGTTGGCAGGGCCCGCCGGGGTTGGAGAAAAGGTGGTGGCTGCGTTGGAGCTGGCCTATCCCGCCTTCCGGGAGCGACTGGGGTATCCCCTGCGTTTTGTCGAGGCCACCCCGGGCATGGAGTTGACCGAGGCCGGTTGCCGGTGGCGATTCGCCGCCATGGTCCATGGCCGGCCCGCTATGGCGGTGCGCCTGGAGGCGGAGGGAGCCGCGCTGTTCTACAGCGGCGATGGGCGGCCCAGCGCGGAAAGCCGGACCTTGGCCGCCAACTGCGGTGTGATGGTCCATGAAGCCTATGGCATTGCGGAGGCGCCGGCGAACCATGGCACGGTCGCCTTGTGTCTGCGGGTGGCGGCGGAGGCCGACTGCGGGCGGCTGGCCCTGGTGCATGTGGGCCGAGGCGACAGGGAGCGCCTGGCTCGGATGCTGCCGGTTATGGCCGAGGAAGCAGGCTTGGCGGGCAGGGTTTTCCTGCCGGCGCCCGGCGTACGGTGGCGGCTCTAATCTGTTTTGCCGCGATGGACGAAGTGGACGCGTCACAGGTCAAATTCGTGGCGCCAAGGATCGGTTCCGTTCCCATTGCCAGAATATTCTGTTATGATGTCTTGGCTCGCATGGGCTGGGGAGCAGCGTTGTCGGCGTGCTTCCCTCATTGTCTGAAAGCCGCTTCTTGGTGTTGTTGGAAAAAGGAAACAAATTGAAGATGGAACCCAGTTGCCGCGACAAGGGAGCAATCCAGGACTGCGCCGCATGGATGCTGGTGGTGGTCCTCGGGGTGTTGATCCTCAAAACCCTCTCCTCGGTCTTCATTCCCCTGAGTTTTGCCGTGCTCTTCTTTTTTGCGCTGGGCATCCCCCTGGAGTATCTGAAACGGTACCGGCTGCCCCGGTGGTTGCGGATCACGGCGGTGGTGACCGCCGGGCTGGGCATCCTCCATCTGGTGGGCACCCTGGTGCAGGTGAGCATCGCCGAGTTCATGGCCGAACTGCCGGGGATGGAACAGAAACTGTTGGAGCATGCCGCCTTCATTCTCGGTCGCTTCGGCATGACTGTCGAAGAGGGGATGACCCTCTTCCCTTCCTTCATGAGCGTCATGCAGGGTGAGCAGTTCGCGCCGCTGGGCGTCTTGCTGCATGCGGCCGGCGGCTCCCTGGTGAACTTCTTTGGCGCTTCCCTCTGGGTCCTGCTCTTTCTGGTCTTCATCCTGGCGGAACGGGAGAGCTGGAGCGGCCGGCTCCGTGCCGCCTTTGGCGAGCGGCAGGCAGGCAAGATCATCGATACCAGCGGCCGGATCATCCAGGCGGTGGAGCATTATCTCGGGCTTAAGACCCTGATCTGTCTGGTGGCCGGCATCTCCACCACGGTGGTGCTGCTCTGTTTTGATGTGCGGTTCGCGGTGCTCTGGGGGATGCTCACCTTTCTGTGTCATTACATCCCCAACATCGGCGCTCTCCTGGCCACGGCGCCGCCGGTGGCGGTGGCCCTCTTCCAGACCGGTTCGCTGGGATTCGCCCTGCTGGTTGCCTCGGTGCTTTCCACCTTGCAGATGGTGCTTGGGAATTTCCTGGAACCAAAGATCATGGGCCGGGGTCTTAATCTCAGCCCGCTGGTGGTGTTGCTCTCCCTGGTCTTCTGGAGTTGGATGTGGGGAGGGGTGGGCATGCTGCTCGCCGTGCCGATCACTGCGGCGGTGAAGATCGCCATGGAGGAGTATGAACCCACCCGGCCGCTGGCCAGGGTGATCAGCGACCAGTAGCCCCGGAGCGGGGCGGCTTCAGGGATTTCACGATGTCATCACGATAAGCACGGAGGCACACTATGTACGGCAATGAACAACGGAGCATTTCCTACGACCAGGCACGCTCCCAGGCGGGAACCCTCTTCCTGGCCAAGGTTTTCAACTGGATGGCCATCGGGCTCGGCCTCACCGGCCTGGCTGCCTCGCTGGTGGCCGCGAGCCCCGCCGCCCAGAAGGCGATCTTTGGCAACCCGCTGGTCTTCTACGGATTGATCTTCGGTGAACTGGGCATGGTGCTCTATCTTTCCGCCCGGGTGGAGCGAATGAGCGCCGGCGCGGCCACCGGGCTTTTCCTGGCCTATTCGGTGCTGAACGGCCTTACCCTCTCCTCGATCCTGCTTCTCTACACCGGCGCCTCGGTGGCGGCCACCTTCTTCGTCACCAGCGGCATGTTCGTGGCCATGGCGGTCTACGGCACCGTGACCAAGAAGGATCTGACCAGCTTCGGCTCCTTCCTGTTCATGGGGCTGGTGGGCATGATCATCGCCTCGCTGGTGAACATCTTCCTGGCGAGCCCCATGATATCCTGGGTGGTTTCCGGCATCGGGGTTATTGTCTTTACCGGGCTGACCGCCTACGACGTCCAGAAGATCTCCCGCATGGGCGAGGCCGGCATCATGGCAAGCGGCGAGGCGGCCATCCGCAAGGGCGCCATCATGGGGGCACTGGCCCTCTACCTCGACTTTGTCAACCTTTTCCTGAGCCTGTTGCGGTTCATGGGCGATCGTCGCTGAAGAGTCGCGTCATTCCCTTTCGGGGAGGCGGAAACATGCGAGGCTGGTCGGGAGTGTATCTCCTGATCAGCCTTTTTTGTTGCGAGAAGACTGCGGAGGGTGCGCCAGGGTGGCGGCCAGTTCGGGGAAGTACTCGCCGATCAGCTGGGAGCTTCCCCAGCTTTCCCGGATGTTGACCTTGGTGACCAGCGGTACCTCAACCCCGGCATGGGCCATGGCGGCGGCGACCCATTCCGGCGGAGTGCCGCTGAAGAGCACAAAGCGCAGCTCGCTCCGTTTTTCTTCCAGGAACAGTTTCTTGGCAAGCTGAATGCCGTCCATGGGGTCCATCTCGTAATCAGAAAGGATGTTGCCCACCTGTTCGGCGTTGAGGATCGCGTACGCCTCCTCGCCATCTCCTGCTTCAAGGATTTTTTTTGGTGGCACACCAACGGCCTGAAGCCGCAGACGGATCACCATCCGGATGAAGGCGGCATTGTCCACCACCAGGATTTTTGAGTAGTCAGGCGGCATTGGTATGGGGGCGTGGTCAGAGGGTCGGGTCCAGGTTTTGGCGGAGCCATTGCCTGAGGTGCTGGTAGTGGTGGAGTAATTCCGGGAGCATATTCGCGGCCTCCTCAGTCCGCCGCATTCTGGCCATGCTTCCCATGCGTTCGGCAGCCTCCGCCACAACATCCGCGGTAAACAGCATGGCCGCGCCGGAGATGCCATGACAGCAGGCGCGGATTTCGGAGAGATCCCCGGCAGGCACCGCCCTGGTCAGTTGGGAAACCAGCAGGTCGGTATCCTTGAAAAAAGCTCTGGCGATCTGGCGGATGATCTCGTCTTCCTCATAATTAACGCGCAGTTGCTCCAGGTCGAGCGGAGCCGCCTCAATCGCTACGCGGGGTGTCAGTTTTCTTGCCGAGGAAACGGGATCCAGATGTCTGGACATTTCACGGAAGAGGTGGTCCGGATCAAAGTTTTTTTCGGCAAAACCATCCAGCCCGGCGGCAAGGATCTGGTGGCGCTCGGCCTCGGTATGCGCGGTGAGCGCTACCACCGGGATGGCGCTGGTGCTGGGGTTTTTCTTGATGCGGCGAGTGGCTTCAATGCCGTCCATGCCGGGCAGGCCGATGTCCATGAGAATGATGGAGAAACCCGGATCCTGTTCAAGTCGGGCCAGGGCCTCTTCGCCACTGGCAACCGGCACCGCCTCGAACCCATGGTCGTCGAGCAGGCCAATCAGAATCTGGCGGTTGAAATCCACATCCTCCACCACCAGCACCCGATGTTGCCTGGTGCCAGCGTGCCTTCCTGGGAATCCCTGCGTGTGTTCCATTTCGCATCCTTTGCTCAATGCGCATGATAGCGAACGCGGCTTGATCTGCAAATTAATTTTTTCAATTAAATTGTCCCGGGTTTGAGCTTCAGCTAGAAGTCAATCCTGAAACTGTACACATCCTCATCCAGGCTGGATTTGACCGTGAAGCCGCAGTGTAGAAAGATCGCCTGCATGCGCTTGTTGTCGCGGAGCACCTCGGCGGAGAAGCCGGCGATGCCGTTGCGCTTGGCAATGGTGACCAGGTGGCGGAAGAGGAAGGTGCCGATGTGGCGGTTCTGCCACTCATCCCGCACGATGAAGGCCACCTCGGCGCGGTTGGTCTTTTCGTCCAGGTAGTAGCGGCCCACGGCGATGATCTCCTCGCCGTGCGCCTCCGGCACCGTGCCCACGATGGCCACGTCCTTGCGGTGGTCGATGTAGACGTAGTTCTGGATCTGGCGGTGTCCGAAGCGCTGGCTGCGGCTCATGAACCGGTAGTAGAGGGTCTCCTGGGAGAGGGCGTAGAGGATGTCCCGCATGCGCGGCTCGTCGGTGAGGTGCACCGGCCGGAAGTTGATCTGGGTGCCGTCCTCCAGGAGCATGATGGTGTTCATCTCCTGGGAGGCGATGATGAAGCGGCCCTCCACGTCGGCGAGGTCCTGGCGCAGATACTTGGCTTCCAGCGCCTCCTTGAAGAGTTGCTCCCGGAAGTCCGGGTGGGCAATGCTGATCAGGGCCAGGGCCCGCTCCTGCACGCTCTTGCCGTGCAGATAGGCGATGCCGTGCTCGGTGGCCACGTAGTGCACCTCGCCCCGGGTGGTGACCACCCCGGCCCCTGGCGCCAGGCGGCTGACGATGCGGGAAACCGTTCCTCCGCGGGCGGTGGACTCCATGGCGATGATCGCCTTGCCGCCGTGGGAGTGGGCAGCGCCCCGGTTGAAGTCCACCTGGCCGCCGATGCCGGAGTAGAAGCTGGAACCCAGCGAATCGGCGCAGACCTGGCCGGTGAGATCCACCTCCAGGGCCATGTTGATGGCCACCATCTTGTGCTGTTTGCCGATGATGTGTGCATCATTGACGTACTCGGTCGGCCGGAAGTAGAAGAGCGGGTTGTTGTCGATGAAGTCGTAGAGTTTACGGGTGCCCATGCAGAAGCTGGCCACGATGCGGCCCTTGTCGGTGGACTTGCGGCTGCCGGTCACCGCGCCCGACTCCACCAGATCGACGATGGAGTCGGTGAGCATCTCGGTGTGGATGCCGAGTTCCCGCTTGTGGCGAAGAAATTCCACCAGGGAGTGGGGGATGCGGCCGATGCCGAATTCGATGGTGGAGCCGTCCTCGATGAGCGCGGCGATGTGTTCGCCGATGCGGCGGGTGTCCTCGGAGATGGGCAGGGATTCGCGTTCCAGCACCGGGGTTTCTGCCTCCACCAGCAGGTCGAGGTCGTAGATGTCGAGGAAGCTGTCTCCCAGGGTGCGCGGCATGAGCGGATTGACCTGGGCGATGACCAGGGAGGCGTTTTCGGCCGCGCTTTTGACGATGTCCACCGAGACGCCTAGGCTCACCTTGCCCCGCTCGTCCGGCGGGGTTACCTGGATGAGGGCCACGTCCAGCGGCAGCTGCCCGGCGCTGAACAGCCGCGGAATGTCGGAGAGCAGGATGGGGGTGTAGTTGCCCAAGCCCTGCTGGATGTGCTCGCGGATGGTGGCGCCGATGAAGAAGCTGTTCACCGAGAAGCAGTCGGCCATGGCGGTGGTGGCGTAGGGGGCGTCGCCCTTGGTGAGCAATTGGACGATCTCCACGTCCGCCAGCTCGCCGCAGCGGGCGGTGAGCGCCTCCACCAGCATCACCGGCTCGGCGCAGGCGGTGCCGATGAAGACCCGCTGGCCCGGCTTGATACGGGCCACCGCCTGGGCGGGGGTGGCGAGCATGTCATGGTATTTCTTCCGCCATTCCTGATCGTAGCCGCACTCTTGATTCATGCTCGTACCCCCAAGGCCCGCAGGGTCATGCGGGCGTCGGCCACCACCGGCTCGGTGCCCATCTCGCCCACGATGAACGGGTTGATGTCCAGCTCGGCGATCTGCGGGAAATCAGTGGTGAGCTGGCTGATGCGCTGGAGTCCCGTGGCGATGGCGGGCAGGTCCACCCCACGGTGGCCGCGCTTGCCCATGAGGATCTCGTAGGAGCGGGTGCTCATCAGCATCTGGATCGCCTCGTCGCGGGTGATCGGCGCCAGATGGAAGGTGACGTCCTTCATCACCTCCACGAAAATGCCGCCCAGGCCGAACATCAACATGGGGCCGAACTGCGGATCGCGGCTCATGCCGATGATCACCTCCATGCCGCGCGCCAGCATCTTCTCCACATAGATCCCCTCGATCCATGCCTCCGGCGCCCGTTGGGCGATGCGGAGCATCATGAGATCAAAGGCGTCCTCCACCCCCTCCCGGCTGGTGACGTTGAGCCGTACTCCGCCCAGGTCCGATTTGTGGATGATGTCCGGCGAGACGATCTTCATGGCCACCGGGTAGCCGATCCGTTCGGCGATCTCCACCGCCTCGCCCGCGCTGCCGGCCAGGAAGCCGGTGGGGATTTCGAAACCGTAGGCCTGGAGGATGCTCTTGGCCTTGACCTCGCCGATCTGCAACCGGTTGGTCCTGAGCCTCCGGGTGATGATCCGCTCGGCCCGGCGGCGATTCACCGGAAAACGGGTGACGATGCGGGGGGGGCGTCTGCGCCAGGCGGCATACTCCACCATGGCCTTGAGTGCCGCCACCGCCCGTTCCGGCGAGGGGTAGTCGGGCAGCCCCGCCGCCACCAGCTCCTCCCGGCCGGGCATCACGTCGGCGCCGCCCATGAAGGCGGCCACCACCGGTTTGTCGCCGGTGAGGCACCCGGCGATGGCGCGGGCGGTCTCGGCCGGTTTGGTCATGGCCTGGGGGGTGAGAATCACCACGATGGCGTCCACCGACGCGTCTCCCTGCGCCGCATTGATGGCGGCCACGTACCGGTCCGGCTCGGCGTCGCCCAGCACGTCGATGGGGTTGCCGACGCTGGCCGCCGCTGGCAGCTTTTGGCGCAGGGCCATGGCGGTATTGCGGTCCAGGGTGGCCACGGTCATTCCGGCCTGTTCCACCGCGTCGGCGGCCATGGTGCCGGGGCCGCCGGCGTTGGTGATGATCAGCACCCGGTTGCCTCGGGGCAGCGGTTGCATGGCAAAGAGGGCGGCGCAGTCGAAGAGCGATTCGAAGCTTTCGGCCCGAATCACCCCGGAGCGTTTGAAGGCCGCGCCATAGGCGATTTCGGCGCCGGCGAGCACGCCGGTATGGGAGGAGGCCGCCTTCTGGCCCGCTGCGGTGGTGCCGGACTTGAGGATCACCACCGGCTTGTGGGTGGCCGCCTCGGTGGCCGCCTTGACGAATTCGTCGCCGCAGGCGATGTCTTCAAGATAGGCGAGGATCACCTTGGTCTGCTCGTCGTCGGCCAGGGCGAGCAGCAGATCCGCCTCGGTGAGGTCCGCCTTGTTGCCGATGCTCACCATGGTGCCGATCCCCATGTGGCGGCCGGCGGCGAGATCGAGGATGGCGGTGCACAGGGCGCCGGACTGGGAGAGTACCGAGATGGCCCCCGGCTCCGGCATGCGGCTCGCGAAGGAGGCGTTCATCCGGTTGGCGGTGTTGAGTAACCCCAGGCAGTTGGGTCCGAGCAGCCGTATCTTGCGGGCTCGGCACAGTTCGGCCACCTGCTGTTCCAGCGCCGCCCCCTCCGGGCCGGTCTCCTTGAACCCGGCGGTGATCAGCACGATGGCGCCGGTTCTGGCATCCAAGGCATCCCGCACCGCTTCGAGCACCAGGGGGCGCGGCACGACGATTATGGTGAGATCAACGGGCTGACCGATCGCCTTCATGCTTGCCGCGCAGGGCAGGCCGAGGATAGCGCTGGCCGACGGGTTCACCGGCACGACCCGTCCCGAAAACCCCCCGGCCAGGAGGTTGGCGACGATGTCGTGGCCCACCTTGCCGGGGGTGCGGGAGGCGCCGACCACGGCAATGGACTGTGGGGTGAGAAGCTGGTTCAGCATGGCGTGGCCTCGTGAAAAGAGGATTCAAAATTTTGGGTGTTGGTCCTTACCTCCCCGGCGTCACCACGGTAAAGCCGGCTTCCCGGAGGGCATGGTGCACCGCCGGCATGTTGGCGGTGCAGACCCGCAGGTAGATGCGGCCGGGGGCCTGGTCATCCGCACCGGTCCGGATCAGGCGGGTGAAGCGGATGCCGTGCTCCTCCAGGACCTTGGCAATGCGGGAAAGTGGTTTTCTGCCGCCATCGTGCTCCACGGTGATCATCACCGAGCCCCGTTCCCCAAGGCCGAACAGAGAGCGGTAGGCGGCCATCAGGTCGCGGGTGGAAAAAATCCCCACCACCCGGCCATCGTCATCCACCACCGGCAGGGCGCCGATTTTCTCGCGGTCGAGGAGGATAAGGGCGTCGTCCAGGGTGGAGATCGGCGAGAGGGTGAAGGTGGCCCGGCTCATGATGGCGCTGACCGGGGTGTTGTCCAGATCGGCCATGCAGGCCTGCACCCGTTCCGGCGGCAGCACCGAGGAGGGGGAAGCGGAGCGCAGGTCGCGGTCGGTGACCATGCCAACCAGCCTGCCGTTCCGGTCGGCCACCGGCAGGTGCCGGAAATGGCCGGTTCGCAGGATCTCCCGGACCTCGGGGATCAGGGTGTCGGACGTGACGGTGACAGGAGTCTTGGTCATGTGCTCGGAGACGTACATGGGATCATTCCTTGCCGGTGCCGGGGCTGTTGCGCCGCCAGCGTTCTTGTTTGTCGGAACCCAGGGCTCAGGGCGAGGGTGTCTGTTGTCGTGTCGTGTCCATGAGGGCGCGGAGATAGGCGATCACGCTGCTGGTCAGGCTTTCAAGGTGGTAGCCGCCCTCCAGGATGGAGAGCAGCCTGCCCTCGGCGAAGCGTGCGGCCCAGGCCGCCATTCTCCTGCCCAGTTCGGTGTAAAGAGCGGTGGAATAGGCAAGCCCCGACATGTCGTCGTCGCGGTGGCCGTCGAAGCCTGCGGCCACGATAATCCGTTCCGGGGCAAAGCCGGCAACCGCCGGTTCCACCTTCTGCTCAAAGTGCTTCAGGAAGAGGGCGTCGTCGGCGCCCGGCGGGAGCGGCACATTGAGGGTGGCGCCGTAGCCGGCTCCGGAGCCGCGTTCCTCGGCGTACCCGCTCCCGGGGAAGCTGAAGGTGGGATGCTCGTGGAGGCTTATGTAGAGAACGTCCGGATCTTCCTCGAAGGCGCTCTGGATGCCGTTGCCATGGTGGGCGTCCCAGTCGATGATCAGCAGCCGCCTGCGACTGTACCGTTGTTGCCAGTAACGGGCCGCCACCGCGCAGTTATTGAGGAAGCAGAAGCCCAGGGCGGTGGTGGCCTCGGCATGGTGCCCTGGCGGCCGCACGGCGCAAAAGGCCAGATGGCCGCCGTTTTCCAGCAGATCGATGCCGGCGATTCCTGCCCCGGCCGCAAGGAGCGCCGCCTGGTAGGAGTCGTAACACAACTGGTTGTCGGGGTGGTCCAGCCAGGTTTTGCCCGAAAGCGCAGCCTCCTCGAAGCGCAGCAGGTAGTGTTCGCCATGGCAGGCAGTCAGCCAGCGCCGTTCCGCCGGACTGGGCGCAACGGCACGAAGATGGCCGGCCAGGGGCGAGTGATGCAGTGCCGCGAGCACGGTGTTGAGCCGGTCCGGAATCTCAGGATGTTCGCCGCCACCTGTGTCGTGGGCGAGAAGGTCTGGGTGGCTGATGATGTGTAAGACCGGCACCGGCACGATCCTCCAGGAAAGGGAAGGACGAAGAATGCATTATCTTTAGGTAGTATTACCTAAATGTGGACAGGTTGTACATTGGGAATTTGGTCTGCCTTTCAAGAAGATGCCTCTGGGGCGTCATTGTTGGGGGAACAGCGGCTTGTGTTGCGTGGCGGAGCTGGGGTATCATGTTGCAATGGGCTGATTGGTTTCAGCACGTCGTGAGAGTCGGGGAGGGTGTATGGAAAAAGAACATGCGTCCAGGCTGATTGTTGTTGCGGCCTACGCAGTGCTCAGTTTGGGCTGGTTGGTTGGCGGCAACTGGCTGCTTGCCGCGTTGCCCGGCAGAGAGGGAATCGATTGGCACGACCTGGGAAAGGATTTCGCCTTCCTTCTTTGTTCGCTTGCGTTGCTTTCCTGGTTGCTGCGGCGCTATGCCCTCACCTGCCGGGAGCTCTCGTCCGCTTACGGCAGTTTTTTTGCTTCAGCCAACGATGCCTTTTTGGTTTTCGACTCCAAGGGGGTTGTTGTCGCCGCAAATCGCAAAGCGTGCGATATTTATGGGTATCCACAGGAAAAACTCGTTGGGTTGACTGGCCGCGAGTTGGTTCAACCCGACTATTACCCCCTATTTGAAGTATTTCTCAGGGCGGCTTCATCGGAACTCGAAGGGAGCATCGATTCAGTGGACCGCCGGGCCGACGGCAGCAGTTTCCCTGTAGAGGTCCGGGGCGCGGTCATCTCCTACCGGGGAAGCGAGCATCGCTTGGCCATTGTCCGCGACATGTCGCGGCGGGTAGCGATGGAACGCGCCAAGGCCGCCGCGGAGGCACGGTGGCGTCATGCGCTCGATTTCGTTGATGATGCGATCTGCCTGGTGGCGCTTGACGATACCCTCATGGAAGCCAACCAGGCCTTCTACCGCCTCACCGGGCTTTCTCCCGAAACAGCGGTGGGGCGGGATATCGCCATGATCCATCCCCACGGCGCTGCGTCCGACTGCCCGGTCTGCCAGGCTCGCCGGGAGCGGCGCGATGTCCTTGTGCCCATGACGGTTGACCATCCTTGCAACTCCTTTGGCCGGCCTATCGAGGTCATGCTGAGAATGGTACGGGACAGCCAGGGCGATCTCCAGTACGCCCTCATGGGCATCCGCGATCTGTCTCGGGTTGAGGAGATGCGTGAGCAGCTGCTGCTACTTTCTCTTTCCGCCGAAGTGGGCAAGGCTTTGACCATGGGGCGCAAGCTGCCTGGCATGCTGCAGGCCTGCGCCGAACTGCTGGTGTCGCGGTTGGATGCGGTTTTTGCCCGCATCTGGATCATGCCGCCCGGAGAAGAGGTGCTCCGGCTCATGGCCAGTGCTGGGGCCTGCACCCAGCTGGATGGACAGCACGGACGGGTGGAGGTAGACAATCGTACCAGGGTGGGTGCCATCGCTTTTCATAAAAAGCCGGATTTTACCAACCAGATGATCGGCGATCCTCTGGTTCCCGATCAGGAATGGGCAAAACGCGAAGGGATGGTGGCGTTCGCCGGGCAGCCCTTGATGATCGGCGACAGGGTGGTGGGGGTGATGGCGCTTTTTGCCAGGCAGCCCTTTTCGGCCTTGGTTGTCAAGGCTTTGGCCGCCATCGCCGATCAGGTGGCTCTGGGGATAGACCGGACCTGGAGCGAGGAAGAGTTGCGTCAGAAAAGCAGAACCTTGCGCATCTTGGGTGAATGCAACGCTATCATGGTGCGGGCGCAGGGAGAGGAGGAGTTCCTGAGTCAGATTTGTGATGCCATCGTGGAGAAGGGGGGCTACCGGCTGGCCTGGATTGGCTTCACGGAGGACGATCCAGACCGTACTGTCCGAGTGGCTGCCAGCGCCGGCGATACCACCGGCTATCTTTCCGGAATCACTGTTTCCTGGGGGGACAACGCGGAGGGGCGGGGGCCCACCGGAACCGCCATCCGGACCGGCGAGATCGCCTTTTGCCATGATGTGGCGGAGGATCCTTTCTTTGTTCCCTGGCGGGATGCGGCGCGTCGGGCAGGGCTTGCCAAATCCATGGCTATCCCCCTTGGGAAAGCGGGGGATCCCCCCATCGGCGCCCTCAATATCTACAGCGGTGAGGGTGGCTTCTTCGCTGGCGAGGAGATCGATCTGCTGTTGGAACTGGCCCTGGAAGTGACCTATGGAATCCGGGTTTTGCGTGATCGAGAGATGGCAAAGCGCGCTGCTGACGAGAACCGTTTGCTTGAACGTCAGGTGCGTCAAGGGCAGAAGATGGAGGCCATTGGCACCCTGGCCGGAGGGATTGCCCATGATTTCAATAATATTCTGGCAGCGATCCTGGGGTTTGCCGATCTGGCCAAGCACAAGCTGCCGGAGGATAGCCATCTGCACGGGGATCTGGACAATGTCCTGCAGGCAGGGCGTCGCGCCAAGGAACTGGTTGCTCAGATTCTCGCCTTCAGCCGCCAGGCAGAGCAAGAGCGCCGTCCCGTGGAGGTGCGTCTGATCGTCAAGGAGGCAATGAAATTGCTGCGCGCCTCCATTCCCGCCAATATCGAATTCCGGCTCGACATCCAGGCCGACGCCGGGTCGGTGCTTGCCGACCCCACCCAGATTCATCAGGTGGTGATGAATCTCTGCACCAACGCCTATCATGCCATGCGGGATAACGACGCCGGCGTGCTGTCGGTTTCGTTGCGTTCAGTGGAGATTGCCGAAGACGGGTTGAGCGGCGGCATGGCTGCGCCCGGCCGGTACATCCTCTTTGCGGTGAGCGACACCGGGTGCGGGATGACCCGGGAGATCATGGAACGGATTTTTGAACCCTACTTCACCACTAAGCCGCGGGGCGAGGGAACCGGTTTGGGCCTTGCGGTGGTGCATGGCATCGTGCGCGGGTGTGGCGGGGATATCCGGGTGGAAAGCGAGCCCGGTCGAGGCACCACGATCTCCGTCTACTTGCCTCGCGAAGAGAGCGCGGGAGCGGTCATGGACCGCATCATCGCCCAGCAGCTTCCCCACGGCGGTGAGCGGGTGCTGGTGGTGGATGACGAGCCCACGGTTCTGCACCTCCACACCAACATGCTTGGGCGGTTGGGTTACCAGGTGACCCCCTGCGGGGACAGTGGCGCAGCCCTGGCCGAATTTTCGCGGCGGCCGGCGGAGTTTGATCTGATTTTTACCGACATGGCCATGCCAGGAATGCCCGGCGATGTCCTGGTGGAGAGGATCCGCGCCATCCGGGCCGACATTCCGATCATCGTGTGTACCGGGTTCAGCGATCGCCTTCCTCCGGAGAAGATGAAGCAGCTCCGCATAGGCAGGGTGCTGCTCAAACCGTTGCTTTTCGGAGAACTGGCCGATGCGGTCAGGGGGGTGCTCGATTCCTAGGCTGCTGGGGCGTACCCGGCATGATCACGGTTGCCGCCTGTCTGGCAAGAGGATATAGTGGGATTGCCTTACGCCCTGTTCTTTTGCCGGAAGATGCCCATGCCCTATCAGCTTGATCCACGACTGCTCGCCTTGAAGGACCAGCTTGACCGGTTCGAGGAGGCCCGTCTCTCACGTCATGCCTCCCCCAGTCGCCTGGGGATACGGCGGCGCGCCGAGGAGCGGCCTCCCGACCACCGCCAACCGTTCGCGGTGGACGGCGACCGCATCCTCCATTCCCGGGCCTACACCCGCTACATCGACAAAACCCAGGTCTTCTCCCTGGTGCGCAACGACCACATCACCCATCGGGTGCTGCACGTGCAGCTGGTCTCCAAGATTGCCCGGACCATCGGCCGCTATCTCGGGCTCAACGAGGATCTCATCGAGGCGATTGCCCTGGGCCACGACATCGGCCACCCGCCCTTTGGCCACGATGGCGAGAAGATTCTGGACCGGCTCTGCCGGGAGCACGGCCTGCCTTCCTTTCAGCATAACCTGCAGAGCGTTGAGTTTCTGGATCGGATCGAACGGCGGGGCCACGGCTGGAACCTGACCTTGCAAACCCTGGACGGCATCATGTGCCATGACGGCGAGATCCACAGTCGTGGCCTTGCGCCGGCGCGGGGCAAGAGCTTTGCCGACTTCGACCGGGAGTTCGCCGACAAGGCGGCCGACCGTGCCTCCGCCCTGGTGCCCATGACCCTGGAGGGTTGCGTGGTGCGAATGAGCGACACCATCGCCTACATCGGGCGCGATATCGAGGACGCCATCGAGCTGGGCCTGATAGGCCGGCATGACATCCCTGTCCAGTGTCGGCGGTTGTTTGGGGAAACCAACGGCTCCATCGTCTTCCGCCTGGTGACCGACCTCATCGCGGAATCCATGGAAACAGGCGATGCGGTCTGTTTCAGCGAGGAAGTTTCGGAAGGGTTGAAATCCCTTAAAGCCTTCAATTACGAGCGGATCTATCTCAACCCGGCCATCAAGCAGGGGAGCGAACGGATTGCCGCGTGTTACCAGACGCTCTTTGCCACCTACCACCGGCAGCTTGCCTGTGAGGACCGTGACAGCGCCATCTTTCGGGAGTTCCTGGCCGGCCAGGAAGCGGGCTACACCGAGGAGCAGCCGCTGGCAGCAATGGTCCGCGATTTCATCGCCGGCATGACCGACGATTATTTCCTGCGCCAGGCACGACTGTTGGGGTGTGAGGTGCCGCAAAAAGCATGAAGACCAGAATTAAGAAAATTCTGCCCGGCGAGAACTTTAAGATGGTGGCGGTTGCTGCCGCCATTGGGATTGCGGCGGGCGGAGCCAATATCTTTTTCCGTGCTGTCGTCGCTTTGGTGCGCGAGCGGTTTTTCGAGCCGGGTTATGCGTTGTTGGGAATTGCCGAAGGCGGCTGGCGCTTGTTGCTCCTGCCCCTGCTGCTCATGGCTGGCATGGTGCTGCTCATCCCGCTTTCTCTGCTTTTTCCGGGCGAGGTGAACGGATATGGGTTCCCCGCTTTTTTGCGCCAGGTTAACTTGGAGGGTGGCATCATCAGGTTTCGTGCCATTGTGATCAAAACCCTCGCCTGCGCCCTTACCATCGGTACCGGAGGGTCTGCCGGAGTGGAGGGCCCCATCGCCCAGGTGGGTGGCGCGGTTGGCTCCCAGGTAGGACAGTTCTTCCGTGTGTCGGGTGGCCGCATGAAGGTATTCATCGCCGCGGGGTGTGCTGGTGGAGTGGCGGCCATGTTCAACGCCCCCATCGCCGGGGTCTTCTTTGCCGCCGAGATTGTGCTGCTCGGCACCTACGAGATCGGCTCCTTCGCGGCCCTAGTGATCTCTTCCGTCACCGCCACCGTCATTTCCCGGGCCTATTATGGCGCGGCCCCCGCCTTCCCCATCCCCGCATACCAGATGGTCAGCCCGTTGGTGGAAGCGCCTCTTTACTCCCTGATGGGATTGGTGGTCGGATGTGCAGCCCTGCTCCACATCCATATTTTCTATGCGATCCGTGACCGTTTTGCCGTCCTGCCCGTGCATCCGCAGCTCAAGCCTTTGCTGGGCGCCTTGCTGGTGGGCCTGATCGCCATGGCCTTTCCCCAGGTCATGGGAGACGGCTACCATTATATTGAGAAAGTGCTTGAGGGCGAGGCCCTGTTGTGGGCCATGGCAGCGCTTATCTTTCTTAAGATGGCGGCCACAGCCATCACTCTTGGCTCCGGCGGAGCCGGGGGGGTGTTCGCACCTTCCCTTTTCATCGGGGCGGTTTTGGGTGGCGCATACGGCACTCTGGTTCATGCGCTGTTTCCTCGGCATACCGCCGAATCTGGGGCCTATGCGGCGGTGGGTATCGGCGCTTTTCTGGCAGCGACCACCCATGCGCCACTCACCGCCATCTTCCTGCTCTTTGAGATGACCAGCAACTATCAGGTCATCATCCCTATCATGCTGGCGAGCATCATCGGTACGGTGGTCGCGGTCAAGTTCAACCCCGACTCCATCGACACGGTCGATTTCGGACGGCAAGGTATCAACCTGCACGAAGGCCGTGAAATATCGGTAATGAAGGGTGTCAAGGTCGGGGAGTTGGTGAGCGCTGATGTGGACTTTATCAGTGAGCGCGCTAACATCGACCAACTGCTTGCCATCTTCAGCCAGGCCACGGATCGGTTCTACTTTCCGGTGGTCGATGACACCGGTCGCATGACCGGCATGATATCGCTCCAGGATGTCAAGTCCATCCTCCATGACGAGGAACTCCGGTTGAGCGTGCATGTGGGCAGGCTCTGTACTCGCAAGGTAGTGACCCTTACCCCCGGGGACAATCTTCATGCCGCGATGAGCCTGTTTGATTCCAAGGGGATTGAGGAAATTCCGGTGGTGGAAGCAGACGACAATCGCTGGGTGGTTGGGATGCTCCGTCGGCGTGATGCCTTGGACGCTTACAACCGCGAGGTGTTGCGGCGAGGGATTACCGAGCGCGCGGCTGTGCGTGGGGAGCCTTTGTCCGGACGGAAATAAACTTCGGATGATACGTTCCGGATTTTTTAGTGTTGTTATCTTTCGTCTTCCCTCCTGCGCCATGGGCGCTTCTGTTTGTTGCTAAAACCTGCGATGGCCCATGCCTGGCGAGGTGGACGTAGCTGGCTCACCTTCGCCCTGCATGGGGGGGTGTCACGTTGTATTGCTTGAAAATTACCCGGTCCCCCAACGACAGGGGCCAACATCCTGGTTTATCGTAAAAATGGAGCAAACTTTCGCGTTAGAGAGAGGATTACAGTGTTCATTGGCGTATGAGTGTCTCCTCCCCTCCTGCTTCTTAAGAAAAATCGTTTTTCCTCGTTTCTTTCTGCTAGAATAAGACATCGCCTTTTTTTCCTGCGTGGAATGCATATCCAGGGGTGGGGTTATGTTCCAGGAAAGCGAGATTATCAACCTTGTCCTCTCCCTCTTTTCGCTTGCCATCTTTATCCCCTTTCTGCGTGTTTACAGCCTGACCGGCTTGCGTCTCTTTTTCGTCGGATTCGGCCTGATCCTGGCTGCCCAGGTTTTCACGGTGATCGAGGGGGTGATGGCCAATGTGTTTTTCAACCATCTTGAACACCTCTGCTATGGCTTGAGCGGGATTCTCTTCGCAATCGCCTGCATGCGTGTTGCCGGGGCAGGGGAGGCGGTCTGACGTCATGGACGATCTGATAGCCTGGTTCGATATTCTCGGCACTCTTGCCTTCGGGGTGGCCATTTTGTATGCGGCCCGGCTGCCCCGACCGGTCATGGACCCAATCCCCAAGGCGTTTCTGCTCGCGTTTCTGGCCACCTATCTGTTGGTCATGGCCATGAACAGCCTGGAGCATGCCGGGATTACCGCCAAGTTTGACCGGTTCGAGGATCCGCTTGAGATCATGTTCCTGCCCTTCTTTTTTTTCTTTGTTTTCTCCCTGAAAAGCAGCGAGGAATTTCGTCGCCGTGCCAAGGCTGAGCGGACTTTGGCGGAACAGGGAGAGTTCCTGTCCCGCCTGCTCGGGACCATTCCCCACGGGGTCGAGGAAATCGACCGTGACGGCGTGATTACCTATGCAAACCCGGCCCTCCATGCCATCTATGGCTACGCCCCAGGGGAACTTCTCGGCCGGTCCATTCTGGAACTCAGTCGTGACGCGGAAACAGCGGAAAAGCTGCGTCAGTACCTGCGATTCCTGTCCCTGGAGCAGCCCGCCCCCACCCCGTGGAATGGCCGGGATGCCCGGAAGGATGGTGCTCTGGTCGATGTGCAGGTGGACTGGGATTACAAGCGGGACGGGGAGGGCAGGGTGGTCGGTTTTATCGCCGCAATCACCGATGTCACTCATCGGCAGCGGATGGCCGACGAACTCGCCCGTAGCGAACGGCGGTTTCGTCAACTGGTGGAAAATGCCGGCGACAGTTTTGTCATAGTCGATCGTCACGGCAAGATCATCGAGGTCAACCAGCAGGCTGTCGCCTCCACTGGCTATAGCCGCTCCGAGCTTCTGACCATGTACATCAGCGATTTGGATCTTGACTATCCCCCGGAAAAGGAGGCTGGCAGGGTGTGGGAGGCCCTGCAGTACGAGTCCTGCCGAACCTTCACCGGGATGCACCGCCGCAAGGACGGCTCCACCTTTCCGGTGGAGGTGCAGGCCGCGTTGATCGACTATCTGGACAACAAGGCGATTTTTGGAATCATTCGGGATATCAGCGCCCGACTGGCCGCGGAAAGCACCATGCGAGTCCAGGCGCAGATCATCGACCAGACCCACGATGCCGTGGCCACCGCCGACCTGAACGGGACCATCACCAGCTGGAACCACGGCGCCGAGGAGTTGCTCGGCTACCAGAGTCTGGAAGCGGTGGGGAAGGATATTTCCGCATTTTACACCCCGGGGCAGCGGCGTTTTCTGCGCAGGGAGATCATCCACCCCCTGCTGGCAAAGGGAAACCATGAGCTGGAATTGGATGTGGCCAGGAAGGACGGGTCGCTCATCCATGGGCATATGTCCCTATCCCTTTTGCGCAACAGGCAGGGCAGACCGAGCGGAGTGGTGGTCTATCTGCTCGATGTCACCGCGCGGAAGGCGGCGGAACAGGAATTGCGGCTGAGCGAGGAGCGGCTCAGGCTGGCCCTCGCCTCCGGCCGCCAGGGTATGTACGATTTGAATCTGGTCAGCGGCGAGGCGGTGGTGAACGACGAATATGGGGGCATGCTGGGGTATGCCCGCGGAGAGTTTGCGTTCAATATCGCAACCTGGCTCGCCTCCATCCATCCTGATGACCGCGAAAGGGTGGAACGGTATTTCAACGACTATGTCGCCCGCGGTACCGGCGAGGCCAAGGTGGAGTATCGCCAGCGCACCAAGGACGGGCGTTGGAAGTGGATCCTCTCCCTGGGGCGCATCGTGGCCTGGGATAAGGATGGCAGGTCGTTGCGGATGCTTGGCACCCACACCGATCTCACCGAAGAGAAAGAGGCGCAGGAGATTCTTGCCAGAGAGCGGGCGCAACTGTATTCCCTTTTGGGTGGGTTGCCCGGATTCGTCTGCCTGCAGGCGGAGGATTTCACCATCCGTTTTGCCAACAGCTATTTCACGGAGCACTTTGGCGATCCGGCCGGGAAACGCTGTTTTGAGGCGCTGCACCAGGGAGTAGAACCCTGCCGAAATTGCGATATCGTCGATGTGTTGCGGGAGGGTCGGAAGCGCACCTGGGAGTGGCTTGACGCCCCCGATGGACGAGTGTATCAAATTTACGATTTTCCCTTTCAGGATTTCGACGGTAGCCAGATGGTGCTGAAGTTCGGTATTGATATCACCGAACGCAAGGCTGCCGAGTTGGAAAAGATCAATCTTGAAAAACAGCTTCTCTACCACCAGAAGATGGAAAGCCTTGGCGCCATGGCAGGCGGTATTGCTCATGATTTCAATAACCTGCTCATGGCTATCATGGGGAATACCGACTTGGCCATGATGGCTCTGCCCGGGGACTCGCCAGCCAGGGAACAGCTCAAGGCGTCCAAGGCCGCTTCGCTCCGCGCTGCAGATCTTTGCAAGCAGATGCTCGCCTATTCCGGACGGGGGGCATTCGCCTTGGTGCAGATCGATCTTTCCAGGTTTATCGAGGAGTCGGAGCATCTCCTGGAGGTGGCGGTGGCCAAGCGGAGCACCATCTCCCTGGATTTGGCCAAGGATATGCCGCCTATCGACGCCGATCCCCTCCAGTTGCGCCAGTTGCTGGTCAACATTGTCACCAACGCAGCTGAGGCCATCGAAGGAGGCGGCTCGATTCATATCCACACCTATGCCGGACCCTGCGAGGCTACTGCCCAGTCTTGCCCCTATCAGACTGAACTGCCTATGGGGCGCTGTGTCATGTTGCGGGTGACCGACAGCGGCTGCGGCATGGACCTTGAGACCACCGCCCGGCTCTTCGATCCTTTCTTCACCACCAAGTTCACCGGACGTGGTCTGGGCATGGCGGCGGCCTTGGGTATTGTCCGTGCGCACCATGGCGCAATCGAGGTGGAAAGCGTCCCGGGCAAGGGAACGACGGTCATCGTTTCCCTGCCGGTGAGCAGCCGTTGGCAGGCGCGGACGGGAGAAGGGCCTGCTGTTCAGAGCGCTTCCAGGGATGAGCGTCCGCTCATCCTGCTGGTGGATGATGAAAAGGAGGTGCTTGATGTGGCCGACGCCATGCTCGGCATGCTTGGTTATCGGGTTTTGATGGCCCGTGACGGCCAGGAGTGTCTTGAGGTGTATCAGCAACACGCCTCCGCGGTCAAGGCGGTGCTGCTCGATTTGGCGATGCCAAGGATGAACGGCATAGAGGCGTTCCGTCATCTGCGCAGGCTCAATAGCAATCTGCCGGTGATCCTTTCGAGCGGCTACAGCAAGGAGCAGGCTGCGGAAGCCATCCAGGGGAATGGCTTGGCCGCCTTCATCCAGAAGCCATACAATGTTGAACAACTCCGTCAGGTACTCGCTTCGCTTTCCATCTCGCCGCATTGATCCCGCGATTCCAATCCGGCGCTCATAAAAAATGAACTACCCGTATTTTTTCAGTATTGTTGCGTGTGGGTGGGCATGGTATCAGATGTAAGTCTGTATACAAAAGGGCCGTTGGGGGACGGCATGGATGATATATTCTTGGGGATTGGGCGCGGGGAATGGAAGATCAGGAAAATCCGGGCCAGGAATCCGGAAATGGAGGAGGGCTGGCAACGCTGTGCCGCAAGGGACACTGTTGTCAGAATCAGCGGGTGTACTGCTGGCCGGCACATCCCATTGACGGCGAAAATTTTTACTTCATCGGTTCGGGCGAGAGCGATGACTGTCCTTATAAAAGCAGCTATGGCAGTCTCTACACCTGCTCCTGTCCGATGCGGAAACAGATCTACAAGCGATATAAGATCTGAAGAGGGGGACTCCCTTCCTTTGTTCGCATGCCCCGTGGGCGAGGCGTGAGTTCTTTTAGCCCGTAGCATTGGGTCCAGCCGCGCAGCGGCACATTTCATCCTTCCATTTTTCAACCTGATCCCGGTAAGGTCCTACAGGACTTTCCTGCCCGCACGCCGCGCAGGCCACTCGGGCATTGTGTCAACGCCCCGAGAGTCGGGCTGCGGTCTGTCCACACCAGATGCAGGTCAAGCACGGTTCATCCCAATCGTCATCCTGTGTGGCGGTCACCGCTCCGGTCCTCCGTGGGGAAAATAGTGGTCTGGGTGATTGTTTCCCTACTATAACCATCTTTGTAGGGGAAGTCACGGTTGCGGTCTTGGCTTCTCTTCCCTGTGTGACTCCAAAAAACTTTCATTCTCGAAATCGCCTGGCTATGATGAAAGCAATCGTCAAACCAAAGGAGGGATTCCCATGACTGACCGAAGCAAGCTTGGTTTTGTCGCAGCTCTTGCCGGGGTGACCTTGTTCGTTGAGCCTGTAGGAAAAGTTAACTTATTGTAATTTTTGTGCATTTTTATTGATGGTTTTGGTAAAATCATTGCAATATCCCGCAAGGAGACCGGTTAACCACAGCATCAGGGTATTGCAGACATG
>JBMONS010000021.1:0-18357 GCA_049323635.1 Thermodesulfobacteriota bacterium
CGCTGGTTTCCTTGACCAGCTCCGAGCCGGTGTTCACCTTATGCACCGTCCCCTCGATGAGGTTTGAGGTGTTGCGGGCCGCCTCGGCGGCCCGCATGGCCAGGTTGCGCACCTCGTCGGCCACCACGGCGAAGCCTGCTCCCGCCTCGCCGGCCCGGGCCGCCTCGACTGCGGCGTTCAGGGCGAGGAGGTTGGTCTGGAAGGCAATCTCGTCGATGGTTTTGACGATCTTCTGGGTCTCGGTGCTGGCGGCGGAGATTTCCTCCATGGAGGTGGTGAGCTTTTTCATGGAGGAGTCGGCATCGTGGATGACCGAACTCGCCTCCTTCATCAGCTCATCGGCGTGGCGGGCGTTGTCGGCGTCCTGCTTGATCATGGAGGCAACCTCCTCAAGGGAGGCGGAGGTCTGCTCCACGGCGGCGGCCTGCTCGGAAGCACCCTCGGCCAGGGTCTGGCTGGAGGAGGAGACCTCGCCGGCCGCGGCGGATACCTGGCTTGCACCTTCGTTGAGAGAGAGGCTCACCTGTCTGAGGGTGGTGCTGATTCCCTTGCTCAGGAAGAAGGCGAGCAGCCCGCCGACCACCATGACCGCCGCGCCCAATGCCAGGGCCAGTCAGCCCAGCCAGGTGGCCTGCTCCTTGGTATGGACGGTTTCCTGGTTGGCCTCATCCTGGACCTGCTTGTACAGCTCCTCTAGGGCAGGTTCCGCTTTTTTTGCGGCCTCCCGCACCTTGGGCTCGATCGCCATCCGTTCTTCCGCGGCGGCGGCGGCCATTGTCTCGAAGTGCTTCTGATAGGCCATGGCCAACGAACGGATATTTTGGATGTCCGCGATGATTTTGGTGTGGTTTGCCTTCTTGGCGATGGCCTCGGTGGTGTCCAGTTCGTCCTCCAGGTCGGCGAAGCTGTCCGCCTGTTCCTTGGCCTTGCCCTCGTTGCCGGTGAGCAGGAAGTCCTTCTCAAAACGGCGGCACCTGTTGAGGTCGTTCAGCGCCGCATTGGCGTGTACGGCTATGGCCATCTCTTCCTCGATCAGGCCGGTGAATTGTTTGGTGGCCGAGGAAAGGGCATACTGGTAGATGCCGATGAGCACGGCGGTCAGGGCCAGCACCACCGCAAAGCCCATGCTGATCTTCTTGCCTATGGATGTCTGCTGCGCGGCCATCGATATCCTCCTTTGCGGTAAGGCTTCATGGGAATTCCATGGAAACAGCATAGGCAAAAAAAAGGGAAGAAATCAAGCACGGATGTCGTTTCCCCAAAATGCCCCCTGGTTCCCCATCGCATGAAAGCGGTGATGGCGAATCCGGTCAGGAGGCTGTTGGGGCGAACGGGCAATCCCGAGCGGGCTCAGCGATATGGTGGTCAGTCGTTGTCCAGCATGCGGCCCAAGGTGTCGTCCACGGCCAGGGACTGACGCATGCGGTCGGCCAGGAACTTTTCCCCCAGATATTCCCGGCTGGCGGTGATCAACGCGCAAAGCGCCTCGATATCTTCCGCCTCGGCCAGCTCGATGACCTTGCCGAGGTTTTCGGCGAAGCTGCGCACCAGGCGGCGGCCCTCGCCGCGGGTGGCCAGGATCTCGCCGTAGGTGCGCGGGTTCTGGGCGTGGATGCGCGCCATGGAAAGGATGGAGTAGAGGGAGGTGAGGGTGGAGTGGCCGCCAATCTCCGCCGGGTCGATGCGGTTGTCCATAAGCGCCATGGCTAGCGCCATGGCCATGGCGCTGGGCAGCTTCTGGCTCACTCCCATCATCAGGTCGTGCTGCTCAGGCGCATCCAGGGAGATGTGGGCGCCGTGCTTGTAGAGAAAAGCCTCGATCTCGCTGGAGAGGATGCCGCTGCGGATGGTGCGCACCACCGAGACATTCTTGTCCTTCATGGTGGCGGCGGCCGGCCCCCAGAGGTTATGCACCAGAAGCACCTCCACCCCCTCGCTGGTATGGGCAAGCGCGGTGTCGAGCACGTGCTCCGCCTCGCCGGCCAGGAGCAGCAGGCATTGCTTGTCATGGAGCAGCGGGCCGTACTGGCGGATGGTGGACGGGGTGGCGGAGATGGGCACGCAGACGGCCACCACGTCCACCTCCGGCACCATCTCCTCTGGCCGGACGGCGGTGCTGCGGCCGGTGACTACGGTCTCGTAGCCCTCGCCCCGCAAGCGGTCGGCGAACCAGAGGCTCATGTCGCCGCTGCCGATGAAGCCGATCTTTTTGATGTGCTTGGCGCGCATGTCCACGCGGGGGAAACTGCCCAGCACCCGGATCGAGCCCGGCTCCTGGATGACGTGTTTTTCGATGCGCGCAAGTGCCTCGCGGATGCGCTGGTCCTCCTGGTGGCCCTCCAGCTCGATGGAAAAGAGCAGCTTCTGGCTCTTGGGATCGGCCTCGGTCTGGATGTCCAGGACGTTGATGCTGCGTTTGGCGAATTCGCTGAGCAGGTCCACCAGGATGCCCACCCGGTCCTTGATGGGGGAGGTGATCAGCGCGGTGGCATCGTAGCCGGTGCGCGGCGCGGGGGTGCGGCCCAGCACCGCATACCGGGTGAGATTGTGGGGGACGATCTCCCGTTCCCGCACCACCAGGCCATAGGCACGAAGCGCCTCCTCGGATTCGATCACCCCGTGGTCGGTGCGGCCCAGCTCCTGGATTTCCGCCACCATGGCGTCCAGGTCATGCACCGCCATCACGGTGGCCTCCGGGAAGGTGGCGGCCAGGTAGTCCTCGCACTGGCGCAGCACCCCGGCCCGGCCGACGATGGTGCGGATCACCCCATCCTGGCTCAGGCAGCCCAGGGAGAGGTGGATGGAGAAGACCAGGTTGCCCTGCCAGTGGCAATCGGCCACGGTACGGATCAGGCGGGAAAATTCCTTGATCTGGCCCTCCCGGGCATTGTAGACCGGCGCCACCGCCAGGTCCGCTTCCCCGGCGGAGTAAGCGGCGAAGACCGCGGCCAGGTGGGGGAAGAGGCGGATCTCCGCTCGGGGATCGTGGCGATGGGCGGCTTGCCAGGTATGGGAGCCCGTGGGGCCGACGGTGGCGATGGTGATCATTGGGAAGACCTGTTATAGTGGGGCCGGTTGTTTTTTTGCCTCGAAATGCACGAACGGCCACGGAATTGTGCTGGCTGCGGTTGCCACATGAGCCACGGCTGGCACGAAAGGATGCGATGGGAGCCAACCGCTGGATGATCGTGGCAGGTTTCGTAGCTAAAAATATTTTTCAGTGTTTCGCATTCTCCATTTATTGTTTTGTGGCAAAAGGGTCAACGATTTCTTGAAGAGTGGGCGGGGGAAGAGGCGTGAAGCGACACTGTGAGGGCCAACAGGCATCCCCCGGCGGCGGCCTGGAACGCGGCACGGTGGCCGAGTATCTGGCCAGCCTCATCGCCTCGCCCCGTTTCGGTCCCCAGGTGGTTCACCGCCATCTGACCGAGGCGCGGCCTGCCCGCCACGGCGCATTGCCGCCGGACTGGCCTACCGAACTGACCGAGGCGCTCGGACGGCTCGGAGTGGAATCCCTTTACAGCCACCAGGCCGAGGCGGTGGCGCGCATCCGGGCCGGCGAGCATCTGGTGGTGGCCACCCCCACCGCCAGCGGCAAGAGCCTGATCTACAACCTGCCGGTGCTGGAGGCCCTGCTCGCCGACCCGGATGCCAAGGCGCTCTATCTTTTCCCGCTCAAGGCCCTGGCCCAGGATCAGCTGCGGGCCTTCACCGAACTGGTTGCTGGGGTGCCGGCGGCGCGAAGGCCGCGCGCCGCCATCTGCGACGGCGACACCACCGCGCATGCCAGAAAAAAGCTCAGGGACAACCCGCCCCAGATCCTGATCAGCAATCCAGACATGCTCCACCTCTCGCTGCTTGGCTATCACGAGCAGTGGGCCGAGTTCTGGGCCGGGCTCCGCTTCGTGGTGCTGGACGAGGCCCATACCTACCGGGGCGTGTTCGGCTCGCATCTGGTCTGGGTGCTGCGCCGGCTGGCGCGGATCTGCCGCCTCTACGGCGCCTCTCCCCAGTTCATCCTCTCTTCCGCCACCATCGGCAACCCCGGCGAACTGGCCCAGGCACTTTGCGGTGCCGAGGTGGCGGTGATCACCGAGAGCGGCTCGCCCCAGGGGCGGCGGCATTTCCTGTTCATGGATCCGCTGGACAGCGCCGCGCATGTGGCGGGGCAGCTCCTGGAGGCGGCCATGCACCGGGGGTTGCGCACCATCGTCTATACCCAGTCGCGCAAGATGACCGAGCTGATCGCGGTCTGGACCGGGGGCAGGCTCAAGGGGCTGGCCGGCAAGCTCGCCTCCTACCGGGCAGGCTATCTGCCCGAGGAGCGGCGGGAGATCGAGGCGCGCCTGGGCAGCGGCGAACTCACCGGCGTGGTCTCCACCAGCGCTCTGGAACTGGGCATCGATATCGGCGGCTTGGACATCTGCATCCTGGTGGGCTACCCCGGCACGGTGATGCAGACCTGGCAGCGGAGCGGCCGGGTGGGACGCAGCCAGCGGGAATCGCTCACCGTGCTGGTGGGCCAGGAGGACGCCCTGGATCAGTTCTTCCTGCGCAACCCCGGGGAGTTCTTCCGCAGGCCGCCCGAGGCGGCGGTGGTCAACCCGGCGAATCCGGTGATCATGGAGCGCCATCTGGTCTGCGCCGTGGCCGAGCAGCCCCTTGCCGTCAACGACCCGTTGTGGCGGGAGCCGGGGGTGGCTGAGGCGGTGGGGCGTCTTGCCGCAAGCGGCGTGTTGCTGGAGGGGGCCAGTGGCGGCAACTGGTTCACCAACCGGCGCTATCCGCACCGGGAGGTGGACCTGCGCGGCAGCGGCCAGGGATTTGTCATCAGCGAGGCGGGCAGCAACGAGGTGGTGGGGCAGGTGGACGGAGGGCGGGTGCTCAAGGAGTGTCATCCCGGCGCGGTCTATCTCCATCAGGGCCAGACCTGGCTGGTGCTGGATCTGGATCTCCCCGGGCACCGGGTGGTGGCCACGCGAAGGCAGGTCAACTACTTCACCCGCACCACCGGGGGCAAGGAGACCGAGATCCTCGAAGAGTACGAGCGGCGGCAAACCCGGTATTTTTCCATCGCGGTGGGCCGGCTCCGCATCACCGAGACGGTGACCGGCTTCGAGCGGCGGCTGGTGCGGGGGCAGAAACTCATCAGCCGGGAGTCCCTTGATCTGCCGCCCCAGGTCCTGGATACCGAGGGGGTCTGGCTGATTGTCCCGGCCGGACTCCGGCAGCGGCTGGAGCATTTGCAACAGCACTTCATGGGCGGCATCCACGCGCTGGAACACGGGGTGATCGGGGTCTTCCCCCTGGTGGTGCTCTGCGACCGCAACGATGTGGGCGGCATCGCCATCCCCTGCCATCCGCAGCTGGGAGAGGCCGCGGTCTTCATCTACGATGGCCACGGCGGCGGGGTGGGGTTGGCGCGCCAGGCCTTCCGGGATATCGACCAGCTGTTGGCGTTGGCGCTCACTGCCATTGCCACCTGTTCCTGCGAGAACGGGTGCCCCTCCTGCGTCCACTCCCCCAAATGCGGCTCCGGCAACCGTCCCATCGACAAGGGCGCGGCGCGGATATTGTTGGAAGGACTGTTGCGCGGCTGGGGGGAGGATCTTCCCGTGGCTGAGGAGGACTCGCGGTCAATGCCTCTGCCCGATGCTTGGGCAAGCGGGCAGGCGCCCTGCCTTGGCGAGGCAACACCTGCCATTGTTGCCGCCCCGGCAGCCGGGCAGATCGGCTTGCCTCGATTGGCCGGGCCGCCTGTCCCTCGCCGCTACGTGGTCTTTGACCTTGAAACCAAACGGTCCGCTGAGGAAGTGGGTGGCTGGGGCCAGGCCAGCCGCATGGGGGTGAGTGTCGGGGTGGCCTACGACTCGGCCAGCGACAGCTTTCTCACCTTTTTCGAGGAGGAGATCGACGGGCTGGTCTCCCTGCTTGGCCAGGCGGAGCTGGTGGTGGGCTTCAACAACAGCCGTTTCGATAACCTGGTGCTTTCCGCCTACACCGATACCAATCTGGCCGGATTGCCCAGCCTGGACATCCTCCAGCAGGTGAGAAGCAGGCTTGGCTACCGGTTGAGCCTCGACCATCTCGCCGAACAGACTCTGGGTATCCGCAAGTCAGGCGATGGCCTCCAGGCGTTGTCCTGGTACCGTCAGGGCGAGATGACCCTGCTTGCCGAATACTGCAAGAAGGATGTGGAAATAACCCGCGACCTGTATCGGTATGGCCTGCGTCATGGTTATCTGCTCTTCCGCAACAAGGCGGGGATGCAGGTGCGCTGTCCGGTTGTTTTTTGAAGAGGGAACGTGATGCGGGGTGGGCAGGAGGTAAAAAGCCGACTTCCCCACTAGACCCGGTGGGCCTAATGGGGAAGTCCTGGATCGGCGAGGGGGGTGCCGTTCCAGTTGGCTATCCGTGGAGGCGGTTCGGAGCCGTCCGCCTTTTGATCGCTTGTTTCACGCCTACTCCTATGGAAAAATCATGCCAGTTGCCGGCCATGTTTTTTTCATTGTGAAACAGCGTTGAAATTGATGGATTGCGGCCGTATTGGCCACGGATGGGGGCGTTCATCTTTCTTGACGCCATCCAGGGATGTTGGGGGGCGGTAAGTGTGAAATTCCGCGATGCAATGGTTGTATAAATATATATTTATTTATAAACAAAAGTTGATGTCTTGGTGGGGCGGATCAGGGAAGGGAAATGGGGAAGCTGGCCCGGACGGTGGTGCCTTTGCCAGGTTCGGAACGGAAATCCAGGCGGCCGTTATGTTCCTCCATGATGCCCGCCGAGATGGAAAGCCCCAGGCCGGTGCCGCCGCTGTTCCGCTTGGTGGTGAAGAAGGGGTCCTGCACCCGTTGCAGGTTTTCCGGGGGAATCCCAGTCCCCTGGTCGGAGACCTCCACGAAAACCATGGCTGGCTCCCTGACGCACCCGGTGGTGATGGAGATGGCCTGGTCCCGGCTGGAGAGGGACTGGCAGGCGTTCTGGAGCAGGTTAACCACCACCTGCTCCACCCGCTGAAAATTGCCCTTGACCAAGGGCAAGCCTTGGCCATGTCCCACCCGGAGATTGGAGGTGGCCTGCTTGATGGGGTTGGTGAGCAGCAGCAGAGCCGCGTTCACCACCTCGTTGAGGTCAAAACGCTGATCCATCTCGGAAACGCCTTGGCGTGCATAATCCCGCAGGTTGACAACGATGCGGCGGATGCGTTCCGAGCCGGCCACGATTCCCGCCAGTAGTTCGTGCAGGTGATGGCGCATCTCGGAAAAGGGGATGCCGGCCACCAAAAAATCGCCCTCTTCACGCTGGCGCGCCTCTAGGATCGGCACCACGTCCGTCCAGGCCTGCTGCAGGAGGGGCGCGTTCAGGCTGATGAAGTTGTTGGGGTTGTTGATCTCGTGGGCAACCCCGGCCACCAGGATGCCAAGCGAGACCATCTTGTCCGCCTCGATAAGTTGCTGGCGGTGGTGTTCGGCCTCCTGCTCCGCCTTTTGTCGGGCCAAGAGGTCCTGTTTGAGTTGCTGGTTGGCGCAGGCGAGTTCCGAGGTGCGCTCCGCCACCAGCATCTCCAGTTGCTGGTGGTACAGGTTGATCTCCTGCTGCTGCCGGGCAAGATCCCGAAGCAGGGCAACCCGTTCCATGCCCTTGACCAGGGAGATGTCCAGTTCCGACATGCTCACCGGTTTTTCAATATAGTTGGCCGCTCCCGCCCGCATGGCTTCCACGGCGGTGGCCACCTCTCCCTGGCCGGAAATGACGATGCACTCCAGGTCGGGATGGGCCTTCTTGGCCCGGCCCAGCAGGGAGATGCCATCCATGCCCGGCATGAGCAGGTCGGTGAGCAGAAGGTCAAAGGGTTGCTCCTCCAGCAGCTGCAGCGCTTCCTCTCCGCTACTGGCCTTGGCTGTCTGATATCCCAGGTGTTCCACCTGCATGGCCAGAACCTTCAACGCTCCCGGGTCGTCGTCGGTGATAAGGATTTTTCCCTTGGATATGGGGGAGTCACCAGTCTGATTCATGGCTGGCGCCGGAGTCTCTGGCTGAGGGCCTGCGGCGAAATCCCAAGCATGGATGCGGCGGCCCGCTGATTATTGGCGCTGCGTCGCAGCGCTTCCGTAATCAGGGACTGATCCGCCTCCTTCAGGGTAAGCAGGGGGAAGAGCTGGGCTGCCCATGAAAGAGCTGTTTCGGGGGCGACCCTTTCATGCTTCTCCTGGAAGGGCGCTGGAAATGGCCAGGCCTGGCGGAGATGATCGGAAAATAAGCCGAGCGGCAGGGTGCCGCCCCGGTGGTTGCTCACCGCGTCGAAGACCATGGCCTTGAGCTCGCGGATGTTGCCGGGGAAGGGGTATTGTTCGAGCAGGGTCAGGAGTCCGGGGGGGCAGGCGGGCTTCTTGCGGTGGAACTCCAGGGCCGCCAGATCGAGGAAGTGGTCGAGCAGCGGCGGGATGTCGTCCCGGCGTTCCCGGAGCGGCGGAACGCAGAGGCGGTGGGTGCGCAGCCGGTAGTGGAGATCGGTGCGGAAGAGCCCCTGCTGTTGCAACTGGTCAAGATCGCGATGGGTGGCCACGATGACCCTGGCCGTGGAACGCCGGACGGTATCGGCGCCCAGGGGGTAGTACTCCCGTTCCTCCAGGAAGCGGAGCAGCTTTACCTGGGAGGCCTCGCTGAGGTCGCCGATCTCGTCCAGAAAGAGCGAGCCGCCGGCCGCCTTTTCAACCAGGCCCGGCCGGTGGCGATCCGCGCCGGTGAAGGCGCCCTTGGCATGGCCGAAGAGGGTGTCGGCAAAGATCTGGTCGTCGAGGCCGGCGACATTTACCGCCACGTAGGGGCCAGGCCGGCCGGAAAGGTCGTGGATGGCCCGGGCGATGCTCTCCTTGCCCACCCCGGTTTCGCCGTTGATCAACACCGGCTGCTGACCCTCGGCGATGGCCTCGCAGTAGCGGAACAGGGAGTGCATGCGCGGGTTAACCGTGATGATGCGGGAGAAAATCTCCGGGCGGCGGAGGGTTTCCGAGAGCATGGAGCTGGTGAGCCGGGCGTTTTCACGGCGCAGGGTGCGGACCTCCAGAGCCCGGCGCAGCCCGGGAAGGAGCCGCTCGATCTCCACCGGTTTCAGCACATAGTCGAAGGCGCCCTCCCGAAGGCATTGCACGGCGGTGTCCACCTCGTTGACCCCGGTGACCACGATGATCGGCACCTCGGGGTGACGGAGGGAGATGGCCTGTATCAGGTCGAGCCCGGAGACATGCGGCATGAGCAGGTCGAGCAGGATCACCTCCACTGGCTGGCTTTTCAGGATGGCCATCACCTCCCGGCTGTCCTGGCAGCGGATGGTGTTGGTCAGACCGCGCGAGCGCAGAGCGATGTCGAAGCTCGCCAGGGCGTGGGGCTCGTCATCCACCAGCAGGATGGGCAGGGGGGGATTGGGGGCTTGGGGGGTGTTGTTCATGGCGGGGAGTCGCGGAAATCAGCGCGGCCAGACCAGTTCGGCGAGAATCCAGCCGCTGGTGCCATCCCGATGCCGCACCCGCAGCCAGTCGCGCTCCTGTTCCTGCGGCTCGAGGACCACCCCGTAGCGGACCGCGGCCACCACCTCGTAGTCCTGGCCCGGGCCCACTCGCAGGGAGGCCTTGTCCGAGCGGACGATCACCGTTTTTTTCTTCGCCAGCAACGAGGCGGGAACCCAGCCCTTGTCCCCCTCGAAGTCCCGCACCTGGGCCCATGTATCCTTGCGGCCAATGACCACGAGCGGGTAGCCCCTGGAGAGTTCCCACAGCACCTCCCCTTTCTCGCCGGGGGAGGAGCGGAGCTTGGCGCCGTCCTTGAGCACGCTTGCCGATTCGGCGGCGTGGCATGGCGGGGAGAGCGCCAGAGCGATGAGCAACCCCAGGGCGGGCACGATTCTGTTGTGGGAAACGGGGTGACGGCGCATCGGCGCGCTCCTGATCCATGCTGGGCTTCCAAGGTGCCGCTGTCGCTCTTTTCCTCTCAGGCACGAGAGGAACGGGTGCCCCGGCAGTCGGTTTGGGGCGCGGCATGTGGCCATCAGCGTAGCATCAACGGGCCGGCAAGTCAACCGGCGCAAGGGTCAGGGGATGGTGGCGATGCTGATCGGGCCGTACCAGGCGGTGGCGGTCTCGCCGGTGTTGTCGGTGTCGGTCATGATGGCAATGGCGCCCACCTGCGGCGGCTCCTCGCCAAAGGCGCGCTTGTAGTCCTCATGGACGTTGCGTTCCTCGCTGAGCCATTGCCCAGCCTGGGCGGGGCCGCTCTCCACCGCGATCATCATGGCGTTGGCGGTGTAGGCATTGGCGACCATCCCGTCCTTTGGCAGCCGGTTGGCCCAGATGTAGTTGAGCGCCCGGGTTTTCCAGAAGAGCGGCGAGGGAAAGACCACATACAGCCGCGCCGCGTAATCGTCGCCTGCTTTGCTGCGTTCGTCACCCTTGGCGAGCGGACGGGCGATTTTCCAGCGCCACCGGAGGATCGGCTGCTCTTTCGGGTCGTAGTCTATCTTGTGGAAGAGCCCCGAGGCGGTCCCAGCGCTTTCGGCCCGGATGTGGAATTGCGATCCTTCCCGTTCCACCGTATAATGGGTCTGCGCGCAGAAGGATTTCACCTCCCAGGAGGCCAGTCCGTTGCGGTAATCGTCCAGGCGTCGCTCCTGCGCGTTTACGGGGAGTGGAACAAGGTGGGCGAGCACCAGGACGATGACGGCGGTCAGGGATGCTGCGGACATGGCGATCTGGTGATTGATGCGATTGTGTGGTTCGGTAGGATGCGGTTGTGGCCTGCACTGTATCGGAATGCCGGCGGGAAGGCCACTTGGAAGTATCGATAGTGCTGATCGTTTCCATCGGAATAATCTGGGGGATACCATGGCAACCGTGTCCGGCGAGGCTGACAGACATCCGGCGGTGAAGGCGCTGCTCGCCAGGCTGACCCGCTGCATCGGCGATTGCGCCCGCCAGGAGATGGGCGAGGTGCCGACGGCCACGGTCGCCGCCCTGGCCGAACGGGTGGTCGCCGAGGTGCGGGAGTTCGTGGAGGGGCAGAGCCAGCATATCTATGAGCTGGTGAAGATCGGACTCGCCCTTTCCGCGGAGAAAAACACCGACCATCTTCTGGAGATGATCGTCAGCGAGGCGCGCCGTTTCACCCACGCCGACGGCGGCACCCTCTACATCAAGGCGGACGAGCGGCCCGAGCTGGCCTTCGCCATCGTGCAGAACGACTCGCTCCGCGTCCACATGGGCGGCAGCGGCCAGCCGATCACCTGGCCCAACGTCCCCCTGCTGCTGCCGGACGGTGGCGCCAATCACCGCAACGTCTCCGCCCATTGCGCCCTGACCGGCGAGGCGGTGAACATCCCGGACGTCTACTGCGCCGATGGCTACGATTTCCAGGGGACCAGGGATTTCGACGCCTCCACCGGCTATCGCTCGCGCTCCATGCTGGTCATCCCCATGCGGGACCACGAGGATCAGGTCATCGGGGTATTGCAGCTCCTCAACGCCCAGGACCGCGCCACCAACGAGGTGGTGCCCTTCCCGGAGCATGAGGTGGACATGGTCGAAAGCCTCGCCTCCCAGGCGGCCATCGCGCTCACCAACATGCGGCTGGTGCGGGAATTGGAAAACCTGATGGACTCCTTTGTCCAGACCATCGGCGATGCCATCGACGCTAAGTCACCCCATACCGCCGGCCATATCTTCCGGGTCGCCAACCTGACCGGCGAGCTGGCCAGCGAGATCAATCGCGCCCAGGAGGGCAGCTTCGCCCAGGTTCAGTTCAACGAGGAGCAGCTGGCCGAGATCCGCATGGCCGCCTGGCTTCACGACGTCGGCAAGATCACCACCCCCGAGCATTTGATGGACAAGGCCACCAAGCTGGAGACGGTGTTCGATCGGCTGGAACTGGTGCGCCACCGGGTGGAGATCGCCCGGCTGGAGCGGGAGCTGGCCCGGTTGCGCGGCGAGGCGGCAACGGTGGACTGCGGAGGGCCTGGCTGCTGGGAAGAGCTGGTGGACTTTCTCGCGGTGGTGAACCGGGGCGGGGAGGGGATGACCGACGAGAGCCTGGAGCGGCTCCGGTGGATCTCCGGGCTGACCTACCGGATGGAGGGCGCGCCCCGTCCGTTGCTGGAGGGCGACGAGGTGGAGAACCTCAGTGTGCGGCGGGGAACCCTGACCAAGGAGGAGCGGGAGCTGATGAATCATCACGCCGAGATGACCATCCGCATGCTCGGCCGGCTGCCCTTCCCCAGGAAGTTGAGCAACGTGGCGACCTATGCGGGCATGCACCACGAGAAGCTTAATGGCCGTGGCTATCCGCGCGGCCTCACCGCCGAGCGGATCCCGCTGCCTGCCCGGATGCTGGCCCTGGCCGACGTGGTGGAGGCGCTCACCGCGGCGGATCGGCCTTATAAGGAGGGGAAGATGCTCTCCGAGGCCATGGCCATCCTGGAGGGCATGGTGGAGCGTGGCGAGCTGGATGGCGAGCTGTGCGACCTGGCGGTCTCCTCCGGTCTGATCAGCCGATTTGCCAGGGAAACCCTGCCGGATCGCCAGCGGGACGACTTTGTCTGGCGGGGCCGACGCTATTCGGTGGCCGAGCCCAGATAGATCAGAAACTCCCGGTTGCCCTTGGGCCCGAGGATGGGGGAGGGGATGACCCCCTGGCAGACCAGGCCGAGGCCTTCGGCGAATTCACTGATCTCGGCCACCACCTCCTCATGCAGGGCGACGTCCCGCACCACCCCTCCCTTGCCCACCCGGCCGCGACCTACCTCGAATTGCGGCTTGATCAGGGCCACCACCCGCGGCCGCTCCCGGAAAAGGGGCAGCAGCGGCGGCAGTAGCAGTCTCAGCGAGATGAAGGAAGCGTCGACCACCGCAAGATCGATGGGCTCGGCGAGGTCGCCGGGCTGGAGATTGCGGGCGTTGGTGCGCTCCATCACCACCACCCTGGGGTCGGTGCGTAGCTTCCAATCGAGCTGGCCGTAGCCCACATCGACGGCAAAGACCCTGGCCGCCCCCCGTTGCAGCAGGCAGTCGGTGAAGCCGCCGGTGGAAGCGCCGATGTCGGCGCAGACCAGTCCGGCAGGATCGACGGCAAAGCTGTCAAGCCCTGCTTCGAGCTTGAGACCGCCCCGGCTCACATAGGGGCAGCTTTTCCCCTTGACCTCGATGGCGACGTCCTCGCCAAACTCGCTGCCCGCCTTGTCGGCCAGCTGGCCGTTGACCAGCACCTGGCCGGCTACGATCAGCGCCTGCGCCTTCTGGCGGGTGGGGGCGAGGCCACGCAGCAGCAGCAGCTTGTCGAGCCGGATCTTCATGGGGCCGGGAAAAGAGGCTGGCTAACCATCGCAGCAGGCATCGGCTCGACGGATCAGCTCGCAGAGTTCGTCGGCCATGGCGTCGATCCGGCCGGCGTCCATCCCCTCCACCATCACCCGGATCACCGGTTCGGTGCCAGAAGCCCGTACCAGGATGCGGCCGTCCGTTCCCAGCTCCTTTTCCATGGCGGCCACCCTGGCGGTGAAGCCCGGGATCTTGGCGGTGTTGATCCGCTCGGCGGTGCGCACGTTCTTGAGCACCTGCGGCACGCTCTCCATGATGCGGGCCAGCTCGGAGAGCGGTTTGTTCTTGCGGATCATCACCGCCAGCAGTTGCAGCGCGGCGAGGATTCCGTCGCCGGTGGTGTTGTGGTCGAGGAAGATCAGATGACCCGACTGCTCGCCCCCGAAGTTGTAGCCGTTGGCGCGCATGGCCTCCACCACGTAGCGGTCGCCCACCTGGGTGCGTACCAGGCTGGCGCCCATCCCCCGCATGGCGATCTCCAGACCGAGGTTGCTCATCACCGTGGCCACCAGGGTTTTCTCCTTGAGTTGCCCCATCTCCAGCAGTTCGGCGGCGCAGATGGCCATGATGTGATCGCCGTCCACGATGCGTCCCTGCTCGTCACAGACGATCAAGCGGTCGCCGTCGCCGTCCAGGGCCAGACCGATGTCGGCGCCCAGCTCCCGCACCTTGGCGGCCATGTGCTCGGGGTGCAGGGCGCCGCAATCCCGGTTGATGTTGGTGCCGTCGGGCTCAGCGGCCAGGACGGTCACCGTGGCGCCCAGCTCCTCGAAGACATGGGGGGCCACCCCGTAGGTGGCGCCGTTGGCGCAGTCGAGCACGATGTGGAAGGCGTCCAGGGTGTACTCTTTCGGGAAGGTGTTCTTGAGGAAGACGATATAGCGGCCGCGGGCGTCGTCGATGCGGCTGGCGCGGCCCACCTCGTCGGCCACCGGCCGGAGCGCCTCCATCTTCTGGGAAAAGATCAGGTCCTCGATCTCCAGTTCCTCCTCGTCCGGCAGCTTGTAGCCGTTGCGGGCGAAGATCTTGATGCCGTTGTCCTGGAAGGGATTGTGGGAGGCGGAGATGACCACCCCGGCGTCGGCGCGCATGCTGGTGGTGATGAAGGCGATGCCGGGAGTGGGCAGCGGCCCTACCAGGAGAATGTCCACCCCCATGGAGCAGATGCCGGCGGCCAGGGCGTTTTCGATCATGTAGCCGGAGAGGCGGGTGTCCTTGCCGATGACGATGCCGTGACCGCGCCGGGTGTCCTTGACCAGGAAGGCCAGGGCGCGGCCGATCTGCATGGCGATCTCGGTGGTCATGGGGTGGGTGTTGGCGACGCCGCGCACCCCGTCGGTGCCGAAGAGCTTTCTCATGGGTTGACCTGTGCTGTTGGTTGGGCGGAAGGGATTACTTGCCGATCTCCACGATCACCATCTCCGGCTGCACATCCAGCACCGTGATCTGGCTGTTGCCCACCACCTCGACCGGCAGGCGGTGCACGCCGGGGGGCAGTCCCTCCACCACCACCCTGGCCTCGAGCTGGGTATTCAACTCCCCCCCCTCCTTGCTCAGCGGCATGCGTACCTTGGCTCCGATCCGGGTCGGGTTGATGGCGACCACTTTTTTGGGGCCGGCGCCCACCGCGCGCAGGACGATGCCGCCGATGAAGCGTTCGACGGTTTTTTCGCGCACGGTCACGTTGGCGGTGACCACGGTCTCGCCGATCAGGTCCAGCATTTCCGGGGTCAGCTCCAGCGGCACCTGGAGGGTCACCGGGGTTTTGAGGCCGCTCAGGGTGATGGGGGCGGTGCGCAGGCTTTCCACCTGGGCCAGGGGAGTGCGTGGGCCGGCCACCCGGATGACATGGGGTTCGATGGCGATGGAGGTCAGTTCGAAGCCCATGGCCGGCGCGCCTTCGGTGCGTACCTCCACTGGCAGGTTCTTTTCCACCAACTGGTCGATGGCCAGGGTCAGGTGGCTGGGCTGGATGCGCAGCACCTTGATGCCGCGCGGGAAGTTGATGGTTTCCGGGTCGTTGCTCACCACCATCGTGCCGGGGGTCGCCTTGGAAAGGTTGATGGTGCGGGCGACGTGCTGGCGGCCGAGGCCGCTGATCAGGCCGCGCGGGCCGCTCACCGTCACCTCCAGCTCCTTTTTGAACTGGTTGGCCACGATCAGCTCCTGGGGCAGGTTGACGATCTCCACCGGGATGAGGATGTTGGTATCCACCTTGTCCTCGCCGGCCACGAAGTACCAGAGCAGCACGGCGAGCAGCAGCGAGACCAGCTTGAGCCCCCAGTTGCGGGGCAGCTTGCGGAGGTCGGGACGCCGAAGGCTTTTTACGATCTGCTGAGCCAGTTTTTCCATGGCAGCGGGGTGAGGTTCTCTTTGGGAATGAGGATGGCTTCAAGCCGGTTGCGCAGGGTGGTTTCGTCCAGGTCCGAGGTCATGGCGCCGTGCTGCACCAGGGAGATCTTGCGGGTCTCCTCGGAGATCACCACGATCACCGCGTCGGTCTCCTCGGAAAGGCCGATGGCCGCCCGGTGCCGGGTGCCGAGCTGCTTGCTGATGTACGGGTTCCTGGTGAGCGGCAGCAGGGAGCCAGCCGAGCGGATGCGGCCGTTTCGGATCACCACCGCGCCGTCATGAAGCGGCGAGGAGGTGTGGAAGATGGTCACCAGCAGCTGGCGGCTGATCACCGCGTCCAGGGTGTGGCCGGAATCGATGTAGTCCTTGAGACCAGTCTCCCGCTCGATGACGATCAGGCCGCCGATCTGGCGCTGCGCCAGGGTTTGCGCCGCCTTGACCACCTCGTTCACCACCTGGGCGGTGTCCTCGCTGGCCTTGCTGAAGGGGGTCTGTCCCATCTGGGTCAGCGCCCGCCGGATGTCCCGCTGGAAGATGATGATGGTGACCAAGAAGATCGAGCTCAGGAAGGAGCCGAGCAGCCAGTAGAGGGTGAGGAACTCCAGCTCGCGGGCGGCGAAGTAGACGATGATCAGCACCACGATGCCCGCCAGCATCTGCACGGCCCGGGTGCCCCGGATCAGCAGCATGATGCGGTAGATGATGAACGAGACGATGAGGATATCGGGGATATCCTGCCATCTCAGTGATTGGGTGATGTCCAGCATCGAAGGTGTGGTCCCGGGAAATGGGTGGGTCAATGGCCGGCAAGGCGGGCGGCCTGCTCGGACGATTTCGCCCCGGCCGGCTATAAGGTACAGAATGGCGGGGGTTTGGGCAAGGCTAATGTCGGCGGCGGCTCGTTTTTTGCGCGGCGGCCTTGCGTGAGGGAGGCAGCCGCCGCCTGGGCGAGGCCTGGGGGGCGAGGTTCGCGGCGCTCTCTGGCCTGGGATGGCTGGCTAGGTGGGCAATAGTTTGCCATCCCGATACAAACCGTTTGACACGGGGAATGGATTCCCCTATCACGGACTGAAAACACCATTTTGGTGTTGGGAACGGGCTGGCTGCGAAAGCCCGGCATGGTGGCAAGCGCGATGAGGATGAGGAAGTGGGGCGTGGGATTGCTCGGCGCGTTGTTGATTCTGGCAAGTGGCGAGGAGGCGTATGGTTTTTTAGGATTTGGCAACTCGGCGCCCTGGGATGGAGATATGGGGCTCCGTCCCCTATTTTCTTAAATCTGACCTCACATGGAGGATGGCGGTATGAGGCGACTTGTGATTTTCCTGTGGTCACTCGGTTGGGGCTGGCTTGTTTATGCCCTTCACCGGAAGATTGGATGCGATTCCGCCGACGGATTCCCCCCTATGGCCGTCAGCCTGACGTGGGCTGTTTCTTTGGCCCTGCCGCTTTTTATAGGCAGTATTTTTGTCAATAGTCGGGAGGGATGGCGCAGATGCATCCTGTGGGGATGCGCTGGCCTGATGGCGGCAGAGGCTGCCGCTGTACTGATTTTCTTCTGGGCAAAAATTTTTGCTATGCCGCCCATTATAGGCGTCGTTCTATTGATGGGGCCGGAGACAAAGGATGAATTTCCACCGGCATCCATGCGCCAGCGGCTGATACGCTCCGGGTTGTGGTTGGTTGGGGGCAGTCTTCTGGTCTGGTGGTTCTGGTTTCACAACCCTTTGTCCAGCGACCGGGAGATGCTCCAGCACTTTACCGTCCACCGGGCCGAACTGGAGCAACTGGTGCAGGGCTACAGGAATTATCGACGATCCGACGCACCCGAGCAACAGAGCTACATGTTGCTCGAGGATGTCAAGGCGCTGAAGCAGAAGGCCGAGGTCTATAGCATTACCGGGGCCCAGGGGGCGGCTGGCCGGTGGTATCCTGATCATTATTCGGAACATACCCTCCAGGTCAGGAAATCATTGGAGATACGATCTGCCTCTAATCCAGCAACAGAAGCGGAGATTATGAAAACCCTTCGGCACGAACTACCGACCCTGTTCGAGGGGGGCACTCCCGTACGTGATTTGCTGGATAAGGCACGCGTCACCACTGTTATCGACATATCCCTCGGTTCCCTCAAAAAGCAACGCGACAGGATACACCTCCGCTATGGTCTCATCCATAAAGGTTATTACTACTTCCCCCAGCCTCCCCGGATAGAGAATGGGCACATTGTCGAGGCGGGATACAGCCTGATAGACCATGCCTATACGCGTCCTGGCCAGCGGGTGCTGGAGTCGCTTGACGATTTCCCTCCCGACTGGAAACGGGGTGAATGCGTGTTGAAGCCCATTGATGGTCGTTGGTTCATCACCCTGTGTAGAAGTTATTAATACAGATCGACAACAAAGAGGGAGGCAAATGACAACCATTACCTTTTTCATTTCAAACCTTTTCAAACCGAACCTCGCTCTCGAAAGCTACAGTTAAATAGGTAGTTAAATGGTTAGTTAAATAGCGAATAAATAGGGGACGGAGCCCAATATTGCTTTCACGATCCAAGCAGCAAGGAGAACGGCCATGCCAAGACGGGCGCGCATCACGCATGGGGGAGTGCCGCACCACGTTATCCAGCGCGGCAACAACCGAT
>JBMONS010000021.1:18457-74423 GCA_049323635.1 Thermodesulfobacteriota bacterium
CCTGCATGGTGACATCCCCCGCCGATTACAAATGGTCGAGCTATGGCGCGCATGCTTGTGGTCAGCCGGACAATCTTCTCGAACGTCACCCGTGCTACCTCGACTTGGGCAAGGACGACCAGGCAAGGCAGGAGGCATATAGGGCGCTGTTCCGGCACGACGTGGATAGTGCCCTGATGACTATTCGTGAAGCAGCAAACAGCGGGCTGGCCTTGGGCGGCGAACGGTTCAAGGATCAGATTGAAGCCGTGCTGGCAAGGTCAGTGCGCGCCGGGAAGCCGGGCCGACCAAGGAAGAGAGACATCGAGACAGCGAGGCCGGTGGAAGCAACCTTGTTAATGGATGGTGCAAGTAAGTGAGATATGGGGCTCCGTCCCCTATTTCCGTGGAGGCAGGCGGCATGAGGAATATGCAAAGGGCGGTGGGGTTGCTTGTCGCGGCCTTGATTCTGGCAAGCGGCGCGGAGGCGTTCGCTTTCCTGGGGTTTGGCGGCTCGGAAAATTGGAAGGAGGAAGTACAATTGAGCGATGGCCTGGTCATCGTTGTTGAACGGGAAACCTTACGCGAGCGAGGCGGCGACGAGTGGGTGATGAACCGCAGCGGCACCAAACCCAAAGAGTACCTTATCCGGTTTGCACATCCGGACAGGCAAGAGGAAATGATTGAGTGGAGATCGACGAAGTCGTATCGTACTTGGCCGGAAGTTCCGCTGGTGCTGGATTTGTCGGAATCGAGACAGCCGGTTGTCTACACAAGCGTAGGCATCAACGCTGGCTGCGAGGTGTATTCCAAATATGTCTACAGTAATGGTGTCTGGCGTGAAGAGATGCTTCCCGAGACTTTCGAGAAGCGCATAACTAATTTATACCTTAGAATTGGCGTTAATATGCCGTGGCACGTCGATCTGGAAACAAAGCGCAAGGGAAATGCCGAGATCGGTTATCCAACATGTTACAGGCAGGTAGGGCCGACTCGTAAAGTCTGCGGTGATTGAACCAATCTGGACAAAAAACGACTACAACATAGAGGATTACAACATGACCACTGAACTTGAATACATGCAGCTCGCAACCCGTGTGTATGCTGCATCACGGCTTAACGAAATCGATACTCCGCAAGGCTGGAGCCAAGTGGACTGGCGGCCCGACGGGTTTACCGGCTTCTCCGCCGGCATTTACACGAACGACCAGGACGGCGAGGTCGTCATCGCATACACCGGCACCAATGACGGGATCGCTGACCCACTGAACTGGACCGCCGGCATGGGCATCCCCGCGCCGCAGATATTCGAGGCAATGACCTACTACCTCAATTACCGGAAAGAACATCCCGAGGCCACCAATATCACCTTCACCGGCCATTCGCTGGGCGGTGGTCTCGCCTCCCTCATGGCGGTTTACTTCGACAGGCAGGCAACCGTTTTCGACGAGGCTCCTTTCCAGCTTGCGGCATTAAGCCCCGTTGTCCTGGCTGCTGCCGCCTCCACCATGGCATCCTCTGGATACCAGGACGCGGCCATGACGGCGTTTATCGAGTCCGCCGGAGCGCTTGCATTTGCCAGGGAGTCGAACGTGACCCAATACTATGTGGCGGGGGAAGTGCTGAACGCCATCAGAACCGCTCCGGACACACTGCTGGGGCATGACAATCCGATTGCATTGGGCGACTCGGCAGCCTCGGCGGTTGCCCGGCATTCGATGACATTGTTGACCGCCTTGCGGGCATCGGACGGCTTTCTCGCGGCGGTGCGGACATTGCCGGATTTGGTCGAGATGATGCAGGACAACGACCTGTTCGGGGCGGACTCGCGCAGTGAACTCAAAACCGACCTGCTTCGTTTCCTGTTGCGTCATCAGCTTGGCGTGGAAGATGCGATACAGCCCGACGGGATGCTTGACCGTTTCGCTGCGGACATGGCCAAGATCGCCCAGCCGGGCGGCCTGACCATGAACAGCAATATCGAAGGCGTGGAGTCCGCCATCACCCACGCCCTCACCGCCTTCGCCATGCAGGCGTACTACGACAACCGGCTTGGCGCTGACGAGACCCTGTTCCAGGAGGTTGCCGGCGGCGTCCATTTCGACATGAGCAGGGTGGCGGACACCCTGGAGGCGGCCAGGGGCTACACCGGCACCGACATGTACAGGATGTTCACCGGCTACCTGAACGGCCTGCATGGGGAGCAAAAAGATGCCTTGCTGCAACAACTGCCCAACCTGCGCGACTGGTACATCCAGGCGGGCGGCCAGGCCATGACCGCCACGGCCGGAGAACAGCGCGCTCTCATGCTGGGCGGCAGCGGCGGGGATAACCTGACCGGCGGCGGCGATGCCGACGTGCTGGTGGGCAACATGGGCCACGACACCATCAACGGCGGGGCCGGCGACGACCTGTTGCTGGTGGGCTGGGGGAGCGACGGTTTTTCGGACAACACCGGCGACACCCTACTTTTCGCTTCCTCTATCACGGATAGACAGCACCATTATGGTGTTGGGGATGAGTGGTTTGCGGATGACCGGCAATGGAGGCAAGCGGCATGAGCATTTCAAGGGGAACAATGGCATTCATCCTCGTTATTCTCTCCTCAATACTGGTGACCAGCATGGATGCGTTCGGGTTTCTTGGCCTTGGTAATTCGACAGACTGGAAGGAAGAGGTGCTGCTGCATGATGGCCGGAAGATCATCGTGGAACGGGCGCAGGTTCTCGGCGGTTATCCGACTCTTGACAGCAGGGAACGGATGACCTTGGAGGAAGAATGGACAATCCCGGCCCCCGAAACGGAGCGGAAGATCATCTGGAAAACCGGCTTTCACCCCCCGCCCAAAGGGCCATGCCTGATGTTGGTATTGGTGGGGTTTTCGAATGACGTTCCCTATATCGCCACCGCCCCGGCGGGATGCCTTGCTTACAACCACTGGGGAAGGCCGAACCCGCCGTATGTTTTTTTCAAGTATGACGGCAAGGATTGGCAGAGAATCCCGTTGGAGGAATTCCCGCCGGAACTGAAAGAGGTGAATGTCGCCGTGGGCAGACCGGACCCGCAGCATCGCTCCGGCCTGCTTTCCATAGCCACCATCAAGGAGGAAAACCGCAATCTTGAGCCCCATCTGCGCCAGATTGTACGGGAGGTAATTACGAGTGGGGACGGGAATTGGCGGTGTCCTGAAATGGAATATGACGGAAAGGGAAGCTGGCGTTCCCCTGGGGGGGCTAAAGCGCCACATCCCATCTCCAGACAATCTCCTGCGACGGGCAACCCGAAATAGAAATTGGCAATTCTTCTGAAGAATAGGCAAACCACAGCGAGGAGATAACCATGACAACAAATGTTGCATACGCATTAATGGCAGGCCACGCATACTTGAGCACCCGTGATCGAATGAATTGGTTGCCCGTGCCAGAAGGGTGGTCAGAATTTAACCACCAGACGAACACCTCCGGCTTCGAAGCCGTATCCTTCCAGAGTATCGCCAACCCCAATGAGATCGTGAGTTAAATAGGGGACGGAGCCCAGTTTTGCTTTCTGGAAAAAATTAGGACAGCAATATTTTCTTGGCGATCGCATCCTTCCCCCCCCAAGGGGAACTGCCCCCATGCTCACAACTGGCACAAATCCTATTCCCATATCGAGTTCCATTTTGCGAGCAAGCATGTTCGCCGCATCGGGAGGTCTGGCCCAATCAACGGCAATGGATACCGTGTTCCACTTGCCGCTTGACATGGGTGGGGCGTTGGGGTATCTTCACGATTTTCCGGCGCCAGGCATGGGTGTGCCGTTGGGTCGGCCTCAAGAATCACAGCAAGCAGAACGATATAGGAGTTAGAAATTGGCTAACCATAAGTCCGCATTGAAGAGAAATCGTCAGAGCCAGGAGCGCCGGCTTCGCAACCGTTCCAACAAGAGCAAGATGAAGACCGTGGTCAAGACCGTGCTTGAGGCCGTGGCCGATCAGTCTGCCGAGCAGGCCCAGGAGGCGCTGAAGGCAGCCACCTCGGTCATCGCCAAGACCGCGACCAAGGGCTCCATCCACCGCCGGACCGCTTCCCGCAAGATCTCCCGCCTGGCCAAGCGCGTTAACGCCCTGGTCGCCGGCGCCGCGCAGTAACGAGGACGCGGCGAGCGACCTGGGGAAGCCCGGGACGCGCGCATCGGTTAGGCTGCCCCTGCGCGGCCTTGCCGGACCTTGCGAGATGTCTATCGATCGTTTGTGCCAAAAAGCCATGGGCCAGCGCGGCTCCATGGCTTTTTTTATGGAGTGAGGTCACACCATGCTTCGCCCCTCCCCGCAGGAGTTCGCACAACTGGCGGCCGATGCCGGCCTGGTGCCGGTCCATCGGGAGATCATCGCCGATCTCGACACGCCGCTGACCATCTTCGCCAAGGTGGCGGGCGGCGAGTCCCACGCCTTTCTCTTCGAGAGCCTTGAAGGTGGCGAGAAGTGGGGGCGTTACTCCTTCATCGGCCTGGACCCGCTGGTCACCTTCGAGAGCCGGGGCGACCGGGTCACCATCCGGCGCGGCGTCGCCGCCGAAGAGCAGCAGGGCGACCCGCTCACCGCGCTCAAAGCGCTGCTCGCCTCCTTCAACGCCTGCAATTCCGAGATGGCCTGCGACCCGGACCTGTTGCCCCGCTTCTTCGGCGGGGCCGTCGGTTTCCTGGGGTACGACATGGTGCGCTTCATGGAGCGGCTGCCGGAGAGCAACCCGCCCCTGGCCGACTTCCCGGACAGCGCCTTCATGGTGCCGCGCATCGTCCTGATCTACGACAACCTGCGCCAGCGGCTCACCGTGGTCAATCTGGTGGAGACCCGCGGCCAGCAGGATCTGGCCGGTCTCCATGCCCGGGCGGTGGCGGAGATCGACGCGATCATCGAACGGCTGCGCCGGCCAGTGCCCGCCGACTACGTGGGCAGCCACGGCAACGGCCAGGTCGCGCCCCACGCCTTCACCTCCAACATGAGCAAGGAGGGGTTCGAGGCGATGGTGGAGAAGGCCAAGGAGTACATCAAGGCCGGCGACATCATCCAGGTAGTGCTTTCCCAGCGTTTCCACACCCAGACCGACCTGCCGCCCTTCAAGCTCTACCGGGCGCTGCGCCACATCAACCCCAGTCCCTATCTTTTCTATATCAAGCTCGGCGACCTGGTCCAGATCGGCTCCTCGCCGGAGATCCTGGTGCGGCTGGAGCAGGACGAGATCGAACTCCGGCCCATTGCCGGCACCCGGCGGCGCGGCAAGACCGAGGAGGAGGACCTGGCCCTGGAGCAGGAGCTTCTGGCCGATCCCAAGGAGCGGGCCGAGCACCTGATGCTCGTTGACTTGGGCCGCAATGACGTGGGGCGGGTTGCCCAGTACGGTTCGGTGGAGGTGCGCGATCTGCTGGTGATCGAGCGCTACAGCCATGTGATGCACATCGTCTCCGGGGTGCATGGCAGGCTGTCGCCGGGCAAGGACCAGTTCGACGTGTTGCGCGCCTGCTTTCCCGCCGGTACCGTGAGCGGCGCCCCCAAGATCCGGGCCATGGAGATCATTGAGGAACTGGAGCCGGCCCGGCGCGGTCCCTATGCCGGCTCGGTGGGTTACTTCGGCTTTTCGGGCAACATGGACCTCTGCATCACCATCCGCACCTTTGTCATGAAGGGCAATGACCTCTGGGTGCAAGCCGGCGCCGGCATCGTGGCCGACTCGGTGCCCGAGCTGGAGTACCAGGAGACGGTCAACAAGTCCATGGGCCTCAGAAGGGCGGTGGAGCTGGCGGAAAGCGAGTTTTAGGCTAGGACAAAGACCATGATCGTCATCATCGACAACTACGATTCCTTCACCTACAACATCGTCCAGACCCTGGGCGGCATGGGTGCGGAGATGAAGATCTTCCGCAACGACGAGGTGGACATCGCCTTCATCGAGGCGCTTCGACCGGACAGGCTGCTCATCTCGCCAGGCCCCTGCGCCCCGGCCCAGGCCGGCATCTCCATCGCGGCGATCCGCCATTTCTGCACCCGCATCCCGGTGCTCGGCGTCTGCCTTGGGCATCAGTCCATGGGCGAGGCCTTCGGCGGCAAGGTGGTGCGGGCCGGTCGCCTGATGCATGGCAAGACCAGCCCCATCACCCACGATGGCCTGGGGGTCTTCACCGGCCTGCCCAGCCCCTTCGACGCCATGCGCTACCATTCCCTGGTGGTGGAGGAGGCGAGCCTGCCCGAGTGCCTGATGGTCACGGCGCGTTCCGACCAGGGCGAGCTGATGGGACTCAGGCACCGGGAGCTGCCGGTGGAGGGGGTGCAGTTCCACCCTGAATCGATCATGACCCCGGACGGGGTGCGGTTGCTTGCGAATTTCCTCGACCCGGCCTACCCGGAGATTCTGGCCAGACAACGCAAGGAGATGCAGTGATGATCAAGAGCGCCATCAGCAAGGTGGTGGGCGGCGGACATCTTTCCGAAGCGGAGATGATCCAGGTCATGGAGGCGATCATGGGCGGGGAGGCCACCCAGGCCCAGGTCGCCGCCTTCATCACCGCTCTGAGGATGAAGGGCGAGACCATCGACGAGATCGTCGGCGCGGCCAAGGTGATGCGGGCCAAGGCCACCAGGGTGGAGGTGAACCCCGAGGGCGGGGTGCTGGTGGACACCTGCGGCACTGGCGGCGATGCCTCCGGAACCTTCAACGTCTCCACCACCGCCGCCTTTGTGGTGGCCGCCACCGGCGTCCCGGTGGCCAAGCACGGCAACCGCTCGGTCTCCAGCAAGTGCGGCAGCGCCGACGTACTGGAGGCGCTGGGCGTGGATCTGAGCCTGGATGCCGGCCAGATCGCCGAGTGCATCCGCAGCGCGGGCATCGGCTTCATGTTCGCCCCGGCCCTGCATGGCGCCATGAAGCACGCCATCGGGCCGCGCCGGGAGATCGGCATCCGGACCGTCTTCAACGTGTTGGGGCCGCTCACCAACCCCGCAGGCGCCAACGTGCAGGTGATGGGCGTCTTCGACCCCTCCCTCACCGAGCCGTTGGCCACCGTGCTTGGCCGGCTGGGCTCAAGGCGGGCCTTGGTGGTGTGCGGCGAAGGCAACCTGGACGAGATCACCATCACCGGCGCTACCCGCGTTTCCGAATGGCACGAGGGCGCGGTGACCACCTATACCGTGCATCCGTCCCAGTTTGGCATGGCCACCGCCACCCTGGCCGATATCCAGGGGAGTGCCACGCCGGCCGAGGCGGCTGGCCAGTTGCGCTCCGTGCTCACCGGCGCGGCCGGGCCGTGCCTGGACATGGTGCTGCTGAATGCCGGCGCCGCCATCATGGCGGCGGGCAAGGCCGCCGACCTTGGTAGTGGCGTCGAGCTGGCCCGGCAGGCAGTGGCGAGCGGCGCGGCCCTTGCCAGGGTGGATGCCCTGGTCGACTGCTGCAAGCGGGTGAAGCAGGCATGAAGATCCTCGAAACCATCGTGGCCAGGAAGCGCGAGGAGGTGGCGTCCCTCAAGGCGCGCGGCATCGTGCCGCCCGCCACCGAGCCTGCTCCGCCGCGCGGCTTCATGCGGGCGCTTACCGACTATGCCGGGGTGGCGATCATCGCCGAGGCCAAGAAGGCCTCCCCCTCCAAGGGGGTGATCCGGCCGGACTTCGATCCGGTGGCCATTGCCAGAAGCTACGCCGCCGGGGGCGCCCAGGCGCTTTCAGTGCTCACCGACGTGGACTTTTTCCAGGGCTCGCTGGGCTACCTCTCGGCGGTGCGGGCGGCGGTAGCCCTGCCGGTGCTGCGCAAGGACTTCATCATCGACCCGTTGCAGATCCGCGAGGCTGCCGCGCACGGAGCCGACGCGATCCTCCTGATCGCCGGCATCCTTGCCCAGAGCCAGATCGAGGATTTTCAAGGCTTGGCCACTGAGCTGGGCATGGATGCCCTGGTGGAGGTGCATGACGAGGCCGAAACCGAAAAGGCGGTGGCCGCGGGCAGCAGGCTGATCGGGGTCAACAACCGCGATCTGCGCGATTTCTCCATGGATCTCGGCACCACCTTCCGCTTGCAGCGGTTGGTGCCTGCCGGCACGCCGCTGGTGAGCGAATCGGGCATCCGCGACCGTAACGACATGAAACGACTGGAAGAGCACGGCATCGCCGCGGCGCTGGTGGGGGAAACCCTGATGCGGGCGGCTGATCAGGCCCAGGCCCTGCGGGAGCTGGCGGGCCGAAGTTGAAGGAGGTTCCGGCGGCTGTCCTCGCGAGTCAGCGCGCCGGGTGGGGATGAACTTGGCAGGGAGAGGTGCATGAACGCCCGGACACGCATCAAGGTATGCGGGATGAGGGAGATAGGGGAGGTGGCCGGTGTGGTTGCCGCCGGCGTGGACGCGGTGGGCTTTATCTTTGTCGAGGCGAGCCCGCGCCATATCGATCCCGAGCGGGTTCGGGAGATCGTCTCCACCTTGCCGCCCTTTGTGGACGCGGTGGGGGTGTTCGTGGATCAGGAGATCGAGGTGGTCAACGAGATCGTGCAGTACTGTGGCCTGACCAAGGTGCAGCTGCACGGCAACGAGTCCCCCGAGTACTGCAAGGAGATCAACGGCAGGGTGATGAAGGCCTTCCGGGTGGGGCCGACCCTGACCGCCGCCGATATCGCCCCGTACGCCGGGGTGGTCTCCGCCTTTCTCTTCGATACTTACCATGACAAGGCGGCCGGCGGCACCGGCCAGACTTTTGACTGGCAACGGCTGGAAGCCCTGAACCCTCCCGGGCCGGTGGTGCTGGCCGGTGGTCTCACCCCGGACAATGTCGGCGAGGCGATTCGCCAGGTACGCCCTTTTGCGGTGGACCTCAATTCCGGGGTGGAGTCGGCGCCCGGCCATAAGGATCTCGACAAGGTGCGCGCCGCCGTGGCGCGGGTGGCCGCGACCGACCGGCTGCTGGCGGAGGGGGAACGGTTCCCCTGATTTCCCGGGCCCCGGGCCGGTTACCGAAAAAAAGGCGGGAATCACGTGGCTGTTGGCCGCGCGGTCCCGCCTTTTCGCGTTTTTGGGAGCAATGAGCCGCTACTTCATGAAGTCCCACATCTTTTCGTGGATCTTCTGCTGCAGATCCCACAGCTCCTTGCGTTTTTTCAGGAGGTCATCCTTGTTCGCCTTGGGGGCGCGTGCCGCCTCGCCGTATTCAAAATGCTTGTCGTGCAGTTTCTTGCGCAACTCCTTGGTGGCGTCGAGGAATTTTTGCTGATCCTCGGCGGAGAGGTCATTCAGCATGGCGGGTCCCATCATCATGCCCCGTCCCATGCCTCCCCCCATCATCCCGCCGCCCATGCCCATACCCATGCCGCCGCCCATCATCCCGGATCCCATCGGGCACGGCATCTGGGCCGCCGCCTGATCCGGGGCAGGGGGCATGACGTGCCCCTCGTGACCGGTTTGGGCGAAGGCGGGGCTGGCGGCGAGCATTCCGGCCAGTGCGCTGGCAAGCCAAAGGTGTTTCTGCATGTCGTCCTCCTTGCTCTGCGTTGAGTGGGTTTCCCCCGGGGGCATCCCTGAGGGTGCCTACTTCAGCTTCAGGGCCACATAGCGGGTGTGGCCGTCCCGTTTGACGAAAAGAGCCAGGGTCGCCTTGCTCTTGAGTCCTTTGACCAGGCGCAGGAAGGATCTGGCGTCGCGCACCGGCTCCTGGTTGACCTCCAGGATCAGGTCGCCCCGCCGCAGTCCTGCCTCGGCGGCGGGAGAGCCCTGGGCCACGTTGGAGACCAGCACGCCGCTCTTGTCGCTGAGCCCCAGGGAGGCGGCGATCTCCGGGGTGAGATCCTGGACCGCCAGCCCCAGCTGCTTGGCGCTGCCGCTCTCTCCTTCATGCTCGGGCCCGGCGGCCTGTTGCTCCTCGTCCAGCTTGGCGATGATCACCGGCAGGATCTTCTTGCCGCCCTTGCGGTAGAGGGTCACCTCGGCGCGGCTGCCCACCGGCGCCTGGGCCACCAGATTGGGCAGGCTGTTGACCTGGGAGATCTCCTTGCCGTTGAATTCGACGATCACGTCGCCCGGCTTGATCCCCGCCTTCTCCGCCGGGCTGCCCGGCGAGACCTCGCCGATCAGCGCGCCGATGGGCCGATCCAGCTTGAACTGGGCAGCCAGCTCCGGGGTGACCGGCTGGATCATCACCCCCAGCCAGCCGCGCACCACCGAGCCGTGGCTTTTCAGCTGATCCACCACGTTTTTCGCCATGTTCACCGGGATGGCGAAGCCGATGCCGATGTTGCCGCCACTGCGGCTGTAGATGGCGGTGTTGATCCCCACCATGCGGCCGTTGAGGTCGAAGAGCGGGCCGCCGGAGTTGCCGGGGTTGATGGAGGCGTCGGTCTGGATGAAGTTCTCATAGGGGCCGCTGCCCAGGGAGCGTCCCTTGCCGCTGACGATGCCGGCGGTCACCGTCTGCTCGAAGCCGAAGGGATTGCCGATGGCCATGACCCAGTCGCCGACGCGCAGCGCCTCGGAGTCGCCCAGCTCCGCCACGGGCAGGCCGTTCTTGGGCTCGATCTTGATCAGGGCGATGTCGGTCTTGGGATCGCGGCCGATGATCTTGGCGTCATACTCCTCGTAGGTGGTCAGCCTGACGTTGATGGTGTCGGCGTTCTCCACCACATGGTTGTTGGTGATGATGTAGCCGTCCTTGGAGATGATGATGCCGGAGCCCAGGCTGGTGCGCTTGGACTCCCGCTGCTGTTCCTGGCCAAATGGGGTGGGGCCGAAGAAGCGGCGGAACATCTCGCTCATCTCCGGATCCTGCTGGAAGAAGAATTCATGCGGAGAGCGGGGCGCCTTGACCATCTGGGTGGTGTAGATGTTCACCACGGTGGGGCCGAGCCGTTCGGCCAGGTCGGCGAAGCTCTGGGGTGGGACGCTGGCGGCGCGCCCGGTGGCCGGGAGGGCGACCGCGGCCAGGGCCAGCAAGAGGGCCAGGCAGAAGGCAAGGGGAGTTGCGTGGCGTGAGGAAGTGGTGATTCGCATGGAACGACTCCTTCTCCTGTGGGGCGATGCGGTGCCCCGGAATCATGAGCAGAGGGAAGGCGGGGGGCATGATCGCCGAACTCGTTGAATCCCTCTGTTGTCTATCTCGCTATTGGTTCTTTATTCTGTATGTCCGGCTGGGCATCCTGTCAAGGACCGGCCGGACAGGCGTGGTTCAGGGAAAGCGGAGCACCGCGGTGAGCACCGGTTTGCCATGGCCAAAGCCGGGGCGGGCCGCCTCTCCAGGGACAAGGGAGAATGGATGGTCGGCGAGCAGGGCATGCAGTTCCGGCAGTTGCTCCGCTGGCAGTTGCACCAGCAGGCCCTGCTCGATGTGGCGTACCCGCCAGTGCCGTTCGACAAGCTCCCGGCACAGTTCCTTCCGGGCAGGGGGCGCGAGCTGATGGAAGATCACCCCTAGGTCCGGCGAGAACATTCTGCCGGCGGTCTGTTCCGTTACTCCGACCCGTTCCTGAGGATGGGTGGAGAGGGCCAGGCGGGGCGGCGTCTGTGCAGGGTGGGTCATGGCGAACAGCGGCGCCGGGAGCGTCCCCATGCCGTTTGCCTGGCGGGCCGTTGATGTCCCGACCGTGCCGTCGGGCATGGTCGGCACAGGCTGTTGGGCGAGATAGCCGGCCAGCATGGCCACCGCGAAAACGGTCACCGCGGCGGGCAGGGGGACGGGGAAGCTGAGGTGGTCCACCAGCTCCCGCAAGCGCGCTCCAAGGGATTTGCGCCGGTCGAGCCGAGCCTGGATGGAGGCGAGCAGGTCGGCGGGTGGCTCGACCGGGGGCAGGGCGTGCAGCAACTGGACAGCCTGCCGGTAGTCGCGCCACTGGGCGGCACAGTCCGGACAGCCAGCCAGATGGTGCTCCAGGGCTGCCTTTGTCGCGGGGGGCAGGGCCTGGTCGGCATACTCGATGAACAGGTCAGATGCTTGGTCGCATTTCATGATCAGCGTCCACCATGGCGTTTGAGCCGGCTTGCCAGGGCGACCCTGGCTCGGTTGAGTTTCGACTTCACCGTGCCCAGCGGGATGGCGAGGATATCTCCGATCTCTTCATAGGAGAGCCCCTGCAGGTCCCTGAGCAGGACGATCTCGCGCTCCGCCGGGGAGAGGGCGGCGATGGCCGTCCGCACCTGGGTTTCCAGCTGTTTTTTTTCCAGGGCCTTTTCCGGGGTGGCCTCGGAGCGCAACAGAGGTTCCACCACCGGATCGTCCACCGGCTGGCTGTTGAAAAAGCCGCGCCGGCTGAGGCTCCGGTATCGGTTGCGACAGTGGTTCAGGGCCAGCTGGTAGAGCCAGGCGCTGAACTTGTTTTCATCGGCGAGATCGCCGATCCGGCGAAACACGGTGAGGAAGATGTCCTGGGTCAGATCCCGCGCTTCGTCCTCCTGCTTGACATACCCCAAAGCCAGGTTATAGATCCGGGCCTGGTGGAGGCGCACCAGCCTGGCGAAGGCGTCGCGGTCGCCCTGACGCAGGGCGCGAACCAGGCCGGCTATGTCGGTGGACGCCGGGCTTGCGGGGCGTGCCGGAGGATCAGCGGACAATATCGTTCCTCATGTGAATAGAGACAGATGGGAGAGAAAAAAGTTCCAAGGGGAGTGAAGATCCCGCCCGGGTCCAGTGCGCTCCGTCGATTAAACAGGAAAAGGGGCAAAAGGACAACAGGTTCTCGTCGGTGATGAAAGGGCGGCGAATCCGGGATGAATTTTTCGGAGGGATTTCCGTGCACCCCCCTGTCCTTGGTGTTCCAAACGCATGCATGCCCTCTGCCGTAGCGCCACGCCAGCGGGGCGCACGGTTTGTTTGTTGTGGATAAATCAAGTTTTTCCAGAAAGGGTCGATGAGTAAACCAAAGGCAAGCAAGGTGAAGGCAACAGCACCCCAACCTGGAGGTGGAGGCCATGACACCGAGAAAAGCCATTCAGGTTCTCATGCAGAGTCCCTTCTACTTCAGGATGGAGTTGGCGGCCCGGAAGCTCCTTGTCCAGGAATTCTGCTCCCTGCACAACGCCTGCTGACAAAGGCTCCCCGACGGCGCATGGACCCCGACCCGGAATCCGGGCCGGGCGTGCCCGGTAAAGCAGGCATCCTCTCCGCTCTTCGATGTTTTTCCGCGCTCTCTCCCAGATTGTTTTTTGCTCGCCTCAATCGGTTTTTTGGTTTACAGTCCACAGCTGTCTTGCTTGAGTGATCCCTCATTCACGTTCATGGGCGGGACGCATTCCGGCGTACCGCTGAACCACTTATTGAAAAGGAGATTGTCATGGCTACTTACATTCTCGCCTTCGGGCCGAACGGCAGCGGCAAGGGCACCCAGGGCGCCATTGTCAAGGAGAAGTACAACACCGACCACATCGAGTCCGGCGCCATCTTCCGCGAGCACATCAAGGGCGGCACTGAGCTGGGCATGAAGGCCAAGGCCTTCATCGAGCGTGGTGACCTGGTTCCCGACGAGATCACCGTACCCATGGTGCTGGAGAGCCTGAAGAAGTCCAAGGACAAGGGCTGGCTGCTGGACGGCTTCCCCCGCTCCCTGGCTCAGGCCGAGGCCCTGGACAAGGCGCTCAAGGAGGCGAACATGCCGCTCAACTACGTGATCGAGATCGTGCTTGACCGCCAGATCGCCAAGGACCGCATCATGGGCCGCCGCCTCTGCGCCAACGACAACAACCACCCCAACCACATCGCCTTCGACGCCATCAAGCCGGTGGAGAAGGACGGCAAGCTGGTCTGCCGGGTTTGCGGCGGCGAGCTGAGCGCCCGCGCCGACGACCAGGACGAGGACGCCATCAACAAGCGTCACGACATCTACTACGACGACAAGACCGGCACCATGGCCGCGGTCAACTACTTCAAGAAGGCCGGCGGCGGCGCCAAGGTTATCTCGGTGGACGGCTCCACCTCCATCAAGGCGGTGACCGAGTCCATCCTGAAGGAGCTGAACTGATCGTTCGCTCCTCCCGCCTTCGGACGGGGAAGCACCCGAGGATCTGCGCAAGGGGTGATGGCCATGGGGCCGTCCCCCTTTTTTGCGTGCCTCGCGTCGCGGCGATGGGTCAGGCGTGCAGCCGGCGGAAGCGGTCGAGGGAGTCGGCATCGGTCTGCACCACCATGGTGTCGCCCTCCTCCAGCACCAGTGACCGTCTGGGATTGTAGATGGGCGAGGGGTTGCCCCGCCGGATGATCGCCATGACCAGGAGCGGGCCGAAATCCTCGAAGTTGATGGCGCTCATGGGCTGGCCGATGAGGTTGGAGCCGGCGCAAAGGGTAACGTCCTCGATGCGCACCGCGCAGTTCCTGTCGCGCAGCATCCGGTCGAGATAGCCCACCACCTGGGGGCGGATCATCTGCGAGGCCATCCTGAGCCCGCCGATGGCGCTGGGCATCACCACTTCAGCGCCCATCAGTTCCAGCTTGCCGCCAAACTCCGGATCCCGGCAGCTGGAGATGACATGGCAGCCGGGGGCCAGCTGCTTGCAGGTCACCACCACGCACAGGTTGTCCTTGTCGTCCTCCAAGGTGGAGATCACCCCCTTGGCGCACCGCACCCCCGCCGCCTCCAGATCGGCGGCATGGGTGGCGTCGCCGACCACAGCTGAAAAATCTCCCAGCTCCTGCTGCAGCTCCCTGAGCCGTAGCCCGTCGGTATCGATGACCACGAAAGGGGTATGGGTCCGCGACAGCTCCTGCATGATGGCATAGCCGACCCTGCCGACGCCGCACAGGATGATGTGGCCGGAAAGCCTCTCGATCCGCTTGCTCATCCGCTTTCTCCAGAACAGGTTGGTGAGTTCTCCCTCCACCAGAAAGGCGGTGAGGTTGGAAACAAAGTAGGCCGCGATACCCAGGCCGCTCAGCAGAATGGCCACGGTGAAAAACCTGGCCCCCGGCACGCTGGCCAGGTCGATGATCTCGCCAAACCCCACGGTGGTGAGGGTGATGGCGGTCATGTAGAAACAGTCCCCAAGGCTCCAGAGGGGCGCGCCATGGGCCAGATAGCCGAGCAGGTAATAGCCGCCTGTGCCGATCGCGGTGATGCCCACCAGGAAAAACCCGGCCAGCAGCCCCCTTTTTTCAAGGCTGTTGGCCATGGTCTTCCCTCCGGTCGTGGGCCGGCAGCCCGAAGCGCCGCCACGCCTGGTCGTAGAGCAGATTGAGTCGCTGCTCCATGCCAAGGCGCGCCTGCTCCAGTTCCTGGGCTGAAAGTCCTTCCGCCACCGCCATGGGTTCGCCGTAGGCGAGCACCATCGTGGCGAAAGGCTTGGGCAACAGGGTTCGGTCCCAGCTGCCAAAGGCCCAGTAGCGGTCCGCCGCCACCGCGATCGGCAGGATCATGGCGCCGCTTTTCCCGGCCAGCAGCAGGGCGCCAGGCTGCATCCGTCTGGCCGGCCCCTGGGAGCCGTCCGCTACGATGGCGGCGTTGCAGCCGTTACGCATCAGGGCGATCAAGCCTTTGAGCGCCGTCACCCCGCGCCGGTTGCTCGAGCCGCGCACGGTGACAAAGCCGCGCCCCTCCAGGATGCGGGCCACGAACTCGGCGTCCCGGCTGGCGCTGACCATGGCCGCCCAGCCACGTCCTTCGCCGCGATGCAGCTCGACCACGCAGAACACCGCATAATGCCAGAAGGCCGCCACCAGGGATCGTCCCGCCAGCTCGGCCTGGCGGCGATGCTCATGGCCAAGCACCTCCACCCGGCAGGTGGCGAAGAGCAGCCTGGCGAGCAGACCATAGAGCCTGGGCGCGAGCATCAGCAGCAGGGCGCGGCCCCAGTCCCGTCTCACAGCCATTGCAGTTCCTTCTCCCTGAGCGCCTTGATCCGGTCGCGCAACTCGGCGGCATCCTCGAAGGCCAGTTCCTTGGCGGCGGCCAGCATCTCCTTTTCCATGGCCTTGATCTCCTTGCGTAACTCGGCCAGTGAGCCATACCGCGGTTCGGTCTCGGCGGCCATGAGCGTCGGCGCCACGTAGTCCTGTTCGTAGACCGTGGTCATGATCTCCTTGATGCTGGAGCGCACCGTCTCCGGGGTGATGCCGTGCTCGGTGTTGTAGGCGGCCTGCAAGGCCCGGCGACGCTCGGTTTCCTCGATGGTGCGCCGCATGGAGTCGGTGACCGCGTCGGCGTAGAGGATCACCCTGCCCTCGGCGTTGCGGGCCGCCCGTCCGCAGGTCTGAATCAGCGAGCGCTCGCTGCGCAAAAAGCCCTCCTTGTCGGCGTCCAGCACCGCCACCAGGGAGACCTCCGGGATGTCCAGCCCCTCGCGCAGCAGGTTGATGCCGACGAGCACCTGGAACTCGCCCTTCCTGAGATCGCGGATCAGCTCCATCCGCTCCAGGGTCTTGATGTCCGAGTGGAGGTAGCGCACCCGCACCCCCACCTTGTCGTAGTATTCGGTGAGATCCTCGGCCATGCGCTTGGTGAGGGTGGTGACCAGCACCGCCTCGCCGCGCTCCTCGCGGCGGCGGATCTCCTCCAGCAGGTCGTCCACCTGGCTGGTGGCGGGCCGCACCTCGATGGCCGGGTCCATGAGGCCGGTGGGCCGGATGATCTGCTCCACCACCCGGCCGCCGGAGACCTCGATCTCGTAGTCGCCCGGGGTGGCCGAGACGTAAACCGCCTGGCGGATGCGGGCCGAAAACTCGTCGAACATCAGGGGGCGGTTGTCGAGGGCCGAGGGCAGTCGAAAGCCATACTCCACCAGGGTCTCCTTGCGCGAGCGGTCGCCGCGGTACATGCCGCGCACCTGGGGGATGGTGACGTGCGACTCGTCGGCAAAGAGCACGAAATCCTCGGGGAAGTAATCGAGCAGGGTGGGCGGCGGCTCCCCCGGAGCCCGACCGGTGAGGTGGCGGCTGTAGTTCTCGATGCCGTGGCAGTATCCCAGTTCCTGCAACATTTCCAGGTCGAACTGGGTGCGCTGCTCCAGGCGCTGCGCCTCCAGCAGCCGGTTGTTCTTGTGGAGAAAGTCGAGCCGTTCGGAAAGCTCCTCCTTGATGGTGGCGCAGGCCACCTGCAACCGCTCCCTGGAGGTGACGAAGTGGCTGCCCGGGAAGACGGTCATCTCCTCGAAGCGTTGCAGCACCGTGCCGCGTAGCGGGTCGATGCTGCTGATCGCCTCGATGGTGTCGCCGAAGAGCTCCACCCGAACCCCGCGCTCCTCCTCGTAGGCCGGGAAGATCTCCAGCACGTCGCCCCGCACCCGGAAGGTGCCGCGATGGAAGGAGATCTCGTTGCGCTCGTAGAGCATGTAAACCAGTCGCCGGGCCATCTCCTCCATGGGGTAGTCGGCGCCCACCCGCAACAGCAGGTGCATGGAGCTGTACTCCTCGGGCGAGCCCAGGCCGTAGATGCAGGAGACCGAGGCGACGATGAGCACGTCCCGCCGGGTCAAGAGCGCCCGGGTGGCCGAGTGGCGCATGGTGTCGATGGCCTCGTTGATGGAGGAGTCCTTCTCGATGTAGGTGTCGGACTGGGGGATGTAGGCTTCGGGCTGGTAGTAGTCGTAGTAGCTGACAAAGTACTCCACCGCGTTGTGCGGGAAGAGCTCCTTGAACTCCGAGTAGAGCTGGGCGGCCAGGGTCTTGTTGGGCGCCATCACCAGGGCGGGCCGGTTGGTGGCCGCGATGACCTGGGCCATGGTGAAGGTCTTGCCCGAGCCGGTCACCCCCAAGAGCACCTGATGGGGCGCGCCGGACTCGATGCCCCGGCTGAGCAGATCGATGGCCCTGGGCTGATCGCCGGCAGGGCTGAAGCTGGTTTCCAATCGAAATGGGGTGGCCGTCACGGCAATCCTCCTTAGCCGCCTCACCTTACCACATTCGCCGAGAGTCGCAAAAAAGGAAAAGCGCGAGGCGCTGGCGGGGAAATCGTCGGTCCCCCCTCGCATCCCCATTGACACCGGGAAGGGGCGGGCGTATATATGGTCATCCACGGCGGGGGCCTCTTCCTCTTCCCGCCGCCTATGCGGACACAATGGACAGAGACCCATCCCATCCGGAACCACCGCACCCCCGACCCGACCGCACGCCAACACACTTTTTCAACATACGGATCGCGCTTCGTGATACCATATAAAGGACGCAGTCCTTTTCCGCCAGCAAGCGCCGATACCTGACAGGAGCCATATGACCAGGGCAAATCTCCTTATCGTCATCGCCATCGCGGTTATCTCCAGTTCCCTGTGGGCCTACCTGAACCAGCCGGAGGAAGAGGCGCCGTGGCCGGCCCGCATCCAGGGCTTCTCCTTCTCGCCCATGCGGGCAGGGCAGAGCGCCTCCGATCACATCCTCCCCTCCGAGGAGGAGATCGACGCCGACCTGGCGCTTTTGGCCGACAAGACCCATGCCATCCGGTTCTATACCGTGGAAGGCACCCTGGCCTCCATCCCCCGGCTGGCCGCCAAGTACGGCATCAACGTCACCGTGGGCATGTGGCTCACCAACGACCTGGAGAAGAACGAGGAGGAGATCGCGCGCGGCATCCAGATCATCAATGACAACCGCCAGAGCATCGTGCGGGTCATTGTCGGCAACGAGGCGGTGCTGCGCGGCGAGCTCACCGTGGAGCAGATAGGCGCCTACATCGACCGGGTGCGCGAGGCGGTCCGCATCCCGACCAGCACCGCCGAGCCCTGGCATGTCTGGTTCCGCAACCCGGAGCTTGGCGAGCGCGTGGACTTCCTGGCCGTGCACATGCTGCCGTACTGGGAGGGCGTGGCCCTGGACCGGGCGGTGGATTATGTGGTGGACCACATCAACCTGCTCAAGACCACCTTCCCCGACAAGGAGATCATCATCGGCGAGGTGGGCTGGCCGAGCCTGGGCCGAACCCGCCAGCAGGCCGAGGCCTCCGCCGCCAACCAGGCCATCTTCCTCCGCCGTTTCCTGGCCCGGGCCGAGCAGGAAAAGTACATCTACTATGTGATGGAGGCCTTTGACCAGCCGTGGAAGCAGGTTTCCGAAGGGGCGGTGGGCGCCTACTGGGGCGTGTACGACATCAATCGCCAGCCCAAGTTTCCCTTCGCCACCCCCATCGCCCGCGTGCCCGAGTGGAAGACCCTGGCGGTGATCTCGGCGGTCATCGCCGCCATCACCTTCGCCCTGCTGCTCATCGACAGCAGGACCCTGCGCACCCGGGGCCGCAGCTTCCTGGCCTCCATCGCCTTCGTCGCCTCCACCGGGGCGGTGTGGATCGTCTACTCCTACACCCGCCAGTACCTGACCATCACCACCATCCTCATCGGCCTGCTCATGGTGGCCGGCATGATCGGCGTGGTGGTGGTGCTGCTGGCCGAGGCGCACGAGTGGGCGGAGGCGACCTGGCTCTCCCAGTGGCGGCGGCCCTTCACTATCCGCAGGCTGCCCAGCGACCAGCTGCCCATGGTCTCCATTCACGTGCCGGCCTACAACGAGCCGCCGGATATGATGATCGAGACCCTGGACGCCCTGGCCCAGCTGGACTATCCCCGCTACGAGGTCATCGTCATCGACAACAACACCAAGGATCCGGAGGTGTGGAAGCCGGTGGAGGCGCACTGCGCCAAGCTGGGAACCCGGTTCCGCTTCTTCCACGAGGATCCGCTGGCCGGCTTCAAGGCAGGGGCGCTGAACTACGCCCTGGCAAAGACCGACCCGGAGGCGACGGTGATCGCGGTGATCGACAGCGATTACGTGGTCACCCCGGACTGGCTCAAGGACATGGCACCGCAGTTCGCCAATCCCGCCATCGCCATTGCCCAGGCGCCCCAGGACTACCGGGACGACGACGAGAATCTTTTCAAGGCGATGTGCTACGCCGAGTATAAGGGTTTCTTCTACATCGGCATGCTGACCAGGAACGAGCGCAACGCCATCATCCAGCACGGCACCATGACCATGGTCCGCAAGTCGGCCCTGGAAGAGGTGGGCGGCTGGGCGGAGTGGTGCATCACCGAGGACGCCGAGCTCGGGCTCAAGATCTTCGAGCGGGGCTACGAGGCCACCTACATCCCCCAGACCTACGGCAAGGGGCTGATGCCGGACACCTTCATCGACTTCAAGAAGCAGCGCTTCCGCTGGGCCTACGGCGCGGTGCAGATCCTGCGCCGCCACGCCAAGATCCTTCTCTCCGGCAAAGGCGAACATGCCTCGCTCACCTGGGGACAGCGCTACCACTTCGTGGCCGGCTGGCTGCCCTGGATGGCGGACAGCCTCAACCTGCTCTTCACCGTGGCCGCCCTGGGCTGGTCCACCGGCATGGTCTTCTTCCCGATCAAGGTTGACCCGCCGCTGGTGATTCTCTCCGCCATGCCGCTCACCCTCTTTGTTTTCAAGGTGGGCAAGATGATCTACCTCTATCGTTCCCGGGTGGGGGCAACCCCGGCCCAGACCCTGGCCTCGGCGCTGGCGGGGTTGTCGCTTTCCCACACCATCTCCCAGGCGATTCTCACCGGTTTTATCACCTCCGACAAGCCCTTCTTCCGCACCCCGAAGATGGCCAAGGCCCACGCGGTATTCCGGGCTTTGCAATCGGCGCGGGAGGAGGGGCTGATCATGCTCGCCCTCTGGCTGGCCGCCTTCTCGGTTTCGGTGCACCAGGGGGCGGAAACCGCCGATCTGGTGGTGTGGATCCTGGTCCTGATGGTCCAGTCCATTCCCTACCTGGCCTCGGTGGTCATGTCGCTGGTCAGTGGCTTTTCACGGACGGAGAAGAAGATAATCACCAACATCACCGCTACCCCGCCGGTCGTGACCGAGCCGGGGGCACCGGCGTGATGCTGGACACCCTTCATTTCTTCAAAAGGAGAATGCCATGAAACGCGTGATTGTTATTGGATTGGCAGGCTTGTTGAGTCTGTCCGGTTGCGCCCCTCAGAACAAGACCCAGGCGGGCGGCGCCTATGGCGCGGCGGGCGGCGCCGCGGCCGGCGCGCTGATCGGCCAGGCGGTGGGCCACAACACCAAGTCCACCCTGATCGGCGCCGCCATCGGCGCGGCGGTGGGCGGTCTGGCTGGCGCTGGTATTGGCAACATGATGGACAAGCAGGAGGAACAGCTCCGGCAGGAACTGGCCGCCTCCAACGCGGCGGCGGTGCAGCGGGAGGGCAACCTGCTCTCCATCGTGCTCAAAAGCGACATGACCTTCGACTCCGGCTCCGCCAACGTGCGTCCCGGGGTATACTCCGACCTGGACCGGATCGCCTCCAGCCTGGCGCAGTACCCGCAGACGGTTATCCGTATCGACGGCCACACCGACAACCGGGGCAGCGAGGCGAGCAACATGGATCTCTCCCGGCGCCGGGCCGAAGCGGTGCGCAATCTCCTCTCCCAGCGCGGCGTTGCCGCCTCCCGCATGGAGGTCTTTGCCTTTGGCGAATCAAGCCCGGTGGCCAGCAACGACACCGAGGCTGGCAGGCAGATGAACCGCCGGGTGGAGATCAAGGTGGCCCCCAGAAACTGATCCCGCTCTTTTGCGTGAGCAAGAACGCCGGGTTTCCCTGCTGGGAAATCCGGCGTTTCTTTTTGCTGCCATTGTAAACCCCATCCCTGAAGTCGAGGGTCTGGCTCTCCTTGGCGGACTCAGGCCGAGTCCGGCGCGTGGCCGTGATCCCGCGCCACCAGCATGTAGATGCAGGGCACCACGAACAGGGTGAAAAGGGTGCCGATGGTCATGCCGCCCACCAGCACCAGGCCGATGGAGTTCCGGGCCGCGGCGCCCGCGCCGCTTACCAGGGTGAGTGGGAAATGGCCGGCCACGGTGGCGACGCTGGTCATGAGGATGGGTCGCAAGCGGGTGAGCGAGGCCTCGAACACCGCCTCCCGCTTCGCCTTGCCCTGAAGCTGCAACTGATTGGCGAACTCCACCACCAGAATGCCGTTCTTGGCCACCAGGCCCACCAGGGTCACCAGCCCTACCTGGGAGTAGATGTTCAGGGTGGTGGTCCATCCCTGGGTCCAGAAGGGCACCCGGGGGTCGGGCATCCGCAGGAAGGTGAAGACCATGGCGCCGAACATGGCCAGGGGCACCGAGCCGGCCAGGATGACGAAAGGATCGCGGAAGCTGTTGAACTGGGCGGCCAGCACCAGGAAGATCAGCACCACCGCCAGCAGGAAGGCGGGGAGGAACTTGTTGCCCTCCTGGCGTAACTGTCTTGATTCTCCTGTGTAATCGAGCACATATCCATCGGGAAGGACGCGGGTCGCCTGATCTTCCAGGAAGCGGAGCGCCTCGTCCAGCGGCCGGGTGGGCACGCCGCTGATCTTGACCGCGTTCAGCTGCTGGAAGCGATTGAGGGAGCGCGGCACCGTGGTATCCTTGAGGGTGGCCACGGTGGAGAGCGGTACCAGCTGGCCATTGGGGCCGGTGACATGGATGGCGCGCAACTGTTCCGGATTGAGGCGGCCCAGCCGCTCCACCTGCGGGATGACCTTGTAGCTGCGGCCGGCGATGTCGAAGCGGTTGACAAAGCCGCCGCCCACCATGGCTCCCAGGTCGGCGCCCACCTGCTGCAGGCTGAGGCCCAGGTCGGCAACCTTGTCGCGGTCGATGACAAACTCCGACTGGGGTTGATCGATCTTGACGTCGATGGTGGGGGGGAAGGCGAACATGCCGCTCCTGGCGGCCTCGCCTTGGATCTGCTGGGCAAACCGCAGGATCTGCTCGGTTTCGGCCGTGGAGGCGAGCACGAACTCCACCGGGAACTGGCCGCCGCCGGGGAGGGAGGGGCGCAGTACTGGAAAGACCCGCACGCCAGGGACCATGGCCACCTGGCGTTGCACCTCGGGCAGGATCTGGAAGATGGTGCGCTCCCGCTGTTCCCAAGGCTTGGCCACCAGACCGCTGATTCCGGAGGAGGGCTTGGTGAGCTGAAAGGTGAAGTTGGTTTCCGGAATGGCCATGAAGACGTCGTTGACCGCCGCGGCAAAACGGCTGGTCTGATCCAGGGTGGCATTGGCCGGCGCGTCGAGGATGCCGAAGATCACCCCCTGGTCCTCGTTGGGGGCAAGCTCCACCGGCGACATCCTGAACATGGGGATGGCGAGCAGGCTGATCACCCCCCACACCACGTAGACCAGGGAACGATGATCGAGGGTGGCCGCGAGCCAGCGACCGTAGCCGTCGCGCAGCCGGCGGAAATCGCGGGCGATCTTCCCCGCCAGGCCGTGCTCTTCGATCCCAGGCTTCAGGAGCTTGGCCGACATCACCGGCGACAGCGTCAGGGCCACCACGCCGGAAACAGTCACCGCACCGGCGAGGGTGAAGGCGAACTCCCGGAAGAGCGCGCCGGTGAGTCCCCCCTGGAAGCCGATGGGCGCGTAGACCGCGGCCAGGGTGATGGTCATGGCGATGATCGGCCCCACCAGCTCCCGAGCCCCCATGAGCGCCGCATCAAGCGGCGATCTGCCCTCGCCGAGATGGCGTTCCACATTCTCCACCACCACGATGGCGTCGTCCACCACCAGGCCCACCGAAAGCACGATGGCCAACAGGGTGAGCAGATTGATGGTGAAGCCGAATACCTGCATGAGGAAGAGGCCGCCGATGAGCGAAAGCGGGATGGCCACCACTGGGATCAGCACCGAGCGCAAGGAGCCGAGGAAGAGGAAGATCACCACCACCACGATGAGCAGGGTGTCGACCAGGGTCTTGACCACCTCGCGAATGGCGTTCTCAATGTAGGAGGTGGCGTCGTAGGCCACCCGGGCGTTCAGGCCGGTGGGCAGATCCCGCTGGATCGCCGTCATTTCGTGATGCACCAGTCGCATCACGTCCAGGGAGTTGGCATTGGGCAATGGCCAGATGCCGATGAACACGGCGGTCTGCCCGGAGAAGCGAACCTGGGCCTCGTAATCCTCGGCGCCGAGCACCACCTCGGCCACGTCGGCAAGTCGCACCAGGGCGCCGTCCCGCTCCCGCACCACCAGCCGTTTGAACTCCTCCAGCGAGCGCAGGTCGGTGTTGGCGGCCAGGTTGACTTGGATCAGGGAGCCCTTGGTCTGCCCCACCGCCGCCAGGTAATTGTTGGCGGCCAGCGCCTGGCGCACATGGGCCGGGCTGATGTTGTGGGCCGCCAGCCGGTCCGGCTTGAGCCAGACCCGCATGGCAAAGGTGCGCGCCCCCAGGATGTCGGCGCGCTGGACGCCCGGGATGGCGGAGAGGCGCGGCTGCACCACCCGCACCAGGTAATCGGTGATCTCGTTCTGCTTGAGGGTGTCGGAGGTAAAGCTGAGATAGGCGGAGGCGAACTTGCTGTCCGCGGACTCGATGTTGATCACCGGCACCTCGGCCTCGGGTGGCAGGTCACGGCGGACCTGATCCACCTTGGAGCTGATCTCCGCCAGCGCCCGGGTTGCGTCGTAGTTAAGCTTGAGCCGCACGGTGATGGTGGAAAGGCCAAGGCTGCTCTGCGACTCGATATAGTCGATGCCGTCGGCCGCCGCGATGACCCGTTCGAGCGGGGTGGTGATGAAGCCGCGCACCAACTCGGCGCTGGCGCCCACGTAAGTGGTGGTGACCGTGATCGCCGCATCCTCGCTGCGCGGGAATTGGCGGACGTTGAGGTTGCGGTAGGCCTGGAGCCCTGCAATGGTGATGAGCAGGGAAATCACCACGGCGAGCACGGGACGGCGGATGAAGAGATCGGTGAAGGTCATGGCCGGGGTCGTGGACTCATTCGTTGGCCGGCTTGGGGTTCGCGGTGAACTCCGGGGCCAGGCGGTTGTCCAGCACCACGGCCTGGCCGTTGCGCAGCTTGAAGACGCCGGTGCTCACCACGGTCTGGCCCGGGGCCAGGCCGGAAGTAACCGCCACCAGATCGCCCTGTCGGGCACCCAGGCGCACAAACTGCTGGCGCACCACCAGGCCGCTTGCCCCAATTTTTTCGTCCTTTTTCTCCTCCACCAGGAAGACCGAGTCGCCATAGGGCGCGTAGGAGACGGCGGTGGCCGGAATCACCACCACCTGTTCGCGGTCGGGCAGCACCAGCGACAGGTTCACGAACATCCCCGGCCGCAGGATCTCGTCGGGGTTGGCCACCGTCGCCTGTGCCCGCACGTTGCGGGTGGCGGCGTCCACGTCCGGGTTGACGGCGGAAAGGGTGCCGTTCAGGGCCAGGCCTGGGGCGGAGTCGCTGCTCACCCGGACCGTCAGGCCGACCCGCAGGCGGGCCAGTTCCTGCTGGGGCAGCAGGAAATTGACATAGAGCGGGTCCATGGCCTGGAGGGAGACCACCGGCGTGCCTTCCTTGAGGAACTGGCCCAGGCTGACCATCCGGACCCCCAGCCTCCCGGAAAAGGGCGCCCGGATGGTCTTGCGCGCGATGATGGCCTTGAGGGCGTCGGCCTGGGCCACCGCCTGACGATATTGGGCATCGGCGTTGTCAAAGACGGCCTTGGCGATGCTGTCCTTTTCGAGCAGAGTGCGGTAGCGATCCAGGGTAAGCCTGGCCAGGGAAGCGGCGCTCTCGGCGGCTCGGAGCTGCGCCTGTTCGGTGGCGGTATCCTGCTCCAGGAGCAGGTCGCCTGCCTTGACCCGGCTGCCGGGTGCAAAGGCGATGCGGATCACCTTGCCGGGCAGTTCGGTGGTCACTTCGATGCCCTGCACCGCCGTCAGCGATCCCACCGCGCCCAAAGCGGTTTCCCAGGATTCCTGGCGGGCGGTGAAGGTGGTCACCACCTCGGGCGGCGGCGCCATGGCGTCCTTCTGGGCAAGCAGCTTTCTGATCTGCAGGGTTTTGACCCCGGCGAGGATGCCGATCACCACCAGCAGGGCGATCACGGTGAGCAGTGCACGTTTCTTCATGACGCGTTGATTCCCATGGGTCATCCTGGCCCCTCTCCCCGTGAGAGCTGCTGCCAAAACAGACCGGAACATTACTCCTACCCCTCGCGGGCGTCAAGGTTTGTCGGCGACGTGCGGCCTCCACCCAAGGGTTCGCCGCATTCTCCTTGCTTTTTTCCTTGCCGATCGACTATATAGGCACCGTTACGCTAAAACATCTCCCCCCTGACTGGACGCCGCCACCCCAACCATGCACCACTCCGCTCACGCCAAAGAGTCCGCCCGGAACTCCGGCCCGATTCGCCGTTTGGTGATGCTGCTCCTGCGTGGGATTCTCGCCCTGCTGCTGGGGCTGCTGTTCGTGATCGTCATGTTCCGCTGGCTGCCGGTGCCATACAGCTCCCTGATGCTGCAACGCTGGTTCGCCGCCCAGGTGGACGGAGAGAGCGATTTTGCCTTGCGCCAGCGCTGGAGGCCGCTTTCCGCGATCTCCCCGCATGCCGCCCTGGCGGTGGTGGCTTCCGAGGATCAGAAGTTCCCCTTTCACTACGGCTTCGACCTGGAGGCCATCGACAAGGCTATGGAAGACAACCCGCATCGCAAAAGGCCGCGCGGGGCCAGCACCATCAGTCAGCAGGTGGCCAAGAACCTCTTTCTCTGGCCGGGCAGGAGTTTTGTGCGCAAAGGGATCGAGGCGGGGATCACCGTGCTGCTGGAGGGGCTGTGGCCCAAGGCAAGAATCCTTGAGGTCTACCTCAATGTGGCCGAGTTCGGCTCAGGCATCTTTGGCGTCGAGGCGGCCAGCCAGGCCTTTTTCCATAAGTCCGCCGCCAAGCTGAACCAGGCCGAGGCCGCCATTCTGGCCGCCATCCTGCCAAGCCCGCTTCGCTCCAGCGCCATGCGGCCGTCGGCCTACATCAGCGAACGGGCCTGGCACATCCAGCGCCAGATGCGCCAACTGGGCGGCATCGGCTATCTGGGCGAGATCCTGCCAGGCAAGCACAAGGATTAATCAGCCGCCAAATCCACCCGTACCGGTTGGCCGGAAAAAGGGCAGACAAAGGCGAGGCTTGCCGCAAGCAAAGCCAGCCCGCTTGCGTTCTTGTTGCCGGTGCCGTAGCGTGGATCGCCCAACACCGGGTGGCCCAGCATGGCAAAGTGCCGGCGGATCTGATGGAGACGGCCGGTGGCGAGGGTCACCTCCACCTGGGAGCTGTCGGCTTCCTGGTCATGGGCGAGCACGGTGTAGCGGCTGAGGGCTGGCTTGCCGTCCAGGGGGAATTCGATGCTCCCCTGGCTGGGCTCCGGCAGGCCGCGCACGGTGATGCGGTATCGTTTGTCGATCTTGCCGGCTTGGAGCAGGGAGGAGAGCGTGGCGGCGGCCTGGCGGTCATGGGCGACCAGCATCAGGCCGGAGGCCTCCCGGTCGAGCCGATGGACGGGCAACACCTGCCGTTTCCCCTGGAAATGCAGTTCTACCAAGCGCAACAGCGAACAGTGGTCTCCGAAATCGGTGCCCTGGGCCAACAGGCCGGCGGGTTTCAGCCAGATGCTGTAGCGAAGGGCGTCATGCAGGCAGCGGGGCGGCGGCGGGGTACGGGATAGCAGCTCTTGGTCATAATGGAGTTCCAAGCCCTCGCCGGCCTTCGGCGCGGTGGTGGCCCGGCGCAGCCGCTTGCGGCTTTTGCCGCGGACCAGCCACGCCGCTCCCTTGGTCATGGCGTCCTTGATTCGTCCCTTGGACAGGCCGCTTTGTTTGGCCAGCAGTTCGCAGGCGGTCATGCCTGTCTGCGTCGCCGTCACCATGAACCGCACGCTGCAACGCCCCTGGAGGGCGTCGGCGGCCCCGGCGGCCCCGGCGGCCCCGGCGGCCGGGCCTCCTTCCTCAGCGGCAGTGTTCATAGCCACGATAGCTGATCTCCCGCCTGTCGCCATCCGCAAGCAGGGTCACCCCCGTGCCGGCGACGATCCGCCCCACCGCCGACAGCGTCACCCCGGCCCGCGTCGAGGCCAGCGCCATCACCGTTTCCGCATCCCGAGCGGCCACGGTGAGCAGCAGCCGGTAATCCTCGCCGCCGGAAAGGGCCCACTCCAGGGCCGACTGGCCGCATGCCTCGGCCGCCTTGCAGAGCAGGGGAGAGAGGGGCACCGCCCCGCCGTCCACCTCCGCCCCCACCCCGCTCTCCGCGCAGATGTGGGCCAGATCGGTGGCCAGCCCATCGGAAAGATCCATCATTGCATGCACCAGTCCGCTTTCCGCCAGGGCAAGCCCCAGGGCCACCTGGGGGCTCGGATCGAGATGGGCCGCCACCAGGGGCGCCCACTCCGCCTTCTTGTCAAGCCCTTGCCGGCAGAGGGCCAGGCCGGCGGCCGCTTCGCCGAGGTTGCCGCCCACCAGCACCACGTCGCCGACCTGGGCGCCGTGTCGGGTCAGCACCCGATCCGTGGCGGCCTCGCCCATCAGGGTCACCGACAGCACCAGGCCCTGGCCGCTGCTCACCGTGTCGCCACCGATCAGGACAGCGTCATGGCCGCACAAGGCCTCCAGGAAGCCGTCCATGAAGGCGTCCAGCCATTCGGCGGTGAGGGGGCGGGGTATGGCCAGAGTGAGGAGGGCAAAGCGGGGATGGCCTCCCATGGCGGCGATGTCGCTGAGGTTGACCGAGGCGGCCTTGCGGCCGAGCAGCCTGGGCGGATGCCAGACAGGGTCGAAGTGCACCCCCTCCACCATGGCGTCGGTGGTCACCAGGCCGACCCGGCCGCTGTCCAGCCGGTAGATGGCGCAGTCGTCGCCGATGCCGGTGACAAGATCGGCGGGGAGTTGGCTGGTCTGCTGTCTGATGCGGGAAATGATGCGCCGTTCGCCGCCTGGGTCGCTCATACCACCCCGAAGCCGGAGCGGGCTACCGGCAGCCCCTCTTCCGCCTCCAGCCGCCAGCGCGGCAGGCAGCGGGCAAAGAAGCCGTCGATGGCGATGCGCACCTCGCGGGCGGTGGGGCAGGCGAAGACCTCGCGCACCAGCCCCTCCGCCTCGGCAAGCGAGCAGTCCCGCACCATGCGCTTGACCAGGGAGAGCACGTCCTGCCGCACCGTGAGCTGGCCGAGCCCCAGCCCCAGCAGCACCGGCAGGCAACGGGGATCGCCGGCCATCTCGCCGCAAAGGCCCACCTCGATGCCTGCTGCCCGGCCTGCTTCGATCACCTGCCGAATCATGCGCAGCACCGCCGGGTGCAAGGGTTCGTAGAGATGGGCCACCTGCTCGTTGCCCCGGTCGATGGCCAGGGCGTACTGAATGAGGTCGTTGGTGCCGATGCTCAGGAAGTCCGCCTCCTTGGCCAGCAGGTCGACGATGGCCACCGCCGCCGGCACCTCCACCATGACTCCCACCGGGATCCTCTCCTGACAGGCCTGGCCACGGCCCGCCAGCTCCGACCGGGCCGTGGCCAGGGCGGCCTTGGCCTTGCGCAGGTCATCGAGCGAGGCGACCATGGGGAACATGATGCGCAGCGAACCAAAGGAGCTGGCCCTGAGCAGGGCGCGAAGCTGGGTGCGGAAGATGTCCGGTTGCCTCAGGGAGAAGCGGATCCCCCGCAGCCCCAGCGCCGGATTGGCCTCCCCGGCCGGGCCGAGGCCGGCCACCGACTTGTCGCCGCCCGCATCCAGGGTGCGGATGGTGACCGTATGGGGCGCTGCGGTGGAGAGCACCTGGCGGTAGACGGAAAAGAGCATCTCCTCGTCGGGCAGGGAGGGTCGGCCCAGGTAGTCGTATTCGCTGCGGAACAGGCCGATGCCCACCGCCCCCTTGCCCAGGGCGGGCCCGGTCTCGCTGGCCGCGGCAATGGCGGCGTCGACGATGACCACTCGGCCGTCGCTGGTTTCGGTCTCGGGCGGCAGGGCGGTGGCGTCCTGCTCCTTGCGTTGCTGCTCCTGTTGCTGGCGTTCCCGGTAGCGGTCGAGGTCCTCCCGGCCGGGCCGCAGGATGATCCGGCCGCTGGAGCCGTCCAGAATGATCAGATCACCAGAGGTGGCGAGTCGAACCGCCTCGGCGGCGCCGGCCACCGCCGGCATTCCCAGCGAGCGGGCGACGATGGCGGCATGGGAGGTGGGGCCGCCCTTCTCGGAGATAAAGCCTTGCACCCCATCCTCCCGCATGCGCAGCACATCTTCCGGCGCGAAGTCAACGCCGACCACCACGGCCCGGCCGGTGGCATCGGCAAAGGAGGGTTCCGGCTTGCCTTCCAGCTGGCGGCGCACCCGGGCAGCCACCTGTTCGACGTCTTGGATCCGCTCGCGCAGATACGGGTCGCCGATGCGGGTAAACATGGCGCGCGCCTCGTTCACCGCCTGGCGAAAGGCCCGCAAGGCATCCATGCCGTCCTGGCCGATCAGGGAGAGGGTGCGGGAGAAGAGCATCCTGTCGCGCAGCATGAGCAGGTGGCTTTCGACAATGTCCGCCTCGTCGCTCCGCTTGCGGGCGGAGGCGTAGCGCTCGCGCAGCTCCAGGAGCTGGGTTTCCACCTGGTCCACGGCCCGGCGGAAACGCACCCGCTCCTGCTCGGCCCCGGAAGAGGCCGGGCCTTGCCAGCCGCGCCGTCCCTCGCTGCGGCCCAGCGACAGGATCGGACCAATGGCGATGCCGGGGGAGATGCCGATCCCGTAGACAATGATCGCTCTGTTGTCGCTCATGGCACCCCTTTCCTCCCCGTTATAGGCCAACTGCATCGCAGCCGCCGGCGTCGGCAATCCGACCCCATGCCCCGCCTGCTTTCGTATCGGCATCCCACCGGCAATAATCATGCGGAATCCACCAGCCGGCGCGTAAAAAATCCACTCGCCTCCAGCCGGGCGGTCACCGCTCCCCGAATCCATCCTCCATCAGGGCGGACAGGGCCTCCACCGCCTCCTGCGCGTCCTCGCCCTCGCCCCGCAACGAGACAACGGTTCCCTGGGCGCAGGCAAGGCCCATCACCTCGAGGATGCTCCGGCAATCCGCCTCCTGGCCGCCCCGGCATAGGGTGAGGTTCGCGCGGAAGCGGCGGGCGGCCTCCACCAGACGGGCGGAGGCACGGCCATGCAGGCCGCAGGGGTTGACCACCGTGAGTTGCCGCTGCACGGATTCCATGTTCCACCCCTCGCGCGTTTTTTCGATTCAAGTTTCGCTGCTGGCGAGCCGATCCGTGTGGCAGAAGGAAACAGGCCCAAACATCACGGCCATGCCTCGCAAGGAGACTGTCATGCAAGTGGTCTGCTGTGTCTGCCAGAAAACAAAACAGCCAAACGGCTGGAAGAAGATTGCCCCCGCCCCAGGCGAGGAGGTCTCCCACGGCTACTGCCCCCAGTGTTATGGCGAGTTCATGCGGCAGGTGCGCCGTTTCTTCAGCGCGTCCGAGGGGTGCAAGGCCGCCTGACCGTCCTATTTGACCACCCTGAGCCCTCCCTTTTTCACAGCCGGGCTTGGTTCATCCTTCTTCTTCCCTTCATCAGGCAAGGGTGCCTTGCCGGCGCCAAAATCCACCGCCTTGATGAAGCGCGGCTTGCCCCCCATGGTGAAGGTCTCCTTGCCGGTAAACTGCGCCTCCCGCAAGGTCCAGACGATCTGCTGGGGAGGGATGACCAGCATCCGCATGCTCACATGCCACCACTCGTCCTTGCGGGTGGTATCGCGCTCGATCCCGGTTACCAGAGCGTAGAAAAGGCTATCCGCCACCACCAGGACGATATCCCCCTCGATGGTGGTCTCCTTGAACGGCACCACGCCCTGTAAATCCTTGACAACCTTGTCGATCATTTTCCCTCCGGCTCCACAGCCTTCGATTCAATCCCATATCAGTAGGGTACCACAGATGGCCAGCCCCTTTCAAGAGAGGCCGGTGGCGGCAGGAGAAGGAGTATCTGCCGACCCGGACATCGGTCGGTATGGCCCGGGAAGAGGGCCTGTGGTATTTAATGGTTGGATAATGCGGGGCAGCGTTGCTATAATACGATGGTATCGCAGGAAAAATCGCGGGGAACGATGACGGATGGGCAGTGGGGGAGCGGTTTGGGAAGCACCATGAAAAAGTTGATCTTCTCGGCGGGCATGCTCCTGCTGATCCTCTGCGCCGGGACGGCCGGCTACATGCGCATCGAGAACGCCCCGCTTCTGGACAGCCTCTACATGACGGTGATCACCATCACCTCGGTGGGATACGGCGAGATCATCCCCTTAAGCGCGGCAGGCAGGGTGTTCACCATCGCCCTGATCATGGTGGGGATCGGCTTTGTCCTCTATCTGGTGGGTGAGATCACCGAGGCGATGGTCGAAGGCGGGATGCGGAGGATCTTGGGGAGAAACAACATGGAAAAAAGGGTGGCTGCCCTGAGGAACCACTACATCGTCTGCGGTTTCGGCCGGATTGGCAAGGTGATCTGTAAAAACTTCAAGGAGCACGACATCCCCTTCGTGGTGGTGGAGAGCAACGCCGACGAGATCCAGCAGATCGACGAGCTGGGCTATCTCGCCCTCCTGGGCAGTGCCTCCAGCGACGAGATGCTGCTCAGGGCTGGAATCAAGCAGGCCAAGGGGTTGATCGCCGTGGTCTCTTCCGACGCGGAGAACGTCTACATAATCCTTTCCGCCAGGGGCCTCAACCCCAACCTTTTCATCATGGCCCGTTCCAGCGGCGCGGAGGGCTCGGAGACCAAGCTGCTCCGGGCCGGCGCCGACAAGGTGATCTCTCCCTACTTCATCGGCGCCTGCCGCATGGCCCAACTGGTGGTGCGGCCAACGGTGGTGGATTTCCTTGACCTTGCGGTGCATGGCGGCGAACTGGGGTTGCGGATCGAGGAGCTGCAGGTGTCGGAGGGGTCGTTCATCGCGGGCAAGACCCTGATGGACTCGGGTCTGCGCCAGCAGTATGACCTGATCGTCGTTGCCATCAAGCGCGAGCAGGGCGAGATGCAGTTCAACCCCAATCCCCAGACCCGCATCCTGCCGGGGGATATCCTGGTGGTACTTGGCGAACACGGCCACATTGCCGCTTTGGAAAAAAAGATTTGATCCGTTAACCTCCGGTTTTTTGTGGAGATTGTTTCCGGTCGGTCGATACGGTGGGTGAACGAAGGTGACAGCGGCGTCGCCGATTGGGCATGCCGCGGAGTTCGGTAGCAGGAAACGGAGAGCCAATGCCGAGTGACAAACTGTTCAAAGGCGGGGTACCCATCCAGGGCGAGACCTATATCCTCAAGGTCTCCAAGGATCGCCTCCACGCGACGGTGACCTTGAAGGACCACAAGGAGAACGTGCCGCTCGACCTGGCTCTGCTTCCGGATGAGTTGCGCGAGCAGGGCATAGTGCATGGGGTGCTGCCGCAGCCTGAGCACGAGCCCGGAGGCCTGCTTTGCGTAGCCAAGGGCATTCCCGCCGTGCCCGGCGAGAATGCCCGGGTGAAGTTTCATGTCAAACCGCCCATAACGCCGCCTCCTCCCAAGGGCGACGAGTTGCCGATACTGCCGCCCATTGTCAATGTGGCCAAGGGGAAGTTGCTGCTGGAAAAGGTTCCATTCACCGAAGGAACGCCGGGCCGGGATGTCTTTGGCGACGAGATTCCGGCCAAACCCGGCAAGGACCGTTCCTTGCGCTGGGGCAAGGGAACGGACCTTTCCGAGGACGGGATGAGCATCTTTGCGGAGCTCGACGGCAAGTTCATTCTGGAGGACGGCAAGCCCTCGGTGGTGGGCGAACATACCGTGACCGGCAACGTGGACCTCAGGGTGGGCAACCTTGCTTTTGCCGGATCGAGTTTAAAGATCACCGGCGAGGTGCTGCCTGGTTTTTCCGTCAAGTGTCGTGGTGATATCGTCATCCAGCAGGGAGTGAACAACGCCTCGGTGATGGCGGGTGGGAACCTGAACGTTTCGGGCGGGGTGGTGGGAGACGCCTCGCTGCTGCGGGCCAAGGGCGATATTGTGGTGGATTTCGTAGAAAATGGCCCAAAAATTGAGTCTGCCGCCTCCCTGTATGTCAATGACTTCATGCTGCACGCCATAGTCAATATCGGCGGCAATGTGGCCGCGGTCAAGGGCAAGGCGGCCATTCTCGGCGGAAAGCTCATCGTGGCCGGATCGGTGCATGTGCGGGAGTTGGGCAACGAGGCCGGGGTCACCACCGATGTCAGCGTCGGAATGATCCCTTCCCTCCAGGCCCGCAAGCAGGCCCTGGAGGAGGACATCGCCCTCTGGTCGGATCGGCTCAACGAGGTGCTCAAGAACATCTCCACCCTGGAGCGGATGAAGAAGGAGCAGGGCGGCAAACTCGACGAGGAGAAGGCCACCCTGCTCAAGAAGTGCCAGATCTTCATGCCCAAGGCCATGGAGAAGGTCAACGCCCTCACCGAGGAAAGCAACAAGATCACTGAAAGCCTCGAACAGATGGTCAACGAGATGGTCTACGTCTACGACCGGCTCTATCCCGGCGTGGTGGTGCGGATCGGCAGCCTGGCGCGGGTCATCACCATGGAGGAGGATAAGGTGGTGGTCTATTTCGACAAGACAAGCCACCAGATCATGGTGCGCAAGATGAGCCGCGAGGAGCAGTCCTCCATCCCCTCCTACTGATTTTCCCGCATCTTCAATTCGCGCGGCTGATCGCCTGCCCGCGGGAGGTGAACGAAATCCCTTGCTGTGAGGCTGCCCCGATCATGATCGCCTCGATGATCGGGGGGTTGACCTCTTTGCCTGCCTTCCATTCCACGATGAAATTGGCGCCCGAGCCGCCTGTGGTATCCCGCTGGGGCACCACGTACCGCATGGACTCAAAGGGGGCCAGGACCATTGGCTCTTCCTGGTATCGCCGGATCCTGATCCCCTTGGTGTCGTGATAGTCGGCGGCGGTGACGGTGATGGGGTGTTTGGAGTCAGTGTTGCGGATGCTCAAGGTGATGGTCAGTAAGAAAGGGTGTTCCCGATCGCCGATGTAGATGTGCGAATAGGCCGGCACGTATACAGTCTGCCCCTTGGAAAGCGCCACGGTGTCGTCCGCCCGCGCGGGTGTTGCAAGAGGTATTGCCCAGGCCAGCACGAAAAGCAGCATCCATCGCCAAGTCGCGGTCATGTGTCCTCCTCGGCGGCCTCCGCCGCCAGATGATTTTCCGGAATTCCGGCAAGACTCTGAAAGGACAGCCGTTCGTGGCGGTTTCCCACCACCGCCACCAGATCTCCACCGGCAAAGCGGCTATCCGCCTGGGGGTTTGGGTAAAATTCCCCTTTATGCACCACTCCCACCACCGTAACCCCGGTCCGGGTCCGGATCGCCGACTCCTTGAGGCTTGCGCCGGCCAGCGGACTCTCCGGCGGGAGTTCCACCCAGGATACCTCCAGCAGATTCTTGATGGTGTTCAGCTTGGTGAGGAGGTGGGAGTCCTTGGAGGCTGCGTAGATCGGGCCATACAGCTGCTGGCGCACCTCGTCGGTGTACTGCTGGATGAGCGGCACTGGAATTTCCAGGTGCAGCAGTGCCTGGCGGGCGATTTCCAGCCCGGCCTCCATTTCGGGGAGCACCACCATGTAGACCCCCTTTTCGTAGAGCAGCCGGGTCTGTTCCACCCCTTCGGCCCTGGCGACGATGTGCAGGGCTGGGTTGAGGCGATGGGCCTGCTGGACAATGGCCTGGCTCACCACCACCGACGGGGTGGTGATCAGAAGCAGCTTGGCACGCGTTACCTGAGCCGCCTCGATGGCGGTGGCTTGGCTCATATCGCCGTAGATCACCGGAAAGCCGGCCTCCTTGCACTCCAGCATCCGCTGGTGGTTTTGCTCCACAATGATGCAGAGCACCTCCAGCCGGGTGAGGGTATGGGCGATGTGCTGGCCCACCCTGCCGCCGCCGGCGATCACCACATGGTCGGCAAGGCCATGGCTGGGGAGGTTGGCGGTCTGGAGCGGTTCACTTTTGAAAAGTCGTTTTTTCAGGGAGTGCAGCGGAGTTGCCAGGGCGGCGACGGCGGGAGTGGCCACCATGCTGAGCACCGAGGTGGCCAGGACCAGTGAGGCGATATCCTGGGTGATCGCTTTGCTCTCAAGCCCAACCCTGGCGAGGACAAAGGAAAATTCGCCTATCTGGAAAAGCCCCAGGCCAACGGCGAACGGGGCTATGTTGCCGTAGCCGAAGGCCCTGGTCAGTCCGAAAAGGATCGTTCCCTTGGCCAGGCCGACCATCAGGAGCAGGGCCAGGATCTTGCCCCAGTTGGCCAGGAGAAAGGCCGGGTCGAGCAGCATCCCCACCGAGGTGAAGAAGAGCAGCCCGAAGATGTCGCGCAGGGGGATGATGTCGCTTAATGCCTGATGGCCGTAGTCGGATTCGCTCAGCACCATGCCGGCGATAAAGGCGCCGAAGGCGAAGGAGAGGCCAAAGAGGTGGGTGGCGTAGCCGATCCCCAGCCCGATGGCGGTGGTGCAGAGGATGAAAAGCTCGCGGGAGTTCCACTGGGCCACCGTGGCCAACAGCCAGGGGAGCACCTTGGTGCCCAGGTAGAGCATCAGGAAGAGGAAGACGATCGATTTCCCGACGGCCATCGCCAGCAGGGGCAGGCCGGCCTCGGGGTTGCCCAGTTGCGGCAGGATGATCATCATCGGGATGACCGCGAGATCCTGAACGATCAGGATGCCGATCATCACCCGGCTGGAAAGGGTGCCCAAGAGCCCTCTGCCGGTGAGGGTCTTGAGGGTGACCATGGTGCTGGACAGGGAGATCAGCGCGCCGAGCCAGATGGCCTCGCCGGTGGTCCATCCGAGATATCTGCCGATGCCAAAGCCAAAGGCGATGCTGAGCAGGATCTGGATCGGGGTGCCGATCAGGGCGATGCGCCTGACCGGCCTGAGTTCGCTCAGGGAAAACTCAAGCCCCAGGGCGAAGAGGAGCAGCGCCACCCCGATCTCGGCCAGCAGCTCGATCTCGTGGACACCGCCCACCGTGACCCCGCCGGTGTACGGCCCCACCACCACGCCGGCCAGGATGTAGCCGAGGATCAACGGTTGCCGCAACCGCTGGGCGATGAGCGCCCCGGCCAGGGCGGCGACCACGATGATGATGATGTCGGCGGCGATTCCCATGGTTGCTCCGTGGTAAAGAACGGGATCAGCCGGAAGGCAGCAGCGCCACCATCTCCCGGACCGCCTGGTCCAGGCCCACGAAGATGGCCCGGGCCATCACCGCGTGGCCGATGCTCAACTCCTCGATGGTGCCAAGTTGCGCCACCCGGCGGGTATTGAGGTAGTTGAGGCCGTGGCCGGCATTGACCCTGAGCCCGGCCGCGAGCGCCGCTTCCGCCGAGCGGGCGATCAGGTCGAACTCGTGGTCCCGCTCCTGCTCCGAGAGAGCATCGCTGTAGCGGCCGGTGTGGATCTCCACAAAGGTCGCCCCCACCTCGGCGGACGCCTCGATCTGCTTCTGGTCCGGGTCCACGAACAGGCTCACCGGAATCCCGGCCTTCCCCATCCTACCGATCACCTCGGCAAGCTTCTTCTTCTGGCCGGCCACGTTGAGGCCGCCTTCGGTGGTCAGCTCCTTGCGCTTCTCCGGCACCAGGGTGACCATGTCCGGCTTCAGGTCAAGGGCGATACCGATGATCTCCTCGGTGGCGCCCATCTCCAGATTCAGCTTGGTCTTGACCGTCTGCCGGAGGAGATGCACGTCCCGGTCCTGAATGTGGCGGCGGTCTTCACGCAGGTGCACCACGATGCCTTGGGCGCCTGCCAGCTCGCAGATTCCGGCGGCCAGCACCGGGTCGGGCTCCACCCCGCCCCGGGCCTGCCGGACCGTGGCCACATGATCGACATTGATGGCAAGGCTTATCATGGTTCCTCTCCTTTCTTCGTCCATAAGTCGGGTGAGCAGCTGTTGTTCCTGGCGGGCCATCTCCTCGGCCTCCTGGTCGGAGCGTTCGTGGTCAAGGCCCAGCAGGTGCAGGAGTCCGTGGATCAAGAGGATCAGGACCCGTTGGTGCAGGGTGACCCGGTTCGCTGCAGCCTCCCGGGCGGCGGTGTCCAGGGAGATGATCACGTCGCCCAGCATGGCGGCGACCACGCCCGGGCCTTCCGCCTCGGTGAGGGCAAAGGCCAGCACGTTGGTCGGCCCCTGCTTGCCCCGGTAGCGGGCATTGAGTTCCGCCATGGCCGGGTCGTCCAGCAGCAGGATGGAAAGCTCCGCCTCGGCATGGCCGGCAAGGCGCAGCAGCTGCTCTGCCCGCCTTTCCAGCCAGGAGGGGGCGATGGGGTGGCGGCTGGACTGGTCGCTGATCAACACCGGCATGATCTCACCTTTTCCCCTTCCATGGATGGTGGTGCGGAACCGGATGGGACTCCGCCTTGCCGTAGGCGCGGATGATCTCCTGCACCAGCCGGTGGCGCACCACGTCCACCTCGGTGAAGTAGTTGAAGGAGATTCCCTTGATGTCGGCCAGGATCCTGGCCGCCTCCACCAGCCCGGACTGGCGGCGGTCCGGCAGGTCGATCTGGGTGATGTCCCCGGTGATCACCGCCCGGGAGTTGAAGCCCAACCGGGTGAGGAACATCTTCATCTGCTCGTGGGTGGTGTTTTGCGCCTCGTCCAGGATCACGAAGGCGTTGCTGAGCGTTCGGCCGCGCATGAAGGCGAGCGGCGCGATCTCGATGACCCCCTCCTCGATCAGGTCGGCCACCTTGCCCCGGCCGAGCATGTCGTTCAGGGCATCGTGCAGCGGCCGCAGATAGGGGTTGACCTTCTGGGCCATGTCGCCGGGGAGGAACCCCAGCCGTTCTCCCGCCTCCACCGCCGGCCGGGCCAGGATGATCGAGCGCACCTGCTTGCTGACAAAGGCGGAAACCGCCATGGCCACCGCCAGGTAGGTCTTGCCGGTGCCGGCCGGGCCGATGCCGAAGACGATGTCGTCGGCCCGGATGCTGTCGATGTAGTGCTTCTGGTTGACGCTCTTTGGGGAGATCACCTTCTGTTCGGCGGTGATGTAGACCTTGTCCAGGAAGATCTCCCTGATGTTCGCCTTGGGCGAGGCCTTGAGGATGCGGAGCGCGTAGGCCACATCGGCCGGGTAGACCGGATAGCCGGAGCGCACCAGCTCGACGAGGCTGTCGATGGCAGAGGCCGCCACCTCCACCTCGTGCCTGGCCCCGCTGATCGCCAGCTCGGTGCCCCGCGCCTGGATGGCGACCCCGGTCGCTTCCTCGATGGTGGTGAGGTTGCGGTTGAGGTCGCCGAAAACCGACAGGGCGGTCTGGTTGTCCGGCAGGGAGATGGCGCGCTTGGTCGACGGCATGGTTACTTGGTCCGCTTGGCCAGCTCCTGGTCCACCAGGCGGTGCAGCTTCTCGCTGTTGCGGTCCTTGAGCAGCCGGCCGTTGACGAAGATGGTGGGAGTGCCGCGCACCCCGGCCTGCCTGCCGTCGTTGATGTCGCGGTCCAGGATCTGCATCAGCAGCGGTGCCTTGCGGTCCCGCTCGAAACGGCCCGCATCCAGGCCGACCTGCTTGGCCAGTTCCCCGAATTTGGCTTCGGAGAGGTTTTTCTGATTCTCAAAGAGCAGGTCGTGGTACTGCCAGAACTTGCCCTGCTGGTGGGCGGCCAGGGCGGCCAGGGCGGCGGGCTGCGCCTGCTTGTGCATGGGCAGCGGGAACTGCTTGAAGACCACCTTCACTTTGCCGGGGTACTTGTTGAGCGCGTCCTCCAGGAGCGGCGTCACCTTGCCGCAGAAGGGGCATTCGAAATCGCTGAACAGCACAATGGTCACCGGCGCGTTGTCGGTGCCGAGGAAGGGGGCGCCCTGGGTGTCGATGGCTGCCGCGAACTCGACGTTGATCGCCTGGACGGCCTTGGTCTTGCTGCTGGTCAGGTAAAGCCGGTCGGGCACCCCGATGGCGGAGAGGCCCGAGGAGGCGATGCGGTCCATGCCGGGGTCGACGTTGAGGGTTTCCTCCAGTGTGCCGGTTTCGGAGAAGATGGAGAGCTTGCCGCCTTCGGACAGGACAAAGGTCCATTTGCCATCGATGGAGGCGGTGACATCCAGCGGGGTGGTGGGAGTTTTGTAGTTGGCAATGATCTCCCAGTCCACCCCGGCGTGGGCGGTGGCGGCGGCGCAGACGGTCAACAGGAGAACAAGCAGGCGGAACAGGCGAAGAGCGGCCATGGGCATTGGTGGATCTCCTTGCAAAGACGTTTGGTTGCGGAATGGTAGCCGTGCACGAATCGCGTTCGTCGCGGGATTTCGCTGTGGTAAGGCCCGCGAACCTGTTGGATGGTGGGGTTCGTCCGCGGATCCTACGGATTATTACAATATAATGGCTCTCCTGATTGCGCAAGCAGGAGAAAGCGCGGGGAGGCGGAAAATGGCGGGGCAATCCGGCAGGAAGACAGGATTCAGAGATGCGCCGTCAGCAACAGGGCGAGATGGATTGGGCGCGGGGCATCCTGGGGTTCCGCCAGGGTTTGCCCCAGCTGGATCAGGCAGCCGGAACAGGTGGTGGTCACAAGTTGGGCTTGGCTTTCCTGGAGTCGGCTGGCAAGGCGATCCCGGATCGCCGAGGAGGTTTCGGGGTGGGCCAGGTGGAACAGCCCCCCCTGGCCACAGCATTGCGGCCCGTCCGGCAGTTCCGTCAGGGAGGCCCCGGGCAGCGCTGCCACCACCCGACGCTGGAATGCGGTGGCCGGCTTGGGGAACCGCAGATGGCACGGATCATGGCAGAGCACGGCATGTGGCTCCCCCGGCCGGCTGAACCGGAGAGCCCCCAGGTGTTCGGCGGCGAAGCATGAGAATTCGACCAGCCGGTCATGGAAGGCGGCGGCCTTGTCCCGCCAGACGGGGTCATCCGCCAGCAGTCGCGGATAGCGGCGGAGTTGGTGGAAGCAGGAGGCGCAGGAGACCACGATGGGCAAGCCAGTGTCGGCAAAGGCGGTGATGTTCCGTTTGGCGAGGGCAACAGCGGTATCCCGGTCGCCACTGGCTTCGGCGGCCAGTCCGCAGCAGCATTGCCCGGCAATCGGTTCCGGAGGGTGGCCGGTGGCGGCGGTCACTACCCGGTTCACTGCCACGGCGATCTCCGGGCGCAGATGGCTGGCGTAACATCCATGGAAGCAGGCAGCGGTGGCGGAAGAAGGGTGGGGAGAAGCCGCTGCTGGCTGGGGAGGCTGGGATTGGGGCAGTGGCGCCGGCCCCAGTCCCAGTCGCAGCCGCATGCCGCTTTCCGCCGGCAACCGGCGTAACAGGGGCATGCCCATGCCGGCGAGCAAGGGCAGCAGGGTGGGGCTGCCCAGCACCCGTTGCGCCGTGGCCCGCAGCCAGGTATGCTCGCCGGCCGTCCGGTTCAGGCGGGCTCTGGCGGCGAGAAAGATGGCAACTGGATCCAGGCCGCGCGGGCAGGCGGCCGTGCAGGCACCGCACAACAGGCATTGGGAGAGGATCTCCGCGTAGGTTTCCGAGGCGGCGGCCGGGTCGAGGCGGCCGAGGAGGTGGAGTTTGCCCCGCGCCGTATGCTCCTCGCGGCCAGTCACCCGCCAGACCGGGCAGACCACGCTGCAGGCTCCGCACTTGGCGCACTGATTGTCGGGGCTGATCATGGGCGTGGCCCGAGGCGGCGGGGAGGCCCCGCCGCGCTGTTCCTGAGGCTCACCGCTGCCAGAGCAGGTAGGCCTTGATGAAGGGGTCGAGGTTTCCGTCCAGGACGCTGTCCACGTTGCCGACCTCGTAGTTGGTCCGGTGGTCCTTGATCAACCGGTAAGGCTGCATCACGTAGGAGCGGATCTGGCTGCCCCAGGCGATCTCCTTCTTTTCTCCGGAGATCTCCTGGTGCTGCTCCTTCTGCGCCTCTTTTTCCCGCTCGTAGAGGCGCGCCTTGAGCATCTTCATGGCGGTGTCCCGGTTGCGGTGCTGGCTGCGCTCGTTCTGGCACTGCACCACGATGCCGGTGGGCAGGTGGGTGATGCGGATGGCCGAGCTGGTCTTGTTGACGTGCTGGCCGCCCGCGCCGCTGGCCCGGTAGGTGTCCACCCGCAGGTCCTTCTCGTTGATGTCCACCTCGATGTCGTCGTCCAGTTCCGGGAAGACGAAAACCGAGGCGAAGGAGGTATGCCGCCTGCCGCTAGCGTCGAAGGGCGAGATGCGGACGAGCCGGTGGATGCCCATCTCCGAACGCAAAAGGCCGTAGGCGTTGCGACCGGTGATCATGATGGTTGCGCTCTTGACCCCGGCCTCGTCGCCGGGTTGCAGGTCGAGTTCCTCGGTGGCGAAGCCCCGGGCCTCGGCCCAGCGCAGGTACATGCGCAGCAGAATTTCCACCCAGTCCTGCGCCTCGGTGCCGCCGGCGCCGGCATGGACGGTGAGCATGGCGTTGTTGGCGTCGTGCTCGCCGGTGAACATGCACTCCAGCTCGACGATCTCGACCCGTTCCAGCAGCCGGTCGAGCTGCTCGTTCACCTCGGTCATGGAGTCGTCATCGCCCTCGTCCTGGGCCATCTCGAAGAGGAGTTCAGCCTCTTCGAGGCCGGTCTGGCAGGCGTCGAAGTTGTCCACCACACCTTGCAGGCCGCCCTGCTCCCGCTGCACCTTCTGGGCGATCTCCTGGTTGTCCCAGAAGCCGGGGGCCAGGGTGAGCTGCTCCAGCTCCAGCAATCGTTCCCGCTTGCTGTCTACTTCAAAGATGCTCCTTCAAGGAGAGGAGGCGCTCCTTGAGGTCCTGGATCTTCTGTCTGATCTCCGCGGACATGTTGTTCTCCTGAACTGCCTGTGCAACTGCTTGTTTATTGTAAGGGATGGCGTCGTTTGTTGGTTGCCGCGGCCAGCAGCAGGGCGGCGGCGAGCCCGAGGCAGGCCACGGGGAAGCGATGTCCCAGTCGGACATGCCAGCTGGTTTCTTCCAGGAGGACCACCGCCTCGGCGCGGGCGTACTCGCTGAAGAGTCCCGATGGGGCAGTGATCCGGCCCAGCGGATCGACAAAACAGCTGATCCCGGTGTTTGCCGCCCGTACCAGGCTCTTGCGAGTCTCCACCGCCCGGAGCACCGACATGGCCAGGTGTTGCCACGGCGCTCCCGATCGGCCGAACCAGGCGTCGTTGGTGATGTTGACCAGCAGGTTGGCGCCGTTTTCGGCGTGCTGGCGGGCCAGCTCCGGGAAGATGGCCTCGTAGCAGATTAATACTCCAATCCGGCCATTCTGGCAAGCCAGGGGTGGGGAGGGCTGGCCGGAGGAGAAGTCGCCCATGGTTTGCACCACCGGCGAGGCAAAGGAGAGGATGGCCCTGAGCGGCACGTACTCTCCAAAGGGGACCAGATGCTGCTTGTCGTAGCGGCCGGTCACCACCCCGTCCGGCGAAACCAGAAAGGCGCTGTTGGAATAGACCGGTTCGAGGGAGTCCTCGCGGGGGGCGCGGTGGGGGGCGCCGGCTAGCAGGAAGGTCTGGTATGGCCGGGTCAGCTCCGTGCCGATCCGCAGAAAGAGCGGGTGTTCGTATGGGTAGAAGGGCATGGCCGTCTCCGGCCAGACCACCAGGCCGGGCGGCGAGGCGGTCATGGCCTGGCTGCTCAACCGGAGGTAGGTGGCCACGGTCTCCTGCTGGAAGGCGGGCAGCCATTTCTGGTCCTGGGGGATGTTGCCCTGGACGATGGCGGTCTGGAGCTGGGGCTGGCCGGTCAGCTGGCCGGCAATGGTTTCCTGGCGCTGGCTTCCATAAAGGAAGGCCAGGACGAGCAGCAGGGCCGCCAGCCAGCAGGCCGGAGGCGGGCAGGAGATCCGGCCGCGGCGTGGAGCGGTGATCAGGCTTGCCAGTAGCGCGTTGGCCAGGACGATCAGGAAGGTGAGGCCATGGTGGCCGGCCAGATCCGCAGCCTGGAGCAGGGTAGGGGTGGTGTACTGGGTATAGCCCAGGTCCAGCCAGGGGAAGCCGGTGAAAAGCCAGCCGCGCACCCAGTCCAGGGCCACCCACAGGGCCGGCGCCACCAGGACCAGCGGGAAGCGTTGCGTCAGCAAGCGGCAGAGCAGGGCAAAAAGGGTGGTGTAGCCGGCCATGTAGCAGGCCAGAAAGAGCAGCGCCGCCAGGGCGAGCGGCAGGGCCACCTGGCCATAGGTGGCCAGGACGATGACGATCCAGTGGATCAGGGGCAGATAGAAGGCCAGGCCGCAGGCCAGGCCGAGTCCGGCCGCCTGCCGGGGGGGAGTACCCGCCAGCGCCAGCAGGAGCGGGACGAGCCCGACCCAGGCAAGCAGGGGAAAGGCGTGTTCCCCCGGTGCGGCCAGGAAGAGGAGCAGGCCGGAGAGCATGGCGGCGGGCAGCCGCCGGAGCAAGGAGACCCGGCGGTTTGGCGGGAGCGGGGAAGGGGTCATTGCGCTTCTTCGGTCCTCTGGATCTTGACGGTGTGGATCCGCCGCTTGTCCGCCGAGATGACCTCGAAGACCAGGGAGTTGATCATCATGGTGGCGCCCACCGGCGGCACCCGGTCGAGCTGATGGATGATCAGCCCGCCCACCGACTCGTAGGGGCCTTCCGGCAGACTGATCCCGAAGAACTTTTCAATGTCCTCCAGGTTCACCTTGCCGTTGGCCAGCAGCACGTGGCGATTCACCGCCTTCCAGTGGCGCTCGGCCTTGTCATACTCGTCGCGGATCTCGCCGACGATCTCCTCCAGCACGTCCTCCAGGGTCACCAGGCCGCGCACGCTGCCGAACTCGTCGGTGACGATGGCCATGTGGATCTTCTGGGTCTGGAAGTCCTTGAGCAGGTTGACGATCTTGCGGGTGTCGAGCACGAAGAAGGCGGGTTTGACCAGCTCCGCCACCGGCGGCATGTCGGCGGCGCCCAGGCAGTAGGGGAGCAGGTCCTTGACATGGAGGATGCCGATGATGTTGTCCGGCGAGTCCTGATAGATGGGGATGCGGGTGTACTCCTCGGTGACCACCAGACGGATCAGCTCGCTGGGGGTGAGACCCGCGTCGGCGGTGGTCATGTCGGAGCGGGGAGTCATGATCTCCCGCACCAGGGTGTCGCGGAAGTCGAGGATGGAGGTAATCATCCGCCCCTCCTCGTGGCTGATCAGTCCCTGCTCCTCGCCCTCTTCCAGAATGTCATGGATCTCCTGCTCGATGTCCTCGGTGGAGTCGGGGGCGCGTCCGATGCCGAGCAGGTCAAGCAGGCGGCGGAAAAGCGGCGGGGTGGGGTCGGAAGAGGATGATGGGGTCATGGTTGGCGGAGGACGGCTCCGGTGGCGCGGCATCGATCAGCGGCGCATTTTTTTGTGATGGTGCGTTTCTCTTTCCGCCCTCGCTTGCCTTGGTTGCCGCCAGCGTGGGAGGGGCGGAGCGGCGGCACAAAGCGATTGACGTTCATGACCAAAATCGGTATAAGGGGCCACCGTGACGGTCCAAGAACGGAAGCGGATTTTCCGTAATCGTTGCGTGGAATCAACCTGTTGTGTCGGCAAAGGCCTTGCTGGTTTGGCCCGTGTCGATATGATTTCCTTATACCACATGGCAAGGCGGCGTTTCAAGACCATGCGCCCCTTTCTGCCGTGCGGGTTCCTTCCCAACGGAGAAATCGTTCTTTTCATTTGCCCTGAAAATGAGTACAAGACATGGGAAGGAAAAACGACAGCGCGGCTGACCGGCCGCTCTCTCTTTTTCCTTTTGTTTTGTAAGGGGTTGGCGCGTGTTGGCGCCTTCGCCGCAACCGCAATCGAGGGTTCCGCTTGAAGGAAAAGGTTCTCATCGCAAACCGGGGCGAGATCGCCCTGCGCATCATGGAGGCCTGCAAGGATCTCGGCCTGGACTATGTGGTGGTCTACACCGCCGCCGACGAGGGCTCCGAGCATGTGCGGCGCAATCTGGACAGCCAGAGCAACGTCCGCCGGGCCTGGCGGGTGTCGAGCTACACCGATCCCAACGACATCCTGGCGGTGGCGGACCACACCGGCTGCACCGCCATCCATCCTGGCTACGGCTTCTTTTCCGAGGACTTCCGCTTCGCCCGCCGGGTGACGGTGCGCAACCGGCCGCTCACCTTCATCGGGCCGAGCTGGGAGGTGGTCAAGGACCTCGGCGACAAGATCAATACCAAACGCGTCGCCAACAAACTCGGCATCCCCACCATCCCCGGCACCGACGGTCCCATCTACAACGAGATGGAGGCCGAGGATATCGCCCTGCACCTCCTGGAGATTCAGGAGGACCACAAGATCAAGACCCCCTCCATCCTGGTCAAGGCCGCGGCGGGCGGCGGCGGCATGGGTATCGAGGAGGTCTACCAGATCGAGCATTTCCGCCGCGTCTACCGTCAGGTCCAGAACTACGCCAAGCGCCAGTTCGGCGACGGCGGCGTGCTCATCGAGCAGCGGATCCGCGACTTCAACCACCTGGAGGTGCAGCTCCTCTGCAGCCGTCACGGCGAGCGGGTCCACTTCGGCACCCGTAACTGCACCATCCAGAGTACCGGCCGCCAGAAGCGGCTTGAGGCCGCGCCCGGTTTCGACAACTCCTGCTTCGCCTACGACTTCGACGAGAAGGACGTGCTGGACCGTGTGGTTGACTACTCGCTCAAACTCGCCTCCCACGTGCGCTACGACAACGTCGGCACCTGGGAGTGGATCGTGACGCGGGACGGCCAGCCCTACCTCCTTGAGGTCAATACCCGCATCCAGGTGGAAAACGATGTCTCCGCCCGGATCAGCTACCGGGACGGCAAGCACCCCAACCTGATCCGCGAGCAGATCCGTCTGGCCCTGGGCGACAAGATGGGTTACACCCAGCAGGACGTCGCCTTCCGCGGCGCCAGCATCGAGTTCCGCATCGTCGCCGAGGACACCCATCGCGGCTTCGCCCCCTGGATCGGGACCATCTCCCGGTTTGATTTCCCCAAGTACGACTGGTCTGCGGTTTACACCCACGTACCCTTCGACCGGCCCTACGTCATCCCCAGCGAGTACGACCCCAACCTGGCCCTGGCCCTGGTGTGGGGCGACTCCATGGAAGAGGCCAAGGAGCGGGGCCGGAAGTTCATCTCCGAGGTGGTCATCGAGGGCAGCAACGCGGCCGGCGAGCAGATCATGACCAACCTGCCCTACCTGCAGGAAAACATCGTCAGACTGCTCACCTTCTGAGGACAGCAAGGGAACGATCAACATGGAAGACCTGCGCAAGCGGCTGTTGAAGATAGACGAACGCATCAGCTACCTGAGCCAGATCAAGGACGGTGCCGACTGGGGCAATCTTTCCGGCCTCCGCGACAAGAGCGCCAGGCTGCGTGACAAGTACTACGACTACAGCGAAGAGTCCCTCGCCGAGGAGATCCGCGGCCTGGAGGAGTCCATTGCCTTCCTGGAGTCGCGCTGCGAGGAGACCCTCACCTCGATGGACAGGGTGCGCATCGTGCGCAACCCCCACCGCTTCACCCTCAAGGACATCCTTGAAAACGTCTACGAGGATTACACCGAGCTGGGCGGCATCGAGGAAGTGAGCATCGACCCCTCCATGGTGGTGGCGCGTGCCAGCATCATGCGGCGGGTCAAGAACAAGAACGTGGCCCAGCAGGTGATGGTCATCGGCCATGAAAAGGGCCACGGCGAGGAGTTCCGCAACGGCGGCTGCAGCAAGCCCTGGGGCAACGAGAAGGCCCTGCGCTACATGCGGGTCGCCGAGACCGAGGGCATCCCCATCCATTTTTACATCTTCACCCCCGGTTCCTTCCCGGTGGAGGATTATCCCGGCGCCGGCCAGCAGATCGCCCGCAACCTCTACGCCATGGCCAAACTCAGGGTGCCGATGATCGCGGTCACCTCCGAGGGAGGCTCCGGCGGCGCCGAGGCGGTGGGCATGGCCGACCTGCGGTTGATGTTCTCCCACGGCTACTACTCGGTGATCTCCCCCGAGGGCGCGGCCGCCATCGAGGGCAAGATACGCGAGGGCGAGAAGATGCCCAAGGAGCTGGTGGAGGCGTGCGCCGAGCGGTTGAACATCACCGCCCAGGACAACCTCCGGCTCGGCACCATCGATCGCATCGTGCAGGAGCCGCCGCTGGGCGCCAAACGTGACGATTTCGCTTTTTTCCGCCAGCTCAAGACCGAGATGATCCGGGCTACCGACGAGGTGGTGCTCAAGACCAAGAGCCTGCGAGCCTTCCGCGCTTACGAGTTGAAGATGAAGGAGGCGGAGGGCCATACCGGCGAGGAGCCGCACATCGACATCGCCTGGGATCTCGCCCCGGACGAGGTCAAGCGCCTGCTGATCTACCGTTCCCGCAAGTACCGGGCCATGTCCAGCCAGGGCTATACCGAGGAAAAAAGCGCCTGCGCCGCCCTGTGCCAGAAGGCCAAGCGGGAAATTGCCCGCCTGTACTACACCTTCCGCTACGACCTTTTGAAGAGCCAGCAGAAGCAGGTGAAGAAGGTGATTCAGGACGTCTCCAGCGAAGGCTCGGTGCTGATCCGCCAGGTTTCGGCCCCCTTCACCGCTGCCTATGACTTCATCTCCCGCAAGCCCGGCCTGAGAAGCGGCAAGTCGTTGATTCCCGGCGCCAGCGCGGAGGAGCCGGTGGAGTTCGGCGACATTTACACCAGCCCGCTGGCCAACGAGGACCGCACCGTCACCTGCCCCAACGCCGAGAAGTATGGCTGCCGCGACCTCTGGGTGCCGGACCTGTATGGCGAGTTCGGCGGGGTGTGCGAAACCTGCGGCCATCATTTCCCGCTGGAGTATCAGTGGTACCTGCGTCACCTCTTTGACCTTGACTCCATCCGGGAGTTCAACAACGGTATCCGCTCCGGCAACCCGCTTTCCTATCCGGGCTTCGACAAGCGGCTGGCGGCAGCCATCGACAAGACCGGCCGGCGAAGCGGCATCATCACCTTCGACGCCAAGGTGATGGGGGTGGATATCGTGGTGGCCATGCTCTACAGTGATTTCAGAAACGGCACCGTGGGTTCCGCCGAAGGCGAGAAGTTCGTGCGCGCCTGCGACACGGCCCGCCTCAAGAGGCGGCCGCTGCTGTCCTATGTGCATACCACCGGCGGCATCCGCATCCACGAGGGCACCCTGGGCGTGGTGCAGATGCCCAAGTGCACCATGGCGGTGCGGGAGTACATCGATTCCGGCGGCCTCTACATCGTGGTCTACGACAACAACTCCTATGCCGGCCCGGTGGCGAGCTTCCTGGGCTGTTCGCCCTACCAGTTCGCCATCCGTTCGAGCCGGGTGGGTTTTGCCGGGCCGCGGGTCATCCGGGACACCACCGGCGCGGATGTGCCGCCTGATTATCACAACGCCAGAAACGCCATGAAGCGCGGCCACATCCAGGGCATCTGGGACCGCCGCGAGTTCCGGCGCAACCTGCACAAGTCGCTGCTCACCATGGGCGGCGGGAATCTGTATTACAGATAACAGGCCCGCGGGTCGAGGCCCGAGAATTGAAAGGGTTGCGGCGGAGAGTGGATAAACACAACAGGATCCGACGGATATCATGACGCAAGAGATCGATTTCGACGCCATCATCGCCAAGTATCGCTCCGATCCCTTCGACTACCTGGATGTTCACACCATCCACACCGGTCAGGTGCGTTTCAAGGTGGGCGAGGGTTCCAGCGTGGAAGGCCCCACCGGCGAGTGGCACCACATCCGCGGCACCCTTCTGTACGAGCTGCTGCGGGAGGGCAACCACAAGAAGATCTTTTCGCTCACCAACGGCGAGGTCTCCCATGTGCGGACCGACCTGGAGGGCAAGTTCGTGGAGGCGGGCGAGAAGATCATGACCATCCGCCATCCGCTCAAGAAGCGGGAGATCATCGAGAACATCCTTCGTCAGGTGCTCTCGCCCTTCAACGCCCCCGAGCGCGCCAAGTACTTCTTCTCCCTGGATCTCCAGGCCAAGATCGACAAGTACGGCCAGCGCTCGGTTTCCATCAAGCCCGGCGACGAGATCCTCACCATGTCGCTGATGAAGCGGGATACCCCGGTCTACTATGACGGCGAGCCCGGCATCATCCACTCCGTCTACTTCCAGCCGGGGGTGAGCGTTGACCAGGGCGAGCCGCTCCTTGGCATCTGCCCCGAGGAGAAGCTTCCCTACATCCAGAAGATCATCACCCGCGTCAAGGCGGAATGGGAGTGATCCCCGCCGGGCCTCTGGCGCCGGCCGCGCTTCGCGACCTCCTCCTTGGCGAGGAGGCCCAGGTGCGCGCCGCCGACCGGCCCGCCGAGGAGGTTTCCCGCATCCTCCGCTACGGGGCCGTGGTCGGCAGCCGCATCGAGCGGTTCGAGCGCCAGGGCCGCTGCATGGAGCACGCCCGCCAGCTGATCCGGCAGCATGAACAAGCCGGGCGTTCCTTCCCCTCCGGCCTGGTGCTCATTGCCGGTGAACTCACCGCCGGCAAGGGCCGCTTCGACCGGGCCTGGCATGCCCCCCAGGGCGGGCTCTGGCTTGTCCTGGTTCTGGTCAACACCCTTCTTCCCGAGCACAGCCGTTTCTATCCCATGGCCGCGGGAATCGCCTGCTGCGAGACCGCCCGGCAATTCGGGGTGGCCGCTCATCTCAAGTGGGTCAACGATCTGCATGTTTCCGGCCGCAAGCTGGCTGGGGTATTGGTGGAGACCGAGCGCGGCGCCTGCTCCGGCGAGGAGTATGTCCTCATCGGCATCGGCATCAATGTCAACAACACCGCCTTCCCGCCGGAACTGGCAGGGCTTGCCATTTCCATGCGGCAGCTGCTCGGCGCCGATCTGGAGCTTGACGGCTTTGCCGCCCGCCTGCTTGCCAAACTGGCCTGGAACACCGGGCTTCTCCACCATGCCGAGGCGGAGTGCCTCGCCAGGGCGGGAATGGACACCGACCCATCCCCACATCCCCTCCTGGCCCGCTGGCTCGAACTCAGCGACTCCATCGGCCGCAGGGTCCGCTTCGGTTTCGACGTGCAGCGCTCTCCCCGCTATGAGGCTGTGGTGGAGGGGGTTGACGCCGATGGCGGGCTCATTCTCCGTCTTGCCCAGGATGACAGCCTGGTGACCGAGCACGCCGGCGAGATCGTCTATCTGGATTGATTGGTTTTTTCAAGTCGGTCCATCCCATCCCGCGGCGCGGGACTCCCCCTTGCATCGATTCTTCCCTTTCAGGTTTTATTTCTAGTTATTTCATTTGGTTATCTTGCTAGTCCCACCTGTTTTTCCATGGAAAATTTGATTTGAGTTTGCTCGGTACTTGTGCCTAGAATGATTCTTGAGGGCATCTTGTCGCGGGTTGCAATCCCGTTGGTGGAACCCGTCGGGGAGTACTTCCGAGCGATCTGGAAATCATGATGGGGAGAACAGTATGTTGCGCAATTTGCCAATCGGGCAGCGGTTGAATCTCGGCTTTGGCGTGGTGCTTCTCTTTCTGGTCACCGTGGTTGCCATCGGCATGGCCAATGTCGGTCGCCTGGATGGGCTGATTGAGCAGACGGTCTACGATAAGTTCCAGAAGGTTGAGCTGCTGGGCAGTGTGGACGAGAACCTTTCCAGCCTGGACCGCGCCGTTTATGGCATGCTGCTCCAGCCTGACCCGGAAACGGTTGCCCGGGAGAGCGGTCGCATCAGTGCCTCTCAGGGTAAGATCGGTCAGGATATCGAAAAGATCCGCGCTGTTGTGCGTTCCGAGGAGGGAAAGGCACTGCTGTTCAGGGTGGAGGAGGCCAGGAAGGCTCATTCCGCTGAACTCTCCGCCCTGCTTGGGCTGGTGCAGCAGGGGAAGGTCCGTGAGGCTGTCGCCCTCCTTTTCGGCAGACTCAGGGAGGCCCACGACGGGTATGTTAAGGCGTTGGGCGACATGCACCAGTACCAGATCGCCGAGGTGGAGCGGGTTGGTGACGCTGCTGACGCCCTGGCCGGCCTTACCCAGAAGTTGATGGCCGTCCTGGGCGCAATCGCGGTGCTGCTTGGCGGGCTGATCTCCTGGCTGATCGCCCGTTCCATCATTCAGCCCATCCGTTCCTGCGTAGAGGCGGCTGACCAGATTGCCGCCGGCAACACCGATATCCGGCTCGAGCTTTCCGCGACTGACGAAACCGGCGCCTTGCAGGCCTCCCTGCAGCGGATGGTGGAGGCGATCCGCGCCCTGATTGCCGATGCGGATATGGTGGCCAAGGCAGCCATGGAGGGCAAATTGATGGTGCGCGCCGACGCAACCCGCCATCAGGGCGATTTCCGCCGGATTGTCGATGGGGTCAATCAAACCATCACCCGGCTGGTCCGGCTGCTCGACACCATGCCTTCGCCGGCCATGATCATCGATAACGATTTCACCATCCAGTACATGAACGAAATCGGCGCCAAGGTGGGTGGTAAAAGCCAGGCACAGGTGATCGGGATCAAATGTTACGACCACTTCAAAACCAGCGACTGCAAGACAGAGCGTTGTGCCTGCGGACGGGCCATACGCGGCAACCAGGAGGCGAGTTCCGAGACCGACGCCCATCCCGCCGCTGGTCTTGACCTGGATATCGCTTACAGCGCCACGCCTCTCAGGGACGAGCAAGGCAGGGTTATCGGCGCCGCCGAGTGGGTCACCGACCAGACTGCGGTGAAGAAGGCGGCCAGGACGATGCAGAAGATGTGCGAATACCAGAATGGCGAAACCGCCAAGGTGGTCTCCTCCCTCACCAAGCTTTCCCAGGGCGACACCAACTGCCTGATCACCCCCGAGCCGGCTGATGCCGATACTGCTGAACTGCAGCGCACCTTCACCTCCATTGCCGATGCCTTCAACACCTGCGTGGCCACGGTCAGTTCCATGGTCGAGGAGGTCAACCATCTTTCCCGCGCCGCCATGGAAGGTCGGTTGACGGTACGCGCCGATGTGGGCCGTCACCAAGGAGATTTCCGCAGGATCGTCGCGGGGATCAACAGCATCATCGACCGGCTGGTCCGGCTGATCGACACCATGCCCGCGCCGGCCATGATCATCGACAATGATTTCACCATCCAGTACATGAACGAGTTGGGCGCCAAGGTGGGCGGCAAGACGCCGGCACAGCTTCTGGGCACCAAGTGCTATGACCATTTCAAAACCAGCGATTGCAAGACCGACCGGTGTGCTTGCGGCAGGGCGATTCGTGGCGGCCAGGAGGCCTGCTCCGAGACCGACGCCCATCCTTCCGTTGGCCTCGATCTGGACATTGCCTATAGCGCCACCCCCCTCAAGGACGAGCAGGGCAGGGTGATCGGTGCCGCCGAGTGGGTCACCGACCAGACCGCCATCAAGCAGGCCGCCAGGGTGGCGGCCAAGGTCGCCAGCTATCAGGAGTTGGAGACCAGCAAACTTGTGGAACTGCTGAACAATCTTGCTAAGGGAGAGCTTGACCTCGCCGTCGCCACCGAGCCGGCCGACAGCGATACCCTGGTGGTGAAGCAGGTGTTCGACGGTATTGGCGAGGCGGTGGGGAAGTTGATCTCGGCACTGAACGAGATCGCCCACGCCGCCGGCGAGATCGCCGAGGGCAATCTGCGGATCCAGCTACGCAAGCGAAGCGACCGCGATGTTCTGATCGAGTCCCTCCAGACCATGGTGTCCCGTCTCACGGAGGTGATTGCCGACGTGCGGGCCGCTTCGGATCAGGTAGCCTCTGGCAGTCATCAGTTGAGCGGCAGTTCCCAGCAGGTTTCCCAGGGCGCCAGCGAGCAAGCCGCCGCCGTGGAGGAGATCTCCTCCTCCATGGAGCAACTGGCCGGGACCGTTGCGCAGACCGCCGATCATGCCCGCCAGACCGCCGCCATCGCCAACAAGAGTGCCACCGATGCGGTGGCTGGTGGTAAGGCGGTGTTGGAGACGGTGGAGGCCATGCAGCACATCGCCGAAAAGATCGCGCTTATCGAGGAGATAGCCCGCCAGACCAACCTGCTCGCCCTGAACGCCGCCATCGAGGCGGCCCGTGCCGGCGAGCACGGCAAGGGCTTCGCGGTGGTGGCCTCGGAGGTGCGCAAACTCGCCGAGCGCAGTCAGGTCTCCGCCCAGGAGATCAAAAGCGTTGCCACCTCCAGCGTGGAAACCGCCACCAACGCCGGTAAGCTGATCAACGACATCGTGCCGCAGATCCAGAAGACCGCCGAGCTGGTGCAGGAGATCGACGCGGCCAGCAACGAACAGGCCCGGGGCATCGAGGAGAACAACAGGGCGATCCAGCAGTTCGATCAGGTGATTCAGGGCAACAGCGCCGCCGCCGAACAGATGGCCGCCACCAGCCAGGAGTTGACCGCCCAGGCGGCCCATCTCCAGGAAACCATCGCCTTCTTCCGGGTGGAGAGCGAAAGGAGCGGCAAGCATGGTGGCGTGATGCCATTGCCTTCACCCCGGCATCCTGCTGGTCATCCCCTCAAGCATCCTGTTCCGCGTGAGGAGCCAGGAGGAAAGGCTGCGGGGCATACCCTTGATCTTGGTGGTCATGGAATCGTCGAAGATGAGTTTCAGCGGTATTGATCGGTTTTGAGACAGCAATGCCACTATTCAAGCAGGAGGGAATCAGATGTTTGCTGAAAAATTGCGTTCCGTCAGTATCTGCATCAAACTGAACGGCGCGGTGGCCATGGCGGTGGTGCTCCTCATGGCTGGCATGACCGTGGCCGTCGCCATGATGGCACAGTCGGCCATGGGGCGGCAGAGCGCCACCTTCATCGAGGCAATGCGCAAGCAGCAGCAGGAGGGAGATCGCCTGCTCCGTCAGGACCTGACCCGCAAAGGACAGTCCCTGGCCGAGATGCTGGGACGCGCCGGCGAGAATCTCATCGTTAATTTTGAGTTCGCCTTTCTCGAGGAGCTGGTCAAGAGTACCACCACTGATCCCGACGTGGACTTCGTGGTTTTCTATGATGCCACCGGCAAGCCACTGACCACCGGCAGCGTCAAACCGGACGGTTTCGACGCGAAAATGGTGGCTAGCAAGGAGGTTGTCGCTGGCGGCCAGAAGGTTGGCCTGGTTGAAATCGGCCTCAATTCGAAGGCTGTTGAACAGATAGCCCAGTCGCTGGCCCAGGAGAACACCCGGATGATCGCCGCCTCCGAGGAGGCTCAGAAAAAGGCAATCGCGGGGATCGTGAGAAACATTGTGCTCTGCGCCGTGCTGGTGGTGGTGATGATCAGCCTGACCGTGCTCTTTATGATCCGTCACCTTTTGCGCCCCATGGTGCAGGCCGTTGACAAGGTGAAAAAGGTCGCGGCCGGCGATCTGGAAATAGAGATCGCGGTGGAAAGCGGCGACGAGGTCGGCCAACTGTTGGAGGCCCTGCGCGCCCTGGTAAGCAACCTGCGGGAGACCGCCGGCATTGCCGAGCAGATTGCCATGGGGAACCTGGAGGTGGAGGCGCGGGTGCTCTCCGACAAGGATCTCTTGGGCAAGTCGCTCCAGAAGGTGGTGGACAACCTCAAGAACACCGCAGCCCTGGCCGAGTCCATCTCCCAGGGCGATCTCTCCGTCGAGGCGGCGCCGCTCTCCGACGCCGATGTGATGGGCAAGGCCCTGCAGCGGATGGTGGCCAACCTCAAGCGGACCGCGGAGACCGCCGAGCGGATCGCTGCCGGCGACCTCACCGTCCAGGTGGAACTGCTTTCCGACCGTGATCTGTTGGGTCGTTCGTTGGAAGGCATGGTCCGTAAGCTGAGCCAGGTCATCCAGGACGTGCGCGATGCCGCTGATCAGGTCGCTTCGGGCAGCCTTGAGTTGGGCAACAGCTCGCAGCAGGTTTCCCAGGGGGCAAGCCAGCAGGCCGCCGCCGTGGAGGAGATCTCCGCCTCCATGGAAGAACTTGCCTCCACCGTGACCCAGACCGCCGACCATGCCCGTCAGACCGCATCCATCGCAGGCCGGAGCGCTGCAGACGCGGTGGAGGGGGGGAGAGTGGTGGGAGAAACGGTCTCCGCCATGCAGCACATCGCCGAGAAGATCGCGCTTATCGAGGAGATCGCCCGCCAGACCAACCTGCTTGCCTTGAACGCCGCCATCGAGGCGGCCCGCGCTGGCGAGCACGGCAAGGGCTTCGCGGTGGTGGCCTCGGAGGTGCGCAAGCTCGCCGAGCGCAGTCAGGTCTCCGCCCAGGAGATCAAGGAGGTCGCCACCACCAGCGTGGAAACCGCCACCAACGCCGGCAAATTGATCAACGACATCGTACCGCAGATCCAGAAGACCGCCGAGCTGGTGCAGGAGATCGACGCGGCCAGCAACGAGCAGGCCCGCGGCATCGAGGAGAACACCAAGGCGATCCAGCAGTTCGATCAG
>JBMONS010000022.1:0-74187 GCA_049323635.1 Thermodesulfobacteriota bacterium
CGAACGGGAGTTTTATCAATTGTTTGCCTACAAAGGAGATGTTGACCTTGGTGCAAAATTAAGTGAGTGGGAAAATTTTTATAATTTCCATAGGCCTCATGGCGCCCACAAGGGCAAAACGCCATATGAGATTCTCAAAGAACACCTTGAATGTTAAGATTAGTGTCAACCGAATTCAATGAGCTCACACATAATTGAGGGCATAATGAAAAACAAAGAAGAATTTCAGTTTGAATTGCTCAAAAACTTTCATGAGCAATTTGCTGAAAATCAAAACCACCACCAAGCATTGGTAATAAAGTTTTTAGCTGGCCTCGCAGTCCTCTTGGTGACATTTATCTATGCAACCGTTTTTCAAAAAAGTTATCTAATTAAGAATGGCCTGGTTGGAAAAAATAATGTTGCCGAACTAATAGTGAATAAAGGTCAATTTGTAATTTCAGACAACTTATATTTGTGGTTTTCGCTATTATCATGCTTAATACTTGCTATCTGCTTTCTTTATATAGCCCAAGTAGCCTTCATATTTAGACGCGATCAAGGGCAGATATCAATAATCAGACATGTAGCTGGCGGAATTTGCGAACAAATTTTTGGTAATTATGGACAGTTACGCTATAAATTTCTGTGGCCTCCAGATATTTTTCTTGTAATCATGCTTATAATTATTATTTTTCAATTAGCTATTTCATATTACACGTTGTTTTTGTCGGAGATCGCAACCAGCATTACATGTAAATTAGTGCCATTGTTTGGGTTGCCTTTCGGACTCATGGTCGTTTCTTACATTTTATATATGGGTAAATACAACGATCTCATAAAAAAATAAGACGCCCAACAAGTAGGTCAAGCCGACCGCGAGGAGCATAGCGGTTTTGCTGCGTCATCGCGGCGCGGTCGGCTCACCTTTAGCGTTGGGCTGTATAAAATGCCATCGATGAATTTCACGTTGACTGTTGATGAAGGATGATTTTTACGTGTCTAATCAAGAAACTTCTCACATTGGCAATCATGCCAAACAAAAATGGCGCTTCAGGGTCATATCGGTCACAGTGACTGCTCTTGTAATCATGATTTTATTATGGATTTCTCCATGGGGCCAAATAACTGAGTGTCGATATCGCTTCAACAGATTGGAAGCTAAGCTTACCGACAATGGGTGGAGCCAATTAATAAATTCTTGGATGTGGGATTTTGATTGGTGGCCATGGGCAATGACAAGAAAGAAATGGGCAATAGAAGAAATAGTAACGACGGACAGATGGAAGACTATTTCAAGGGCGGGATTGCGCGAACATCTAAAAAGTACATCGGTGTGGGCACAGCAGATTAATGACGCTTCACTGAGGGCAGAAAAATTTAAGCGTCTTACCGATGTGGCAGGCAGGTACCTAGGAGACAAGCCATTAGCTTTTGATTATCTGAAGAAATGGATAGCTGCAGCAAAGTTGATTGAAAGTGAAGACAAAAGACAGTTAGCGTTTTTGGATATCTCGGAGGTTGTTGGGGGGCTTAATGATCGCCAAGAGGGCTTGGCTTTTCTTGATGAGATCGATTCCGAGATGAAGCGTATTAATGATGCATTAAGGAAGGGGTGGGGATTTCGTTCTATTGCCGAAGCCGCTGGACAACTAGGTGCCAGGGAACAGGTGGTATTGTATTGGAGTGAAGCACGTCGAGCTGCCGATCATGTGGCAGATGATCGTAGATACGATTTGTACTGGCGGCCACTTTACCCAAAGGCCGCTTGTATACTGATGGAGAAGGATGGCTCATCGTCCTCTTATTTTTTTGAATCGCTGTCTTATGTTATGTCTATTTCTAATGAATTTGATCGAGTTTCTTTTTTGGGAGATCTTGCCAAAACAGCAGTGTTTTTTTTCGATAAGACGAAAGCTATTTACTACCTCAACCAATTTCGTGCCAATTTAGTTGATCTCAGGAATGATCCAGCGAAACAAACATTGATAGCAAATTTGGCCGAAGCGGCGGGGTGGCTTTCCGATACAGAGCTTGCGACGATTTTTTTGAATAATTTGCAAGATGCCGCTGAGATAATACAGGATCCGTGGCACAGATCTATAGCATATCAAGCGCTCGCGCTGAGTGCAAAGCGATTAGGGGATAACCATCGTTCATTTGAGTATTTCACTCTTGCTACCGATTTGGCGCTACGGGTAGAGAGCCCTGTCTCACGAGTTTGGCAGATTTCGGTTTTTCTTTTACCCAAGGCTAAAGAACTGGGCTTCGACATGAATACGGCTGGATTGCTTCCTAAACTTGAGGTTGTCGTCGAAGAGATCAAGGAGAGCAAGACGGGCGATGCTCGTGGACTAATAATGTTTAAAACTTATCAATATCTTGCCAAGGTAGCGGTACAACTTGGTGCTCACGAAAAAGGCTTGCATTACTTATCTCAAGCAATAACTCTCACTGAGAGTGAGACTGTCAGGGCTGAAGATTTATTGGACCTAGCCAAGACGGCAAAAGATTTGCGAGAGCTATCTCAAACGCGAAAGCTAGCGCAGAAGGCTTTCGACATGGCTAAAGTGGAGATCAAGGGCGGTAATGTCTTTGACGGGATGCACATAATTGCGGGAGGCGCTAAAATTTATGCCAATATTGGAGAAATCCGCTATGCCGTCTCACTGGCTGAAGACGAGGCTTTCTCCTCAGAGGCCAAGGCTGCAATTTTTGGGGTAGTTCTGGCTGAATATGCGGAAAACCATTACCCCAAGATAAAATAGTGTTCCCACCAAGCTGCCCCTTTTCGCCGCATAGATGAAAAAGAAAAAAGCCCAACAATTGGGTCAACCAGACGGCGGGGAGCAGCGTTGCGCTAATTGCGGCAAGTTCAGTGGCCGCCGCTGGTTACCCTTGGCGTTATCCCCGCAGCGAATCAACCTCCTTGCATGACCCGCATCGTGTACAGTATAATGTACAAAATTTAACAAGGGTGGCGCCATGCAAAGATTACGGGTCGACCAAGATATCCGGTCAATGTCTGAGTTCAGAACCGGAATTGCATCCTTCCTGAAGCAAGTCCATGACACGAAAAGGCCTTTAATTATCACCCAGCACGGGAAGAGTGCCGCAGTCCTTCTGGATGCAGGGGAATACGAGGCAATGCAGGAAAAAATTGAATTACTGAGCGATATCCAGACTTCGATTAGCCAGATCGAAAATGGGGAAGGAATAGCCCACAGTGATGCCAAGGATTTGATCTTAAAGAGAGTGGCCAAATGAAAATTGTTTTTGATTACCAATCAATCTCAGCAAGGCGCTGATGTGGGACACCATATGTCCCAGGTGTCATGGCATAATCTCCTCAAATACACCATCAGGAGGAACGCCATGGCAAAAAACATGACCCAATTTCAAGCAGGCTTGAGTTTGATAGAATTCCTCTCCCACTACGGGGCCGAAGAGCAATGCCGTGCCAGCCTTTTTTCCTGGCGGTGGCCCAACGGCTTTATCTGTCCCGCGTGTGGACATCAGGAATTTTATCTCATCAGTGCCCGAAACCTCTATCAATGCCGCCAATGCCGTCGCCAGACTTCTCTCACCAGTGGGACAATCTTCGCCGACACCAAAGTCGGCCTTACCGTCTGGTTTCTCGGCATCTACCTGGTAACTCAATCGAAAAACGGCGTCTCATCCCTTGATCTTGCCAGGGCCTTGGGAGTCTCCGCCAATACTGCCCTGACCATCAAACACAAGCTCCAGAGGGTCATGCAGTTTCATGAGCAATCACGCCGCCTCGATGGCCCCGTCCAAATTGATGACGCCTATCTGGGCGGCAAGCATCATGGTGGCAAGCGTGGCCGGGGTGCTCCAGGGAAAACACCCATCATTGCTGCTCTCTCAACAGATGATGAAGGACGTCCTCTCTTGATGACCCTTGATCAGGTCAACGGCTTTACTGAACAACAGGTTTCCGTTTGGTCTCTGAGACGTTTATCACCGCACAGCTCCGTGGTCTCCGATGGCTTGCAATGTTTCTCTGGCGTGAAAGCGGCTGATTGTGCCCATCAGATCATCGTTACAGGTGGAGGAGCCGACAGCGTAAAAATTGTGGAGTTCAAATGGGTGAACACCATGCTCGGCAACGTCAAGAACGCCATTCTGGGCACATATCACGCCATCCGGAAAAACCATATTCCTGGGTATCTCGCCGAATTTTGTTACCGTTTCAACCATCGACTCAATTTGCGAGTGTTGATAGCCCGCCTGGCCGCTGACGCTATCCAGACTCTCCCTATTCCTCGACGGTTTCTCAAGCTTGCTGAGATTCCTTGGTAATCAGAAAATTGTTTGGTCTCCGCTTGCAGTCGAGCGGGCATCAGAAATTGCGCAATACATATCCCTCGACAATCCAACCGCAGCAGCAAAATGGATCGACAGAGTTTTTGAAAAAGTGAAAGCGTTGTCATCATCCCCGGAAATTGGCCGGTATGTGCCGGAATTACATCGGAATGAGATCCGGGAATTGATCTACGGGAACTACCGAATTATTTATCGAATTGAGAAAGCAAACATCTCAGTCCTTACCATCCGCCACAGCAAACAGATATTGCCAATAGATGAAATTCTGCCATAACAACTCGCTCAATGAAGAATGAAGAGGAGGTCCGCATCGCTCTGTGCGCTGCGGCGCCGCCGAAACCATTCTTTGGTGAACCGTGCAACGGATGTGGAGTTTGTTGCGCAGTGGAACCCTGTGCGCTTGGGCTAATCGTATTCCGGCGTCGAGGCGCTTGCCCCGCCCTTGAGTGGCAGGGCGAGCGTTACCTTTGCGGCCTGGTAACCAACCCTGCCCAGTACCTCTCCTGGCTGCCGAGTTCCTGGGGCGGCATTGCCGCTCGTTTCGCCATGCGCTGGATTGCCGCGGGGTGTGGGTGTGATTCCCATGCCGAGGTTGCGATTGTGAAGGGAGAAGCCGCGCCATGACAGTATGCCTGGGGTGAGGCTGGAGGAAAAGCTCTCGCTGGCACCTTGTGTCTCTTGTGTTATCGTGTGGGGCGGATGATTTTTTTGCCGGGAGTTACTGCGACAGCACCGTTTTCGTGGTACAGTTCGGGCCATGCAACGCTCCCTTTTTTCCATCGGCGGCAATGAACCCGCGCCCCCCCGTCCGGCCAGCCGGGTCAGCCGCGCCGAGCTGAACGAGGCCCAGCACGAGGCGGCCACCACCGTGAACGGCCCGGTGCTGGTCATCGCCGGCGCGGGCAGCGGCAAGACCCGCACCCTGATCTACCGGCTGGCCCACCTGCTTTCCCGGGGGATCGCCCCGGAGTCCATCCTGCTGCTCACCTTCACCCGCAAGGCGGCCCAGGAGATGCTCCATCGCGCCAGCCTCCTGCTGGACGATTCCTGTAGGCGGGTCATGGGCGGCACCTTCCACGCCATGGCCAACCTGCTGCTCCGCCGCCACTGCCGGCAGCTCGGCTACGAACCCAACTTCACCATCATCGATCAGTCCGACTCCGAGGGCATCGTCAACCTGATCCGTTCGTCGCTCAACCTGGGCGGCGACGGCAAGCGTTTCCCCTCCAAGCGCGCCATCGTGGCGATCTTGAGCAAGTCGGTGAACAAGGGCATCCCCATCGAGACGCTCATGGAGGAGGAGTACGGCCATCTCTGCGAGTTCACCGAGGATGTCAAGGCCATCGGCGAGCACTTCCAGCGCTTCAAGCTGGAGCACGGCCTCATGGACTACGACGACCTGCTCACCAACTGGCGCAGGCTGCTTGCCGAGTTTCCCGAGGCGCGCGACGAGATCGCCGGCCGCTTCAGCCACATCATGGTGGACGAGTACCAGGACACCAACCCGGTGCAGGCGGCCATCGTCCGGTTGATGGCCTCTGGGCACGACAACGTCATGGCGGTGGGCGACGATTCCCAGTCCATCTACAGTTTCCGGGGCGCGGACTTCCGCAACATCATGGAGTTTCCCAACCTCTTCCCCGGCACCCGTCTGATCCGGCTGGAGGAGAACTACCGCAGCACCCAGCGCATCCTGGATCTGACCAACGCCGTGATCGAACGGGCGGCGGAGAAGTACGCCAAGACCCTCTTTACCAGCATCGCGGGCGGCGAGGCGCCGGTGGTCTGCGCCGCCCCGGACGAATCGGCCCAGGCGCGCTACGTGGCGGCCCGGATCGAGGCGTTGCGCGATGCTGGGACGCCGCTTGCCGAGATCGCGGTGCTCTTCCGCTCGGGCTATCACTCCTACAAGCTGGAGCTGGAGTTGGCCAGTCGGCGTATCGACTTCGACAAGCGTGGCGGGCTGCGCCTCACCGAGTCGTCCCACATCAAGGACGTGCTCTCCTTTCTGCGGGTGGTGGACAACCCCCAGGACCATCTCTCCTGGAACCGGCTGCTGCTGCAGCTCGAAAAGGTCGGCCCCAAGACGGCCCGCGCCATCCTGGAGCGCATCCGGGGCAGCGAGGAGCCGCTGGCCGCCCTGCGCGCCTATCCGGCCGGGCCATCCTGGCGGGCTGGCTTCACCGCCCTGCTCGACATGCTGGACGACCTGGCGCGGCCTGGCCTGTCGGTGGGGGGGATGTTCGAGCTGGTGATGGAGCATTACGAGCCGGTCTTCCAGCGCCTCTATCCGGATGATTACCCCAAGCGCCGCCGCGATCTGGAGCAGCTCGGCCAGATCATGGCAGGCTACGAGAGCCTGCGCGCCTTTCTCGACGACGCCACCCTGGACCCGCCCGAGGTGGTGGAGGGCGGCCCTGGGGCTGGCAACGAGAAGATGGTGCTCTCCACCATCCACTCGGCCAAGGGGCTTGAATGGGACACGGTCTTTGTGATCAACCTGGCCGAGGGCAAGTTTCCCTCCTCCCACGCGGTGCTGCCCGAGCAGCTGGAGGAGGAGCGGCGGTTGCTCTACGTGGCCGCCACCAGGGCGCGCAAGGAGCTGCACCTGGTCTATCCCGAGGAGGTGGCCTCCTATGATGCCAGGGGAGGCAGCGGCAGGGCCGGGGTGTCGCCGTTTTTGAAGGAGCTGCCCGGCGGCCTCACCCGCCCCATGCAGGTGACCTCCTGGGGCCGCGAACTTGGGGGGCGCAGCGATTGTGCCGGCCGGGACGATACGGATTCCGCCCATGCCCCGGCCTGGCGGAGCAGCGCCGGCCCGGCGATCCCGGCCAGAACCGCGCCGGAGACCGCCCCGCCAGCCGGGGCGACCGACCTGCCCCAGCCGGGCATGCGGGTGCGCCATCCCTTTTTCGGCGAAGGGCTGGTGGAGCGGACTGCAGGGCCCCGCTCCGTGGATGTGCGTTTTGCCCGCTATGGCCGCAAGACCCTGCACCTTGATTACGCCCGATTGGAGATCCTGTCCTGATGCAACCGATGACCTACCAGGAGGCGTGGGCCTTTCTGGACAACCTGCAATTCTTCAAGATCAAGCTGGGCCTGGACAGCATGGACCGCTTCCTGGCCTCGGTGGGCAACCCGCACCAGCGGCTGCGTTTCATCCATGTGGCCGGCACCAACGGCAAGGGCTCGGTGTCCACGACCCTGCTCACCCTGCTGCATCGGGCCGGCTACACGGTGGGGCTCTATACCTCCCCCCATCTCTGCTCGGTGCGGGAACGCTTCCGCATCGGCGACCGCTATATCAGCGAGGAGCAGTTCGCGCGCCAGGCCAGCCGCATCCGCGAGGTGCTTGGCGAGAACCAGATCACCTACTTCGAGTTCACCACCGCCCTGGCCCTGCTCTGGTTTGCCGAGGAGCAGGTGGACGTGGCCATTCTGGAGGTGGGGATGGGCGGCAGGCTGGACGCCACCAACGTGGTGATGCCGCTGGTCTCGGTGATCACCAACGTCACCATGGACCACGAGCAGTACCTGGGCGACACCCTGGCCGCGGTGGCTGGGGAGAAGGCGGGGGTGATCAAACCTGGGGTGCCGGTGGTCTCCGGGGTTGCGGAGGACGACAGCCGGAAGGTGGTGGAGGCCAAGGCCGCCGAGCTGGGTGCGCCGCTCTTCCTGCTGGGCCGGGATTTTTCCGCCGAGCGGCTGGGGGAGGGCGCCTGGCGCTACCACGGGATCGATGGCCGGGTGGTGGATGGCCTGCGTTGCCTGCTCAAGGGCGATTATCAAATCGACAACGCCGCCATCGCCCTGGCCACGCTTTCGCAGATCAGCGGGCCATTGCCGGTTGCCGGCGAGGATATCCGACAGGGTTTGCTCGCGGTGCGCTGGCCGGGCCGGTTGGAGCATTTCTGTTTGCGCGATGGGCAACCATGCCCCTGTCCCGAGGAGGATGGGGCGGGTTCGCCTGATCTGCGCCGATTTCTCCTGGACGGCGCCCACAACCCGGACGGGGTGGAAAGCCTGGCCGCAGCCTTGCGCGAGGAATTCCGCTACCGGCGGCTTATCCTGGTCTGGGCCTGCATGGCGGACAAGGATATGGCCAAGACCCTGCGGGTGGTGGCGCCCATGGCCGAGAGCATCGTCTTCACCCGGCCGGAGAGCGAGCGCTCCGCCACGCCGGAGCAGCTGGCCAGCCTGCTTGCCGAGGCGGACCGGCCCAAGGCGGTTGCTGCGGCCACGGTGGCCGAGGCGCTGGAGCGGGCAACCGCTCTGGCCACCGCCGATGACCTGATCTGCGTGGCCGGCTCCCTCTACCTGGTGGGGGCGGCGCGGGGTCTGCTGCTGGGAAGTCTGGTGGATTAGGATGGACGAGGATTTCTTTTTCGACGGGGTGGACGAGGCGACCATCCGCCGCGAGCGCTCCAAGGCGCGGGAGATGCGCAAGACCTCCTGGTGGAAGAACAAGCTGGCCAGTGGTATCTGCCACTACTGCGGCAAGAAGTTCGCGCCGGCCGAGCTGACCCTTGACCATGTGGTTCCCCTGGCCCGTGGCGGCATGAGCAGCAAGGGCAACATGGTTCCCTGCTGCAAGGAGTGCAACAATCTCAAGCACACCATGCTGCCCATCGAGTGGGATGCCTACATGGAGCGGCTTGAGAAGGAACGGGGATAGGAGGCCGGCGGCGGGGCGGCTCGGCGGTTTTATACGGTGAAGAGCAGGATGGCGATCACCGCGAAGACCATGCCCAGCATCTGCCTGGCGCTGATGGGCTCATGGAGGAACACGGCGGCCAGGAGGATGGTGATCAACGGGTAGAGGGCGGTCATGCTCACCACCACCGAGATCTTGCCGGTTTTCGCGGCGGAGAAGTAGAAGAGGGTGCCCGCCATGCCCGCCACCCCGGTGAGCACCGCGAAGAGGATGCCCTGGGCATGCACCTCCGGCCGGAAGTCAACCAGATAGAGGGCGAAAAGCCCTACCAGCAGGGCGCCGCCTATCTCGTAGACCAGGGCGCTGGCCGGCTGGATGTGGGTCACCGCCAGCTTGGGGAAGAAGCCCCACAGGCCGTAGATGAACAGGGAGATGAAGGCGGGGAGCAGCCAGTTCTGCATGGGCGGTTCACGCGATGGGTTGTTGGGCCGGCTTGGCCGGAGGATGGCGCCACTCTACCGGCGCCGTGGGCGCGGGGCAAGGATTTTCCGCTGTTTTTCGCAAAGGGCGCGGGGAGGATGTGATGCCGGAGTTGCATGAAAGCCTGGGGTTCAGATACCTCCAGGAAAGCAAGTTCCATCGCGGCGACGAGCGGATGCGACTGCGGCCCGCCATTGCCGAGACCGAGACCTTCAAGACCTATCCCGAGGCGGCAACGGTGGAGCTGCCCAGGACGTGGCCCGAATCCGGCCCCTCGCTCCCCGAACTGCTCCAGCAGCGGCGGACGCTGCGGCGGTTTGGGGAAAGGCCGCTCACCCTGCACGATCTGGCCTTGCTCCTCTGGGCCAGCCAGGGGATTACCGGCCAGGCCGGCAACTACCTCTTCCGTACCGCCCCGTCCGCCGGGGCGCTCTACCCCATGGAGACCTACCTGGTGAGCCAGCGGGTGGAGGGGTTGGCCCCTGGCCTCTACCATTTCGACGTGCGCGGCTTCCGGCTGGAGCACCTGGGCGACGGCCCCGACCCGGAAGCCTTGTCCAATGCCTGTCTGGAGCAGGGCTTCATGCGCAACGCCGCGGTCAACTTCCTCTGGACCGCCGTGGTGCGGCGCACCATGAGCAAGTATGGCCACCGGGCCCTGCGCTACATCTGCATGGACATGGGCCACCTCTGCCAGAACCTGCTCCTGGCCGCCGAGTACCTGGGCTTTGGCGGCTGTCCCATGGCCGCCTTTTACGATGACGAGGTCAACCGGCTGCTCGGGGTGGACGGCGAAGAGGAGACAGCCCTCTACCTCGCCTCGGTGGGGGCGAAACGGGCGTGATCCGCAACAGCTTCATCCAGGTCCCCGGGGTCGGCGCCACCACCGAACGGAGGCTCTGGGAGGCGGGCGTCCTTTCCTGGGATCACTTCGTCCCTCCCTATCCCCCCTTTCTTTCCGGCAGGCAGGTCAGCCTGATCGCAAGCCATCTGGAGCGCGGCCGGCGGCTGTGCGCCGACTCGCCCGAGGCCGCCTGGTCGCTGCTGCCGGCCCGGGAGCGCTGGCGGCTCTTTCCCCTTTTTCGGCATTCGGTGGCCTATCTGGACATCGAGACCGACGGCCTGCGCATGGAGGAAAGCCAGGTCACCGCCATCAGCCTCTACGACGGGATGGCGGTGTATACCTACGCGCCGGGCCGTAATCTGGAACACTTCGTCGAAGACGTCGAGCGCTACTCGCTGCTGGTCACTTACAACGGCGCGGCCTTTGATCTCCCCATGCTGCGCCGCTACTTCGGCATCTCCCTGGCCAAGCCCCACCTGGATCTGCGGCCGCTCATGCAGTCGCTCGGCTTCCGGGGCGGGCTCAAGGGCTGCGAGAAGCATCTTGGCCTCGATCGCGGCGAGTTGGCCGGGGTGGACGGCTACGCGGCGGTGCTGCTCTGGCAAGAGTACCAGCGCACCGGCGAGGCGCGGGTGCTGGAGACCCTGCTTGCCTACAACCTGGAGGATACGGTCAACCTGGAAGCCCTGCTGGTGGCCGCCTACAACCTCAAGCTTGCCGACACCCCCTTTGCCGAAAGCCACCGGCTCCCGGCGCCGCCGCAGCCGCCCCGCCCCATGACTCCCCACCCGGAGGTGGTGGCGCGGGTGCTGAAATATCGGCATCGCTTTTCCGCGCCGTGGTAGAATGGGGGCAAGAAAAGACGATGGGGGACGGGCGGCGATGCAATTGCGGGTAGTGACATACAACATCCACCGAGCCATTGGCATGGACCGGCGTTTCCGGCTGGATCGCATCGAGTCGATCCTGGCCCATCACAACGCCGATCTGTTGCTGCTGCAGGAGGTGGATGTGGGAGCGCCCCGCTCCAGGCGGCTCGATCTTGCCAGGGAGCTGGCCGAGCGGCTCGGCTACCCCCATCATGCCGTCGGGCTCAATGTCCAGCTGCGTCAGGGGATGTACGGCAACGCCACCCTGAGCCGCCTTCCCATCCGCCGGCAGCGCAACATCGATCTGACCATCGGCACCCGCAAGGCGCGGGGCTGTCTCTTCACCGAGCTGGATGCGCCAGTGGACTCCCTCGGGCCGCTGGCGGTGTTCAATCTGCACCTGGGGCTCTCCTTCAAGGAGCGGCCGTTGCAGGTCGGCACGCTGGTGCGCTCTCCCGAGTTTCGGCAGCTGGACGAGGATCAGCCCTGCCTGGTGGGGGGAGACTTCAACGACTGGCTCTCCCGCCTCTCCCCCATCTTCACCGAGGGGCTCTGTTTCGGGTGCGCCACCAACCATGGCGCTGGTCGCCAGACCCCCATCGCCACCTATCCCTCCTTTTCGCCCACCGCCGGGCTGGACAAGATCTTCTGGCGCGGCCGGCTCAGTCTGGAGGCCTGCAAGCGTTGCCGGCTGCGGGCCGCCAAGGTGGCCAGCGACCATCTCCCGGTGGTGGCCGACTTCCGCCTCCTTTCCTGATGCGCAATGGAGGGTATTTCATCTGCCGCTTGACCACTCCAATCTGAACAGGTAGTATGCGCGGCGGTGTTGAAGGGTATCTCCCAGAAGAGAGGCAGCCATGGACGTCGGCGAGGGTTTTGAAAAACAGGAGTTGACCGAGCATCTTGCCGACCTGCGCAAGAGCCTGCTCACCTCGCTTGTCGCCACGGCGGTGGGGTTCGGGATCTCCTACGCCTGGAGCCGCGAACTGGGCGAGTGGCTCTTCGCCCCCCTGGTGGCGGTGATGCCGCAAGGCAGCAGCCTGATCTTCACCTCGTACCAGGAAGGGTTTTTTTTTACCTAAAACTCTCCCTGGCCGCCGGTCTGCTCCTGGCCAGTCCGGTGATCTTCCACCAGATCTGGCGCTTTGTGGCCCCTGGCCTCTACCAGCATGAAAAAAGGGTGATTCTGCCCTTCAGCCTCTGTTCCTCGGTTTTCTTCCTGGGCGGCGCCGCCTTTGGCTACTTTGTGGTCTTTCCGCCCGCCTTCCGTTTCCTGCTGGGCTACACCAACGATTTTTTAAGCCCGATGCCCACGGTGAAGGAGTACTTCTCCCTCTGCCTCAGGCTGCTTATCGCCTTCGGGGTGATCTTCGAGCTGCCGGTCTTCATGGTGCTGCTGGCCAAGATGGGCCTGATCAGCGTGGAGATGCTCAAGCGCCACCGCCGCTACGCCATTCTGGCCGCCTTTGTCATCGCCGCCATCCTTACCCCCACCCCGGATGTGATCAACCAATGCATGATGGCCATCCCGCTGATCGTCCTCTATGAGGCGGGCATCGTGGCGGTGTGGCTGCTGGGCCGCAAGCGGCTGGCCGGCTTTGAGGCCGGAGCCGCGCCGGAGTAGGGCAGGGGGGCTCAGGGAAAAAACTGTTCCATCGCCTTCCTCGGTCGGGTAATATGACAGACCGTGCCTTGTGTCGAGGAGGAGCAGACGCGCCCATGCTGCTGGTAAATGAACAGCCCACCCCCTTCCGGTCGGGCCTGACCCTGGCCGAGGTGGCCGCCGGGATCGACCCGGCCGCGGACATCCTCATCGTCAACGGTTGTCCTGTCCCTGGCGACACCGTGCTTGCCGACGGCGACCAGTGCTGGGTGTGGCGGCGGGGCAGGGTTCCCTCCTCGGAGGAGATGCGGCGCTTGCTCCATGCCCGCCATACCCCCGGGGTGCAGGCGCGGCTGGAGCAAAGCAGCGTCGGGATCATGGGGCTTGGCGGCCTCGGGTCCGTGGTGGCCGTGGCCCTGGCGCGCATGGGTGTTGGCAGGCTGCGGCTGGTCGATTTCGACGTGGTGGAGCCCACCAACCTCAATCGCCAGCAGTACTTTGTCGACCAGATCGGCCTGAAGAAAACCGAGGCGCTGGCCGCAACCCTCGCCAGGGTCAACCCGGAGGTGGCGGTGGAGGCCATCGACCGCAGGCTGACCGAGGCGGAGATCGCCCCGACTTTCAGCGGTGTCCATGCCCTGGTGGAGTGCTTCGACGACCCGGCCATGAAGGCGGCTGGCCTGCGTGCCGCACTGCGCGAGCTGCCGGGGGTCTTCTACGTCGGTTCCTCCGGGGTGGCGGGCCATGCCGACAACAATGCCATCCGGACCCGCCGCCTCTATCCGGGCGTCTACGTGGTGGGGGATGAAGCGCTGGCCGCCGAACCGGGCCGCGGCCTCATGGCGGCCAGGGTGGGGATTGCCGCCCACCATCAGGCCAACCAGGTGGTGCGGCTGCTCTTGGGCGAGGATGCGGAGCAACAATGAAGATCGTCTGTAACGGCAGCGAACGCGAGGTCGCCCCAGGCACCCGGCTGGCCGGGTTGCTCACCGAACTGGGCCTTGCGCCGGACTCGGTGGTGGCCGAGTGCGACGGCGTGATCTTGAAGCGCGACGACTATGAAAGCCACGAGCTCACCGAGGGCTCGGTGGTTGAACTGATACGCTTTGTGGGAGGCGGTTGATGCTTACCATTGCAGGGAAAACCTTCCGGTCCCGGCTCTTCACCGGCACCGGCAAATTCGCCTCCTCCGAGGTGATGCGCCAAGCGCTCGAAGCCTCGGGCAGCGAGATGGTCACCGTGGCCCTGCGCCGGGTCGATCTCAACGATCCTGGCGACGACATCATGCGGGTGCTCGACCGCGACCGCTTCTTCTTCCTGCCCAATACCGCCGGCGCCAGGAACGCTGCCGAGGCGGTGCGCCTGGCCAGGCTGGCCCAGGCGTCGGGTGGCGGCAACTGGGTGAAGCTGGAGGTGACCCCGGACCCGCGCACCCTGCTGCCCGATCCTGTGGAGACCCTGGCCGCCACCGAGCAGTTGGTCAAGGAGGGCTTTGTCGTCCTGCCCTACATGAACGCCGACCCCATCCTGGCCCTGCGCCTGCAGGACGCCGGTGCCGCGGCGGTGATGCCGCTGGGCTCGCCCATCGGCACCAACCAAGGGGTGCTGACCCGCTTCCAGGTGGCGATCATCATCGAGCAGGCCCGGGTGCCGGTGGTGGTGGACGCCGGTATCGGCGCGCCCTCCCATGCCGCCGAGGCCATGGAGATGGGGGCCGACGCGGTGCTGGTCAACACGGCCATTGCCGTGGCCGGCGACCCGGTCCGCATGGCAATGGCCTTTGCCAAGGCGGTGGAGGCTGGCCGCGAGGCCTACGAGGCGGGACTGGGCGCCCGGCGCACCGAGGCCGAGGCCTCTTCGCCCCAAGAGGGGCTGGACTTCTTGCGGTAAGCGGCCATGTTCGTCGCCCCTGATTTTACGATGCTGCGCAGCCGCGTTGCCGCCTCTGGCGCAGCCGAGGTGCGGCAGGCCCTGGAGCGGCCCCGTCAGGGCCTGGCCCTGGAGGATCTCGCCGCGCTGCTCTCGCCGGCCGCCGAGCCTTTCCTTGCCGAGATGGCGCAGCGAAGCGCCCAGCTCACCCGGCAGCGTTTCGGCAACACCATCCAGCTCTACGCGCCGCTCTACCTCTCCAGTTTCTGCACCAATCGCTGCGCCTACTGCGGCTTCGCTGCCAGCAACACCATGCCCCGGCGGGTGCTCTCCTTCGAGGAAGCCGAGGCCGAGGCGATGCTCCTCCATGCGCGCGGTTTTGCCCACATCCTGCTGGTTTCCGGCGAGGCGCCGGCCAAGCTGGGGGTGGACTATCTGGCGGAAATCGCCCGCCGTCTGCGCGACCGCTTCGCCGCCATCTCCATCGAGGTGCAGCCGCTCGAAACCGAGGAATACGCCCGACTCTTCGAGGCGGGCATCACCTCGGTGGCCGTCTATCAGGAAACCTACGACCGCGCCGTCTACGAGCAGGTGCATCTGGCTGGCAGGAAGCGCGACTTCGACTACCGCCTGGCCACCCCGGAGCGGGCCGCCAAGGCGGGCTTACGCGAGGTGGGGATCGGCGCCCTCCTGGGCCTTTCCGACTGGCGGGCCGAGGGGCTGGCCATGGGCCACCACATTGCCTATATGCGGCGGGAACACTGGCGCACGGGACTGACTGTCTCCTTCCCGCGCATCCGGCCGGCCAAGGGCGAGTTCGCGCCGCTGATGGAGGTCTCCGAGCGGGATCTCACCCAGTTGATCTTTGCGCTGCGCCTCTTTGACCCGGACCTGGGGCTCTACCTTTCCACCCGCGAGGAGGCGCGCTACCGCGACGGCATGCTCGGCCTCGGCCCCACCCGCTACTCGGCCGGTTCCTGCACCGTGCCGGGCGGCTACGGCGACAAGGAGGCCAGCGGCGCCCAGTTTGAGATCGGCGACCAGCGCAGCCTCGATGAGGTGAGCGCGGCGGTAAAAGCCAAGGGGCTCGACCCGGTGCTCAAGGACTGGGACGCCACCTTTCAGTTGCACGACAGCGGCCGCCAGGCCGCCTGAATTTCAAGAAAACACCATTTTGGACGACCAAACCACGACAGGAGGGAGAGGGCAATGGCAGACCTGAAGAAGATGTACACCACCATTCTTGGGGACCATTTCCCCATGGACATGACCATCACCTTTGGCGATCAAAAACTGGTTTTTCGCAAGAAGACCTGGAAGATCGTCGACGAGAAGGGCGTGGTGGACGAGCGCGGCGTGCGCTACGGCGAGAACCCCGACCAGGAGGCCGCCCTGTACGAGCTGGTCAACGGCAACCTCACCCTGGGCGACTGCCAGTTCATCGCGCCGGGCAACGGCCTGGTGAGCGGGATCAACGTCGAGGACATGCTCCAGGTGGGCAAACACCCCGGCAAGATCAACCTCACCGACATCGACAACGGCTTGAACATCATCAAGTACCTGATGGACCGCCCGGCCGCGGTCATTCTCAAGCACAACAACCCCTGCGGCGCCGCCTACGGCTCGTCGCTGGCCAACGCCTACGACCGGGCCAACCGGGCCGACCGCATCGCCGCCTTTGGCGGGGCCATCATCCTCAACCGGGCCTGCGACAAGGAGACCGCCGAGCTCCTCAGCAAGAACTACCTGGAGGTGGTCTGCGCCCCGGAGTTCGAGCCGGGCGTCCTGGAGATTCTGGCGCAGCGCAAGAACCTGCGGGTGGTCAAGATCGCCCGTATCGATCGGCTGGCCGAGTTCGAGAAGTTCCGCTTCGTGGACTTCAAGAGCCTCATCGACGGCGGCCTGATCATCCAGCAGTCGGCGGTGAACTCCATCCGCTCGCTGGCCGACCTCAAGCCCGCGGTCTCCACCTTCCAGGGCGTGGAATATAAAGTGGAGCGCGAGCCCGACCAGCGGGAGATCGACGACATGCTCTTCGGCTGGGCCGTGGAGCACGGGGTTACCTCCAACTCGGTCATCTACGTCAAGGACGGCTGCACGGTGGGCATCGGCACCGGCGAGCAGGACCGGGTCGGCGTGGCCGACATCGCCGTCTACAAGGCATACACCAAGTACGCCGACATCCTCTGCTTCGACACCCACGGCATCCCCTACGCCGACATGGTGCTGGAGATCGAGAAGGGCAAGCGCGACAAGGGCGACAAGGAGGCCATCGACGCCAAGGTCAAGGCCGACCGCGCCGGTCTGCCCGGCTCGGTGATGATCTCCGACGCCTTCTTCCCCTACCGGGACGGCGCCGACGTCGGCATCCGCCAGGGCGTCTCCGCCATCCTCCAGGCCGGCGGCTCCATGCGCGACTTCGAGACCATCCAGGCCTGCAACGAGGCCAAGCCCCAGGTAGCCATGAAGTACACCGGTCAGCGCTCCTTCAAGCACTGAGCACGGTTCGGTAACGGTTTTCCTAAGGCCCGGCATCCGCCGGGCCTTTCTTTTTGGCCCGAATGCGTTATTTTATGGGAAGTTGCGTGACACAGCAGTGATCCCTGTCAGGAAGGATTGATGGTCTCGCAAATGCATCAGAAACACAAAGGTCCGTAACACAGGGAAGCGAGGCGTAGCCGAGACTCCAAAATCAAGGAAATCCAGAGCGACAACAGATGTCGTCGCGTCTTTTGGCGACGTCATCAAGGATTGACGATGCAACCCATCCAACCGGCATGTTCCACCCTGCCCAGCGGCCAGCAGAGCTGTTGAGGCCCCAGGATCCCTCCTCGGGCAGGAGTGGAGATCACCAAGCAGCCCTTTGTGACCGGGGTGCTCGATACCCCGGTGGGGGGGGTGCCGCAGTTGGCCACCACCCTTACGGTTGCCGACAGGCTCGGTACCGCCAGGGTGCGCTGCGGGATCGGCCGCATGTCCTACACGGTGGAGCCTGGGCTCTATGCGGTGGGAAATCCGGACACCGGGGCTCCGGTGCTGGTCACCGCCAACTACAAGCTGAGCTTCGACGGGCTGCGTTCCGAACTGTCCGGTCGCAACCTCTGGCTGCTGGTGCTGGACACCTTTGGCATCAACGTCTGGTGCGCGGCCGGTAAGGGCAGCTTCGGCACCGACGAGCTGGTGCGCCGGGTGCAAGAGGCGCGGCTCAACCAGCTGGTGAGCCATCGTACCCTTATCCTGCCGCAGCTTGGCGCGCCAGGGGTGGCGGCACATCTAGTCAGGAAGGGGTGCGGCTTTTCCGTCTGCTACGGGCCGATTCTGGCCAGCGACCTGCCTGAGTTTCTCGACCGGGGCTGTAAGGCCACCCCGACCATGCGCAAGAAGGAGTTTCCCCTTGCCGAGCGGCTGGTCCTGATCCCGGTGGAGCTGGTCAATGCCGGAAAGTGGGCGCTGCCGATAGCTTTGCTGCTGGTGCTACTCTGTGGCCTATTGGGTCATGACGATTTCTGGCAAAACGCTCTCCACCTCTCCCGCTGGCCGCTGCTGATGTTCGCCTCCGGCATCCTGGCCGGGGTGGTGCTCACCCCGCTGCTGCTCTTGAGCCTGCCTGGCCGCGCCTTTGCGGTGAAGGGGCTCTTTGCCGGCCTCGTAGTTATTGCTACGGTGTATGCCGGATCATGGTTGGCCGGACTGCCGCCGTGGGCCGACCTTTCCGGTGCTGGCGTGATCGGCTGGCTGCTGATCTGTCTGGCGATCAGCTCGGGGCTGGGGATGAACTTCACCGGCGCATCGACCTACACCTCCCTTTCCGGGGTAAAGAAGGAGATGCGTTTCGCCGTGCCGGTGCAGGTGGCGGCAATCCTCATCGGCGCCGGGCTGTGGCTTGGCGGCTTCTTCTGGTAGGTGCGGCCATGGCCTTGTATCTGCGCGAGGTGACCACCCTGCAACTCGACCGGCAGCTTTGCGTTGGCTGCGGGTTGTGCCAGACGGTCTGCCCCCAGGCGGTGTTCTCGCTGGCGGAAGGGAAGGCCACGATTGGCGACCGGGATGCCTGCATGGAGTGCGGCGCCTGCGCCAGGAACTGCCCGGTGGGCGCGATTGATGTCGAGATGGGGGTGGGCTGCGCCACGGCCGTTCTCAATGAAGCCTTGGGCAGGAAGACGGGCGGCTGTTGTTGATTCGTTGCGGAGGTTATCCGTCTCAGCGAAGGGGCGGGCCCTCCGCTGAGACGGTTTTTGCCGACGCTTTACGGTTTACTGGGCAAGGTCGTAACGATCAGCGTTCATCACCTTGTTCCAGGCCGCGACAAAGTCTTTCACAAACTTCTTTTGCGAATCAGCCTGGGCATACACTTCGGCGATTGCCCGAAGTTGCGAGTTTGCGCCGAAGATGAGGTCGACCCGGGTGCCGGTCCACTTGAGTTTGCCGTTCACCCTGTCGCGGCCTTCAAAGAGGTCCGCGTCCTTCGCGGTTGGCTTCCAGGCAGTGCCCATATCGAGCAGGTTGACAAAGAAGTCGTTGGTGAGCGTCTCCGGCCGCGTGGTGAAGACGCCGTGCTTGGACTGCCCGCAGTTGGCGTTCAACACCCGCATGCCGCCAATAAGCACGGTCATTTCCGGGGCGGTCAGGGTCAGCAGTTGCGCCCGATCCACCAGCAATTCCTCGGCGCCCACGGAGTATTTGGCTTTCTGGTAGTTACGGAAGCCATCCGCCGCCGGTTCCAGCACACCGAAAGATTTCACGTCGGTTTGTTCCTGCAACGCATCGGCGCGGCCGGGCGAGAAGGGAACGCTGATCTTGTGCCCGGCCTTCTTCGCCGCCGCTTCGATTGCGGCGCAACCGCCAAGAACGATGAGGTCTGCAAGCGAAACCTTCTTGCCGCCCGACTGCGCGCTGTTGAACTTCTTTTGGATGGATTCGAGGGTTTTGAGAACCTTGGCCAATTGCTTCGGCTGGTTGACCTCCCAATCCTTCTGCGGAGCCAGGCGAATCCGTGCCCCGTTGGCACCCCCCCGTTTGTCCGAACCACGGAAGGTGGAGGCGGAGGCCCAGGCGGTGGAAACCAGTTGGGAGATGGTGAGTCCCGAGGCCAGGATCCTGGCCTTGAGGTCGGCGATATCCTTGGCGGTGATCAGCTTGTGATCGACCGCCGGCAGCGGATCCTGCCAGATCAGGTCTTCCTTGGGCACCTCCGGGCCGAGGTAGCGGGCGCGCGGCCCCATGTCGCGGTGAGTCAGTTTGAACCACGCCCGGGCAAAGGCATCGGCGAATTCGTCCGGATTTTTCAGGTAACGCATCGCGATCTTTTTGTAGATCGGATCGAAGCGCAGAGAAAGATCGGCGGTGGTCATCATCGGCCGGTGTTTCTTTTTCGGATCGTGGGCATCGACAATCATGTCCTCTTCCGCCACGTTCTTGGCCAGCCACTGATGCGCGCCGGCCGGGCTCTTGACCAGCTCCCACTCATACTTGAACATGACCTTCAGGTAGCCCATGTCCCACTTGGTGGGGTTTGGTTTCCAGGCCCCTTCGATGCCGCTGCTGATGGTGTCACCCCCCTTGCCGCTGCCGAAACTGCTCTTCCAGCCGAATCCCTGCTCTTCGATGGGCGCACCTTCCGGTTCCGGGCCCACATGCGATGCGGGTCCGGCGCCGTGACATTTGCCGAAGGTGTGGCCGCCGGCGACAAGGGCGACTGTCTCCTCGTCGTTCATGCCCATGCGGCCAAAGGTGGTGCGGACATCCTTGCCGGAAGCGACCGGATCCGGCTTGCCATTGGGACCCTCCGGGTTCACGTAGATAAGCCCCATCTGCACAGCGGCAAGTGGATTCTCAAGATTACGGTTTCCGGAGTACCGTTTGTCGCCAAGCCAGGTGTCCTCGCTGCCCCAGTAAATGTCCTGTTCTGATTCCCATACATCCTCGCGCCCGCCGCCAAAGCCGAAGGTTTTGAATCCCATGGACTCCAGCGCGCAATTGCCGGCCAGGATCATCAGGTCCGCCCAGGAGATCTTGTTGCCGTACTTCTGTTTGATCGGCCAGAGCAGCCGACGCGCCTTGTCGAGGTTCACGTTGTCCGGCCAGCTGTTGAGCGGCGCCAGGCGTTGCGATCCAGAGCCAGCCCCGCCGCGTCCGTCGCCAATCCGGTAGGTGCCTGCGCTATGCCAGGCCATCCTGATGAAGAGCCCGCCGTAGTGCCCCCAATCTGCAGGCCACCACTCCTGTGAATTGGTCATCAAGGCGTAAAGGTCCTTCTTCAGGGCCTTGAGGTTGATTTTCTTGAACTCTTTGGTGTAATCGAAATCAGCGCCCAGTGGATTGGACTTGGAGGAATGCTGGTGAAGGATATGGAGATTCAGTTGGTTCGGCCACCAGTCGCGGTTGGTGGTTCCACTGCCGGATACTGGTTTGTTCGATCCTCCGGTTACCGGGCATTTGCTCGCTTTGGTCATGGGGAGTTCTCCTGGATAGGGGAAATTGTTGACTGGTCTCTTGTTGAGGAAAAGATATGCCGGATGCTTTTCGGTTTTAGGCTTCACTGACGGGAAGGACAGGTCCTGTCAGTGAAGCCTAAAACCTCCCAGGTCAATGCACCGAGCAGGAGATGCACGGGTCATACGCCCGCACCAGCATCTCGGCCAGCAGCTCGATATCCTGGTCCTTCTTACCGGCCTTGGCGTATTTCTCCGCCAGGGCCTCGATGTCGTGCAGGATGTTGGCATGGTTCTGGCTGGTGGGGATGACGCAGTCAGCCTTGGTGATCCGGCCCTCCGAGTCGAACTCGTAGGAGTGATACAGGATGCCGCGCGGCACCTCCACCGCCCCCACGCCGGTTCCCTTGCGGGCCTTGACCGGTTGGCGTTCTTCTTCCCACGGCTTGTCCAGCAGCATGTCGATGAGGCGGATGGAGTCGAGCACCACATGCACGCACTCCACCAGCTGCGCCACATTGCACATGTATGGGTTGTGGTTGACCGGCGCAAGACCGAGCATGGCGGCAACCTGCTGGGCCATGGGGTCGAGCAACTTGAAGTTGTTGTTCACCCGGGCCAGCGCCCCGACCGCCAAGGAGGGGCGGGAGAGCTTGCTCAGCTTGGAGGTGAAGCCCTTCTTGCAGTACTCGTTGGTCATGGCCCGGTACTGGTGCTCCTTCTTGGTCACTCCGTCGGTGGAGACGAGATCGCCGCCGATGAAAGGATAGCTCCCCTTGCCTTTGAGGGAAACAAACTCGGTCTCCCGGGTGAAGTTGGGGATGGCAAAGGTCTTGAACAGCCCCACCGCCGCCTCCAGGTCCGGGACCGAAGCGAGCAGCCGTTGGCGGATCAGTTCGAGCTGATGCCGGTCCGGCAGCATGGTGAAGCCACCAACCACGGTGCGGGTGGGGTGGAGGCGCCGGCCGCCGATGAGGTCGCAGGCGTCGTTGGCCAAAAGCTTCAGCCGGAGTGCCCGTTGCACCTCGGCCGGATGGGATTGCGCCAGGGGCAGCACGCTGCCCACCCCCAGAAAGTCCGGGGCGGCCAGGAAGTAGAGGTGCAGGACATGGCTCTGCAGGGTCTCCATGTGCTTGAGCAGCAGGCGCAGGTTTTCGGTCTGCTCGGTGGGGGTGATGCGAAAGGCGTTCTCCACCGCCCGGATGCTCGCCAGGGTGTGGCCGATGGAGCAGATACCGCAGATGCGGCCGCAGATGTAGGGCGCGTTTTCCCAGTGCTTGCCCACCAGCATCGCCTCAAAGAAGCGGGGGGTCTCCACCACCTCCCAGCGGGCCTCCTTGACCACGCCGTTCTTGATCTTGATACGGATGTTGCCGTGTCCTTCGACCCGGGTGAGGTGATGGACAGAGACGTCGCAGGAGAGCTTCATGCCTTCTTCCTCCTGATTCTTCTAAGTTTAGGGGCGTTGCGCATGGCGTCCACCTGCTCCCTGAACCCGCCGAAGCACTCCAGCCGGTCGAGGAGGGCCTCCTCGCTGAATCCGTAACGGTGCATGATATCGGCCAGTTCCTTGACGTTGGCCACCTCGGCGGGGCCACGGCACCCCCAGCAGCCGCGGCGGTTGGTGGTGCACCAGGCGTCGCAGCCGCCCCTGGTCACCGGCCCGAGACAGGGCTCACCCAGTTCGAAGAGGCAGATGTTCTCGTTGGCCTTGCATTCCATGCAGACCGGGTAGGCTGGCGGCTGGACGGTTTTTCCCACCACCAGATCGGTGACGATGCGTTCCACCTCCTCCTTCTTGATGGGGCAGCCGTAGATGCGCAGATCCACGGTGACGAAGTTCTCCAGCGGCTGCGCTTCCATGGTGTCCACGGCGAACTTGCCGTAGACCTCCTTCTTGACCCAGTCCAAGTCCTGGAAGCGGTTTTTGAGTTGGTTGACCCCGCCGAAACAGGCGCAGGAGCCCAGGGCCACCAGGATCTTCGCCTTGGCGCGGATGGCTTTCAGCCGCTCCACCTCGTCGGCGCGGGTGACGCTGCCCTCGACAAAGGCGATTTCGTAGTCGTCGCCCCGCTCGCTCATGCCCTCGCGGAAGTTGACGATGGTGACCAGATTCAAGAAATCGAGCAGGGTGGCCTCGTTGTTGAGGAGCTGCAACTGGCAGCCCTCGCAGGAGGAAAGCTCGAAGAAGCCGACCTTGGGCCGGGCCAGCGGGATACCGAGGTAACTGAGTTCTCCGGCCATATCAGATCGCCTCTTTGAGGTTCATCACCGACCAGTAATCGAACACCGGTCCGTCCAGGCAGGTGAAGGTGGAGCCGATGTTGCAGCGGCAGCACTTGCCGCGGCCGCAGTGCATGCGGCGCTCCAGGGAGACAAACATCTTGCGCGGCGGCAGCCCTGCCTCGATGAGCATGTTGCAAACAAAGTGGAACATCACCGGCGGCCCGCAGACGATGGCGCAGGTATTGTTCCTCAGTTCCGGGTCGTCGCTGATCCGCCGCTTGAGAATATTGGTGATCAGGCCGGTGTGGCCCTCCCATTTGTCGTCGGGCTTGTCCACGGTGATGTCCAGGTTGACGTCGAAGCGGCGCCACTCCTCGTACTGGTAGGTGAAGAGCAACTCGGCCGGGCTCTTGGCGCCGTACATGATGTCCACCCTGCCGTAGCGGCTGCGGTTTTCCAGTACCGCCATCAGGGGGGCGCGCAACGGCACGATGCCGAGGCCGCCAGCGATGAGCAGGATGTTCTGGCCCTGCATGGTCTCCACTGGGAAGTGGGTGCCGAAGGGGCCGCTGATCCCCACCCTGGTGCCACGCTCCATCCTGGCCAGAACATTGGTCAAACTGCCCACTGCCCGGATGCAGAGTTCCAGGTCGCCGTGACGCACCGGCGAGGAGGAGATGGAAAAGGGCGCCTCGCCGATGCCGGGCAGCTCCAGCATCACGAACTGGCCCGGCCTGAAGGTGAAGTTGCGCCGCGCCTCGGGATCGACCAGTTGGATCTGGTAGAGCCGCTCGTGGGCAGTAAGGGGGTAGATGCTGGTGATTTCGGCCAGGAAGGATTGTTCAAGGCCATTTGCCGCCCCGGAGCCTGTCTCCTCCAGCACATCGATGAATTTCAGCTTGTTGTACATGGCCTACTCCTTGGTTGGCGCCGCAGGGTCATGTCGCCAACGGATTCCGCGTTGCCCTTTCGATTTCTGGTCACGGTCCCTTTCGTTCCTTGCTGTTGCGCAAGGCCATCACTCCTTGCCCCGCACGCTGGTGATCACCTCCGGCGGGGTGATGCCGGCCAGGCACGCCGCGCCGCAGCGGCCGCAGCCCACGCACAGCGACTCCTCGTAAGCCTCCACGAAACCACGGTGCTTGTGGTAGTAGCGATACTTGAGCCGGGTGGCGCTTTCCGGTCGGAAGTTGTGGCCACCCGCCACCCTGGCGAAGTCGATCAGGTTGCAGGAGTGGAGGGAGCGACTCTTGGTGGCGCCCTTGAGATCGAGGTCCACGTGTTCATCCACGCCGTAGCAGTAGCAGGTGGGGCAGACATTGGCGCAGGTGCCGCAGGAGAGGCATTTTTTGCCCCAGAACTGCCAGGCGGGGGAGTCGAACTCCAGATCCAGGATGTTGGCCAGGTCGGTGGTGTCCACGGTGGTGGTGAACTGTTCGTTCCGCGTTTTGGCGGCGTGGCGGTACTCCTTGTGGTCGCGGTGGAGGGGGTCCTTGATCTTGAGTTTGGAGAGAATATCAAAGGCGGTGGCGGTGCAGACCTCCACCATGTATCGGTCGCCCAGGTCGTGGAGGAAGAGGTCGAAGCCGTGCAGGGCGCTGTCCGCGCCCACTGATCGGCAGAAGCACTGGGGCGAGGGCGCGCAGCTGTGTCCCACGATGAAAAGGTTCTTGCGCTTGCCGATGTAGTAGGGATTGGGATAGGCACTGCGGGCCAGCACCAGATCGAGCTTGTTCAGGGCATTGATGTCGCAGGGGTGCATGCCGAAGAAGACCAGCGGTCGGTAGACATTGAGGTCTTCATGCCTTTCCCATCCGGAATCGCTTACGGCAAAGGTGGCCATGGTTTCGTGATACGGAAGAACAAAACGTTTCGGCGAGTGGATGGTCTGGGCATAGTCCAAGGCCAGGCTGTTGAAATCGTAAACCACCTTGAAGTCGAACAGGGGCTTGCCGGAGTGGTCCTCGCCCTTCCAGACCGGGCCGATGACGATGTTGACGGCAAGCAGTTCGTAGAGGCGGGGCAGCTCGTGCTTGGGCAGTATCTTGAAGATCATGACAGCCTCCAAGGGATGCGGCCGGGACCCGCATCGTGCTCAGGGAAAAGATTATCCGGAGCAACGGCTATGCGGATTAGCCGAAGAGTACGCAGGGAGGCGTAGTTTTATTTTGAAAACTCCCCCCTTATTATTTGGGATATATCGGTCGGAGGGTAACTGTCAAGCAAATGATAGGAACGAGGGGATGGCAAAGAAATTGTCAGGCGCGGAGCAAGAGGAGGGCCGAGGAAAGTCCCGTTGCTGGCGTTGGCAAGGGAATTCCTTTCAAGGGTGCGGCTGCCATGGGAAAGGAGGCGTCGCGTTTAATGGTGGGCTGCGTGGTGACTTCTCTGGGAGACGGCGGGGATGGTCAGCTCGATTGCCGGTTGGCCACGCCCAGCCGCTGGTTGCGCTCGTAGCGCATCTGCAACAGCTCCACCAGAAGGGCGAAGCCCATGGGAAGATAGATGTACGCTTTGGGTACATGCTTGTGCAGCCCCTCCATGAAGATGGTCACGCCGATGGTGATGAGAAACGACAGGGCGAGGATCTTCAGGGCTGGGTGATGGAGGATGAATTCGCCGATGGGGCCGGCAAAGAAGAGGATGGCCACGAAGGAGACCACCACCGAGGCAATGATCACCCATACCTGGTCGGTAAGGCCGATGGCGGTGATCACCGAGTCGATGGAAAAAACGATGTCCAGAAGGACGATCTGGCTGATCACCTTGGCGAATCCGCCCGCCACTCCCTCGGGGCCGTGCTCCTCGTCGCGGAGTTCCACGGTATGGTGGATCTCCCGTACCGCCTTCCACAAGAGGAAGAGGCCACCGCTGATCAGGATGAGATCGCGAATGGAGTAGTGGAGCACCACGTTGTTGGTCAGCCCGGTCAACGACAGCAGCGCTACCAGCACGGCGATGCGGGCGAGCAACGCGAAGGCCAACCCCGCCACCCGCGCCTTTTGCCGGCTTTCCTGGGGAAGACGGCCCACAAAGATGGTGATCACCAGGATGTTGTCCACCCCAAGCACCAGTTCAAGGCCCACCAGCAGGGCCAGCAGGGCAAGCGCGTCTCCCATGGTCAATGACTCCCTGTTTGCTTATGCCAGCGCCTTGGCCGCGGCCATGGCCTTCTTGAAACCCTCGGCGGAGCGTTCAATCACCGCGTCCTCCACGCAGAAGGCGAGGCGGAAGTAGCCCGGCATGCCGAAGCCACGGCCCGGTACGCCCAGGATCTTCTGCTCGGCCAGCAAGGCCACGAAGGCGGCATCGTCGGCGATGGGCGACTTGGGGAAGAGATAGAAGGCGCCCTTGGGCGGCACGAACTCGTAGCCCGCCTCCCTGAGCACCTTGCAGAAGAGTTCCCGCCGGCGGGTGTAGATGGAGCAGTCCACGGTCACCCCCTGCAGCTCGGCCACCACCCGCTGCATCAGAGCCGGGGCGTTGACAAAGCCGAGGATGCGGTTGGCCAGAGTCATGGCGCCCAGGAGCTGCGCCTTGCCTTCGATTCCCGGATGCACGGCGATGTAGCCGATGCGCTCGCCAGGCAGGGAGAGATCCTTGGAGTAGGAGGAGACGATGATGGCGTTCTGGTATGCGGCAAAGACGCTGGGCACGGTGTGGCCATCGTAGACAATCTTGCGGTAGGGTTCGTCGGCGATGAGGTAGACGGTCTGCGGCGCTTTTTTGAGCACCTCGGCCAGACCGGCAAGCTCGGCGGCGGAGTAGATCTGGCCGGTGGGGTTATTGGGGCTGTTGATGATGAGCGCCTTGGTCTTCGGGGTGATGGCCGCCTCGATGGCCGCCAGGTCCAGGCTGAAATCCGCGGCGGTGGGGACGATCTTGGTAATCCCGCCGTGGTTGTCCACGTAGAAGTTGTACTCGACAAAGAAGGGGGCGAGGATGATCACCTCGTCGCCCGGGTCGAGCAGCGCCTTCATGGTGACGTTGAGCGCGCCGGCAGCTCCCACGGTCATCAGCAGGTCGTCGGCGCCAATCGCCATGCCCTGCTCGATGGAGAGCTGCTTGGCCAGGGCCTCCCGTACGAAGGGGTAGCCACTGTTGGCCATGTAGCCATGGGTGCCGGGGCCTTCCGCGGCGATGACCTTCTGGACCGCCTGCTGGTACTGGGCAGGCGGCGGCAGGTCGGGGTTGCCGAGGCTGAAGTCGCACACCTGGTCGGCGCCATACTGCGCCTTGAGCTTGGCGCCTTCCTCGAACATCTTGCGGATCCAGGAAGAGCGCTCCGCGAACGCGATCATTTTCTGGGAGATGGCCATGGGGGTGCTCCTTGTCATGAATGGCCTCAATGTATGGGCCGTCGATTGCAATTGAACCAGGATGAACACGAAGGGAAAGAAGACTTCGCGCTCCGCGTGTGTTTCAGGGGGAGAGATTTATAAAGTCCTCTTGTCGATCACCCGTTTCGCCTTGCCTTCGCTGCGCTCCAGGGATTTTTCTTCAACCAGCTTCACGTCCACCCCGATACCCAGCTCCGAGGCCAGCTTGCGCTTGATCAGGTCGATCATCTCTTTTTGCTTCTTCATCTCATCAAAGAAGATCGACTCCATCACCTCCACTAGGACGGTGGCCTTGTCCAGACGGCCGTCCCGCTCCACCACGATCTGGTAGTGCGGTTTGGTGCCCTCGATCTCGAAGAGCACATGTTCGATCTGGGAGGGATACACATTGACGCCCTTGATGATCAGCATGTCGTCGCTGCGGCCCTTGACCCGCTCCATCCGCCGCAGGGTGCGGCCGCAGGGGCAGGGCTCCTCGATGATCCGGGTCAGATCGCGGGTGCGGTAGCGGATCACCGGGAAGGCCTCCTTGGTGAGGGTGGTGATCACCAGCTCGCCCACCTCGCCCGGCCCGACCGGCTCCAGGGTTTCTGGGTTGATCACCTCCACCAGGAAGTGGTCCTCGCTCAGGTGCAGGCCGTGCCGCTCCTGGCATTCGCCCGCCACCCCGGGGCCCATGATCTCGGAGAGGCCGTAGTTGTCGGTGGCGATGATATTAAGCTTGTTCTGGATCTCGTTGCGCATGGCCTCTGACCAGGGCTCGCCGCCGAAGAGGCCGTACTTGAGGCTGAGGGAGCTGGTGTTGATCCCCATCTCCTCCATGGTATCGGCCAGCAGCAGGGCGTAGCTGGGGGTGCAGACCAGGGCGGTGGTGCGGAAGTCCTGCATGATCTGGATCTGGCGCTTGGTGTTGCCGCTGGAGATCGGGATCACCGAGGCGCCCACCCGCTCGGCCCCGTAATGCAGGCCGAAGCCGCCGGTGAAGAGGCCGTAGCCAAAGGCAATCTGCACTACGTCGTCGTGGGTGACCCCAGCGCCGGTGAGCACCCGGGCGGTGAGGTTGGCCCAGGTCTTGATGTCGTTTTTGGTGTAGCCCACCACCGTGGCCTGGCCGGTGGTGCCGGAGGAGGAGTGCACCCGCACCACCTCGCGGAGCGGCACGGCAAAAAGGCCATAGGGGTAGTTGTCGCGCAGGTCCTGCTTGGTGGTGAAGGGCAGGCTTCTGAGTTCAGCGAGCGAGCGGAAGCCGTCCGGATCGACCTTCAGTTCCTTGAACTTCTGGCGGTAGAAGGGCACATGGGTGGCCACCCGGAAGAGGGTGGACTGGAGCCTTTCGAGCTGGAGTTGCTCAAGATCCTCGCGGGATATGCATTCGTTGTCTGGTTCCCAGTACATGCTCGTCTCCCTGTTATTATTCGCCACGAAATCCTCGAAAGACGCGAAAATTTCAAACACGGCCACATGAATCTCATGGCGATTCGGTTCTGCTCAGAAACCCTTTCGTGGGTTTCGTGGGGGAAATCAATCCACATCCCGTCCCAGGTAGGCCCGCTGCACGTCGCGATTGGCCAGCAGGTCCTCGGCCGGGCCTTCCAGGATGATCTTGCCGGTTTCCAGCACGTAGCCCCGGTCCGCCACCTTGAGGGCGGCCTTGGCGTTCTGTTCGATCAAGAGCACGGTGTTGCCTTCCCCGCGCAGCCGTTCGATGATGCGGAAGATGTTTTTCACAATCAGGGGGGCCAGGCCGGTGGAGGGCTCGTCCAGCATGATCAGGGCGGGCTTCGCCATCAAGGCCCGCCCCATGGCCAGCATCTGCTGCTCGCCGCCTGACAGCGTCCCGGCCAGTTGCTCCCGCCGTTCGTACAGCACCGGGAAGAGCTCGTAGACGTGCTCCATCTCCTGCTTCTGGTCGCGGTACCCCTGGGCGTGCTGGACATAGCCGCCCAGCACCAGGTTCTCACGCACGGTCATGGTGGCGAAGACCTGCCTGCCCTCCGGCACCAGCGAACAGCCACGGAAGACGATCTGCTCGGCCTTGAGTCTTTCGATGTTCTCGCCCTTCAGCATGATCTCGCCGGCGTTGGGCCGCACCAGACCGGTGATGGTGGAGAGCAGGGTGGTCTTGCCCGCGCCGTTGGCGCCGATGAGGGTGACGATCTCGCCGGGGTTGACGTGGAGCGAGATGCGCTTCAGCACCCGGAGCTTGCCGTAGCCTGCTTCCAGATTTTTGATTTTAAGCATCGTCGTCCTCTCCCAGGTAGATCTTGATCACCTCTTTGTTGTGCTGGATCTCGGACGGCGTGCCTTCGGCAATCTTCTGGCCAAAGGAGAGCACCACGATCTCCTGGGAGATCTCCATGACCAGGGACATGTCGTGCTCCACCAAGAGCACCGTGATGCCCTGCTGGTTGATCTTCTTGATGAGGCGGGCCACCTCGGCGGTTTCGTAGATGTTCAGCCCTGCCGCCGGCTCGTCCAGCAGCAGCAGCTCCGGCTCCATGGCCAGGGCCCGGGCGAACTCCACCGCCCGCTGCTGGCCGAAGGCCAGGCTGGTCGCCTCGGTATCGGCCAGCTCGGCGATCTCCAGTAGTTCCAGCAGCTCCAGGCATCGCTCGCGCATGGCCCGCTCTTCCTTCCTGGTCCAAGGCAGGTTGAACATGCCGGCGATGAATCCCGCCTTGCCCCGGCAGTGGCGGCCCACCATGACGTTCTCCAGCGCGGTCATGCCGGGGTAGAGCTTGATGTTCTGGTAGGTGCGCGCCATGCCGAGCCGGGCGATGCGGAAGGGCGGCAGCCCCTGCACCGGCTGGTCCTTGAAGTGGATCATGCCGCTCGATGGCGGGATGGCGCCGGAGATGAGGTTGAAGAGGGTGGTCTTGCCGGCGCCATTGGGGCCGATCACCGCCTTGATCATCCCCTGCTCCACGGAAAAGGAGACGTCGTTCACCGCGTGCAGACCGCCGAAGCGGCGGTGCAGGCTGTTCACCGCAAGCAGGCTCATGGCTCGCCCCTCCGGAAGAGCTTTTTGAGCGAGGCGAACACCGGCAGCCTGAGCAGGCCGTGCGGGGCAAAGAGCATGATCACGATGAGGATCACCCCGAAAACCGCGTCATCATAGGTGCCAAACATGCCGCGCAGGGAGAGGAAGTTGAGTACCACCCCCATGGTGAGCGCGCCCCAGAGGCTCGCCATGCCGCCGATGGCCACGATGGCCACGTAGCGCACCGACTTCATCACCCCGGCCTCGGAGGGACCGATGCCGCCGTTGTAGTGGGTGAGGAAGATTCCGGCCACGGCGGCGAGCACGGCGCTGATCACGAAGGTGTTCAGCTTGTAGCGGGAGGTATCCACTCCCATGGCGTTGGTGGCCTCCTCGGCGCCGTGGATGGCGCGCAGGGCGCGGCCTACCCTGGAATTGATCAGGTTGCCGATCAGCCACATGGTCAAGGCCACCATGCCCCAGGCAATGTAGTAGTTGGTCACCCTGGCCGAAAAGTCGCCGCTCACCGTCAGTCCCGGCAGCAGCGGGAAGCCGGGCACCTCGGAGATGCCGTCCGCCTCGCCCAGGAACTTGCTGGCCAGCACCAGCCGGTAGACGATGATGCCGAAGCCCAGGGTGGCCATGGCCAGGTAGTGGCCCTTGAGCTTGAGCACCGGGATGCCGATGGCGTAGGCCACCGCCACCGTCACCAGGATGGCGGCGGCGCAGGCGGCCCAGGGGGAGAGGTGGATGATGCTCTCTCCCATCAGGCCGGTGTCCTGCTGCATGAGCCCCAGGGAGCCGGCCAGCTTGAGCAGGCTGTTGTTTTGAAAAGGAGAGAGGTCGCGGCTGGTGAGCGAGGCTGAGATGTAGCCGCCGATGGCGAAGAAGCCGGCATGCCCCAAGGAGATCTGGCCGGCGTAGCCCATCACCAGGCACAACCCCGCGATGAGCAGCGAATAGTAGGCGGTCATGGTGAGCTGGGTCAGATAAAAGGCGGTGCCGGTCGCCTTGGTGGCAAGCTGCACCGCGATGACCGTCAGAACGAGCATGAGGATGGGCAGATGGCGTTTCATGCTCAGAACTCCTTGAGGCCGGCGGCGTCCTTGCGGCCAAAGAGGCCGTGGGGGCGGACAAAGAGGATGAGCAGCAACAGGGCGATGGAGATGGCGTCCTGGAAGGCCAGCGGCACCACGCTGACGCTGAAGGCCTCGATGAGTCCCAGGAGCAGCCCCGCTGCCACGGCGGCCATGCTGTTGCCCAGACCGCCCAGGATGGCGACGGTGAAGCCCTTGATGGCCAGTCCCGTGCCGATGTTGTACTCGGTGTAGGTAATCGGACTCATCACGCAGCCTGCCAGAGCGCCGATCCCGGCGGAAAGCACGAAGGAGAGGGTAACCATGTTCTTGGTGTTGATGCCGCAGAGGGTGGCGGCAACCCGGTTGGAGGCGCAGGCCTGCATCTTCTGGCCTTGGAGGGTATGCTTGAAGAAGAGGCTCAACCCGACCACCATCACCGCGCAGACCCCGATCACCCAGAGCACCTGCGGCGAGATGCGCGCCCCGAGCACCGAGACGGTGGTGATCTCGTTGCCCACGAAGTAGGGCAGGGAGCGGACCCCCTCACCCCAGATGTGCAAGGCCACCTCGCGGATCAGGATGGAAAGGCCGATGGTGATGATGATCATCCTGAGCACCGAAGGCCGATCCAGCCAGCGGATGAAGACCATTTCCACCAGGGCGCCGATTCCCATCACCATGACCACCGAGACGGCGATAGCCATGGGCAGGGGGAGCCATTGGCTCAGGGAAATGGCGGTCATGCCGCCCAGCATCACGAATTCGCCCTGGGCGAAGTTGATGATGCCGGTGGTGTTGTAGATGATATTAAAGCCGATCCCCACGATGGCGTAGATAATGCCATAGGTGACGCCGGCAAAAAGGTATTGGGTGAAGAGTTCCAGGGTCATGGGATTATGGTCTCAGGCGGCTGGCGACGAGTTTCGGGGGGGTGTCCTCGAAGCGCATCGCCAGCAACCTGGGGGTTGCATGGCGAAAACACAGGAACGCCCCGCCATCTTGAAGGATGACGGGGCGGCTGTCCGGATGGCCAAAGGAGCCGTTTACTTCTTGTACTCCACGAACTTGCCGTCCTTGACGGTGAGGATGGTCACGGAGTCAAGACCCAGGCCGTTGTGGTCGGCGGCGGAGAAGTTGAACACGCCGGCGGTGCCCACTAGGCCCTTGATGCCCTCGATGGCATCGCGTGCCTTCTCGCTGTCGGCGCCGGCGGTTTTGATCGCCTGCTCCAGAATGATGAAGGCATCGTAGGCATGGCCGCCGAAGGTGCTGACATCATCCTTGGGGAATTTGGTCTCGTAACCCTTCTTGAACTTGGTCAGCACTGCCTTCTGCGGGTGCTTGGCGTCGAGGGCGTCGGCGATCAGCAGCCGGCCGGCCGGGAAAATGACCCCTTCGGCGGCGGCGCCGGCGGCCTCGACATAGTCCTTGTTGCCAAAGCCGTGGCTCTGGAAGATGGGCACGTTCCAACCGGCCTGACGGGCATTCTTCAGCACGATGGCCTGGGCCGGCTCGATGGACCAGTTGACCACCGCCTGCACTTCCTTGTTGGCGGCCAGCTTGGCGACCACGGCGGAGAGATCGGTGGCCTTGGAGTCGTACACCTCGTTCTCAAGGATCTGGATGCCGTACTCCGGGGCCTGCTTCTCAAGCTGGGCCTTGCCGGCGGTGCCGAAGCCGGTGTTGCTGGAAAGGACCGCGATCTTGGTGATGCCCTTGCCCTTCATGGTTTCGAAGATCCAATGCACCACCTGGCTGTCCTTCTGCGGGGTCTTGAAAACATACTTGGCCACCGGGTTGACGATCACCTCGGCGGCGGCGCAGGAGAGCAGGATGGTCTTGGCGTCCTCGCAGATCTGCTTGATCTTCATGGTCTCGCCGCTGGTGGAGGGGCCGATGATGGCGAAGACCTTCTCCTCCTCGATCAACTGCTTGGCAAAGGAAACAGCCTTCTCCGGGTTGCCGCCGGAGTCCTTGACCAGGAGCTCGATCTTGTTGCCATTGATGCCACCCTTGGCGTTCGCCTCTTCGGTGAGCATCTCCAGGGTGCGCGCCTCGGGGGCGCCCAGAAACGAGGCCGGACCGGTCACCGCCAAAATGGCGCCCACCTTGATGGTGGCGGCGGCGGCCATGGTGGCGGATAAGGCCAGGGCGGCCACGGACATGATCAGTGCTGCGAGTGTGCGTTTCACATCTTCCTCCTTGTTGTTGTGATTCTCCCCGACGGACGCTCAAGGCGGCCGGTTATTCGTCAGATCGCATGCACCTCGTCATCGCTCAGCAGCCGGCAGCCGGCATCCAGAAAGACCTTGATGGCCGCGTCCTGGTCGTCGAAGCGGAAGAGCAGCATCCCCGATTCGCCACTCTTCTTGGTGAAGGCATACATGTACTCCACGTTGAGATCGGCCTTGCGCACCACCTGCAGGATGGAATCCAGGGCGCCAGGCTTGTCCGGCACCTCCACCGCCAGGATCTCGGTGATCCCCACGGTGAAGCCGTTTGCCTTGAGCACCTGCTGCGCCTTGTTGGTGTCGTTTACCACCAGGCGGAGGATGCCGAAGTCGGCGGTGTCGGCAAGCGACAGCGCCCGGATGTTGATGGCGTTCTCGGCCAGGGTGTGGCTGATGTCGGCGAGCCTGCCTGACTTGTTCTCAAGGAAGATGGCGATCTGTTTGACCTTCATTGCTGAAACTCCCATTGCAAGTGTTTGATGAACACTCCCTCTCTCCGAGGGGAGAGGGTTGGGGTGAGGGGGAAGGCTGAACAGTGGGGCCTCGCCCGCGCGCTGTTCAGCTCTTTTTCCCTGTCACAGTTTCCGGTTGTCGATGACCCGTTTGGCTTTGCCTTCGCTGCGCTGGATGGTCTTGGGCTCCACCAGCTTGATCTTGCAGGTGATGCCTAAAAGATCCTTGATCTCGGTTTGCAGCCGCTTGGAAAGCTTCTCCAGGGACTTGACCTCGTCGGAGAAGATCTGCTCGCTCACCTCCACCTGCACCTCGATGTTATCCAGCGACCCGTCGCGGGTGACCACCAGCTGGTAGTGGGGCTCCACCCCCTCCACCGCCATGATCACCTCCTCGATCTGGGAGGGGAAGACGTTGACCCCCCGGATGATCAGCATGTCGTCGGTGCGGCCGGTGACCTTGGGCATCCGGTAGAAGGTGCGGCCGCAGGTGCAGACATCCGGGATCAGCTGGCAGATGTCCTTGGTGCGGTAGCGGATGACCGGGAAGGCCTCCTTGGTGAGGGTGGTAAAGACCAGTTCGCCCTTCTGGCCCAGCGGCACCGGCTCGAATGTGTCTGGATCGACGATCTCGGGCAGGAAGTGATCCTCCATGATGTGCAGGCCTTTTTGCTCCTCGAAGCACTCGATCGCCACGCCCGGCCCCATGACCTCGGAGAGTCCGTAGATGTCGATGGCTTTAATCTTGAGCCGGCTCTCGATCTCCTCGCGCATGGCCTCGCTCCACGGCTCGGCGCCGAAGACCCCCACCCGCAGTTTGAGGGTGGCCGGATCGACCCCCATGTCCGCCATGGTGTCGGCGATGTTCAGGGCATAGGAGGGGGTGGAGAGGAGCACCGTGGAACCGAAGTCCTGCATGATCTGGATCTGGCGCTTGGTGTTGCCGCCGGAGATAGGGATGACTGCGGCGCCCAGGTTTTCAGCGCCGTAATGCGCGCCCAGGCCCCCGGTGAACAGGCCGTAGCCGTAGGCGTTGTGGACGATGTCGCCCTGGTGCACCCCTGCGGCGGAAAGCGATCGGGTCATCAGCTCGGCCCACATCTGGATGTCCCGTTTGGTGTAGCCCACCACGGTGGGCTTGCCGGTGGTGCCGGAGGAGGCGTGGATGCGGACCACCCGGTCGAGCGGCACGGTGAAGAGGCCGAAGGGGTAGTTCTTGCGCAGGTCTTCCTTGGTGGTGAAGGGCAGCAGCTTGATGTCCGCGAGTTGCTTGATGTCGCCGGGAGTGACGCCGGCGTCCTCCATCTTCTTTTTATAGTAGGGAACCGTGGCGTAGACCCGCTCCACCTGGGCCTTGAGCCTCTTGAGCTGCAGGGCCTCCAGGGCCTCACGCGGCAGGGTTTCGTATTCCTCGTTCCAGATCATGGCTTTCCCCTCGCTTATGCGCTGGCCTTGCGCCCTTCGTGAAAGGCAGCCAGGTTCACGTCAACTATCTTGGCAGGCAGGCGTTTTTTGATCACCTCGATCCAGGTCGCCTCCTCGATGGGCAGGTAGCGGGAGAGCACTCCCACCAGCGCCACGTTCACCGCCTTGATGTTGCCGGAAGCCCGGGCGATGGCAAAGGCGTCCACCCCAACCACCGTGATGCCCTGGCTGGTCAGCGCGTCGAGGCAGTTGTCCGGGTAGGCAACCTTGCCGGTGGCCACCGACGGCGGCGGGATCTTCTGGGTGTTGACGATCACGGTGCTCTGCTTGTTCAGGAAGGGCAGGTAGCGGGCCGCCTCCATCATCTCGAAGGCCAGCATGATGTCCACGGTGCCCGGCTCGATGAGAGGCGAGTAGACCTTGCCCCGGCCGAAGCGCAGATGCGCTTCCACCGAGCCGCCGCGCTGGGCCATGCCATGCACCTCGCTTTTCTTGGCGTCGAAACCGGCGGCGAGCAGGGCATAGGCGGTGAGTTCGCTGGCCAGCAGGATCCCCTGGCCGCCAACTCCGCAGAAATGGATGTTCCCTTGTTCCTTCATCTTACTTGCCCTCCCCCGTGACAATGGCGTCGAACTTGCACAGCGTCAGGCACTGGCCGCAGCCGATACACATGGTTTCATTGATGATGGCGTAGCCCTTCTGCTTCTCCTTCTTGCCCATGGCCTGCGCCTCGGCCGGGGTGAGCGGAACCCAGCTGATCGCCGGGCAGCCGATCTTCAGGCACATGGTGCAGCCGGTGCAGTTGTCGGTGTTGCTGGCAAAAGGCGTTTTGGGGCGTTTCTTCTCCTCGGGGGTGAGTACGCAGGGGAAGCGGGTAATCACCACCGATGGCTCGGGCCGCTCGATCTCTTCCTTCAGCACCGCATAGGTGGCCTCGATGTCGTGCGGGTTCACGGTGCGGACATGTTTGACCCCGACGGCCCGGCACAGCTCGGGAAGGTCGATGGAGTTGGCCGGCTCGCCCATGATGGTGGAGCCGGAGGCCGGGTTGGGCTGCTGGCCGGTCATGGCGGTGATCCGGTTGTCGAGGATGATCACCGTGGAGTGGCTCTTGTTGTAGACCGTGTTGATCAGGCCGTTGATGCCGGTATGGATGAAGGTGGAGTCGCCGATCACCGCCACTGTCTTGCCCGCGCCCTCCTCGCCCAGCGCCTTGGCCATGCCGTGGGCCATGCCGACGCTGGCGCCCATGCAAACGCAGGCGTCCATTGCGGAAAGCGGTGGCAGCGCGCCCAGGGTATAGCAGCCGATGTCGCCGGAGACAAAGACCTTGAGGCGGTTGAGGTTGTAGAACAGCCCCCGGTGCGGGCAGCCTGGGCACATGTTGGGCGGCCGCGGCGGCAGATCCACCGGGGCGAACATGGCCGCGCCCGCCTCGCCGGTGATCGCCTTGCGCACCACCGAGGGAGAGAGCTCGCCGATGGCCGGGATCTTCTCCTTGCCGATGCAGGCGATGCCCATGGCCTTGACCCGCAGTTCGATAAAGGGGTCGAGATCCTCAACGATATACAGGGTGTCGACCTTGCTGGCAAAGTCGCGGATCAGCTGCTCGGGCAGCGGGTTGACCATGCCGAGCTTCAGGAAGGAGGCGTTGGGGAAGGCCTCCTTGGCATACAGGTAGCTGGTGCCGGCCGCGATGATGCCCATGGCCGTGTCACCCATCTCCACCCGGTTCTCCTCCCAGGTGTTGGCAAAGGCGGCCAGTTCCTGTTGACGCTGGCCGATGGCCACCCGCCGCGCCCGGGCGTGGGCAGGCAGCATCACCAGTTGGGCCGGGTTGCGCTCAAGGCCGGGGGTGACACTGGAGGTCTCGGTCGCGCCCCGGGTGACCACGCCCTTGACATGCGCCACCCGGGTGCAGCTTCTGAGCAGCACCGGCGTATTGAATTGCTCGCTGATCCGGTAGGCGAGCTTCAGGAATTTCTTCGCCTCTTCCGGGTCGGCCACTTCCACCATGGGCAGCTTGGCGGCATAGGCGTAATTGCGGCTGTCCTGCTCGTTCTGAGAGCTGTACATGGTGGGGTCGTCGGCCACGATGATCACCAGGCCGCCACGCACCCCGGTGTAGGAGGCGGTGAAGAGCGGGTCGGCGGCGACGTTGAGCCCCACGTGCTTCATGGTGGAAAGAGCCCGCACCCCGGCAAAGGAGGCGCCGATGGCCACTTCCAGGGCGACCTTCTCATTGGGCGCCCACTCGCAATAGACGGACTTGTATTCGGAGAGGTTTTCCAGGATCTCGGTGGAGGGGGTGCCTGGGTAGCCGGAGGCTACCTTGACGCCTGCCTCGACCGCGCCCAAGGCCAGGGCCTCGTTGCCGGAAAACCAGAGCGGTTCATGATTAGTGGATTGTTTGCTCACGTGATATCTCTCTGTTTTTGCTTATGAAAGTGGTCGCGTGCGTGGTGCGGCATAATGGCGCGAAGCGTTTCTTACCATGGATTTTTTCCTGCTTCAAGTGGGAAGAGGAAGCGGTGTGGGTGTTTTTACCGGGGGGAAGGGAGGGTGTTGAACCAGCTGGCATGGCAAGCCAACAGTGGGAAGATCTCAGCCATACTGGAAGGTGAGCCAGCGGCTCTGGGCCGAGGCGGTGAGTACCCCGACCGGGTCCACGTAGTCGTAGACCTTGGGTTGTTTGCCATGGGCCGGCCGGAGAACCCTTCCCACCACCTGGAGCAGGCGGCCAGAGAACTTGATGGGCGTTGTGAGAAAAAGGGTGGTGAGCCCGGGGCAATCAAAGCCCTCTCCAATCAGCTGCACCGTGGAGATCAACACGCTTACCCGCCCCTGTTGGATTGCTTCCACCAGGGCGGTACGTTGTTCGGCCGGCAGTTGGCCGGTGAGCACCTCGGCGTGGCCTCCGCCAGCGGCAAGCAGGGAGGCCAGTTCCTCGCAGTGTTTCACCCGGTCGCTGACCACCAGGATGATGCCGTTTCCAGCCTGGGATTCCATGAGAATGTCCTGCACGATCAACTGGTTGCGTGCCTGGTTGCCGGTGAGCGCTTTCATCAGCGCTTGGTAGTTGCCCCGGTAAACGTAGCGGAATGCGGTGGCCCGCTGGATGAACTCCGGCCGCAACACCGCGCCGCTTTCGTGAAGATGATTCTTGTCCACCTTGTGAACCGGATCGCCCAGATAGAGATGGATGAGGCTGGTCAGTCCGTCCCGGCGGAAGGCGGTGGCCGAGAGTCCCAGCGAATAGCGGCAGTCAAAGGCGGTCACCACCTCGGTGAAGAGGGTGGCGGGCACCCGATGGCACTCGTCCACCACGATCTGGCCGAAATGGTTGGGGAGGTCGTCCAGGCGTCGCCGGGCTGAGTTGACGATGGCGATGGTGAGCGGCTTGATGTCGAAGTGGCCGTCCCCGATCAACCCTGGCTCCACATCGAGGAAGGCCCTGGCCCGCTCCGCCCATTGATGCAGGAGTTCCTTGGTATGCACCAGCACCAGGGTAGGTTGCCGTCGTCGAGCAATTATAGCCAGGGCGATCACGGTCTTGCCGGAACCGGTACCCGCCTCCAGCACCCCGAAATCCCGGCGCAGCATGCCGTCCAGCGCTTTTTGCTGGTATGGCCGCAACTCGCCCTGGAATTCGAAAGTCACCTCCGGCCGGCTCTGGCGCAGGTCGAGGATGGCCGGATCACGCTGCATGAACCGTCTGGCCAACAGAATCGCCTGGTTGGCGAACCCGCGCGGGAAGCGCAGGGTCTCGCCCTCTTCGGCATAGAAGCGCAGTTGTGGTTTGAGATGCTTGCCGATCCAACGGCTGTATTTTTTTGCGGAGACGTATTCGGGGTTGTCGGTGGTGAGCTGCTTCTTGAGCGCGGCAAGCAGGGATGGCGAGCCGCCGGACAGGCAGGCGTCCTTCGCCACGGTGAGGGCAAGTGAAGGCGGCTGGTTGGGGGGAGTAGACGAATCTGTGGACACGATTGAGGGAAGGGGTGTCGGGCCGCTTTACACCAGCACGTTGACGATCTGGCCGGTGGGTTGCGTCTGGATGGGCTGACTGACTTGCTGGCGGGCCATACGTGCTTCCTGCACCCGTTGAGAGGCTTGACGCTCCTCGTTTTCCGCCTCGCGCAATCGTTGGGTGGCTGCTTGCTCCTCGGTGCGGGCTTGCGCGGTGCGTTGCGAAGCCTGGCGTTCCTCCTGCTCAGCCTGCCTGGTGCGACTGTCCGCTTTGCTGGCCGTTTGCATGGCGGCGCGATTGGTGCTGTAAGAACCGGGAGGCGGGGCCTTGATCGCTGAGATGATTTCGGGAGCCATGGTTCCTCCTCCGTGCCTGTGAGGTGGGAGGCCGCGGGACGGCGGACACCTTCAACTATATTATAGATAATCATTTATGCGTAATGTGCAAGCATAATGTCACAGCCTGCCTCAATGCAATGGGCGGAATGTTTTTCCGCTTTTGCCTGCTCGCCCTGTCGGGATGTTGACCTTCCCTCTTCCTGGTGTCAATTTTCTCCCTGTAATCGGCAGGCTGTCATTTTTGGTTCCGTGTTTTGTTGCATCGTTATTTCAGTATGTTGGTTGCTGTGCTGACCATTGTGTGCTCCGGATATTTTGTGATGGCCTGTTTGTTGCATATTGGGAAAATAAAGTAGAACGAAAAGTGAAAAGTATGGTTTAACTTTTTAATGGGGCCTCCGATACGTAAGGCATGAGCGCAACGGCCGATGGCCGTCTGTATCGGCGGGCAACTAGCAGAAAGAGGCATGCGATGAATCTGCGGATCAAGGAAGTGAGTGAGGCTCTGGGAGTTCCTGTTTCCACGGTGCGGTACTGGCAGAAGGAGTTCGATCACTTTGTCCAGCCGGAGCGGACCCCTGGCGGTCAACGACGGTACCATGGCAGCGATCTGAGCAAGTTCCAGCAGATCAAGGAGCTGGTCTATCACAAGAAACTCGGCATCGACCGGGCCAAGGAGCTGTTGATCAACAACAGCGAGGACGGCGGCATCGACTGGTCGGAACAGACCGTGTTGATCACCGGCGGCACCGGCTCCTTTGGCAAACACTTCTGCCGCTATCTGCTGGACCGGCTGAATCCCAAGGCGATCCGGGTATACAGCCGCGATGAACTCAAGCAGCATGAAATGCGCATGGAGTTCAAGGATGACGAGCGCTTGCGTTTCCTGATCGGCGATGTCCGTGACGGCGACCGCCTGCGTCGCGCCATGGAGGGGGTGGACATGGTGGTGCATGCCGCGGCCCTCAAACAGGTGCCTGCCTGCGAGTACAATCCCTTCGAGGCAGTGAAGACCAATATTCATGGCGCCCAGAACGTCATCGACGCCTCCATCGACACCGGTATCAAGAAGGTGATTGCCCTGTCCACCGACAAGGCGGTCAATCCGGTCAATCTCTATGGCGCCACCAAGCTCTGCTCCGACAAGCTCTTTATCCAGGGCAACGCCTATGCCGGCGGCCGCGGCACCCGGTTTGCCTGCGTGCGCTACGGCAACGTTATCGGCAGTCGCGGCAGCGTCATCCCGGTTTTCCTCAAGCAGAAGCCGAGCGGCCGGATCACTATCACCGATGGGCGCATGACCCGGTTCTGGATTACCCTGGACCAGGCGGTGGAACTGGTGCTCAAGGGTTTCCGCTACATGGAGGGTGGCGAGATCTTTGTTCCAAGGATTCCCAGCATGCGGATCATGGACCTGGCAGAGGCCATCGCCCCTGAGTGCCAGATCGACTATATCGGCATCCGGGAAGGCGAGAAACTCCATGAGGCATTGACTGGCGAGGATGAAGGCCGCAGCACCTATCGTTACAAGGACATGTATGTGATCATGCCCACCCACTCCTGGTGGCATCGGAAGAACTATGTCGAGGCGAAGAAGATGCCCGAGGGTTTTGTCTACACCAGCGACCAGAACGACCAGTGGATGAGCGTTGAGGAACTGCGCCGCATCGTGTTCGGCGCGGCCGGGGAGAAGGAGCGGGCCAGAACGGGCGAACCCGCCGAGCGGGCGGTGGCGTGAACCGCGGTTTGCGGCAGCGGCGATGAACGCGGGGTAATCGATGGTCACGCAACCGTTTTTGCCATATGGCAGACAGATGATCGACGAAGAGGACGTCACGGCGGTGGTGGCGGCGCTTCGTTCCGATTGGCTGACCACCGGGCCGCGGATCGGGGAGTTCGAAACGGCGGTTGCCGCTTTTTGCGGGGCAAGCCAGGCAGTGGCGGTATCGAGCGGCACCGCCGCCCTGCATGCCGTCATGCATGCCATCGGCATCGGCCCCGGTGACGAGGTGATCGTGCCGGCCATGACCTTTGCCGCCACGGCAAACTGCGTGGTCTATCAAGGTGGCACCCCGGTGTTCGCCGATGTGGACCCGGATACCCTGTTGATCGATCCAGCCGACGCGGCGCGTAGGATCACTCCCAAAACCCGGGCCATCATTGCGGTGGATTATGCCGGGCAGCCCTGCGATTACGATGCGCTCCAAACGCTCGCCAAACAGCACGGGCTCATTCTGGTGGCGGACGCCTGCCACAGCCTCGGGGCCGCCTACAAGGGCGGATTGGTGGGTACATTGGCCGACTGCACCGTGTTCAGTTTTCATCCGGTCAAGCACATCACCACCGGCGAGGGAGGCATGGTGGTCACCGATGACCAGGCGCTGGCCAGCCGCATGCGGCGGTTTCGCAATCACGGCATTGACACCGATCACCGCCAGCGGGAGGCTGCCGGCACTTGGGCCTACCAGATGGTGGACCTGGGTTACAATTATCGGATGACCGATCTGCAGGCCGCGCTGGGCACCAGCCAGTTACGCCGGTTGCCGGCGTGGCTCGCCCAGCGGCGCACCCTGGCTTCCTGTTACGATGCGGCCTTGGCCGGGGCGATGGAGGCGCGCCCATTGCGGCGGGAACCCGAGAGGCTGCATGCCTTTCATCTGTATGTAGTGCAACTTGCAAAAGATGGGGATCGAGGGCGGATTTTCGATGGCCTGCGGCGGGAGGGCATTGGGGTGAATGTCCATTACCTGCCGGTGCATCTGCACCCTTTCTACAGGAACAGATTTGGCACCGCCCCTGGGCTGTGCCCCATTGCCGAGGCAGCCTACGAACGCATCCTGACCCTGCCGCTGCACCAGGGGATGCATGAGAGCGATGTGGAGCGGGTGATGCAGGCGCTCCGTCTGGAGCTGGCCGCATGAGCGTGGGGCTGGTGATCCGGGCCGACGCGGACAAGGCCATGGGCACCGGCCATGTCATGCGGTGTCTGGCCTTGGCCGAGGCGTGGCGCGGTCGGGGCGGTGATGCTCTCTTCGTCGGGAAGATCGAGCCGGAACCGTTGCGGCGGCGGATTGTCGCGGAAGGGCATGGGCTGGTCGAACTGGCAGCGCCGCACCCCGATCCGGCCGACCGGCAGATGATGAGCCGGTTGGCGGGCGATCATGCCTCCCACCACCAGGGCGGGTCCTGGCTGGCGTTGGACGGTTATCATTTTGATGACGGGTACCAGCGCGCCATGGCCGAGGCCGGATGGCGGCTGTTGGTCGTTGACGATTTGAGGCAGCTGGACGGGTATTGTTGCGAGGTCGTGTTGAACCAGAACAGCTACGGCCCGGAGATGCGCTACCCTACCTCCGCCGGCGCGACCCTGCTGCTTGGCCCACGGTATGCCCTGTTGCGGGGGGAGTTTCGCCGGGGTGCTATTGTTGAGCCGGACCCGGGTGTGGGCCGGCGGGTGCTGATCACCATGGGTGGGGCTGACCAGCATAACGTCACGGCCATGGTACTCTCCGCCCTGGCGGCTACGGGGATTGACGGCCTGGAGGCGCGGGCGGTGCTGGGGGCGGCAAATCCCCATGCGGCGAAACTCGCGGAATTTGCCGCGGAACTGCCGTTTCACTGCGAGTTGCTCCACGATGTCACCGACATGGCCGGGTTGATGCGATGGGCTGACGCGGCGGTGACTGCGGCTGGAACCACCACCTATGAATTGGCCGCCTTGGGGACGCCGTTCATGACCATCATCACGGCGGACAATCAGGAACAGAACGCCGCCTGGCTGGAACGGCATGGGGTGGCCGTGGGGTTGGGCTGGTTCAGCAAGTTGACATTGGGGCAGATCTCCCAAAGGTTGCGGGATTTTTTGGAAAACCAAAAGCAGCGCCGGGATCAGGCCCGACGAGGCATGGAACTGGTGGACGGCCGGGGCGCGGAGCGGGTGGTGCTGGCCATGCTGGCCAGAGGAATGGTGTTGCGGAAGGCGGGGAGGGAGGACAGCGCCATACTGCTTTCTTGGGCCAACGACCCGGAGAGCCGGGCGAACTCATTTTCTTCCAGACCCATTTCCCTGGAGGAACATGAAAAATGGCTGAACGCGAAACTCGCCTCCCCGGATTGCCGGCTGTGGCTTGCATCCATGCCAGACGATTCGCTGGCGGGCATGGTCCGCTTTGACCTGGCTGGCGACGAGGCCGAGATCTCCGTCAACCTGGCGCCAGCCTATCGTGGCCAAGAGCTGGGAAGTCGGCTGATCGGCAGGGCCTGCGCCCAAGTTTTCCAAGAGGAACAGGGGCTGAAACGGATCGTCGCCCGGATCAAGGCGGAAAACCGTGCCTCCCTGCGTGCCTTTGCCTCGGCGGGGTTCATCACGAGCGGTGTCGGCGAGCACCGTGGAGCAACGATGACGACAATGCATCTGGGACGGGAAAGCCATGGCTGAGATAACCATCAATGGTCGCGTCATCGGCCCCGGCCACCCGGTTTACGTCATCGCCGAGATGAGCGCCAACCATGGCCAGGATTTCGACCAGGCGGCGCGGATCATCGCGGCGGCCAAGGAGGCAGGCGCCGATGCGGTAAAGCTCCAGACCTACACGCCGGATACCATCACCATCGCCTGTGACCGGGAGCATTTCCGCATCCAGGGCACCATCTGGAACGGTCGCACCTTGCACGACCTCTACGCCGAGGCGTACACCCCCTGGGAGTGGCAGCCACGGCTCAAGAAGATCGCGGACGAGCTGGGGATCACGCTCTTTTCCACCCCATTCGATGTTTCGGCGGTGGAGTTCTTGGAGAATATGGATGTCCTGGCCCATAAGGTGGCCTCCTTCGAACTGGTGGATACCGAGCTGTTGGAAAAGATCGGCGCCACCGGCAAACCGGTGATCATGTCCACCGGCATGGCGAGCCTTGCCGAAATCGACGAGGCGGTTGCCACCCTGAGGCGGGCAGGGGCAGGGGGGATAGCGCTGCTCAAGTGCACCAGCGCCTACCCGGCCGCGCCGGCATCGATGAATCTGCGGACCATTCCCCACCTGGCTCAGGGATTCGGGGTGGTGGCCGGCCTTTCCGACCACACCACCGGACTCGCCGCGCCGGTGGCGGCGGTGGCCCTCGGCGCCTCCATCATCGAGAAACATTTTACCCTGGATCGTTCGACCGGCGGGCCGGACAGCGCCTTTTCCCTTGAACCGGACGAGTTCGCGGCCATGGTCAACGCGGTGCGCGAGGCGGAACAGGCGTTGGGGCGGGTTTCCTATGACCTGACCGAGGCCGAGCAGAAGAGCCGGGCCTTCCGGCGGTCCCTTTTCGCGGTAGCCGATATTCGGGCCGGCGAGCTGTTGACGCCCCAAAACGTCCGCTCCATCCGGCCAGGCCATGGCCTGGCGCCCAAGCATCTCGCTTCTGTCTTGGGCAGGCGGGCCAGCCGGGACATCGGCAGGGGCACGCCGCTTGCCTGGGAATTGGTCGGAGGGCTGGCATGAACGTGGCGATCATCCCGGCCCGTGGCGGCAGCAAGCGGATTCCCGGCAAAAACATCAAGGCGTTTGCCGGTCAACCGATGATTGCCTGGTCCATCCAGGCGGCCGTTGCCTCCGGGCTCTTTGCCAGGATCATAGTCTCCACCGATTCGGAGGAGATCGCCGCCGTGGCGCGGCGGTATGGCGCGGAGGCGCCCTTTGCGCGGCCGGAGCGGTTGGCGGACGATTACACGCCCACCGCCGACGTGGTGCTGCATGCCCTGAATTGGCTGGACAGCCAGGGGCAGCTGCCGGAGTTGGCCTGCTGCCTCTATGCCACTGCCCCCTTTGTCCGGGCAAGCTTCCTGCGCCAGGGTCATGATCTGTTGCGCCAGACCGGCGCGGCCTCGGTTTTCCCGGTGGCCAGTTACCCCGCCTCGCCCTTCCGAGCCTTGACCATCGGGTCGGACGGCAGGTTGACCATGCTGTGGCCGGAGCATGAGCTGACCCGCTCCAACGATCTGCCCGAGGCATACCACGACGCCGGCCAGTTTTACTGGCTGGAGGTGGCCCGCTTCCGGCAGGAGAAAAGGATCTACGCGTCCGACGCGCGGCCGGTGGTGCTGCCGCGCCGGCTGGTGCAGGACATTGACACCCCCGAGGATTGGCGCACCGCCGAGGCCATGCATCAGGCCCTGCGGATCGCGGGCGAACTCGACGAATGACTCTGGCGGAGGAGACGTCATGACCGTTTTTCAGACTGAGCAGGAGGCCTTCTGGGCCGGGGAGTTCGGCGATCAGTACATCGGCAGGAACCCCACCGCCAAGGAGATGGGGGCGCGGCTGGCGTTGTTTGCCCGCATCATGGCCCGCACCAATGGGGTGGAGTCAGCCATCGAATTCGGCGCCAATATCGGCAACAATCTGCGGGTTCTTGATCAGATGTTTCCGGCCATGGAACTGGATGCGGTCGAGATCAACGAGAAGGCCGCCAAGGTGCTTACCGATTGGGGCAGGGCCACGGTGCATCACCGGTCGATCCTGGATTTTACCACGGAGAAGCAGTTTGACCTCGCCTTTGTTTCCGGCGTGTTGATCCACATCAACCCCGACATGCTGCCCACGGTGTATGAACGGCTCCATGCCGCCAGCCGCCGTTACGTCTGTCTGATCGAGTACTACAATCCGAGTCCGGTGGAGGTGAGCTACCGGGGCCACAGCGGCCGTCTCTTTAAACGGGATTTTGCCGGCGAGATGCTGACCCGCTTTGGCGATCTGCGCCTCATCGACTACGGCTTTGTCTACCACGGCGATCCCAACTTCCCGCTGGACGACCTCACCTGGTTCCTGATGGAAAAGGCGTGATGCCGACGTTGCACCAGCCGTTATTCTGAGCGAGAAAAGAATACATACCCGGAGACGCAACACGATGTGGGAGCAGAGCAAGGCGGCAAAACGACGATTCGGGATCGGCGCGTTCCACAACCGCTACTTCGTTGGCCATGGCGTTGATATCGGCGGCGGCCCGGATCCGCTTGGGCAGTACGCCGGCATTTTCCCGCTCATGGCCTCCTGCCGCACCTGGGACATGGAGGATGGCGACGCCCAGTACATGGCCGGGGTGGAGGACAACCAGTTCGACTTTGTCCACGCCAGCCACTGCCTGGAGCATATGGTGGATGTGCCGGTCGCATTTGGGAACTGGCTGCGGGTCACCAAGCCGGGCGGCTTCATGATCATCACCGTGCCGGACGAGGATCTGTATGAGTTGGGCAACTGGCCCAGCCGCTACAATGCGGATCACAAGTGGACCTTCACCATCATGAAGGAGCGGAGCTGGTCCCCCAGGTCCATAAACGTACTGGAACTGCTGCATGCCTTTGCCGGCCAGATGATGGTGGAAAAGATAGAGCTGGTGCGCGATTTCTTTCGGGACGCCTGGGCGGCGGAGGGGATCGACCAAACCAGGACGCCGGTGGCGGAGTGCGCCATCGAGATCATCGTGCGCAAGAATTATTCCTGAACAGGATACAAACGGAGACAAGGAGGTCACACCATGGCGACAATCAGCGGCAGCGCGGTCAAGGCAATCATCAAGGGCGCCCTTCTCAAGGAGAACGTCGATGCCCAGGTGGCGGAGGAGGTGGCGGAAGGACTGGTTTCCACTTCGTTGCGAGGAGTGGATTCCCACGGCGTGCGGCTGATCCATCACTATCTGGCCGGGATCCGTTCCGGTCGGATCAACCCGCGGCCCAAGTACAAAGTGGAGAAACGGATGCCCACCACCGCGGTGCTGGACGCCGACGACACCTTCGGCCATGCCGCCGGCATGGAAGCCACCAGGGTGGCGCTGGCCATGGCCAAGGAATACGGCTGCGGCAACGTGGCGGTCAAGAATTCCACCCATTTCGGTGCGGCAGCCTACTACGCCATCGAGATAGCCAACCACGACATGATCGGCATGAGCTTTACCCACGCCGATTCGCTGATCATCCCGACCAACGGCAAGAAAAGCTTCCTGGGCAACAACCCGGTCTGCTTCGCCGCCCCCATGGAAGGAGAGGAACCCCTCTGTTTCGACATGGCCACCAGCAAGATCACCTTCAATGCGGTGCGCCGCCTGCGGGAGACCGGCGGCACCGCGCCGGAGAACGTCGGCACCAACAAGGACGGCATCCCCACCACCAACCCGCACGAGATCGCCATGCTGCTGCCGGTGGGTGGCCACAAGGGATACGGGCTCAGCCTGATGGTGGAGATCCTCTGCTCCACCCTTACCGGCATGCCCTTTGGTCCGCACATCTCCAAGATGTTCGAGAACCTGGAGCAAAAGCGATACCTGGGGCACTATGTCAGTGCGCTGAACATCGCCGGCTTCCTCGACCCGACAGCATTCCGGCAGCGCCTCTCCCTGATGGCCTCGGAGCTGCGCAACGAGCCGCGTCTTGACGAGGCCAAGCCGGTGATGGTGGCCGGCGACCCTGAGAAGCACGCCTTTGTGGCCCGTTCGCGGGAGGGCATTCCCATGGAGCAGGTGGAGTACGACAAGTTCGTGGAACTGAACGCCCGCTACGGCCTGGGCGTTTCCCTTCAGTAGGAGGCTGCCATGCAAAGCCGCATCGTCGCCATGATACCGGCCCGCATCGGCAGCACCCGCCTGCCGATGAAGAACCTTGCCCTGATCAACGGCCAGCCGATGATCGCCTACGCGGTTAAGGCCGCGCAGGAATCGGGCATGTTCGACCGCATCGTCATCAACGGCGACTCGCCGGTCTTTGGCAAGATCGCCGAACGGTACGGCGTGGAGTTCTATCATCGTCCAGAGCATCTCGGCAGTTCCACCACCAAGTCCGACGACGTGGTAAACGACTTCATGCAGGCCCATCCGGCCGACATCGTCTGCTGGGTCAACCCCACCTCGCCGCTTCAGAGCGGGACCGAGATCCGGGCGGTGATCAACCACTTCCTGGCAGAGGGGCTCGACACCCTGATCACGGTGAGCAACGCCCAGGTGCATGCAAATTTTGGCGGCAAGCCTCTCAACTACAGGACCGATGAGCTCTTTGCCCAGACCCAGGACCTGACGCCGGTGGAGTTGTTCGTCTACTCGGTGATGATGTGGCGCAGCGCGCCGTTTCTGGCTGACCACAAGCGGCAGGGCCATGCCTTCTTCGTCGGCAAGGTCGGTTTCTTCCCGGTGAGCAAGGAGTCCGCCATCATCGTGAAAAAGGCGGAGGATCTGAAACTCATCGAGAACATCATGAAGTCGCGGGACGCGGGCGGCGAGGAGACAGTCGTCTACGATCCAGTCGCCAAGGAGCGTTGAGGCCATGTGTGTCAGTCGACCCATGGAGTTGATCATCGTAGGCGCCGGCATGTATGTGTGCGGCCGGGGTACCGAAGGCTACGGCACCATCCTGCCTGCGGTATTCGAAGGGTACCGCTCCGGGCTGGTGGGAACCATCCACATTGCGGCCACCTCGGCTGCCAGCGCCAGGGCGGCGCGGGAAAAGGCCAAGGATCTGGGCCAACTCATGGGGGTGTCGCCAGAGCTGCGTTTCTATCCGGAAGCAGGCGAAAATCATCACGCCTATCTTGAGGCGTTGAAGGCCACCGCCGGCAGGCCCCGGGCTGCGATGGTCTCGGTGCCTGACCATCTTCATTTCGAGATTACCCGCGACCTCATCGAGCACGACGTGCATGTGCAGGTGGTCAAGCCGCTCGCGCCAACGGTGCGCGAAGTCGAGGCATTGGTGGAACTGGCGCGCCAGCATCGGGTGTATGGAGCGGTGGAGTATCATAAGCGGTTCGACGAGGCAAATCTCAAGCTGTTGGCTCTGATCCGTCAGGGCACGCTTGGCGAACTGCTCAACTTCCGCATCCAGTACAGCCAGCGCAAGGTGATCCCCACCACCATCTTCCGACAGTGGGTGGATCGTACCGACATCTTCCAGTATCTGGGTGTCCACTATGTTGATCTGATACATTTTCTCACCAAGGCCCAACCCATCCGGGTCATGTCGGTGGGGATGAAGAAATATCTTTCCCGAGAGGGCATCGACACCTTCGACACCATCCAGACCTTGATCGAATGGCAGGAAGAGGGGGGCAAGACCTTCCTTTCCGACCATCTGACCGGATGGGTGGATCCGGACACCTCCAGCGCCATGAGCGATCAGCGCCTGGAGGTGGTGGGTACCAGGGGGCGCTACATCAGCGACCAGAAGGATCGCGGGGTGAGTCTGGTCACGGACGGCAGCAGCACCGAGCAGATCAATCCCTACTTCAGCCAGTTCTATCCAGGGGTGGACGGGAACACCCAGACATTTTCCGGCTATGGTCCGCGAAGTATCCTTCAATTCCTTCGGGATTGTTCCGATATATTGAACAGTGAAGTTGAAGTTGATGCGTTGGCCGGCTTGCGTGCCACCTTTGCCTCGTCTCTGCCGGTGGCAAAGGTCCTTGAGGCATCGTGCCTGAGTCTTGGGGGCGGCAATCGCTGGGTCACCATTGCATAAGCGTTGAAGAATGGCCTCGAACAAGGGAGTTCGTCCATGAAAGTATCCCTGATCATCAGAACCAGGAACGAGGAACGCTGGATCTCCTCCTGCCTCAAGGCGGTGTTCTCCCAGAGTCACAAGGACTTTGAGGTGATCATCGTCGACAACGAGTCCACCGATTCCACCCTTGCCAAGGTCGAACAGTTCCCGGTCAAGAAGGTGGTGCACTGCACCGGATACCTGCCCGGCAAGTCATTGAACCTTGGGATTGCCGAAGCGGAAGGGGAGTTCATCGTCTGTCTCTCCGGCCATTGCATCCCCACCAACAACGACTGGCTGGCCAACCTGCTCAAGAACTTCGACGATCCTGAAGTTGCCGGCGTTTATGGACGCCAGGAGCCGCTTTCCTTCACTTCGCCCTCGGACAAGCGCGACCTGATGGTGGTCTTCGGGCCGGAGCGCAAGGTGCAGCGCAAGGACAGCTTCTTCCACAACGCCAACTCCATGATCCGCAAGTCGGTGCTCGACCAGTACCCCTTTGACGACAAGGTCACCAACATCGAGGATCGCGTCTGGGCTCAGCAGGTGCTCGCCCAAGGCTACGTGATCGTCTACGAGCCCGAGGCCAGCGTCTACCACTGGCACGGCATCCACCAGGACGGCAACGTGGAGCGGTGCCGCAACGTGGTGCGCATCCTGGAAAGTTTGGACCGCAGGCCGTGGAGCATGGCCAACGCCATGAGCGTTGAGAATATGCACATAGCGGCCATTATCCCGGTGAAAGGCGCCGCGGTTTTGCATAATGCCCGGATGCTGCTGAAACTCACCCTGCGTCAGGCTTTGCGCAGTCGGCATCTTGCCAGCGTGGTGGTGGCGGCGGACAGCGAGGAGGTGTTGCGGTTGGCGAAAGGGATGGGCGTCCACCATGCCATTCTGCGAGATCCTTCGCTCTCGCTGGATTATGTCGGTCTTGAGAAGGTATACAGGTTCACCCAGGACAAGTTGGCCGAGCAGGGCGTCCACCCGGATGCCTTCGCACTCATGGAGTGTACCTACCCATTCCGGGATGGCCAGATTATCGACGCCATGATCGAAAAGCTGGTAGTGGAGGGGCTTGATACCGTGTTGCCGGCAAAGCTTGAATCCAACACCATCTGGATGGAGGAAGACGGCGGTATCCGCCGGATGGATGAAGGGTTTGTGCCCCGCCAGTTCAAGCGTCCCGTCTATCTCAGTTGCAAGGGGCTCTGCTGCGTGACCCGGCCAGAGTTCATACGCAGCGAGGAGGTGGTGGGAAGCAATATCGGCGTCTACCGGATTGATAATCCCTATGCCTGCCTGGAAATCCGCAACGATCACGACCTTGACCTGCCCGGAGCCATGATGCGCGAGGCCAGGGCCGGAAAGGGAATCCGTCCCATGATGCGGCCCGAGCCGGGCAAGGCCAAGTGGTGCGGCAATGGATGATTCCGCTTCCTTTGCGCCGCAATGGGAAACCATGCGGTGCCACCTCTGCGGCGCGATCCCCGAACAACCGGTGCTGCTTGCTGACGAACCGCTGACTCATGGGCAGTTTGGATATGAGGTGCACCCGGTCATCTGCCAATGCGGCCTGGTTTGCCTCAATCCTCGTTGGACGCCAGCGACCTACGGCGAGTTCTATGCCCGTCACTACGATCCCCTATACCGGCTTGAGATCAAGCCAGATTACGGCGTCGACGGCGTACGGCGCAACATGGCGGAGGTGTGGGGCAGGGTGCGGCCGCATATGGCTGCTTCGGGCGCCGGCTTGACCATTCTGGACGCAGGGTGCGGTTCCGGGCATGGACTTGCCTATCTCAAGGAACAGGAGCCGGAGGCAACCATCTGCGGTATCGAGGCCTCGCCGGAATGCCGCCGCATTCTGACCGAGGAGGTCGGAGCCGAGTTGCTTGACAGCGATCTGGATGGTCCATGGGTCGAAAAAAATCAGGGGCGTTTCGACCTCATCATTCTTCGGCATGTGGTGGAGCACTTTCTCACCCCTGTAGAGACGTTGCGCCGGTTGCGCACCACCCTTTCAGACGGTGGCCGCATTTACATCGCCGTGCCCGACATGATGCACCCCCGCACCGTGCTTCGTGATTACGACAAGTGGTGGGAGTACTGGTTCCGGGCGGTACACCCCTACTACTATTGCCGGGAGACTCTTTTTTCCACCCTGGCCCTGGCTGGACTGGCGCCGGTAGCCTGGGGTGAGGAAAAGGAGGAGGTGTGGTGCCTTGCGGAGGAACGTTCTACAGAAGGGATTCGTGGTGCCAAAGACCTCCATGCGCGGCAATGCAGCTTGTTGCTGGGATTGTTGCCCTGTGGCAAGGAGGGATGATGTTATTCAGCGTAGAGGCTGATGGGGTAGACGTAAGCGGCATTGCCATGAACGGCGAGTCCGACTCTTTTCGAATTCCACGGCAGAACCTCATCGACGTGTTTCATATGTATTTCGCCGATAACCTGCGAAGCCATGTCGGTCCGCCAATGAATTACAAAGGGGTGCCGATTCACAAGCACCCATGCGACCTGTTCAATTACCAGCAGATCATCTTTGAGCAACAACCTGATTTTGTCGTTGAGTGTGGGGCATTTCAGGGTGGGGCGACCCTGTATTTTGCCAACACCCTGGACATCATCGGCAAGGGGCGGGTGATTTCCGTGGACATATGCGAGCGGGAAGGGGTGTGGCACGAAACAGTGCGGCAGCATCCCCGGGTGACCTGTATCGCCGGAAGTTCAACTGACCCTGATGTTGTAAACCAGGTGCATGACCTGATCGGAGCATCGCGAAACAATTTCGTCATCCTCGATTCCCTTCACACCAAGGCCCATGTTCTTGGTGAATTGGCGGCGTACGCGGATTTGCTGGGGGCGGGCAACTATTTGATTGTTGAGGATTCGAACCTGAACGGCCATCCGCTTCCCCCGGAAATGCACCCTGGGACAATGGAAACAGGTGGGCCGTTTGAGGCGGTGGAGGAATTCATGAAAGGAAACGAGGAGTTTTATATCGACAGCGAGATGGAAAGACGGTTCCTTTTTTCTTTTGCCCCCTCCGGATATATAGTCAAAAAATGAGGCGCGCCCATGAACGAGAACTCGCCAGTTATAGTCCTCATCGTTTCCACCTCCTTTGGCGAGGTGGACTGGATACTTCCCCCACTTATTGCCTTCAAGAAAAAGCATCCCGAATGGAAGATCGTCACCCTGTTCGGTCATCAACTGGTTTTCAAGTGGTTTGAATCCCTGAATCCTGTCCTGTATCGAGCCTTCAAGGAGGTTTCTGAACTGAACGTCGTTCCCCAGGAGATAGGGGCACTGTTCCGAGACGATATATCTCCCGATCAGGTGCGGATTGTCTTGAAGGATTACAACGAAGACCAGTACGCGCCCTACAAGCAGGAGATCTTGCAGCGGTGTCCCAACGCGCTTGTGGTGAGCTACCCCCATTCCAACCACATCTATTCAAACAGCGCCGTAGAGCCGCTGCAAAGCTGTGTTGATCCGGACGCCTTCAGCGTTCACGATCTCTTCCTGCTCTGTTCCCGGGAGGATATCCCCTACTGGTCCCGGTATGTGGATTGCCGCAAGATCCGAGTCTTTGGATATCCCAGGTACGATTCATGGTGGATAGATCGCTTTTTGTCGGATGCCGCCCTGATGGATGCCCAGGAGAACATCCGGGCAAAAGCGGCAGGGCCGGTGTTTTTCTATATCTCGCGTGGACCGCACCCCCACTACTTGAACCAGCAGGATTACGAGTATCTTCTCCGGTCCACGGTGGAGGAAACGTTAAGGCATGAGAAATCCTTTCTGTTGATCAAGCCTCATCCACGTCAGGATCTGGATGAACTGGTGCGGATCCTGAATGACTATGACCCAAGCCGATGGATGATTTCCGGTCTGCATCTCCTGCAATTGGCCTCGTTGGCGGATGTGGTCATATCTGGTTGGTCTTCTGGAATTCTTGATGCGTTGGCGGTCAACAAGCCGGTGATCGAGTTTTGGCGTTTTGGTGGGAACGATCCTCTGTGCCGCTACAACACAGCGGACGGGAAGCCGACAACGATTTATCGCGAATTGGGTTTGGCGGCTGGCGCCGATTCCCGTGATGAGATGGCTTCCTTGCTTGCCCAAGCAGTGCAGGATCCGGACGGGACTCTTTGGCAGGCTCAGCGCCAGGCGTTTAGACGGTACTGTAAGAAAACCGACAGCGCCTCGATGGACATCGTGAACTGCCTTATGGAGGAGGTCTCGCGTAAGCAGGCCCGCTTGGCTCCCCCGGTGGCTGGCCAGCCTTCTCCGGAGTTTGTCGAGTCCTTGATCGATTTTGTTACCGCGCTTGCCGACGACGGCCAGGATGCGCGGGTCAAGGAGTGGTTGGACTTCATGGCGGCCCAGTTTCCTGAAAATCCACGGGTGCTTGGCAATATGGGGGTCTTTCTTTTCAACCAGGGCAATTTCGCAGGGGCGGTGGACAAGCTGGCCGAGAGCCTTCGGCAGGATCCAACCAGCCAGGAGAACACCGTGAATCTGGTCCACATTCTTTTGTTGCTTGGGAAAGTGGACGAAGCGGTTCAGGTGGTGGTTTCCTATCAGCAGACCGTCGGCGGCTGCGGTCCAGGCCTCGCTCTGTTGCAGGTCCTTCGTGAACAGGTTGACGATGAGAAATATGCCATCTTGCAGACCCGTATTCCTTGCAGCCAAGGGCTTATTCGATGAAATGCGATCTGGTGGTGATAGGCGGCGGCATTGTCGGGCTGGCTTTCGCCTACACCATGCTGCGCCATCGGCCCGGGATGCGGCTGCTGCTTCTTGAGAAGGAAAACGGCATAGCCCGCCACCAGACAGGACACAACAGCGGCGTCATCCATTCAGGCATCTACTACAAGCCAGGCAGCAAGAAGGCACTGACCTGCCGGCGCGGCGCGCAACTGCTCCGTGAGTTTTGTGCCGAGCACGCGATTCCAATTGATAATTGTGGCAAGATCATCGTTGCCACCAGCGAACAGGAATTCCCCTGGCTTGAGACCCTTTACGAACGGGGGACAAGCAACGGGCTTGCCGGAATCCGGCGACTCGATCCGGTTGGCATCCGGGAGCTTGAGCCGCATGCTGCCGGATTGCGTGGCCTGCATGTTCCGGAGACGGGGATTGTCGATTTCAAACAGGTCGCCGAAAAGCTCCACGATAGTGTTCTTTCCCTCGGCGGCGAAGTCAGGATTGGGGAAACAGTCCAGGCGCTCCGGACCACCGCGGGAGGGATAGAGGTGGCTACCAGCTCTGCAAGCTACCACGCCGCCCACGTGGTCAACTGCGCCGGACTCCACTCCGACCGCATTGCCAGGCAAACCAAGGCGGACCTGGATGTGCGCATCATCCCCTTTCGGGGCGAGTACTATACGTTGCGTCCCGAGCGTCTTGAACTGGTGCGCAATCTGATCTACCCCGTCCCAGATCCGGCCTTCCCATTCCTGGGTGTCCATTTTACCCGCATGATCAATGGCGGCGTCGAAGCCGGGCCAAACGCCGTGTTGGCCTTCAAAAGGGAAGGGTATCGGCGTCTGGACTTTTCCTTGCAGGATACCCTCGAGTCGCTCGCCTGGCCAGGGCTGCGCATCCTTGCTCGCCGCTACTGGCGTGAAGGGGCGGCCGAGCAGTATCGATCCTTGTGCAAGGGCGCGTTTGTGTCGGCCCTGCAGAAGCTGGTTCCGGAAATCCGTGATGCCGATCTGTCGCCTGGCGGCGCTGGCGTTCGGGCGCAAGCCTGCGATCGTCAGGGCCGGTTGGTTGATGACTTCTATTTTGTCAGGGGGCCTGGGGTGCTCCATGTCTGCAATGCTCCGTCGCCAGCCGCCACAGCAGCCCTGGCAATCGGCGAGCATATCCGCGATGCGCTTGCCGTGGATTCGTGGTAAAAAAATGCTGTCGCTTTCCCAATCACGGCCATAGCGGGGCCGTCCCGCCAGGCCTGTGAGCAAGCCGCCTGTTTTCGGGACAGTATTGCATCGCGGGCGTCTGGAGTCATGTCATTATGGAATCCTCATTTTCTGGAAAAACCTGTCTGGTCACCGGCGCTGCCGGATTCATAGGGGCGTTTCTCTCACTGCGATTGCTGGAGGCCGGCTGTCGCGTGGTGGGGATCGATAACCTCAACGACTATTACGATCCGGGTTTGAAAAAGGCCCGCCTGTCGCAATTGGAACCATATCCGGGTTTCACCTTTCTCCAACTGGACATGGCCGACCGGCCTGGCATGGCGGCGCTGTTCCAGCGCCATAATTTCGACATGGTGGTGAATCTTGCCGCCCAAGCCGGGGTGCGCTACTCGCTCAAGAATCCGCACGCCTATGTGGACAGCAACGTGGTTGGCTTCGTCAACCTGCTGGAGGGGTGCCGCCAGCAACAGGTTGCCCATCTAGTTTTTGCCTCGTCCAGTTCGGTATACGGCGGCAACACCCACATGCCCTTTTCGGTGCATGATAATGTCGATCATCCTGTCTCGCTGTACGCGGCCACCAAGAAGGCCAACGAGTTAATGGCTCATGCGTACAGCCATCTCTATGGTCTCCCGGTCACCGGCCTGCGCTTTTTCACGGTCTATGGTCCGTGGGGCAGGCCGGACATGGCGTATTTCCTCTTCACCAAGGCGATTCTGGCCGGCAAGCCCATCCAGGTTTTCAACCAGGGGGGCATGCGGCGTGATTTTACCTATATCGACGACATCGTCGATGGGGTGCTGCGGGTGATCGCCAAGCCGCCCAAGTCCAATCCTGCCTGGGATCGGGAACAACCCGATCCGGCAACCAGCTATTGCCCCTATCGGATTTTCAATATCGGCAACAACCAGACCGTGGAGTTGCTGCGCTTCATCGAGGTGCTGGAGGATTGTCTGGGCAAGAAGGCTGTCAAGGAGTTCCTGCCCATGCAGGACGGCGACGTGCCCGCCACCTACGCCGAGGTGGACGATCTGGTCAGGGAGGTCGACTACCGGCCATCCACGCCCATCGAGGTGGGGTTGTCCCGTTTCGTGGAGTGGTATTATGGGTATTACGGAAAGCCTTGATTGTGAAGGCGGCGGTTTGACCTTGTGAGCGGGGAAAGAGAATCGGAACCGCGGCGATCGCCGCATCGAACCAGCCAGTTAATAAGGGGAGCACATGAACATCACCATGATTGGCGCCGGCTATGTCGGTTTGGTCACCGGCGCGTGCCTTGCCGAGCTCGGCCACACCGTGGTATGCGTCGACACCGATGCCGGCAAGGTCGCCGGGCTGAGCCGTGGCGAAATCCCCATTTATGAACCAGGGCTTGAGCCGTTGGTGGTGAAGAATGTCCGGGACGGCCGTCTTTCCTTCACCACCGAGATCGCTGGGACGGTAAGCGAGGCCCGCGCAGTATTCATCGCGGTGGGAACCCCTTCTTCCCGTCGCGGCGACGGCCATGCCGATCTCTCTTACCTGTACGCCGCGGCAAGGGATATTGCCCCCCATCTGGTCGGTTACACGGTGATCGTTGACAAGAGCACCGTGCCGGTGGGCACCGCCCGCCAGGTGGCCCGGATTATCCGGGAGGCCAATCCCCAAGCTGATTTCGATGTGGCCTCCAACCCGGAGTTTCTTCGGGAAGGGGCGGCAATCGGGGATTTCATGCGACCGGATCGGGTGGTGGTTGGCGCGGAGTCGGAGCGCGCCCAGGCGGTGCTGCGAGAGATCTACGATCCTCTCTATCTTATCTCCACCCCCTTTGTTTTCACCGGCCTGGAAACTGCGGAACTGATCAAGTACGCCTCCAACGCTTTCCTGGCCCTCAAGATCTCCTTTATCAACGAGATGGCCAACCTCTGCGAGGAGGTGGGAGCGGATGTCACCGATCTTTCTCGGGCCGTGGGGTTGGATGGCCGTATTGGCCGCAAGTTCCTCCATCCTGGCCCTGGCTATGGCGGCTCCTGCTTCCCCAAGGACACCCATGCCCTGTTGCGCATTGCCCAGGAGAATGGTGCGGTGCTGCGCTCCATAGAGGCGGCGGTGGAGATCAATGCCGCGCAGAAGGCGCGCATGGTCAAGAAGATCCGCGACGCCATGGGCGGGAATCTGGCCGGCAGGACCATCGCGGCGCTCGGGCTGACCTTCAAGCCGGAAACCGATGACATCCGGGAGTCCCCGGCCTTGAGCATCCTGCCGCTCCTGGCCGAGAAAGGAGCACGCATCCAGGCTCATGATCCGGAGGGAATGGAGAATGCCCGGCAAGAATGCCCTGAGTTTCAATACATGGCCAATCCCTACATGGCAGCGGAGGGCGCGGACGCGCTGGTGTTGATCACCGAGTGGAACCAGTACCGCTCCTTGGATCTGGAGCGGCTGAAGGACGTCATGCGGACGCCGCTTTTCATTGATTTGCGGAATGTTTACGACCCCTCCCGCTTGAGGCAGGCAGGCTTCATCTATGTGGGGGTGGGAAGAGGCTGAGAGGTTGGCGGTGTGATTTGTCGTCTGTGGGGTGGAGTTCACTGCCGAACAGGAACGCCCTTGCTTGCCAAATAATCCTTCACCTCCCGTGGGGTGATCTCGGTGAAGTGATAAATGCTGGCGGCCGCCGCCGCCGAGGCGTGGCCCTGGCTGATCGCTTCATGCACATGCGTGGCGTTGCCCGCCCCGCCGCTGGCGATGACCGGGATGGAAACCGCCGCGCTCACCATGCGGATACCGTCGATATCGTAGCCCTGCATGACACCATCCCGTTCGATGGAGGTCAGTAGAATTTCACCGGCTCCCAGCTCTTCCAGCCGCCGGGCGTACTGCACCGGATCAAGGTCGGTGGCGGTGGTGCCTGAGTGGGTGTAGACCCGACGTTTTCCATCGGCCTCGGTCTTGTAATCGATGGAGGCCACCACGCATTGGGATCCGAACCGTCGGGCCACCTGGGTGATCAAATCCGGGCTTTCCACCGCCGCCGTGTTGATCGCCACCTTGTCCGCTCCCCGCATCAGCAGTTGGTGCACGTCTTCAATGGTGCGGATGCCGCCGCCCACGGTAAGCGGCATGAAGCATTCGTCGGCCAGATCGTCCACCACCTCGAAGTCCGGCGGCCTTCCTTCCTTGGTCGCGGAGATGTCCAGGAAGATCAGCTCGTCCACCCCGCGCAGGCTGTAGACCATGATGGCCTGCAAGGCGCTGCCGGTCCTCCGCCAGGAATCAAAGCCGATGCCCTTGACCAGGCCGAAGTTCTTGTACAGCAGGGTTGGGATGATGCGAATCTTCAACATAGCGAAAGAAAGTTCCTCAACAGGGTCTGTCCGGCAGCAAGGCTTTTCTCGGGATGGAATTGGGTGCCAAAGCAGAGTCCTGTGCCGATTACCGAATGAAATCCTCCGCAATAGGGGGTGGTGGCGATGACGTATTGCGGTTCGCACTGGAAGTGGAAGCTATGCACGAAGTAGAAATCGGTGCGGTCGGCAATCCCTTCAAAAAGAGGGCACTCCCGCTGATATTGCACCTCGTTCCAGCCCACATGCGGGATGCGGGTCGTGGGGGTGTCGGCAAGGAACCGGACCACCTCGCCTGGGATGAGTCCCAAACCTTCGCTCCTGCCGCCCTCGTGCCCGACCGTCGCCATGAGCTGCATGCCCAGGCAGATGCCCAGGAAGGGAATAGACCGGCCAAGCGCCTGTTCGCGGAGGGGAGTGACCAGGTCGCGTTCCTTGAGGTTGTGCATGGCGTCGCAGAAGGCGCCGACGCCTGGCAGGATGATGCCATCGGCGTCGGACAAGTCGGCCGGGTCGGCGCTCACCAGCGCTGAGCCTCCGCATTTCTCCACAGCCCTGGCCACCGAGTCCAGGTTGCACATCCCGTAATCGACAATGACGATTTCCTTCATGGGTTGTCGTCGTTGAGCTTGGTGAGGTTGCCGAAGCGATCTTTGACCAGCCTTCCCTTGGCGTCGCAAACAAAGAGCTTCTTGTTGGTGAAGCGATCACAGATGGCGATGAATTCATCCAGGGGAAGGTCGATTTCGGAAAGGATTTCCTCGATGGGCTTGCCGAGGTAAGTCCAGGGGAACTTGCCATCGTGCTTGCGCACCAGGGTGAGCGCGTTTTCCCGGGAGATTCGGCCCCGGCGGATATGCAGGCAGGCGATGTCCGTGGCCCGCCCAAAGCCGAACTTGAGAAACTTGAAGTAGTCGTGGATGCCGGTCTGGTAATTGTCCAGGTTCTCGTAGTTGGCAAACGATCCTTCCACGAAATGGGGGAAGGTTTCGAAGCCGTGGCCCTGGGCGATCATGGCGTTGTGGTAGCCGTCCCAGGGCAAATAATGGCCCAGGAAAAGGCCGGTGACCCCGACCCGGCGCAGCTCATCGTCCGAAGGGTAGGCGAACTGGATAAGGTGGCGTTTCTCGATGCCGTCAACCCCGATCATGTCTGAAACCCGCAGACCCAATAGACCGCCGAACTCTTCCAGCCAGCGGCGGTTGAGGGTGCTGTTCTCCGCGTCGGCGGCGGGGCCGCCATACTCGTTTTGGGAGTTCTCTCCCCAGATGATCAACGGGATTCCCATTTGCACGGCGATGCGCACCGGCACGGTGAAGATGGTCACATGCTCCGGCCAGGAGATGTCGCCGACGTTCGCCAAGGCGAACTTGTTGATCTTGCGGCGGACCATCCGGTTGGTGGTCACTTCCAGGTAGTCCACGCCGAGGCTTTTCAGGTTTTCGATGTTGCGGCGGCCGACCCCGGAGAGCGAGCAGGTGGTGCCGGTGACACAGAGCGGATTCATCCCGAGTTCCAGCATCTTGATGACCTGGTAGTGGGAATCCTTGCCGCCGGATACCGGGATCAGGCAGTCGTAGTTGCTGGCGTCCTTGCTGCGATAGCGTTCCAGAATGGTAAGCAGCTCGGCCTTGCGGGCTGCCCAGTCGACCGCGCCACGTTTTTCAAAGTAGCGGCAGGCGCTGCAAACCCCTTGGTCATCGAATTCCAGGTCCGGCTTGGTTTCCGGCATCAGGCAACGGGTGCAATAGCGGATCATTGGGTCCTCGCAACGGTGTTGTTTGGGAGAGCCTTGCAGATGCCAACGAAGCTGGCCGGTGCTGTTCCCGGCATCGCGCCAAACAGAGTAAGGCGCGGGTCCAGAACAAGCGGGGTCTCCTCTCCTATCGGGTATACCTCCTCCATGTGGAATAGGCCATGGAAAAGTGCCTTGATGCCATCCAGCGTAAAGCGATGATAGTCGTGGGGGAACGAATGGAAATCTTCATTCAGGGGCAGGCCAAAGATGAATGCTCCCCCTGGTCGAAGGACGCGATGGATTTCAGCCAGGGCCGCCTGCACGTCAGGGACGTGCTCCAGGGCCCAGATGCAGAAGACCACGTCGCAAGCATGATCAGGGATCGCGTCCCGCATATTTTGAGCGTCGCCGATTATGTCGGGGAGAAGCCTGCTGTCGCTGTCCAGCCGGATATAGGCACTGCCAGCCGGGAAATACTCGCGGTAAAAGTTGCCTTCCTTGTCAAGGTCTTGCCCTGATCCGATGCTCAGAATCCGTCCGGTCAGTGAGGCGCAAATTGTGCGCAGGATGGCGTTGCTTTCCCTTCGCATGTCCCCGGCCTGCAGCCGCCCCATAAAAGGGGCGTAGGCAAAACGGTAGCACTCCAGTGCCTCCTGGTTGTATCCGAGCTGGTTGAATGCATTTCCGAGCAGGACTGCCGTGTAGCTTTCCGGGATAAGCCGCATTGACTCGCGAAAAGCAAGCAGCCCATCCTCCTTGCGTCCCATGGCGAGGAGGACGCTGCCGAGGTAGAAGAAGCCATCTGGATAATCCGGTTTGATCTGGATTGCCCGGACAACGGAGCAGAGCGCGTCGTTAATCTGCCCAAGTTTGAGAAGCGAATATCCCATCCGGCCATGGGCTTCATAGAGTTTCTGATTCAGGTTCAAGGCCCGACTGAAGGCGGAGATGGCCTCTTCGTCACGATTTGATTCAAAGAGAACGATGCCGAGATTGCAGAGATAATGTTCCGGTGGGGACGCAAGAATCTGATCCGCCTGCAGCATGAACTGGTACGCCTCGTCGAGCCTCCCTTGTTTGTAGGAGAGTACGCCGAGCATGTGCAGGGCATCGGGTTGGTTGGGGAAATGTTCGAGCAGCTTCCGAAAGACAGCCTCCGCATCATGCAACTGGTTGGTTTCCGTCAGCGACAGCCCGTGCTCGAGAGTCGCCTGGAGGGAATCTGGTGAAGGCTGGGGCATGAGCGTTGTTCCTTAGGAGTGGTTGCCCGCGAAGCTGTCTCGAAATTGAGCTGCTTCTTTGCGGATGGCGAGGATGACCTTTTCCCAGGATCTGTCGGTGTCTTGCCGGAACAGCCGCATGGTGGGATACCAAGGGCTGTCTTCGCGTTCGAGCAACCAACGCCAGTCCGGCACAAAGGGAATCATTGTCCACACCGGCCTGCCAAGCGCTCCTGCCAGGTGGACTATGGATGTGTCCACCGAAATGAGCAGGTCGAGATGGGAAAGCAGCGCCCCGGTGTCCGCAAAGGAGTGGAGATGCGGGCCAAGGTCGGTCATTCCGTCGAGGAGTTCTGGATTTTCGCCCTGTTTTTGCAGGCTGAAGAAGCACACGCCGGGCAGGGTCAGCAAGGGGGCGAGCATCTCCAGCCCGCAGGAGCGGTTTTTGTCGTTGTTGTGATTCGGGTTGCCGCGCCATACCAGGCCTATTTTCAGTAATCCCCGGCAGTCCTCGAACAGGCCGGCGTACCGATCGATCAGGAAGGGATCAGGCCTGAGGTAGGGGATGTCGAGGGGAAGGTACCTCAGATCCGCACCAAGGATGGATGGTATGTCCAGCAGGGGGACATGCCGGTCTGTTTCGTGGAGAACCTTGTGGATATTTTTTTTGGACACCACCCGGTCCAGATACGGAAGCGAAGAAAAAACCGGGAGCAGGGCTTCCTCACAAACAAGCACCAATTCCCGGACACGGGGGCGTATCCCAGCGAGATAGCGGATGAACTGGATGCTGTCGCCCATCCCCTGTTCCGTGTGCACCAATAGCCGCGTATTGTCGGCGGCGCCGGACCAGTATGGTTTGTTGAGGTTCAAGATCACGGCGGCCTTGCGTTTCCAGCGCCACTGGTACTCGCTGAAACCCTCCTGCAACTTTTCTTCCAGCAGCAGAGCGTGGCTGAGGTTCCAGTGGGCCTCCACCATGTCCGGTTCACAGGCGATCGCCTTGCGAAAGCAGTATTGGGCCTCGCCGGTCTGGTTGAGCTGCAGGTGGCAGGTGCCTTTGTTGTACCATGCCCTTGCGAAATCCGGTTCAAGTCGGATCGCCTCTTCAAACGATCTGAGCGAATTCTGATGATCTCCAAGGGAGAGATAGCTGTTGCCGAGGTTCATGTGGGCGGCCGCATAGTCCGGCTGGATGGCGAGGGCGTCACGCAGACAGGCGACAGCCTGCCTGGACTCGCCGATGCTTTCGTATGAAAGGCCGAGGGCGTTCAGGGCTTCGGCGTGTTTCGGATCGATGGCGATGGCCTGCTTCAGGAAGGGGATCGCCTCATCATGGCGGTCTTCCTCGGTGAGGGCGACTCCGAGGTTGTAGTTCCAGGGAACCGATTCAGGCGAGAGCGCCACCGCCTTTCTGTACCAGGATATGGCTTCTTCGCGTCTGCCCAGGATGTGCAGGGCTGTGCCGAGGTTGAAGAGCATTTCCCCGCTGCGTGGGGCGAGCTCGACCGCGGCACGCAGAACGGATACGGCTTCGTCGTAGCGCCGGATTTTCTTCAGGGCGATACCGAGGTTGTTCAAGGTCAAAGCTGCCGGCTGAATATCCGCTGCCCGCTGGAAGGCCGCCACAGCCTCGTGGTACTGCTTCATGGAATACAAGGTATTGCCGAGCTGCTGCCAGGCATCGGCAAAATCCGGGCGCATCTCGGAGGCCCGGGAAAAATGCCGTGCCGCTTCATCCTGCAGGCCTTCCTTGTCGAGGGACAGTCCAAGCAGATACTCCACCTTGTAATGCCAGCCAGCCGGAATTTTGCTCAGCGCCTGTCGGCATCCTTCCGAGTCGCCCTGCTCCCAAATCGCAACGCCCAGTTGGTAGAGCAGTTCGGGTTTGTCCGGATCAAGCGAGAGGGCGTGTTCCAGAACATCCCGCGCCTCCCCCCATTTCTGCTGGTGTTGGAGGGTCTCCGCCAGGAGGGCGAGTGTCTGGGGATCGTCCGGATGGTGGCGAAGCGCGTCGTTGCATGCCTGTTGGGCCGCGTCGATTTCGCCGGTGGCGACCAGGGAGGCGCAGAGATTGTGCCAGGCGTCGAGAAGGTCCGGTCTGAGCAGCAGGGCGTTCCGGTAGCTTTGGCACGCTTCCGGCTGCCTGCCGTGTTTTGCATGCAGGTTCCCAAGGTTCAGGTGGATTTCCGGGATCGAGTGTGCAAGCGCCGCGCCGGCCGAGAAGGCTGCGATCGCTTCTTCATCCCGCCCGCTCAGCATGAGCAGAGTCGCATAGTTGTAATGGTTGAGCGCCCTGTCCGGCTGAAACGCAACGGCCTTTCGGAAACATTCCAGGGCCTCGGCGGTATTGCCCAGACGGCTCGCAATTGTCCCAAGAAACTTCAGCAGAGACGGATCATCCGGCGCAGCCTCCAGCAGGGGCCTGCACAGGGCGGCTGCGCCGCTCAGGTCTCCGCTTTCGAAAAGTCGTGTCGCCGCATTCAGGGTTTCTTGCATGGTCACTGTTCCTCTCCGGGCATTCGCATGGGAAATCTATCGGACTGACGGCGCGACTGCTTGAGAGGAAAAGATCATGCCAGCGAGTTGTCCGTCAGCAGATATTCACCCGAATAGATCGCGCAATTGCGGCAGACCGCAGGGAGCGACTCCGGCTGGTTTTCGAGGATGGCTGCCCGCAATTCTTGATATGCCGAACTTTTCCAGACATCGAGCAGGTTGTCGCGCATGATGTTGCCCATGACATGCTCGCCGAGAATGTCGTAGCAGCACAGGGTGATGTCGCCGTTTGCCCGCACCACCATTTCGGTGAACGGCTTGTTGCAGTACCCTTTGGCTGGCAGTTTGCTTGTCTGCATGTGCCTACCGAGCATGGTCCGGTCGGAAAGGCCGGGCCACCGCATGGCGTAGGTCGTGTCAATCGGCAGGTCTGGGAAGTCGTGCCGCAGGAATTCCGGGGCTTCCGGCACATCCGGGTCATCCCGGCGCTTGATGACGGTGTTGGCGATGCAGATCTGCGTTGTGGGCAGGGATTCCTTCAAGAGGCGGATGTTCTTTGCCACGGTTGCATAGCAGGAACCCTGCCTGATCTGGTCGTTTTCGTCCGGGGATCGGCCATCCACCGAGATCTGGATTCGGTTCACCCGTGCCCCTTGAAGCTGGCGGCAGATTTCCTCAGTGACCAGCATGGCATTGGTGTTGAAGCTCGTCGTGGTGACGGACGTCTCTTCCTTGACGCGCCGGCACATCTGCGCCAGGTTCCTGTTGAGCAGCGGTTCGCCTCCCAGGTAAAGGACACAGTCGATGATGTTCCGGATTCCGCGCATCTGCTGGATGAGCGTGTCGAACAGTTCCGGCGTCATGACCGTTCTGTTTGTGGCGTTGTAATCAAGTCCGGTGGGGCAGTGCCGGCAGCGGAGGTTGCAGGCGCTGGCGCTTTCGATCCGCAGCCGTCGCGGGCCGAAGTCGGCGGGAGCGTATCTGATCGACTCGTCGTAGCGTTTGACCGCCTCCCGCAGCCGGCCGGTGTTTCTCAACGCCATGCCCAGGTTGTAGCAGCAGGTGCTCATGGCGAAGTTGCGGGCGGCAGGATCGGGCAATGCCGCCTGAATGGCATTTTCATAGGAACGGGCTGCGTCTTCCAGCCGCCCGGCCTGATAACAGGCATTCCCAAGTTCGCAGTGGGCATGGGGGTTGTCCGGGGCAAGCACAACCGCCTGTTCCAGGGCCGTGAGCGCATCGGGCAGCGCGCCGATCTCAAGGCTGATGACCCCGAGGTAGAAAAATACCTCCAGGTTGTCGGGGAGCGCTTCTTTGAGGCTGGAAAGGATGGCTCGGGCGGCAGGGAAGTCCTGTGTTGCAAAGTGGGCTTTGGCGGCTTCGAGACGCGCGCTGGCGTAAAGTTTTCCGGAGTTTTCCGGAATCATGGCAAGGTGGGTCAGGGCCGTGGCGTATTCTCCCTGCGTCCGGGCGATGAGGCCAAGAAAATAATAGGCCTCCAGCAAATCCGGGTTGAGGGTTGCCGCGGCCTGGAACGCGAGGACCGCCTCATGTGCCTGGTTGTTTTGCAAGAGGGTTTTGCCCAGTTCCAGGTGGAACTCCGGTCTCTCCTGGCTGCAGGATAATGCCCGCCGCAGCGCCTCGATTGCCTCCGTCAGCCTGTCTCGACGTCTCAGGGCCAGGCCCAGGTTGTACCAGGCGCCGGAAGCGCCGGGTTCCTGTTCGATGATCAGGCGGTAGAGGGCAATGGCCTCGTCAAGTCGACCTTCCACATGGAAGGCGTTGGCCTGTTGCATGAGCTGCGCGGGAGACTGGGGTGAGTCAGGCATATCGCGTGGTTCCGTGGGAAGGAGTCTGGCTTCTGGTTTTGTTGTTGCCAGGAAAATGCATGGCAATGTATCATCATAATAACATGATGATTTTTCCTGTGTCCACCGCATTCGGGCGCTGGCGCTGGAGATTTGACGCAGGTTTGCCGGAGTGGTTCCGCGCGGGAGGGTTGGCGGCTTATGGTTTCATACGGTCAGGAAGTGTTTGCAAAAAATATGGAATGCCTGGCTCGCCACAGGCCGGCCCTGCACAGTCTGGTGCTGGCCCATCCGCATGCGGAAGTCGGAACGTTCATCCCCACTCCCAGCGGTGTTCCAACCCTGCTCTACAACCATGGAGCGAAGGAGGGGTTGCTTGCCTACAATACGGGAAACCCCTGGCAGGACGCGGCTGGGCATCTCGATATCGTCGTGGAGGGAGCGCGCGGGCTGGTGGTTTTCATCGGTCTGGGGCTCGGGTATGGCCCCTTGCTGGTGTTCAGGCAACGGCCGCTTTTGGACAAGGTGGTGATCGTCGAGCCATCCATCGGGCTGTTCCGGATGGCGCTCCAGGCAGTGGACATGACGGAGCTGTTTCTTTCGGTCAAGGTCGAGTTTTTTGTCGGGCCCTTTAACATGGACGATTTCAAAGATGCTGTTTCACGCATCGCGTCCATTGAAGATACCGGCATACTGCGGCATGTCCCCAGTCTTGAATGGCAGCCTGAGTTGTATCAGCCGCTGAACAACGACCTGTACATGCTGTTGAACAAGATCAACGCGGAAGGCGGCACCGTGCGGATGTGCGGCCCGGTTTTTTTTGAAAACCGCATGAAAAACCTGTCGTTGCTTCGCCACGCCGGCTCACTCGACGACCTGCGCGGCCTGTTCGCTGGCAAGCCCGCGGTGCTGGTCGCCGCCGGGCCATCCCTGGACAGGAGCATCCCGGATCTGAAGCGGGTGGTCGGCCGCTGCCTGCTCATTGCGGCGGATTCAGCGCTTGCGCCGCTGCTTTCTGCCGGGATCGTGCCGGATATGGTTACCACCATCGATTTTCTGGACCTGAATTTCGAAAAGGTTGCCCCCTATGTCGGCAAGGAGTGGCCGTTCACTCTGGTGAGCATGATCAAGGTGACCCCGCTGATGGCCAAGCGGTTATCCGCCCGCCATCAGGTGCTTGCCTTCCCTGCTGATCCGACCCATCAGTGGGTGCTGGACGCGCTCGGCGTCAAGACCTGCGCCGCCGGCGCTCTGTCCGTGGCGCATCTTTCCCTGGGCATGGCACTGGTCATGGACGCGGACCCGATTTTCTTCGTCGGCCAAGATCTGAGCTACACCTCGCCTGGCGCGGACCACGCCGCCAACACGGTCATCATGCGCTCCGGCCTGCCACGGGAGATGGAGATCTTCTACGCAAAGGCCATCGATGGCGGCGAGGTAGCGACAGACAGGCAGTTGATGAGCCTGCAGAAGCAGTTCGAGGACATCATCGCCGAACACCCGCGCCGGTACTTCAACGCCTCGGCGGCCGGCGTCCACATTGCCGGCACGGAGGTTATTCCTCTTGGCAGGGCAGCCGAAATCTGGTTCCCGGAAGAGGTGGATGTGCGCGGCGCGGTGGATCACGCCATCGTGCCGGGGCACTCTTTCGACGTGCAGGCATTCATCAAGGAGGGGCGGAGGCTGCTCGAACGGATCGGGACGGCTGCTCAGAAACTTCAGCGGAGTCATGCGGACTTCCTTGCTATTGTCAAGCAAATCAACGGGTTGATGGGGAAGCGCCCGCAGGCGAAGGGCCTCGATGATTTGCCGGCCTCGCTGCGGAAAACCCTGGTCGCCTACGATTCGTGCAATGTGAAACTGGACGCTGACCAGATCTTCGAGCATGTCATGGAACTGACCTACGAAGGGCTGAGCGACAATGAACACAGCCGCTCCGACAACTCCGGCAGGGTGGAAACCCATGGCTACCTTTCATGGCTCGTCTCCGAGTTGGAGCGGGTGGACATGGTCAATGCCGTGCGGCTCAGGGCACTTGATACCTATGCCGGACAGTTGGGTCCCCTTGTCCGGCATCTGGAGGAAGAAACCCGCATTCTTGAGTCCGGAGCGGTCGATGCCCGGGAGCAACGGCTTGCCTTGGCCCGACTCTATCTGGAATCCGGAGATTTTGTCGAGGCGCGGCGGGCGCTTGGCGATGCGGATGCCGACAGCGCCGCAGCCTGCATCATGGCCGGTGCCGCGTATGCCGGGCTGCTCGACATGGGCGCGGCCCGGGAGGCGTGGGACAGGGCGCTTGTCCTGGCGCCGGAAGCCGCCGCCGAGGTGGCCGACATCCGTTTTGAAAATGTCGATTGCTGGGTCGCCTATGCGGACAGGTACGGCAATGAGGAGGAAACCGGGGATAACTTCCTGCATCTGCTCCCGGTGTGGCTGGGGCGGGTTGCCGCCTTGCTGGAGGGGCAGGACGACATTCCTGCTTCATTGAGGGTGCTCTGGGAGAAACATCGCGGCAAATTGGAACGTCTTTCCTCGTCGGATTTTCTGGAGAAATTTTCAACTATTTGTAGTGCCTGGCGGCCGCTTGCCCGGTTTTTCCCGGAGATTTTATCGTATGCGGCCCAAAGCGCGCTCGCCGGTGGTGATACGTCCGAAGCCCTTGGGGTGCTCGATGAAGCGATGGCCAAAGAGCCGCACAATCCCCATCTCATGTCCATGAAAGCGCGGGTTCTCTTGCACGCTGGCCGCCCGGACGAGAGCGTGGCCCTGCTCGGGGAGGCGGTGGCGCTTGATCCTCAGGCCGCCATGCTGTGGGAGGAGATCGGCGACATGCTGTTTGCCGCCGGAGATCATGCCGGCGCGGTACTGGCCTATGAACGGTGTTTCCTGTCCATTCCCGGGCGAGTTGATTCCTTGTTCAGGATGGGCAACGCCTATCGGGCTGGAGGGGATATGGGAGGCGCGGCCGCCGCCTACGAGGCGGTGCTGTCCAGGGAGCCTGCCCATGCCGGCGCCCGGCAGGGGTTGCTGGAGGTGTGCGGGGTGCGATAGAAGTCTGTTGCCGGATAGTCCGGCAGTCTGTTTGTGGCGGAATCAGGGCCGCCGGTGTCCATGCTGACGCCGGCGGCCTTTTTTTTGAAAAAATGGCCGAGCTAGCAGGATGCCCGGAGTTGAGTTCTGGTTCGGGTTTCCCATTGCGCAGGGATTTTGCGTCTGCCGAGGCGTGCAGGGGCGCTCGCCGAGAATCAACGAGCAGTATTCAGCGCGCCAAGAGGGTCGAAGCCGGAACAAGCGGGAGCGGGACGAAAAAAATGTTCAAGACCGGAAATGGAATGCCGATAGGACGGATGAAGAAGTTGTGGATTCCGTCCGCCGTCCATGCCTCTGCTGCATCGGCGGCGGCGAAGGGCTTACGCCATGACGCAAAGGAGGTGAGGCGAGGCACGGGGCGACGAAATTCCTGAAGTACCGGATTGGGCAGTTCACCGAATTTCAACCGAGGGAGAAAGGATTCTCCCGGAACAACACACCACAAGGATGGAGGCAACACCATGGCACTGAGAATCAACACCAACGTTGCGGCTTTGACTGCGCACACCAACATGATTAAAAACGACAACGGCCTGTCTGGCTCGTTGGAAAAACTGTCATCCGGTCTCCGGATCAACCGTGCCGCCGACGATGCGTCGGGTATGGCCATCGCCGACTCGCTGAAGTCCCAGTATCTTGGCCTTGGCCAGGCGATTCGTAACGCCAACGACGGTATCTCCATGGTGCAGACCGCTGACGGCGCCCTGGACGAGTCCATCAAGATCGTCAACACCATCAAGACCAAGTCCATTCAGGCGGCCCAGGACGGCCAGACCACTGAGTCCCGTAAGGCGATCCAGGCGGACATCAACAAGCTGATGGAAGAGTTGAACACCATTGCCAAGACCACGGCGTTCAACGGCCAGAAGCTGCTTTCCGGCCAGTTCACCAACAAGGCCTTCCAGGTTGGCGCCTACACCGGTGAGACCGTGGGTATCTCCATCGGTTCCACCGAGGGCACCAAGATCGGCCATGTTTCCACCGCCACCATGACGCCCTCCGGCGTTGGCGAGGTGAGACTGTCCATTTACTCCAACCTCCAGAACCAGGATGTGTCTATCCAGTCCCAGACCCTGGCCTATGATAACACCCGCGAGAACAGCATCGCTGCTCTGGCGGACTCCATCAACAAGGTTGCCGACCTTACCGGCGTTACCGCCCAGGCGTTCGTGGCGGTGTCTTCCAATAATGCGGTTGCCGCCGGCACCACCGGCAGCGACTTCGCCATCAACGGCGTCACCATCGGTTCCTTGGCGGTAGTGGCCAATGATGCCGACGGTTCGCTGGTCAGCGCCATCAATCAGAAGTCCAGCCAGCATGGCGTTACCGCCGCCGTGGACGAGGCTGGCTACCTGACCCTGACTTCAAACGACGGTCGCGCCATCAAAGTGACCGGCGACACCGGCGTCACCCTGGCCGGCAGCAACCTTGCCACCCTTGGCGAGATCAAGCTGTTCCAGACCGGCGCCAACGAGATCAAGATCAGCGACGCGGCGGACAACGCAACCCTGAGCACCACCGCGGCCATCGCTCTGGCGGATGACAGCACCTGGAGAACCGACAGCACCCTGACGAAGAACTCCATCCTGGTTTCCGGCTCCAAGCTGGCTGCGGGTTCCACCCTCGGCTTCAAGTTGAGCGGCACCAACATGGCCAGCGGCGCCGGCGCCACCACCACCGCGGATTCCATCCTGACCGCCGGTTCGGTGCTTGGCTCGAGCTCCCTCATCGAAAAGGGCACGGTTCTTGGCGGCACGGCGCAAATCCTCTCCACCGTGACCACCAGCGCCGACAGTTTGCTCAAGACCGGCTCCATCATCGCCTCCGATTCCACCCTGGCGGCAGGCACCGTCGTGGGTCAGTTGTGGGTCAATGGTTCCACCACCTACAACCAGGGCGATGTTCTGGCCAGCGATGTCACCGTGGACGGCGCTCTGACCATGTCTACCGACTGGGTGGCCAAGACCGGCTCCGTGCTTGTCAGCAACGGCACCTCGCTCACCCGCGGCTCCTATGCGGGTGTTGATATCAGGCTTTCCGACGCCATGACCGCATCCGTGGACATGACTCTGAAGGCCGGGTCCGTCATCTCCAGTAGCGCGACCACCATTATTCAGGTCGGTTCTTCTCTCGGCATCAAGGTCAAATTGTCCGACGGCGAAACCGTCTCGACCGACATGACCTTGAAGGCTGGCTCAGTGCTGGTCAGTGGCACCGATATCGGCAAGGGTTCCACTCTTGGCGGCAACGTAGCCATCTCCGGCAATGCCACCCTGAGCACCGATATGACCCTTGCCGCTGGTTCCATCCTGGTATCTGCCTCCACCCTGAAGGCAGGGACCGTGCTGACCAACGACATCTGGGTACAGGGCGGGGTTCTGTTGAAGGCCGGGACCGTGCTTGCCGGTGATGCAATCACCTCTGGCACCAACTACCTCACCAACTCCATGACCCTGAAGGCGGATTCGGTCATTGCCCAGCTGAGCACCTTGTCGTACGCCGCCACTGCTGGAACTGGCGCGACCGCGACGACAACCTTGTCTGACAAGTCTAAGTTCCGGCTGTCCGACATCGACGTCACCTCCCAGGAGGGTGCGCAGCTTGCCATCGCCCTGGCTGACTCGGCGCTGAAGAACCTGGACAAGACCCGTTCCGACCTGGGTTCTGTGCAGAACCAGTTGACCTCCACCATCGCCAACCTGTCGGCGACCAAGGTCAACATCGCTTCGGCGGAATCCTCCATCCGCGACGTTGACTTCGCCGAGGAGGCAGCCAACTTCTCCAAGATGCAGGTACTGAACCAGGCTGGTTCCTTCGCGATGTCTCAGGCGAACGCCAGCGCCAAGAACGTTCTGAGCCTGCTGCAGGGGTAAGTTGAGGGACCTTGAGGGGATGAATGTGAATTGATCCCCTCAAGGGGGCATGGAAAGAACAATAACCTCAACAGGGGCGACGATCGATTGCGATCGTCGCCCCTTTCTTTTTGCCGACATAAGGCGCTTGACCGTACTGAAGTGGTCAGGTAGTGTTTTGTTGATCATCTTCCCCTGAGATGCGCGGTGCGCTGGGGATGCGTCGAATTTTTCCCGTCGATCGACCTGATTGTCTGCGGGAGCTGGTTGCGTGAAATTTATGATCGATGTTTTCCCAATACAGTCATGGGCCGCGCCGGATTGTCCGATAGGGGAGAGGGAAGAGTCATGATGATGGAGAGGGAGGAGCTGGATGAGCGGATCGTTGAGTGAGTATGTCCATCATCTTTGCAGGCTGATGCTGGGGGCCGGAGTGACTGTCCGGCACGGCAAGGCGATATCCCTCGATGCTGGGGCCGCGCTGGTGGTGGAAATGGTGAGGGCCGTCAAAGCCAGCCGAGGCAAGGTGCTTGTGGTCGGCAACGGCGGAAGCGCCGCCATGGCATCCCACTTCCAAAACGATTTGGCCAAGGCGGTCGGGCTGCGCGCCATGGTTTTCGACTCCTCTTCTCTCCTGACCGCTATTGCCAATGATGACGGGTATGAACGTGTCTTTGAGCGCCCCATTGCCCAGTGGGCCGAGGATGGCGACCTGCTTTTCGCCATCAGCAGTTCGGGGGCGTCTCCCAACATTTTGAGGGCGGTGCGTGTCGCGAGGCAACGCGGCTGCAAGATCGTCTCTCTTTCCGGTTTTGAGCCGGCCAACCCGCTTCGGGAACTGGGAGATGTCAACTTTTATGTGGAGCGGGACGAGTATGGCCTGGTTGAAACCTCCCATGCCGTGATCCTCCATTATCTCACCGACCGGGTCATGGCGCTGGAACAAAAGGATGCCATCAGCGATGGGGCATCCCTGTCTGGATGGATGGCGGCCGAACTCCCATTGACATGACCGTGAAAGGTGATCCTGCATGAAGGTGCTCCCCCTTCAACAACTCCAACAGGAAGTCGAGCGTCTCAGGAAGCAGGGAAAGCGGATCACCCTTTGT
>JBMONS010000023.1:0-11094 GCA_049323635.1 Thermodesulfobacteriota bacterium
GCCAAAGTGGTTTGAGGATTATAACGAGCATCATCCGCATAAGGGCTTGAAGATGCACTCTCCAAGGGAGTACATCAGACGTTATTCTCACGAAACCAGGTGTCCGGTTTCATAGGGGCAACTCCACTGGGTCGGGTTTTCTTTGATCGCTGCTGGCGATTCTTCGCTATAGCCAATTTCACGCATTTGCATCGTCGAGCAGTTTGTCTCCGTTCTGGTGTATCCGGCAATGCCGTCAGTGCCGACACGCTTATGTAATGCGCGTACGATGCTGCCTTTCTTCTGTGATTCCATGAGGAAATATTTCCCTTTGTCACCGGCTACGCTCCGAGGGATTGGAGTCTCTGCTTGAGCGGTTACGCTTAAACTCATGATGGCAAAAGCGATCAACGCGGGGAAATGCTTCATGTTGCCTCCTTGGGTAGCGCATTAACGTCGGCACTCGAGATGACTTATGGATGACCTGCAGTGATTAGTGAATCACCATAAACGGATAGACGATTTTTTTGTCATGGCTGCGCGACCATTGGTAGTGGGCCAGCTTGAATATGAGCGGCCTTCCGTAATGCTACCCCCCCTCCGCCCTTTATCCTGCCGCCTCCTGTGTTTCTCTGTCGTCGCTTGGTAGCAGCTTTCGCTGCAAGGCTTGGTTCTCTTGCCTCAGGTTGGCAATCTCTCCCTTCATAATATTCATCTGTTCGCGCATTTCGGCGATGGCGTTGACCGTGGTCTCGGCGCGCTCGCGGTTCTCTATTGCCTCGTTGAAGGCCATGAGATTGGCGTTGATGGCGCGGATCAGCACGTTATTGCCTGATTTGTGGATATTGACGAGCAGCTCCATGCTGTCGCCCATGCTGAGATGGAATTCTCCGGCTGCGGGAAGGGCTTGTTGGGGCTGGAATGACTGGCTTGGTTGTTGCGGGGCTGGTGCGGTCTCTCCACGACGCATGGGGCCTTCCCCCCTGGCGACCCAGTCAGAGGTAAGCCCATAACGTGTCGCCAAGGAAAAAATCCAGCCAGGCGGAAATTCTCCCTTTTTTCTTACCTTAGAAACGGCGGACTGTTGCACGCCAACGGCAGCGGCAAGCTCCGTGAAGGACGTCAGGTCTGTGGCTTTTCTGATGCGTCCCCAAACCTCATCAAAATTCACCTTCCCACCATTTCCCTTTTCGGACTTTCACTTTGTAAAGATAGAAATAAAGCCCGAAATTTTCTAAAATAGAAAATATATTCACATCACCTTGGTATTGCGCAATTTTTTACAGCTCAATACATTTCGCCCGCGCCATAAAAGTCCGAAATGGAAAAATAGTTGTTGATGTGTTTTCCTATAAGGACTATACCGAACGCATACAGGGACGATTGACCCTGTTTCTGTATGATACCTGTCTTACGGAAACGGGTCAATGTCCGGTGTTTGTCTTATTTCGGATACGGAACGCGAAAGCTGCGGATGGAGAAACCGAATTGAAGCCAACTCAGCTCAACCTCTTCGAGCAATCAACCCTTGCTACCGTTGTCCGAGACGTGAAATCGGCAATGAATCAGGCGGCCAGGGACTCTGGTTATTCGAGAGAACAGCTGCTCGATCGCATGAACACCCTGGCGGGGCGTTACGGCGTCCAGCTCAACAAGAAGGCTCGAGAACTCTCCAAGGATCTCTTCGAGAAGTGGCTGAATGTCAACGAGCCGACTCACTACCCCCATCTTGCAGCCCTCTCAATCTTCTGCGCCGCAACCGGCAATATCGAGCCAATCGCCATCATGCTCCGCCCCATGGGCGGCATGGCCATCGGCGCAGAGGATGTCAAGCTGCTCAAATGGGCGCGTGCCTACCATCAGGCCAAGGGACTGCGCAAGAAGATGCGTGATCTGGAGGCCGATTTGCCATGAGAAACACTCTCGAAATCGAAATCTGGATGAAGCGCAAGAAGATAACGGTTGCGCAGATCCAGCGGGCCTTGGAATTCGCCAACCACGGCGTGGTCGGCGACACCATCGCGGGGCGGCGGAACAACAGGCGGGTGCTTCAGTACCTGTTCAATAAAGGTTGCCCGGCAAGGTATCTGGGCTTGCCGGCGGATATGAGGGAGGCGGCATGAACACGACTGCTCCCCATCGTCTTTACGGACGGCCGATCAGGATTGACGTAATGGATGCCTATAAAGCGCAAAGGCTGGAGTTGCTACTCTCCCCTAATGCACCGACGTGCCGCGAATTGGATCTGTCCCCGCGAGCGTTTGCTCATTTAGCCCGGCAAGCAGCGCCGTTGTCAGCACCTCAACAGCTATGCGGACGTTCGCTTCCTCAATGCCAGGGATGCCCGTTTGTATCCACCGTAAAAACTCGGGGGCGTCGATGAATTTGCTGCGGTGCAAAACCAGCAGCAGGTTGCCGAGGATGTGGCGAGTTGCTTCGCCAAGATCGCGTTCAGTGGTGGCTATTTCTTCCAGTCGCAGCATCCATTGTTCCGCTTCTTCCAGAGTGAACGGCGGCAATGGTGGTAGTTCTCGTTTCTTGTCGGACATGACTTCTCCTCCTTGTGTGAAATGGTTGGTTGGCGCTTTCCAGAGTAGCACAAGGCTGGAGAAAAACGAAGGATGGAGGGAGTGATGGGAGCAGCGGAAGTCGTTGTCAGTGGTCAGGAGGACAAGCCGTTGTCGGTCAACGAACAGAAACGGCTGGAGCAGCTTGAAGGGGTGGTGGTCGCCAACTTCAAGTCGTTTGTCCAGGTCGGCCAGGCCTTGGCCGAGATCCGCGACCGGCAACTGTACCGGGATCGGGCTCGCACCTTCGAAAGCTACGTCAAGCGGATCTTTGACATCGGTGTTCGCCGCGCCTACCAGCTCATCGACGCCGCTGCGGTGGTGGAGAATGTGAACAATTGTGCACAAAAGGATGGGTGCATCGACCTGGTGCCGATGAATGAGGCGCAAGCTCGCCCCCTTGCCCGGTTGCGGCCGGAGCAGCAGTTCGTTGTCTGGCAGGCTGCCGTGGAGGCGTCCCGCAATGGCCGGGTCACCGCTGGCAATGTCAACAAGGTGGTCAAGAAGTACCTTGGCGAGGAGGTCACCACCTCCATCCGCAATGCCCAAGCCCGCCTGACGCATGAGCACGTGACCGCCGACTTCAAGATGGCCTTCGACGCTCTGATGGAACAGATCCTTAAGGAGAAAGAGGCCGGATACAAGGCGACTCCCAAGGCGGTGATCACCAAGTACGTCAAGTCGCTACTCTCGGTGCTCACTGAGGGTGAAGCCGCCACGGAGCAGGCGGAGTAAAGCCATGCAGGCGGCCTACTCGGCAAAGGATTTACTCAGGCTCGGCCTTGCGATGCTGCCGGGTACGGAGCGAAATATCGCCCGTCGGGCTGCCATGGAGAACTGGCCTTTCTTCTGGCAGAAGGTGCGCGGCGGCCAGCAGAAGATGTACCTGGCCGAGCTGCTGCCGCCTGTGATCAACAAGGCCATCCGCGACATGGACCAGATAGACGCCTTGCTACCAGTCGCACCCCAGGCAATGCCAAAGCCGGAAGCGGTGAGCGAGGACCAGAGCAAGAAGGCCATGCTCAAGGCGGATCTGCTCCGTCTCTACCTCCAAGCCCTGGCCAACGCGCCGTGGGGAAAGAAGGATCAGGCCCGCGACGACTTCATGACCGCCTACAACTCCGGCATCGCCTTCCCCGAGATCCACGCCGCTCTGGGCGAACTCTCCTGGAAGACCATCGAAGGCTGGAAGCGCAAGATCAAACAGGCGTCCGGCGATACCCTCCGCCTTGCGGACCGGCGCGGCTCCTGCCGCAAGGGCAAGCGCGGCCTCACCGAGGAACAGACCGATATCCTGCTGCGCTGCGCCCTGCACCCGAACAAGCCTCGCATCGCCGAGGCCATCCGCATGGCGCACAGCATCATGCGAACCAAGGGCATCAGCAACGGCCATTCCGAGGCCACCTATCGTCGCTGGCTTGACGACTGGGCCTCCCGCAACCACCACATCTGGGTATTTCACCGCGAGGGCGCCAAGGCGTGGAACGATAAGTGCGCCTTCTACATCGAGCGGGACTACCGCCTGATCAACGTGGGCGACGTGATCGTGGCGGACGGCCACACCCTGAACTTCGAGGTGGTGAACCCCTGGACCGGCAAGCCCAAGCGCATGACGCTGATCTGCTTCCTGGACATGAAATCGTCCATCCCGCTGGGCTGGGAGATCATGCCCACCGAGGACACGGCCGCGATCTCCAGCGCCCTGCGGCGGGCCATCATCCGCCTGGGCAAGCTGCCCAAGGTGGTCTACCTGGACAACGGCCGGGCCTTCAAGAGCCGGTTTTTTCAGGGAACCAACTTCGAGGAGGCCGGTTTCGCAGGCCTCTACGAGCGCCTGGGGATCAAGACCATCTTTGCCTGGCCGTACCACGGCCAATCCAAGACCGTTGAGCGGTTCTTCGGCTCCTTTGCCGAGTTGGAGCGCTGGTGCCCGACCTACACCGGTACATCCATCGAGAACAAGCCGCCCCGGATGATGCGCGGCGAACGGCTGCACCGCAAGTTGCACGAGAAGGCCACCGGCGGGCACATTCTCACCATGGAAGAGGCGCACCGTGCCATCGCCGCCTGGTTTGACGTCTATGCCCAGCGGCCGCAGCGCGGACACTTGGCCGGAGCTGCCCCGATCGAGCTGTTCATGGATGGACGCGGACCAGGCGTAGACCAGGCCGCCCTCTCCTTCCTGATGATGAGCATGGAGATCCGTCACATCAACCGCAACGGCATCAACTTCCAGGGCCGCAACTACTACGATCCGGCCCTCTATGGCCGCCGGCACCCGGTGGTCATCCGCTACGACCTGCAAGACCTGTCCGGCATCCATGTTTTCGAGCAAGACGGCACCTACATCTGCTCGGCAAGCCAGGTGGAAGGCATCCATCCGGCCGCCACCATCCTGGGTACCGACGAGGACCGCGAGCGCCTCCGCCTGGCCGCCGAGTTCAAAAAGCGGCAGGAGAAAGAGGCAAGCGCCACCGCCAGAGAAATGCTTGAACGCCATGTGCTCCCGGAGCACAACCGCCGACTGGCGGAGATCGGTATCGACACCAGCGGCCGACCTGCGCAGGTCAAGCAGTTGCCGCAGAGGTCGACCGAGCTGACCGTTGTCGATGAACAGCGGATCATGACGGAGGTGGCGGAGATCGAGGTTGTGGACGAGGCCGCCGACATCAGGCGGCAGCTGGGGCAGATGAAGGACGGCGACCGCTACGAGAAGCTCCTGGAGCTGCGAGCGGAAGGCGTGCTGATCAGCAAGGACTACCAAGCGTTCATGCGCTACTTCGAGCTGACGCCGGAGTACGAGCGCAACAAGGAGTATTACGAGCAACGGGAAGCGGTTTTCGCCTGCATGTGCCAGGCGCAGCAATAAAAAAAGGCGGATGCAGCCACATCCGCCCTCACGAATCAACCCCCCACAAAAGGAGGCACAAAGAGAATGAAAGCAATACAGGTGAAACCGGTCTTTGTCAAGACCAAGAACGTCCGTAACTTCGAGGTGATGATGGACGGCCTCGATATGGCGGCGGGCGAAGGCCGCCTCGGCCTGGTCTACGGCAGGGCCGGGCGGGGAAAGACCCGCACCTCGCAATGGTACCACGCGCAAAAGGGAGGGGTGTACCTGCGAGCGGTGACGATCTGGAGCCCAACCAATTTCCTGGCCGCCCTGTGCCGCGAGCTTGGGAGCATATCCCCGCCGAAGCGCAAGGGGGCTGCATTCGAGGAGGCTGTCACGCTCCTCATGGCGAGCAAAAAGCCAGTCTTCATCGACGAGATCGAGAAGATGCCGTCCTTCTTTCTCGATCTCGTCCGCGACCTCTCCGATCTTTCCGCCACGCCGTTCGTGCTGGTGGGCGAGGAGGAGCTGGTGACGGTGATGCGTCGCAACCGCCGTGTCTGGTCGCGGACCTACCAGCAGATCGAGTTCAAGCCCATCGATCCGGCGGACGTGATCATCTACGCCAAGGAAGCGGCGGAACTGGCCATCGATCCCAGGGTGGCGGCGGTGCTGCACAAGGCGTCCGAGGGGGATTTCCGTATCGTCCGCCGGGATCTGCTCTCCTTGGTCCAGTATGCCAACGCCAAGGGGACCAAGGAGATCACCCCGGAAATGGCAAGCACGGCGACCAAGGCCGGTCTGCACGGGTAAGGAGGAGCCATGGCGCACAAATCGTTCGCAGGTCAAGTGTTTGCGGCGTGCCAGGAAGTGGCATCCTCCCTGCCGGAGTTCCGGGCGAAAGATGTTTACGGCGCGATGTTCATTCAGACGAGGAAGGAACAACGCCAGGTGGCTCCTACCCTCAAAGACCTCGCCCAATCCGGCAAGCTGACCCGCCTTGAACGCGGGTTGTATGCCATTGCCAGTGCGCCAGTCGACGACTCGCAGCTTCAGCAAAAGATGTGGCGCATCCTGCGGGCCAGGCGCCAGGCGACGGTTGAGGACATGGTCGAATTGACCGGCGCAGCCGTTGAGTACGCCAGGGAATTCTTCCGTATGCTGGAGGCCAACGGGGTAGTTGAAAAGATCAGGCCGTCCGGTGGTGCGCACCAGCCCTGTGTTTGGAGGATGATCAACGACCCGGTGAAGCTGCCGGTTGACGACACCAAGGCCGCCAGGCTGCGGGAGTTGAGGCTGAAAAAGAAAAATCAGGCACTGGCGGACATTGCGACGGCTCAAGGGCTGCTCGGCAGGGCTGCCAAGGCCATTGAGGATCTGGAGGTGGACAATGGGTGAACAAGCAAGAGTGATCGGCATGATGCCGGTTGATTTACGGGTGCAGGGTGTGGCCCTGGCGATCATCGACGATGTGGTGGAGCTGCAGGGGGCCTTGTCCAGCCTTGGCCTCAATCAGGCCGGGCTGGTGACCCTGCGCAACATCCAGGTGCAGGCGCGGTCGCTGCTGACTGGCAACCAGACTCCGCCGGTCCCGGTGGGAGATATTGCCGGCGGTTACCGTTTGGATGCGCTGGACGTGCTGCAGACCCTGGCCGAGACGCTCTGTTGCGATCGCGCCACGGCGGAGATGAGCGACGACGATCTGCGGCTCATCGCCATGGCGGCCGAGGCGGCGCACACCAGGATCAACAACTACCTGCAGGTGCAGCGGATGGAGAACCTGATGCGGCGCAAGGCCAAGGAGGGCGAGTCCGATGGACTGGAAAAGCCTGCTGCGTAAGGCGGTGATCACGGAGGGAAGCCAGGCGGCGGTTGGCCGCCGGATCGGATACAGCGGGACCACGATCAGCCAGGTGCTGGCCGGCACCTACAACGGAAGCACCGAGGCGATCGAGGCCAAGGTGCTGGAAACATACGGAGGGAAGGCGATGCAGGAGAAAGCGGTGCCGGAAGGCTACATGCGAAACGGGGTGGGCAATCTGGTGCCCATCGAGTCCATCAAGGAGCTTGATCTGCTCCGCGACAAGTTTGTCCAGGACGTGACGAAGCGGGCCAAGGAGGTCAGCGCCATGCTCACCACCTTCAAGCAGACCGTGTCCGGCGACGTGCAGGCGTTTTTGGATCTCTCCGCCGAGAAGTACGGCGCGAAGCTGGGCGGGGATTCCGGCAACGTGAGCCTCACCAGCTTTGACGGCCGGTTCAAGGTGTTGCGGGCCGTGGCCGATCGCCTGGAGTTCGACGAGCGGCTGATGGCGGCCAAGGCGTTGATCGACGAATGCCTGCGGGAGTGGACCAAGGACAGCCGGGCCGAGATCCGGGCGCTCATCGACAATGCCTTCCAGGTGGACAAGAAGGGCCGGATCAACGCCAAGCGCATTCTGGCCCTGCGCCAGCTCAAGATCGAGGACGAGACCTGGAAGCGGGCCATGGAGGCGATCGGCGACGCGATGACGGTCACCGGCTCTTGCACGTACTACCGGGTGTATGAGCGGGATGACAAGGGCGAGTATCAGCAGATCGCCTTGGATTTTTCGGGGGTGTGACGGCCATGCCACTTACCGTACTCACTGAAATTACCGGGATTGAAACCGTCGGAGATTTGCGACAGGCATTGTTCGGTGTTTCTGACGCGGAGCCAATAGGCGATGAGTTCGGAACACCACTTTTACTGCAAAAGCTCAAGTATAAGGAAACAGAGGAAGTTGTGTGGATGGTCACATCTTGAAAGCGAAACCGGGCTCCGGCCCGGTCATCCAGGCGTGGCTGCCTGGGTCTGATGATGCAGCCGAGAATAACAATGAACGCTGAACCCATCGAGCAACCACAAGAAGAAGCCCCGCCGCCCAGGCGGCCCAAGCCGGTGATCATCAAGCCGCGTACCCGCAGCACTGGAGTGCGGCTGGTTGGCTGTCCGGCCTGGCCGACCACCGGGATCTACGCCGGCGCCAGCGTCGAGTGGTGCCGGGAGGCGCGGGGAAAGATGGCTGTGTGTGCCAGTTGCCAGTGGAGAAAGGTTTGACCGGGCTTGAGCACCCATGCCCTGGAGGCTGGTGCGACTGGTGCCCGGTGGAGATACAGCTTGAGTGCGAGGAAACGATGAAGCCGCTCTTTATCCCTCTGAAAACCGAATACTTCGTCGCATTTGCTGACGGCAGCAAGCGCGATGAGTTGCGCCGGTATGGACGCCGTTGGAACGAAAAGACATGCAAGGTTGGACGCGATGTCATTCTGAGCAAGGGGTACGGAAAAAAGAATCGTATGCCTGGTCGAATTTGGAAATTCAAACGGCAGCACGGGTCCACCTTCGGAAGCACATACAAGAAGGCTATCCTCGACGTGTTCGGCACGTTGGATATTGAGATCGCATGTATCTCCATCGAGTTGCCTGGCACCCATCAGGACGCGTTGCCTGCCCATGAGGAGTTCCAATGCGACTGATTTGCCCTGGGTGCGGCCTCACAGCTTCGGCGGAGGCATGGCTCAACGATGCCGAGGCCCGTGAGCTGCTGCTTGCCGTGGCCACGATGCCCGCACCCCTGCCGGAGGCGGTGCTGCCGTACCTCGGTCTGTTCCGGCCGGAAAGCCGGGCCTTGACCTGGAAGAAGGCGGGGAAGCTGGTGGCCGAATTGGCCGCCATCACTGGTTCGGGCTACGTCCAGGTGCAGGGCAAGCCTGCCCGGCCATGCCCGCCTCGGATCTGGACCACGGCCATGGAGCAGATGGTGGCCCGGCGCGACCGGATCACCCGGCCCATGCCGAACCACAACTACCTACGCCTGGTGGCCTGGCAGCTTGCCGACGAGGCGGACGCCCAGGGCGAGCGCCAGCGCAACGAGGATGCAATGAGCGGCGCGACGCCGGCGCGGCCACGGATTGCCAGCACCAACCCGCTGGCAAAGCTGATGGGGGATGGAGAATGAACTACTTGGTCTCGTTTGCGGGATGTGTAGCCCTTACCGTGTTTTCGGCGCTGGGCGATTCGCCACACACCAAAGATCTGATCATGAGCGATGTCAACGTCGCAATCTGGTTGTGGGTCGCTTGGGTGGCGGACAAAAAGCATCGAGGCATCGACATCAATCTGACCATCCGCAGAGGTGAATGATATGCCGAGTAGCGCAGATCTCGCCAAGATCCACATCGCCAAGAAAGAGCTGGGCATGGATGACGATGCCTATCGCACCATGCTACATCTGCATTTCGGGGTGGAGAGCGCCAAGGATCTCCAGCCGCGCCAGGTCACCGTCTTGCTCAATCAGTTTCGCGCCAAGGGGTGGAAGCCCAGGAAGACCACCGTGGTTAAGAATGGCCGCACCGGCGCCAAGCGCAAGCGGGACAACTTCATCGAGATCAAGCCGGGACCGGCGGCGAGACAGCAGCGGTATGCCCTGGCCTTGTGGAATGCCCTGGGCTACGACGTGGACAAGCTGCACGCCCGGTGCAAACGGCAGTTCGGCGTGGATCGTTTCGAGTGGCTGGAAGACCGCGACCTGTTCGTGCTGATCACCGACCTGCGGGCGCGGTGCCACGACGCCGGCCTGGACCCGGAGCCGGAATGAGCGAGGAGAGCCGGATGCCGGACATTATCGAGCTCCCGGAAGACGCCCTGCCCTCCATCGAGGAGCTGCCTGGGGATCTGTGCCAGGTTGCCGAGATCATTGCCGGAGAGATAGCCTCAGCCAGGCCGGATATGGCCGGAGTCGCTACGATGCTCGCGACACGCGCGACATTTGCCTTGGCCAACGAGTTTCGCGGCGCCGCCATCTACTGCCATAATCTGGACAAGTGGTTCGACGAGTACCGCAACAGTCTGATGCGCTCGGAATTCGACAGACGGACGGCCGCCGGTGAAACGGCAACTCGGATTGTCCGTGACCTGGCAGCGAGGGAGTGGCTCGGCTCCAGGCGCCGGGTGAGTGAAAGGACGGTCTGGGCGGTGCTTGGCAGGCCGGATGACCGGCAGATGCGGATATTTTGATCGTGGGACTTCCTGCCTTCATTGCCGGCAGGGCACCCTATAAGAAGCGCCAAGCTGCGCTTGGCGCACTAACGCTGGAATTAAGCCGGGCCGTGAAACGGCCTCGGCTTGAATGACTGGTTAGAACTCATGCCGATCTACCGAGGAACCACATGCGAATTGAAACGATAGGCAACGCAACCCTTTACCTGGCCGACTGCCGGGAAGTGTTGCCGACGCTGCCGAAGGTGGATGCGGTGATTACTGATCCGCCGTACAGCGAGCGCACGCATAAAGGGCACGATGAGAATGCGAAAGATCGCAGAGATGGAGCGAATGCCCGCGAGCTTGGCTATGCGGCGCTGAGTGAGCCGCAGGCCGTGGAGCTTGCGCACCTGTTTCATGCGGCCACGTCGGGCTGGGTTGTGTGGTTCACCGACAGCGAGCTAGCGACCTTCATTCGCCGCGAGTTCGACAGCATTGGCCGCACCACTTTTGCGCCGCTTCCGTATCACCACCCTGGCCGCAGCGTTCGGCTATCCGGTGACGGCCCATCCAGTTGGACGGACTGGATCGTCGTGGCGCGCAGCGTCAGGGCAGGTTGATCCCGTGATGCTTTTGATCTGCATGAGTTCTAACGACTGAATTAGCCGCTGCTGGAGGTACTTATGGACCGTGAAGACTTGATGCAACAAGGC